>CAVRYE010000006.1:0-209751 GCA_963725355.1 uncultured Acidimicrobiaceae bacterium
CTGCGTCCCCCCTTCGCTTCCCTTGTCGAGGTCGGTCGGATCGGCCCGAAGGCCAGCCCCTTAGTACCCTCGATTCAGGATGGGCGCGGACACGGTGGTACTGGAATATCAACCAGTTGTGCATCGACTACGCCTCTCGGCCTCGCCTTAGCTCCCGACTGACCCTGGGCGGATTAGCCTTCCCCAGGAACCCTTGGGCTTACGGCGGAGGGGTTTCTCACCCCTCTCTCGCTACTCATGCCAGCATTCTCACTCGATCACACTCCACGTCGGTTCACACCACCACTTCTCTGCGAGATCGACGCTCCCCTACCACTCCCGCTTAAGCGGAAATCCGCAGCTTCGGCTCTAGGCTTGAGCCCCGTTAAATTGTCCGCGCAGGACCACTCGACCAGTGAGCTATTACGCACTCTTTCAAGGATGGCTGCTTCTAAGCCAACCTCCTGGCTGTTTTTGCGTTCCCACATCGTTTCCCACTTAGCCTAGAATTTGGGGCCTTAGCTGGCGGTCTGGGCTGTTTCCCTTTTGACCAACGAAGCTCATCCCTCGTGGTCTCACTGCCAGACTCTGGAGCATCGGCATTCGGAGTTTGATTGGGGTCAGTAAGCTTGTAGGCCCCCTAGCCCATTCAGTGCTCTACCTCCGATGCTGAACATCTGACGCTGCACCTAAATGCATTTCGGGGAGAACCAGCTATCACCGAGTTTGTTTGGCCTTTCACCCCTTACCACAGGTCATCCCCTATGTTTTCAACCATAGTGGGTTCGGCCCTCCACGGGGTCTTACCCCCGCTTCAGCCTGCCCATGGCAAGATCACTCGGCTTCGGGTCTATCGCATGCGACTAAACGCCCTATTCAGACTCGCTTTCGCTCCGGCTCCCCCAATCGGGTTAACCTCGCCACACACGGTAACTCGCTGGCTCATTCTTCAAAAGGCACGCCATCACGGCCGGCAACAAGTTGCCGACGACGCTCTGACTGTTTGTAAGCCAACGGTTTCAGGTACTATTTCACTCCCCTCCCGGGGTGCTTTTCACCTTTCCCTCACGGTACTAGTTCACTATCGGTCGCCTGTGAGTACTTAGCCTTTCGAGGTGGTCCTCGTAGATTCACACCGGCTTTCCCAGATCCGGCGCTACTCGGGATTACTGAACGGAGACTGCATGTCTTTCGTGTACGGGGCTCTTACCCCTATGGCGCATCGTTCCAGCATGCTTCCACTAAACAGCAGTTTTGTAACTCCGTGAAGAGTCTGATGCCTCTTCCATCAGGTCCCACGACCCCGACCCAGCAACGCCATCAGGCTTTAACACTGGTCCGGTTTAGGCTGATCCCGTTTCGCTCGCCGCTACTCAGGGAGTCGCTGTTGCTTTCTTCTCCTCGGGGTACTGAGATGTTTCAGTTCCCCCGGTTCCCTCTACCGGTCCTATGCATTCAGACCGGAGTCACACCCCATGACGGGTGCGGGGTTTCCCCATTCGGACATCCACGGATCGAAGCTTGGTAGGCAGCTCCCCGTGGCTTTTCGCAGCCACCCACGTCCTTCATCGGCTTCAGGCGCCAAGGCATCCACCGTTGGCTCTTTGTAGCTTGGAGAATCTCTATAAAAGATGCTCGTGCTCGCTATGGAGTTCTCAAGGGGCGCAGCGGCACGCCGCCGGCGCTCCCTGGAAACGGAATAGGAACAACTGGGCCACGATCTCAACCGCTATGGGATCCCTCGAGCAAGCTCGCGGGCTTCAACCATTGCGGACGGGAACGCAGCCGACTAACCAGTGATCGACTAGGAATGCTCGGTCTCAATGAACGAGACCGACCGTGACTCCTTAGAAAGGAGGTGATCCAGCCGCACCTTCCGGTACGGCTACCTTGTTACGACTTAACCCCAATCACCGACCCCACCTTCGACGGCTCCCTCCTAAAAGGGTTGGGTCACCGGCTTCGGGTGTTGCCGACTTTCGTGGTTTGACGGGCGGTGTGTACAAGGCCCGGGAACGTATTCACCCCGGCGTTGCTGATCCGGGATTACTAGCGACTCCGACTTCATGGAGTCGAGTTGCAGACTGCGATCCGAACTGAGACCGGCTTTTTGGGATTCGCTCACCCTCGCGGGATAGCAGCCCTTTGTACCGGCCATTGTAGCATGTGTGCAGCCCTGGACGTAAGGGGCATGATGACTTGACGTCGTCCCCACCTTCCTCCGAGTTGACCCCGGCAGTCTCCTACGAGTCCCCGGCATTACCCGCTGGCAACATAGGACAAGGGTTGCGCTCGTTGCGGGACTTAACCCAACATCTCACGACACGAGCTGACGACAGCCATGCACCACCTGTGTGGGATCCGAAGATCAGCGCATCTCTGCGCCTTACCCCACATGTCAAGCCCAGGTAAGGTTCTTCGCGTTGCCTCGAATTAAGCCACATGCTCCGCCGCTTGTGCGGGCCCCCGTCAATTCCTTTGAGTTTTAGCCTTGCGGCCGTACTCCCCAGGCGGGGCACTTAATGCGTTAGCTGCGGCACGGAACCCGTCGATAAGGCCCCACACCTAGTGCCCAACGTTTACGGCGTGGACTACCAGGGTATCTAATCCTGTTCGCTCCCCACGCTTTCGCTCCTCAGCGTCAGTACCGGCCCAGATCACCGCCTTCGCCACTGGTGTTCCTCCTGATATCTGCGCATTTCACCGCTACACCAGGAATTCCGTGATCCCCTACCGGACTCTAGCCAGGGCAGTATCGAGTGGCGTCTCCAGGTTGAGCCTGGAGGTTTCACACCCGACTTACCAAGCCGCCTACGAGCTCTTTACGCCCAATAAATCCGGACAACGCTCGCCCCCTACGTATCACCGCGGCTGCTGGCACGTAGTTGGCCGGGGCTTCTTCTGTGGGTACCGTCAATTTCGTTCCCACTGAAAGGGGTTTACAACCCGAAGGCCTTCATCCCCCACGCGGCGTTGCTGCGTCAGGCTTTCGCCCATTGCGCAAGATTCCCCACTGCTGCCTCCCGTAGGAGTCTGGGCCGTGTCTCAGTCCCAGTGTGGCTGATCGTCCTCTCAGACCAGCTACCCGTCGTCGCCTTGGTGAGCCGTTACCTCACCAACAAGCTGATAGGCCGCGAGCCCCTCCCAAAGCGGAAACCCTTTCCTCACAAGCCCATGCGAGCTCGTGGGGGTATCCGGTATTAGCACCAGTTTCCCGGTGTTATCCCGGTCTTTGGGGCAGGTTGCTCACGTGTTCCGCACCCGTTCGCCACTAAGTTTTCACCGGTGTTGCCACCAGATCGACTCCGTTCGACTTGCATGTGTTAAGCACGCCGCCAGCGTTCGTCCTGAGCCAGGATCAAACTCTCCATCGAGATCTCTGCGCCGGTGAGACCGGCGTTTTGACCTGGAGAGCTGGTACCTCGATACGGTGAACGAGGTACCAACTGGCACAAGAACAGTTTTTTGTTGTCCGTTCTAGTGCATTGACTTCGTGACCGTCGGCGCCTAAAGGCCCCGACAGCCACCCGCACTGGCTTTTGGCTGTTCCTATTCCGTTGTCAAGGAGCGACGACGGAGCACACTTCCTCTCGGAAGGAGGTGCCACCGCGATCTGCGTGCGTTGCCCTCTATTGGGGCGGCGGCGCACGTCACCCTCCCAGGATGCGGGTCCGAAGACCTTGCCTGGAGGTCGCTCAGTTCAGGTCGGCCCCGTTCTGAGCGGCTCTTGAGCGTAGCACGATTGAAACCTGTGTCAAGCTCCGGGACTCCGCCCAGAACCTTCCGAGGGCCTGCCGTGGCGCTCGCAGCTCAACCGGGAATCTCACCAGGTCTTGCCGCTAAGAAGACATACTAGCCATGCGCGCGCCGCGTTGACACATTCGGCTCCTCGGGGACCCACCAACGCCACGGCTCGTCGCGAGACGCGCAGGTCTTGGCCAGGCCAATCCGCACCCCGACGGCCGCCGGCTCGGGTGGAGGTGTCCCGTCATCGAGCAGGACAAGTCCTTCTTTTCCGCTGATCAGATCGTACCCGTCTGCACCACGGTCGAGGCCGAAGGCCTGACAGAGCTTCGCGGGGCCGGAGCACAAGTCCTCTTGCCGCCAGCTCTTCGTCGTTCGACCGCTGTAGCGGCGCGCCGCCATCTCTTCGAGCCCGCTCAGCGGGGCCAGCGCCCGGAGGAGGACGGCGCCCGCCTCGCCTGGCGGCCAGCAAACGACATTCGCGCAAAAATGCATCCCGTAGGTGAAATACACGTACAAGTGCCCGGGCGGACCGAACATCGTAGCGTTGCGCAACGTCTTACCCCGAAAGGCGTGCGAGGCGGCGTCGGCCGCGCCGCGATAGGCCTCCACCTCGACAATGCGTGCCGAAAGGGGCCCCCGTTTTAAGACCTTGCCGAGCAGCTTTGGCGCCACCAGAACCGGGTCGCCCGCGACCAAGCTGCCGCGGCAGGCGCCTCGGGCGAGGCGGTCTCGCTGCTAACGGGTCTCTTGTAAAGCTCACGCCTCCCGCTCGGAGAGTCGAGCCGCGTCAGCGGCGAGGCGGCGATGAAAGCGCTCCAGCTGGACGGCAACCGCGTCCGGACCCGTACCGCCCGGCGTCGTGCGTCGCCTCAAAGCGGCGGCGGCGTCGAGGACCTCGAGGGCCTGCTCACCGAAGTCTGGATGAGCCTCGACCAGCTCACCGAGGGGAACGCCCCGCTCGATCGACTCGCGGACGAGCGAGCCCACCAGGCCGTGGGCGTCCCGGAATGGCTTCCCTCCCGCGACGAGCCACTCGGCAAGATCGATCGCCGCCAGCCCGGGACCATCGGCAGCGGCCTGCATCCGGTCGATGTCGAAGGTGGCCGTGCTCAGCAAGCCTTCGAGCCCGCTGAGGGCGAGGAGGCTCTGGTCCAAGGCGTCGAAGAGGGGCTCCTTGTCCTCCTGCAAGTCTTTGTTGTACGAGAGGGGCAGGCCTTTGAGGGTGGTCAGGAAGCCTGCGAGGTGGCCGACCATCCTCCCCGCCTTGCCGCGGGCGAGCTCGGCGACGTCCGGGTTCTTCTTCTGGGGCAGCATCGAGCTGCCCGTGGCCCAGGCATCGTCGAGGTGGATGAAGCCGAACTCCTCACTGGAGAACACGACGACTTCCTCGCCGATGCACGACAGATGAATCGCGAGCAGGGCCAGGTCGAAGAGGATCTCAGCAACGAAGTCGCGGTCGCTCACGGCGTCGAGGGAGTTCTCGAAGCGGGCATGAAACCCCAGCTCCTCGGCTACCGGATCCGGGTCGATGCCGAGTGAGGAGCCGGCCAGGGCGCCGGCACCGAGGGGCGAGACATCGAGTCGCCGCCAACTGGCAAAGAGACGGTCGGCGTCGCGAGCAAGCGCCCAGCCGTGAGCGAGCAGGTGGTGAGCCAGCAGTACCGGCTGCGCCCGTTGCAGATGGGTGTAGCCGGGTAGGTAGGCGTCACCCGCCTCGACCGCACGTCGCTCCAATGTCTTTTGCAGCTCGAGGACGCGGGCGATCACTCCTGCGATCTCGGAGCGGGCGAACAAGCGCAGAGCCGTCGCGACCTGGTCGTTGCGGCTGCGACCCGTGTGGAGCTTGGCACCGCTCTCAGGAGCAAGCTCGGTCACACGCCGCTCGATCGCCGTGTGGATATCCTCGTCGGTGTCGAGATAGGCGAACGCCCCGCTCGCCAGCTCCGCGCCAGCCTTCTCGAGGGCGCAAACGAGAGAGTCCGCCTCCTCCTCGGTGAGAATCCCGGCCCTCGCCAGGCCGTGGACGTGGGCTACAGAGCCCCTGACGTCGCTCGCCGCCAGTCGCTTGTCGAAAGGCAAGCTGGCGGTGAAGGCCATCAGGACATCGGCTGGTGCGGTCCCCATCCGCTTGGCCCACAGGGTCACTCGGCGCCTCCTTGGCGGGCCGCCCAGGTCTGGATACCGAGCCCGAACAGGCGGACGAATCCTTCGGCGTCTTCGTGTTTGAAGGCATCGGCGGTGTCGTAGGTGGCCAGGTCGTAGACATAGAGGCCGACGGGGCTGCGGCGGCCGACGATCTCGGCTCCCCCGCCAGGGCTAAAGCGAACGCGAACCTCGCCCGTGACGTGCTTTTGGGTAGATGTCATGAAGGCCGAGAGTGCCTGACGCAGAGGTGAGAACCACATGCCGTCGTAGACGACCTCGGCGAAGCGAGGTTCGAGGCGGGCCTTCTCGTGGGCAACGTCGTGCTCCAAGGTAAGGCCTTCGAGGTCAGCGTGAGCCTTGATGAGAGCTAGGGCCGCCGGCGCCTCGTAGACCTCGCGACTTTTTATGCCCACCCGGCGCCCTTCGACGATGTCGACGCGCCCAAAACCGACCGAGCCCGCCACGGCGCCGAGCTTCTCCACAAGTTCGATGAGGCCGAGCTGGGCGCCGTCGAGGCTCACCGGCACCCCTTGGTCGAAACCGATCGTGATCTCGACCGGCTCGGTCGCTACAGGCACGCTGAGGGCGAAGACGTCCTCAGGCGGGGCCTCCCACGGGTCCTCGATGATCCCGCACTCGATCGCCCTGCCCCAGAGATTGGAGTCGATCGAGTAGATCCTGTCCCTGCTGACTGTGAGAGCGATGTTGTGTTTCTCGGCGTAGTCGATCGTCTGTTCGCGGCTCATGCCCCAAACCCGCACGGGCGCCAGGATCTCGAGGTCGGGCGCGAGCGCCCTCGTCCCCACTTCGAATCGGACCTGGTCGTTGCCCTTGCCGGTAGCCCCGTGGGCGACCGCGGTCGCCCCATGAGCACGAGCGGCTGCCACGAGGTGGCGCACGATCACAGGACGCGACAGCGCCGAGATAAGTGGATAGCGACCCTCATAGAGCGCGTTGGCGGCAAGTGTGGGCATGGCGATATCGGCCAGCAACTCTTCGCGGGCGTCGACGACGACGACCTCGACCGCGCCGGCAGCTTTCGCCCTTTTCGTCAGAGCGTCGAAATCGACGTCCCCCTGGCCAACGTCGACAGCTACGGCGACCACCTCGTAGCCGTGCTCTATTCCGAGCCAAGCGACCGCAACGGAGGTGTCAAGGCCACCCGAATAAGCAAGCGCTACTCGCTTTGTCACTTAGTCCTGCCTCTCTCATAGTCGCCGGAGTCGTTTCGAGATCCGCCGGCGAGCGTAACTGCGGTCTGTTACGACCGGGCTCCCATGATCTGTTCGAGCCGCTTGGCGAGCGACTCACCGCCGATGTGCTCTGCTGCAACGACGAGCACCGTGTCGTCGCCGGCAACACTGCCGATCACACCCTCGAGACCGGCCCTGTCAATGGCCGAAGCCACGACATGGGCCGAGCCGGGAGGCGTCCGCAGCACGAGCAGATTGCCCGAGGTGGCGATGTCGACGACCCACTCGCCCAGCACGCGTCGCAGGTGGTCAAGCGGCGCCAACTGGTCGCGGGGCAGCTCCGGCACGGCATAGACCAGGCCTTCGACGCCGGGCACCCTCACCTTCACCGCCCCGAGCTCCTCGAGGTCGCGTGAGATGGTCGCCTGGGTGGCGGCGATCCCCTCCTTGCCGAGCAGCTCCACGAGCTGGTCCTGGCTCGAGATGGCGTTCTCGGTCAGGATGCGAGCGAGCATGTGCTGGCGCCGCAGCTTGGGGGGCCTTTGAGCCGTCGTCATGCGAGCACCATCGTCCCGACGCCCTCGCTCGTCAACAGCTCGAGAAGAAGCGCGTGGGCCACCCGTCCGTCGAGAACGTGGGCGCTGTTCACGCCGTGGCGGACCGCGTGCGAGCAGGCTGTGGCCTTTGGCACCATTCCCTCGCCAACGGCGCCCGAGTCGATCATCTTGTCCAGGTCGTCGGCGCTCAGGCGGTGCAAGAGAGTGGCCGGGTCGGCCACGGCCGCCCGGATGCCTTCCACGTCGGTGAGGAACACGAGCTTTTCTGCCGAGAGGCTTTCGGCGATCGCCCCGGCCACGGTGTCGGCATTGATGTTGTAGGCCTGACCTGCTCTGTCCGAACCGATGGTGGCGATGACGGGCACGAGCCCTTCGGCGAGCAGGCGGTGCAGGATCGTCGGGTCGACAGCAAGGACATCGCCCACGTAGCCGAGCGCGGGATCGCGGGGCGTCGCCGTGATGAGCCCGGCGTCCTCCCCCGACAGGCCGACGGCCAGTGGGCCGTGAACGTTGATCATGCCGACGATGTCGCGGTTCACCTTCCCGACAAGGACCATCCTCGCTATGTCGAGCGTCTCGGAGTCGGTGACTCGATGACCGCCCCGGAACTCAGGCACCTTGCCGAGCCGTGCCATGAGCGATCCGATCTGGGGGCCACCGCCGTGCACGACGACTGGCAGGATCCCGATCGAGCGCAGGAGGACGACGTCCTCTGCAAAGCGCCTGAGGGCGAGGACCTCAGAGTCCCCCACTTCGCCTGCGATTCCCCCTAGGGCCGGTGCATCGGTCTGGTCCTGCGATGGGCCGGCGGGCGAGAGGGCATTACCGCCGTACTTGACCACGACCGTCCGGCCCTGGAAACGCCTGATGAAAGGTAGGGCGTCGCAGAGCACGGCAGCCTTCACAGCTGCGGGCAGATTGAGCTCGCTCATGACCGCCCCATGTTCAGCTCGACGTAAGACGGCGTGAGATCCGCGCTCAGCACGCTGGCCGCGCCAGGCCCGAGGCCGAGCTCGCAGGTGAGCTCGATCTGCTTGGCGGCGAGCACCCGGGCGAGTGCCGCCTCGTCGTGATCGACGCCGACCCCGTCTCGACAGACCGTCACCCCTCCATAAGAGACAGCTACCCGATCAGGATCGAAGGGCGTGCCCGCCGAGCCGAGCTCGCTGACGATCCGGCCCCAGTTCGCGTCCTCCCCGTACCAGGAGCTCTTCACGAGCTGGCTCTCTGCGACCCGTCGGGCGGCCTTGGCGGCAGACTCGGCGTCGGTCGCCCCCAGCACTCGCACTCGCACCACCTTCGTCCCGCCCTCGGCATCGGCGACCATCTGGGAGGCGAGATCGCCACACGCCGCAGTGAGCGCTTCTTGGAGGTCTTGCTGGCCGACCTGTGGCCCGAGCCCGCTCGCCATGACGATGACCGAGTCGTTCGTGGAGACGCAACCGTCGACGGTCATCTCGTTGAACGAGTGCGCCACGGCGGCCGCTAGCGCGCGCTCTGCAGCACCGCAGGCGAACAGGAGGCGTCGGTCGTGAGGACGGCGAGCATCGTCGCCATGTTCGGGGCCAGCATGGCCGCCCCCTTGGCCATCGCGCCGACCACGAAGCCATCGGCTTCGACAACGACCTGTTTGCTCCTCGTGTCAGTCGTCAAAATGGCCCTGGCCGCCGCCTGGCCACACTCGTGCGTGGCTGCCCGGCCGGCCACAAGTGCGGGCAACGCCGACTCGATGGCCCCGAGGTCCAAGGCGACACCGATCGTGCCCGTCGAACAGACAAGGACGTGCTCGGCGCTCACGCCGAGCGCCTCGCCGGCGAGATCGCAGGTCCGTTCGGCATCCAAACGACCCTGCGAACCTGTGGCCGCATTGGCACAACCGCTGTTGAGGACCACAGCCGCCGACATGGCTCCGCTCTTGGCCAGATGGGCGCGGCAGACCTGCACCGGCGCCGCAGCGAGGAGGTTGGAGGTGAACACCGCGCCCGTCGGCACGGCACGAGAGCCCTCCGTGGCGACAAGGGCTAGGTCCAGCGCGCCTTCGGCCTTGACGCCCGACGCCACACCGCAAGCAACAAAGCCGCGGGCGGAAAGCACGCTCACGGCACGAGCCCGAGCTTGGGAAGTCCGGTCGTCTCCCTCAGGCCGAGGGCAATGTTCGCTGCCTGGATAGCCTGGCCCGCCCCGCCCTTGACAAGATTGTCGAGCGCTGCGAGAGCCACGACGTGGCCTGTCCGTTCGTCGTAGCGGGCCGTCACACGAACCGTGTTCGAGCCGTAAGTCTCCCGAGTCGAGCTCGGTTCTCGGCTCACCTGCACGAACGGCTCTTCGCGATAGGCCTCCGCCAGCACCTCGAGTGCACGTGACGCCCCCCCACCTTCGCCGGCGCGGCCGTAACAGGTGGCCAAGATTCCCCGCGTCATCGGCGCAACGTGAGGCGTGAAGAGAACCTGAGCCCCAATCGCCTGCTCCATCTCCGGTGTGTGGCGGTGCTCGAGGAGCTTGTAGGCCGAGAAACTCTCGTTCACCGCTGGGTGGTGAAAGGCGGCCGAGGGCGACCGCCCCGCGCCCGAAGTGCCGCTCGCCGCGTCCACGATGATGCCTGCCCTGTCGATCAGTCCTTCGCGCACGAGGGGCTCGAGGGCGATCGTGGCTGCGGTGACATAGCAGCCCGGTGCCGCCACGAGCCGTGCGTCCTCGAGCTCGGCACGAAACAATTCGGGCAAGCCGTAGACAAAACGTGCGAGCAGCTCGGGCGCCGTGTGTTCGAAGCCGTACCAGCGCGGGTAGAGCGACGCGTCCCGAAGGCGGAAGTCCGCCCCGAGGTCGACCACAAGGCCGACGCGATCGGCCAACTCGGCGACGACGCCCTGCGAGCGTCCCGAGGGCAAGGCGACAAAGACGACGTCGAGTCCGTCGAGGCCGTCGGGGTCGAGGTCGCAGTAGACGAGGTCACGGTACTCGGGCGCCAGGCTCGGGTAGAGCTCGGCCACCGGCGTGCCCGCCGAGGTGTCACCTTGGGCTACAGCGACTTCGAGGTCTGGGTGGCCCGCCAACAGGCGCAGCAGCTCAGCTCCGAGATAGCCCGACGCCCCGGCGATACCGGTCTTCATCGGAATGATGATACAGATTTACGATTACTTATGCAACGCTAAGCGGGCGGTGGCGCCCGGGGTCCTCAGGCGGTGACGTCCCGGCGGACAAAGACCAAGGTGGAAAGCGCCACAGCGCCCGCGATATAGGCCGACACGGTTATGACGGCTGCCTCAAAGGGGGCGATGGTGGAACCCCCCTGGGCGATCGCCTCGAGCAGCTGGGCCGGGAGCCATCGCCCTGTGCCGGGGACGGCGTCGGTGAGGATCGTCTCGAAGGGGAGCAGGATGGCGAGGCCGGCGGCGATGGCGATGACCGACGAACGGAGCAGGACACCCGCGATCATGCCGATGACGGCGAAGCCGCAGGTGGAGATGACGAGGTCGCCGAGCAGGCTGCCGAGGTCGCTCATCCCTACTCCGGAGGTCCAAGCACTGGTCGAGATGTCGCGAAAGTGCGCCATGACAAAGGCGGCACAGATGCCGAACATCGTCGCCACGACGACGGCACCGACGAGGAAGGTGAGCACCGCCAGGCACTTTCCTGCCATGAGCACAGACCGGCGGGGCTGGCGGACGAGAAGGTTGCGGAGCGTCCCGTGGGAGAACTCACCCCCGAACTGAAAAGCGGCCATGGCGAATGAGACGGCGCCGAGGAGCACGCCAGACTGGGTGAGCCCCTGGCTGAGCCCAGAAGCCTGCGCCATTTGGGCAAGGGTCAAGGCGCCGTGCGAGTTCGAGTGACGCAAGGCGCCGGCGATCGTCACGATCGTGGTCATGAGCACGACGCCGGTTATGGCGCCGTAGGTGCCGTACCAAAGGCGGCGCCGGCGCATCTTCACCCATTCGCTCGTAAAGGCACGCCAGATCACTAGCCGGCCGCCTTTGGTGGTGATGAGCCGTTGTCCGCCATGGCATCGTCAATGGGCGCGCACTCCCGAGCTGTGTTCTGGCCGGTGCCTGCCCGCGTGATGTCGAAGAACGCCTCTTCGAGGGTCGAGCGCCGTTCGGCGAGATGGACCAGTGTGACGCCGTTCGCCATGGCGAGACGGTTCAGCTCGGCGGCCCAGCTGCAGTCAGCGGCGATCTCCAGGGTCGTGCCCCCGGCCTCGCTAAGGACTCGGCCGCTCCGGCCGGCCCCCTTCACAAGTGTGAGCAGGTAGTGGGCGTCTGCCCTGTTCTCTGTCCGTACGATCAACTCGGGCGCGCGAGCCGCCAGCAGCTCGTCGACTCCCCCTTGGAACAAAAGTCGTCCCAGCTCTATGACGATGAGGTGCTCGCAGATCTGCTGGATCTCGGCGAGCAGGTGCGAGGAAACAAAGACGGTCATGCCGTCGTCGGCAAAGGACCGCAGCATGGCTCGGATCTCGGCGATGCCGTGCGGGTCGAGGCCATTGGTCGGCTCGTCGAGCACGAGCAGCTCTGGGCCTGGCAGCAGGGCGGCCGCGATGCCAAGGCGCTGGCGCATGCCAAGCGAGTAGGTGCGGAACGGGTCGAGGGCGCGCGAGGCGAGCCCCACGCGCTCTAAGACCGTGTCGACCCTCTTTTTGTTCAACCCTCCGAGACGGGCGAGAACCATCAAGTTCTCCCGTCCCGACAGTGCGGGATAGAACGTCGGGCCTTCGATGAGAGCACCGACGCGAGGAAGATAGGCCTTCGAATGTCCAAGGGGGTGACCGAGCACGCGCCCGACGCCGGCGCTCGGACGGATGAGCCCTAGCAGCATGCGAATCGTCGTCGTCTTCCCGGCGCCATTAGGGCCGACAAAGCCCGTGATCGCTCCCGCCGGAATGCGCAGGTCGAGCCCGTCCACGGCAACCCGCTTGCCGAAACGCTTCGTCAGCCCACGTGTCACGACTGCATAGTTATCGGGCTCTTGCCCGAGAGGCTGCACGACCCATTCGGTCGCGAGTGCCGCGGCGCTCACTCAACGATCAAACCACAATTCCGACCCTACTTAGGATCAGCTGTCGATCGCCGCTCGCAACTCGGCGACAAATGCCGCTGCCGCCTCGCAACCGCCTCCCTCCAAGAGCCGATGGACAACTGCGGAACCGACCACCACCCCGTCCGCCACAGCGACCACCTCGCGTGCCTGGGCGGCGTTTGAGATCCCGACGCCAACAAGCACCGGCGTGTCCGTCTCTTGCTTGCAACGCCGGGCGACTGTGAGCGCAGCCTCGCTCAGGGTCGCCCGCTCACCTGTGACGCCCATCGTCCCGACCGCGTAGACAAATCCACGCGAGCGGGCGCATATCGCCTTGAGCCGTGCCGGGGGGCTCGTCGGGGCAACGAGCAGGACGGTCTCGATCCCGGCGCGATCGGCCTCGGCCTTCCAGTCCTCTAACTCTTCGAGGGGGAGGTCGGGCACGATGGCGGCCGCCACCCCTGCTTCTGCGAGCCTGCTCGCCATTCGCCGGTGCCCGGCCCGAACGACGATGTTGTAGTAGGTCATGACGGCCAAGGGCACCCCTGCGTCAGCTCCGGCCAAAGCGGCAATGATCCCCGAGGGGCTCGCGCCGTCGCTGAGCGCCTGAGCGGAGGCTTGCTGAATCACGGGCCCGTCCATCACGGGGTCGGAAAACGGGATCCCGATCTCGATGGCATCGGCTCCGGCCGCCCCGAGCGCCCGGACGACGTCCAGCCAGTCGCGCGGGAAGCCCCCCGTCACGTAGGGGACGAGGAGCTTGTGGCCACTGTCGCGCCGTCGCCTGAGCGCGCTCTCGAGGCCAGTTTCAGATGCGAGACCGTCCGGCGTCACGAGATGAGCTCCCGGACGAGGGCTACGTCTTTGTCACCGCGACCCGACAGCGTCACGAGCACAGTGCTGCCTTTGGCCAGAGATCCGGCCTCACGTATAACCCAGGCCAGGGCGTGCGCCGGCTCCAAGGCGGGAATGATTCCCTCGGTCTCGGCAAGGAGCCGAAAGGCTGCCAGCACCTCCTTGTCATCAGCACATGGGTACTCCGCTCGGCCGATCGAGCCCAGGTAGGCGTGCTCAGGACCAACACCGGGATAGTCGAGGCCGGCCGAGATCGAGGTGGCCTCGAGAATCTGACCGTCCTCATCTTGGAGAAAGCGAGAGCGCATACCGTGCACGACGCCCGGGATCCCGTTGCTAATTGCGGCCCCCCCCGCGGCCTCGACCCCGACGAGGCGGGCAGTCGTGCCGACAAAACCGGCGAAGGTGCCCGCGGCGTTGGACCCGCCCCCAACGCAGGCCACGACCACGTCCGGATCGCGGCCACCGAGCAGCTCGCGGCACTGGATGCGGGCCTCGTCGCCGACGACGCGCTGCAGCTCACGAACGATGTGGGGATAGGGATGGGGTCCGACGACCGAGCCAATGCAGTAATGCGTCGTCTCGACTGTCGCCACCCAGTCCCGCAACGCCTCGTTGATGGCGTCTTTCAAAGTCCGGCTCCCGGACTCGACCGGGCGCACCTTGGCACCTAGGAGCTCCATGCGAAACACGTTGAGCCCCTGCCGTTCGACGTCGACGGCGCCCATATAGACGACGCACTCGAGGCCTAGCAGGGCCGCGGCTGTGGCAGCAGCCACACCGTGTTGACCGGCACCGGTCTCAGCGATGAGGCGCCGCTTGCCCATGCGCACGGCGAGCAGCGCCTGGCCAAGGACGTTGTTTATCTTGTGCGAGCCCGTGTGGGCCAGATCCTCCCGCTTGAGCAGTAGGCGGATGCCAAGGCGCTCGCTCAGGCGCGCGCACTCTGTGACCGGCGTCGGGCGGCCGACATAGTCGCGCAACAAAGCGTCGAGGCGGCTGCGGAACTCAGGGTCCGCCCAGGCCGAAGAGAAGCCTGCTTCGAGCTCCTGGCAGGCGGGAACTAGCGACTCGGGGACAAAGCGCCCGCCGAAGTCCCCGTAGCGCCCATCGCTGCCCGGGTCGCGCATGAGCCCGCTGGTGGCGCTCAATCTTCCTCCTGCCAGTCGTAGGGGCCCGCCTTTTCGCTGTCGTACGGCTTCGGCTCAGCGGCCCGGGCCGCCTGGACAAAGCTGCGCACCTTGCTCGGGTCCTTTTTTCCGATGCTTGCCTCGACTCCGGTCGAGACGTCGACGCCCCAGGGATGCACCCTGCGGATGGCGTCCGCCACATTGTCGGGGTCAAGGCCCCCGGCGAGAACGAGCCGACGGCCCTTCGGGGCCCCCTCGGCGAGGCGCCAGTCGAACACCTTGCCTGAGCCGGGCGAAGGCGCGTCGAGGAGCACGATGTCGGCTCCGTACTCGCCCGCCCGGGCGAGCCTCTCGTCACCGGCCGGGAAGGCCTTTATGACAAGTGGCACACGGACTGAGACGTAGCCGCAGTCCTCGAAGGTCTCCCGCCCGTGCAACTGGGCGGCGTCGAGGCCGGCCTGGTTGACGATCTCGACGACACGGCGCGGCTCCTCGTCGCGAAAGACCCCGACGGTGCAGATCTCCGGGGGCAGACGACGGGTGATCGCGCCGACGGCGCTCGGGCTCATCTGGCGGGGTGAAGGCGCAAAGACGAAGCCGACTGCGTCGGCCCCCATGGCAACAGCCAAGAGGGCGTCCTCTTCAGAGGTGATCCCGCAGATCTTCACCCACATGGCACGGTCCTACCCAACAGCCCGGCGACGGCGGCCCGCCTGTCGCCAGTGCGCACGAGGCTCTCGCCGACGAGGACGGCCTCGAAACCCGCCTTTGCAAGGGCGATGACGTCGGCGGGCGACTCGACACCCGACTCGGCCACCTTCACGACGCCAGGAGGGATCTGCGAGGCGACGCGGCAGGCCCGTTCCCGATCCACCTCGAAGCTGTGCAGGTCGCGCTGGTTGACCCCGACGAGCCGGGCACCGATCCTTAAGGCCCGCTCCAGCTCCTCCTCATCGTGGACCTCGACCAGGGCAGCCATCTCGAGCCCGAGGACGAGCCGGTGGAGCTCGGCCAGCTCTGCCTCGGCCAACAGCGCCACGATAAGCAGCACTGCGTCGGCACCCATGAGGCGGGCGTCGTAGACGTCTGCTGGCGCGACCGTGAAGTCCTTGCGGAGCACGGGAAGGCCTACCGCGGCCCGGGCGGCCTCAAGATCGGCGGGGCTGCCGCCGAAGTGGGGTCCGTCTGTCAGCACCGACACGCACGCCGCGCCTCCCGCCGCGTAGTCGCGGGCTACCTCAGCAGGGTCGAGGTCCGGGGCGATGTCGCCCTTGGAGGGCGAGCGGCGCTTGATCTCGGCGATCAAGGCGATGGCGGGGGCATCAGGGCCGGCCGCAGTCGAGGGCACGAGGGCCTCGACAAAACCGCGGGCGCGGGCAGCGCCGTCGCCTGGGCGGCAAGCTCAGCCAGATCGCGTGCGTCGGCCGCCGCCGCGGCACGGTGCCACGCCCCGATGCGGTCTAGATATGTGGCCACCACAGGAGCCTACCGGCCCTTGCCGGAAGCCTCCCGGACCTTGTTGGCGCTGTGGGCGACGCGCGACCTGCCGAGATGCTCCTGGGCGACGGCCCCCCCGATGAGGGGCGACTGGGTGAGCACGAAGAGCCCGGTGCACATGACAAGCAGCGCCGCCGCGTCGAGCGCCAGGGCACCGATGCCGCCGCGGAACTCGTCGCCAAAAAGACCGAGGCCGATGACGATGCTCACGATCGGGTCGACGATGGTGAGCGTGGCCTGGGAGGCGGTGATCGGCCCGGCCCGGAATGCGTCTTGGGTGAAAAGAAGCCCGGCGAGACCGGACACGACGATGCCGTAGGGCTGCCAGTGTCCGAAGATCTGCCAGAAACCGCTCGAGAACAGGATCGTCGTCGCTTTGGTGAAGGCGGCGCTCAGCGAGAACGAGATAGCTGCCGCGGCGCCGAAGAAGGCCGAGCGCCACGGGCGCGAAGACGTCAGACGCGTGCACAAGAGACAGACGGCGACTGCGCCGGCACACGCCGCGATGACGATGATCCAGCCGCTCGCGGTGGGGAAGGTCGTCCCACCCCCGGCGTTGCTCATGGCCAAGAAGCCGGCCAGACCGGCGACGGTCATCACAGTCCCCACCGCCTCGCGCCAGCCGAGTGGCGAGCCGAACCAGATCCGCAGGATGAGGACGAGGAAGACGAGCTCGGAGACCATAAGCGGCTGCACGACTGTGAGGCCTCCGAAGCCTAGGGCCGTGGCTTGGAAGAAGAATGAGCCCAGCATGGCTGCGAAACCCACGTACCAGATCGGCCGGCGCAGCACGTGGCGGATGAGCTTCAGGCCGCGCTCAGCTGATTCCGGTGCCGTCTCGACCCCGAGGCGCTGGAAGATGGTGGTTAGGGCGTTGCAGAGCGCGGCGCAAACCGCTAGCGGGATCGCCAGCACAGGCTCTGTATATCCGATCTAGAGGGGAAGTTCTCGGATCTCGGCTCTGGCTGGGCCGGAAGCCACCGTGACAACAAAAGGCGGCACGACGTCACGACGGACATAGGCGAGGCCGACGGGGGCAAGGTGGCCCGGCGACCAGGCCAAGCTCGTGACGCGACCCACCTCACGGTCGCCGGCGAGCAGCGGAGCACCCACCCGGCTCGACGAGTCCGCTTCGAGCACAACCCCCCGCAGGCGCCAGGCGACGTTGCCGCCCCGGGCGTCGAGGCGGGCCACGAGCTCCTGGCCCGTGTAGCAACCCTTCGTAAAGCTCACGGCGTGCTTGACGAGGTCGCCCGCCTCCTGCGGGATCGTCTTGTCCAAGAGCTCCCGGCCGAGGAGGGGAATGCCGGCCTCGATGCGCGCTACCTCGAAGGCGGCCGGATCGCCTACGGCGATGGCCTCTTTCCAGCTATCGCCCGGCTCCACCGAGGAGAGCACATCGAAGCCAGCGAAGCCGGGCCAGGTGAAGGGCACGGCCACGGTCCAGTCGCCCGCAAGTCCCCCGGCGCCCCCGCCAGCTACGGCCCGCCCGGGCTCGAAGCCCGAGCTTTGGAGGGCGGCGAGCGAGGTCGGCCCGCGGACCACCAGGCAGGAGATGCTCCCGGACTCGAGCTCCGCCTTCACGCGCAGGCGGAAACGGCGCAGGCGGCCAGACAGAGCCTCGCCATAACCGGTCTCGGTGTCGAGCAGCACGACATCCTCACCGAGGATCGTCGCCCGGCAGTAGACCTCGACCTTGCCCTGAGGCGACAGGACTAGCGTCTCGGCCGAAGCGCCCGGACCAAGCGGGGCGAGATCCTGGCTCACTTGGCCCTGGAGCCAGCTCAAGGCGTCGGGCCCGCGCACTATGACAGCGTCGCGAGAGGACGCGAATGCACAGGCGCCCTCTTTGATGAGGGTATACGAGCTCGCCAGGTCGAAGGGTGCGGTCATGGTCAGCCCTGCTGGCTCTCCGCTGCGGGCTGGCGCTCGGCTGCGATCTGGCGGGCGCCGGCCACAGCAGCCAGCACTGCGGCGGCCTTGGCGGCGCACTCCTCGTCCTCGGCGGCGGGATCGCTGTCGGCCACGATCCCGGCACCAGCCTGCACGCTCGCCTCCCCATCGGCAGTGGCGACGAGGGTGCGTATGGCGATAGCGGTGTCCAGATTGCCCGAGAAGTCGATGTAGCCCACGATTCCGGCGTAGGGCCCACGCTTTGTGGGCTCGAGCTCGTCGATGATCTCCATCGCTCTCACCTTGGGGGCCCCTGACACCGTGCCAGCGGGAAGGGTCGCCCGCAGCACGTCGACAGGACCCAGGCCCTCGCCGAGCTCACCCGATACCTCCGAGGTCAGGTGCATGACGTGGCTGTATCGCTCGACGGTCATCAGCTCGTTCACCCGCTCTGAGCCAAAGCGCGCAACCCTGCCCACGTCGTTACGGGCCAGGTCCACGAGCATGACGTGCTCAGCACGCTCTTTCGGGTTCTCGATGAGCTCGGCCTCGAGCCTGCGGTCGTCACGCTCGCTCGACCCGCGCCGGCGCGTGCCGGCTATCGGTCTCGACACGACACGGCCGGAGAGGAGCTGGACCATGGGCTCGGGCGACGCCCCCACGACCGAAACTCCCCCCTGGCGAAGGAAGAACATGTACGGGCTCGGGTTGACCTGGCGCAAGACCCTGTACACATCGAATGGGTCGCAGCCGAGGTCGAAGTCGAATCTCTGGGAGAGCACGACCTGGAAGGCTTCCCCGGCTCGGATGTACTCCTTGGCGACCTCGACCGCGTGACGGTAGCTCGCCGCGCTCGTGCCCCTGCGCACCTCGCCCTCGGGCAACGTCGCGTCTGGTGAGGGCGGCGTCGAGAGCGGCTCGCGTCCGGAGCGCTCGAGGTCGTTCCGCATCGCCGCCAGGTGGTCCTGCGCCGTAGCGTAGGCACTCTCGAGCTCGCCGGCGTCGCGGGGAGCGTTGTCGTCAAGCACGACGTTGTCGACGAGGGTGACCCTTTGACGCCAGTGGTCAAAGGCTGCGAGCTCGCCGATCACCGAGACGACCGCGTCGGGGTGAGCTAGGTCGTCGGGCGCGGGCGAGGCGAGCCGCTCGATCTCCCGGACGACGTCGTAGCCGAGATAGCCGACAAGACCGCCGTGCAGGGGCGGAAGCTCGTCGAGCTGGGGGGAGCGAAAGCGCCCGAGGATGGACTCGAGGCAGGCAAGCACGCCCTGGTCTCGAGGGACCGATTCGGGGAGGAAGCCTTCGGTCACCTCGACGTGGCGGCCGCGGGCCACGAGCGTGGCGGCGGGCGACCGCCCCACGAAAGAAAAGCGGCTCCAGCGCTCGCCGTGCTCGACGGACTCCAGCAGGAAGCCGGGTCCGTCGCCGACCAAGGCTCTGAACGCGCCGACTGGGGTCAGGCAGTCAGCGACGAGCTCGCGCCAGACGGGCACGATGGAGTGGGCGCGGCAGAGCTCCGAGAACACAGCCAGACCAGGGGAGGCCCCCGAACGCCCCTCCAAGCTCTGAGCGGTGTCCGCCCGCGGGTGCGGCCTTCGGCCGCTCACGAGGCGTCGCCGAAGCTGCGGTGAAAACAGCTCCAGTCACCGGTGTGACAAGCACCGCGGCCTTCCTGGTCGACAGTTATGAGCAAGGCGTCGCCATCACAGTCATAAGCGGCCGCATGCACCCATTGGCGGTCCCCGGAGGTCTCACCCTTGCACCAGTACTCCTGCCGGCTCCGGCTCCAGAACCAGGTGCGGCCCGTGGTGAGCGTGCGGCGGAGCGCCTCTTGGTCCATCCAGCCGAGCATGAGCACCTCGCGTGTGGCGCGATCCTGCACGATGGCGGCGACGAGGCCCTTGCCGTCAAAATGCACGCTCGCCAGCTGCTCATCGGTGTAACCGACAGGCGCAGGGATCACAAGTAGAGCCCTGTGCCGTCCTCGAGCCGTTCGGATGCCACCGCCGGGATGTCCCGCTCGCGCAAGATCACGTAGTCCTCGCCTTGCACTTCCACCTCGAAGCACTCGTCCGGGTTGAAAAGGACGCGGTCGCCCGCACGGATGGCCCGTACGTTAGGACCCACGGCGGCAACCTCGGCCCAGCTCAGGCGGTGCGCTACCGAGGCGGTGGCGGGAATGAGGATGCCGGCACGTGACCGTCGCTCGCCTTCGCTGGCCGGCACGTGCACGAGCACGCGGTCGTTGAGCATCGTTATGGGCTGCTTGACGTCGTCGGAGACCGGTGTAGGCCGGTTCAACTCGGGCGGTTCCATCACCCGAACCGTAGTGCCAGCGGCCGCCCGGCGTGACCTACCGGCAGCGCCCGAGCTGCGGCCCGGCATCATAGGGGTGTGCATCGCGTCCTGCTCCTTGTCCCATCGGCCTCTTACAGGGCGCCCGACTTCCTCGAGGCCGCCCGGGCTCTCGGCCTGGAGGTGATCGTCGGCTGCGATGAGTCACCCGTGCTCGGCGGGGAACGGGGCGCCGTCCAGGTGCGCCTCGAGGACCCGCAGGCGGCCGCCGAAGCGATCGTGGCCATCGATGCCGCGAGCCCGCTCGATGCCGTAGTCGCCGTCGACGACCAGGGGAGCCTCGCCGCGGCCTACGGCGCCTCGCGGCTCGGGCTTCGCGCCAACGACCCTTCCTCGGTGGCACTGACTCGCGACAAGGCCTCGATGCGGGCCCGCCTCGGGGCGGCCGAGGTGCCCCAGCCCGCTTTTGTTCTCGCCTCGGCGAGCGCCAGCGAGCACGAGCTTGTCCGTCTGGCCGAGACGGTCGGGCTGCCCTGTGTCGTCAAGCCCACCTCGCTCTCGGGTAGCCAGGGCGTGATCAGGGCGGACACGCCCGCCGATCTGTTGGCCGCGGTTGCCCGCAGCCGCGCCATCGCGGCGGGCGCTGGGGCGACGAAAGCCGCTCCCCTCCTTCTCGAGAGCTTCTTGCCCGGCCCCGAGGTGGCCCTCGAGGGCATCCTCGAAGAGGGCGAGCTGAGCGTGCTGGCCGTGTTCGACAAGCCCGACCCTCTCGATGGGCCTTTTTTTGAAGAGACGATCTATGTGACGCCATCCCGGCTCGGAGCAGGCGAGCTTGCCGCCGTCGAGGCGGCCGCGCAGGCAGCCACGAGAGCCCTTGGGCTCAAAGAAGGGCCGGTCCACGCCGAGCTCAGGGTTAACGACGGCCGTGCGTTTGTGATCGAGGTGGCCGCCCGCTCCATCGGTGGGCTCTGCTCACGGACATTGAGCTTCGGCACCGGGATGAGCCTCGAGTACCTCATCTTGGCCCGCGCCCTCGGCAGGCACGTCCCGGCTCCGCAGACCTCGGGCGCAGCCGGGGTGTTGATGCTGCCCATCCGCGCCGGTGGCGAACTTGTCGAGGTCAGTGGCCAAGCCGAGGCCCTCGAGATACCAGGCATAGTCGCCATCGAGATCACGATCGCCCCGGGCCGTACCCTCGTCCCGCTACCGGAGGGGAACCGCTACCTCGGCTTCGTCTTCGCCCGCGCTGACACTCCGGAAAAGGTCGAGGCTGCCCTGCGGGCGGCGCTCGCTGCCGTGCGCGTGCGGGTCCGCCCGGACAGACCGCTCAAGGCGTCGGTGGACGGACGCTGACGCCCCCGGCGGCGAGGGCCTGTTTCGCCTCGGCGATGCTGTGGTGCCCATAGTGGAAGATCGAGGCCGCAAGCAGGCCGTCGGCATGCCCGCGGAGGGCACCTTCGACGAGGTGCTCGAGGCGCCCCACTCCCCCGCTTGCGATCACAGGCACACGGACCGCGCCGGCGATGAGCGCGGTCAGCTCCAAGTCGTAGCCGGCCTCAGTGCCGTCGCGGTCCATGGAGGTGACGAGCAGCTCGCCTGCGCCAAGGCGAACGCAGATGACAGCCCAGGTCAAAGCGTCAAGGCCAGTGGCACGCCGTCCCCCGTGGGTGAAGACTTCCCAGTGGCCCTCCCCACCTCGACGGGCGTCGATCGCCACGACAACGCACTGGGCGCCGAACTCGCTCGCGAGGCCGTCTATGAGATTCGGCGTCGCGACAGCGGCCGAGTTCACACCCACCTTGTCCGCCCCCGCCCGAAGCAAGGCCCGGCCGTCTTGGACCGATCTCACGCCTCCTCCGACGGTGAGCGGTATGAACACCTTCTCGGCCGCCCTCTCCACCACATGCAGCATCGTCGCCCGGTCGTCTGAGGAAGCGGTTATGTCCAACATGACGAGCTCGTCCGCGCCCTCGAGGTCGTAACGCTCCGCTAGGGCCACCGGGTCGCCCGCATCGCGCAGCGCCTTGAACTCGACTCCCTTCACGACGCGTCCCTCGTCGATGTCCAGGCAAGGGATGACCCTCACCGTCTGCATGCGGCCACCGCCTCTTCGATGGAGAGCTTCCCGGACAAAAGTGCCCTCCCAACGATGACGCCAGCGAGGCGTCGCCCGTTGACCTCGAGGCCGGCGAGGGCAGCTATGTCTACCCCCGTGGCGACGCCACCGGAGGCGAGGACCGGAAGGGCCGTCGCGCCAAGCACATCCGAGAGCCCCTGTAGGTCGGGGCCATCGCCCGTGCCATCACGGTCGATGTCGGTCACGACGACGCCGCCGAGGTCGATACCCTCCAGGCGTGCCAAAGCTGCTCTGAGCTCAAGGCCGGCCTGGGCGAGCCAGCCGCGCACTGCCACCTCTCGCCGAAAGGTGCCGTCCGAGCCGGCCACTTGACGGTGGTCGAGGCCGACCATCACCCGGCCGGGCCAACGGGACGCGACCCGGGTGAGCAGCTCGGGCTTCTCCACCGCAAGGGTTCCCACAACGACTCGGGCCACCCCCTCCTCCAACAAAGCGGCGGCCGCAGCCTCCCCCCGCACCCCGCCGCCGGCTTGAACAGGCACACCTGTCCGCGAGGCGATAGCGAGCACAATGTCCCGGTTCGGCGCACCACCTTCGCGCGCCGCGTCCAGGTCGACTACGTGAAGGCCGCGCGCACCGGCCGCAACGAAGGCCTCTGCCTGCTCGACCGGGTCACCGTAGACCGTCTCAGCCGAGAAGCTGCCCTGGCGAAGACGCACGCACCTGCCGTCCCGCAGGTCAATGGCGGGCCAAAGCTCGAAGGTCATAGGTCGGTACCCGTCTCGCCGCAGATACGGGCGAAGCGGGCAAGCAGCCCCAGGCCCGCGGCGGCCGACTTCTCAGGGTGGAACTGGGTACCGAACAGCTCGCCGCGCTCGAAGGCGACTGCGAGGCGGCCTCCGTACTCACAAGTCCCGACGACCGAGCCCAGCTCGTGTCCCTCTGGGACCGGGCAGTAGGAGTGGACGAAGTAGAACCACTGGCTCGGTGCCTCGCCCAAAAGCCGTGAGGGGCGCCCCGGGGCGGCTTCGACAAGGTTCCACTGCATCTGAGGGCGGCGCTCGCTCGCGGATATGGCCCGCACGGTGCCTTGCAAGATGGCGAGGCCTGGCACTTCAGGGTCCTCCTCGGAGCCCTCGAACAGGAGCTGCAGGCCGACACAGATGCCCAAGAAAGGCCGGCCCTCTTCGCTGCAGAGCCGGACGACCTCGTCGAGCCCCGAGTTGCGCAGCGCCCGCGCGCAGGCGCCGAATGCGCCCACACCGGGCAGCACGACACCGCTCGCCCCGACCGCTTGATCAGGGTCGTCGACCAGGCGTGCTGTCGCCCCGACGTGCTGGAGGGCCTTCTCCGCCGAGCGGAGGTTTCCGATCCCGTAGTCGAGGACAGCGATCACTAGCGGCTACAGCCGGCCTTTGGTGGAGGGCACGGCGCCACCCTCGACGCCCACCGCCTCGCGAAGCGCCCGGGCCACAGCCTTGAAGGAGGCCTCGAGTATGTGGTGGGGGTTGCGACCGTGGCGGAGTTCTATGTGCAAGGTCACCCCCGCCGCCTGTGAGAAGGCACGCCAGAACTCCTCGGCTAGCTGAACGTCAAAAGGTGGGGACCCCAGCGCTGACGCCTCGTGAAACTCGACGTCGTAGTGGAGATAAGCCCTGCCGGAAAGGTCGAGGGCGACCTCGACGAGCGCCTCGTCCAAAGGAAGGGCGATGGAGGCGAAGCGCCGGATGCCGGCCTTGTCGCCGAGAGCCTCGGCGAAAGCCTCACCGAGCACGATGCCCGTGTCCTCAACGCTGTGGTGGGCGTCAACTTCGATGTCCCCCCGTGCCTTGACATCGAGGTCCAAGCCGCCGTGCTTGGCGAGCTGGGCGAGCATGTGATCGAAAAAGGGAAGGCCGGAATCGATCAAGCCCGTCCCAGTGCCGTCGATCTCGAGGCTGAGTGTGATCTCGGTCTCTTTGGTCAAGCGCCTGCGCTCGGCGCGGCGCGGTCTGCGGCTTTCGACTTGCCCGGGGTGAATCGCCATCTGTCAAGCCTCGCACGTTCGCTGGGAGCGCATCGACCAGAAGGCTACGGGCGCCCCCGCTCCCCACCGGCACGGGCCTAGGCCGTCCTTTTCGGTCTGGGCCGGACTCTCTCGCCGCTTGGAAGCTTGATGGCAGCGGCGAGCCTCCGTCACCTTCCCAGGCCAGCATTTAGAGGCGCCCTTGAGCCTACGCTCACGACGGCGCGTGAGCCGGCCCCGGTCAGGTGTCCAAGCTGTCCCTGTTCGAGGCGCGCGACGCCCAGTCGGAAGCGGCCAAGTCGTCGCCGCGCCCGGCGCCGAAGGACTCAGAGCTGTCTTGTCGCACTGGTCATTTCTTGCCGACGGCAGCGCCTTCACACGCCCGGGGTGCCGCCGTATCGACCGGAGGCTCGCCTTGAGCTCGGCACAACGCCTTTCCGCACGCGGTCCGGGACCCATCAATTGGCCCATTGCATGTCGTTTTGATGTCCGCGCCCGTTCATCTTTAGGCTGCGGTTGCGCACGGACGAGCCGGCCATAGGTCGCTCCCATTGCCGGTCCAGCCCTGCAGCGGCCGTCGGCCTATGAGGGAGTCGTCTTGCATCTCTTGTCCGATCTCGAGGAGAAGGCGGTCGCGGAGGTCACAGCCGGCCGCGACGAACTGGTAGCGCTCCTGAGCGATCTGATCGCCTTCGACACAACGGCGCGGGACCCGGGCGATCCCGCCCACGAGGAGGAAGCGCTGCAACGGTTCTTGGAACGGCGCCTCAAGGACATCGGCGCCGAGACCGACCTCTGGGAGCCAGAGCCAATCCCGGCCGGCCACCCTTACATCGCGGCCGAGCTCGACTTCCATGGCCGTCCCCAGCTGGCGGCGCGCATAGCCGGCAGCGGCGGTGGCCGCAGCCTGCTCTTGAACGGCCATGTCGACGCCGTCGACGCCGGCGACCTCGAGCTGTGGGCGAGTGACCCTTTCAAGGCAGAGATCCGCGAGGGCCTCCTTTACGGACGCGGCGCCTGTGACATGAAGGGGGGCCTCGCCGGCCTGCTCTTCGCCGTCGAAGTACTGCACCGGCTCGGAGTCCGCCTCAGAGGAGACGTCGTCTTTTGTGCCAACACCGACGAGGAGTCCTCCGGCGTCGGGGCTTGGTCGGCCGTCCGCCACGGGGTACGAGCCGACGCCGGCATCTGCGCCGAGCCGACGAGCTTCGACGTCTTCGCCGCCTGCAGGGGGATCTCAACAGGTGTGATGACCGTCGAGGGGCGCTCGGGCCACGCCGAGATGCCCCAGCCCCACTTCTCGGCCGGTGGTGCTGTGAACGCCATAGAAAAGGCTCTCCCCCTCATCGACTCGCTCCGGCGGCTTCGCGAGGAGTGGCGAGGACGCCCCGATCAACAGCACTTGTTGTTGAGCCCAGGCGCCATAGTCCCGACGATCCTGCACAGCGGCACCTGGAGCGTGACCTACCCCGAGACCTGTGAGCTCACGTGTGACCTCGAGTACCTTCCCCACCTGATTGACGAGGCGGGCACCGGCAAGCCGGCCCAGGCCGAGGTCGAGGCCTGGGTGTCCGCAGCCGCCTCCGCCGACCCCTGGCTCGTCGAGCACCCGCCGCGCTGGCGCTGGGTGGACGACAACCCACCCGCCGAGGTCGCGCCAGACCACGAGATCGTCAAGCTCGCCCTAAAGGCCGGGTCCGACCTCGACCGGCCGGGCCGGGTGACCGGGCTCGACTCCTGGCATGACGCCGCGACCTACACCCTGCACGGCCACACGCCGTCGGTGTCCTTCGGACCAGGAGAGCTCCGCTTCGCCCACGCCATCAACGAGAATGTCCCCGTACAAGACCTCGTGGACCACTCGGCCGCCGTCGCTCTCATGTTGCTACGTTGGTGCTCTACAGACGACTGACGGAGAATCACCAGGAAAAACTTGACATTAGGGGGGTCACGAGTAGCTAACAGGTCCGTCGAAAGGGGCCCCCAATGCAAAGCTCGACAAGGTGACCGGGCAGAGCACCGAGCGCACGCTCGAGGTCGGCTTGAACACCGGTCTCAAGCGGGCGCCGATGCGGCTCGTCGTCGTCGTGGCCATGGTCTTCACCCTCGTGTGCTCGGGGGCCTTCGGCCTCGAGAACTCGATCTCGGCCTCCGGGCCCGGGTTCACTCTCTTGTTGCTCCTCGTGCTCCCCTTCTTGTGGTCGACGCCCATGGCGCTGATCTCCGCCGAGCTCGGCTCGGCGCTGCCGGCCGAAGGGGGCTTTTACCGCTGGACGCGCCGGGGGCTCGGCGAGTTCTGGGGCTTCCAGGCCGGCTGGTGGTGGACTCTCGCTGTCTTCGTCGACTCGGCGGTCTACATCTCCCTCTTCGGCGGTTATGTGCAGAGCTGGTTCCACCTGAGCGAGAACTGGACCTGGCTCATGATGGTCGGTGCGATCGTCATCCTCGCTTACATCAACCTGCGCGGCCTCGAGTTCACGGGCTGGGTGCTCACCGCCATGCAGGTCGCCCTCCTCATACCCTTTGTCATCCTTGTCGTGCTCGGCTTTTCGCACGTGAAGGCGAACCCCTTCGTCCCCTTCGTCCCCCCCGGCCAGTCGGTCCTTTCGAGCACCAAGCTGGGGCTCGCCATCATGTTGTGGATGTACGCCGGCTACATGGCGATGTCGACCATGTCGGGCGAAGTCGAAGAGCCCCGCAAGGTGATCCCGAGGGGCCTTTTGATCTCGATCCCGCTTGTCATCGGCGTCTATGCCATCTCGACCATCGCCGGCCTCGCCGGCGTCGGGCACTGGCAGCAGTGGGCATCCTCGGGCGGAGGCTCGAGCATCTCGTTCGTGCAGGCGGCCCAGCGCGTCGTCTGGGGCGGGCGCTGGCTCGGCTGGCTGATGCTGGCCTCGGCCGTGATCTCGAACCTTGCCCTCTACGTCGGCTACCTGGCCTCAGGGGCGCGCCCCTCGTTCATGATGGCCCGTGACCGCCTTCTGCCCAAGGTCCTGCACGGAACCCACAAGAAGTACGGCACCCCCGCCACCACGATCATCATCATGGCCTTCGTCAACGCCATTTTGGTGCGCTGGGGCTTCACTACCTTGATCGTCATCGACGTGTTCTTGATCATGTGTTCGTACTCGATGATCTTCATCGCTGGCTGTGTGCTGCGTTACACAGAGCCCAACCTGGAACGCCCCTACAAAGTGCCCTTGCCGAACTGGGGCGTCGTAGTGATGTGCATACCGCCCATAGCCCTTGCCATCTACGAGCTATTCGCCAACGGCATGCAGAGCTTCGTGGGCGGCTTCATCGCCGTCATGTCCGGTCCCATCGTTTTCACGGTCTTTAAGAGGCTGCGCAAGGGCGTCCCCCAACAAGACGTCATCGCCGAGGAGGACGCAGAGATATCCGCCTTGCGCGCCCTAAGCGAGCTCGCCGGGCCGGCCCAGCCGTCAAGGCTCGAAGGAGGCCTCGATGCGTAAAGCGACCGTTGCCTGCGGGCTTTTGGGGGGACTCGGCCTGGTAGTGATCGGGGCACTGGCCATGGCCGCCAATCCCGCCTGGCTTCACCACGGATGGATGTGGTCCTTCCTCGACGGCTCGCACGCGGGCGGGGTCGTAGCCGTGCTGGCCATGGTCGGAGGCGTCCTCGCCGTGGCCGGAGCGACACTTGTCTTGCACCGCCCGGTCCCTGCCAGTCTTGTCTTCGGCGGGGTAGATGCCGTGGGCCTGTTGATCGTCTATGTCTCGCCCAACATCGGAAGGTCCATGGGCTTCTTCGCCGCCCCCGGGGCGCTTGTCTCGATCGCCTGTTTTCTCGCTGCCATGGACGTCGCCCGGGTTATCCCGGCCCTGCCTCTTGACGGCGGTGAGCTCAGCGAGGCCCACTCGGCGAGCTGACAAGGGCGGCGAGCTGGCCACAGGCGGCAGATATCGATCTTCCCCGGTTCTGGCGCACGGTGGCATTGACGTCACGGGCTCCAAGCCAGCTCTGAAAATCCAGTACCCGACGGGCGTCGGATCCCCGTAGGCCCCTGGCCGTACCACCAGGGGTGGGGTTCAAGGGGATGAGGTTGACATGGGCTCTGAGACGGTGAGCAAGCACGGCCAGCTCGGCGGCGTCTGAGCGCCGGTCGTTCACCTCAGCCATGAGGGCCCATTCGAAAGAGATCCTTCTCCCCGTGGCGGCCCGGTACTGCTCGCAGGCAGTCATGACCGACTCGAGCGGGTAGCGGCGGTTGAGCGGCACGAGGCTGTCGCGCAGCTCGTCATTGGCGGCATGCAAGGAGACGGCGAGGTTCACCTGGAGGGGCTTTGCGGCAAGACGGACGATGCCCGGCACAACGCCGACGGTCGAGATGGTGAGATGACGCGCGCCGAGGCCGAGGTCAGCGTTCATCGACTCGACAGCCGCCCACACGGCCTTGAAGTTCGCCAGCGGCTCTCCCATTCCCATGAGAACTACGTTGCCCAGCTCGCCCCACCCCTCGGCGCGGCACCGTCGGGCGGCAATGACGACCTGCTCTACGATCTCGCCCGAGCTGAGCTGGCGGAAGAAGCCTCCGTCACCCGTGGCACAAAAGGTGCAACCCATGGCACAGCCCGCCTGGCTCGAGACGCACACCGTCACCCGGTCGCGATAGCGCATGAGGACGGTCTCGATGCGCCGCGAGTCATGAGTCTCAAAGAGCCACTTCACCGTCGTGCCCCGGTCGGCGACGCTCTCGGTGACCACGGAGAAGGCCAGTGCCATCTCCGGTGCCCCGCTGAGGCGCCGGCGGAGCTCACGGGGAAGCTCTGTCATCTCCTCCGGCTCGCAAAGGCGCCGGTAGAGGCCGTCTCGGACTTGGTCCTGGCGGTAGGCCGGCTGATCTTGGAGCAAAGCTGCCAACTCCTCGCGCCCGAGGTCGTAGCGACTCACACTTCCCGGCCCTCGCAAAGCGGCGGGACGTCAGTCACATAGGCGCGATCGGTGTGGTCGTCGCTGAAGCCAAGGGAGAAGTAGAGCTCCCGGGCCGGCTCGTTGTCGTGGTCGACATAGAGCATGCCGGTGCTCACGCCCGCCTCCCACAACCAGGCAAGGCCAGCGAGGACGAGCTGACGGCCTAGGCCGTGGCCTTGGAAGTCAGGGTCGACGGCGATGACGTAGATCTCCCCGAGGCCCTCTTCGGCGTCATCGCCGTCGTCACCCTCGTGCAGCTTGGTCCAGCAAAAACCCGCCAGACGGCCGTCGCGCTCGTGGAGGAGGAACCCGTTCGGGTCGAACCACCCCTGGCGCTCGCGCTCTTGGATCGTGGCGAGATCCCACGAGCCCTGCTCGGGGTGACCGTGAAAGGCCCGGTTGTTCACCTCCAGCCAGGCTGCCTCGTCCTCACCTGGCCGGAACGGCCGCACCGCGATCTGGGCGTTCTCGTTGGTGATGGGCAACGCTCGGCGCATTTGCACGAGGTCGCGCCCGCGGCGCATGCCAACGGCCTCGGCCACCTCGTCGTCTATCGGCCCGGGCTTGGGGACCCACAGGTGCACATGGCCGCCCCCCTGGGAGGCGATGACGCCGAGGGCAGCGCTCAAAAGCTCGGTGCGCAGCTCGGTGCCGGTGGTCATCCGCCAACGGGGATGCACGACATACTCGACGCCCCAGTCGGCGCCCGCCCCGCGGCTTATCTGGGCATAGGCGATGACGCGCTCGACGGCCAGCCTCGCGAGCGACAAAGCCAGCGAAGCCCTCACGGCCTCCTTGAACGAGGTCGAGCCACTGGTGCTCGCCGAGGGCGCGATGGCCATCCGCAGCGCTGGCAGCCTCGAGCAGGGCTGAGATGGCGGCGATGTCAGCCTCTCCCATCCTGCGCTTGATCTCGAGGTTGTGCACCTTGCGAACATACCGTCTGTGCAACGCTCGTTAGTTCCCGGTGTCTGGCTACGATCCGTTGGTGCCAAGCGTGCGGCAGCCGAAGAGCCCTCCTGGTCCCGCCCGTCGGCGCCCGCTCGCCCGGGCTCGCAAGATCGGCGACCGGCTGGCGCTCATCTACCCAGGCACGGCCACCGAGCTGTGCGCTCTTGTCCACCGCAATCCCTTTGAGCTGCTCATAGCGACGATCCTCTCGGCCCAGTGCACCGACGAGCGCGTCAACATGGTCATGCCGGGGTTGTTCTTGCGCTACCCGACGCCAAAAGACCTCGCCGGGGCCGACCGCACAGAGCTCGAGAACCTGATCCGGCCGACTGGCTTTTTCCGCTCCAAGGCCTCTCACATTCTCGGGGTCTCAGAGGCGATCGTGATGCGCCACGACGGTGAGGTGCCGAGAACGATGGAGGAGCTGACGGCTCTTCCCGGGGTCGGGCGCAAGACTGCCAATGTTGTGTTGTCTGTCGCCTTCTCGCTGCCGGGACTACCCGTCGACACCCATGTGATCCGGTTGAGCCAGCGCCTGAAGCTGACCGAGTCGGCCGACCCGGTCAAGATCGAACAGGACCTTTGCGCCCTGTTTCCTGCCTCGCAGTGGGGTGAGATCAGCCTGCGCCTCATCCTGCACGGCCGTAAGGTGTGCGTGGCACGAAGGCCGCGGTGCGAGCTCTGCGAGATTGCCGAGTGGTGCCCATCGAGGGGCAAATTCTGACGACCGCATGACTTCTTCGTGAGTCTCGTGACAGGTTCGTGACACGCGGGCATTCCCTGTCGGCGGCACGCTAACTTCGCCATGAGGAACCGGTTCCCGCCACCTGGTTCCAACGAGCGGTCCCGGGATCCGCCGCCCGATCCGCTCACCGACGGCGCCCAACGGGGCGCCGTCGGGCGCGTCAGGCCGCAGCCCTCAACGAGGTGTCACCGACGGTGCGCCAAGAGTCGCTCGAGACGCCGCACCGCGCCCAGCACGGCCCGCTCCACGGCGATGAGGTCGGCTCCGACGTCGTCGCGCTTGGCGGCGATGGCGCCCTCGGCCAATGCCGTCACGCGGCGGCCAATCTGCTCGAGCGACGAGGCGATCGAGGACAGCTCGGACAACTCCGACGGGTCGGGCCCCTGCGGTGACATCTCGCCATCATGGCCGATGCGGGCCACATCGGGGCGCGCCCGCTCGGTTGGGCGCGCTCGCCCGGCCGAGCCCGGGCTTCGACCTGGCGGGAGCCGGCCGGTACGCTGCGGGCATGCTGCGACGTCTTGACCTGCGCGCCGGCGCGCCCGGGCGAGCTGGTGCCCTCCCTCGGCCAGATTTGTCCGACCGAGGACCCGCCGATGAGGTCCGCGCCATCGTCGAGGACGTCAGGGCACACGGCGACGCCGCCCTCAGGCGTTACACGGCCCGCTTCGACAAGGTCGAGATCGCCGAGATAAAGGTGCCTGCGGCAGAGATCGCCTTGGCGGCCGGTCGCCTGGAGCCGGCCCTGCTCGAAGCGCTGAGCGAGGCCGCCCGATCCATCGAGGCCTTCCACCGCCACCGAGCGGCGCATCTCGCCCGCTATGAGCGCAACGAGATAACCGTCGACCTGCTCGAGCTCCCCGTCGCCCGGGCGGGGGTCTATGTGCCCGGTGGCCTAGCCAGCTATCCCTCAAGCGTGCTCATGAACGCCATACCCGCCCGAGTGGCGGGCGTAGAGGGCATCGCCGTCTGCGTGCCACCGGGACCGGACGGAGCCGTGCCCGACAAGGTGCTGGCAGCCGCGAGCCTGGCCGGGGTGGACGAGGTGTACCGCGTCGGGGGCGCCCAGGCGATCGCAGCGCTGGCTTATGGCACTGAGACCATCCCGAGCGTGGACGTGATCGTCGGCCCGGGCAACCGCTGGGTGTCGCTCGCCAAGCTCGAGGTCCGGGGCGCCGTCGGCATGCCGTCCGCCTTCGCCGGGCCTTCCGAGGTAGTCGTGATCGCTGATGAGAGCGTCCCGACCGAATATGTTGCCATCGACCTCGTCGTGCAGGCTGAGCACGGCCCTGACGGTCTCGCCTGGCTGATCACCTGGTCCGAGGCGGTGCTAGAAGCCGTGACTGGCGCCGTGGAGCGCTTCGTCGCCGCCTCGCCCCGGCGGGTCGAGATCGAGTCCACGCTCGCCGCAGGAGGCTACGCCGTCCTCGTCGACGGGCCCGAACAGGCCATGGCGGTATCGAACCTGATCGCCCCCGAGCATCTCGAGCTTTGCTGCGAAAACCCCACCGACCTGGTCCCGCTCGTGCGCAACGCCGGTGCGGTCTTCCTCGGGCCCTACACGCCGGCCTCGCTCGGCGACTACATCGCCGGGCCGAGCCACACCCTTCCCACCTTCGGTTCGGCCCGCTACGCGAGCGCCCTCGGTGTCGAGGATTTCCTGCGCCGAGTGCACGTCATCTCCGCCGGCCGCCCCGGAGTCGAGGCCGTCGCCCGCCACGTTGCCGCCATCGCCCGCGCCGAAGGTCTCTTCGCCCACGCCGAGTCGGTGCTCGTGCGCACCGGGCCCGGGACAAAAGCCAGGTGAGCGCGCAAACAAGCGCAGGCGGCGAATCGCGGCGCGAGGTGGCTCTTCGCCCTGGCTATCACTCCCCCCAGGTCGAGGTCGAGGTCCGGCTCAACACCAACGAGTCGCCCGAGCCGCCGCCGCGGGCCTTTGTCGAGGCGCTCGCGTCCGAGCTGGCAACGATCCCCCTCCACCGCTACCCAGATCGCCAGGCGACGGCGCTCAGAACCGCCCTCGCGGCTCACCACGGCGTCGAGCCGGCCCAGGTCTTTTGCGCCAACGGCTCCAACGAGGCCATCCAGTGCCTCCTTCTTGCCTATGGCGGACAGGGACGGCCCGCCATGGTTTTCGAGCCCACCTACGCCCTTCACTCCCACATCGCCCGCCTGACCGGAACCCCGGTCGTCGAGGGGCGGCGCGACGAGACCTTCCGCGTCGATGAGGACGAGATTTCCCGCACCGTCGCCAGAGCCGTGGAGGACTTCGGCCCGGGGGCGCCTGCGGTCAGCTTCTTGTGCTCGCCCAACAACCCGACCGGTGGCCTCGAACCCTTGGAGACGATCCGGTCCTTGCTCGCCCTCGTGCCCGGGGTTGTGGCCGTCGACGAGGCCTACGGGCAGTTCGCCCCCCGTTCTGCCCTCGAGCTCACCTCCTCGCAGCCGCGCCTTTTGGTGCTGCGCACCTTCTCAAAGACATGGTCGATGGCCGGGCTCCGCCTCGGCTATGCAATCGGGGACCCCGAGACGATCGCCTCTTTGTGGAATGTGGCTCTCCCTTACCACCTGGACGCGATCAAGCAGCTGGCGGGACGCCTCGCCCTCGGCTTCGAAGTCGAGATGCGCGCCCGGGTCGCAGCCACAGTTGAGGAACGCGGCCGCGTCGGGGCCGCCCTGTCGGACCTCGGGGTCGAGGTGTGGCCCTCCGACGCCAACTTCATCCTCTTCCGGGCCGGTTCGAGTCCGGGCGAGGAGATCTGGAAGGGCCTCGTGGAGCGGTCCGTGCTGATCCGCGATGTATCGGACTGGCCGGGCCTAGATGGCTGCTTGAGGGTGACGATCGGGACCGCTAAAGAGAACGATCGCTTCCTCGCCGCCTTGTTGGAGGTGCTCTCGGCTCAGCCGAACCGGCCCTGGATGTAGTCCAAGGTCCTTTGGTCGTCGGGCTGGGAGAACAGCTTCTTGGTCGGGGCGACCTCTATCTGCTCGCCGGCGCGGTCGTCGCCCATCAAGAAGAAGGCGCACAGGTCCGAGACCCGCGCCGCCTGCTGCATGTTGTGGGTGACGATCATGATCGTGACCCGGTCCTTGAGCTCTCCGATGAGCTCTTCGATGAGCCGGGTCGAGATGGGGTCGAGCGACGAGGTCGGCTCGTCCATCAAGAGCACCTCGGGCTCAACGGCTAGGGCCCGTGCGATGCAGAGGCGTTGCTGCTCACCGCCGGAAAGTGTGGAAGCGTGCGCCTTCAGCCTGTCGACGACCGAGTCCCACAGGGCGGCGGCGACGAGGGCGGACTCGGCGGCCTCGTCGAGGACGGACTTCTTGCGGATCCCGTTGAACTTTAGGCCCGACACGACGTTGTCGTAGATCGACATGGTCGGGAAGGGGTTCGGACGCTGGAAGACCATCCCCACCCGGGTCCGCAGCAGGGTCGGAGCGATGCCACCGCCGTAGACGTCGGTGTCGCCCAGCATGAGCCTGCCCGAGACGACGGCACCTTTGGTGAGGTCGTGCAGGCGGTTCACCGCCCTCAACAACGTCGTCTTGCCGGAGCCGGACGGGCCGATGAGAGCTGTGACCTGGTTCTTCGGGACATCGAAACTGGCGTTGCGGATGGCCGTGCGGCCGTTGAAGGAGACAGCCACGTCCTCGAGCCGCATTGCGATCGGCCCGGAGCGAGGATCGGGGAGAACGCCCACAGATGTGGCCGCGTCCGGCACCGCGATCGGGACCATGGTGCTGCTCGGATCCACCACTACCGCCTCTCTCTTTGCAGCCAGGCCGCGAACAGCCGGCTCCCCAGGTTGATGATGAGAACGACGACCACCAGTGTGAGGGCGATCCCCCATGTCTCTTCCCGCAAGGAAGTGTAGGGCGACGTCGCCGACTGGAAGATCTGCAACGGCGTGGAGGCCATCTCCTTGGACGGGTCCCACTCGTTGATCGTCGAGGCTCCGATCACCCACAGGATCGGGGCCGTCTCGCCGACGGCACGCGACAGGGCAAGGAGCACGGCCGTGATCAGGCCGGGCATGGCCGTCGGGATGACGATCTTGCGGGCGACGATGCCGTTGCGTGCCCCGAGGGCAAGCCCGGCCTCCCGGATGGGCTGGGGCACGCTGCGAAGAGACGTCTCGGAGGCCTTGATGATGACGGGGATCATGAGGATGCCGATGGCGAAGCTGCCCGCGATGCCGGCAAAGCCGATGCCGGGCAGCTTTATCCCCCATTCGTGAAAGCCGACCACGAGGAACTCATAGGCGAAGATGCCGAGCAGGATGGAAGGTAGCCCGGTCATGATCTCGGCCGTGGTCCGGAGCGCATTGGCGAAAGGCGACGTCGACTCGGCCAAGAACAGGCCGGTGACGACACCTATCGGGATCGCGAAGAAAGCGGCGATGCCATCGATGACGACCGATCCGATGAGGGCGTTGGAGATGCCTCCGACGTCGTTCGGGTCGATGAGGGAGGGGAACTGGGGAGTCTTGGTGAAAAAGTCGATGCTCCACCAGTGGAAGCCCTTTTGTACGAGCGAGTACAAGATGGCAAAGAGCGGGACCAGAGCAATAACGAAGGCGAGCCCGCAAAGTCCGACCACCACCTTGGAGGTGACCATCCGCCGCCTCAGGGTCCTCAAGGCCACCTGCTGGACCATCTCGCGACGCTCGAGCATCGGGTCGGGCGGGACGCCTTCTATAAGGGTCGCTGTCATACGAAGTGCGCCCGCACAGCCGAACGCCGGATGAGGCGACGGCCTATCCAGTTCACGATCGCCGTCATCGCCATCAAGATCACAGCCAAGGCCCCGAGAGCGGCCACCTGCAGCGGCGTGGCGTCTTGGAACTGGAGGGCGATAGTCGAGGCGAGGGTGGAGGCCGTCGAGAACAGCGAGTGGGGAAACAGCGGGTTCAAGCCGATGACGAGAGCAACGGCCACGGTCTCGCCAAGAGCCCGAGCCGTCGCCAGCGTCACGGCGCCGACGATGCCCGTGCGGGCGGCGGGGAGGACGACCTTGCGCAGCACCTGCCACTTCGTGGCACCCACGCTGAGCGCCCCCTCGTACTGGTCGTGGGGAACGATGGCAATGGCGTCGCGCGACAGGGCCACGATCATGGGCAGGATCATCACAAAGAGCACGCAACCAGCCAGGAGCAGCCCGACGCCCTCATAGGGAGGGTCGAAGGGGAAATGATGCCCTGTCAGGTCCCCGAGCGCCGGCTGAACGGTCGTCTCGAACCAAGGGGCGAGGACCAACAGGCCCCAGAGCCCGTAAACCACGCTCGGCACCGCGGCGAGGAGCTCGACCAGCGAGGAGGCGAAGATCCTCGCCTGGTTCGGGAGAAGGTGCACGATCGCCACCGCCGAGCCGATGCCGATCGGGATGGCGAAGATGAGGGCGATGGCGGTGGTGGCGAGCGTCCCGGCGATGATCGGGAGGGCCCCGAACGAGTCGGTCCCCTGGCTCCAGGTCGTGCCGTAGAGCAGCGACAGCCCCGAGTGCTTCCAGGCGGGGATCGAAGAGACGATGACGCTGATCAAAAAGACGGCACAGATGAGCGCGAACAGGCCCGAGACGCCGTAGAGGACGGCCCAGTGCCCCCAGTCGCTCTTGACCGAGAAGGTCTTGTGCTTCTCGGTCAAGAGCGGGTCCGGGATCGCCAGAGGAGTTGTCGTCACCTCGGCCTTAGCGTTGTTTGCTCAAGAATCTTCCCGTCTTGCGGCCGGTTCAGGAGGCGTTGGTGGTCAAGAGCACCTTGCCGTTGAAGGTGCACTGGAGCAGCGTGGTGCGTGCCAGGGTCTGAATGTTGGCCGGCAGCGGCACATAGCCCTGCAGGGCGGCGACGTCTTGTCCAGCCGTGGCCCCGTTCGATGCTCCCGAGTGCGATAGCCAGTCGAGGTACTTCACGAGCAGGGTCCCCTCAGCCAGGCTGGTCGTCTGGTTCTTCCAGATGACCGCCCAGGTGTAGCCGGCGATCGGGTAGGTCTTGGCACCCCACTGGTAGACGATCGAGAAGCCGAGGGGCGAGATCTTCGGCCGGGCGGCAGCTGCCGCGGCGATGCCCGCGGTCGAGGGCAGGACCGCGTCGCCCGACTTGTTGACGATCGAGGCCACCCCGTGGAGCAGCGATGGGTTCAAGAGCAGGTAGGAGTACTCGACGTAGCCGATCGAGTTGGGCGTGTTCTCGATGTCGGCCGCCACTCCAGCGTTGCCGTTGCCGGCGATGCCGTCGGTGGGCAATGAGAGCGGGACCTTGGAGGCGAGCGTCGTCCACACACTCGGAGCGGCCGCGTGCAAGAAGTTGGTGAAGATGTAGGTCGTGCCCGAAGAGTCACCACGCGCGACGACGATGATGCGGGTGTGGGGCAGCTTGACGTGCGGGTTCAGGTTCTGGATGGCCGCCGCGTTCCAGTTGTGGACGTGGCCCTCGTAGATGTTGGCGAGCAGGGCGGCGTTCATGACGAGCGTCTTTACGTGCAGGCTCGGCACGTTGAAGGGGACCGCCACGCCGCCGAGGCCGATCGGGATCTGGAGGAAGTCAGACAGCTGGTAGTTGGCGCCCGAAGGCTCGTTCTTGTTGATGTCTTTTTGCAGCATGGGGACGTCGGTGCCGCCCCAGTCAACGAGCTTTTTGATGATGTCGGCCTCGCCGGTGCCCGAGCCGACCGCCTGGTAGCCGTTGATCGTCGCGTTCGGGTTGCGCGAGGTGTAAAGAGCCTGGCCCGCGTTCTCCAGGGGGGCTGCAAAGGTCGAGCCCGCTCCGCCGATGGTCGCCGGCGTGCTCAGCTGGGTGTCGGCCGCCAGGTAAGGGTCGCCACTGCGCGGCGTGGCACCTGCGCCCGGGAGCACCGATACCGCTGCCAGCGCGAGCGCCGAGAGGACGACGGCTGCCGAGGTGCTCGCAAGCCGGACGGTCCTGTTGATCTTCATCTGAATGTTTACCTCCGTGCAGTCCTGCAATGGTTTGGGTGTCTGCCTTGTCAACCGGTGTCAAGCACGCCCTCGCCACGCGACGCGGTCCCGGCCGCTGCATCCGTTTCATGTGACAGTACGGTGACCAGGTGAACTGGCTGTGTACGGCTGATTCCGCCGCGGTGAACACTGGGTAAACATTGTCTTTTTGGCAGGAAGACCGGCCCGTGGCCGAAGAAAGGCCCGCCGCTAGAGTGAGGCTATGAAAGTCCTTGTCACCGGAGCCGGTTCAGGCGTCGGCAGGGCCACGTCTCTCCTGCTCGCTAGCAGGGGGCACGAGGTCATCGCCACCGCCAGGGACCTCGGGCGGCTCGAGGACCTCCCCGTGGCGAGAAGGCTCCGCCTCGATGTGAGTGAAGCGTCTTCGCTCGAAGCTGTCCGCGAAGACATCGGCGCGCTCGACGCGCTCGTCAACAATGCCGCCATCGCTTTTGACGGGCCTATCGAGCTCGTCGACTTAGAAGACGTGCGCAAGATGTTCGAGACCAACGTCTTCGGGCCGGTGCGCTTGATCCAGGCCTTCGTCCCCGCCATGCGCGAGAGGCGCTCGGGCGTGGTTGTGAACGTGTCTTCTGTCGCCGGGCACGTCGCCCAGCCCCTCGACGGGTATTACGCGGCCACCAAGCACGCCCTCGAGGCCATCTCCGAGGCCCTCTACGTCGAGCTCGCCCACTTCGGCGTCCGGGTCGTCATCGTCGAGCCGGGCTTCATCGCCCCAAGCATGAAGGTGCACCGCAGGGCCGAGGCCCCGGCCTACAACGAGCTCGAGACCCAGCTTGGTGAGCTCGTGGGCAAGATCCAAGCAGGAGCGCGCCCGGGCCCCGAGGCCGTCGCGGGCGCCATCGTCGATGCAATCGAGAACCCGGCCGGGCCGCTTCGCCGCCGCGTGGGCGAGGACGCCGACTTGATCTTGTCTGCGAGGGGAACCCTCGGTGACGAGGAGTTCGAGACCGCCATGCGCGCTGTCGCGGGCCTCACCTGGTAACACGTGGTGAACAAATCCACTACAGCCGGCGCAGCGACTGAGACCGTGTCCTTCGACCCGTCCTCTCCGCTGCCGCAGGGAAAGGAAAAACAAGCCCTCGTCCGGTCGATGTTCGACGCGATCGCCCCCCGCTACGACCTCGTCAACGGCCTCATGACTCTCGGGCTCGATGCCCCCTGGCGGCGCCGCACGATCGCACTGTTGGCACTCGGACCCGGCTCAGTCGTGCTCGACGTGGGCTGCGGCACCGCCGACCTCGCCCGCAGCCTTCGCCGGCGCCACGCCCGCGCCATCGGGGTCGACCTCTCCCTCGGCATGTTGCAAGCGGCCCGCGCCGGGGGGGCGCCCCTCGTCCAAGCCGACGCAGTCGCCCTGCCATTTGCCGGCGCGGCCGCCGACGGCGTCGTGAGCGGCTTCGCCGTGCGGAATTTCGCAGACCTGCCCGCGGTTGTGAACGAGCTCGGACGAGTGCTGCGACCGGGCGGGCGCCTGGCCCTGCTCGAAGTCGGCGAGCCGAGCAGCCGCCTCTTGCGCCTCGGCCACAAGATCTGGTTCACACACGTTGTGCCCCTGCTCGGAGCGGTCCTGTCCGACGGCGCCGCCTACCGGTACCTCCCCCGTTCGGTCGCCTATCTGCCCACCTTCCCCGAGTTCGTCGAGCTGCTCGGTGCGGCCGGGTTCACCGAGGTGAGGCTCCACCCCTTGAGCGGGTGCATCGCCCAGTGCGTGACGGCAACGCGGGCCTGATCCGGGGCGCTCGGTGAACCGACTCGGGCCGACGACGCGCTATGGCACTTGCCCGATCGGGGTGGGTGCGCTCTCCCGACTGCGAGCCGTCGCCATGCAGGCCGGACGCCTAATCGAACGGGACGGGCTCGCCGTGCTCGGGCTTTCAACCGCAGGCCTGCTCGAGCTGCCGAGCGGCCTGGTCGATCCTTTTGGGTTGGACGGAGCTGTGGCCCAGCTGGGCGCGATCTCGGCGATCGGATCGACTGGGGCCCCTGATAGTCCCGTGCCAGTCGCCCTCGGGTCCCTGCCCTTTGACCGCCGCGCCACCGGCTTCCTCGTCGTTCCCGAGCTGACTGTCATGTCCAGGCCGGGCAGCGAAGCCACCGCCGTCGCCGTCGGGGCTCCGGGTCGGGTCGCCGACCTGCTCGAGCGGGCGCGCGATGGTCGAGCGCCTCACGACGCAACGACGGCATCGGCCGCGACGGCACCACCGGATGGTTTCCACCTCGCCTCGGCCCGCCCGCACGAGGACTTCTTGAACCGGGTCAGCTCCGCCCTGGCCGAGATCAAAAGCGGGCGGCTCGACAAGGTCGTCCTCGCCCGCGAGGTGACCGTCGAGGCCAACCGGCCCCTGCGTCAAGGCGATCTGGTCGGGCGCCTACGCTCGCTTCACCCCTCTTGTGCCACCTTCGCCATAGATGGCTTCATAGGCGCCTCGCCTGAGCTGCTCATCTGTCGCCAAGGTGCCCGCATCGCCTCGGTCCCTCTTGCCGGGACCGCGGCGCGAAGCGGTGACCCGGAGGCAGACCGCGCGGGCCGAGGCGGCCCTGTTCGCCTCGGCCAAGGAACGCTCCGAGCACCGCGCCGTCGTCGAGACGATCGCAGCGGCCCTCATGCCGGTCGTCGAGCAGCTAGCGGTGCCCGAGGAGCCTGTCGTCATGGAGCTGCGCAATGTGAGCCACCTCGGCACACACATGGAAGGGGTGCTGTCCGGCCGTCAGGGTCGCTACCCGAGCGCGCTCGAGCTCGTCGGCTTGCTCCACCCGACTCCGGCGGTGGCGGGCACGCCGGTCGACCTCGCCCTCGACTACCTCGCCAAGGCCGAGGAGCTCGACCGTGACCGCTATGCCGGCCCGCTCGGCTGGGTCGACGCCAGGGGGGACGGCGAGTGGTACCTGGGGATCCGCTCGGCGATCGTCGCCGGCAGCTCCGCCCGGCTCTTCGCTGGCGTCGGCATCGTCGCCGACTCCGACCCGGCGGCTGAGCTCGCCGAGACCCAGCTCAAGCTTCAGGCGTTCCTCGCTGCTGCCGTACGTCCCTGACGCCGCTCGCGAGGCCCACGTAGCGCCGGACGATCTCGGCGAGCTGACCTGGCTGCTCGAAGGGGAGGAGGTGGCCGCCGGCCATGACGATGAGCTCTGCTCCGGGCACCCGGGCGGCCAAGGCCCGGGCTGCCGAAGCAGGCACTACGCGGTCCGAAGCCCCGGTGACGACGGCGGTCGGGACGCTGATGCGCCCGAGCGACCGCTCGAGGCCGGGAGTCTCGGCCAGCAAAGCTCGCTGCTCGACGAGGAAGCTCCTGCGGGAGCGGCCCATGATCGGCCGGCCGTCGCTGCCGATGGCCGCCTGCAAGGTGGGAAGGACCGCAACCTTTCGTGCCACACGGGCACCTGGATGGGTCTCGGAATCAGCGCGTAGCCGTGATCAGCCCGCGTCTAAGCGCGGCAACCCCGGCCCGCACGATGCTCGTACCGAGCATGGGGACGACAAGGAGGCGGTCGAAGCCGGACAGGGCCCCGGCAACACCGACCGAGCCGACAAGCACGAGGGCTCCGACACGCTCAGGGTGCTGCAGGGCTAGCTCGAGGGCTACGCCGCCTCCGAGCGAGTGGCCCACCACCGTGACGGGGCTCTCGGCGCCGACGGCGATGAGCAAGTCCTCCAAGGCGGCGGCGTTGGCCGCGATCCCGACCGCCGGGCGGGGGTCAGATCCCCAGCCAGGGCGGTTCGGCGCCGCACGCGATGGTCGCGGGCCAACAGACCAGCCAGAGCCACCCAGTCACCCCCGGCGCCGGGCTGGCCGTGGACCAGGACGACGACGGGGCCCTCACCGGCGTCTATCGGCGAACGCGAGCCGGCTCCAGGAGCCCGCATGCCGACCTGCTCACAAAGGTGCGGAGGTCCGCACCGGACTGCGCTTTGACCTGATCAGCTCGACAAGGCGTCTTGTTCCCCACCAGGTGACAAGTCCCAGGGCCTCGACGACGGTGTAGGTCGACATCTTCGATGTCCCGAGCTCGCGGTCCACGAAACGGATCGGAACCTCTTTGACCCTGGCCCCGGACTTGATGGCCCGGTAGGTCATTTCGATTTGGAAGCCGTAGCTCTCGGCCCGGACAGTGCTCAGGTCGATGCGCTCGAGCACCGAAGCCGCATAGGCGCGAAAGCCAGCCGTGCAGTCCTTGACTTTGAGGCCGAGAGCCAGGTCGGCGTAGATGTTGCCCCCCCGCGACAACAGCCGGCGGGGCAGGCTCCAGTTGGGGATCGAGCCACCGGCCACATAGCGCGACCCGATGCAGACCTCGTAGCCCTCCTCGAGGGGGGCGACAATGTCAGGCAGCGAGTCGGGGTCGTGGGAGAAGTCGGAGTCCATCTCGACAAAGGCGTCGTAGCCGCGCTCGAGACCCCAGGCAAAACCGTCCCGGTAGGCGCTGCCGAGGCCCATCTTCGTCGGGCGCGAGAGCACCTCGACCTTGCCCGAACGCTCCCCTAGGTCGACGGCGATCTTGGCCGTCCCGTCCGGGCTCCCGTCGTCGACGACGAGGACAGATGCCTCGGGGAGCGCCTTTCGCACCCGCTCGAGGACGTTCTCGATTGTGGCAGCTTCATTGAAGGTAGGCAGCACAACCAGAACGCGCACCCCCGCAGCCTAGGGCCAAAACGGCAAAAGGGCGCTAGCGGCCCGCCGGGCTCGCCTCCCGAGCAGGCTCGGCGCCACGGGCCGGGTCGTCGCTTCGGTCCCCCGAGCCGTGCTCTGCCCACAGGTCCCGCACCACCACTTGGATGGCGCTGGCAGCGGGAACTGCCAACAGGGCCCCGACGAGGCCGCCGAAGGTCGAGCCGATGAGGCCGCCCAGCTCGACGCCGACGAGGATGGCGAGCAACACCCACAAGGCGTTCAGCCGCACCGTCCGGCTCATCACGACGGGGTTGAGGATGTGGTTCTCGACCTGCTGGTAAACAAGGAAGGCAGCAAGTGTCACCACGCCTGCAGGCAAGGAGTGCAACACGGCGACGGCGACGGTCGGCACACCGGCCAGGAGACCGCCCACGAGGGGGAGGAAGTCGACCACGCCCACCCAGATAGCCAGCACCCCGGCATAGGGAACGCCCGTCAATTTCAGCGTGGCGAAGATGACGACCCCGGCAATGGCCGAGGTAGCCAGATTGCCCAGCATGTAGCCGGCTACCGCCTGGCTCACGTCGTCGAGGATCCTGCGGGCGCGCACCGAGCGCTCCGGCCGCATCCAGGCGAGAACGCCCCGGGCCATGCGGGGCATCTCGAGGAGGATGAAGAAGGTCAGCACCCCGACAGTCACGAGCGCCACTACCCCGCTTATGACGGTCTTGCCGATGGCGAGAGCAGGCCGGCCGAGACCGGTGATCAAGGTCTCGAGGCGGGGCACGTTCTTCTTCACATAGCTGACGAGGTCGAGGCGCTTAACGAGGCGTCCGATCTGGCCCTTGCCGTGCTGTGCCTGGCGCACGATGCTCGGCAGCTGCTTGGCGAAGTTCGTGGCAGAGGTATAGACGGGATGGACGAGCAGGTAGGCAACTATGGCGGCCAGAGCGGCGGAGGCGAAGAACACGATCGTCGTCGCGAGCCCGCGGCGCACCTTGCGCCTCTCGACGAAGCTCACGACCGGATGCAAGAGCGTCGCTAGGAACAACGACACGAGTATCAAGAGCACGACGACACGAAGTCGCCACAAGAGCGCCAGGCTGATGCCCATGGCCACCACGACGCCGGTGGCGATCAAGGCGATTCGGGCCACCTTCAAGTCGTAGGCGCGCTGGTTTTGCGCCGGGTCGAGCCGGGGTGCGCCCTTCTGCTCGCTCATCGTCACAAGTCAACTCCACGCGCGCCGGGCGAAGGGTGATGCCGCAGGACCGACACGGGAGAAAGCCTCCGTCGGTGCGAGCCCTTCGTGCCTAGTTCTCCCACTTAGCGCGTCGCGCCTGCAAGCATGGACAAGATGGCCGATCCGAAAGAACTCGACGGGCCGGCTGACACGGTGAGTGCGCCCAAGCGGCGCCGCAACCTGCTCGAGTGGATCCCCCGCCCGCTCCGCCACGGCCTGACCCTGTTCGTTCTCCTCGTCTTTGTCGAGTACGTGCTCATCCCTAGCTTCTTGCACTCAAAGGCGCGCTCTTCTTTGAGCCAGCTGAGCCGCGTCAATGTCGTGTGGCTCCTGGCGGGTTTCGGCCTCGAGGCGGCCGCCCTCATCGCCTATGGCCGGCTCACCAAGTCGGTGCTGCCCGAGGACGGGCCGCCCCTGTCCAAGGTTCTCCGCATCGACCTGTCGACTCTCGCCGTCAGCCACGTGATCCCGGGCGGCACGGCTGGGGGCACGGGCCTCGGCTACCGGCTTTTGACCTCCAGCGGGGTCGACGGTGCCGACGCCGGGTTCGCCCTTGCCACACAGGGCATCGGCTCGGCCGTCGTCTTGAACGCCATGCTGTGGACGGCTCTTGTCGTCTCCATCCCCCTTCACGGCTTCAACAGCGCCTATGTGACAGTTGCCGTCGTCGGGGCCGTGCTGCTCGCAGCCTTTGCCGCCCTCGTGCTCGCCCTTACGCGTGGGGAAGCGCATGCCACCCGGGTACTGCGCTTTGTCGCAAGGCGTGTCCCCCGTGTCAAAGAAGAGCAGATGGAGAAGCTCGTGCAGCGCCTCGCGAACCGCTTGCGGACGCTCGGCTCCGATCGGCACCTGCTGCGTGAGGCGGTCTCCTGGGCGGCCGCCAACTGGCTCTTCGACGCGGCCTCGCTCTGGGCCTTTGTCGCCGCCTACGGGCATCTGACCGAGCCCATCGACCTGTTCGTCGCCTACGGCGTGGCGAACGTGCTCGCGGCGGTGCCGCTCACCCCGGGCGGCCTCGGCATCGTCGAAGCTGTAGCGGCGACCTCGCTCACCGGCTTCGGCGTGCCCGCGGCCATCGCCTGGCTGGGCGTGATCTCCTGGCGCCTGTTCAACTTCTGGATCCCCATCCCGGTCGGCGCCGGCGCCTACCTGTCGCTTCGCGTGAGGCGGGGTGCTGGGCTCAAAGAACGCCGAGATGCCCTCGGCGGAATGACCCGCTGAGACCCGGCGCGGCCCCTCAGGCCAGGCCGGCCTCCTCCGAGCCGAGGCCCTGGGTCTCCTCAGGACCGGTCGGCACCACCTCGAGGCTGACGGGGAGCTCGAACAGCTCCTGAAAGAGCATCTTCTTGCGCTGGAGCATCCACTGCTCGAGCTCGGCGTCGCCGCGGGCGCTCACGACCATCTCCACGGCCGCGCCGGAGAGCTCGACGCCGACGTGGCCCACGACCGAGTCGTGCGAAGCGTCCAGGCCGTCAGCGATCCTCAACAGCGCCAGCATCTTGTTCACCCGGTCACGGTCCTTGCGCTCGAGTGAGTCCCAGGCCTGGAACGACTCCCTCGGACGGCCTCTCACGTGGTAGCGCCCTAGGCAGGCAAGCATCTGGATCTCGACGGGAGAAAAACCGCGCAGGTCGCCGTTCTCGATGAGGTAGGCCGAGTGCCGCGCGTGCCCGTCACGGCTCACGTGCTCGCCGATGTCGTGCAAGAGCGCGGCCAGCTCGAGCAGCTCCCTGTCCTCCGCGTCCAGCCCGTGCAGGGCGCGCGTCGAGTCGAAGATCTCGAGGGCGAGGCGAGCGACCTGGCGCGAGTGGCTTTCGGGCCAACGCGAGCGCACGCAGAGCGACATGACCGAGGCACGCCGGATCGCCCGGGGGTCGTCGCTCAGCTCGACGCGGTCGTGCCTGCCGATCGTCGAGATGATGATCCCCTCGCGAAGGCCCCATTCCGATACGGTCAGCTCCCGCAAGCCCGTTGCCTCCATGAGCACCTCGGCCACGGCTGCGCCAGCTGGGAGCAGCTCCGCCGCGCCGGGCGTCGATGCCAGGCAGGCGTCCTCGCTCCAAGCTAGCCAGCTCGTAGACCATCTCCCCGAGCGCCGCCAGCTCACGAGCAGATACTGTCAGTTGATTGACAGAATATGGGACGACACCGTCCCGCCTCGCTGCAGCCCCACGGGCAAGGGCACAAAGTGTCCCCGAGGTCCCGATCAGGACCTTAGGCCCGCAGGCCAAGATGTCCTCCAAGACCTCGTCGAGCAACCGCGATATGTGCTCTTTCAAACGGGCTCGGTCTTTTTTCGACGGCGGATCGGTGCGAACGAACTCAGTCGTGAGCCTTCCGACGCCGAGGTGAAGGCTCGTGGCATAGCTGAGGCCGAACCGGTCGCCGACAGATAGCTCGAGGCTGCCCCCACCGAGATCGGCGCACAGGGCGGGGCCCGGGTCGATGAGCACGCTCGCCCGTACGGCGTCGAAGACGAGCTGTGCCTCGCGGATCCCGCTTACGACTTGGATCCTCACCCCGGTCGCGGCCTCAATGCGCTCGGCCGCCTCGGGCCCGTTGGCGGCCTGACGCATGGCAGCCGTCGCCATGGCGACGATCTCGTCACAGTGCTGCACGTCGGCGATGGTGCGAAAGCGGCGCACGGTGTCAATGGCCGCGTCGATGGACTCCTCGCTGAGGCGGCCCTCCCGAGCGACGACGTCGCCTAAGCGCAGCATCTCCTTCTCGCGCGCCAAGGGCAGGAAGCTGCCGTCCGGCCTGGTCTCGACCACCAACAGATGGAACGAGTTGCTCCCCAGGTCCAGCGCGGCAATCCGCACAGCTGCGGCTCAGCTCAACTTCTCGGGAGAACGGCGTCGCCGGGCGCGCTCAACGGCCAGCTCCTGCAGCCGTCGCTGCACGCTGAGGCCGAGAACCGGAACCGTCCTTGTCCACTGGCCACCGGGCCCGAGCACCCAGGCAAAGACGTCGTCGGCGAGGCTGAGCTCGATCGTCTCTTCGAGGCGTGCCTGCAGGCTCGGGTCCAACACGGGCACGAGCACCTCGATGCGGCGGTCCAAGTTGCGCTCCATCAAGTCCCCCGACCCGATCGTGTAGCGGACCGGGCGCGCTCCGCCCGGCTCGCCGAAGCGGAAGATGCGCGAGTGCTCGAGGAAACGGCCCATGATGGAACGGACGGTTATCTTCTCCGACAAGCCGGGCACACCGGGCCGCAAGCTGCACACGCCCCGCACGAGCAGGTCGATGCGCACCCCCGCCCGCGAGGCGCCGTAGAGGGCGTCGATGACCTCCGGGTCGGTGAGCCCGTTCACCTTGATGGTGATCCGCCCCTCCTCGCCGAGGGCCGCCTCCTCGGCGATCTGGCCGAGGATCCAGGGCCGCATGCCCTGGGGCGCGACGACGATGCGGCGGTGGGTGACCGGCCGGCCATAGCCGGTGAGGTGGTTGAAAAGGTCGGTAAGGTCCTCGCCGATGGCCGGGTCCGAGGTGAACAGCCCGAGGTCCTCGTAGACCTTGGCCGTTTCCGAGTTGTAGTTGCCCGTGCCAATGTGGCAGTAGCGGTGCAATCCGTCCTCCTCGCGGCGCACGACGAGGATGATCTTGGAGTGGGTCTTCAGCCCGACGAGCCCGTAGACGACGTGCACTCCTGCACGCTCAAGCTGGCGGGCCCAAACGATGTTCGCCTGCTCGTCAAAGCGCGCCTTGACCTCAACCAGGGCGGCCACCTGCTTGCCCTGCTCCGCGGCACGCACGAGGGCCGACACGATGGCGGTGTCCTCCGAGGTGCGGTAGAGCGTCTGCTTGATGGCGAACACGTTCGGGTCGTCGGCGGCCTGGGTGATGAAAGCCTCCACCGAGGTCGTGAACGAGTCGTAGGGATGGTGAACGAGCACGTCGCGCTCTTTTAGCACTGAGAATAGGTCGACGGGGCCGTCGCCGGCCGTCGCCAGGTGGGGCTGGGTCATGGGCACCCAGGGCGCCTCGTGCAGATCGGGACGGTCGATGGCGTGCAGTGCCCAGAGCTGGCTCAATCCGAGGGGCGCAGAGCTCTCGTAGACGTCGTCAGTGCCCAGCTCGAGCTCGGCAAGGAGAAGCTCGCGGACATCGACCGGCGTCTCCCGGTCGACCTCGAGGCGCACCGCCCGGCCAAAACGGCGGCGGCGAAGCTCTGTCTCCACAGCCGCCAGCAGGTCGTCGGCCTCGCTTTCTTCCAGGTCGAGGTCGGCGTTGCGCGTGACACGGAAGGCGTGGTGGCGCCCGATGTCCATGTCCGGAAAGAGCCGGGGCAGGTTTATCGCTATCACCTGCTCGAGGGCGACAAAGCGCGACCCCCCATCGAGTGGCACGAAACGGGGCAAGAGGGGTGGCACCTTCACCCGGGCGAAACGCTGCTCTCGCGTGCTTGGGTCGACCACGATCACAGCGAGGTTCAAAGAGAGGTTCGAGATGTAGGGGAAGGGATGGCCCGGGTCGACCGCGAGCGGGGTGAGAACCGGGAAGATGTCCGTCTCGAACAGAGCGAGGAGATCGGCCCTCTCCTCGCCCTCGAGCTCGTCGATGCTCGCCAGGTAAAGGCCCGCCTTGGCCAGGCTCGGCACGACCGATGTCTGGAAGACATCGTCGCTTCGCACCTGCAGGCGCAGGCACTTGGCGCGGATGTCCTTGAGCTGTTGCACGGCGGTCCGCCCGTCGGGGGACTTGGCCCGCAGCCCGGCTGCCACATGGTCTTTGAGCCCGCCCACACGCACTTGGAAGAACTCGTCCAGGCCGGAGGACAAGATGGCGAGGAACTTGACTCGCTCGAGCAGGGGGAGCGAAGTGTCCGCGGCCAGGTCCACTAGCCGGTCCGCGAAGTCGAGCCAGGACAGCTCTCTGTTCAAGAAGCGCTCCGGGCTCGAGAGAAGGTCCTCAGGAGCTTTGACGTCGACTTTCACAACCCAGACGCTACCGTTAACTCGTGCAGCCCCTCGCCATGTCCCCGAGGGTGAAAAAGCGGCGAAGGAGCGAGCTCGGCCTGTTCGTCGTGGCCGTCGTGGTGCTCACCTTCGCCTACCTGCTCGCCTCGCTCGGGGCCTACAACGTGCTGCCGTCCAACGCCATCGAGTTCATCGCCATCGCCATCGGCCTGGCGCTCGTGATCCATGTGGCGAACCGTTACCTCGCCCCGGAGGCCGACCCGGTCATGATGCCGGTGGTCTTCATGCTGAACGGCATCGGGTTCGTCATGATCTTCAGGCTCGACAACTCCGCCCAGGTGGCCTCGGTCGCCCCCTGGCACTACCAGGCTGTCTGGACCGTCCTGGGCGTCCTCGCCTATGTGGTCACCCTTGCCCTCGTGCGCCGCTCGCGCGACCTTGAGCGTTACCGCTACCTGCTCATGTTCGCCGCCCTCGTGCTCTTGGTGCTCCCGCTCGCGCCCTACCTCGGCAGGACGCCCGAGGAGCAGTTGAACGGGGTCAAGCTCTGGATCCACCTCGGCCGGATCACCTTCCAGCCCGTCGAGATCGCAAAACTCCTCCTCGTCATCTTCTTCGCCTCCTACTTCGTGGAAAAGCGCGAGATGTTGTCGCTGTCCACCCGGCGCGTCGGCAACCGCCTCATGCCTGACGTCCGCCCCCTCGCACCCATCGCCGTGGCATGGGTCGTGTCGGTGATGGTGATCCTCTTCGAGCATGACATCGGCTTCTCGCTGCTCTTGTTCGTCATGTTCATCACCATGCTCTGGGTGGCCACGGGGCGCTGGACCTACGTGGTGGGAGGTCTCGTTGCCTTTGTGGCGGGCACCTTCCTCGCCGCCCACCTCCCCTTTGCCAGGTCCCTCATCGACCAGCGCGTAAGTGCCTGGATCAACCCCTGGGCCCACTACGGCTCCTACGGCTACCAGACCGTGCAGGCCGAGCTCGCCCTCGGGCGGGGCGGCCTGACCGGGGCGGGCCTCGGTCTCGGCAGCCCTTACAACATCCCGGTGGCCTACAGCGACTTCATCTTCGCCGCCATAGGCGAGGAGCTGGGTCTGCTGGGGACAACCGCCGTCGTCGTCGGGTTCCTGCTCGTAGTCGGCTCGGGCATACGGGCCGCCATCCGCGCCCGGTCGGAGTTCTCCCAGCTCGCCGCAGTCGGATTCACTGCCATCTTGGGCTTCCAGTCCTTTTTCATCATGGCCGGCGTCGTGCGCCTTCTGCCCCTTACCGGGGTCTCGCTCCCCTTCATCGGCTACGGCGGGTCATCTCTTTTGGCCAACTACGTCCTCGTCGCCCTGCTCATGCGCATCTCGGCCGAAGGGGCGACGCCGTCGGCGGTCCCGGTCGGCCCGGGCCACTTGGCCTCGCGCATGCGCCAGCGGTCGTACGCGACCGCCAGGGCCGAAACGGCACCGACAGACGGGGCCTCGACCGGCAAGGTGGGCCGCCCGGCGACGAATGGGGACAGGGGGCCCGAGCTCAGGGCGCAGAACCGAGACGGCCGCCGTTTTGACGGGACGGGCGCTTAGCCAGCTCCTGCGGGCCAGCTGGCCCGCATGTTGGAGACGGCTAGTTCGCCCCGAGCGGGTCCGTGCCGGCTATGGCGAGCACGATCGACGAGGCCACTATCGGCACCGGCAACCGGGCCCGAAGGGCGAGGGCTATCGCGTCCGAGGGCCGGCAGTCGATAAGGCGCGAGCCGAGGGGCCCGGAGACGACCATCTCGGCGCTGAAGGCGGTCCCGCTCACCTCGGTGATGCGCACGACGTCGATGGTCATCGTGAACTCCTCCAGCAGGCGAGCGAACAGCTCGTGGGTCAGCGGGCGGGGTGTCGCGATGCCCCTCGCCGCGTAGGCGATGGCTATGCCCTCGGCGCCACCGACGGGGATACGCAGCTCGCGGAAAGGAGCGTCGGCCTCCTGCAGGACGACGACGGGGTGAGTCGCCGGCAACATGAGCACGACCTCGACGAAAAGCATGGGCGTCATCTCGCCTGACGCGAGCAAGGGGTCGAGCTCAGCCTCAGGCTCAACGGCTGGTGGCTCGAGCTCGTCGAAGAACGCAGGCCCGTCCTCCACGGCGGGCACGTCTGTGCCGAGCATGACGCTTGCCTCCAAGGAGCTGGGATCGTCGGGCTCGCTGAACGGCTCGGGCTCGCTCGTCTCGGGCTCGCCCTCGCTGTCCGGCTCGGACGCGACCGGGTAGGGCTCGGGCGTCTCGTTTGTTGGTGACGCGCCGTTCTCGGCGGCTCCGGTGGTGACGAGCTCGGGCTCCACAGCCCTGGCGCTCCCGTTCGCGGGCGGCGTCGAGCTCGGTCCGGCCCCGACTTCGACGGCGTCTCCTTCAGTGCTCATGGGACTCATCGCCTGATGGACCGGCGCATCTCGACATTGACCACGAGCCCGACCGTAGCGAAAAACACGATCATGGCGGAGCCACCGTAGCTCACGAACGGGAGGGGGATTCCGGCGATGGGGATAAGGCCGATAGTCATGCCCACGTTCTGGATCACAGAGAAGGCAAATAGCGCCAGAGCCCCCGCGCAAAGCATTCGCCCGAGCGGATCCCTCGCGATCTGGGCGGCCCGCAGGAGACGGAACACGATCACACCGAAAAGGGCCACGACGAGCAGGCCGCCCACGAACCCCAACTGCTCGCCGACGGCGCTGAATATGAAGTCGGTCTGCTGGGCAGGGACGAAACCGCCGTTGGTGGCCGCTCCGTGGAAGATGCCCGTACCGAATATGCCGCCCGCCCCGATAGCGAGGATCGACTGGGCCAGGTTGTAATTTGCGCCGCTCGTACCGGAGCTCTGATTCAAAAAGGAGTGAAAGCGCGCCAACTGGTAGGCGTGGATGAGCTTGAAGTGGAGCCCTCCGACCAGGCTGACGAGGGCGAGCACGGCAAGGAAGCCCAGGTACCTGAGCCTCACCCCGGAGGTCACGATCATGACCGTGAGCACGACGCTCATGATGAGGGCAGTGCCGAGGTCAGGCTGTTTGTAGACGAGCAGGATCGGCACGACCGCGAGCACCAGCACGACGGCGATGTTGCGGGGGAACATCGCCTCCTGACGTGCGCAATAGACCGCAAGCACGATGATGAGGGCGAGGGCGGCGAACTCAGAGGGCTGCAGCTCGAGCGGACCGAGGGAGAACCAGCGTTGCGCCCCGAGCGAGGTGTGGCCGAAATGCGTCAGCACGGCCACGAGGGAGAGCAGGACCAGGCCATAGATGACATAGGCCCACTGCTCGAGCCAGTGGTAGTCGATCAAGATGGCCACGACCATTACTACGAGGCCGAGGACGAGCCAGACGAGCTGGCGCTTCAGGTAGTACTTGGGGTCCCCGCCCGCGTCGAGCTGGGCAACACGTGTGGCCGAGTAGACCATCACTGCCCCGATGAGCGAGAGGGTCAGAGCACTGCCCACGAGGATGAAGTCGCAGTGACGTACTGCTTCTAGGAACGGGCTCCTCTCCCTGCGATGGCTCCACCGAGCGGGCACACTCGGCGAATGAACGGCCATGTCGGGCAAGGATAACGAACACGGCTCGTTTTCTTTCCTCAACCTCGGTGCAAAGTCGCTCTCTATAGCGTGGGCGGACAGCCGACTTGGCCACGAAAGCCCATGTCAAGCTGCGCAGGGCTGCCTGTGACGAAGTTTGCCGGCGCTTGCGCGAAAGGCCACCACGACACTAGATCTCCGGTCCCACAGACCTGACACTTCGGCTAGATCCTTCGGTCCCCCACAACTAGCCACCTTTTGGAGATGACGCCGTCAATCGCGCGGCGCCGTAACCCGCTACGGGTTCAGTCAGAAACGGGCGGCTCAAGGCCGGCTTGTTGATCTTTCGAGAGCAGCTGATCGCCGACGACGGCCCACATGGCTCCAAGAGGAGCCTCCATCCCTGTCCAGAGCCTGATCTGGCGGGCGGCCTGGTGGACGAGCATCCCGAGACCGCCGCGAACCGTGGCACCGTGGCTTCGGGCTTGGAGCAGGAAAGGAGTGAGCACCGGGTAGTAGATGAGGTCGACGATGAGCTGCCCCGCCCCGAACCAGCAAGGGTCGACGCCAGCAATCGTGACGCCCGCCGCCTGTGAGCCATCCGGTCGGCCGGGCCTATTCGGCTCATCTGTCCCCGATAGGTGCTGGTGAGATAGTCCATCTGTCTGGACCGGACCGCGAGCACCAGAGGAGCCGAGCTGGCTGGCCGATCGGCTCTCGGTCTGCGACACGCTGGAGGGAGCCGGAGACTCCGGCTCGCTGGGAGCATCTGCTCGTGCCCGGCGCTGTCCTAGACCTGTCGCCCCTGGTCTTGAGCCGTACAGTCCCGCTAGTCGGCTCAAGCCTGTCCCACCAGATGGCTCGCTCACTCGGGCCTGATCGACCGCCGACGCCTCAGGAGCGCCATCTCGTGGGGTCATGCCTGACGGGGTGGCCTGCACGATCAGCTCCAGGTCCCTCAGCTCTTCTGGCCGCCCGACCCTGGCCAGCCTCGGAGCCAGCGCCACGGATCGCCACGCTTTGGCTGCGGTCCTGTTCACGACGATTATCTCCCTGGCACCAGCTTCAGCCAGCGCCAGCACGGTGGCCCTTCCTGCTCCCCCAGCGCCGATCACCCCGCAGCGACGGCCGGACGGATCGAAACCGAGGGCCTGGCGGAGGTCGTCGAGGAGGCCCTCCCCATCACAGCTCTCGGCCCGGATTGCACCCTTGTCGAAGATGAGAGTGTTGGCAGCCCCGAGCCGGCGCACTTGGCGGGAGTGGCGCGTCGCAAGTCGCGCGGCGGCGTCTTTGTGGGGCATGGTGACCGACAGTCCGCGCACGGACAGGGCAGCCGCCCCGGCTACCGCCCTTTCAAGCGAGCCGGGGGGAACCTCGAAGGCGACGTAGCACCAGTCGATGCCCATGGCGCTATAGGCGGCGTTGTGAAGACGCGGCGAGAGCGAGTGGCGGACCGGAAAGCCCACCACGCCGGCGATATCGGTCGTAGGCCCGGGCCAGTTCGCGCCTGGGCGGCCATCGGAGGCGGTCATCTGCGGCTCGCCATGACCAACGGACTCGTATGCATGCTCACGACTCGGCTCGCTTGGAGTCGAGCCAGGACTGGAGCAGGACCGTGGCCGCCAGGGCGTCTATGGCCATTCGGCTGCGCGAGGTCGAGTAAGCGTGCCTTTCCCGGGCGGTTTGACGACGCAGGTCACGCGCAGGTGCCCCGACACGATCGGACCCGAGACGGCGCAGGCGGTCGGCTTCCACCGTTGTCAGTCGCTCGTCGTGCAACAAGACCGGCACCTCGAGGGCTTTCTCGAGCACGGATGCCTCGGCCGCGGCCGCCTGGGCCGCCGGACCCGGGTGGCCCGAAAGAGAGAGAGGGAGCCCGACGACAACGAGGCCGGCGTCAAACTCCGAAACAACAGCGGCGATCGCCCGGTGGTCCGCATCGATGTCTCCGCTGCGCACAATGACCGAATGCGGGCTCGCGAGCACCCTTCGCGAGTCGCTCACCGAAACGCCGACGCGGCGTTCCCCGAGGTCGATGCCAATTACCCTTCTCCCGGCAACCCCGAAACCGGGTGCCTCCTGCTCGCTGTTACCGGAGTTCAATCCGATCCCTGGCCGCTCGAGCCGGGCTCGCTCGGGTCGCGCCCCAACGCCTCTTCAAGCTTGGCCATGGCTTCTTCGATACCAGCCAGGTTCTTCCCACCGGCGGTCGCGAGCTCCGGGGTGCCCCCGCCCCCGCCCCCTACCGCGGTTGCGGCCGCCTGAGCCGCCGAGCGGGCGTCGATGCCGGTGCCCTTGCGCACCGCGACCACGACGCCCACGCGGTCGGGCCCGGTGGCGCCGAGGATCCCGACGGCGTCGATGCCCGGATGGTCCCGTACCGCGAGGGCGAGGTCGCGCAGTTCGCCCGCCTCGAGGCCGTCCCGGCGTCCCACGACGACGCGGCCTGCGTGGCCCGCCCGAGCACCGGCCTTGGCCGAAAGCTCGTCGGCCTCGTTGCGCAGCTGTTCGGAGCGCAGCGTCCGCAGCTGCTCTTCGAGCGTCCGCTGACCCGAGAGCAGCCGGTCGACCGCCGAGCCCAGGTCGGCCGGCTGGGACCGCAACTTCTGAGACGCCTCCTGCACTGTCTGCTCGAAAAAGCGCAGGCGGGCAAGAGAGGCGGCGCCCGTCACAGCCTCTATCCGGCGGGTGTTGGAGCCGATGGAGGCCTCCGAGACAACCTGCAGTGGGCCAATCGTGCCGAGAGCGCTCACGTGGGTGCCGCCGCAGAGCTCGACCGAGTCATGCCCAGCTTCGACGACGCGAACGACCTCGCCGTACTTCTCGCCGAAAAAGGCAATGGCCCCGGCACTTTCCGCCTCTTTGCGCGTCGTCTCGAAAGTGTGCACCGGCTCGTTCCTGAGCACCTCGTGGTTTACGAGGTCCTCCACACGGGCGATCTCCTCCTCGGACATAGGCCCGAAGTGGCTGAAGTCGAAGCGCAACCTGTCAGGGGCGACGAGCGAGCCCTGCTGGCGGACGTGGTCACCGAGCACCTTGCGCAAGGCCCAGTGCAAAAGGTGGGTGCCGGTGTGGTTGCGCCTTATCGACTCCCGCCGCTCCCGGTCGATGGCGGCAAGAGCCTCTTGACCGGACTCGACGTTACCGTCGATGAGGTAGCCAAGATGACGTGTCAGGCCTTCGACGACCGAGGTCGTGTCGAGCACTCTCACCCGGCCGGTCGGGGTGGTTATAAGGCCTGTGTCGCCCACCTGGCCACCGCCCTCGGCATAAAACGGGGTCCGGTCCAAGAAGACCTCGATCAGCTCGGATCCCTCGGGCGCCCGCTCCCCGTCGATGTTGGCGAAGTCGCGCGGTACCGAGCTCTTGACGACGGCGAGGACCCGGGCCTCGGCCTCATGGTGCTGGTAGCCGAGGAACTGGGTCGGGCCGAACTCGAAGCGGATCTCGCTCCATTCCGCCGCCACCTCCTCTGCCCCCGAGGCCCCGACGACGCCCGCCCTCCCGGCTTCGCGAGCCCGCTGGCGCTGGGCCTGCATCGCCTCTTCGAAGCCTTGCCAGTCGACCTCGATGCCGCGCTCGCGGGCTATCTCCTCGGTCATCTCCTTCGCGAAGCCGTAAGTGTCGTGCAGCTGGAACACCGTCTCGCCCCCGAGCTTGCCGGCTCCGCTCGCGAGCTCGGCCTCGAGCAGGGTCATCCCCGAGCGCAGTGTGCGCAAGAACGCCTCCTCCTCGTGCACGGCGATGCGCTTTACGAGCTCGGCGTCACGACGAAGATTCGGGTAGGCCCCGCCCATGACCTCGGTCACGACGTCAATGATCCCGGGCGTTACGAGGTCCTTGGCACCAAGGCGCTGGGCGACGAGCACAGCCCGGCGGATGAGCCGGCGCAGCACGTAGCCGCGGCTCTCATTGGAGGGGAAGACGCCGTCCGCGATCAGGAAGGTCAAGGTGCGGGCGTGGTCGGCCACGATGCGCAGGCCGACGTCGCTTTCCTCGCTGGCGCCATAGACGCGCCCGGTGACCTGTGAGGCCGCCTCCAGTATCGGGGCCACGAGGTCGGTGTCGAAGACCGACTCGACGCCCTGGATCTGGGTGAGGATGCGGTCGAGCCCGGCACCGGTGTCGATGTTCTTCTGCGGCAGTTCGCTGAGCGAGCCGTCAGCGTGACGGTCGTACTGCATGAACACGAGATTCCACAGCTCGACGTAACGCTCGCCCCCCTCCGCCGGCCCCCCGCCGGGCCCGTACTGGGGCCCGCGGTCGAAGAAGATCTCCGAGCACGGCCCGCATGGGCCCGTGTCGCCCATCTTCCAGAAGTTGTCCTCGTCGAGGCGCTGCAGTCTGCCCGGGAGCAGGCCTGGAATACTGCGCCAGATCTCTTCGGCCTCGTCGTCACTAATGTGCACCGTCACCCAGAGCCGGTCGGGGTCTATGCCGAGACCGTCGGTGAACAGCTCCCAGGCATAGGCGATGGCGAGGTCCTTGAAGTAGTCGCCGAAGCTGAAATTGCCGAGCATCTCGAAGAAGGTGACGTGGCGCGAGGTCGTGCCGATGACGTCGATGTCGACTGTGCGCACGCACGGCTGCACCGTTGTCGCCCGTGGCCCGGGAGGGGGCGACTCGGCAAGGAAATATGGCTTGAACTGCACCATGCCGGCAATGGTGAAAAGCATCGTGGGATCGTTCGGCACCAGGCTCGCAGCCGGGAGCGCCAGATGGCCACGGTCGACGAAGAACTGTGTGAAGGTACTGCGTAACTCGTCGGCGTTCACCGCTCGCCTCGCTCCTTGTCGTCCGCCTCGCCCAGTGGACCCTGCTCGCCCCGCCGCGCCCTCAAGGCCTCGACAAGTCCCTTTTCGGCGCCATGCTGCGACGGTTCGTAGTAGCGGCGGCCGACAAGCCCCTCGGGCAGGTAGACAGCTTCGACGAACCCTCGCGGGTCATCGTGAGGATACTCGTAGCCGACGCCGTGCCCCAATGCCGCCGCTCCCCGGTAGTGCGCGTCCCGTAGCTCTGGTGGCACCGGTCCGAGCGGCTTGTCCCGCACGTCGCTCTGGGCCGCCCACCAGCCGAGCGCGACCCTGTTCGACTTCGGCGCCAGCGCCAGGTGCACCACCGCCTGGGCAAGGTTCAGCCCGGCCTCGGGCAGACCGACGAACTCGACCGCCTGAGCCGCCGCCGTGGCGATGGTGAGGGCACGGGGATCGGCCATCCCAATGTCCTCGCTGGCAAGGATCACCAGTCGTCTCGCGACAAAGCGCGGGTCCTCCCCCGCCTCGATGAGGCGGGCCATCCAGTAGAGCCCGGCATCAGGGTCCGAGCCCCGCAGGCTCTTTATGAGCGCAGAGATGAGGTCGTAGTGCTCCTCGCGCCCGTGGCGAAACGCCCGGGTCTCGCGGGCGCCTTCGACGTCCTCGTAGCTGATCGTGGTGCTGCCACTGCCGTCCGGCTCTGGTGTTGCGCCGCGCGAGCGGGCCCGCGCGAGAGCCATCGCCACCTCGAGTGTTGTGAGAACGGCCCGCGCGTCGCCCTCAGCTAGATCGACGAGGCGGGAGAGGGCTTCTTCGTCGGCGGCGAAGCCTTCAGCTCGCAGCGCCCGCTCGGCGAGCTCGCGCAGCTCCCCGGGCGTGAGCGCCTCAAAGCGCCAGAGCGTCGAACGGCTCAAGAGGGGGGCGTTGAGGGCGAAAAACGGGTTCTCGGTCGTCGCCCCGACGAGCACGACGAGGCCCTCCTCGACGCCGTGGAGAAGGGCGTCCTGCTGGGCTTTGTTGAACCGGTGCACTTCGTCGAGGAACAGGATCGTGCCCCGCCCCTCTGCGCCGAGGGCCCGGCGGGCGTCCTCGAGCTCGTTGCGAACGTCCTTCACGCCGGCATCGACGGCCGACAGGGCCCGAAAGCGCCGCGCCGTGTGCTCGGCGAGCAAGCGGGCGACTGTCGTCTTGCCCGTACCGGGCGGGCCGAAAAAGATTGCCGAGCTCAGCCGATCGTCTTCGACAAGGGCTCGAAGGGGCGCACCGGGACCGAGGAGGTGGCGCTGGCCGACTACCTCGTCGAGGTGCCTCGGGCGAAGGCGTGCCGCGAGCGGCGCCCGCGTGGTCAGCTCTTCGGCCGCCGCCATGTCGAACAGGTCGGGCGGGCGGTCACCTCCCGCCCGGCTGCTTGGCCCCGGCGTCACGCCCCGCTCGTGGCCGGCGCGCCTGGCACGACGGGTGCCACCACCCGGATCCCGAGCTCGGTGAGCTGCTTCGCCCCGATCGGCCTCGGCGCGCCTGACATGAGGTCGGCCCCAGACTGGGTCTTCGGATAGGCGATCACCTCGCGGATGTTGTCTTCCCCGGCCAGGAGAGCCACGAAGCGGTCTAGGCCGACGGCAAAGCCGCCGTGGGGAGGCGCACCGTAACGAAAGGCCCCGAGAAGGAACCCAAAGCGCGACTCGGCGTCCTCGTCGGAGATCCCGAGAGCGGTGAAGACCCGCCGTTGGATGTCTGCCCGATGGATACGTATGCTGCCCGAGCCGAGCTCCCAGCCGTTCAACACCAAGTCATAGCTCTGCGAGCGCACCGCGAGAGGATCGGTCTCGAGCAGGTCTATGTCATCGGGATGCGGCATCGTGAACGGGTGGTGCGCCGCTATGAGGTGACCGTCGTCGTCGACGCCCTCGAAGAGGGGGAACTCGGTGATCCAGGTGAACCGCAACGGCGGGGCGCTCACGGGGGGCTGGCCCAAGTCCAAGCGCAGCTGACCGAGCACCTTGCAGACGATGTCTCGGTCCCCTGCCACGATCAGCAGCAGGTCGCCTGGCTCGGCACCGGTGGCGGCGACGATCCGGCTCTGGTGGTCCTCTGTGAGGAACTTGGCCACGGGCGACTCGAGCACGGCACCGGTCTGCACCCGCATCCACACGAGCCCGGCGGCTCCAAGCTGGCGCGCTCGCTCAACAAGCGAGTCGAGCCGGCTTCGCGTCGAGTCCCCCCCACCAACAAGGCGGATGGCACGAACAACCTCCGAGCCGCTGAAAGCCTTGAACTCGGTGCCGGCGACGGCTTCGGAGAGATCGACCAGCTCCATGGAAAAGCGGAGGTCCGGCTTGTCGGTCCCGAAACGGTCACGGGCCTCGTTCCAGGTCATGGTCACGATCTCCGGTGGCTTCTCGCCGGTCACCGCCATCGTCGCCTCGATGACCGCCTCGCTGACAAAGCCGTGCACATCGGACTGGCTCACAAAGGAGGCCTCGATGTCGAGCTGGGTGAACTCGAACTGGCGGTCCGCACGCAAGTCTTCGTCCCGCATGCAGCGGGCGATTTGGTAGTAGCGGTCAATCCCGCCGACCATGAGCAACTGCTTGGCGATCTGGGGGCTCTGGGGCAAGACGTAGAACGAGCCCCGCTGTAGGCGCGACGGGATGGCGAACTCGCGAGCGCCCTCGGGTGTCGGAGTCCAGAGCATCGGTGTCTCGACCTCGACAAAGCCCTGGCGCTCCATGGCCCGGCGCAGGGCGCTGTTGACCTGGGCCCGCAGGCGCAAGTTGTGTTGCATGCGGGCAGTGCGCAGGTCCAAGTAGCGATAGCGCAGCCGGACGGACTCGTCGGTCTGGGCGCGAGCATCGAGGGAGAAGGGCGGCGGCTCGGCCACCGACAAGATCTCGACGGCGCAGTCACCAAGCTCGACCTCGCCGGTGGAAAGTCCGGGGTTCACAGTGCCCTCGGGGCGGGCCCGCACGACGCCGGTCACGCGCAGCACGTGCTCTGAGCGCAGGTCGCTCGCCCCGTCTACGACGCACTGGATGACCCCGGTGTGGTCCCTCAGATCGATGAAGGCGAGGTGCTCTCCGTGCTCGCGCCTGTTCGCCACCCAGCCGCAAACGCTCACCGTGCGGTCTATGTCGCCCGAGCGCAGCGAGCCGCAGTAGGCCGTGCGCAGCCCGGCCGGGACCAGTCCCTCGTCGAGGGTAAAGCTCATGATGACCTCGTGATCTGAAAGAGGTGGGCCGCGAGCAGGTCGCGGGGCACCTTGTGCTGTGCGTGGGCATCCGGGCCGCGCAGCACCCGGACGGTGACCATTTCCTCGGCGAGCTCAGCCTCACCGACGATGCAAGCCAGTCTCGCGCCAGAGCGGTCCGCAGCCTTCAGTTGTGCTTTCATCGAGCGCCCGTCGAAGGCACGTTCGACAGCAAGGCCGGCCCTGCGCAGGTCCGCGCATAGCTCGAGGGCAGCGCCTTTGTCGGTGGTGTCGACGACGAAGGCGTCGAGCCCCCGGCTTAGCCTCAGATCCTCCTCACGAAGGGCACCATCGGCGTCACAAGCAAGCAGGATCCGCTCGATGCCGGCCCCGAAGCCGACACCTGAGACCTCCGGGCCACCGAGGGCAGCCACGAGCCCGTCGTAACGACCTCCGCCACCGACGCCATCGACTGTTTCCGAGCCGTACTCGAAGGTGGTGCGGGTGTAATAGTCCAGCCCGCGCACCAAGAAGTCATCTTGCTCATAGGCGATCTCGAGGCGGTCGAGGCCGTCGAGGACCGAGGCGAAATGGGCGCGGCACTCCTCGCACAAGGCGTCTTTGAGCAGAGGAGCACCGGCGCTCAGCCTGCGGCACTCGGGACGCTTGCAGTCAAGGACGCGAAGCGGGTTCACACTCCAGCGGTGGCGGTGCTCATCGCAGAGCTCTTCGGCATGCGCCTCAAGATAGGAGGAGAGCAGCTCGCGATAGCCCGGGGCGCATTTCGCGTCGCCAAGGGAGTTGACTCTCAGGCGCAAGGAGCAAAGGCCGATCTCGGCGTAAAAGCTCGCTAGCAGAGAGATCACCTCCACGTCCGCCATCGGGTCGTCGGTGCCGAGCACCTCGACCCCGAGTTGGTGGTGCTGGCGGAAGCGCCCCGCCTGGGGGCGCTCGTAGCGGAACATCGGCGCCACGTAAAAGGCCTTGAAGGGCGTGACGGGCGAGTGCTGCACAAAGGCTCGCACGACAGAGGCCGTGCCCTCGGGCCTGAGCGCTATATCGCGCCCGCCCCGGTCGGTGAACTCGTACATCTCCTTGGTGACCACATCGGACGAGTCCCCGGAACTTCGGCGGAAGACCTCGGTGTCCTCGAAGCCCGGGCTCACGACGAGGCCGAAGCCGAAGCGTCGGGCGAGCTCGGCGAAGCGCCCGACTAGCTCGACCCACCGCGCGCTCTGCGGAGGGAGGATGTCCTGGGTCCCCTTAGGGGACTGGAAGCTCTTCACCGGGCCACCGGCGCGGAAGCGTCGCTCCTCCCCGGAACCAGGCGGTAGGCGTCATAGACGCTGTCGAGAAGCCTGAGGTTCTCCAAGAGCGAGTCGAGGTGCTCGGGGTCTGCGAGCTCAAATTCGAAACGCATGCGGCTCACCCTATCGGGCGTCGTGTGGGTCGACGAGGAGATGATGCTCACGTGGTGCTCGGACATCACTTTGGCGACATCAGCGAGCAGCCTTGTCCGGTCCAGTGCCTTCACCTCGATCGCGGCGACGAAGACGCCCGTACGGTCCTCGTCCCACTCCACCTCGATGAGACGCTCCTTGTCGTCGACGGCAAGGGCGATGGCATTCGCGCAGTCCTCTCTGTGGACCGAGACCCCCCGGCCTCTGGTGACAAAGCCGATGACCCTGTCGCCTGGCACAGGCGTGCAACAGCGAGACAGGCGCACCATGACATCGTCGAGGCCCTCGACGTAGATACCTGTCGAGACGCGCCGGCGCGAAGTGCGCCTTGGCTGGAGCGCCGTCGAGGGGAGCTGCTCTTCTCCCTCGCCTCCCCGCAGCTCCCTTTCGATGCGCTGCACGAGCGCCTGGCCCGAGATATGGCCCTCGCCGAGCGCGGCGTGAAGGGCATCGAGGTCGGCGTAGCCCATCGAGGCCGCTATCGCCGTGAGTGTGGGCGAGTTCTGCATCTTTTGCACCGGGAGGCCACCTCGGCGAAGCGCCCGTGCCAGCTCCTCCCGGCCGGTCTCGATGGCGTCCTCTCGGCGCTCGCGGGAGAACCACTGCCTGATCTTGTTACGGGCCCGGGGCGAGGTGGCGATCTGCAGCCAGTCCCGCGACGGTCCGGCCGAGGCGGTCTTGGAGGTGACGATCTCGACGGTGTCGCCCGAGTGGAGCTTGGAGTCGAGCGGGAGCAGGCGCCCGTTGACCCGGGCACCCACGCAGCGGTGGCCGACCTCGGTGTGGATGGCGTAGGCGAAGTCGACCGGGGTCGCCCCGGCAGGCAGCGTCACAATCAGGCCTTTCGGCGTGAAGACGTACACCTCGTCCTGCTCCAGGTCGATCTTGAGCGTCTCGAGGAACTCGACGGGGTCAGGCGTCTCCCGCTCCCAGTCGACGATGCGCTGCAGCCAGGCGATCTCGTCGGTCGAGCGGGCGCCACGTTGTGCCCCGGGCTTGGCCGGGCTACCGGGCTTTTGGGCGGGCGGCTTAACGCCGGCCGCCTCCTTGTAGCCCCAGTGGGCGGCGATCCCGAACTCGGCCCGGCGGTGCATTTCCTGGGTGCGGATCTGTATCTCGAGGGGCTTCACGCGCGGCCCGACGACGGTGGTGTGCAGCGACTGGTAGAGGTTGAACTTCGGGGAGTTGATGTAGTCCTTGAAGCGCCCTTGCACAGGCGGCCACAGGGCGTGAACAGTTCCGAGCGCCGCCCAGCAGTCCTTCTCCGCCGTGACGATCACCCTGATCGCGACGAGGTCGTGGATCTCGTCAAACTCCTTGCCCCGCACGACCATCTTCTCGTAGATGCTCCACAGGTTCTTCGGGCGACCCGTGACCTCGGCCTCGATGCCGGCGTCTGCGAGGCGGGAGCGCACGACCGCGAGGACCTCGGCGAGCTCGACCTCGCGGCGCGGGGCACGCGTGGCGACCATCTGGGCGATCTCGGCGAAGCGCTTGGGGTGCAAGGTCTCAAAGGCGAGATCCTCCAGCTGCCACTTGATCTCCTGGATCCCCAGGCGGTGAGCGAGCGGGGCGTAGATGTCGCGGGTCTCCTCGGCCGTGCGACGCTGCTTCCACTCGGGCATGACCGACAAGGTCCGCATGTTGTGAAGCCGGTCCGCCAGCTTGATCACGAGCACACGCCAGTCGCTCGCCATGGCCACGAGCATCTTGCGCATCGTCGCGGCCTGCTGTGCCTCTTTTGAGTCGAAGCGGAGCCGGTCCAACTTGGTGACGCCGTCCACGATGGCGGCCACGGCCGGGCCGAACTCCGCATCGAGCTGGGCGAGGGTGACGCCGGTGTCCTCCACCGCGTCGTGCAACAAAGCAGCAGCGGCGGCCACGGTGTCGAGGCCGAGGTCGGCGATGATCGTGGCGACTGCGACGGGGTGGGTTATGTACGGCTCTCCCGACAGCCTGACCTGGCCCTCGTGGGCTTTCTTGGCATAGGCGTGCGCCCGGCGGACAAGCTCGAGGTCCTCGCCAGCGCGGCGAACGGCCAGGGTCGAGATGATGCCCTCGACGTCGGCAGTCGGGGGCGGGATGAGGGCGCGGGCGGGGTTCTCCGGAACCAGCTCGAACATCTCCGAGGCGCTCGGTGCGACCCACGGGGCCGGCGTGGGCGGTACCGGACCTTCACCGGCCGGCCCGGCGGGAACGGGATCGACCGCAGACATAACTCAAATCTACCCGCTGAACACTCCACGACCTGCGAGGAGGCGACCTGGCAGCGGCCTTACAAAGGCGTTTCCAAACTAAAGTCGCTCTGAGCCTGTGACTGAACATGACCTAGAGATAACCAAGACCGAGAGCCGCCCTGGCGAGAGCTCGCCCGAACGCGACCTGGCCCCGGCCGAAGAAACCGAACAGCCCTATTTCCTCCGGGCCAAGCCGCCGTCGCTCAGAGCGGCCTTCGTCGTGCTCGCCTGTGCCGTCGTGGTCACCTTCGGCGGCGTTGCGGTCGCCCTCGTAGGCAGCGGTGGTTCAGGGCCACCGACGGTTAGCGGCCTCGGCACGCCGGTGCCGGGCGTGAGCCTGACGGCGGTAAACGCCGCCGGGGTCCTTCGCCGTATCGCAAGCGGGGGGACGCCCCCGAGCGACATCCTCGGTGCCCTCGCCTTGCCGAATGGGGCACGCATCCTGGGCACGACGGCCCAGGATGCCGGCATCGACCAGTTCGACCGGAGCATGCGGTTCGAGCTCGACACGACCAAGGCAGAGCTCGTCAGCTTCTACCGCGCCGAGCTCAAGCGGGCCCGGTGGTCCTTGCTCGGGACCTATCCGACCTCGGGCTCGGGGTCCGAGCTGCTTGCTCAGCGATCCGGGTCCGACGGCTACGAGTGGGAGGTCGGCGTCGAGGTAGCTCCCGTCAACCCGGCCATCTCCCCTTCACTCGCCGGAGACGGGCAGACCTCAGCCGAGATGGGGCTCACGCTCCGGCTCTTCGAAGTGCCCGACGGCTCCTAGCGGCCCGACCCGTCCTCGTCGGCTCGAGGGCTACCGATCGGCCCAAGGCCTCGCCGTCCGCTCGTCGGCGCCCTTGGCGAAGGCCTGCCCCCCCGATGAGCACCGCCTCGCGGACAGGCGTGAAGAGCACGGCGCAGGTCAAAAGGTCGAGGGGGTAGATGAGGTAACCAAAGCGGGTGGCCGGCGCCAGGATCGTGGCGAGGAGCATGGCCAGACCGCTGAAGCCGGCCGCGCTCTGCGGGCTCGCCGGGGTCCACCGCCACAGCCCGTAAGCGACCGCGGCCAGGCCCACAAAGCCGAGAAGGGCAATCAGCTCGGGCTTCACGGAGGGGAAGAGCACAACGAGCTCTTGTCCGAGGAGCGGACTCGCCGCGGGTGATTTCACCCGGGCAAGGCCCAAGGGGAAGCGGATGGCGTTAAGGACAAAGGCGTGCCAGTTTGACCCGATGCCCACCCCGAGCACGGGGACAACGATGGCTACGACCGCCAATGAGTAACGAATGATGGCGCGACGACCCTGTCGGTCCCATTCTCCGAGGGCCAAAAGGATGAGCAGGGGCCAAGCGGTGAACTTGAGCGTGCCGGCAAGGCCCAGTGCCAGGCCAGACCAGACAGGTCTTCGCCGTGTGGCGAGGGCCAGCCCGAGCACCATGAGGGCGATGACGGGCAGGTCGTCACCTCCCGTCACCATCGGTAAGGCGCCGCTCGGCAACACGACCACAACCTGGAAAAGACGCCATCGCCGCCGGGAAGGGATCTCAGCCAAAAGAAGCGCCCCGGTCAAGACGATGAGAGTGAAGCCCGTCAGAGGAATGCGCGCGTCCTTGAGCTCGGCCGGCCCCGAGGTTGCATTGATGAGGCCGAAGGGGCACATGCCTGGCAGGTACGGGAAGAAGGAGTCCTCGGACTGGCTCGTGACCGAGCCCCCGATCGTCTTGGGGTGTGCCAGATAGCAGTTCTTGTGGTTCGCCACCCGGTCGCCGCCCGCCTCGATGACAGTCACCTCGTTTTGGACTTCGTCACCTGGATGATGATCGGCCCGCAGCATCACCTCGACGCCGAGCGGGACGAGCATGACGGTGATGAAGAGGGCGAGAATGACGCCGTTTCGCAGGCGTTCGGACTGCTTGGCCATCGCGAGCCCTTTGGCCCGCCACCGCGGAACGCCGCGCCACGGCCCAGCAGATGGCCGCTCCGAGGATGTACGGGCCGAGCGCCATCTCCGCCCATTGGCGGTAGTCAGCGCTCTCGCCGAGAAGGATCGTGCCGAGTGCGAGGAGGGCCGCCAGCCCATAGAGGAGGGCATCTTGATCAAGTATCGAAAGAGCCACCAGGCGATCCCGCCACCGAAGCGCCCAGCGCGAGACCGCGGCCATTTCTCAGAGCGTACTCAGCCGCGCTCGCCCCGGGTCGAGCGCGACAAGGCCGCCCGTTGCGACGGGCGGCCTGCGCGCGTTTAGAGCTTCGCTCAGCGGTTGGGCTGGGGCGTGTAACGCAAGTAGGGCTTCACCGCTCGGAAGCCCTTCGGGAACTTCTCTTTGGCATCCTCGTCACTTACGGCCGGCACGATGATCACGTCCTCGCCCTCGTGCCAGTTGACAGGGGTGGCAACCGAGTACCCCGCCGTGAGCTGCAACGAGTCGATCACGCGGAGGATCTCTTCGAAGTTGCGGCCAGTGCTCGCCGGGTAGGTGATCGTAAGCTTCACCTTTTTGTCCGGGCCGATGACGAACACCGAGCGGACCGTCAAGGTGTCGCTCGCGTTCGGGTGGATCATGCCGTAGAGATCGGCCACCTTGCGGTCCGAGTCGGCAATGAGAGGGAAGTTGAGGGAATGGCCGGTGGCGTCCGCGATGTCGCCCACCCAACGCTCGTGCGAGTCGAGCGGGTCGACCGACAGGCCGATGACCTTGGTGTTGCGCTTGTCGAACTCGTCCTTTAGACGTGACACTTCGCCAAGCTCGGTCGTGCAAACAGGCGTGAAGTCCTTCGGGTGCGAGAAGAGCACTCCCCACCCGTCGCCGAGCCACTCGTGAAAGCTGACCGTCCCCTCGGTGGTGTCAGCTGTGAAATCCGGGGCGACATCGCCCAACTGAAGTGCCATGAAGGTCTCTCCTGTCCTCGGTCCGTAGGTTCCCCCGGCCGCTTCGGGCCGTGCTGCTTGGCCGATGACATTAGTCGGCAATGTCGACGGCCGTGCCGACATCGGGCCGTGTTTGCGATACCGGCCCACGAACCGATGCTCTCGCGGCGGCGGGGCGACACGGTCTCAGGCGAGCAGAAGGCGCCCGAGGCGGTTCGAAGCGCCGAGCAGGCCGACAAAGCCCAGGGCGGCCAGGTAGGCGGCATGGACGAGCAGCACCGGGCCGAGCACGCCCGTGTCGAGGCCCCGCAACAGAGCTACGCCTTGGTAAAGGGGTGTGAGCGTGACGACGATGCGGAGCCAGCCCGGGTAGACCGACAGGGGGTAGAACACCCCTGAGAACAAGAACAACGGCACTATCGCGAGCGAGATCAGGTCGAAGTCCTGCCAGCTGCGCATGTAGCAGGTGCCGAACATCCCGATGCCCCCGAAGGCGAAGCTCACGAGCATTGCCGCCGGCAGGCAGGCCACAGCCCAGAAGGACGCGACGAGGCCGAGGGCCGCCATCACGGCCAAAAAGGCGAAGGAGTACACGGTCCCCCTGATCAGCGACCACGCCAGCTCGCCGATGGCGACGTCGCGCACCCCAAGGGGCGTGGCAAGGACGGCGTCGTAGGTCTTGGCGATCTTGAGCTTGAAGAAAATGCCGAAGGTGGCATCAAAGATGGCGCCGTTCATCGCCGAGGAGGCGAGCAGGCCGGGCGCCACGAAGTCGGTGTAAGGGATCGACCGGCCCGAGACCTGGAGATGGCCTACGAGATGGTTGAGCCCGAGCCCGATGGAGAGCAGGTAGAAGAGCGGCTCGAAAAAGCCGGACACCAAAAAGAGCCAGCCCTGTCGGTAGGCGACGACGTTCCGCTCGACGAGCCGGCGGGCGCGACCCTTCGACAGGCCTACGAGAGGCACCACCCGCAGCGGGAGGATGAGCGACGGCGCACCCGTTGATTGGCTGCTCATCGTCTCTTCCTCACTGCACGAGCCGGCGACGGTAGGTGACCCTCGCCGCCAGCACGCCTCCGAGGACCATGAGGAGCAGATAGGCGATATGACCGAGGTATTCGAACCCTGCCATGCGGCCGAGCACGAGATCGCGGCACAGGCTCACGCCCTGGTACAAAGGCGAGACCCGGGCGATGTCCTGCAACCAGCCGGGCAGCTCCGACACGGGGAAGAAGGTGCCGGAGAAGAGGAACAAGGGCACGACCGCGAAGCGGTAGAGGACGACGAAACGCTGGTCTGTCTCCTGAGTGGCGCTGAAGGCCATGACCGGGGCGGCGAAAGCCGTCCCGGTGAGGACGGCGGCCGGGAAGGCCGCCACGGCATAGGGCGAGGCGATGATGTGGAACATCGCCATCACGGCGAGGAACACGCTCGAGGCTAGGGCGACGCGGGTGATCACCCAGAGCAGGTGGCCGTAGAACACGTCGGTCACCTCGAGAGGCGTTGCGAGCATGGCGAGATAGGTCTTGAGCCATTTGATGCCGGCCATGACCGGGTAGGTCGACTCGTTCACAGCGATCTGCATGGCGGTGCCCGCCAACAGCCCGGGGGCGAGGAACCAGATGTACGGCAGCCCTTCCACAGCGACGGTCGAGCCGTGGTCGACCAGCTTGCCGAGGCCGACGCCGATGGCAGCAAGGTAGAGCACCGGGTACAGGAACGTCGTGGTGAGCGAGCCTCTCCAGGTGCGCTTGTAGGAGAGCAGGCTGTACTGGTAGGCCCGCAGCGCGAGCGGCATCTCGATCTTGCGGGAAGATGCCTTCGTGGCTGGAGTCTTGGAGGTCGCGAGGCTCAATCGACCAGGCTCCGCCCGGTTAGGTGCAAGTAGACGTCCTCGAGGGTCGAGCGCCTCACCAGGGCGGCAATGGGAGACTTGCCCCGTGACCGCACCTCGTCGAGGGTTGCGTCCCCCGCGTCGGTGTAGAGGAGCAACCGGTCGGGCAGCACCTCGACCCGCTCGGCCAGATCGGCCAGCGTCTCGCCGTGGGCCTGGGGGCCTTCGGCCCCAAAGCGAAGCTCGACCACCTCTCGGGTCGACCAGCGCTCGATGAGCTCTTGGGGCGAGCCCAACGCCGCGATGCGCCCCGAGTCCATGACGACGAGCCGGTCGCACAATTGCTCGGCCTCGTCCATGTAGTGGGTTGTTATGACGAGGGTGACGCCTTCGCGCTTTAGCCGGTAGAGCCGGTCCCAGAGCAGATGACGAGCCTGGGGATCCAGGCCTGTCGTCGGCTCGTCCAAGATGACGAGTTCAGGCGAGGACACGAGCGCCCTGGCGATCGTGAGCCGGCGGCGCATCCCGCCAGAGAGTGGGTCCACCCGGTCATTGGCGCGCTCGGTGAGGCGGGCGAACTCCAGGAGCTGATCGACGCGCTCGCGCAGCACCTTCTTCGGGAGGCCGAAACAGCGCCCGTACAGATAAATGTTGTCCTTGACGGTGAGCTCCAGGTCCAAGGTGTCTTCTTGGGGAACGAGGCCAATCCGGCTGCGTATGTGAGATCCCTCCCGCATGGGGTCGAGGCCGAGCACGCGCAGCGTGCCGCCCGAGACCGGTGAAAGGCAGGCGATCATGCGCATCGTCGAGGTCTTGCCGGCGCCGTTCGGCCCGAGGAAACCGAAAGCCTCGCCGGCGCTTATGTCGAAGTCGATCGAGTCGACGGCTGTGAATTCTCCGAACCGCTTGGTGAGCCCGCGCGCCTGCACTGCCGCAGCTGGCTCCGCCTCGCCGGCGTTCCTAAGGGTCACCTCTTGGCCCGGGCTCGACGGCTCGGGTGCCCCCCGGCCTTGATCGACACCCGCATGCTTGCCCGATCGCATCTTCAATCCTTCGTCAGCGGCGGAACCCAGATGCCACCGGGGCGCACGTCTTATCGCGGTCCGGTCCTGCTAGCAGGCCTAGAATCTCCCAGGCGTGCAGCAAGCTCTCAGATGGCGCCGGCTCAGTGCCGGCATCGCCGCTCTTGTCATCTCGATGGGGATCGCCACCGCTGCCATGCTCCCGTTCCGGAGCCACGTAAGCGTAGCGGCTGCGGCCCTCGTCTTAGTTCTGCCCGTGGTCGGGGCGATGGTCATAGGCGGCGCCTGGGTCGGGGGCCTTGCCGTCCTTATCGGCTTTGTCGTGCTCGATGTGGGCTTCATCCCTCCCTATGGGACCCTCGCTGTCGGCAGTGGACAGAACTGGCTGGCGCTCATCGTCTACGTGGCGGTGGTCCTGCTTGTGGCGACGGTCGTCTCCCGCCTGCAGGAGCTGCGCTCGGACTCGGCGAGGCACGCGACCGATTCACGGCGGCTCTTGGAGCTCTCCGAGCTGCTCGTAACCGACAAGCCGGTCTCAGAGATGCTCGGCGTCGTCGCCTCAAGCGTCCGCAGCGCTTTCGACCTCGAGACCGTCGCCCTGCTGTTGCCTTCAGCCGAGACCGGGTACTTAGAGGTGGTCGCCTCGGACGGTCTTGAGCTCGCAGGCGAGTCGCTGGAGCGCATCCTGCCAGCCCCGGGAACGCCGGCCTCTTTGACCGGCAGCATCGTTGCCGGCGCCTTGCTGCGTCAGATACCCCTCGCCGCGGCCGGACGCCCAGTCGGGCTGCTCGTGCTGCGGGGCCGGGCCCTCGACCTGCACGACAGGTCGTTACTGGCGACCTACGCCAATCACGCGGCCCTTGCCATAGAGCGCGCCCAGCTACGCGAACAGGCGCTACGGGCGGACCTGTTGCAAGAAGTCGACGAGTGGCGCTCAGCTCTCGTTGGCACCGTCGCCCACGACCTGCGAACGCCGCTCGCTTCGATCAAGGTGGCGGTCTCGGACCTGCGAGATCCTCGGATCGTCCTCGCCGAGACGGCGCGCAGCGACCTGCTCGAGACGATCGAGGAGCAAACTGATCGTTTGACCCGCCTTGTCAGCTCCGTGCTCGACCTTTGGAGGCTCGAGGCGGGAGCGCGTCGGCCCAAGCGTGAGCCGGTGGCTGTCGACGACCTCATCGACGAGGCGGCCGCGCTCGTGGAGAGCTCGCTCGATGTCTCGCGGCTGCGCCTGGTCGTGACGGCCGACCTTCCTCCGCTCGAGGTGGATCCCGTCCTCATCGCCCAGGCTCTGGCCAACCTGCTCGAGAATGCCGCCCGGCACAACCCGCCCGGTGCCGAGATCGTGGTCGAGGCCTCCTTGAGGTTCGGACGGGCCGACACCATCGAGCTTGCCGTCTCCGACTCGGGACCAGGCGTACCGCCCGAGCAACGTGAGCTGATCTTCGACCTGTTCCATCGTGGCGCGGGCGGGGGGCGGGCCGGGCTCGGCCTGTCGATTGCCAAGGCCTTCGTCGAAGCCCACGGTGGTCGCATCGGAGTCGGCCCCGCCCGGGCGGGTGGGGCACGTTTCGTGCTGAGCCTTCCTGCAGGCTCGGCGCGTGCGTCCACGCTGGCTGAGAGGGACAGGGTCCTCTCGTGACCCGAGTCCTCGTCGTCGACGACGACCCCGCCCTGCTGCGTGCGCTGCGCATTGGACTCGAGGCAAGGGGCTTCGAGGTCACAGTCGCCCATACCGGCGCCGAGGGCTTGGCACGGGCCGCCCAGGCTGCGCCCGACCTCGTCGTGTTGGACCTCGGGCTGCCCGACATCGACGGCGTCGAAGTCTGCTTGCGGCTGCGCCAGTGGACCGAGGTCCCGGTGATCGTGCTCTCGGCGCTCGACAGCGAGGACCGCAAGGTGCTCGCCCTCGACAGCGGTGCCGACGACTACGTCACCAAGCCCTTCGGAATGCAAGAGCTCGAGGCGCGCCTCGCGCGTGGCACTGAGGCACGCCTCCGCGCGCAGCCCCGAGGCTGCGTCACCGACGATGAGGATCGGCCCAATCCACCTCGACGTCGCCTCTCGGGTCGTCGAGGTGGAGGGCTCACCCGTCGAGCTGACAGCGCGTGAGTTCGACCTACTCGCATTCCTGGCCCGCAATGTGGGCAAGGTCTGCACCCACAGGACGATCCTGCGCGAGGTCTGGGGCCAGGGCTATGGCAACGAGACTCACTACCTGCGTGTCTACGCGAGCCGGCTACGCCACAAGCTCGGCGAGACAGCCGGGCCGCTTCTGCGGACCAACCCCGGCGTCGGCTACCAGCTCGTCGACGAGCGCCCGCAACGCCACGAACGGCCCGCTCAGCCGCCGCTGTCAGGAGGTGGCGGCGCGTCCGGCCACGAGGGACCGGGCGCAGCGGTCTCTGGTTCTCCGGGCGGTGGGACGCTCGGTGGCGTGCGCCACCCACCGGGCTCGGGCGGGACCGCGGTGCTCGGCGGCCAGGCAGGGGACGGGAACGCCGGGCCGCCCCCGTAGCCAGAGGGAGTCCCCGGCACATATCCGGCCGGTCCCGCGGACCCGTATCCGGCAGGCCCGCCGCGGGCCGAACCCCCACCCGGCGGCGCCGGCCAGGGCGGGGTGGCGTAGCCCCCGGGCCCGTAACCGCCCTGGCGGTACTGGCGCAGCTCTTTGTGCACCGGCCAGTCCGAGAAGGCGAACACGAAGAACATGACGATGTTCACAACCGGGACCAGCCCCAAAAGGACGAACCAGCCCGAGTATCCGGCCTTTTGAATGATCTTGACTGTCCCCACGATCGAAGCCACGACGACCGCCAGGTAGATGACGATCACGATTGCTCCCGCGGCTCCGAGCACGGCCCCGAACATGAGCATTGTGGACCACCTCTCGCGGTGCTCTCGCAGCGACCTCATTCAAGGCGCTGGGGCCCGCCTCGCGAGGCAGCGTAGACCTCGTAGGGGCCTCAAAGAGCGATTCCTAGGTCCATCCAACGAGCAACGATCTCGGGCTAGAGCTGTCAGCCGCCCGGGGCCGGTGGGGCGGCTCCGCCCGGGTCTCCAGGCCAGTGCGGGGGCTCTTCTGTCTCCCCGGGCGACTGAGGAACAGGAGGTGGCGGAGGCACGTAAGTGCCCGGGGCGGGTGGGGCATAACTTGGCGGGGTCGTAGGGCTCGCGGGCCAGGCGGGCGGCGACATCGGCGGAGGGGCGGGCTGCGAAGCACCGGGCCAGGGCGGAGGAGCAGACCCGGACGGCGCGCTCGGGGGCGGCGGCCAGGAAGGCGAGGGGTACTGGGAAGGACCCGAACCGTAGGCCGGCGGGCCCCCGGACCCGTAGGGACCGCCCGGTGCTGGGGGCCACTGTGGTGTCGGGTACCCGCCCGGGCCAGGCACACCACCTTGGCGATAGCCGGCCAGCTCCTTGTCGACTGGCCATTGTGAGAAAGCAAAGACCAGGATCATGACGAGGTTGACGAGGGGGATCAACAAAAGCAGGCAGTACCAGGCCGAGTAGCCGGCCTTGGGGAGGATCTTCGCAGCCGCGATGATCAACACGACGACGAGCACGAGCTGAAGGAGGACCAGTCCCCCACCTCCAGCTCTAGATGCAGCGGACAGGATCATGTGCCACCACCTCTTGGCGGCGCGTTCTCATCCCGCACGATTGGGGCCGAGTGCCCGCCTTGTTCGAGCGTAGACCGCATATGATCCGTCGCCGGCGATCCCTTCTTGCCACCATCGGAGCGCTTTGCTCGGCAATGCTGGTCACGACAGAGGAGGCCCGATGCTGGGGGTAGTCACTCCGGTGCCTTATCTTGTGGCCGTACTGCTCGCCATCGTCGTCGGCGCCGCACTCTGCCTTGGAGCCCGGCGCAGACCGGGGCAATGGTCAATCGTCGCCGCGCGAGTGCTGTCGCTGGTCCTGCTCGCCGACGGCGTCAGCTTCGTCGTCGCCAAGGTGCTGGCGGGGACGTTTTCGGCCAAGACGGATCTGCCTCTCGCCTTGTGCGACGCCGCTCTTGTCGTGGCGGCCGCCGCCTGCTGGTGGAGAACACCACTGCTCGTCGAGCTCACCTACTTCTGGGGCCTGGCCGGTACGCTGCAAGCTGTCATCACGCCCGACCTCAACGCCGGCTTTCCCCATCTGGTCTTCTTCCAGTACCTCGCAGGCCATCTCGGCATCGTGTTCGCCGCTCTCTACCTCGTCGTCGGGCTACACGTGGTGCCTCGTCCCGGCTCGGTGGTCTGGACCTTTGCCATCACTCTCGCCTACACCGCCGTAGTTGGGCTCGTCGACGCCCTGAGTGGCGCCAACTACATGTTCTTGCGGCGGCCCCCCGGCAACTGGACACTCCTGAGGGTGCTTGGCCCGTGGCCCTGGTACATCGCGAGTGCGGCCGGAGTGGCGCTCGTCCTGCTCATGATCTTGGACGTCCCCTTCTTCCTCGCCCGGCGGAGCCATGGCTGACCGCACGCCTCCGGAGGCAAAGTCACAAGACGAGCCGGCCGCACCGCGGTTCCACCTTCACGGTTGGAAGGAGCCGGTTGTCATAGGCACGGCGCTGCTGGCCGCCGCCGCCGGTCTTGGCCAATTCGGCGCCGTCGCGGCGCTCGGAGACGTCGCCAAGCACTTTGGTCACATCACCCACGGCGCGACCATCGCCGAGCAGGCCGGGCTGTCGGGCACCAAGCTCGGCATCGGCCTGGCCGTCCTCCGCCTGGCCTCCCTCGGGGGGCTCCCGCTCGCCGGGCTGGCGGACCGCTTCGGTCGCCGCCGCATGCTCCTCGCGACATGCGCCGTGGGCCTCGCCCTCACAGCGGTATCGGCTGTCAGCCCTACCTACTGGTGGTTCGTCGCCATTTTCGCCCTCGGGCGGCCAATGCTCAGCGCCACCTCCGGCCTGGCACAGGTGACGGCGGCCGAGCAGACCGCGACGCCGCAGCGCGCCAAGGCGGTCGCCCTCATCGCGGCCGGGTACGGGATCGGCTCAGGGATCATCGCCATCGTGCACAGCCTTGGCGAGCACACCCTCGGCTTTCGTGGTGTCGTCCTCCTCGCGCTCGTGCCGCTCATCGCCCTGCCGTTCATCGCCCGCCTTGTCGTCGAGCCCGACCGCTTCAAACTCGAAGCCACCGCGAGCGAGCACCCGCTGCCGGTGCTCGGGGCTGTCGGGCGGCCTTTTCGCAACAGGCTTCTCATCGTGAGCGCCCTCACTTTCGCCCTTTCGGTCGTAACCGGCCCCGCCAACAGCTTCTTCTTTTTGTACGCGGAGAATGTCCTGCATTTTTCGGGTGGGACCACCGCCCTGCTCGTCGCCTCGGCGGGGATCACAGGTCTCGGCGGCCTGCTCCTCGGGCGGCTGCTCGCCGACCGCATCGGACGCCGACCCACTTCGTGCGGCGCCATGATCGCCATGGCTTTGTGCGGAATGCTCACCTACAGCGGCTCTGGTTTGGCCGCCGTCATCGGCTACCTGCTCGCGATCCTCGCCGCCTCGAGTTTTGCCCCGGCTGCGGGCGCACTGACCAACGAGCTGTTTCCCACCTCGGTGCGGGCCTCTGTTATCGGCTGGGAGATCGCCGCGGGTGTCTTCGGGGCTACCGCCGGGCTCCTCGCTTTCGGTGCGGTGGCAGATGTCGACAACCATTTCGGTCTTGCGGCCGTGATCGTCTTCGCCGCCACCATCCCCGCGACAGCCCTGTTCGCCCTGCTCCCAGAGACGCTTGGCAAGGAACCAGAGGACCTCTGGCCCACTGCCGGCTGACCGCCAGCCTTAGCGCGCCCCGCCATGGGCAGCGCCTGCGCTACCCGGCGGTGGCCACCAGCTCGTCCAGCATCTGGTCGAGCGCCCCCACCCCGACTGAGAGGTGCCCTTCGCCCTCCAGAAGATGGGCCCGCACCCCGGGCACATGCTCGGCCAGCCACGCACCGTGGGCGAAGGGGACCATCAGGTCCTCGGTACCCTGCCAGAGGGACACCGGCCCGTCGATCTCGTCCAGCTCGAAACCCCAGGGCGCGATGAAGGCCAGGTCGTCGTCCAGCCAGCCGTCGATGCCGTGAGCCAGCGCCTCCGCGTATTCAGCGGCCAAGTCCTCCGCGAACTCGTCGGTGAGCACTGCCCGATCGGCGTCGGACACCAGGCCTGCCAGCGAGGCCGCGATGCTCGCCGCGTCCACGTGCTCGACATCGAGGCGCTTGGCATCAAGAAACGGGCGCAGGACCGCCGAGCCCACGATCGCCACCTCGAACTCGTCCACGTTGTCCTGACCCATACCGGCAGGCCAGTCGAGGCCCTCAACTCGGTAGGGGGCGACCCCGGCGATCACCAGCGTGGACGCCACCTGCGGGAGCCGGGCGGCCGAAGCCAGGGCATGTGGGCCGCCACCCGACCAGCCAGCCACCAGGCACCGCTCGGCATCCAGGGCCACGAGCAGGGCCGCCAGGTCGTCCACCACGTCCACGACCCGACGCCCCTCTCGTCGGGTGGAGCCGCCGTATCCGGCTCGGGAGAAGGTGACCAGGCGCAGGCCCCGTGCGTGGGCCGCCCGCTCGATGGCCCGCATGGGCGTCCGGGCGCCGGGCGTGCCGTGGTGGAATACCAGCGCGAGACCGTCGGCAGGCCCGCTCACGGCGAGCTCCAGACGCCGCCCGTCGGGCAGATCGATGCGGTCGGGGTAGGTGGACATTGGCTCAGTATGACAACGGCGGACAGTTGCCGGTGACGGCTCCCCGGCAGGCGCCTCCGGACAGCGAACGAGCCAGAGCATTAGGCGACTAGCCGTAGCGTTGGCACGTCGAGACCATCCGCCACAACCGCTGAGCCCTCCAACGGCCGCAGCGAACGCCTCCGCCTTTGCGCCAAGAAGACCAACCGCGCCGACAAGGGCGTCCACACATTCGAGCACTTGCTCGGTGTCACATGGCCGAGTCGCCCATCACGGCCGCTCTCCGCAGTCGAACGCGCAGAGAGCCTCTTTGATCGCCTCAGCGGGCAAAGGTGTGCCAGCCAAGCCACAGCCACGCGAAAGTGAGGAATATCCGACCTGCCGTCCGCGCCCGGAGGGAGCAAAACAGCTGTGCTGCAGTGGGCCAGCCATTGTCGGCGAGGTGAGCGACCGCCTCACACCCACAGAGACAGGCCGCGGCGGCCAGCCAAAGCGAGAGGCTCATGGGCACCCCCTCGGGCGCGAGGAGATCACCAGGCCGCAGGCGCCCCAGCAGACAAAGGCGAGAGCTCGGGCGACCCGGTGCCCCGGCCCGATCACCTCGTTGGCAAGAGAGCTCAACGTCGGGTAGAGGCTCCTCGGCCGGTGGAACAGCTGCCATAGCTCGACGCCAAGGACGATTCCAGCTGCCGTCACCCAGGCCGAGACCCCAAGTCGCCGAAACCGGCCCGCAGGGTCGACGCTTATCACAGCTCGTGAAAGCGGTGCTGAGGTGCTCAACAGTGCCGAGACGGCGCTCGCGCCAAGCACGCCTGCCGCCACCGAGAAGGTCAAAAGGCTCGAGCCGAGACCGAAGGGTCTCATCGCCGCTTCGAACCACCCGCAGGCGGCGAGAACAAGGACCCCGACCAGGAGCGCCGCCCGCCGGCGCACCGCCAGAACCCTCCTTGGTCGCGGAGTCCGAGCCCCTTGGTCTAAAGGCATGTCTCCTCTAATCCGGAGCGTCATCGCGACCCTGCCAGGTCGCGACAAAGCGACATGCTAAGACGCGAAAGGCGCTGCGTAGCGGCAAAGCATCCTCCCGGGCTCCTGCAATGGGGAGGAGGTGGAAGTGTGGAACCTCCCATCGGCGACGAAACCTGCCCACCGGTGGCGACCGGGCACCCGGCCCGGCACAGGCGGTGAAGTAGTCTCGGCGTTGCTCGAGGCCATAGAGGGACCCGTGGTCCGAGCCCTAGGGGGAGGAACGATGACCGAGCCGTACTTGCCTGAGATTTACTCCAGTTTCCGAGCGCGCTTTCCCGAGCTTTGTCAGAACCTCGACACACTGGCCGAATCGGCCAACGCCGGTCCGCTCGACGAACGCACCAGCCGCCTTGTCAAGCTTGGCATCGCCGTCGGGGCGATGGCCGAAGGCGCCGTGCGCTCCAACGCCCGCCGGGCCTTACAGGCGGGAGCGACTCCTGAGGAGCTCTTCCACGTCGTAGCCCTTACTGTCACCACCCGCGGCTTTCCCGCCGCGGTCGCCTCGTACTCTTGGATCGAGGACGTGCTCGGCTCGCTCGCGTCGAGCACGCTAGGTCCCCTGCCCGCGCCGCCACTGAGCGGCCACGAAGGCGGCAGTTCGCACAGACCCGGTCCGCCGCCTCGGCCAGGAACGAATACGCGCCGAGGCGGGAAAGCGCTGACGCCGACAACGCGGTCGGGAGAGGAATCCCACAGCTTTCGCACAAAGCCTGGCTGACCGGGGCGATCGCAAGAGCCTGCTTGCCAGCGGTCATGGACTCGCTTCCGAGTTGCTTCTCGAGGCTGATCACGTGCTCTGGGCAGGTCAGTACGCACACGCCGCAGGCGGTGCAACACAGAGGGTCCAAAAAGAGGCCGAGCGGACCCGTGCCGTCGCGGTGCGTGCTGAGGGCGCCCGTTGGGCAGACGCTGACGCAGGCCCCGCAAAGAGAACAGCCCGTGCTCTCGACCGTCACAGTGCCGAGCGGACATCCGGGGCCGCCTGCCCGCCAGGGCGGACAGTCCGGATCGAGGGCCCCGAGGCTCCTAAGCGCATCCACCGTCGCATCCGGCTCTGCGAGGCAGATGGCGGCCTTTAGGGGGAGACCAGCTGTTTCGTCGGGACCAGTGGCACCCGTCGTGCTGAGCAAACCCCCAACCGGGCGGCCGAGTGCCCCAGCCAGTTCCTCGACGAAGGCCCTTAGGTTGGCTCCGCGCTCGGTGCATTCCTTTTCGCCACAGCCCACCAGGCGCACGCCCACGCCCCTGCTCAAGAACTGGAGGAGCCAGCCCGCGCTCACCATCTCCAAGGACGGCACCTTTAAGGACAACCAGCCCTCACCGAGAAGGGGCCCTGCGGCGGCGTCCTGGCAGGTGACCGCCACCCCGTTCGCCGGCGTGTCGCGCTCTATCGACTCGACCAGGACTCCGGCCGCAGCGCCGAGAGCTCCCAGGTCGGCGCCCGCGAGGCTGAGGGCGCCCCGGTGGCAGGCGAGCACGCACGCGCCGCAGGCCGTACAGCGATCCCCGTCGACTACCAGCCGACCGCCCTCCTGGCGAAGTGCCCCATGCCTGCAAGACAGCAGGCAGACCGTGCAGGACACAGACCGCCCGCATCTTTCCTCCCGCAAGGTCGCGATCGGACGCCGGGCCCGGCCAACCCCACGAAACAGCGACCGCCGCGACATCCCGCCGACCGAGAAGCTCACTCGCTCCTTAGAAGGTGTTTCCAGGTCGGCCGCTGCGACACGAGCCGCGGCCGCGCCGAGCAGAGCCTCGCTCTCGACGAGGGCCGCGTCCCGACTGCACTCGCGCCCTGCTCGCAGGTCGACGATGTCGGCCCCGGCAGCAGGGACGCCGGCATTGCGCAACGAGGCAAGGAGGTCACCTCGGGCCCTTGCACCGGCACGACACCCGAGCACGACTCGCTGTGGGTGGGCGTCGCCGAGCACGTCGGTCAGTGCCTTTTCCGACTCGCAGACCCGCGCTGCCACTGAGACCTTGGCTCCAGGCAACTTTGAACCTAGCGCCTCGGCGAGCTCTGAGACGGCGAGGGGCGCCGGCTCGTCGCCCAGGTCGGCGCAGATGACGACGAAGGGTCCTTGTGCCTTGCCCTCAGGCTGATTGGGCGACGGCAAAGTAGGACCTGATCGCGCTCATCCAATCGAGGCTCAATGCGGCGAGTTCGCGATAGAAGTCGCTCTCCGCGTCGTGGGTGACCGCTCTGCACAGCCTCGGAAGGAACTGGCCCAGGTGCTCTTGGTACAAGCGGCGACCGAGCTCTTCGCTGTCGTCACGCGACAGGGCAACAGCAAGAGCCTCGAGCTCGATAGCGACATGATCGGGCAGCTCGCCCGATGCCGCGGACACCTGCAGCCCGAGGCCCTGGTACAGCTCTTTCAGCTCAGCTGTGCACGGTCCCATGAGAGTGCGACGGATGTCGACGGGGACGTCTTCTCGCCAAAACGACTCATAGGGCGGGCAGGGCACCTGGCCCGGTCCGACGAAGAGGCGCTCGTACTCATCGAGCAACCCGAGCGTCTCCTCAGGGCTCGTCGGCACCTTGACAGGTTCGCTTTCGGGATCGGCCGAGACGAGCCGGTGCGTCTCGGCCGTCAGCTCGCTCGCCTTGACCCAGGTCTCGACCTCCTCGGGCAGCGGCCGGCTCCAGAAGTGGCTGAGCAAATCGACTGCAGCAAGCACCGCCTCCCGCTCAGGTCTGGCCGAGGAAGTCGAGGTGCCGTTGCCGAGGTGGCTCAGCTTGGCCTGTCCCCCACCGTTGCTGTTGGTCATGTCCCCCCGAGTCCTCATGAGCCGCTGGCTCCGCTCGAGGCTACCGCCTTGGGGCTGTGGCTTCCCTCAGCCCCAGGCGACATGACATGCAGCTTTTGGTAGCCGAGGGTGACGAGGGTTGCGAATAGGCCCACAAGGCCGAGCACGATGCCGATCTCGATCCAGGTCGGGTGGTATCGACCGATGAGCTGGAACGAGGAGGTGGCCGGGTTGTAGGTGCCGACGGCGTTGCCGGGCGGGAACTGGGTAAGGGGGTTGATGAAGCCGAGGACGACTAGCTCGATGCGGAAGGCGTAGACCCCGACGATGACGAGAAAGGCCGCCAAACCGAGCGATCCAGGCACCTTCTTGAGCCGCGGCACAAGCAGCAAGGCGAGCGGGATTAAGCCTCCGATTATCCACTCGACCCAGAACAGCTGAGCCCAGGGACCCCCAGGCAGCACGAGGTTGAGGGCAGAGCGGTCGGCCGGGACGTTGCCCCAGAGCACCGTGATGTAGTCGCAGCCAACGAAGAACAGGTCGACGATGAGGCTGATGACGATGAAGCCCCGCAGCCACTTGCGTGTGTCGGCGGCGAGCTCGATCTTGCCGAAGCGCTGTGCGCAAAGAGCGAGCAAGGTGACAAGGGCGGTTCCCGAGAGCACGGCCGAGACCACGAAGAGCGGGGCCATGAGGGAGGTGTTCCACCAGCTGCGGGCTATCTGGAGGCCGAAGATCCACGCCGTCACCGAGTGGAGCAAGACCGCCGTCGGCAGTCCGACGTAGGCCATGATCCGGGCGGCCATCTTCCATCGGCTCGGCTCAGCGGCACGACGCTGCAGCACGAAGAGGTCGACGACCGAGAAGACGAAGTAGATGCTGATGATCAAGATGTCCCACACGAGCGGGGAGGTCCAGTTCGGGTGGATGAGGATGTTCTCCACCCGGAACGGCTGGCCGAGGTCCGGGATCACCATCAAGGCCGCCACCAGCACGCAGGCGGCGGCGGAAAGCACGCCGAGGCGCGAGAGCGGCTTCAGGGCCTTGATGCCGAATACCTCGGCGCTAGAGGCCATTATGAGACCTCCCGCCGACAGGCCGATGAAAAAGGCGAAGGTGAAGATGTACATGCCCCACGAGACGACATCGCGCATTCCCGTGGCGGCAAGGCCGTAGTGGAGCTCGTCGATCCAGGCCGCCAAGCCCCAGGCCATGAGGACGACGAGGAGCGTGTACCAGGCCCAGATCGGCCGGAAAGTGCGTGTCGCCCGCACGGGAAGTGCCGCGGTAGTTGTGGCCATGGCCTTCTCCTCAGCTCTCGCCCGGAACGCGCTTGGCGACCGGGAGGTAGTAGACGTTCGGGTTCGTGCCGAGCTCGGGGTGGAGCTGCTCGCCACCACCTACGTTCACGAGCTCGCTGACTTGTGACTCGGGGTCGTTGAGGTCTCCGAAGATCCGCGCGCCCATCGGGCAGGCCACGACGCAGTAAGGCAGTTCGCCAACGTCGATGCGCTCCACACAAAAGGTGCACTTTTCGACGACGCCCTTCGGGCGCTCGGGCGTGAACACGAGGCGGTCCTCGGTCCAGTACTCCTTGCCGTAACCGACGACCCCGCCTGGTGCGTAATGAGAGTCACCCCAGTTGAAGATGCGCACTCCGTAAGGGCAAGCTGCCATGCAGTAGCGGCAGCCGATGCAGCGGTTGTAGTCGATGAGCACTGTGCCGTCGTCGCGCCGGAAGGTCGCCTGCACTGGGCAGACCTTCACGCACGGGGCGTCGTTGCACTGTTGGCAGGCGACTGGCAGATAGGCCAGCTCGCAGTTTGGGTAGGTTCCCCAAGGCACATCCAGGTTGTCGCTGGCGGGAGCCTTGGCAGTCGTCGACTGGTTGGGGGCGGTCGTGAGCACCCGGTTCCAGAAATAGCCGAGGGGCTCGTTGTTGACCTGCTTGCACGCGATCGCACAGCTCCAGCAGCCGATGCAACGGTTCGTGTCGATCACCATTACGTGGTGGGGGACGTTGTCGTCTCTTTGGGCAGCCATGTCGATTACGCTCCTGGCTCAACTTGAACGAGGACGTCGTAGTACGCCGCGTTCGACGGGAAGTTCGGGATCAGTGCCTGGGCAGGTTTGGCTATCTGGTGGGTCAGGTTGTTGGGATGGCCCTCGATGTAGTGCTTGACCCGGATCGTGTCCCAGCCGCCCTGATAGCAGTTGACGACCCCTGGCTTCATCGACTCTGTCAGCCGGGCCCGCACCTTCATCTCGCCCCGGTCGTTGAAGATCCTCACGACGTCACCGTCCGCGATGTTCCTGGGAACGGCGTCGCGAGGGTTGATCTCCAAGAAACCGTCTCCGCCGTTGTTGATCTCCTTCAACCAGGGCAGGTTCACGAACTGTGAGTGGGTGCGGAACTTGGTGTGGGTAGAAAGGAAAACGAGCGGGTACTTCGAGTAGAGCGGGTTCGTCGGCGAGGCCTCGATCGGCTCCTTGTGGTCGCAGAGCTCTTGGTCAAAGGGCAGGAGCATCTCGACGTAGAACTCGATCTTGCCGCTCTTTGTCGCGTACTGCTGGTCGAAGAACGGCAGCCACGGCATCGGGTCGGTGTTGAGATGCACGGCTTCGGTGGTGAGGCGCTCCCAGGTGAGGCCTTGCACCGACGGGTCGGCGTCGGGCTGGCCAAGGTGCATGATCTGCTTGATCAGCTCCTCGGGAGTCTCTTGGAAGTACTCTCCGTAGCCCATCTTCTCAGCGATCATCCCGATGGCATCAAGATCCGACTTCGACTCGAAGAGAGGCTCGATGACCTTCGGCATGAACTGCAGGTAGAAGTTGTTCGAAGAGAGCAGGTCCGTCTTCTCGAAATACGTGCAGGCGGGCAAGATGACATCGGCAAGGTCGGCCGTCGCGGTGAGCGAGTAGTCGGAGACGACAATGAACTCGAGCTTCTCCATGGCGGCTCTGATCTTGTTTCGATCCGACATCTGCTGGGCGAAGTTGTCGATCGGGAACCAGGCCGCTCGGACCGGGAAGGGGTCATCCTTCTCGACCGCATCGCAGAAGTTCATCGGCTCGAGCAGGGTGTAGAGCTTGGTGCCCTTGGGAGCCCAGAAGTCGATTAGGTCGAAGGGGGCAAAGGTAGCCGCCATGCCGCCGGCGAAAGTTGTCACTCCGCCGCCATGGACTCCGATGTTGCCCGTGATCGCCTGCAGGGTCAAAAGGGCCTGCATGTGCAAGTCGCCGTGGTACCAGTGCGACAGCCCGAAACCGACCCGCACCGCGAGGGGCTTGCTGGCGCCCCAGATCTGGCCCAAAGAGACCACCTGGGCGGCCGGCACGTCTGTCAGCTTCTCGGTGTACTCCGGTGTGTACTTGGCCGCCATGTCGGCAAGTGCCTGCAGGGCGGTGCGCGCCTCGAACTTGCCGGCCTTGTGCGTGCCCAAGACCGCCGGCGTCTTCACGCTCGGGTCGCTCGCCGCCTTCACTTTGTTGTCCGACTCGTCAAAGACGACGTAATCGTCCTTGGCGCCGGCAATGACCTCGTTGGCACGCAGCCACTTGCCGTTGGTCGGGTTGATCAAGTAGGGCCCTACGGTGTTGGCACGGATGTAGCCGGCGTCATAGGTGCCGTTGGCGAAGATCTGGTGGATGATGCCGTCGATGAGAGCCGTGTCGGCGCCTGGGCGGATCGGTACGAACTCGTCCGACTGGGCGCAAGTGACTGTGAAGCGGGGGTCGACCGAGATGAGCCGGGTGCCGTTCTGGTCCCTGGCGTCGCACATGATCCGCCAGTCAGGAAGCGAGGTCTCTGCGACGTTGTTGGCCCAGAAGACAATCGTCTTGGCGTTCATGAAGTCGACCGACTCGTGCCCGGTGAAAAAGCCGCCGGCGTTGGCAGGATTGGTCGGGTCGACCAGGACATAGTTCCAGCCGGCCGGGGTGGCGGAGTCGCCCTCGTTGTCGCCTTCGGAGTCCCCCGCCGAGGCACCGATAACGCTGGCGAAGCGGAACCCGGCACCGATGACGCCTTCCAGAAGTGCAAGAGAGCCCGTGTAGGGCGCCACCCACACCGAAGTCTTGCCGTACTTGGCCTGAATCTCCTGAAATTTCGTGGAGATGAGCGTGGTCGCCTCGTCCCAGCTGATGCGCTGCCACTTCCCCGAGCCGCGTTCGCCCACCCGCTTGTAGGGGTACTTGATCCGGTCCGGGCTGTAGGTGTTCGAGATCTGCGAGAGGCCTCGCAGGCAAATGCGCGGATGGAAGGTCGGCGCCGGGTCGCCGGCGATCGTCGTTGCGCCCCAGCTTGCCGGTCCGATCATCGTGACGCGTCCGTCGGTGACATGCACAAGGTGTCCGCATGCCCCGTCGCAGTTGTTGGAGTGTCCCGTCCGGTAGACGACCTCTTTGCCGGTCAAGAACTCGTCGGAGCTCGCGAGATCACCGGTCGACGGCTCGAGGAACCGCAGGTGATCTGCCACGACCAGCCCGCCCGCCACAGCCGCGCTGCCTCCGAGAAATGCCCGTCTCGAGAACTTGGACATCACGACTCCGCGGCCTTTTGCACAGTCAGATCAGCAGTCATGGAGCCAGTAAAGCGGCAGCATGCTTGCGCGGACAGGGTCGAAAGGCCCCTAGGATTCGGGCGTCGGACCGAATTGATAGGGCAGACCGCCCCTTTTTTGCACTTAAAGGCCGGGAGCGCCCGACCCGGTTCTTAGCCCCAGGCGGCGCGTGTTGGCGGCATCTTGCTGCGGCCGCCGTCGGGCACGATGCCGAGCACCTGGTGCACAGCGATGCCACCGTTCTCGAAACCGATGACCGAAGCTGCCATGTAGAGCCGCCATATCCTGGCGCGGGCGAGGCCGACCTCTGCAACCGCGGCTTCCCAGTTGGCCTCGAGATTGGCCACCCATACACGCAGTGTCCGTGCGTAATGCTCGCGCAACGACTCGACATCGCGGCACTCGAAACCCATCTGCTCCATGGCCAAGATGACGTCGCCAACATCAAGCAGCTCACCGTCGGGAAACACGTAGCGCCCGAAGAAGCTCCACGGCCGAAGGCGCGATCCCCCAACTTCGGAAATGGCGTGGTTCAACAGCCTTCCACCCGGCACTAAGAGCCCGTGCAGGGTCTCGAAGTACTGGGCGGTGCGGACCTTGCCGACGTGCTCGAACATGCCGACCGAGGAGATGGCATCGAAGCGCTCTCGTCCCAGTTCCCGGTAGTCCTGCACACGGATCTCGACGCGATCGGAAAGACCCGAGGCGGCGACGCGCTGGCGGGCGTAGTCGGCCTGAGCCCCGCTCAAAGTGATGCCGACGACAGTGGCGCCATAGTTGGCCGCTGCATGCATCGCCATCGTCCCCCACCCGCAGCCGACATCGAGAAGTCGCATGCCGCTTGCATCTGGCAAGCCCAACTTGCGGCAAATCAGCTCGTGCTTGGACTCCTGAGCCTGCTCGAGGCTCATCGCCGGGTCGGCGAAGCGGGCGCACGAGTAGGTCATGGTCGGCCCGAGGACAAGCTCGTAGAAATCGTTGCCCACGTCGTAGTGGTGCGTGACCGCCTGGGTATCACGGTGCCTCGAATGCTGCCTCAGGCCGCCGACACGGGCTTCCTCAGGTGGCGCAGCCAGAGGAAGGCCGATGGCACCGGCCCGCCAGGCTGCGCTGAAGGCAGCCGGAACGGCCCGCAATCCCACCCGCAAGTCCCGCGGGGCGACACGGTGCAAGCTCGTGAACATGGCTATGAGGTCGCCTTCGAGCTCCACGTCGCCTGCTACATAGGCGCGCCCGAAACCGAGCTCGCCGGGAGCCCACAGGATGCGGCGCAAGGCGTCCGAAGAGCGGACATGGATGGTGCCCGAGCCATCTGTCGGCCCGAAGCCGCTGCCGTCCCACAGCTCGATACGGACCGGGACCTGGCCTCCGAGGAGGCTTGCGATGAGAGGGGCGAGGGCATGAGCGGCGCTCTTGCGCCTTTGCGGGGGGACGCCCACAGATCTGAGGGCTGGGGCCTTGGGCTCGCTCGATCCACCTGCCCGCGGAATCGACGTCTGCTCGGTAACCATTGGACACCTCCGCTGATTCCTGCGCCGCTCCTAAACGGCGCCCTCACACAATGGCCTGCCTCCTCGTCCGACAAGACGGACTTGTCTTGAGGATATCTGGATAGCTCGGGCAAGACTCAGGTGGTAGGCGGCTCTACCTCACGACGCGGCACCTCCAGCCTGGCGGAGCTTGCTGTCGCGGCCTTGGCAAGTATGCGGGAAACATAGGCGGCGATGTAGTTGGCGAGGTAAATACTGCCCGCCATGTTCAAATGCACGCCGTCGAGGCGCACCTGCACCTCTTGGCCGCCGATGAGGCGATCGGGGTCATAGCTGCCTCGTGGTCCGTCGAGCACGGTGCCCGGGTCAAAAAACGTCACGCCCGGATATTTCGCCGCCTGCTGGGCACAGACCTCGTCCATCACCGCCATGTACTGCGAAAGCTGGGGATCCTGCATGGCCGGCTCCCCGATCCAGAGCACCTTGGCACCCTCGGCTAGGAGCGACGCCATCATGCCGGCAACTCTTGCTCCGTAGACCTTCCTCCAAAGCGGGCTCCCCACCGGCTGAATCGCGCCGTCCGCTAAGAGTGCCTGACCGTCGTTAGCGCTGCCCATGTAGATCACGAGCCGGGGTCGGCGAGCCGCCACGACTGCGAGGAGATGCCGGGGCCAGTCGAAGTAAGCCGGGCTGATGAGGCCACTGCCCACCTGGTACTCCGCCAAGGTTGCAAGCTCCGGCGAAGTGACGTGGTACGTGTCCCAGGCCCACTCCGGCCCGGCCGCGGTCGAGTCACCAGCAAAGTAGATCGGCGGCCCAGCAGGCCCGGGCACAGGGGCCGCCGCCTTCTGGCGGGCGAGATCATGGGCCAACACGTCGTGGGCCAAGGCGACGAGCTGGCTCGTGTGCAGCTCGGAGAAGTCACCCACCTGTTGCCATAACAGCCAGTAAGTGGTGCCTGCGGCGGTGAAGTACAGGTAGCGGTTATTGGCGATTATCGCTTGCTGTCCGAGGCCGGTGACCGTCTCGAGCGTGTTGACGAATTGGGTGGCGTTGTCAAAAGACGTACCTGGTTCCACCGCGAGTGCCAAGAACGAGTCCGCGCCCACCAACCACTGGCAATAGGGATAAGTGGGTGTCGGGGGGCCGACCGGACCGCCGAATTGACCCTCGATCTGTGCCCGGCTGAGAAGCCTGCACGCCACTCGCGTTGGCTGGTTGCCGAGCGAACCGTCGTCGAAGCGGACCGCACGGTCGGCCCCACCTGGCTGTGATTGGGTAGTGGTAGTCGTGCTCGAGCGGACCACCGACGTGCTCACGATCGAAGTGGTGGTCGTGGCACTCGCCCGGCCCCGTGCTGTCGTGGTTGTTGGCTCTTTCCCGGCCGCACTAGATCGACAGCTCGCCGCGGTGGCCGCCAGCAGCACGATGACGGCACAGCACAGTACCGTGCGAGCCGATCGAGGACGGTTGCCACGAGGCGTGGAGGATGGCACGAACAGAGCTAAGCACCAGGTGAGCCACGCTGTATCGCGGCCTCGGGAGTCTTCTTCCTTGGCTGGGATTGTGGCTTTGCTGGCAGGCGGCGCGGCGCTGGAGAGACCAGACTCGCAGTATGCGCACTGATTCGAACACGACTGATCCTTTGCCCTCCGCCAACGTTCGCAACCGGACGCGCGTCCAGTGAACATCCGTGCCATCGAGCTGCGCCTTATTCGCCTGCCCCTCGTCTCGGCTTTTCGATCGCCGCTTAGCACCGAGACCGTGCGCGAGGCGCTGTTAGTCCGAGTTGAGTCCGACGAGGGCGACGGATGGGGCGAGTGTGTCGCTTCGAGCGATCCCCTCTACTCCTCGGAGTACCTCGACTCCGCCTGGCTCACCGTTACCCGCTATCTAGCTCCGAGGCTCTTGGCTACCAGGGAGCTGGACGGAAAGGCGGTCGCTGGCCTTCTCGCCCCCATCAAGGGCCACCGCATGGCAAAAGCAGCCCTAGAGATGGCCGTGCTCGATGCGGAGCTTCGCGCGGCAGGAATCTCTCTGAGCACCTACCTCGGCGGGGTGTCGAGCGCGGTGACGCCCGGGGTGGCTGTAGGGATCACGCGCCCGGTCGGAGAACTCTTAGAACAGGTGCAGGAGTACCTGGAGCAGGGCTATTTGAGGATCAAGTTGAAGGTCGAGCCCGGGTGGGACCTGGAGCCCGTGCAGGCGGTGCGGGAACGTTTCGGACCTGATCTCATGTTGCAGGTCGACGCAAACGGCTCCTACCGGAGATCGGACCTTGCCCACCTGGCACGCCTCGACGAGTTCTCCCTCTTGCTTATCGAGCAGCCTTTGCACGAGGAGGACCTTCTCGGCCACGCCCAGCTGGCGGAGCACTTGACCACCCCGATCTGCCTCGATGAGTCGATCGTCTCGGCACAATCTGCCGCCAGCGCGATCGCTCTTCGAGCCTGCTCGGTCGTCAACATCAAGGCAGGTCGCGTCGGAGGCTACCTCGAGGCACGGGCAGTCCACGACCTCTGCCTGTCTGCCGACGTCCCGGTCTGGTGCGGCGGCATGCTCGAGACAGGGCTCGGGCGGGCAGCGAATCTCGCCTTGGCTTCACTTCCCGGGTTCAGCCTGCCGGGAGACATCTCTGCCTCCGACAGGTACTTCCACCAGGACATCACCACCCCGTTCCGCCTGAGCGGGGGCCAGATATCGGTTCCCACGGGTCCCGGACTCGGAGTCGAAGTCCTGTTGAGCGTCATCGATGAGCTGACCGTCCGCTCGAAGACCGTTTCAGGGCTCGAGTCCTGAACTCGGGCGCGCTCTGTGCCAGCGATGGGGCATTCGGTCGTCTGTTGCGACTAGCTAGGAGAGCTCAGCCCTCTTCACGTGTGTAAGGGATGCCGAGCGAGGCCGGAGTGCCGACACGGCGGTTGGCCCAGCTCGTCGAAGCCGCTGCCAGGGCGATGACAGTCATCAAGAACGGCAGCGCCGAGTAGAACTCCGAAGGAAGCACGGTGATGTTGCGTGTCTGCAAGGTCGGCCCGAGGGCGGAGAAGATGCCGAACAGGTAGGCACCGAGCACGAGCAGATCCGGCCTCCAGAAGGCGAAGATCACGAGGGCGATAGCTATCCACCCATCACCTGCTGTGAGTCCATCGGTCCAGATCGGGGCGAGAGCCAAGGTGAAGTAAGCGCCACCGAGCCCTGCGAGCGTCCCGCCAATGATCGTGTGGGTGTAGCGGTAGGCGGTGACGTTGATCCCCATGGCGTCCGCCGCGGCGGGGTTCTCGCCCACCGCTCGCAGGTAGAGGCCAGGCCTGGTGCGGTACAGGTAGTACATGACAGCGGCTACGAGCACCCAGGACGCGTAGACGAAAGCGTCCTCATTGAAGATGAGCGGCCCCACGATAGGCAGGTGCTTAAGCCCGAACAGGTTTACGTCGTTGAACTGGTGCTTTCCCGCCACACCGCCGATGTTCCACACCTGGCCAAGATAAGACGACAGGCCGATGATCCCCGCGAAGATGGTGAGGGCTAGCCCCGAGACGATCTGGTTGACCCGGATTGTGATCGTCAAGAAGGCGTGGATGAGCGCCATGGCGCCACCGGCAACCATGGAGGCGACGACGGCAAGCAGGAGCACGAGTGCCGACGACCAGTGCAGCTTCTGGGAGACGCAGAAGGCGCACACAGCACCCATAAGCATCATCCCCTCGACGCCGAGGTTGAGCACACCCGAGCGCTCCGCGAGCAGCTCGCCGAGACCGGCGAGGACGAGCGGCGTGCCGAAAGCTATGGCCGACACGACGACGGCAAGGACGATGTTGGAGTTCATGATGCCGCCCCCGTCGCCTGCACGGGCTCGGCAACGACGCTTGCCACAGCCCGATGGCGCAGCCCGATCCTGTAGCGGGCGAGGATCTCGCCGCCAAGAACGGTGAAGAGGATGATCCCTTCCATGGTGCCCACGAGGCCGGTCGGGAAGGAGGGACCCTCAAGGGCGAAGCCGGCATTTGTCAGTCCGCCGATAAGTAGGGAGACGAGCACGACGGCCAGAGGGTTGTAAAGGGCTAAGGCGGCGACGACGATGCCGGTGTAGCCGTATTGCGCCTGCTGGAGGCCACGGGGGTCGAGCACATGGCCGAAGTCGCCTATCTGGCTCGAGCCTGCGATGCCGGCGATCCCTCCCGAGATGGCCATCACGGAGAGGATCTTTCGCTTGGTGCGGATGCCGGAGTAGTTGGCCGCCTGGGGCGAGTCACCCATCACCCGCATCTCGAAGCCGTAGCGGGTGGAGCGGATCAAACCCAAGAGGGCGACTGCGAGGCCTGCACCGAGCACGAATCCCATCGGGATCGTCACCGAGCCGATGGTGATGCCCGGCCAGGTGGCGTTGGGAACGAGGGTCTTTCCCGTGGGGAACACCGATGCCCCGGGCGTGGTGAGGTCGCGCCAGTAAGAGTCGCTGTCGTAGATCAGGTAGTACATGAAAAAGCCGGCAACGTAATTCAGCATGAGCGAGGTGAGGATCTCGTTCGTACGCAAATAAGCACGCAACAAGGCGGGGATCTCCGCCCAGAGCATCCCGGCGAAGGCGCCGCCGAGGATCATGGCAATGATCAGGAGCGGGCGGGGCCAGCTGCCCAGCACGAGGCCGGTTGCCGAGGCACCGACCGCACCCATGTAGAGCTGGCCCTCGCCTCCGATGTTCCATGTCCTCATCCGGAAGGCGAAGGCGGCGCAAAGGCCAGTGAACAGCAACGGCGTGGAGTAGACGAAAGTCGACGAGAGCGCGCCGTCAGCTGTCACAGCGGCTGAGTACATCTGGTGGTAAGTGGAGAACGGGTTGTGGCCGGTGGCGATCAGCAAGATGCCGACGATGATCGCCGCCAGGAAGACCGAGGCGATCGGAACGGCCACCATCAGCCACTTCGGTGTGTCCAGGCGACGCTCGATCCTGAACGGGCCGGTCACGACGCACCCGCCATCATGAGGCCGATCTGCTGGCGGTTAGCCTCGGAGGCTGGAACGACACCGACGACGCGACCGCCGTAAAAGACGGCGATGCGGTCAGAGAGCTCGAAGATCTCGTCGAGATCCTCGCTCACCATTATGACAGCGACCCCGTTCCTCGCCGTCTCGGCAAGGATCCGTCTTACGTACTGGGTGGCGCCGACATCGAGGCCGCGAGTGGGCGATGCCGCTACGAGCACGCGTGGATCTGAGGAGAGCTCGCGGGCGAGAAGGACCTTTTGTATGTTGCCACCTGAGAGCTGGCGGATCAGCGTGCGCGGCCCTGGGGCGCGGATGTCGAACCGCTCGATCATCACCTTGGCATTGGCGATCTCTTTGCGGGACGAAAGCATCGGACCGCGGCGCATCGTCTTGCCCCGATATGACTTGAGGACAAGGTTCTCGGCGATGGAGAGATTCGGCGAGATCCCAGTGCCCATACGGTCCTCGGGCACATAGGCGATCCCGAGGTCGATTGCGGCCCGCGGGTCGCCGTCGGGAACTCGCTTGCCGCCGATGCTCACCTGACCATGTGTCGTGGGACGCAAGCCAGCAATTACCTCGGCGAGCTCGCGTTGACCGTTGCCAGACACACCAGCGATGCCGAGGATCTCCCCAGCGTGCACGTCGAGGGTGACCTCCCTCAGCGCCTCGGTACCGAGGTCACCGCGAGCAGAGACGCCAGCCAACTCGAGGGCTACCGGCCCAGGCACTTCCGCGGTCCTGGCGGTCGCCTCGAGGGATACCTCGCGTCCGACCATAAGGCCCGCCAGGTCGTCGGCGTCAGTGCCAGCTGTCGGAACCGTGGTGATCGAGCGGCCTTGGCGAAGGATGGTCACGCAGTCGGCGACGGAGAGGACCTCGGGAAGCTTGTGGGAGATGAAGATCACCGTCCGTCCGGCGGCAGCCATATCGCGCACGCTGGAGAACAACTGCTCGGCCTCCTGCGGAGTTAGCACAGTGGTCGGCTCGTCGAGGATAAGAATCCTTGCGCCACGGTAGAGCGCTTTCAGGATCTCGACACGCTGGCGCTCACCGAGGGAAAGCTGCCAGATCCGTGCTTTAGGGTCGACCGGCATCTGGAAGCGGTCGGCCGCCTCTGCCACCACTTTCTCCACTTTTCGGCGAGAAAAGCGGATCTGGCGAGTTGTGGACCATCCAAGAACGACGTTTTCGGCCACCGTCATGGACTCCACCAGGCGCAGGTGCTGGTGGACCATAAAGATGCCCGCGTCCTGGGCGTCTCTTGGAGAGTGGAACCTGACGGGCTTGCCGCCGACGAAGAGCTTGCCCTCGTCTGGACGGTAGAGGCCCATCAGGAGATTGCAAAGCGTGGTCTTACCGGCCCCGTTCTCCCCGAGAAGAGCGTGCACCTCGCCTTCGGCCGCAGCGAACGACACATGGTCATTGGCGACGACGCCGGGGAAGCGCTTGGTCATCTCGACTGCCTCCACGGCCAATGCCCTCGGCAAACCGCCAGGAGCATCAGCAGGGAGGCCTGCCACCGGGAGAGTCCCCGCGGCCGGAGCCGCCGAGACCTCCCCAGTGTCAAGCACGGAGTCGGTCATGTAGGTCTGCTAACCCTTGGGGTTGCCGATGACGCCCTTTACGAACCAGGTGATGGAGTACTTCTGCATCACCGTGAGGGTCACGCCCTTCGGAACGACGACCTTGCCGTTCTGGCCGTAGATCGGGCCAGTGAACGGGTCGAAGGTTCCCTTTTCAATTTGAGCCTGTTTTGCGAGGATCGCCGTGCGGGTGGCCGCGGCGACAGACTTGCCGAACGGGCCCATCTGGACGAAGCCATCCGCCAGGCTGCCGTACCAAAAGCGTGCCGTCCAGGTGCCGTCCATCGCAGCCTTGACCTCTTGGACGTAGTACGGGCCCCAGTTGTACTCGGTCCCAGTCAGCCAGGAGTTGGGAGCAAAGCTCTCCTGATTGGAGTCATAGCCAACCCACTTGAGGTTGTGGGCCGCGGCGACCTGACCGGTGGTCGGGCTGTCTTGCCCGTCAGCGAGCACGGACACGCCGGAGGCGACGAGGCTTTGAGCTGCCAGACGCTCGGTGGCCGGGGCGAACCAGGTGTTGGTCCAGACAATCTTGACGGTCGCGGCCGGGTCCATTGACTGGGCACCCATCGTGAAGGCGTCGACCTCACGCAGGCACTCTGGGATTGGGTACGGGACCACGAAACCGATCTTGTTGTTGCCGGCGGCTTTGGCTGCCGCGCCGGCTGCCATGCCGCCGAGGTAGTCGCCATCTTCGCCGGCGCCGTAGTACTCGCCGAGGTGCTTCGCGATGACGGTCGTGCCGGTCGCCTGCTCGAAGATCACGTTCGGGTACTTGGCGGCGGCTGCGACCAGCTGGGGCTGGTACCCGTACGAGGTTGCGAAAATTATGTTCGCTCCCGCGTTAACCAGCTGGGTGATGACCTGTGCGCACTGCGGACCCTCGGGTACGTCTTCTTTGTACATAGTCACGACGCGCCCGCCGAAGGACTTCTGCACGTCTTGGCGGCCGACGTCCTGGGCGTGGGTCCAGCCGGCATCGCTCGGCGCACCGACGTAGATGAACCCAGCCTTGAACGGGTGCTTCGTGGTCCACTGGCTGCCGGGGGATGACTTCGTCGCTGCCTGCCTCACCGCTGCTTTTGTGCTCGCGCCCGAGGCCGAAAGGTTAACGACAGCTAGCGCCCCGATCATGGTGATGGCGGCAAAAACCACCAACACCTGCTTAATCCTGCTCATGACCTGTGTCTCCTCTCGAAATGACCGCCGAACCAGCCGGTCATCCCATTTGTTCGCCGACCGGATAAGCCCGGGTCACCGGCTCATCTCCAAGAATGCAAACTTTACGAATGCGTGTACAGAGTCGTTGGACCCTAACCCTCCTGACCCTTGCTCCTCTTGAGCTACGCGGGCTTAGACGTTTCCCACCGTAACCCTCGGGCTCGACCCGGCGCATAGATGCCTGGTGGACGGGACCGTCCGCCGGCTCCGCGCTTAGTGGGCGCGTTCGGCCGGAAAGAAGGGGCGCACTGAGCTGTGAGACACAGACGAGAGCGACGAGATGTGAGGCGAAGTAACGCCACGCTCGCGACACGAAAGCGGCCCGCCCTGAGACAGCCGTACGCTCGCCAAGCTCAAATCGGCGCGTAACTAGTTCGTTGCCGAGTCAGCTCGTGCAACGACCCCCAGGCCAGGGGGGGTGGCTGGGGGTCGTGCACATACGGCTAGCTCAGCAATAGGTATCGGTTATCAGCACTGATCCCTTGAGCGGGTGTTGAAATCCTCCTCGGTCCTAGCGGCGCTGAGGCTGGCAGCTTGAACTCGGGAAACCGCCAGCTGCGACACCGGCTCTACTCACGAGCCTCAGGCCGCTGGCCCGGTGGCGAGCTTTAGCGTCGCCGTGTGCTTGCCACCTGACGAATCTGTCCAGCTCAAGCGAACATTGTCTCCAGGGTGGTACTGCTGCAGCAGCGTCGTGAGCTGCTCGGGCGAGGTCACCGTCTTGCCATTTAGGGCTGTGATGGTGTCCCCTGCCGCCAGGCCTTCCGTGGCTGCCGGTGTGGCCGGCTCCACACCCGCTATGTAAGCCCCCGTTATCTTCGCCCCGGTGGGCCCTTGCCCCTCGACCCTCACGCCGAGAAATCCAGTCGTGCCGATGTGGATCGTGGCCGAGGCGTGATGCTTCTCGATCTTCTTTGCGATGGCGATGGCCTCGTTGATCGGGATCGCGTAGCCCTGGGTACCGTTCGTCTGGAAGGAGAACCCGGCCGATGCGGCCGTGTCCATACCGAGAACCTTGCCCTGGGTGTCGACAAGCGGGCCACCCGAGTCGCCCGGCTCGATCCCGGCGTTGACCTCGATAAGGCCAGACAGGTTCTCCGGGTTGCCACCGTCCTGCTCGGTGGCGGTGATCGATTGTCTGAGTGCTGTCACAGAGCCGCCCACGACGCTCGGTGTTCCCCCGCCTCCGCCTGCGTTCCCGATCGCTACGACAGCCTGGCCGACGTGCACCTGCGCAGAGTCACCGATTGCCGCAGTCTTGAGGTTCGACGCACCTTGCAACTGCAACACGGCGACGTCGCTCGAACGGTCGTAGCCGACCACCGTGGCGGTGTAGACGCGGCCGTTGCCCACGTCAGTGACGCTGATGCTCGTGGCACCGTCGATCACGTGGTTGTTGGTCAGAACCTCACCAGTAGAGGTCAAGACGATGCCCGTCCCGGCTGCCTCCTCGGCCTCGTAGCCGAGAGTGGTGTTCACGTCCACGAGGGCCGGGTCGACACCAGAGGCGATAGCTGAGGCATCCGACGGGGCACCGGCCGCCGACGAGCTAGAGCCCGCCGAGCTCGACGATCCCGACCCGAAGCTGCCCCCGAAGGGGAAGCTGCCTGAGCCGAAGGGGAAGCTGCCTGAACCAGACGAGCCCGAGGGCAGACTTGTGGATGGCTGCTGGGTGGACGAGGTACTCGAGTGCCAGGCCACGCGACCCACTCCGAACCCGGCAGCCATGGCGAGCACGATCACCAATGCCACGACGGTGACAGTCCAGCCAACGCGAGAGCGCTGCTGGGTCGCCGGGCTCGGTTGCGGCGGCTGTACCGGCACCCAGTACGGACCAGAGTGATATCCCCATGGCTGCCCGCCACCAGGCCCGGCGGGAGGTGGAGGAGGTGGAGGCACCCATGCCCAGCCACCGCCCGGGCTGGCACCAGTCGCCTCGGGCGTCACGACCGAAGGCGCGGGCGGCGGAGGCGGCGGAGCCCAAGACCACGCGCCCGGTCCGCCAGGCTGTCCCGGCGCGACCGGGCTGACCGGCTGCACAGGGGTGACAGGTTCCACCGGGATCGTCGGGCCGGCAGCAGATGACCACTCCTCTTGCCCTGCGCCTTCGTTGCTCTTGTTCTCTTCTTCCATCGCCCTCTCCTCTTGGGGACGGTAGCGCCTTCACTACTCCGCTCCTTCAGTACAACGTCCGCGTCTGGGGATTTCCTGAGTTGTGCCTACGCGGTTGCTGAGACGATGCGACATGACTGCCCCATCGCAGTTGCTATCAAGAGCTGCGCAGGGACGCTGGCTAGTGTGATGGTCGTGGTGCATCGCTCCACAGCTGACTCGATTCTCGATGGCCCTAGAGGACCGTCAGACCGCCAAGCGCCCGAGGCTGGTCGTAGCGGGAATCGCAGGGGAATCCTTGCGGTTCTGTGCGTGAGCCTCCTCATCGTCAGCCTGGACAACACGATCCTCAACGTGGCTCTACCGGTGATCGTGCGCACTTTGCACGCTTCGTCGAGCTCGCTGCAGTGGATAGTTGACGCCTACGCAATCGTCTTCGCCGGCTTGCTCCTCGTGGCCGGCAGCCTTGGAGACCGCCTCGGTCGCAAATGGGTCTTCATGGCGGGTCTGTTCATATTCGCCCTGGGGTCGGCCGCGTCGGCCATCTCCGGAACGGCGGACCGGCTTATCGCGGCACGGGCCTTCATGGGCATCGGCGGGGCGGCCATCATGCCCTCTACCTTGTCCATCCTCACCAACACCTTCACAGAGGCGCGCGACCGAGCCAGGGCCATCGGAATCTGGTCCGGTACGACAGGGCTCGGAGTCGCGGTGGGTCCGGTCGCCGGCGGCTGGCTGCTGGCCCACTTCTGGTGGGGATCGGTCTTCCTCATCAACGTGCCCATATGCCTAGCGGGACTTCTCGCTACCGCCTGGCTCGTGCCGAACTCGAAGAATCCCGACTCCAAACAGCCGGACCCGATCGGGGGCCTCCTGTCGATAATGGGAATGGGCTTTTTGCTCTGGGGGATCATCGAGGCTCCCGACCGTTCCTGGAGCTCGCCGCTCATCCTCGGTGCAATCGGCGCTGCCGTCGTCGTGCTTGTTGTCTTTGCCATCTGGGAGCACCGCTCGAGCCACCCGATGCTCCAGGTCTCGTTCTTCTCGTCTCGCCGATTTTCCGGAGCGATGGCGGCCATGGGCCTCGTCATGTTCACCTTGATGGGCGGGCTCTTCCTGCTCACCCAGTATCTCCAGTTCTCGCTCGCTTACTCACCGCTGGAGACGGGGCTGCGCATCGCGCCGATCGCGGCGGTGCTCTTGGTCATGGCTCCGCTCTCGACTGTGCTGGAACGCTTCGTCGGCACCAAAGCCGTAGTCGTCAGCGGCATGCTCGTTGTCGCCGCCGGGTTCGCCCTCCTGTCGCAGGTAAGCGTGCACGACAGGTACGTGAACGTGCTTCCGGCGTTCTTGCTGATAGGTCTTGGAACAGGACTTGCTTTCGCCCCCGCCACCGAATCGGTGATGGGATCGCTGCCCACAGACGAGGCCGGGGTCGGCGCGGCCACCAACGGCGCCTCCCTGCAGACCGGTGGTGCGCTCGGAGTAGGGATCCTCGGCAGCCTTCTCAACACCCGCTACCAGGATCGCTTGACCCCGGCGCTCTCCGGTCATGCGATTCCCGCCGCGGTACTGCACACGATCACCGGCTCGCTCGGGGGGGCGCTCGCGGTCGCCGGCAAGATCGGCGGCCTGCCGGGCGCCGAACTCGCCGGCTCTGCCCGACAGTCCTTCGTGAGCGGCCTCGACCTCGCGGTGACGGTAGCCGCGATCGTCGTCGGCTGTGCGAGCCTCGTCGTCTTGGCGGTGCTTCCCAATCGTGCCTCGCCGAGAAGAGCTGAGTCGAGCAAGCTTCCCTTGGCGGGGCCCGTGAGCTGACCGGTCCGGAATAATCTTTGCCCCATGCCCGCTGACGCGCCGACGATCCTTGCCACCTCAGGTGGATTCCAGCGGGGGGTTCGCACCTCCGTGGCTTTCGCCCCCCTCGTCCTGCATGCCATCGACCTGGCTGGGGCGAGCTCGCGTCGCCCGCGGGTGTGCCACCTCGGTACAGCCGGCGGCGACGACCGCGCCTGGAACGCGATAATCAGCGAGGCTGCGCAGGCGGCAGGTGTCGACCTCGTCCACCTGAACCTTTTCCCTATGCCGAGCGTCGAGGACGTATCAGGCCTACTTCACGACCAGGACGTCGTTTGGGTCGGCGGTGGCAGCGTGGCAAACCTGTTGGCGATCTGGCGACTGCACGGTCTCGACAAGATTTTCGCCGAGGTCTGGCGAGCCGGAGTCGTGCTCGCCGGGGTCTCCGCCGGCTCGATCTGTTGGCATATCGGAGGCACGACGGACTCTTTCGGCCCGGACCTGCGGCCGGTGGTCAACGGACTGGGCCTGCTGCCCTACTCCAATGGTGTCCATTACGACTCCGAAGCCCAGCGGCGCCCCCTTTACCAGCAGCTCGTCGCGGATGGCATCCTGCCCGACGGCTACGCCACCGACGACGGCGTCGGGCTCGTCTATAGGGGAACCGAGCTCGTCGAGGCGGTCGCCGAGATGCGGGGCAAGGGCGCCTACTCAGTTCGCCGCGTCAACGGGGGCGCCGTCGAAGAGAGAATCGAGCCGAGGGTCCTGCCAGGCGCCGCCTGAGTCACTGCGACTGCTAATTGCAGCATTCCTCAGCAGCTCACTCTCGCGGTCTGCGGTGACGAACCGTGCGGACGGCGTCGTTCGCACGCGGAGCGCGTTCGGCAGCGCGCGGTACGCGGCGCACCCGCGCCCGGTTGCTCGATATGCCGAGTCCCCGGGCCCACGACGGTTCAACTTCATCGGTAATTAGAAGCGCCCCGAGTCCCTGAAGAGGACGAACACCTCCATGAGGGACTCGGGGCGGGAATACACATATACCCGCTTCATAGCTAGAGCTCGAAAACCACGTTTCAACATGAGCTAGAGGAATTCGGCCCTAGCTTCGGGGATCTTTAGCGACTGGCAAGCCTAGGCAGGCTTCCTCTCGTCGATGCCCCATGGAGCGCCGCAGTCGGCCAGAAGGCTGAGGAACGGCCCGGCCGGCAAAGCCTCGGGACCGATGACGCCGACGCCCGTCCAAGCCTTCGACTCGAGAAGCTCAAGAGCGATGGCTGGGTTGATGGCAGTCTGCCAGACGACAGCCTGCGAGTCGTACTCCGACATACACCAGTCGTTGTCAGCAGCGTGATACAGGTAGACCTCACGCGGCGACCCGTCCTTGCCGGTGCCGGTGACCCAGGTGCCGGCGCAGGTGACGCCGTGCATGATGTCACCGATTTCGGCTGGGTCGGGAAGGCACGCAGCGACGACGTCGCGGGGCGAGACCTTCTCGCCACCGACCGAGACGAGCTTGGTCGAGTCGAGGCCGAGCATGTGGATCGTCTTCAGCACACCGATGAACTCGTCGCCGAGCCCGTACTTGAACGTAACGCGCTTCGCGTCCACCCAGCGCGGCATGAGGAGGACTTCTTCGTGCTCCACGTTGACGCACTCGACCGGGCCGACGCCGGCCGGGAACTGGAAGACCTCGGGCTCGCTGAAGGCCTCGGTCGTGAACCAGCCCTTGTCCTTCTCCCAGACGACGGGCGGGTTGAGGCATTCCTCAATCGTCGTCCAGATAGAGAACGTCGGGCAGAAGTCGTAACCGTCGACGACAAGGTTGGCGCCGTCACGCACGCCGAGCTCGTCTATCGAGCTGAACAGCTCGTCCGCCGCGTAGCGGGCGAAGACGTCGGACAGTCCCGGCTCGACACCCATGCCGGCGAGCGCCAACAGGCCGCGCTCTTCCCATTGCGGGGACATCTCAAACTGCTCGTCGCCCAGCTTCACGCCTGTCTTGGCATAGGGGGACTCGGGGTGCGGGTGCGACAACGACATCGCCATGTCCATGTAGTTGACTCCGGCGGCGAAGGCGCCCCGGAAGATTGGCATGACAAAACGCGGGTCAACAGCATTGAGCACGACGTCGCAATTCTCGGCCTTGATCAGCTCTGTGATCGCAGACTCGTTTGAAGCGTCCAGCTTGACACCAACAAATCGGTCGGCGACCGAAGCTGCCTTCTCGGCACGCTCGCGGTCGTAATCGGCCATCACTACCTTCTCGAAACTGCCCCGGCGCGCTGCTATATGCGCAAACGCACTTCCAACGCCACCGGCTCCTACAACGAGAACACGCACGGCACGGTCCTTTCCTGATTCGATCAACTCTGATCGGTAATGGGCCCTTTTGACACCAAATACAGCTCAAGGACCCGCTCTCTTAGTCTAGAGGAGCGGGGATTTTTCTCCATAGGCCGAAAGTCCCTATTCACAATCAACCAGCGGTGAGAGAATTGTCAATTAGGCCACCGTCAGCTCTGACGGGCCATGCACAACGAAGTGCACTAGGAGGCAACTGTCGTGAGCAGCAACGTCAAAGACATTCTTAACGACCTTGAAACGCGCAACTCGCACGAACCAGAGTTCCTGCAGGCGGTCAGCGAGGTGCTGACTTCCCTGGAGCCGGTCATCGAGCGCTTCCCCAAGTACCGGGAGGCGAAGGTTCTCGAGCGGCTTGTTGAGCCCGAGCGCGTGATCATGTTCCGTGTCAGCTGGACCGACGACAACGGCGAAGTTCAGGTCAATCGTGGATACCGCGTCCAGATGAACAGCGCCATCGGACCCTACAAGGGCGGCCTCAGGTTCCACCCGACGGTCTACTTGGGCCTTCTCAAGTTCCTCGCCTTCGAACAGGTCCTCAAGAACTCCCTCACGACTCTGCCGATGGGCGGAGCCAAGGGCGGTTCCGACTTCGACCCCAAGGGCAAGAGCGACGGAGAGGTGCGGCGGTTCTGCCAGGCCTTTATGACCGAACTGTACCGCCACATCGGCCAGTTCACAGACGTGCCGGCAGGCGACATCGGAGTCGGCGGCCGGGAGATCGGCTTCTTGTTCGGACAGTACAAGAGGATCTCCAACCAGTTCACTGGCGTCCTCACTGGCAAGGGCATCAACTGGGGTGGCTCGGAGATCCGCCCGGAGGCCACCGGCTACGGCGCGGTCTACTTCGCGGAAGAGATGCTGGCTACTCGCTCTGAGACCCTCGAAGGCAAGCGCTGCATCGTCTCGGGCAGCGGCAACGTCGCCCAGTACACAGCAGAAAAGCTGATCGAGCTCGGCGCAAAGCCGCTCACCTTCTCCGACTCCGGCGGCTTCGTGCACGACCCGGCTGGGATCGACACCGAGAAGCTGCACTGGGTGATGGACCTCAAGAACGTCCGTCGTGGGCGCATCCGCGAGTACACCGAGAAGTTCCCCGGCGCCAGCTTCACCCCCGTCGGTGACGGAGGCTTCAACCCCCTCTGGTCCGTTCCGGCAGACTGCGCCTTCCCAAGCGCGACCCAGAACGAGATCAATGGAGTCGACGCCCGCAACCTGCTTTCCAACGGCATTCAGCTGGTGGCCGAAGGCGCCAACATGCCGACCACGCCTGAAGGTGTCGAGCGCTTCTTGGAGGCGAAGATCCTCTACGGGCCCGGCAAGGCTGCCAACGCCGGTGGCGTCGCCGTCTCCGGTCTTGAAATGACACAGGACATCGAGCACCTCGCATGGACTCGCGAGCAGGTCGACGCGAAGCTCCGCAGCATCATGCGTGCCATCCACACAAGCGTTCGTGCGGCCGCCGATGAGTACGGCCACCCGACCGACTACGTCCTCGGCGCCAACATCGCCGGGTTCGTGAAGGTCGCGGACGCGATGGTGGACGAGAGCACCGTCTAATGAGTCAGGGCGCCGCTTCGCTGTCTCCCGGAGACAGCATTGAAAAAGGGCTGAAGTCAGGGGCGATAGGGCTCCTGTCGAGCGTAGTCATCGGCACGGCCTCCACCGCCCCCGCCTTCAGCCTGGCGGCGACCCTGGGGCTCATCGCAGCTACCGTCGGCTTTCACGCCCCTCTTGTAGTCATCCTCGCCTTCATCCCGATGTTGCTCATCTCCATCGGGTACAGCGAGCTCAACAAGGCTGACCCCGACTGCGGGACGACTTTTACCTGGGCCACACGTACCTTCGGTCCGAAGACGGGTTGGGCGGGTGGATGGGGAATCCTCGCTTCCGACATTCTCTGCATGGCGAGCCTCGCCGAGATCTCGGGGCAGTACCTGTTCCTGCTCTTCAACGCGAAGGGCATCGGCAATGACGCCAGCAGCTCGTGGGTTCTCCTCGTGGGCGTGCTGTTCATTATCGCCCTCACCTATGTCTGCTACAGAGGTATCGAGGTCTCAGCCAGGCTTCAATTCATCCTCTTGGCGGTCGAGCTGATCATGATGGCGGTGTACGCGGCCGTGGCTCTCGTGAGAGTCGCCATCGGCCACGCCCCCGCCGGTCACATGGTTCCGAGCATCTCGTGGTTCAACCCGACGACGGTCTCGCCCACTCAACTCGTGGACGGCATGGTCCTCATGTTGTTCATCTACTGGGGCTGGGACACCTCACTGTCGGTCAACGAGGAGACGAGCGACAAGGACAGGCTGCCCGGCCTTGCCGGGATCATCGCCACTGTGCTGCTGCTGGCGACCTACGGGGTCGTGACCATCGCCGCCCAGGCCTTCGCCGGCGTCGGGCACTCGGGCATCGGGCTAGCGAACCCGGCGCACCTCACCGACGTTCTGTCGGTGCAGGGCACGGCTGTGTTCGGGGCCTCATGGGTAGGGACGATCTTTTCCCACTTGCTGCTTTTGATGGTCTTCTGCTCGGCCGTCGCTTCCACTCAGACGACGATCCTGCCTACAGCTCGGACCATGCTGTCGATGAGCGTCTACAAGGCGATACCTGACAGGTTCGGGAAGATGCACAAGAAGTACCTAACCCCGACGGCCGCCACCGTGACCATGGGTGGGGTATCGATCGTGATGTACGCGATCATGAACTACCTGTCCGGCGGCAACATGATTGCGGACTCGGTGACCGCGATCGGGGTCTGGATCGCCTTCTATTACGGCCTCACCGGCTGGACCTGCCTGTTTTACTACCGGAAGGTCCTCACGCGGAACACGCGCGAGCTGTTCATGAAGGGGATCCTGCCGGGCCTCGGTGGCCTCATCATGTTCGGGGCGGGCGGCTGGAGCCTCAAGGAGGACTGGTTCTTCTCTAGTGGGCAGAGCTACACCTCGTTCCAGCTGCCCTTCGCGCCGCACTGGGACATTGGCGGAGTCTTCATGATCTTCCTCGTGAGCGCCTTCGTCGGGCTGCTTTGTGCTGTGGCGTGGCGTCTCGCCTCACCGAGGTTCTTCAATGGGGAGACGCTCAACCGCTCGACGCCCACGCTCGTTCCCGAAGGGGCCGACTTCCCCCTCGTGGCGGCAGGAGCAGACGGGCCGGACGGCGACACCAGCGCCAGTCAGTCCTGAGAGAGACAGCGCTACCAACCACAGACCCGCAAGCAGGTCTGTGGTTGGTAGCAAATAGGCAGTTCACAATCCCTGGCGCCCTCCGGACTCAGCCCGCGAGGTACCTTTGCCTGCTACCAGGGGCGCTTTTGCGAAAGGAGTAGCTCAATGGACTTGGAGAAGTATCGCCCGTTGTTCATCGGTGGGGAGTGGGTCGATCCGGTAAAAGGTGAGACCCAGGACGACATCAATCCCGCCACCGGCGAGACGATCGCGAAGATCGCCGTCGCCGATGCTGAAGACATCAACCGGGCCGTCGCCGCGGCACAGAAGGCCTATGACGAGATCTGGTTCGACACCCCGCCCAAAGAGCGCGCCGGCATGCTCTTAAAGCTCGCCGATGCCATCGACGCCCATGGCGACGAGTTCGCCCGCCTCGAGTCGATCGACGTGGGAAAGCCGATCACCTTGTCCAAAGGTGACATCCCCTTTATCACCGACAACCTGCGCTTTTTCGCAGGCGCGGCCCGCTGCCAGGAGGGAAAGGCCACCGGTGAGTACGAGAGGGGCTTCACCTCGATGATCCGCCGTGAGCCGCTCGGCGTCACCGCCGGCATTTGCCCGTGGAACTACCCCTTGATGATGGCCGCCTGGAAGATCGGGCCCGCTCTTGCAGCTGGGAACACCTCGATCATAAAGCCGGCCCAGATCACCCCTTTGACGACGCTTTATCTGGCCGAGCTGGCAGCTGAGATCCTGCCTCCGGGCGTCTTTAACGTCGTGACCGGGCGGGGGGCCGTCATCGGCGAGGCCATCACCCGTCACCCGGCTGTGCGCCTTGTCTCAGTGACCGGTGACACCGCCACGGGCAAGCTCATCGCGGCTGCTTGTGCAGAGACGGTGAAAAGGGCCCACCTCGAGCTCGGGGGCAAGGCCCCTGTCGTCGTCTTCGACGACGCCGATGTCGAGGCCTTGGTCGAGACCTTGAAGTTCGCCGGCTATGCCAACACCGGCCAGGACTGCACGGCCTCGTGCCGGGTCGTCGCCGGACCGAGGATCTATGACGAGCTCCTCTCGGCCCTCGTGCCTGCGGTCGAGTCGATCAAGGTCGGCAAGACCACCGATCCTGAAGTCGAGATGGGCCCGCTCGTGTCTGCCCGCCAGCGGGAGTCGGTGAAGGGCTTTGTGGAGCGTGCCGAGCACGCCGGGGGCAAGGTGCTCACCGGCGGTGAGGAGATCTCCGGCGAGGGATTCTTCTACAAGCCGACAGTTGTCACAGACGTCGACCAGCGTGCTGAGATCATCCAGCGCGAGGTCTTCGGCCCTGTCGTCACCGTGCAGCGCTTCAGTGACGAGGACGAGGCTGTGCGCTGGGCCAATGACGTCGACTACGGGCTCGCCTCTTCTGTGTGGACAAAGGACATCTCCCGGGCCATGCGCGTCTCGCGCAAGCTCCAGTACGGGGCCGTGTGGATCAACACCCACTTTTGGATCACGCCGGAGATGCCGCACGGTGGCTACAAAGAAAGCGGCTACGGCAAGGACATGTCGATGTACTCGCTCGAGGACTACACCCAGATCAAGCACGTGATGACCCCGCTCAACTAGGCCAGTGGGGCCGCGCCACACGACATTTGTGGGCGCGGCCCCGCCCTAGGGAGCTAAGCAGGTGGCTGATCAGCGGCCATTCGCGACGGCGCTCATCAGCGCGCGTGTCCGCCAGGGTTAAGGGGCCGGAACGCGCGGGTATGTCATTTGCATGGCTACGACCAAGCAGAAGCAGGCAGCACGAAAGAACCTCGACAAGACACTCGAGGCCAAGAGCGCGCCGGCGCAAGGCGCGACACGCACGCGGCGCAGCGGAGCGTTGAGCACAGCGGAAAAGGACGACCTTTCGAGCTCAGAGTTCGCGTTCCCGAAAGAGCGCAAGGAACCACTCAACGATGCCACCCATGTCCGCAACGCCGTAGCGCGCTTCGACCAGGTGGAAGGGGTCTCCGACGCGGAGAGGGACGACGCGTGGAAGCGGATCAAGGCCGCGGCGCGCAAGTACGACGTGGAGCTCGAGGCCGATGACTGGCATGAGCTGTTCAAGGGAGGCAAGGCGAGAAAGAAGCCTTGATAAGCGGAGGCGACCTGGCAGGGAGTTACCTGTTGCGGGGAGCCTTTGCGAGTTCCGACCCGACAGCTATCGTGTCGCCCGGAGCTAGTCGGCGAGAAGCACAAGGGCTGGTGGCCATGGAGGAGGTGGGGGGGCAAGTCCCGCGCGGGTCGGCTCATTCGGTCGAGCGCGCGGTCCAAAAGACCCGCGACGTCCAACAACTCGTCGCCGCAGAGCGGGCGGCGAGGATCGCCGGAGAATCGACCGCCCGCTGGTGGCGGGATCTCACGGGGGCCTCTGCCTCGGCGCGAACAGAGCACGCACTTGACGCTCTCTTGCGCAGCTCGTTCGTCACGATGAAAGCAGCTCTAAACGCTGACGCCGTCTCTGTGCTGGTTGCCAACGAGGCCGGGGACGAGCTCGTGGCCCGGGCATCTAACGGCCTCAGCGAAGAGATCACCCTCGACCTCGGGATCCGCAGCGGCAAGGGCATGTCGGGCAGGGTGATTGCCACACGGCAGCCCCTTTTGGTCGACGACCTGTCGACGATAGACGTCGTCTCGCCTGTGCTGCGCCACAGTGGTCTGAGATCGGTTGCTGCCGTGCCAATCCTCTTTGAACAACGCGTCCTCGGTGTGCTCTATGTAGGCAGCAGGAAGTTGGCCCACTTCGACGAGCTCGACATCGAGCTTCTCGAGCTCATGGCAGAACGTCTCGCAATCGCGTTGGAAAGGGTGCATGCCTTCGAGGCCGAGCGTGCGGCCCGGGTTCGTGCCGAGCGCGATGCAGATCACCTCTCCCGCCTGCAGGCCGTTACCGCCCGGCTGTCCACCGCCGCATCGACCGAGGAGATAGCCGCCAGCCTGACCGCCTCGCTCGACACCGTCGGTTCTGTGCACGAGCAGGGCATGACCACGGTGTGGCTCAAAGACAAGGACGGGCTCGTCCTCCTGCCCACACCAGGCGAGCCTCCACTCGGCAAAGAGCTCGCGGTGGCCGAGCTCGAAGGCAACGGACCGCTCTCGCAAGCCACGCTGAGCCGCCAGCCCGCGTACATCGAAGACTCGAGCTATGCCCTGTGCCTTGGCGACGGAACCGCGCTGGCTACCAGCTCGGCCGTGCTTCCTCTAGTCGTCCGCGGCGAGTTGTTGGGCGCTCTTGTGGTTTCCTATCGGGGTAGGCACATTTTCGAGCCAGATGAACGCGACTTTCTCCGCTCCGTGGCCGAACAGACGGCCCAGGCGCTCGACCGGGCCCGACTCTATGCCGAGCAGGTCGCTCTAGCTGAAGCGAATTCATTCCTCGCCCAAGCGGCCAAGGCCATGGCCGAAGGGTCGGATTTCAAAGACACACTCGACCGATTGGCCTCACTCGTCCTCGGCGTTGTCGGTGACATCTGTCTCATTGACGTTGTGACTGACAATGGTGCCCTGCGCCGCATGGTGGCACGCCATAGGGACGAACGCGAGCAGGCGCTCGTCGACCGCCTTTCCCATGATCCGCCTGACCCGCGAGGAGCACATCCTGCGGCTCAGGTCATCCGCACCGGTGAGACGCGCTGGTCTGCCGACATGGGCGACGGCTTCCTGCTCGCGACGACACGCGACCAGACGCATTACTCGACGGTCAAAGCATTGCGCTTCCGCTCCTATGTGGCTGTGCCGCTTACAGGTGGGGCCGGCGTGCTCGGCGCCTTGACAGTCGTCTCGGTGGAGCGCTCTCTCACCCAGGACGACGTCGCTTTCGCCGAGCGCCTGGCGGGGCATGTAGCAGCCGTGGTGGACAACGCGCGCCGTTACGAGGCCACCTTGCAGACCTCGCAGATCCTTCAGCAAAGCCTCCTGCCTCAGAGTCTCCCCTTCATTCCCGGGCTCGCAGTTGCCGTCAGGTACCTGCCCGCGACTCGCGGGCTCGAGGTAGGTGGGGACTTCTACGATCTTGTGTGCCTCGCGGACGGCCAGGTCGATTTCATGATCGGCGACGTGGCCGGGCACGACCGGGAGGCAGCAGCCTTGATGGGCCAGTTGCGCAGCGTGGCGCGAGTGCTCCTCGGACGGACGGCAGACCCCTCCGAGCTGGTCCGGGCGCTACAAGCCAGCTGGTCCTTGCTCGGATTCGACCGTCTCGCCACGGCGTTGTTCGGGAAACTCAACCTTTCGAGCGGTGAGCTGACCATCGCCTCCGCGGGTCATGAGAGGCCGCTGCTCGTCGAGCCCTCTGGGACAAGGTACCTTCCCGTCGAGCCCAGCCCAGCTCTCGGCGTGCCGGTCGCGGGCGGCACAACCTGGCGGGGGACGTTGGCACCGGGCCAAGTGCTGGTCTTGTACACAGACGGAACCATCGAAGAGCGCGACATCGGAGTCAATTTCGGCCTGGAGCGACTTGCCAAGGCGGCTGGTGGCGGTCGCCTCGACCCCGAGTCCGTCTGCGACCGCGTCGTCGCTGTGTTGCCGGCGAATCGCCACGACGATGTGGCACTCCTCGCATTAGCGCGCCTCGATGGACAGTGACACGTCGATCCGCAGTATCCAAAGGATGACAACCACGGGCGCGGCTTCGGGCCGCGCCCGTGAGCAGAGCTACTGCCCTTGGCTCCTGGCTGAACCGAAAACGTCTGTCATCTCTGCGCAGAAAGCCTTCAAGTCATCGGGCTTTCGGCTCGTCACGAGCACGTTAGGCCCGTCCGTGCAAACAACCACTTCCTCGTCGACCCAGTTGCCTCCGGCGTTCTCGATGTCGGTACGAAGGCTCGGCCAGGAAGTAAGGGTGCGGTCCCTCACGAGGTCAGCTTCAACCAGGGTCCAGGGACCATGGCAAATGACGGCAGCTGGCTTTCCCGCCGCGAACATGGCCTGGACGAACTCGACAGCCGAGCGATCCGTTCTGAGCTGGTCGGGGTTCGCGACTCCCCCGGGAAGCACGAGGGCATCGAAGTCCTCAACCTCTGCGTTGCTTGTCGTCCGGTCCACCCGGAAGCGATCACCCCTGTCCATATGGTTCATCGGCTGGGTCTCGCCCTTCTTGGGCGCAACTATCTCGGGCGTGCCGCCAGCAGAGACGACGGCCTCCCAGGGCTGGGTTAGCTCAACCTGCTCGACGCCCTCATTGGCGACCACGAATGCGACGCGTACGTTCTGTAGCTCTCCGGCCACTGCCCTACCTCCTGCGTGCTCGGACGCGACCGCCCGGCCGCGAATTTGCCTTTTGGCGACGCGTCGCCACGCTGGGTCTCCTAGCGTGGTCGCGCCGTTGCTTCGGATTTCCGTACCCCCGACGACCGGCGCGAAACACCGGCTACATACCGCCGGCTTTACAAGAGGGAGACGAAGCGACGCGTTGAAGGCGATCAGCATGCCGAGTGACAATGGCTCTGTTCGACTAGCGGGCCGCGAGCAAGTACCAAGCGCCATGGCGATCAAGACCTGGGCCCTTAGGTCGCTATGAGCGGGCGGAGGCGATGGTGAGCGCGCCTGGTTCGCGCCGCCTTGACCGGGTACGGCGCCCCTCAGACCTGCTGTTGGCGGTCTTTGCTCTCTCGGTAGTCGTGATCACCCTCGGACTCGTGCGCGCTTTGCCCACGGGCAGCACGGAAGTCTCACGTGACGTCTCGCGCTGGCTCTTCCACATCCCGCGTTGGCTTTCCCTCGGCGCGGCTGTCGTCGCCGGGATTGGCGGCTTCGCGTTTGTCGCCACAGCCCTCATAAACCTCGTCCGCCACGAGGCGCGAAGTGCCCTCAACGCCGGGGTCGCCGCCTTGGCGGCTGCCGCCGGCGCCATCGCCGCCTCGGCAGTGTGGAGAAGCGAGCACGGGCCGGTCGCCGAGGCTGTCCTTCACCACAAGAACCCCACCACACTGGTCGTCGACACTGCCTTTGTCGCTTTTGTTGTCGGCAGCGACCTGGTCCGTCGCTCACGGTGGTGGCGCTGGTGCGTCTTGTCGAGCGCAGCCCTGTTGATCACGGGACTTGCCGTCAACTCACTCACCCCCTTCGCCCTTGTCGTTGCGCTCTTCTCCGCCTTGGGGTTCGGATGGGCGGTGCGCTGGATCCTCAGGGCGGCATCGGTCCGTCCGAGCACGAACGACCTCGTAGCCTGGCTCTCGGCCTCTCACCTGTCGGTCGGGGTACTTGAGGCTACTGACCACAGGCGCTACTCCCGCCTTGCAGGAAGCCTGGCCGACGGCACCTTGATCGAGGTGCGCCTGGCAAACCGGGACACGCGTGGAGCCGGTCTTGCACGGCGGCTATGGGCGCTGGCCCGGCTCCGGCCCCTAGTGGCCGGCCAGATCGCGCTCAGCTCCCGCGCCCAGATCGAACGGCTCTCGCTCTCGGCATACATAGCGAGCGGTGCCAGCGTGCTCAGTCCTCGTGTTCTATTGCTTAACGAGATGCCTCCCGAGACCCTGGTGTTGGTCCTCGCCCGTCCCGTCGGTGAACCGTTTTCGGCAACAAAGGACGAAGGCGCCTTCCAGGACGCGGCGGTGCCCATGTTCGGCGCGCTGCGCGCCCTGCACGATGCAGGGGTGGCACACCGAGACCTACGAGCGGAGAACCTGCTTGTTGCCGGGCCCTGCGCCGGCTTCTCCTCCCTCGACTCCGCCCTTCCAGGCGCCGGTGAGCTCGTGCGCCGTATCGATGTGACCCAGCTCCTGACTACTCTCAGCCAACACATAGGGCCGGCCAAGGCCGTTGCGGCGCTGCGAAGCGCCTACCGGCCGGCAGACGAAGCGGCCATTGCCGCCACGCTCCAGCCGATGGCGCTCGCCTCTTGGGGCTGGTCGGCGATGCGGGAGGCGCAGGGGACAATTGGTGAGGTCCGCCATGAGCTCGTCGGGGCCGACACAACCGCCCCGATCGCCAACCTCGAACGCTTCAGATGGCGGACTGTGCTCAGCGCAATCGCCCTCACCGTCGCCGCCTTCCTTCTCATCGGCCAGCTCTCCAAGGTCAACCTCCTCGGTGCGCTCGGCAGGACCAATCTCGCCTGGTTCGCCATCGCCATCTTGGGCTCCGCCCTGACATATCTCGCTGCGGCAGAGAACCTTGCCGCCTTCGTCCCCAAGCACCTCTCCCCGGTCCGCGGCTTTCTCGTCCAGCTCTCCACAGCCTTCTTGGGACTCGCCATGCCGCCCACCGTCGGCCACGTCGCCGTCAACGCCCGCTACCTCGCCCGCCAGAAGGTGGACGCCGGCTCGATCACGGCAGCTGTCGCCATCTCCCAGATAGTCAATGTCGTGACGACAGTTCTGTTGCTGATCTCGTTCGGGCTTCTCACCGGCTCAGGAATCAGTCGATTCAAGATCGCGCCGAGCACGGATCTCGTCATCGGTCTCGGAGCGATCGCCGCAGTCTCTGGGGTCCTCCTCCTCATCCCAAAGACGCGGGCCAGGTTCAACCGGGCCATCTGGCCCCGCCTTCGCGGGGTTTGGCCGCGCCTTTTGGACGCCCTCTCCCAGCCGGTGCGCCTTGTCCTCGGTGTGGGGGCCAACTTGTTGCTCACCCTCGGCTATTTGATCGCCTTCATCGCCTCGCTGCGCGCCCTCGGAGCCCATCCCGCAATCTTGCCTGCCGCCATCGTCTACCTCGCCGGGAACGCCGTCGGCTCGACTGCGCCCACTCCGGGCGGCCTCGGTGCGATCGAGGCTGTGCTCGCCGCCGGTCTGAGCGCCATGGGAGTGCCGGCGCACGAGGCGATCCCCGCCGTACTCATCTTCCGCGTTGCGACGTTCTGGCTCCCGATCCCGGCCGGCTGGCTCTCGTACTTGGCCCTGCGCAAGAGCGGCACCCTTTAGGTACCGGACTCTGGGTTGATGGCTCTGGGACCCGTTCGCGATCGAGATCTAGGCCGTAGCGCGACCGACCGTGCCCCGTTGCGCGGTCATCGTCGCTGCGGTGACTGGCCCTCGTCCTCGCCAACCTCGTCGCCGCCGTCCCGGGACAGATGGCGGCCCGCACCCCGAGGGCGCTAGTGCTCCGGGCCCAATGAACTAGAGCTTGCGGGTCTTCACCGCCGTGCCGTAGGCACAGATCTCGGTCCAGTTGCCCCCCATCTCCGAGGTGTCAAAGCGCATAGCCAAGATCGCATCGGCACCTTTCAGCTGAGCTTCCCCCACCATCCGCTCGGTCACCTCGGTCCTGCTCGCCACCAGGTTCTTCGTCATGCCCTTGAGCTCACCGCCAGCAAGTGCCTTGAACCCGGCCCCGATCTGGGAGCCGACGTTACGACTGCGAACAGTCAGGCCGAACACCTCGCCCAGAACCTCTGTCACCTCGTAGCCAGGCAGGTCGTTCATCGTCGAGATAAGCATCGAGATCCTCCAATTCCTCTCGTCCGCCAACCTAGCCAATCAACCCGTTGCAAACAGGTCCCTGCCAACAGACCACGGCCCGCGCCAAGGAGAGAACAAAGACGGTCGCGCCCGCCGATGCCATCTTCGAACAGGTGAGCAGCGCCAGGACGGGCTACTCGGTTCTAAGAACCACCCCGGTCGGCGTTCTCGCTGCTTTCTGCCCGGGGACAGCAGCGACGAGATTGGCAAAAAGAAGGGCACCCACACCAACGAGCACCACGGCAAGCACCGGCACGGTGGGATCGGCCACGGCATTTATGTCCCGAGCAAAGAGTGTCCAAAGCTCACGGCCGGCTGCCACTCCGAGCGGGACGCCCACGACTACGCCGGACACCGCCACGACGCTCGCCTGCCAGGCGATGGCGGACGCGAGTTGGCGCCGCGTAAAGCCAAGCGTCTTCAAAAGGCCAAGATCACGTCGCCGACGCCGCACAGAGGAGCCCAACATGAGCCCAAGGGCGACGACCGCCCCGATGGCGAGGCCGGCGGCAAGGATCACCGGTGTCGAACCGATGCTGCGGTAGTTAACGATCTGGGCGGGACGCTGCACGCCAAGGACACTTACGAAGTTGCCGGCACCGTTCGGATCTGCTCGGAAGACCCTGTTGGCCGCCTCTGCGATCCGCTGCATGTCGGCGCGACCGGCGGACGGGCTGACGCCCTCTTTCAGGCGCACCAGGACGAGCTCGGGACCGTTCAAGTTCTGGTCGGAGCTACTCACGCCCTCGATTAGCGGGCGAACAGCGCCCATGGCGACAAGAGCTCCAGTGCCCATCGAGGTGTGGTCGGCGACGGTGCTCGAGAACCCGACAGCTGGGAAGGTGGCCGTGCCAACGATGGTCAAGCGCGTCGGGGCTATGTAGTAATAGGGACTGTCTCTGGGCGACCCGAGGCTCAGGTAGACCGTGTCACCGACCTTCTTGCCCAGCTCTGACAATGTGGCGGCACCGAGCACGACCTGATCGTCCGCTTCGAGCCCGTGCCCGGAGAGCACAGGCGGTGACACCGCGGAGTGAGGGCTCTCGATAAGGGCTGGCACCGTCAGGCCGTCAAGACCGAGGTTTGTGTAGTCGACACCTGCCCAGGCGGCGACGTCGCGATCACGATCGAGCAAGGGGAGGAGGCGGGGCGGGAAATCGTTGGTTGGGCTCAAGGTGTAGCTCCAGCTCCAGCCGTAAAGGGCGGGGTGTGAGACGAGCGTGCTGAGGCCACTGGCAAAGGTCAAAGTCGCCACCACCAAGGTGACGGCCAGCACCGTGCCCAAGAGCACCGACCGCACCGGCACCTCGGTGCGTCCCCGGCCCGGCTCGAGGGCGAGCCGCACGCCGACCACGCCTTCGACGGGGAACCCAGCCGACTCTGCGGCCCGTGCCACGCTCGAGCTGCGCACTCTCGAGTGGCGCGACCTCACCCGGTGAGGCGCTCTTCGGATCGCCAGCACGACGGCGACCGCGCCCAACCCGAGGCTGAGCACGGCCAAGCCAGTGGCGAGCACCGTCCAGTCGAAGGCGACGCCCCTGTATGGATAGACGGGTCGCACCGGGCCGAGAGGTGCCAGGGGGGAGAGGGCGACGGCGACCGCGAATGCAACGAGCGCGCCTGCGATCACGGCCAGGATGAGCCCGATGAGGCTGGCGAATGCAGTCGCTACCGGGCTCGCCCCGAAAGAGCGCATGACGCGGCGCTCCTCGTCCTCCAAGGAGAGCTGTCGCGAGATCGCCTGGGAGGCGAGAACCAAGCAGACAAGGGCTGCGATCGCGCCGAAGGCCCCGAGTGCCACCGACTCTGGCTTTATCGCGAGCTCGACTTGCGAGACGACGCGCGAGGTGACGTGGAACTGGTAGATGTAGCCGCGCGGCACCGAGGCGACGATCTCCTGCTCGACCCGGGCAACATCGCTCGCGCCGTTGTTGAGCTTAAGGGCGTAGTTACCAGGAGCCAGACCGTCGTGGGACATGGCGAGCAACTTGCGCATTAGGGCCGGGGAGAAGATGACAAAGCCGTAGGCGCGGTCGATGTCATCCTGGACGATCTCGTTGTTGAGCTCGACGATGCCCACGACCTTTGCAACGAAACGGACTCGGGGTCCCGAGGTAAGCCCGACGACCACGCTTTGTCCCACGCCGAGGTGCCACTGCTGAGCCGCGCTCGGGGTCATCATGATCTCATCTGGCCGGTTCGCATCAGCCCTCCGCCCGGAGATCACCGTGACCAGGTCCTGTCCGACCGCGAGGTCGTCCAAGCTGGCGATGGGGACCACATTTTCGACCTCTGCCAGCTTCGGGGCACCGGTCGGCCCGAGAGGGGCAAAGGGCGGAGCGTAGATGAGGGCCACCTTCTTCACCCCGGGGAGGCGGGCGATAACCGAGGTAAGTCTGGGGCCGGCACCACCTCGCAAGCTGTAGAGCGATACCGACAGGTCCGAGGGGTTGGTGCTCGCGAGGAACGTGGGGTAGGAGGACTGCGTCCGCCGGGCGGCGGCGATCGAGGCCATGGCGAGGCCGCCGACCAGGCCAATTATGAGGACGACTCCGATGTAGCCGCTCCAACGTCGGACGAGGGTCCTGCGGAAGCGGTACCAGCCCACGCCGAGAACCAGACTCATGTCGGCCGACTCCTCCAAAGGCTCTGATCGGCGGGATCCACCTGAAGCTTGAAACCCTCGAGTGAGGTTGTCGAGGTGGCTGGTTGCACTCGGGGGCGTTGGTGCTACCACCCCGCCGACGCGGCGAGGCGCTCGAGGGTAGTCGTGCGGCACGAAACGATCCGATCGAGTACGGTCCCGCCTTATGGCCCTCTCTTATGGGATCTTTTTGCCGCCGTTTGCCGAGTACGCCGAGCCGAGGCGTGTTGTCGCCTTGGCCGAGGCGGCCGAGCAGGCTGGCTGGGACGGCGTCTTCCTATGGGACCACGTTTTAGAGGGCTCGGGCATGGCCGTCGCCGACTCGTTCGTGGTCGCGGCCGCCATCGCTCAGGCGACCGACCACGTGCGCCTAGGAATGCTCGTCACCCCCCTCGCCCGGCGCAGGCCGTGGGTCTTCGCCCGCCAGACCGCGTCGCTCGACCAGCTCTCGACCGGACGCCTCATCGTGGGTGTAGGTCTTGGCCACGACTCCCGCGGCGAGCTCAGCTCGTTCTCCGGTGAGGTCGTCGACGCGGTGCAAAGAGCCGTGGCCCTCGACGAGTCACTAGAAGTCCTCGTTCGCCTGTGGTCGGGGACACCGGTCGACTTCGACGGCGAGCAGATTTCAGTGCACAGCGCGGCCTTCCTCCCTCGCCCCGTGCAGCAGCCCCTGCCTATTTGGGTGGCCTGCCGCGCCCCGAATCGCCGGCCGCTGAACCGGGCCACGCGTTACCAGGGCTGTTTCCCGATATTCGACGCGGGCGGCTCACAGCTCCCGGGCCTCGCAGAACCCGAGCAGGTCGAGGACATCCGTCACACGCTCATTGAGAGGGGAGCCGCGCACGACATCGACATCGTTTGCCGGGGGGACTCAGGACGGGTCAGCTCAAGTGAGCGCGCCGAACGCCTAGTCGAGCTCGAACAAGCAGGCATGACCTGGTGGCTTGAGTCGTTCTTCCCCGGTCAAGAGCCGGCTGAAATTGAGCGGGTCGTGGCTAGCGGCCCGGCACGCTGAGCACCCGCAACTGTGGCGAGTTGAAACTCAACTTACAGGAACGGGCTGGTCGGTCCCGCAGTACTTGCACTTGGAGGCCGCCACCGGTAGGTCGTCCGAAAGGCACGCCGGGCAGGTTTTGGTAGGCGGGGCATCGCCGAAGACGACCTTGCCGCGCCGCGCCGAGACCTGCTTGTAGGGGACGACCACGGCGAAGTACAAGACGGCCATGAATATCAGGAAGTAGACGATCGCCGAGATGAAGGCGCCGAGGTTGACAAACGTCGCAGTGTTGCCGGACTGGCCTAGCTGAACGCCGAGGCCGACCGCGTGGCCCCCCTGGGCACGGGCGATCAACGGATTGATCACCGAGTCGGTGAACGCCTTCACCAGCGTACTGAAGGCCAGGGCAACCGTCAGCCCGATTGCCAGGACGATGACATCTCCTCGCAACAAGAAATTCTTGAATCCCTTGAACACGGTGGCATTCCTTTCTCGAAAGCCTGGCGGACCATCGCGCGAGGCGCTAACGATACAACAAAGCTCTGTCCGCGGACGGGACAAATCCCTTCATCACCCGCCGCCGCCAACCGATGACGGCGCCCGGTGTCATCCGGTTTGACGCTTGCCCCCAACGTTGACGACTTGAACGGGGACGGTGTCGGCGAGGCGAAGCACACGGTCCACGACTGACCCGCCGAAGCGTCGCGAGAGCCGGGAGCGGTGCCGTGAGCCGATGACGAGCTGGGACGCCCCCGCCTTGCGGGCCGATTCGACAAGGCCCGTTGCGGTGTCGGCTGCCTTTACCTCGACCAGGCTCCCGTGCAGGGCTTGGAGCAGACGGCGATCCTCCTCGAGCCAGGAGGGAGGAACACGGTCGAGGTTGTCATCAGCTCGCACATGGACACCCTGCAGCCTCGCCTCCGAGACTTCGGCGACGCAGCTTGCGTAACGAATGAGCCACTCGTCGGCGGACGAGCCCGCCAGGCCGACCACGACGACGCTGCAATCGTGAGGCGCGCTGATGCCGTGGGCGGCTTCGAAGGCCGACGCGGATCGCGGACCGACTCGTCAAGCCACAGTTGTGCCAGTTCCTGTAGAGCAGAAAGGTTGGCGAAGCGGAAATAGCTCGACAAAGCGGCATCGGCGCGCTCTTTGGGGAACACCAGGCCCTGGGCCAGTCTCCTGCGCAGAGCCGCCGGCTCGAGATCGACAAGCTTTATCTCGCCACTTCGCACGAAGATGTCCGGTACGGGCTCGGGTGGCCGCACTCCCGTGATCTCGGACACGAGAGGGCCCAAAGACTCAATGTTGGCGACATTGAGCGTCGTATATACATCGATACCAGCCTCGAGCAGCTCTTCCACATCTTGCCAGCGTTTGTCATGTCGGCTGCCGGAGACGTTGGAATGGGCGAGCTCGTCCACCAGAGCCAGCTCAGGACGGCGCTTCAGCACCGCGTCGACGTCTAGCTCCGCGAAGCTCGCCCCGCGATATTCAATAACGCGCGTAGGGACAAGCTCGAGATCGCCGACCTCGGCAACTGTCGCGGGTCGCCCATGGCTTTCCCAGTAGGCGACAACGACATCGACGCCCCGCCGGCGCTCCAGGCGTGAGTCGCGCATCATCACATACGTCTTGCCCACTCCTGGTGCTATTCCCAGGTAAGTGCGCAGTTTGCCCTTGTCGCTCAACTCCCCCACTCGTCCTGGTATACCGGCTTCGCCATCGCGATGAGGCCTTCCAGGTAGCCTCGGTCCATGTTCGGTCGCGAGCGGCTCGTCGAGCTTCGCTGCGAGTCGTGTGGCACGGCCTGGCTGCGTGGTTCACCGTCTCGAGGCCACTGCGGGCGACGGCCGGGCCCCTCGCCGCCCCTAGGCGAGAGGGCGATGGCGGCCCTCAGTTCACTGTCGACGGCACGACCGCAGTGTTCGCAGGCATTTGACCCTCGTCCAGGGCTGACTTAGCTCTGAGACCCCGCCGAACAAGTCGGCTGTCAGATGCCTTCGACGATGTACATCTTCGCCTGAGCTGCGCCTTCGCGAAGCTTGCGGGCCTCTGTGTAAGCCTCGCCTCGGTACCAAGCGAGGGCATCGCGCATGCTGGGAAACTCCACGACCACGCTGCGCCCAGCGGGCAGCGCTCCCTCCAAGGCCTCGACCGCTCCGCCACGAACCAGGTAGCGGCCACCAGCCGCGGCGATGCTCGCGGCCGCCAAGACTTTGTATGCCTCGTAGCGCTCAGCATCGAGAACCTCGGCTTGGTAGATCACGTAGGCCGCCAACGCCCCTCCCCTGCCAGCGATGCCGCCACCTGCAGGCGGCGCGGCGACCTTACCAGTCCCGAGCAGGAGGACTAGCTGCAAGATCCCGCAGCCCGGCACGCTGAGCTCGCGCGACGCACGAAGCGATGAGGCAGGAATTAGGTTGGTTAGATGTCGCTCGAGCGCTCACGCCTTAGGGGACCTTCCGCGGCCTCGGTGCTTTGGACCTGGATTGAATTCCTGGTTGGGTCCGTCCTGCTCGGGGCGGCGGCATTGGCCGGCCTGCTGCTCGCCAGGCGGCCCGGCCCTAACCGCGTCGACGCGGCAGGCTACTTCTACGTGCCTTCCGACCCACGGTCCCAGCTTGCCAACGAGATCGTGAAGATCGGCTCGCTCCCCGTACTGGTGGCGGGGGTCGTCGTCATTTTCCTCGTAGCAATCACTCGCGACTGGGTACGGGCCCTAGCCTGTTCCGCCGCCCCAGTCATTGCCGTCGAGGTTGTGGAACACATCGCCAAACCTATGGTGGGCCGCGAGATCGGTGCCGGCTTTTTCACATACCCGTCGGGCACCGTCGCCGTCGTAGCGGCACTCGCCGCCGGCGTCTTCCTCGTCACCCCACGCCTTCTGCGACCGCTGACCGCCGTGATAGGAACATTCGTCGTCATCGGTGTCGGCTGGGCCGTGCTCGTCCTCAGATGGCACTACCCAACCGATGTGATCGGCGGAGTATGGGTGGGAGCGGGGGCCGTCTTTTTCATCGACGCCATCGCCCATTTTCCTTGGCTCTTGCTCACAAGGGAGAGACGGTCACACGCTGTCCTTCGACTCGGCGTCGGGTCCTAAGGCCAGGGTGCGGGGCATGATGCCTAGGTAGCTCCCGTGTCCAGCGCGAGATCGCCGAGAAGCCCGTCCTATGGGGCATTTCCGGTAGGGGTGGAGAACGTGCAACCTCTTCAAAGTAACGAGCGCTGAGATTAGCCTTAAGCCGCGGACGACCAGGAGGCGGCATGACACTTGCAGAGCTGGCTCAAAGTGGCCGGCCTGGCCGTCCGCCGGACCCGGTCGCTCCCTTCTCGTCGCCAAAGCCCAGGCGGCACAAGCCGCTCATCACCGCAGCAGCCATCGTCGTGTTGGTGATCGCCCTCGTCGTTCTCGGCCTGCTGGCGGCTACCTACCAGCCTCTCGTCTTCGGCGGAGCTAAAGCTGCGCAGTTCCCGGGCCTTCCTATCGCCAAGGGGGAACGGACCGTCAACAACTTCGGAGGACTGGCATCCGGGGACCTCTACATTCCGCCCCGAGCGCGGAACCTTCGCAATCATGGAGTCGGTACAAAACAACGGGCCTAGAGCCGTGACCATTGGGGCCGTATCTGTCCTGGCGCCGGGCTCGCAGGGAGCCTGGCCGCTCGTGCCGGCGGGGCCGGTGCTTTACATGCCCGAGTACTACTACCACAACGAGCGGAGCTGGACCTCGGGTCGTCCTATCAAGGGCATTTCCCTCGGGCCCAACCAAGGAGTTCTCGTCGGGATTCCGCTGCGACTGTCAAACGCCTGTTATGAAGCGACGGCCTGGAGCGAAGTGAGCGAGTTCTACGTCGAAGAGAGCTACCTGGGCTTCACACATTGGGTTGGAATTCCGCTCGGCACGCCTGTACTAGTGCGAGCGCCCGAAGCACCCGATGAGCCAACTGCGGGCCTGGTCTGCCCGAGATAACACCCCGACAGGGCTGGAGGCACTTCAGCGGTGGCGGACACGGCTCCTTCAGCCACCGAGAAAGCGGGAGACGACCACATTGGCGAGCCGGTTGGCTTCGTTATGGCCTGTCACCGCATCGAGGAAGACGTCGCGCTCGAGGGCGTAAAGCGTCATGTCCTCCAAGGCTCGCACGGTGGCCTGGCGGGGGACATCGCGCAACAAAGCGATCTCGCCAAATGAGCCGCCCGGGCCATAGTTGTTGACGACGGCCCCGTGCACAGTCACCTCCGCCGTGCCGCTCTCGATCAGATAGAACAAGTCGCCTGGCATCCCCTCCTCGATCACCGTCTTCCCGGCGGGCACCTTGACCTCAATGAGGGCCCTAGCGAGCTCTTCTTGGACCGACTCGCCGAGGGGGGCGAGGATCTCGCAAGCTGCTATCAGAGCCAGCTTGGTTGGAGCAAGGGTCGTCCTGTCTATGCGGTTTAGACCGGGGATGCCCAAAAAGACGGGAAGGGCGACCACGAGCCCGATGATGGCGAGCCCCGCCCGCAGGCCCACGGTCGCGATGAAAAGCGGCATCACCAACGCACCGAGCGCCATCCCCGCGATGAGCAAGCTCTCAAGTGCGCCGAAGACCCGCGCCATCACCGCGCCTGGCACGACGCGTTGCAGGACCGTGAAGGCGTTGATGTCTACTAGGGAGTTGCCCACTCCGATGAGAAACATCACCGTGAGCGCAGGGGCAAGAGCTGGCCATGCCGCGACCAGTAACAAGGGTGCGCTCCAGAGGATCACGCCCATCCCGAAATCGAAGGAGAGCCGCTTGCGCCCGGCGAGCATGAGGGCGAGAAAGCCTCCGAGCACCCCGCCCACCCCCGTCATCGCCTCCAGCTCGCCAACGCCGGGACGACCCAGGTGCAACAACGGCAGAGCGACAGCGACAATGAAGACGAGGCTGGCACCGGCCACGACGGTCTGGCCGAAAAAGAGCGCGACCAACAGGCGCAGATCACGATGTGACAGGATCGTCCCGAACCCCCGAAGCGACTCAGCGAGCAGTCCGGCCTTCTTTTCGTCCGCAACAGGCGGTTGCGTGTCCGCCCGCAACCCCATGACAAAAGCGGCTGACCAGAGAAACGACGCCGCGTTGATGGCGAAAACAGTCGGTGGGTTGGCGACGGCCAGCAGGAGGGCCGCCAACGCCGGACCTGCGAAGAAACCGACGCTCTCTATGGTGCTCGAGGCGACGTTTGCCGCCGTCAGCTCGGAGGCGTCCGCGCGAGCACCGGAAGTAGAGCCGCCTGCGCCGGGCGAAAGGCCGTGCCGGCAACGGCGCTCAAGGTGGCAAGGACAAAGACGGGCAAGGCGGGTCCATTTGTCGCCACAATCAGCGTTGCGACCCCCACTATGACCGCACGCAAGACGTCCGAACTCACCATGACCCACTTGCGAGCAAAGCGGTCGCCCAGCGAGCTGACGAGTGGACCCAACACCGCCATGGACACATAGCGCACGACCCCGACCACGCCGAGCACCGTTGCCCCCCCGTGCTGGAAGGCATAGATCGATATCACGACAGAAAAAGCCCAGTTGCCGATGTTCGATCCCGCAAAGGCGATGTTCAGTCGGCGCAGACCCGGGTTCCGGAACACCCTTTGTAACGACCTGGTCGACTCTTTGAGCGACTCCCCCAGCTCTCCCAAATCCCCTCCCAATCGGCGCTCAGTCAATCACGCTGCATACGGCACCGCCAGGAGAATTTCGACTTCGGCCACCGGTTGGCTGGCACGCCCCGAGACAACACGCTCGGGCTACAGCCGCGAGCAACGTCTCAGCTTTCACTCAGCGAACGCACAGCCGAGGCTCTTAGCCTGAAGCGAGCGCGACAGACGAACGATGAGGAGGACATGGGGGCCGTGCGAGACGATGTGACCATCTCCTACCAGGGAGTGCACTACGAAATTGGCCGGGGACTGGCCTCTTACGGGATCTGGGTCGTGGGCGAACCAGATCCCATCGAGGTGTGGCCCGACACCCCGGAGGGCTGGTATTCGGCGTGGGCTCGCTTCGCAACACTCGAGGCGCCGGGCTCGATCAGGCCCGTTTCAGGACCGTCGACACCAGTCGCTCAGACGACGGGACCGGTCATAGAGGCGGCTCCGGCTCTCGACACGAGCACGCCCCGACTAGAGGGGGGCGTCTCGCCGGGCCCTCAGATCCTGACGAACGACGACCCGCCCGGGGCCTCGACGAGCACCGCGGGGGGCCTCAGATTCCTTGCCGCGGCTCTCCTTTCAATCGGCGTCGCCCTCGGAGTAATCGGAATCTTCCCCAACTACCTAAGTGGTGTCAGCCTGGCGGCAGAGCCGGCCGAACTCGTGCCTCACGTGATCTACTTCGCAACTTGGGCCCTGAGCGGAGTACTTATCCTGCTCGGCGGCAGTCGTCTGCGCGCCGGAGCGCTGCTCGCCGCTGGGGCGAGCGTGGTGACCTTGGGGCTGTTCCTCGCTGACGCGGGGACCCCGATCTCGGGAGGCGCCCATCTCATGGGCGCTGGTCTCGTACTCAGCCTGGCTGGCTGGGTGAGCTGTTTCGCGGGCTCTGCGCTTGGGCTTACCCTCCAACGGGGCCATGAGAGGCTTGGCAGGCCGCGTGGCCACGAATTTGTCTCGTTCTTGAGCCTCGGTCTCGCCGCAATAGGCGCGGCTGCCACATTCGCCCCGGCCTGGGACAGCTATGTTCTTCAGACCTCGGCTGGCACGACGGACTCGATAACGGCAGGAAATGTGTTCTCCAATCCGGGAGCGGTGATAGCCGGCAATGTCGTTGTCATGGTCGCCATCGTCGCCGTTGTCATTGTGGCTGCCTTGTGGCGGCCCGTAGCCCGCGGCTTCTTTCTCCTCGCCGGTGCTGTCATCCCACTAACGGCTCAAGCCGCTTCGGCCGTCGTCCAGGTGGGAGAGCACACCTCCCCCTCGATCTTCGGCATCTCGCCCTCCGCCGCAGCCCAGTCGGGCCTGACGATCACCTCCGGCCTCACCCTGGCGTTCTGGATATATTGCGCCTTCGTGCTGGCGCTGATCGTCATGGGAGTGTCGTCACTGCTCGCAAAACAAACAGCCGAACTAGTCATCGCTGCGCCCATCGCAGGCACTCCCGCGGGCACGCGGAACTACGCGATGAGCGCAGCGATGACGGAGTCCTCGGGTGGCTCTTCCGCGCTCGAACCGACTGACCCGACCAGTGGCTAGCCGTTGGTCCTGCCCCGGGGGGCGCAGTTCAGGTGAGGTCCGTACTGTCGGTACAGACAAGCCCGCAATAACCATGCCGGATCGTAGGCTCGAGGTGTCGGCCCGAGAGGCAAGTTGTTGGTCCCTTCGACGCCCTCGACGACGGGCAACCGTAAGGCTGGGTCAGTTGAGGTACCTCAACAGAACCTTGGCGAATCCGCGCCCGGAGAGCGGGCACTTGCAAGAGGGCGTGGAAGGCGGGATCGGCGGGGCGTCCGTCGCGACGTCGGATACCAGCCGAGCCAGTAACCTTTCGGCATGCGAGACGTAAAAGCCTTCTGCTTTCGCGGGGATAGGGCTGCAGGGGACAAGGTTGAGGCTGGTGTCACGACGGCGGGGAACGACTGATGACGCTTCCCAGTAGCCCTTCTCGCCCCCGTCAGGATTCGAGGATCATCCGACGGCTAGCGCTCTTCCGGATCGATTTTGCGCCAAATCGCGAGCAACCCTCCGCTTTGCGCCTGCTGGTTGCGACAATCGTGGCACTCGCCGCCTCCTTGGCTGCTGATGCGGTCCTCGTTGCCATCGGGACGAGGATCTTCCCCTCCACCCGCGGCTATGGACACTTCCAGTTCTCCGATTACGGCAAGCTGACCGTGATAGGGGTGATCATCGCTTGCGTCGCTTGGCCAGTGGTGACCCGGATATCGTCCACGCCTCGCTGGGTGTTCCTTCGGAGCGCGGTCATGGTGACAGCTGTGCTCTGGCTTCCCGACCTCTACATCCTGGATAAGGGCCAGCCGCTGCGCGCCGTCCTCGTGCTGATGGTTATGCACCTCGCGATCGGACTAGTGACCTACAACGCGCTCGTTCGGCTTGCAGCTCCGGCGCGAGAACAGGTTCGTGGCGGTTCACCATTGTCCTAGGCGGCGAGGCCAGGCGACCTGGCAGCCCCCGAGCGCGGATGTGAGGCTGGTTCACCCAGAGGCTTGTGGGTCGCTTCCTCGAGTTGAAGCTCTGACTCGCCGCTCAGACCCTCACTTCCCCGACCCTCTTTCGTTGGCTCAGCCGGACGCGTGGTGGGCTTCTTGGGCCTCACCGGGCCAGGCAAGAGACGGCCACAATGCTCTCCAGCTCAGCTTGTAGTGGTCGTCTTTTCTCCGGTTGGCTCCTTCTGTACGGTTTCGGCGGGCCATCTCGAGGCTGTGCCTGGAACCTATCGAGGCCCGGGCTGATCCAAGACGGAAGCGGGGTCATTACGCGAAGCCAGGTCGCCAGGTCGACAACTTGCGCCCCGCGCGACTTGTCGTTCGTCGAGTACCCCGTAACGATGGCGCCAACGAGGTTTTCCTTCACCGCCGCACCCCGGGACTGCCGGCGCGTCTTGCCCTTTCAGCTTTCTTGAAAGGACCCACCCGCTCCGACCGCCGCTCGCATCCACAACCGGGCGTCACCACCAACTCTTTTGAAACCAAGCTTGGTGTACACCGCGATGGCCGCGAAGTTCGATCTCTCCACCAACAGGTCAACGGCTGCATAACCCAGCCTACCGGCAGCAACGAGGAGCTCGCGAAGCAGGGTTGTCCCGACGCCACAGCCTCGGAACGCCGAATCGACGGCGATGGCGAGCTCCGGGAACTGGGGACTCCCTAGTGGGTCACGAATATCACTCCAGGCAAAGAGCCGAGCCCAAGCTGCGCCGACTGGTTGGCCGGAAGACTCGGCGATGACACCGAAGTCCCCCATTCGCCCCCAGCGCTCCGAATAGTGACCCGGATTCGAGCTTGCCAGTCTGGCGAATCTCTCGATGACAAGAAAGTCATCCGCCGTGGTCGGCCTGAATGAGACCATGGGCGAGGTCTGCCGATATGCCATCACGTCGGAAACGGCTTGGAACTCATCGTGTCTACCCCTTTGTCAGCTCGCCAACTCTGCTTCCACGCGCTCGAGAAAGTCGTTCACTGTCTGCATGAAACGTTCGCGTTCCTCGTGGAACGGCGTGTGAGAACTGTTCTCGAATATCACAAGCTCGGAGCCGGTGATGCCCTTGCGTATGTCCTCGGCATGGTCTGGCCGCAGCTCGTCGTGCCGGCCACTCATGACAAGCGTCGGGACGCGTATTTCACCCAGACGGTCGAAGATGTCCCAGTCCCGAAACCTCCCTGTCACGGTGAACTCGCTCGGACCGTTCATCGTCTCGTAAACGACTGGGCTCATCTCCGCGAACGTACGCTCTAGGCCGGCCGGCCACGGTTCGAGACGGCACAGGTGGCGCTTGTAAAACACGCTGACGGCACCCTGGTACTCCGGGCAGGAAGTAAAGCCTGTCTCTTCGTGCCCGGTTATCACGGACCGTACCTCCGCGGGAAGCTCCGCGAACAACTCGGCGCAGCCCTCTACCCAACGCGGCATGCTCGCAGGACTGCCGGACATCAAGAGACTGACTAATGAAGCTGGTTGGTAGTCGAGCACGTACTGCATGGACAGCTGGCCGCCCCACGAGCTACCGAAAAGATGGAACTGATCGAGCTCCAGCGCACTCCGCACGGCTTCGACCTCGTGCACGAAGTGCGGGACCGTCCAAAGCGATGTGTCATCCGGTTTGTCGGAACGCCCACAACCGAGCTGGTCAAAGAAGATGACCCGACGGCGGTCACCCAGATCCTCGAGCGGATCGATGTAGTTGTGCGTCATCCCGGGCCCGCCGTGCAGGCAGAGCAGAGGGACTCCTCCCTCGCCCACGCTGCGGTACCACACCCGGCCACCCGGGACGTCAATCATTCCTTCTCGTACTCTCACAGCTTCACCTGTTCTGCATGCAAGGGCGTGCACGTCCGCCACTTGGTTAGTTTGAACTCTGGTCGGCTGGCTCCGACAGAACTTTGTCGACGACTATCCCTCCTATCTCTGCCAGGCGCTTTGGGTGTGTCGCGTTCAAGTGGATGAGACTGGCGAGTCCAACCAGCAAACGGATCACGTCGACCAGACCAGCCCAGTGACGAAGGGTAAGTGCCGTTCCGTTCTCCCGCAGCAAGGACGGCCGGAACGAAGGCAGCAATCCCAAATACGGGAACCATTCCATGCAGGACAGAGGTGGCGTCTTGACGCTGGAACCGCCAATAGTAGGTAATGCCGCTGATCAGGACGAACAAGCAGGCGACCAGTGCAAGTAGCGTCGAAAGCGGCAAAGCGCGTGCCGCGTAAGCACCCGCCGGTATTGACAAGGCAACGGCCGCGGCCGGCGCCATGTGGGTGACCGACTGGGAGAGCACCTCGCGAAGCCCGATCGCGTCCTTCGCAACGGCTGTGTCCTTGGCAGCATCAGAAGCCATCGTTACCTCCTTGGGCTTCACCTGCATGCACCAAACCGCGAGTCCTGAGCCGCATTATTACAGAGTTAGGCGAAAAGAGGCTGGGCCGTGGCTTCGCTCGCACAAACAGCCTTTGAGCTGCGCTCTTGTTGAGCAGGAACGTGGGAAGACACCCCCCAGGAATCAAACCCTGCCCGCGCCCGCAACTCTCGAACTAGGTCGCGGAAGCCAAAGGGCTTCGTCCTCCTCGAGTCCATGCTTCGCTTGTTCGAGTTCGAGGGAAACTGTCAGCTGTCGGAGGCGGACGGCCGACCTCGACCGGATTCGTGTCGAGCTCCAAGTGACAGACGGCGTCCGGTGTGTTCGGAGTCTTGCTCGACGAGGCCCTCGAGGTTGGGCGGATGACGTGGACTGTCCCTGAGGCAACACGCAACGACAACCGGGTCGGATCAGAAGGGCCATCCTGCGGTGGCCCCAGTTTGAGAACCATGGCTCCGCGGAGGCTCCCCACACAAGCCCATGGTCTGCGGCCGCAAACGGCCCACCGAGCCTCCCAACGGGAATGCCTCCGCAACGCTCATTGCCCCTACTGCCAGTTGCCGAAGGACCATGAACGCAATCACGCTGGTAGAAACGGCGCCACCTTGCCCCCGCCAGCCCGAATCCCTGGAGGAACCCGCATGGCCGTAGCGTGGACGGGAAAGCTCGCGATCGAAAGTCCCTTGAGTGAGGCGCAGCAGGCGACCGGCGTCCCCTCCTGTTAGGTTTGCTCGGGTGGGTTTTGTTATCAGCTCAAGAGCCTGGCGCTTTGGCTTCCCCCTTACGCTCACGGCGACTGCACTCGTGACTTTGACTTGTGGTTTTACCCTGGCCGCGCGGCCATCCACCGGAGTGGAGACGACGAGCTCGGTGCTGGCATCGGCCAAGGCTGCCATCGCCAAGCAGACCGGCGCCCACCTGTCGTTGAAGGTGACGTCCAGCTCGTCCTCAGGCACCGAAAAGATAACCGAGGACTTGGGAGTCAAAGAGGGTACCGAGACGATCGCCCTGGGTGCGGCTACGGCGACGATCAAAGTGACGGCAAGCGCCGGCTACATCAGGGGAAGTTCCTCCGGGCTGACAACGATCTTCGGACTGAGTGCCGCACAGGCAAAAAAGGTCGGAAAGCGCTGGGTGTACTTCAAGGCGGGTACGAGCCCGTATTCCGATTTCAAGTCTGGCGTCACCATGAAATCGCTCGATTCCGTGCTCCCAGAAGCAAAGGGGACCAAGACGTCCATGGCGGATGTCAACGGGACGAAGGTCTATGTCCTCACGTGGACAGTTGCTGCCACTAGCTCCACGCCTAAGACCTCAAACTCTCTCACGATCTCGGCGACTGGCTCGGCTTTGCCGATCAAGGAAACCGCGTCGGACTCTGCCGGAGCGCACGAGACGCTCCTGCTTTCCAAGTGGGGCGAGCATGTCAATGTGAGCGCGCCGGCCGCCTCTTCAACGATCTCATATTCGCAACTCACCGGCTAATGAGGATGTGATCGCCCGAGGCGCCACCGGCCTGGCGACAGTTGAGACTGCCATTTTGACATCGGCACCCCGTGCAGTTGTCTGAACCCGACCGGGTGAAGGTTGAACGCCCCGTGCAAATGGCCTTTCGCTGTCGCGCTCTACCCTCCGCTGAATGAGCGTTCTCGCGCGCGATCCCGGTCAATCTCACCCAATTGGGGAAACGCTTCACCGCCTCGGTGTGAAGCGGTAAGCCTGCATCCCCTAGATGAAACTTCAGTGCGTCGCTTTGCCCAGAATCTGTGGGCCTCGCGGGCAACCATGCTTATGGGACCAGCCGCCTCTCGGCCTGAACTGCCCCGAGCCAGGGTCGAGGCCATCTCCCGCCATCCGGACGTTGGTTCTGCGTTCGATCCGTTCGGTTGGGAAGGCTCGGTCAAACCCGCTTGGAGTATGAACGTGCTGCGAGCGGTATGAAGATCGCGGCCACCGTGGCACACCCGAGGAGCGCCCATCCGACCTGGGCAGTCAAGGCGCCGTTGTTCATCAGATCACGCATTGCCGAGACGACATGAGAGACAGGATTGACTCGCGTCACGGCCTGGAGCCATCCCGGAAGGGTGCTGACGGAGACGAAGGCATTGGAAAGGAAGGCCAGAGGGAACATGATCATCATGGAGGTCCCCTGGACGGCGCCGGCGCTCCTGGCTCTGGTACCGATCCAAAGGAAGATCCAGGCGATGGACCAGCCGGTGATGACGGCGAGCACTACTGCGCCGAGCACGCCGGGAACGCCACCACCGGGGCGGTAGCCCATGACTACGCCCACGGTCAGGGTAATACCGGCCGCGATGGCATAGCGGGCGAGATCGGCCAGCATCGGTCCGGCGAGCGGGGCGATCCGGGCGATGGGCAGCGACCGAAAGCGGTCGAACACGCCTTTGTCCATGTCTTCGCGGAGTTGGATGCCGGCGGCCACGCACGCGGTGATGGTGGTCATGGCGATGATGCCCGGGATAAGGGTCGGCAGGTAGTGGGCGGTGCTGCCGGAGACGGCCCCACCGAACATGAGCCCGAACATCACGGTGAACAGCACGGGCATGAAGGTGACGTCGACGAGCTGTTCGGGATTGCGGCTCATCTTTATGAGGGCGTGCCACGCCAGCGTCGTGATCTGGCTAAGCGTGTCGCGCACCGATACTGATGCTTGAACGGTGCGTGCGAGTCGTTGAGGGGTAGTGATCGGGTGGGAGATGGTTGCAGTCATCATCGACTTGCCTCGGTTTCAGGGATAGGGGTTTCACTCCTGTGGCCGGTCAGAGCGAAGAACACCTCGTCGAGGCTCGGTTGCTCAACGGTGGTGCTCGTGATATCGAGCTGTTGATTCCGTAGTGCGATGAGGACGTCGGCAGCCTGGTTGGCGTCGCTCAGCGTGACGCTGAAGCCTGAGCCGTTTGGGGAAACGATCGGTGTGACACCGGTCACTTCCGCGGCCAGTGCGACCGCCTTTTTTGTCTCGGCGCTCTCAGCCATCTGCACACGGAGGCTCGATGTGCCGACCTGGGTCTTGAGCTGACTCGGAGTGCCCTCGGCGACCTTTCTACCGTGATCGATAACGGCGATGCGCCCGGCGAGAGCGTCCGCTTCGTCGAGGTACTGGGTGGTCAACATGATCGTCGAACCTTCGGCGACCAGGTCGCGGATCGTGTCCCACATCTGGCTGCGATTCCGGGGGTCGAGACCGGTCGTGGGCTCATCGAGGAAGATCAGTGCGGGTCTGGTTATCAGGCTGGCCGCGAGATCAAGGCGGCGGCGCATGCCGCCGGAGAACTGAGAGATGGGTCGGCGAGAAGCCCCAGTGAGGTCGAACTGCGCAAGCAGTTCGTCGCCGATGCTGCGGGCTCTTTTGGAGGACAACCCCTGCAGACGACCGAACAGCCAGAGGTTCTCGCGAGCCGTCAGGTTCTCGTCGACCGACGCGAACTGACCCGTGACGCCGATCAGCTGCCGCACAGCGTGGCCCTGGCTGCCGACGTCGTAGCCGAAGATCGTCGCCTCGCCGACATCAATCGGCAGCAGCGTCGCCAGCATGTTCAGCATGGTTGTCTTGCCGGCACCATTCGGGCCGAGCACTCCGAATATTTCACCTTCCACGACGGTGAGGTCGATGCCGTCCACGGCGCGATTGGTGCCGAACAACTTCGTCAGGCCACGCGCTGCAACGGCGACATTGGCCGAAGGAGGGCCGTCGCTGTCGCCTCGGCGGGCGCTCGTGCTCGATCGTTCGGCTTGGGGAGTGCCGGTTGTCATGTGTAGCTCCAAACCTTGTGTGGGCAGAGGTCAATTTGCAGCCCCACCTCTCCACGCACCAGGCGTGTCGATGACGGGAGGTAGGTACCGGCCGGGGCCGAGCACCGCTCACCGGACGATCCGGGTGAGCGGCTGCCCGACACCACTTGGCCAGCCGGCTAGTGCTCGCACTCACGAAGTGGGCTCGGCCTCGGTGTCGTCTGTGGCCAAGGCGCCGTTCGCCAGCACCAGGTAGATGCGCCGGCGGGTGTCCGCGAGAATCTCGCCGACTGCCTTCACTTGACTCTGGCTGCCGGAACGTCCCGCCTGCATGGAGGCCGCGAAGACCTCACCCATGAGGCCCCGCAGGTCGAGCAGGGAGCGGTCAGCTCCTCGGGCAGCTCGCTCCCACGGCGCCGGGCCGTCAGAGATCTCCTCTGCTGCCGCCCGGCCCTCAGCACTTAGGCTGAAGACTCTGCGGCCCTCACTTTTGTCCGCGGTCACCAACCCCTGGTCCTCGAGGGCCTGCAGCGTGGGGTAGACCGAGCCAGGGCTGGGGCTCCAGACGCCACCACTGCGCTCGGTGAGCTCGGTGATGATCTGGTAGCCGTGCATCGGCTCCTCGGCCAAAAGGGCGAGGATGGCCGCTCGCACATCCCCCCGTTCCCGCTTCGGACCCCGCCCGAACATCGGGGGCCCGAACCCCGGACCGAAGGCCTCGTGGCGCCCGCCCCCGAAGCCGAAGGCGTCGTCACGTCCTCTACCGCGGCTGCCCATCCGTCCTCTAGGGGCACCGCCAAGGCGGTCGTACCGGTCACGGCGACCGGGGAAACCCGCTTCGGGGCCGGCGTTGGTTTCGTCGAATCTCTTGTGTCCATACATCAGGTCGTTCTCCTTCAATTCTCGTTCCGGACCGGCCCAACGGCCGGTCGTGCAAGTTGGTGTGGCCGATCTTCCGACCGCTCACGTTGTATAACGATATATCGTGTTATAGCAAATGTCAAGGACTTCGGCGAGCGTGGCACGAGCACTGACGGCCGACGGTTCCCGCTCGCGGAGCTGGTTCAACCGGTCAAGTGTCTCGCTCCGACAGCTCATCGTGGAGCATCACGTCATCGACCTCGGCGGTGCGGACCTGGCGAGGAACCAGGACAGACAAACTGGGAGATGAGTCCGTAGCCGAGGGGGCAGCTTCTGGCAGGAAACCTTTGTCGTCTAGCTGCACATAGGAACGGCCCTTTGGCGCCATCGAGGTCCCCCATCAACGCGGCGGCGATCGACGGTGACGCCGGTCTCTTGTGCAGGCTGTCCGCGACCGTGCGCCTGGGACAAGGGGCCTGCTCGATATTCGCGGGCGATGGTGGACTGAATCACATAGTCCGCGTGCTCACAGCCGTGAAGCACTCTGATCCAGCTCTGGAGGAGGCCCCTACAGGCTGAGGGCTTTGCCCTGGAGCAGGAACTCGATGATTTCCTGCATGTTGGAGACTCGGCCCACGGCGAGCCGATCCGTGAGCTTGTAAAACTCGAGACAGGTACCACAGGCGAGGATCTCGACGCCAAGATCGACGAGACGCCTCAGGTTCTCGAGGTGCTCTGAGCCCTCGGCCGCGAGCGTCACTGCGCTGTTCATGAGCAGCACACGTCGAGGAACATTCTCGGACTCGGTAAGGGTGTAGAGGAAGCCCCGCATGAGCAGGGCCCCTAGTTCGTCATCGCCTCTCCCGATGGTCCGGCAGGACAGGAAGACAGTCTCGATGCCAGGTGCCACGAGGGGCATCGTGGCGTCGGTGATGGATCCCGTTGAGGGCGGGGCCAACGAGTTGTCCGCGGGCGCCTGGATCACGATCCGCGTCTCGTCACCGGACTCCTCGATGCTGGCGATGGTGCATCCAACATGACCGGCGAAGCGAGCGACGTTCTCTCTTCCCGAGGAGGTGTTCACGATCACTTCCAGCTCGCTGAAACCGCCTTCGGCAAGGGCCTTGCGTGTGAGAATCACGGGCTGCGGGCAGGCGAGGCCCCGAGCATCAAGCACCCTACGGGATGGGTTCATAACGCTTCTCCTTATGCCGAGAGGTCGGTGAATCGAGTTCGACAACGCGCCACAGGCCCGTGGCGCCGTGACCCTTGAGGATTGTCACTGCGCGGGACCCGGGAGGGTCCAGCGGTCCAGCGAGGAGACCAAATCCACAGTCGCTGCGAATCTGGCGGGGCACGGGGATGAGCTCCACAGGTATCTCGTCGGTCAGTTCCCGTTCAGCCCGGAGGGCTGCGTAGGTGGACGGAAATGTCGCCAAGACCAGCATCAGACGAGGATCTCCACGGTGCCTGGGCTCCCGCCGGTCTCACCGATCAGAGTTGCGGACACTCCCCCGGCACTCAGGCCTTCCAGCACCTTGGTCGCCTGATCTGCGGGGATGGCAGCCAGCAACCCTCCGGAAGTCTGAGGGTCAAAGAGGATGTCGAGCATGACCGGATCGAGGGCCTCAATGTGCTCGATGAAACCCATGCGGCCCTGTTTGTTGCGGAACGTGCCCTCGGGGACGAGCCCCATGGCCGCAAATTCCTCCACACCGGGGATCAGAGGCAGATCGGCGTACCGGATCTTCAGCCCGCAAGGGGCGCCGTCGACCATCTCGGCGGCGTGACCGGCCAGGCCGAAGCCGGTGACGTCCGTGCAAGCCCAGACGTCGCCTTCCGCCAGAATCTCCGCAGCCCGCTTGTTGAGTCGGGCCATCGAGCTGTAAGCGAGGTTCAGGGCCTCCTCGCTCGCGCACTCAGCTCGCAGTGCCATGTTCAAGAGTCCCGTGCCTAGAGGCTTGGTGAGGATCAAGGCTGCGCCAGCTCGAAGCGTGTTGTTGCGCCAGGCTCTCTTGGGATCGACCTGCCCGGTTATGGCGTAGCCCAGTTTCGGCTCCGCGTCTTCCACACTGTGCCCCCCTAGAAGGGCGCAGCCGGCTTCTATGAGGGCGTCCAAGCCACCTTCCATCATGGCTTTCAACGAATCGAGGCCCAGACTCTGGAGCGGATAACAGACGAGGCAGAGGGCTGTCAGGGGACGCCCACCCATGGCATAGACGTCCGAAAGGGCGTTGGCGGCGGCAATGCGACCGAACATACGCGGGTCGTCCACGATGGGTGGAAAGAAGTCCACGGTCTGGACCAGTGCGAGATCGTCGTCCAAAAGGAAAAGCCCCGCGTCCTCGGAGCCGGAGAACCCAGCCAGAAGCTGTGGGTAGGCAGGCTGCTCAAGTCCACACAGCGCCTCGTCGAGCACTCCCGGGCCGAGCTTCGCGCCGCAGCCGGAGAAGCGAGTGTAAGTCGTCAACGCCGGATAATCGCTCATGCAAGGATCGCCTCCAAGGCCTCGACGGCCGCATCGATATCTTTCTCAGTGCTCGCGAAGCCCGGAGAGAACCGCAGGGTTCCGCCCGCCCCGAAGGTGCCAATGCTGCGATGGGCGGCGGCCGCACAATGCAGACCTACGCGCTGCGCGATGTCCCGCCGGTTGAATTCGAGGCTGATCTCCCCCAGATCATGGCCCTCAACCGACAGTGAGACGACGGGCACGCGATCTACGCCGGGCCGAGGCCCCGGCGAAGAGACGCCGGGAAGATCCAGCATGCCGCCGAGCAGTCGCTCGCACAGCGACGCCTCCCGGTCGCGGATACTCGTGCGACCTTGGGCCTCGAGAAAATCAAGGGCGGCTAGCAGCCCCGCCAGTCCAACGAGGTTGAGAGTTCCAGCCTCGTAACGATCCGGCAGGAAGTCGGGCTGCTCTTCGCTTTCGGACATGCTCCCCGTCCCTCCACGCAACAGCGGCTCGGGATGAAACCCGGGCGCGAGGTAGAGCCCTCCGGTGCCCATGGGCCCGAGCAATCCTTTGTGGCCGGAAAAGCAGAGGAAGCTGACACCGTCCATGGGCAATGTGAGATGGCCCACAGCCTGGCTGGCGTCGAGGCAAAGAGGGATCGCCGCCCGTCCACAAAGGTGTGAGATCTCTGCGACGGGCGTAAGGCAGCCGGTCACGTTGCTCGCAGCGGTCAGCACGAAGAGGTCTGCCGGCCGGGTCATCGCCCTGCGGAGGGACTCGGGGTCGGGACGGCCGCAGGCATCGAAAGGGATCTGAAGGAGCCGCACGCCGCGCTCGGGCTTGCAGGTAGCGCAAAGGACGCATAACAGCGTTGTGCTCCAAGGAGCTCAGAATTACCCGAGCCTCCGGCGGGTACCTGGCCCATCAGCACCAGGTTGAGGGCCTCCGTGGCGTTCTTGGTGAACACGAGGCGGTCGGGCTCTGGCACCCCGAGGAACGCGGCGCAACGCTCCCGCGCTGCGAAAAGTAGGCGGTCCGCCGCCTGGGCTGGGGAATGGGTGCCCCTGCCGGGGCTCGCACCGGTGTCGGTCATGAAGGCCACCATGGCCTCTGCCACACCTGGAGCCTTGGGGTGGCTGGTCGAGGCGTTGTCAAGGTAGATCATTGGCGGGCCCCGAACTTCAGCATGGATCCCGGTGACCCTTCGGCGATGTCTGGGGCCATGGCCGACGCCCGTGTTCCAATGCCGGCAGCGGGTTCTAGCACGAGCACGCGTCCGGGAGAATTCGGACCCTCGTGGGAGCAGATGGCGGTCATGTCCGTCGGCACAGGCCCGGCGGCGAGGATCTCCCGGAGGACCACGGCGGGTGGCAGGTCGCAGCGATCTGCCTTGTTCAACAGGAGGATCCTGCGCGAGCCCGGGGGGGCGCCTTTGAACAGGCCTTCGGGAGCGCGAGCCAAAGCAGCGATATGCGCTGGTCGGATCGGTGCCCCCATGGGACAACCGGTCAAGGCCTGAAACCGCTCCGGGCGGTGGACGCTAGCCCCGTCCATGGGGCACCCCAGGCAATCCAAGCCCACAACGCCAATCACAACTCCGCTCGACGGCGGCACGACGGGCTCGTGATCGCCTGGGGCTTTGATGGACCGGTGCTTGGCGCCGTCTGCCTCGACGAGTACGTAGGCCCAATCTCGGCGCAGTGCAGTTGCCCAGCTGGGATGGATCCCTTTGAGCTTGCCCGTGCCAGGTATCTCGCAAGAGGCCAGCACGATGAGCCGTCCCCGTCCCTCAGGGGAAGGTCCCTGCTCGTCGCAAGCGGGAACTTCGCCCGGCTCTTGGACGGCCTTAGCCAGGTCGGTCCTTAACAGCACCTGATCGAACCGCCGACCCGGCTCCTTGCGAGGATCGAAGATGTTCGTGGTAGTCGTGAGGACTACGTCCGCACCCCGGTTGGCGAGGTCCTTGCCAAGCTCAAAGAGGACCTGCGTCTTGCCGCCTGCGCCCACGATCGAGACCAGCGCACCAGAGAGAGGCAGCAGCGGGTGGATGGTATCGCCGATACTCATGGGGCTCTCCGGGCGGTTCACGACCGCGGACCTGACATCTAGCACCTCGACCGGCTCGCAGCTACCCGGCCCGGCTCGCCGGTTGGCGACCTCGGGTTTCACCCGCCGCTTGCCCGGCCAAGCTACCAGAGCCGACGGTCCGTTCCTTCCAGCTGGTTATGGCTGACGGACGCCGCAAGAGACTCCTGGGCGCCTCCAAGGCGCAGCGGTGAGCGTGTGCTCGTGCGCTCGAGACGAGTCGGCGACCTCCGCCAATTAGCCAAACCTGGACTCACCCGACGAGGACGCTTGGCAGCTCTCCCACACCGAGCGGACCGCCGGTGGAGACGCAGGGCAGGGCAACGATCGCGCTGAGCGCGAAGCGTCATGGGTGAAGCCAGCTTGGACTCACGCCGGCTCCGACCCGGCACGCGGTGCCTGCCTTGAGCTGGGCGAAAGCTCGTTTGCTCAAGGATCTGTCGCCCTTTAGGAGTCAGTAGATCGCCCTGGGCCTTATGATTCGACGCAGGTGACGAACGGGCTGTGCGGCCGGCCTTAAACCCTGCCAGGGGCACCTTCGCGGAGAGACGCCGATTGGTCCCACCGTCTATGGAGGAGACAGGATGACAGGGAATCTTCTCCAGGCGATCGCTACAGCCAAGGCGCCAGTCGCCCTCGCAACCATCATCGACGTCAGAGGCTCGGTCCCACGCCATGCGGGTTCCAAGATGCTCGTGAGCTCCGAGGGTGACTCGACCGGCAGCGTCGGAGGTGGACGTCCCGAAGCCCGGGCATTGGCCGCTTGCCGGGAGTGTCTTGCGGGCGGCCAGACCTCGCTGCTGCACATCGAGAGCCGCGGAGCGACCATCCTCGACCCCGGCGGGGTATGCGGCGGGACCAGTACCGTCCTCGTCGAGCGGTTGAGCGAACTCGGCATCTACCGCAAGATCCAAGAGCGGCTGGCCTGTGGAGAGCGGGTTCTCTTGATCAAAAAGGTCCGTGACCAACAGGAGTCCCTAGAAGTCGTCACCGCGCTGGTCGACGACGCAGGTAAGCAGATCGCCGGTGATTTCCGGGACTGGGCAGCCGACGCCGCGACCCGTGCCTTGCTCACCGGCAAGCCCAGGTTCGACCGCGACGCCGGCGTCTTCTACGACCCCTTGATGCCTGAGGAGAAGCTCTTGATCTTGGGCGCCGGGCACGTCGGGCACGCCCTGGCTTTGGCGGCCGTGCCGCTCGGCTTCAACATCACGGTGGTGGACGACCGCGCCGAGTTCCTCGGTCCGGATCGTCTCCCCCCTGAGGTCGAAACGGTCCACGGCGAGTTCGCCCAGTCAATCGCGGGGCTGCCCCTCGACACCTCGACCTACATCGTGATCGTCACGAGAAACCATGGCTTGGACCTGAGCTGTGTCCGGGCGGTACTGCCACGCAAGTCCCGCTACGTCGGAGTGATGGGCAGTGCCCGCAAGACCCGGATGATGATCGAGCAACTGCGTCAAGAAGGGTTCGACGCGGCCCGGATCGACGCCTTGTTCACCCCCGTCGGAATGAACATTGACGCCGAGACTCCAGAAGAACTGGCGATATCGATCCTGGCAGAGATCGTCGCCGTGAGGCACAACTCCAAGATCGTGGCCAGTCTGAAGCAGGCCCAGGCCGCCCGACGGGCTGCCGCCGTGGTCTGAACCGAGGGCGAGCATGCCGCCCACACAGATGTCTATCGCCTCCCCTCGAGTCTGCTCGTAAACATGGGATCTTGCGCTCGATAACCGAACGGAGCAATGAGAAGTATGGGCTTGGTGAACGGAGAGCTGGTTGTGGTCCGCGGGGCAGGGGATCTGGCTACCGGCACAATCCTCCGGCTTGTACGGGCCGGATTTCGGGTGGCCGCACTCGAGCAACCGACGCCCAGCTCGATCCGTCGCACCGTGTGCCTGTCCGAGGCTATGTACGAAGGCGAGGCGCAGGTGGAAGGGGTGCGTTCCATGCGTGTGGAGACGCTCGCCAGTTTGCAGGGGCTCTTGGAGAGCTGGGGACATGACGGCCCCGTGCCTTTGTTGGCGGACCCGGGATGCTCGGTGCTGGGGGCGCTCAGGCCGTTGGCCGTGGTCGACGCAATCATCGCCAAGCGAAACCTCGGCACCAGCATCGACATGGCCCGAGTCGTCGTAGCCCTGGGGCCGGGATTTGAGGCTGGCGTCGACGCCCACGCCGTGGTGGAGACGAATCGCGGCCACGATCTGGGGAGAGTCTTGCTTAGAGGGCACGCCGAACCCAACACCGGCGTTCCTGGGCTGATCGCGGGAAAAGGCCGCGAGAGAGTTCTTCATTCGCCCATCGCGGGTGTGGCAGAGAACCTTGCCGCTATCGGAGACCTAGTCAAGGCAGGCATGCCCGTGCTGCGCGTCGCGAGCAGCGATGGCGAGGCCTTGCTGCGAGCCGAGATCGAGGGGGTGTTGCGAGGCCTGATCCGGCCCGAATTCCCGGTCCATGTCGGGATGAAGGTGGGCGACGTGGACCCACGCGCCACTCGTGAGCACTGCTTCACTGTCTCGGACAAAGCCAGAGCCATCGGCGGTGGCGTATTGGAAGCCATCCTTATGCTGGCGCGTTAGCAGGCTTGGACGAACGTTCGAAGCCGCAGCGCAGGGAATCCTCTGGCGCGAATGGGAGCCCGTCAAGGGGGCGGGTTGCCGCCACTTTCGTGATCGATAGTCCCGATGGTCACGCCGTTAGCAAAGCGGAACCGGCTCTGCTGCTACGCCGCGTTGCGCGACAGAGGACCTCAGGCGCGCACCAACAGCAAGGACCCTCTCTTGAAGCGGACCTGCCTCAAGCGGCAGTCCGCGAGGTTCGTGAGCTAATCAGGACCCTACGGATCCGCTGGTCAACCGCCGGTCGGGACGCCATTCAGGGCTCGCCAGACCCGCTCGGGTAGCAACGGAAGCTGGTTGACCTTGACACCTGTTGCGTTGAGGATGGCATTGCGCACCGCTGGTGCGATCCCGTCCATCGGGACCTCACCTACCGCTTTGGCGCCGAACGGGCCCGAGGGCTCCATCGTTTGCACGAGGATCGCCTCGCAAACCGGGGCGTCGTCCGCCCGAAAGATCCAGTACGGTCCGAAGCGGTCGTTGACCAGCTTGCCTGAGGCGTCGAGGACGAGATCCTCGGTCAGCGTGTACCCGAGGGACTGCAGCATCGCTCCTTCGACCTGGCCGCTCGCGGTGACCGGATTGATGGGGACCCCGCAGTCGATTGCGGTGACGAGCTTCTTCACGGTCACCTGACCGGTCTCGACGTCTACCTCGACCTCAGCGAGCTGGACAGCAAAAGGAGGCGCCGCAGCCGTCCCGTAGTGCGACGCCGTTCCCATGATCTGCTCCTGGTCCTCGGTGTGCAGCGAGTTCAGGGCGAGGTCGCCGATCGAGATCGAGCGCCCGTCGGGCGCCCAAGCCCGCCGGTCATGCAGCTCGACCGAACTGGGGTCTGCGACATCAAGCAGTCTCGCGGCACGGGTCACGATACGGGCGCGAGCAACCTCGGCCGCCTTCTTGGCAGCACCGCCCGAGACGTAGGTCGTGCTCGAGGCGTACACGCCGACGTCGAAAGGAGTGATGTCGGTGTCCGACGAGGTGACGATGATGTCCTCGAGCTCGACGCCGAGCACCTCGGCGACAATTTGGGCAAGCACGGTGTCCGATCCCCCGCCCACGTCTGTGGCCCCGACGAGCAGGTTGAACGAGCCGTCGTCGTTGATCTTGATCGAGCATGCCCCCATGTCGACAAAGGGGATCCCGGAGCCCTGGATGGCCGAACCCATGCCGATGCCGCGCCTGATGTTCGGGCGGTCCGCCGGTTGGCGCCAGGACGGGTCATTGCGGCGTTCCCAGCCGATGGCGCGTGCCCCTTGCGCTCCGCACTCTTGAAGGCCGCAGCTCATGATGTGCGGCAGGTCCTCCTGTGGGATCTCGGCCACATCGCCACGCTCACCGAGACGGGGCACGATGTCGAGGGGATCACCGACCTGCACCCAGTTCTTGCGTCGCAGTTCGTACGGGTCCATGTCCAGAGCGCCGCGCGATGTCGTCCATCTGCGACTCGACCGCAAAGAAGTTCTGTGGAGCCCCATAACCGCGGAAGGCGCCCGACACGGGACTATTCGTGTAGACAACGTCGCACCGGAAGCGCTTTGCCGGGCAGTTGTATATCGACATCCCGTGCATGCCGCCAACGGTGTTGACCGTGAAACCATGCGTGCCGTAGGCGCCGGTGTTGGAGACGACACTCATGTCCTGGGCGACCAGACGGCCGTGCTCGTCGACACCCGTGCGCAGGGTTAGCGTCATGGCGTGCCGGCACCTGGCGCAAGAAAATTCCTCCGAGCGCGTTAGCTCCAGGCGGACTGGGCGACGGGTGGCGAGCACGAGGTGGCCGACGATGTCCTCGATCAGCATCTCCTGCTTGCCTCCGAATCCGCCTCCGATGCGGGGCTTGATCACGTGGATGCGCCTGACCGGGATTCCGAGCAGCGGCGCCACCATGCGGCGGACATGGTAGGGAACCTGGGTCGAGCTTCGGAGCACGAGGCGATCGTCGTCGTCGAGCCAGCCGATGGTGATGTGCGGCTCGAGGGGGGTGTGCTGCTGCTGCTGGACATGGAAGGTCTGCTCGAATACGTGCTTGGCGCTGGCGAACGCGGCCTCGAGCACCTCGTCGGTCACAGTCTGGCCTTCGATGTGGTGGCTCTTGTTGTGGGCGGCGTCGTAGATGCCCTCGGTGTCGGTCTCGTCGTGGACCAGCGGCGCACCAGGCGCGATCGCCTCGACCTCGTCGAACACCCCGGGCAGGACCTCGTAGGTGACCTTGAGACGCCGACAAGCCTCTTCGGCGATCCCCGGCGTCTCGGCCGCCACCGCTGCCACGCGATCGCCCACGAAGCGAACCTTGTTGTCGAAGCTGACCTGGTCCCACGGCGCGGGGTTCGGCCAGGTCTGACCGCCCGTGGCGTACTTCACCCGTGGCGTGTTGGCGTAGTGGATCACGGCGTGCACGCCGGGAAGGGCCCTGGCCTCGCTGTCGTCGATAGCCAGAATGTGAGCGTGTGCGTGAGGGCTGCGCAGCACCTTGGCATACAGCATGTGCCGCAGGTCGATGTCGTCGGTGAAGACGGGCCGTCCTTTAGCAAGGCGCAAGGCGTCGACCTTGGGCTCGGACTTTCCGACTACTGCCGTGCTGGCGACGTCGCTCGACAGGACGACATGCGGCATGGCAAGCGGGGCCTGCAAGGCTTCTGCTGAGGGCTCACGTGTCTGCGTGGAGGCTTCACCGGTGAGCGGCTCGAGCACGACCGGTTCTACCGGCGGCACCTTTTCGCCGCGATGGCTCGCGGCAGCGCGCCGGATGGCCTCGACGACCTTCACGTAGCCCGTCTCGCGGTCAAGTATCCCGCTCAGCGCGTCACGGATCTCTTCGTCGGAGGGGTCGGGGTTGGCCTCGATCAGTGCCTTGGCTGCGAGCACCATCGCGCCCGCCGAGTAGCCGGACTGCAGAGCTCCGATATCGACGAAAGCCTGCTGGATAGGGTCGAGCTCGTCAGTCGCGACGTCGAGAGACTCGACGGTCGTCACCTGGTGGCCGCTAGCCTGCCCGGCGATCATGACGTCGGCGGACACGAGCCTGCCGTCGAACAACACAGCTGCGGCACCGGACTCGCCGGTTCCCGACCCGAAGCGGACGCTGAACAGCCCCAGGCGGCGGAGCACGGTGAGCAAGGTGTCACCGGGCTCGCAGGTCAGGCGGTACTCATCACCGTTGATCGTCAGCTCCAGTTCGAGCATGACAGGCTGCTCGGAGACGGTCGGCTCGCCGCTTAGAGCTCCTTTGTCCTCGGTGAGTTCGCTCATCGTGAGATCGCCTCCGTGGCGCGTGCGGTCAGTATCCGTGCCAGGGCTCGGCGGTACTCGCTCGAGCCTCGGAAATCGCCGATCGGATCGAGCTGGGAAAGCGCGTCCAGATCGCTCGCCGCCATGGCCTCTCCTAATGGGAGCAGGCTTTCGCCGTTGACGGCGGTGGAGTTCAAGAGAACCGGGCTGGCTGCTACGCCGGTGATCGCCACCGAGCGCCGTCCGTCGACCTGGCGCGCTACGACAGCGACGATGGGCTGGTCCGCTGTGGTCCTGCCGGTGCGCATCAGCGAGGATGTACCGCGCGGGTCGATGCTGACCGCCGTGATGATCCTTCCCGAAGCGAGCGGCAGCCCAGTGAGCAGCTCTTCGAGCGGAACCTCGACGCTGCCCGACCGATGGGCGATGTGGACTCGCCGCGTCGTGGACGAGCAGACTCGCAAGCAGCTCACTGTCGGGGTCGCCGCTCGCAATGCAGCCGCCGATCGTGGACTGCGCGCGCGCAACGTGCTTGGGAGCTCATGGCGAGCGGCTTCTCGTATGACCGATGGCACGTCGTGAGCGTCGGCGAGCTCCTGCAAGCGCGTCATCGAACCGATTCGCAGGACCGTATCGGGGCGTCGCTCGATGCCGCCGAGATCGATGGCCTGCAAGTCCACGACCTCCACACCTCCGAGGTCCGATCGCCCAGCTCCGACACGCACCGGCACGAGGCCCGCATTGAGCCTGGTGCCCCCACCCATGATCACTGCCCCCTCACGCTCGAGAAACGAGAATGCTTGCTCGAGCGACAGTGGCCGTCGGTACCGCAAAACACTCGTCACTTCATCGAGATTATGTTGTCCGGTTTGCCTGGCGTAGGGTCGAAAGCCACTTCCGCAGGCCTTCCCAGGACACAAGCTGTGGACCGCTCGGGCTCGACCGGTTCGGGGCGGGTGCGAGCGAGACGGAACGTCTCGACCTCAAAGACCTGCTCTCGGGGGTACGGAGGCGCGGGTCCGCACCTGTCGGTGACGGCCCGGCTCGAGCCCAGTCCTGCCGACGACACGCACCTCGTCCCGCTCATGAACGACGTCGGTCGCACCCTGCTCAGTTGACCATGTCAGACCCCCACCGGACAGTTCGTGCCCCCATGCAGCCAGTGTTCCCGCGCGTCCAACAACTGGCCTCGTCGTGACCAGCAGCCCGGCGCGGCGATCTGAGGAACGCCGGGTAGTGCCGCACCCTCATTGATCCGAATCGAGAGGAAGCTCGGGGAAGGAAGCGTCTCCACCACTTCTTGCGCGGACGACCCCTCCCCGATAATCTACAACCAGATGGTTGTAGATAGACCACTGACCGAGGTGGAGTTTGACCGGATCTTTCACGCGCTCGCCGATGTGACCCGGAGGGACATCCTCGGCCGTGCGATCCGCAGCGACGAGTCGGCCTCTGCTTTATCCAGGCATTACGCGATGAGTCTCACCGCGGTGCAAAAGCACATCGCCGTGCTGGAACGGGCGGCGCTCGTCACCAAGCAGCGCCGTGGGCGCGAACAGATCGTGCGCGCTAACGGCCCCACTATTGCCAAAGCCATCGCGCTCCTTGACCAGTACGAGGCCCTGTGGATCGACCGAGCCAACCGAATTGCCGAAGTCCTCGCAACAGCCGATGAAGGAGAACGGTCGTGACCGCCATAAGCACCACCAAAGACCCCGAGAACCTCACTTTGACCCTCGTAGCCGAGTTTGACGCAACACCCGAGCAGTTATGGACGGTGTGGGAGGATCCTCACAAGCTCGAGCGCTGGTGGGGGCCACCGTCGTGGCCGGCCACATTCACCCGCCACGACTTCGTCGTCGGGGGCGAGTCCCGCTACCGCATGACGGGACCCGACGGCGAGACCCATGGCGGCTACTGGCAGATGCAAGCTATTGACAAGCCCAGGCGGATCGACTTTTGGAACGGCCTCGCCGGGCCCGACGGCGAGCCGACGCCCGAGATAGCGCCGATGTCGGGATACGTAACGTTCGAGGCGATCGGGACACGCACGAGGATGACCGTAGTCTCGCGCTTTGTCGATTTGGCGCAGATGGAAAAGATGATCGCCATGAGAATGGCCGAGGGGATGACCCTGGCGATCGGCCAGATCGACGGGCTTCTCACAACGTCGTTGGCCTGAGCCAACGACGACACCACGAGACAGAAAGGACTGCCGATGTCCCGAGTCAGTACCTACCTCAACTTCATGGGGAACACCGAGCAAGCCTTCCGCTTCTACAAGTCGATGTTCGGAACCGAGTTCCTCACGCCGATCTCTCGGATGGCCGACATGCCCCCCTCGCCCGGCCGGCCCGAGTTGTCCGAGGCCGAGAAGGAGATGGTCATGCACGTCGAGCTCCCAATCCTGGCGGGCCACGTCATCATGGGGACCGACATGCTCGAATCGCGCGGCCATGAGCGCCGCCTCGGCAACTCGACGACAATCAACCTCGAGCTCGAGGACCGCGCCGAGACGGAACGATTGTTCAAGCTCCTGTCCGATGGCGGGAGCGACCAATTCGGCCTCATGGACATGCCCTGGGGCGCGTACTGGGGACTTGTGCCGACCAATACGGGATTCGGTGGATGTTCAACTGTTCGAACCATGCGGGCGGGTAGCCGCGAGACTGCGTGACGCTCTCGTACCTCGGCGAACTGGCAACAAACCTAAGGGCCCTAAAGAGAGCGGCCTTCTTCGGTGAATGCTGGTCCAGAAGTGGGCATCGCCCGCCTCTGTTTGCAAAAATCTTCGGACTCTTCGGACCCTTCGGCCCCGCCAGCGCGAGAATCGCGTCGAGGGTTGTTTACCGTGACAGGTCCGTATTTGATTTTCTGTTAGGCGCGTCCGACTAGGCGCTTGGCCGCCTGGACAGCTCTTCGGGCCCTGGGCGTCTCTCACCGTTACGCCGATCGCTTCTCAAATGCAGGGGCCCTGGTCTGCTTCCTCTGTCAGCTGTCGTTGCTGCATGCCTCGCACGAGGTAGCGAGCTTCTGCTTCGTCACCGTTGTGAACCTTTGCATCGCGACTTGGCGCACCAGCCCCGCTCGATGAAGTCGTCGACCTGGTTTGCGAACCGGATCAGGAAATCATTCGCTTTCCGAGCTTTAGCTAGCGCGCCCTCCGCCCACCGCGAGTCAAGGAGTCCACCGCAATTGCGGCCATAAGCACGACGGCGACGATCATGTATTCCACATCTGCCCCGAAACCCATTAGGAAGATGCCGTTGTAGACGGTGGCGATGACTAGTCCACCGAGGATGCCGTGCAGCGCTTTGCCTCGGCCGCCGTACAGGCTGGTACCGCCGATGACGGCGGCCGCGACGGCGTACAGCATGTAGCTCGGGTCGATGTCGGTGGCAATCGACCCTAGCAACGACAGGTACATCATCCCTGCGAAGCCGGCCATCATTCCCGTCAGCCCGAAGGCAACGGTGCGGATGCGGTTGACGTTGATACCGGCGCGCCTCGCAGCCTCGGTGTTGCCGCCAATGGCATAGAGATAACGGCCGAAGCGAGTGCGTGAAAGCAGCAGGCTGGCCCCTGCGAAGATAGCCAGCAAGATCGGTATCGACCAGGGGACGCCTCGCTCTACGAATGTCTTTGTGCCTCGGTTGAAGCTGCATACAACGACGACGACAACGCCCGCCCCAGCAACGGCGGCCGACTTGAGCAGCGTGAAGCCCAGGGGCGGGGTAACCAGCCCGGAGGCGCGGCGGCGCGTATCGCGCATCACGCTGTACACGCCGAAAGCCAGCACCAGTATGGCCATGACCACCCAGCTGACGACCACCGAGATGTTGCCAGCCACGAGGTTGGTAAGCGTCGGGTTCGAAACCTCGATCACGCCGCCAACGGCGACGCTGAAGCGGTCGAACATCCACAGCATCACGCCCTCAAGGCCCAAGAAGGCGGCGAGCGTGACGATGAACGCAGGCAGTCGTAGCCGCGTGATGAATGTGCCCAGGACGAGGCCGATCAAAGTACAGGTGCCTACACCAATCAGGATGCACAGCCACCAAGGCAAGTTGTAAGGCGGCGCCACCAAAGCGGCCATGAGGCCGGCACCGATGCCAGCGTTGTAGACGACGGACAAGTCGATCTCGCCGAGCAACAGAACAAACACCTCAGCCATCGCGAAGAGGGCGAAAACGACCATTTGATTGAACAGGTCGACAAGATTGCCGGCGGAGAGGAACCTGTGGCGGAGGATCTGGAAGACGATGACAATCAGGACCAGCGCTACGACAACTGGCAGGACTCCGCTGTCTCCAGAGCGCGCTTTGCGCCACCAGGCAACTACGTACTCGCCGAGGGTGGCCGCCACCACCTCGGGTGCCGCGACGATAACTGTTTCCGCCGGGACCTCCTCCTCCGCCTCTTTTTCGAGCTCCTCTTCGAACTTGGGCGCCCTTTCAACGGGGGAGGCAATTGGACTCGTGGCGGCGCTCGCTAGGCGAGCGGGGGTGTCGTCAGGGGGGGAGCTAGTCAGGTGAGGATGGTCACTCGGTGAGCTGGCGAAGGCACCGCCATTGGCTGCGTCCGCGGAGCGGGGATCAAGAGGTCCGCCCGTAGGCGGTTGACGGGTTGCTATGGCTGAGACCCCCTCGGCTCCGCCGCCGGCGCTGTGACGAACGGCTTTCCTCCCACTGTGCCAGAGGTCATGAGCTCGACCACGCTCTGGCGATCAAGCTGCGAAGACGGGGCCTGAGCGACCATTTGGCCGAGACGCAGGATGGCGATGTTGTCGGCCACCTCGAAGACGTCGTTCAAGTTGTGGGACACAATGATCACGGCGTAGCCCTGCTGGGCGAGGCGTTGTACAAGTGAGAGCACCATCGCCGTCTGAGCCACCCCGAGGGCGGCGGTGGGCTCGTCAAGGATCATGAGCTGCGAGTTCCACAAGACAGCGCGGGCGACGGCGACGGACTGGCGCTGGCCCCCGGACAGGGACGAAACCGGTTGGCGGATCGAACGCACCGTCGTCACGTGCAGGTCAGCAAGAGTCTTGCGGGCCGCCAATTCCATGGGCGCTTCGTCCAGGACAGCCAACTTGGTCGGCTCACGACCGAGGAACATGTTCTGGACGATGTCGAGGTTGTCGCACAAGGCGAGATCCTGGTAAACGGTGGCGATGCCGAGAGCGGCGGAGTCCTTGGGCGTGCGGATGGAGACCGGGCGCCCGCGCCAGAGTATCTGCCCGCCATCGGCGGGGTGAATACCCGCAATGATCTTGATGGTCACGCTCTTGCCAGCGCCGTTGTCCCCGCACAGAGCGGTGACCTCTCCGGCGGGCACGACGACGTCGACTCCAGCCAGGGCCCGGACCGGGCCGAAACTCTTCTGGACGCCCCGCAACTCCAGAAGGGGCCGACCACGGGGCAACAGAGCTTCTGCCCCCGCCCCAAGACCAGCCTCTTGTTTCGAAACAGCCATACCGATTTCTGTCCTCCTCGCGGCACCTTGCCCTCGCCACAGGGTCCGCCCGTCTCGGCCAACGCCGACCCGGGAGCGAGTCAGCCGCTCCTCGAAACGAGGACCGTTTGCCCGGAAAGTAGAACGGTCACTTGAAAATTGCAAACAACGCAAGCGCCTGGGCTGCAAGTGACAGCCCAGGCGCCGTCGCGTCGACTCAGCGATTGTGGACTATGGCTTGATTCCAGCTGCCTTGCAGGCGGCTTTGGTCGAGTAAGGCGACGAGCACAGGCTGGACGCAGGCACGAACTGGTCGGCGATAACCGTCGAGTTCATGTTCTTAGCGGTCACCCACTCGGGCGTGAGGAGCACAGAGGAGACTTGCTTGTGCTCTACGGAGTCAAGCGTCTTCCCGTTGACCAGCGCGGATGGTGGGGTCATACCGGCACGGAGGTACAGCGCGACGGCTACCGCGGCTTGCGTCTCTTCGAAGATCGGCTTGTACACCGTTCCACACTGGTACCCGTTGAGGATGTTGCCGAGGCCCGTCAAGGTCGCGTCCTGGCCAGTGAAGGGTATGGTGTGCGGCTTGAGGCCCTTGGATGTGATCAGCCAGTGGATGATCGGGGCGCCGTTCTCGTCATTGGGCATGAGCACGGCATTGATGCCAGAGTGCGCGGTGTACTCACCCTCGAACTCGGTGAGGGCCACGCTCGGTGTCCAGGTGCCAGCAGGCACTTCGCCCTGACCGCCCATGGCCGCGAGCTTGCCGACCAGGGTCCACTTGCCACTCGAGAAGTACGGCCCGAGGACAGCATCGTAACCATCGGCGAACAATGTGGCGTTGTTGTCAGTGGGCGCACCGTGCATGACGAGAACATCTGGCTTGCTGACCTTCCAAGCCGAGACACAGCTAACAAGGCCCTGGCCGAGCAACGTGCCGACGTATTCGTTGTTGAAGCTGACGTAGTACTTCCGCTGGCCACCAAGGGTCAGCCGGTCGTAGTCGACGGTCGCCACACCATGAGCGGCGTTGTACGACTCGATCTTGGCCCCGACGCCTGAGTCCAACGGGTCCATGATGACGACCTTGTCACCCGCGGTGACGGCCGCCTCATCCATCGACAGCTCGACGGCGTCACTGCCATCGGCGTCCTCGACGTAGGTGTCGGTGGGCGGTAGTCCGGCCTTCTCCATGGCTTCCACCAGGAACGGCGTGTCAAACTCGACATAACGGGTCGAGGAGACCGTGTCAGGAAGGATGGCCGTGACGCCACCCGTACCCTTGGCCACGATGGGCTTGAGCAGCGACATGGTCGTGAAGTTGCGGTTAAAGCTGGTGGCCGTGATGCCCGTGCTGTGGGACGTGACGCCCATACCATGTGCCGAGGCGGGCTGCATACCGAAGGCCGCAGCCCCGAGCATGACGGCCAAGGTGACCGTCGCAGCGCCGACCGCCCGCCCCTTGTGTGACATTCTCATACTCTCTCCCTTTTGCTTCCGTCAGAAGTTGTGGAGTTGATTGCCAATTAGTCGGCATCCGCCCAGGTCGGGTTCCAACCGGCGACTGCGCCGAAAGGAGCCGCCGCACGTCCCTGTGGGCGTGCGCCCTGCGAACCGGCCGAAGTTTGTCGGAATTGTTCCAACACGGGGAACATAGGCCGGTAACTGTTAACGAAACGTGAACGTGGGGAATAAAACATTAATAAAGCATGAACATCTGTTACCTGCTGAGTTACCCGGGTACGAACCGGTATCCGGCGCGGGGCTGGGTGATGATCACCGGAGGACCGCCTCCTTTTTCCAGTTTGGCGCGCAGTCGGCGTACGTAGACCCGCACGTACTCGGTCTCTGTCGCGTAGCCCGGTCCCCAGACCCGGCGCAAGAGCTCGGCGTGGGTGAGCAGCTTGCCCCGATCGATGGCGAGCTCACGCAGCAAGGAAAACTCGGTCGGAGTCAGGTGCACGACCTCGCCACCCCGTGTCACAAGTCGCTTCTCCAAGTCGACGACAAGGTCGCCAACCTCGATGCACAGTGGCGATGCATCGACTGGCTCGGCGGGCCGGGTGCGCCGCAGAGTGGCGGTAATTCTGGCCAGCAACTCCTCGATGCTGAAAGGCTTGGTCAAGTAGTCGTCGGCACCGAAATTCAGTGCGGCCACCTTGTCGTGCTGGCCACCCCGGGCGGACACGACAATGATGCCCACAGCGGAACGCTCGCGCATCTGCCGGCACAGCTCGAAACCGTCAGCATCGGGCAGCATCAGATCGAGCAGCACGACGTCGGGCGCCTCGGTTTCAAGTAGGTACAGGGCACGCGACCCGTCGGGCGAGACGCACGTGTCGAAGCCCCGAACGGTGAGATTGCTGCGGATCAGATCGACGATATTGGGGTCGTCCTCCACCAGCAGAGCCTTCGTGCGTCTGGCAGTCGGAATTCATCACTTCACGCGAGGCCTTCCCCGGAGCCCTCGACAGGGAGCATGATGAGGAAGCACGCCCCTTGTTTCGACCTCTCCAGACCTAGGTGGCCGCCGTGAGCCTTGACAATCCCGCGAGCGATCGAAAGGCCGAGCCCGGCGCCGTCGTCGCTGATGGCTCCCTGCCCCTGAGAGTCCAACAAGCGGGCATATAGCTCCGGAGGCAGGCCGCGGCCGTTGTCCGCCACCCGGACCACCACCGTGTCATTGCCGCCCTTGGAGACTGTCACGTTGATGCAGATCTCGCTGTCGTTGTGGCGCACAGCATTGTCCAGCAGGTTTACAAATACCTGCTCGAGACGGTCATGGTCGGCCCAGACGGGGCCGATCGACGGTGGACACTCGATGGTGACGGCTTGGGACGGGCCGGGCGGTAGGCACGAGACGGCCGCTTCGAGCACCAAGTTGAGGTCGCACCAGTCAGGCTGCAGGCGCAACAGCCCGGACTCTATGGCCGAAAAGTCGAGCAGGTCCCCCACCAGCCGTCCTAGGCGGGCCGACTCGCCCACGATGCGGTTCAAGAAGCGCAACTTGGACTCGTCATCCCAGGTGACGTCAGGCGCCAGCAGTGTGCTGGCGTAGCCGCGGATGGCCGTAAGCGGAGTACGCAGTTCGTGGCTCAGTCGGGAAAGGAAATCTCGCTGCAGCCTGTGCGACCGGCGGAGGGCGGCCGTCTGCTGATGAGCCTGTTCGGCCTCGTCCCGTTCCAGAGCTAACCGCACCGAGTGGGCTCCGTCGGCTAGTAGGGCTAGGGCATCGTCCGGCAACGGAGATTCCACCCATCGCGCAATGAGCGCCGCCCGCCCGCCGGGGACGTCAAAGGTGGTCGCCACTACCTGGCTTTTCGCCCCAGAACGCAGGACTCGGGGGCTATAGACCGGTGCCGGGCCGGAAAAAGCGCGTATGGCGTCGGCGGCGTCGCGCCGCGACGGTTCCCAGTACCCCAGGTTGTCGGCGGTGACGCAGGCCGCGCAGCGAGGAAGGCCAGCCGACACTCTCGACCACAGCTCGATCTCCGTGGCGCGCAGCCCCCGGTGCAGCGATTGCAGGGCTAGAACCAGGCCCCTGGGACACTTGTTCGGGGCCAGCCAGCGTCTCTAAGACCTCGCGGATGGTCTCGAGCACCCGGTTGCGCGCCGTTACCTCGCCGAACAGGCGGTCACGCTCGATGGTTCCAGCGGCATAGCCCGCGTAAAGCGACACGAGGTCCATCTGGTCGCGCTGCGGCCGCCCCACGAACGGCTGGCACCCGGTTATCACCCCAATGAGCCCGCTCGCGCCAATCAGGGGCACCGACCAGCTGCTTCGTATGCCGGCGCCGTGCCCCAGAGCCGCAAATCGCCCCCAGGGATCGCTCCTGTCGATGTCCTCCACGACCACAACCCGCCCGTTCTCAGCGACCACGCCCATCGGGCCACCCTCGGCGCCCATCGGCACAGACGCCCATGCCCGCACGAGCGGGGGCGGGAGGCCGGCGCTAGCCACAAGGCGGAGGCGGCGTTCCTCAGAGAGGTGGAGGCAGAGCTGCTCGATGCTGAGCACCGAAGCCAGCGCCGACAGGACCAACGGCAGGGTCGAGCTGGGCTTAGCCGAGGCGAGCTGGTCAACGAGGGTTTGCAGACGGTTGAGCTGGCGGCGGGCACTGGCGTCGGGGGTGTGACCCGACATGATGGCCACCACTTCTTCGGGGTCGGTCTGCGCGGGAGACAGGTCGGCGGCAATGCACCCCCCGTGGAGTACAAGGATGCGGTCAGCCAGATGAAAGACCTGGTCGACGTCGTGGGACACCAGCAGGATCGTGGTCCCCTCGGCGTTCAATTTCATGATGAGCTCTTCGACCTGGCGCGCTTCTTGTACGCCGAGCGACGCCGTCGGCTCGTCCAGGACTAATAAACGCGGTCGCGCCTGGATGGCTCGGACAACGGCGACTAACTGACGTTGGCCGGCAGACAGCGTGCGAACTCGGCGGCTGCTGTCCAACTTGATCCCATAAGAAGCGAGGATGGCCTTGGCAGCGAGAGTGTTCTTGGCGTCGGCGGTGAACCACCGGCCCCGCTCGCGGCCCAGGAAAAGATTGCTCGCCACGTCCAGGTTGTCGCACAACGCGGCGTCCTGCCACACCACGACCAGTCCGGCGGAGGCAGCCGCGGCATTGGAGCGGACGCGCACCCCGTCTAGGGCTACATCCCCTGAATCGGGGATAGCGTCCCCGGCGATACAACGCACGAGGGTCGATTTCCCGGCACCGTTCTCACCCGCCAGCGCGACCAGCCCGCCCGTAGCCACCTCGAAGTCGACGCCGCTCAGGACTCGGAGGTCGCCGTAGGCCACGGAAAGGCCACGCACCTTCAGCAAAGGCAGCTGCGCGCTCTCACCACTCCACGTGGTGGACGTGCGCCCCGCCTCGGTTGAGGGGTCAACCGCGGTGATAGCCATAGTCCCCAGTCTGCTACGTCGAAACGGAGCCGGCTCAAACGGGTGGCCGGGCTGGATCCGGGGGAGGTCTACGCTTCGTTTTCGCTGCGTCGGCCTGGGCTCCGCTACAGCAGTCCTTGTGGCGACCAGTCGGTCGGCTACGGCCGCCTCGCGGCCAAGCGTGCCTGGTTCGGCCGTCCGACCGCACCGATGACGCCTCTGTAATGAGGGGAGGGTCCTTCTGCCACGCCCCGGCGAGACGGGCCTCGCTCGCCGAAGCGGCGCGGCCTCGTCTGTCCACGTCCACTGCGGCCTTTCTATCGACCAATCAGTCGCCGAGGCTCGGGCGCGGTTGCGCGTCCTGCAGCGCGACATGCAAAAGCGCATGGCAGTCACGGCTCTTGGAACGCCGCGACGGCTATGTCGCTGGCGGTTCGTGTCGTGACCCAAGAGGACTATGTCGAAGTGCCCGGGCTCAATATCGTCTGAGTGTGAAGTACCACAGCAACTCTCAGCGGGAAAGTGCCCCTTAGTCGGGTCAGTACCTCGGGGTTCCGTTGTTGCCGGAGCTTGCTTCGGCTGAGAGCGAGACCCGCCGCTGCGGCCGCCAGTCGTGGGGATCGATACGCCCGGAGTACGCGGGCAGAAAAAGCGGGGCGTCGGACTCGCGGAACTGCGACCACACTCTGTTGAGCCCGACCGACCCGTATTCCCTGACCCTTGTGACCTGGTCAAGATCGAGTACCTGCGTGATCGGGATCGCCGACTCGCCGGCAAGGCAAATGATCTCTCCCTCGGGTCCAGCAAGAAGGCTTTGTCCGACAGCAGTAGGAGCTGCCATATTGACGTTGAGGACGAAGATCTGGTTCGCAATGGCGGCCGCCCGAATGAGAACCAGCTCTTGGGCTCGATCAGAAGTCCGCGTGAGGTTCGGCTGAATGATTATCTCGGCGCCCAACCAGGCCAACTGGCGAGCCACCTCCGGGAACCACGTGTCGTAGCAGATTGAAAGGCCGATCCTGCCGATCTCCGGGACGTCAAAGACCGTGAACTCCTTTCCTGGGGTCGTCGTCTCGAAAGGACGCCAAGGGCAGCACTTTCGATAAGTGGCCACTATCTCTCCAGCCGGAGAGATGGCGACGGCGGTGTTGTAGACGGCGCCATCACTTCCGCGTCGAAGACAGTCCCAGGGATGAGCAACACCCCAAGTTCTTGGGCGAGACCACGCAGCCACTCCATGCGAGGCCCGTTCAGTGGTACCGCCTGCTCTTCCGGGCTCCCGAAACTGAGGGGACAAAGGTACAGCTCGGGATAAACCACAACCCGAGTGGCTGGAAAGAGATTGACATAGGAGCGGAGCATGGGCCCAAACGGACCATCAGGGCTCGGATCCTCCGGCGCCGGAAGCTGCATGGCAAGTATCGGCAAACAGCGGGACATCGAGCTACTCCTCACTCCTCGTCAGCGACCAGGGAGCCGACCTTCTCCGCGAGCCTCGGGTCTCTCCGACGCAGCAGCAAGGCATGGACCAGGGCAACGACGACAAAGACGATCGTCACGTAGGGAAACAGGTTGTAGGGCGACGGCTGCCCGGGCTTCACCAGTTCGTAGTAGGGGAAGGCGATGGCGGCAATGCCGAGAGCCGGGAGAACTACGTGTCGCCACAGCGACCGGTCGGGCCGCCTCCAGGTGTAAGAGATGAGCGCGGCGTTCACGGCGAAGTAGATCAGAAGACCTGGCACCACGGACAGTGTGGCTGACTCGTCATAGAAAGTGACCGTGTTCATGTTCCAACCCCACCCGAGGGCGATAGCGCTTCCGACGATCAAGTAAGTCGCCAGGGCAACAGCCGGCGTCCGGTACTTCTTTGACACACGGCCAAGGAAGCTGGGTAGCATTCCCTCCCTACCGGCGCTGAAGAAGACACGGGATTGGGCGTTTACGGCTGCAATCACGGAACTCATGATGGACGTGAACCCGGCAATATATGCAAGGATAGTCGCCCCCCCAAGTATCGGCTTTGCGACCGTGATAAAGGGCACTGTGGCATTCCCAAGAGTGTTGACGTTGTACTTCGCGCCAACCACCGTGGCATAAGCCAGGAAGACGTAAAAGAGCGCCATGAACCCGACGGACCAGAAGATTGCCCTGGGGACGTTCTTGCGTGGATGATTGGTCTCCTCAGCCAGGGCCGCGGAGTTTTCCCATCCTATGAACATATAGATCGCCAGGGGAAAGCCCAGGCCCAGCCCCTTCCAACCACTGGCGAGGTGGGAAGGCTCGAAAGGAGTTAGTAAGAGATGGCCCCTGTCAGCGACCATTATCCACACACACACGCAAGTGAGAATGGCGACCTCAAACAGGAAGAGGGCACCGGCAGCCTTCGTAGAGAGGCTAATTCCTCGAGCCACAAGTACGAAGACAATCAGGGCCAAAACTACGGTGAGAAGCTGCCAGGGAACGTTCACGTGGCAGTACGTTTGGAATATTTCGGACAACCAGCCACCTTGAATGCCCATGAGCGAAGCTGCACCCGGCATCAGGCCTAGCACATAGACGGCTGCGGCCATGGCCCCAGCCGTCGGACCGAAGCCTTTGCCTATGAAGGTAATCCAGGAACCGGTGGAAGGCGTGAGCTTGGAGAACTGAGCGAGCGTATTGCCCACGAAGATTATAGCAATCATTGCCGCGATGATTGTGAGAGGCGACGCCACGCCAGCTGTGTAGGCGATGAGGGCGAAACCGAAGTAAAAGCTCATGGCCGGGGCGATGTTCGCCAACGTGGAAGCGACTATCCCGGGCAGGCTGAGTTGACCCCTCATTAGTCGCTCTGGCTTGGTGGGAGTGGTATTTGGAGAGGTGCTCACATCAGGAGAGTGAGCAGTCAAACCCGGCTCAGACGGATCAGTCGTGATCGAACCCATCAGTACCTCGTTTCAGATCGGACTAGGTAGCTGAACTACGGCGAGGAGCTTGAGGACATGACCCTGCGTGCCGGCATGGCTGTGCAACTCTCTGCCCGAGCGCCCACCAAGGAACCCGCGCTCCCAAAGACGAAACCGCGCTCTAGGTGAGCATGAGCCCACCTGGCTATGCTGTCAAATGCCCGTTTGTCACGGGTGCTATGCCCGGGAGGCATGCCATGGAGCTGAGGGTTGTCCGCTATTTCGTGGCTATTGCCGATTGCGGCTCAGTCTCGGAGGCGGCTCAAGTCGTGAGGGTCGGGCAGCCTTCGCTCTCACGACAAATACATCTGTTGGAGAGAGAGCTGCAGGTGAAGCTCTTTCTTTCGGGACCGGGGCGTTTGCGCCTGAGTGCGGCTGGGTGGCGCTTTCTTCCTATCGCGCGCGACCTCGTATCGAGGAGTGAGTCTGCTCTCATGACGATGCGGGCGCTTTCTGGCGAGAGCCCGGCGCGAATCACGATTGCAGCCCCATCGACGACGATCTCGGACGTGGTCGCGCCCTTTCTCTTCGAACGGGTCGACCCGAACACGGTTTTCATAGCCCGGGAGGAGGCCGCGGACGTCGGTTATCGGGCCGTCTCGGAGGGACGTGCCGACATCTCTCTCACTATCAGGCGACCTCCGGACGAGCTATCTCAGCGCCAAGTCGCACAGTTCCGACTATTCGCGTACGTGGCAAAGTCGCACGCGTGGTCCGCGAGACACTCGGTACGGTTGGAGGAGCTTTCGGGGCCGCCTCTCATCGTGATCCCGGGCTCGAGCAGCTTCGGGGTGCTCGTCCCCGCTCTGGAGAAGCTCGGCCTTAGGTTTCGAATCGCGTTTGAAGTCTCAGTGCCCAAGATCGCCCAAGCGCTGGCTGGGGCCGGACACGGTGTCGCCATTCTTTCCGATGACCCATGTTTCGGCCTTCGCCCGCTAGATATCGAAGGACCGGAGGGAGCCTTGAGCGTGCCTCTCTTCGCCGGTTGGGACGCTACCCACTACGCGCGGGACACGATCGAACGGTTCGTGGACAACTTGGCGCGATACTGCGAGGCCAATTGGGTCAGGCCGGCTCCCCTCAGTCGGCAACGCGCACCTGGCATGGAGAAGGTGCGCAAACGCAGCGGCGCGCCCGTCAGTGGTTGAGTCGTCCTGACGCGGGTGCGCCGCGATGCAGGCATCGCGTCATCGACAACCGGGGTGATCTCCCCTCCTTCCGAGCCGACGACGGCAGCGGCGACGACGCGGACATCCGCTTGTCCGCTTCCGCCAGTGCGATGAGATAGAGATGGAGTTGTTGTTTAAGTCGGTCACCGAGGTGAGCTGGTTGGCACTGTCGCGGCCGTGGGACATTCATCGGTGGCTGTGGCAACAATGCAGGCACGCAGCGGTCCAAGGCGCAAACCTCCGGAGCGAGCTCTCCGCTGCCTACTGGGCCGACCGCAAAAGAGGTCGCCGCCTCAAAAACCCGCAAGGGGCGCTCCGTTAGCCGCTCCCGGCGCTCTCCCTGGGTCATCCAGGCCGGCTGTAGTGGAATACGAAGTCGACGTTGGCGCGGTACTCCTCGAGTGTCCGGGCGTTCATGTAGGACATTGAGCTCTGCAATCCGGCTCGGTACCTCGAGGTGACATCCATCACCAAGCCCTTGTAGGGGACCATGGTTTCCGCACCTTCGACATACTGTGGCTGCTCCCCGCCGAACTCTTGTTGCACGGAGAACGACGCAGCACCTCGCATGATCTTGTGCTTGCTACCCCCAACAACTATTACCCGCCCCGGCGCCTCCTTGGTGCCGGCCAGAGCTGATCCGAGCATGACAGCGTCAGCGCCTAAGGCGAGTAGCTTGCAAAAGTCTGAGGGAGCGCGAACGCCCGAGTCCCCAATGAGGAGTGCATGGCGCTTTGCCTGAGCACACTCCCACACGGCGTACGGCGTAGGGACAAACACACCAGTTTCCGTCCTCGTCTGGCAGACCGAGCCACCGGCGATGCCCACACGAATGGCATCGGCACCCTGATCCTCTAGCCAGCGGAACGACTCGGCCGAGGCAACGTTTCCCGCAACCAAAAAGATGCTCTTTGCCTGAGCACGACACCAGGCGATCGCCGCTGCGACCTGCACGTGAGCCCCGTTGGCGGTGTCCAGACAGAACACACGTACTCCAGCCTCGTACAGCGCTGCAAACCGCTCCTGGAAGTCACCGGTTACGCCAATCGCAGCGCCGAGCAGGGGCGACTTCTCCCCGGTACCGGCGCCCGCCACCACGCTGTGAATGCCCCCAACCTGTTCGTCGATCGACTGAAATCGGTGGAGCAGACCCATCGCACCCGCGGCGGCTAGTGCTTTGCACATCTCTGGTCCGCAGACGTCAGGCATCGGGGCGCCGAGAATCGGGAGCGCCATGCGAACAGGTCCAAAACCCACCTCAGGTTCGGCATCGACCCGGTGTGCGACGGTGGACACAACCCGTGGTACGAGGCTGACATCGTCGTAATCAAAGGCGATCGGAGCGCCGTCGACCCGAGTAGTCAATGGTCCGGAGATCAACGTGGTCACGTAATCAGTTTGTCCGAGGCAAGTGCACCTCGCCACTAGAGTTTTCGCGTCCCTTCCACTTTCGGGATTGAACGATCAGGCTGGAACTGTTCTGCAGCATTTTGAGGTGCTGACCAGACGCCGCGCCGTAGGCGCCAAGGGGGCCGCGTTGATGGGGCCGATCGTACGGGCTTTGCTTACGACCTAGGTCGTGGCATGAAGGCCCAGGTCAGCGCGCACGTTGCGGGCTTCCTGACTTACCGTCCCCTCGTCGTGGGCAATCAAGGACTTCCCTGAAGCCCAGTTCGATGCTGTCACCGATTGGATGTCGGCGGCTACGGCTTCCGCGGCGATGGCCATCGTTCGCGCCGGCGCCGCGGCCGGTCCGGAGAATCCGGCATCAAGGATGGCACTGACCAGGTTGCTGGCCACCTTTGCGAGCGGGGCGAGATAGGCCTGCAGCCCACTCGTTGTCGTCGGCGCGTCACTGAGATTGGACTTCAAGAGCTGGGCGTCGAATGGAGCCACGATCCGCAAGAATGTTGCCGCCTCTCGCCTCATCGTGGCCGTCGGGACAGCAGTGGTCGTCGGTGCCTGCGTTGTCGGGTGGTTCGTCGGCGTTGTCGTGTTCGCACTGCCTGTCGTGCCTCCGCAGGAAGCGGTAGTGACCACAATGCCTACAAGTACCACTGCGACACTGATGATCCGTTTCATGAAATGGCTCCTATGTGGCTTCGTGGGGCTGTGGCGTCCCTGTCCTTGTCAAGCGGTCGGTCGTTCGGCCGTCCGTAGGGGCCGATGCGCTTTCATCGCGTCACTCTTTGATCGCCAGACCGCTGTCGAGATCGAAGAACTCGAGCCGGTCCGGGGGGACTGAAAAGCTGAAGCGTTTCCCTACCTGCACGGATTGGTGCGGGTCGACTCGAGCGATGCAGGTGGCAGGTGCACGTTGATCACCCGACCGGAAGGTCTCATCAGCGTCGGAGCGACGGCCTTCGGCTAGCACGGCAGGCGCATCGATGAGGAAGTGAACGAGAAGCTCAGAGCCGAGAGCCTCCACGAGCTCGACATCGCCTGTCAGTGTCTCGCCCGGGTGTTGATTGCTGGACGCGGAAAGGTCCTCGGGCCTGATTCCGACCACGAGACTCCGCCCGCCGTAGCGCTTGAGACCGGGCCGCTCGAGCAGCTCCTCGGGTGGGAGCGTGATGTGCTGGCTCCCGAGACTCAGCGAGTCTGCGTTCGTCGCCAGGCCACCTTCGAGCAAGTTCATGGCAGGCGAACCTATGAAGCCAGCAACAAAGATATTCGCCGGGCGATCGTAGAGAACCTGGGGGAGGTCGCACTGTTGGAGCACGCCCGAGCGGAGAACGGCCACCCGGTCCCCAAGGGTCATCGCCTCGGTCTGGTCGTGTGTGACATAAACGGTGGCGACTCCGATGCGCTTTTGCACTCGGGCGACCTCGGCTCGCATTTGGACACGTAGCTTCGCATCGAGATTAGAGAGCGGCTCGTCCATCAGAAAGGCTTCCGGCTCGCGGACGATGGCCCGACCCATTGCCACGCGCTGTCGTTGGCCGCCCGAGAGTTGACCGGGCTTGTGGCCGAGCCACTCGGTTAGACCGAGCACACTTGCTGCCTCTTTCACGCGGCTGTCGATCTCGGCCTTTGAGATCTTCTTCATCCGCAACGGGAAGCCGATGTTCTCAGCGACTGTCATCTGGGGATACAAGGCATAGCTCTGGAAGACCATGGCGATGTCGCGCTCTCTCGGTGAGAGGTCGTTGACTATGTCGTCACCGATGCGAATCGTGCCCGAACTGACCGACTCGTGTCCGGCGATCATCCGGAGTACCGTCGTCTTCCCGCATCCCGACGGGCCGACAATGACCAGGAACTGGCCATCAGGGATGTGCAGGTCTAGGCGATGGAGGGCCTCGAAGCCGTTCGAATAGACCTTCGTCAAGGCCTCGAGGGTGATCGACGACACGCTTTGAGCCTCAGGCCTGTACGGATGACGTGGCTATTCTCATCCTGCAGGACCCGCGAGTGCCCCCATGACCCAGATCCCCAGCGGTCACAATGCTCGCCTCACGCGCAGCACGGACCATCCGGCGACTAGGGGGAGCTGTGCCTCAAGAGCTCGGCCCTGGCGGTGGGACACGTCGCGGACGACTGCCGGGGCGAAATGGTCACCGCCACCGAGCACAGCAACTTCCGCGATCCAGCCCTCCGGATGATCGACTAGCACGCGCACCGTAACCGAGGTGACATTGCCGGGCTGTGTCGGCTCTGACCATCGACCGCTCCGGCTACCGGTCAGGTCGAGCACGGCAACGGCCACAAGATCATCACAGTGGACGACCCGGGCGAAGAGTTCACCGCCGACCGGCTCGGGGCTCACCGCGGCGTCTGCGACCACGGCGACCGCGCCGTTCTCGTCGCCGATCTCGTACCAGCTCGTGTCCTCGCCCTCTAAGAACAGGTCTCGACAGCGCAGGGCAAAGCGACGCCAGGCGATCGCTGTCGCCGCCTCCGCAGTCGTCAAGCGGGCGTGCTTTGGGTAGTAGGGGTCGCACAGCGCTGCGGCCCGGTCTCCGTAGACGAGCAGGCTCGTTCCGAGACACGTGGCGATCGCGTCGGTGCAAAGATCCGTTCTTAGCGCCGCCTCGCGGGCACTGCCCTCCACGGGACCGCTCGGAGAGTCGATACCCCACACGGGCGGATAGCAGGCCAGGTTGCCGCGCATCAGCTCACCTTCGCGCTGCGCGAGCAGGCCTGCGCGCCCCGAGCTTCGGTCGAGCAGTCCTTCCAGGTGACGCCAGTCGTTGTTGGGCGGCCAAACCTCGCAGTAACGAAAGCCGGGCCCATCGGGAAGGCACGCCGCCGAGGGCACGCCGTTCACCTGGTTGAAGCTGATCAGATCCGCGGGGCGGGCAGACCGCAGGAACTTGAGGAACGATTCGTAGGCGAGGCGCAAGTCGATGGCCTCACCGTCGCAGTCCTGGGCGATGCGGGGATAGCCGTAGGTGTCGACGTGGAAGCCACCAAAGCCAATGGCGTCGGCGGCCGATCCGTAGGCGTCTACGAAGTGGCGCTGCCAGTCCACATTGGCGGGATTCGCCAGCACGATCTGGTCTAGGAACCGGATAGCCTTCCCGCCGCCCTCGTACATGAGCATCTCGGGGTGCGCTGCGGCGAAGGCGTTGCCGACGGCGTAAATCGGCGCGTAGGCATGAGCGACGGCCCCGAGCTCGCCGAGCCCTGAGGCGAGGGCTCGCAGGCCCTCGAAGGAGACAGGACGGTTGGAGGGGTCGTTCCAGCCTCCCGGTGGGCCGAGCGGATCGGTGTAGCTCGCCATCCAGTCATAGATCTGGACGACTGTGGTACGAAGCGCCCTGTGCCAGGCGAGAACGGTTGGGATGTCCTCGTCTCGAAACGAGGTGGCAAAGCCGTGCACGGGTCGCTCACCTTGGTGGGTACCTATTGTCGTCAGCTCTTCGGCGAGCAGGTGCCCGCCGGCGTCCAACGCCTGCAGAGCGTGGGTTCCAGGGCCAAGATCTCGAAAACGCGCCGTCTTGCCGGGCTCGGCCTCGACCACCTCGCCGGTCGCCCGACAGGCGACAACGCGCGCCGCCCCCGCAGGCACGCTCGCGAGGAGTATCTCCTCTCCGGTTCTGTAGTACGAGCGCAGTTCGTGAAAGAAGTTCTGGCGGTCGGCATCGGGGCTGTCTTCGTTCATCCAAGACTCCTTTTGCCTGCTAGGCAGGCGGCAGTTGACGGGCGTCTGAGCTCTCCCACCGTGTCGGTCGGGTGGCCATCCCGAGGTCGCAATGACGCTCGCAACTCAGCGGATCGCACCGAGAGACACCCCGCTTCGGAACCAGCGCAGTGAGATGAGGAAGACCACGATGACGGGCACCGTGGCAATAACCGAGGCAGCAAAGAAGGGACCCCACTCGATCGTGTGAACACCGATGAAATCTGCCAGTCCGACCGGGAGCGTGTAGTTCGACGCCGAGTTGATCATCGTGAGGGCGATGGGGAACTCGTCCCACGAGGCACTGAAGATGAACATCGAGACAACCGCCACCGCCGGCAGCGACAAGGGCACGATCAGACTGACCAGCACCCGCAGAGTTCCTGCTCCTTCCAATCGGAACGATTCCTCGTACTCGCGCGGTATTGCCTCGAAGAAGCCCCTCAACAAAAAGATCGTGAAGGGAAGGTTCGATGCCACATAGAGCAAGACGAGCCCGACAAGAGAGTCAAGGAGGTGGAGACGGTCCATGAGGAGGAACTGAGGAATAAGAAGCAGCAGGTTCGGCACAGCCAAACTGGCAAGGAAGACGTAGAAGATGAATTCCTTGAGCGGGAACTTGTACCGAGCGAAGGCAAAGGCAGCAAGAGAGGCGAACACGACGGTGATGGCGACCGTAGCAATGGCGACAAAGAGGCTGTTCAAGAAGTAGTGACTGAAGCTGTTCTCGGTCCAGGCCTGCACGTAGTTCTGCACCGTCGGGTGGGTGGGGATGAGAACCGTCGCACCGAGCAGACCGCCGTTTGGCTGGAACGACAATGAGAGCATGTAGAGGAGAGGGCCGAGCGAGACCAACGCCAGCACGACCGCGATCACAAGGCGTGCCCGGTTTCGCTTGCGGATGCCGAACAGTCCCGGGCCAGCCCCTGCCAGAGGGGCTACCGCCTTGGCTTCGTCGGCTTCGATCGCGATTGCCATCGACGGGACCCCCTAGACGTCCTGGCGGCGGAGAATGCGGATCTCCGCGGCGCTGAATCCGAATAGCACGACAGCGAGCAGGGAGGCGAGAGCTGCCGCGTACCCGAAGGCGAAATTGGAGAAGGCCTGCTCGTACATGTACGTCATGAGCGTCTGGGTCGAATCGTAGGGACCGCCCTTGGTTATCTCATAGATCTGGGTGAACACCTGGGCCGCGCCGATGACCAAGAGCACGGTGACAAAGGTGACCGCTCCCCTGATGGAGGGGAGGACGACATGGCGCCAGACACGGACCTCCGGGGCGCCGTCGGTGCGGGCTGACTCGAGCAGCTCGCGGGGGATCCCGTCGAGGGCGGCGAGAAAGATGATGAAGGACCAGCCGACGCCCTTCCAGATGCTCAGGAGCCAGATCACCCCGTTGGCTGTCCAGGTCTGGGCCGTCCAGTCGATGTTCACGGTATGTCCGGCGAAAAAGCCCACAAGAGCGTTCATGATGCCGCCCTGGGAGGCGAAGATGTAGGAAAAGACCCAGCTCACTACGACCCAAGAGGTGACGACAGGCACGTAGACCGCTGCCCGCCAGAACATCGAGCCAGGAAGGCGGTCGGTGAGAACTGCGGCCGCGAACAGACCGAGGGCCATCTGGATGGGGACGGTGATGACGATGAAGAGGAACGAGTTGAACGAGGCCGTGCGGACCACAGGGTCGCTGAAGATGGCGGTGTAGTTCGACCAGCCTACGAAGGGGCTGCTCACGCCAGGAAAGATGTGCCAGTTGAAGAAGCTGATGTCGAACTGGCGGAAGATGGGATAGACGGTGAACACGGCGTACATGACGAGCGCCGGTGTGAGCAGCAGGTACGGTGTCACTATCCGGCGTACGCGGTGCGGACGCGGTGGCCGGGGCGTGGCAGCACCCGACGACAGTGTCGTCGGGTGCTGCCCGGGGTTTGCGGTTGTGCTCACTAACTCGCTGCGGAGAGCGCCTTGTTGGCTTCTTGGGCTGCGGTGTTCAACCCTTGGGTGACAGAGACCTTCCCGGCCAGCATCAGGGCCAGTTGATTGGAAAAGTCGGTGTCAAGCTCGCCGTAACCTGCTGTCACCGGTCGGGCCTCCGCCGTCAACAGCTCCTTGGCGAAGATGCGAAGGGCTGGGTTCAAGTTACCTTCGGCGTTGTTGTCTGTCTTGTAGGCCGCCATGTCCCCAGCACTTGCCATCGCGAGCTGCGCGAATGGCGACTGGAGGAACTGGACGAACTTGATCGTGTCGGCAAGGTGCTTGCCACCCTTGGCGATGACGAGGTCCTCGCCCCCGACTACCGATACCGAGCCTCCAGGTCCGGCCGGGATTAGCGAGGTGCCGTAGCCGGTGAAACCTGCATCCTTGTAGGTCGTCGTCGCCCACGGGCCGTCCAGGTACATGGCGTACTCGCCCTTCGGGAAGCCAGTCTCTCCGCTGATGGCTCCTGAACCACCAACGAAGTCGCTGCCTATGACACCTTCCTTATAGAGGTTCACGAGGGTCGAAACGGCGTTGCGTGTCGCGCCTCCGTTCATGTAACCGGTCGCCTGTGTCAGCTTCTTATTGGTGAAGCTGCCGCCGTCAGTCCACACGTAAGGCCCCACGTTCCAGATGTCGGTGCTGTCGACACCGAGGCCGTGCTGTCCCTTGGAGGGGATGGTGAGCAGCTTCGCGTCCGAAATCATCTCGTTCCAGGTGGTCGGTGGAGACAGGTTGGCTGCTGCGAAGTCGGCCTTGTTGTAGAAGAACACCTGGGTGTTCGTATCGTCGGGAAGCCCGTAGTAGCCGCCGTTCCAGTAGTTGGTCGACAACGGTCCAGGATCAGCTGCTGCCGCGACCGCCTTGAACCATGGCTGAGCCGAAGTCTCGAGCAGTGTGCCCTCTGAGGCCAGCTGAGGCACCCAGGCGATGTCCGAGCGCATCAGGTCCGGTGGGTCCCCCGCTGCCGAGGAGGCGATGAACTTCTGCAGAAGGCCGGCGTAAGGTAGCGTGTCGTCCTTCACCTTTATGCCGGGGTTCGCCGCCTCGAAGCTCGGTATGACCACGCCGTTCATCACGGGGGTTTCGGTCACGTCGTTGTAGGCGTTCCAGAACTGAAGAGTCACAGTCGCCGTGCCGTGAGCCGCCCTGGGCGCCACCGTCGTCGCCGAGCTGGCCGCCCCTGTCAGGGCGACCAGGGCGCCGCCGGACCCGATCGTGGCCACCGCGAAAAGCACGGCCGCCTTGGCCCTCCATCTCGATGGGTTGTTCTTTTTCATGTTCCTTCTTTCTCTTCTTCTAAGTTGCTGTCTGCCGTTTGCCCATTTGGCTTAGGTTCCGCCTTCTTCCCTCCTCCTGTTGACTCGCTTGTCTATGTGACCGTCTGCGCCTGACGAACGCCCGCCGTTCAGCTCGCTCAACGGGCGTTACCCGTTTTGCCCTTAAGCCGGCGCTCGAGCCGTGCGATTCGGCGAAGCCTCGAGCGCGACACTCAGCACGAGGTACATCGCATGTGACCAAGTGAGGTCCCTCGCCGGCGGGCCCCAACGCTCGACCCACTCGCGGTAGTGGACCGGATCGCGTCGCTCCCCGCCGAACTGCTCTCCGAGCCGCCCTTCCTCGTCGAAACGACTCGCTACCCAGTCACGGGCGCGCCAAGCGGCCTCGAGGTTCCCCACAGTCGCGTAGTGCCAACCGAGCGAGGCCGTCAGCACAGGCCAGGCGCCACTGCCGAAGAAGGTATCGGTCGGGTACCGACGCAAGCCTCCGTCGAGATCGAGGCTGTCCCCGATCAGCCGAACAGTCTCGGCGAAGTACGTGTCGTCCGTCTCGACGACGCAAAACGGCGTCGAGAGCCAGAGAAGGCTGGCGTCCACGTCGTCGCTCTCGGTCGACTTCACATACCGTCCGAGGCGGCGCGCGCTCTCGCGGACCTGTGACCGAACCGTTTCTGCCCGTGCGAGAAGGTCCTCGTCACCGAGCAGATCCGCCGCAGCCGTCAGGCCGCCGTAGACGCAGGCGAGCGTCGAAGTGTGGAGAGCAGTACCACTCTCCTCCCATACGTCGAAACACGGGGTGAGGGCGAATGCGTCAAGGTAGCGTCCGACCCGTTCCACTGAACTACGAAACACTTCTGGAAGCGAGACCTGGCCTGTAATGCGAAGGTGCTGCCCGAATGCCCACAGCCAGGTGCCATACCCGTCGATCTGGAAATTCGGCCAGTCATCCGCGACGTTCTCACCCCCGAGCGTGAAGCGTGCAGGCGGCATGTGGTCGGGGTGCAGGGGCTTTCCCTGCTGGTGCCACTCAATCGCTCGGTCGATCAGCTCGCTGATTCCGTTGATAGCCAAGTTGACCCAGGCGTGATAGCGCGCCGAGGCATCATGCTCGCCGACTTGATCGAGGGCGAAGGCGATGAAGGAACTGTCCCGCAACCAGCAGTAGTGGTACTCGGCGAAGTCCGGGGAAGCGATGAAAGCGCCATTTTGCCGCTGGTTGCGCAATATGGACTCAATGCTGGACTTCATGCTCGTACCTGGATCCGTACGGCTGGCGCGATCGGATGTCTCAGTCAAGTTCGTTCCAGTCCTGTTCTCTCACCGGTCAAGTTCGGCTCGATGCCAGATGGCGTGGCTCTTCTCGTCAGGCCCGGGAAGGCTGAACGATTCGCGCAGCACGAGGGTCGCCGCCCCTACAGCCCAGGCATCGTTACCCCAACGCTGCACCTTCACTTCGACTTGTCGGCCCAAGTCAGCGAATGTCTGTTCCCGCACCGCGGTTATCACAGGGTCGAGAAAGGCATTGCCGAGATCGGTCCCCTCGCCACAGATAATCAACAGCTCCGGATTGAGCAGGGTCACCATGTTGGCGACCGCCAGGCCGAGCTTTCTGCCAGCGCTGTCGAGCACTTCAAGAGTCGCGCCGTCTCCGTCAAGAGCGAGGGCAATGAATTGGTTCCTCGTTATCTCGTGCCCTAGCCGCTCACCCACGCGTCGGCGCATGGCGTCCTCGCCAACTAAGGCCTCGAGGCAGCCAAACCGCCCGCACTCGCACTTCGGGCCGCCCGGTTCCACAATCATGTGCCCAAACTCGCCACTGCCACCGGTCGCACCACGGTAGAGGGAACGGTCGATCACGATGCCGAGCCCGATACCCCGGCCGACGCTCAATGTGACGAAGTCTCGGGCCGTGGACGCGTCACCAGCCCACTTCTCGGCGACGGCAAGGGTGTTCATGTCGTTGTCTACCCACACCGGTAGGCGCAGGCGACGTCGCAGAGGCTGTGCGAGCTCCGCGTCGTGCCACTGGAGGAGGTGGGAGAACCTGCAGACACCCTGGCTCGAATCGATTATCCCGGAAAGCCCGATCCCTACGCCGAGGACCTTGGATCGTGGTACTCCCGCAGCGCGAAGTGCTTTCCGCGTCTCCTCTTCGATCGCCTGAATAGCGGCTCCCGGATCCCCGACCAGAGAAGCCGACGCCTCCTGGGTCGCCATTACCTGGGTGTCGAGATCGCACACCACCGTCGTCAGACCATCGCCACGCAGTTTGATACCGATCACGTAACCGGCTTTTGGGTCCACCTTGAGGAGCACGGGCGGGCGACCGCCGTTAGACGGTGCCATTGCGACCTCGATGAAGATCCCGCGATCGAGCAGCTGACCGACGATGGTGGAAACCGTCGGCGCGCTGAGCCCGCTTTGGCGGGCCAGATCAGCGCGTGAGACTGGGCCCGAGCGATGCACCAGCTCGATGAGCAGGCTGACGTTGAGGTCTCGCAGAAGCGAACGGGAACCCCGCCGCAGTGGGGACTCACCGGCGGGGTTCCCGGAGTTGTCGCTATCCGAGCTATCGATTGAAGGACGCGCCGCGTTAAGCCGACCTCTGCGCTGCATTGGCGTCATCCTCCCGTCCGACGCGCCGCCCGATCTCGTATCCAACTTTGTGAATTAACTGAAGATAGTAAGTCTCCAAGTAGCACGCGTCAAGACTTTTTGTTTCGGCTGCCAGCTGGCTTGGCAACGTGACGCCTAGAGAACAACAGCCACGCTGCGACGACAGCGACCCGACGAGTCTGCGCACACCGATCGATCGCCGCTCGCAAGCATTCCCGGGCCCGTATTCGGCGACGCCACTCTCACCCGACAGCACCGCGACCGAACCGAGTCGCGTACGCGTCGGAGAAGGCCACTCCCCCGACCCAACGGTGGGTTTCGCGTTGCTGAGTGAGGTAGTAGTGGCGAGGAGAATCGACTCCCAGACCAGCACCCGAGGCACCTGCGTCAAGCACATCGCCGGTTACTGGTGGGCTGATGTAACCACCAACACGATCTTGTGTGTCCTTCCTCGTATAGTTCGTGCCCTCGTGATCCGGGACGGCACCTGATTGCGTGCAGTCGCGCTAGCCGGTGCGTGCCTCGAACACAGTGCGCAAGGACTTGCCTTCGGTCGCACATATGATGGCCAGACGGTTGAGCCTCACACACTCGTTAGGCGGGAGCCTGCCGCTCCCCAACCCCGGTCGAGGAGCCGGATGAGGCCTCAGTCCGTTGGCACACTCGCTACGGACAGCTCCGCCTGATCGTGGGCCGGTTGTTCCCTAGCCGAAGCTGGTCATGATTGAACCGTGGCCAATGGCGGTGACGGTAACGGTCATGCCGATAACCGGGCCTATGGCGCACCTCCGTGCCTCCGGAGGCGAGTGTGGGCACTCCGGCGCCGGGAACAGATTACGGGTCAAGGTGTTCAAGATGCGGCGTGCTAGGGGACCACTAGCCGTGATCCTTGTCTCCAGTGACGGCGCGTAGTAATCGCCGTTCGAGCCGAGGTAGGCCGGTACTCCGTTGAGCATCGTGAGCTTGTAGTTGGTGTAGGTCGACGCGGCCTGACGCAGGGGCAGAAGGCATACCTCTGTGCCGTCGAGAGGCCCCAAACATTCCCCGCCGGAGGGAACGCTTGATTCGTCGAGCAACACGGCGCTGACGCCTCCCGGCTGGGACGTGACTATCGCAAAGGAAGGGGGGAACGACAGCTGCGCCTTGCCATAGCCGATCAAACCCCACCCGGGCGGCGGCGCTTTCGGACCGGTCGATCCGCTAAGCCCAAAGCCGTTCGTCGCCAGCAAGCCTGCCACGACGACCAGGAGAGCAGCACCGCCTGACAGCACCGCGACAAGGCGCCTTGTGCTCAGTGAGCGAGCTCGTTCGGCGAGCGCCGATCGCACCAGGTCGAGCGCGAGGTGAAGTCGTGTGACCTCCCCGGCCGCCAGGAGTTCCGCGGAGAGGTCACCGACTTCACCGACGTAGCGCTCGCGCCACGCCTTTGGGTACAACAACGAAAGTGAGCGGCCCAGACGTCCGCTCACGACATTGCTCCGGCAACTCTGCCCAAGCCGATGTCTGCGATACGCGTGGACTCGACGAGTCGTGCCTTCAGCGCTTCGAGTCCAGACGGGGTGATCCGATAGGGATGCCTTCGCTCCTCTGCTGGCAGAGCCTCGACGAGCCCCGCCTTTTCGAGTTTGGCAATGCAGCCGTACAAAGTCCCAGGGCCGAGCTTGATACCAGCGAAGTCCTCGATGTCCTTGATGAGGGCGTAGCCGTGTTTTGCACCACCAGCGAGACTCGTTAGGACGAGGACACTGCGATCCGACGACCCGCGAATCCCTTCGAGTGTCACGCGTCCTCCTCTTCCGGCCTCGCTCCAAGTACGATACATCCAGAAGTAGAGTAGTACAACCCCGAAGACCCCTGAAAGGACTCGCAGGTCACGGTGCCAGGGGCCGGAGGAAGACACGGCACAGTTCGGTGTCGGTACTCATGCAGTCGCGACCTGTTTGTGGGCGCTTTCTTGAGGCCCCAGCAACGGGCGGGTTGGCCCTTGGGGGCTTCCATTGATATGACACGCGGAGGTGCCGAGCTGCCGCACCTTCGCCGGGATGTCCATCGGCGTCTCGGATATCGCGAGCAACACGAAGGAGTTGGAGGCTCCGGGCCCTCGTCCAGTACATGCGAGAACATCCCCTCCGCCTCTCGTCAACAAGCGTCCGGCAGCAGACGAGCTCCGGTTCAATAGCGCCGGCTCTTGGACCGAGCCACGAAGGCTCGCGGACAGGAACACCGCGCCAGCTGCCCGGTACCGTCGTCAGAGTCTCGTGACAAGCGGTACCGGGCTGCTATCAAATACTTCTTCAACTGGTCCCGGGTTGCAGCACCCACGCCCGCGCGTCGGCGGCTGCTGCCCTGGCCTTTAGTCCGACAATATTGACTTGATTTGCGACTGTGCTGTGTATAACGCGGACGGCACCGAGGCAGTACCCGACAACGCAGCCTGTATGGCAGTCCATACAGCCTCAGACACCCGCGGGTATTTCACACCCAAACCGAGAGTACGAGGATGGGCGAAGATCGTCTGGTTGGCGTACACACTCCACGCAGCGCCTTCCTGTTGCACGAAGGTCTTCGCGACGGCTTCCTTAGCCGGCAGATACCCGAACAGCTTCGCGAGCGACAACTCCTTGGAAGACGACTGCATTCCCTCGATGTACTCGAAAGCCATTTGCTGGGTAGCACTGTTACCACTGGCGCCTATCATCCAGTCCTCACCGCCCAGCGGCACAATCACGTGTTGGCCAGGCACACGGACCGGAACAGGTACGATCCCAAATTGCTTGCCGTAGTACATGTGGGCCAGGTTGAGGCCTGAGAAGTTCCAAGGGCCATTGACCATCATCGCGGCCTTGCCCGCCTCGAACTGGCTAGACGCCGCCGGAGTCTGGCTCCAGTCGAGGCAAGCCTTCGATGCCGATCCGTCGGATACGAGCTCCTTCCACAGGCCAAGGGCCTGTACTCCCGGCGCAGACGCAATATTCGCGAACGTGAAATCGCCCCCGTTGCTCCAGAAGAACGGCTCCCACTGCCAGGTCGTATCTTCTGCAGCCTCGCAGGTCAACGCAATTCCGTAATGTTGCGAGGTCGTCAGGGCTTTCGCGTCACTGACTAGCTCTGCCCATGTGGTCGGAGGGGTGAGGTTGGCCGCCTTAAACATGGCGATGTTGTAGATCAACGCGATCGAGTTGAACCCGGCCACCGGAAGGCTGTAGTACTTGCCGTCGTACAGTCCCTCGTTGATCACAGCCGGAAAATACCCCGCGGTGCTGAAGCCCTTGAGCGTGCTCAAGGGGATTACTCCGCCTGTCGATATCATCGTCGACACGAACGGGTTGTCCACGGCCAAGAGGTTCGGCAAGTCTTGGCCCGCGACCTGCGTCAGCAGCTTCGTGTCCAGATTTTCAAATGGTACATACTCTCTTTTTACTGTCACGCCCGGATGCGCAGCCTCGAACTGCTTACTGTAAGCGGCCAATGCGGCGTTCTGGCCCGGGGTGTTGAAGTAGTCCTCCTCCGTGAGCGTTATTGAGGCCGCGCGTGGGGTGGAGGTCGAGGCTGACGCACTCACCTGCAACAAACCCACCACGACAAACAACGCGGCGGCCAGGACTGCGAACCTCAAGGGCCGCTTTCTCCTTAATAGTTTCACTGTCGGTTTCTCCTCTTCTTCTGGCAACGGACAACTAGTCAACCGTTGATACTGAGTGAACCTGCCCAGCTTGCTGCTTCGGTCTTTCAGTCACCCCCTTTCGGTGCCTTCGATGAGCGAGTTTGCTTGGTCCCACCCCGTCTTTCTCGCACACGCGGCACAATCATCATTGCTGCTACCCCACCACTGAACCCGCCGTGAGACCACTTGCGATATAGCGCTGCGCGACCACAAGCATTACCGCGGCGGGCACCATGGCAAATGCTCCAGCAGCCATCACTGCCCCCCATTGCGTCGAGTAGTTTCCAAGATAGGTATAGATCCCAAGAGTGACCGGCACTATGCTTGTGCCATTGAGAATGGTCAATGCGAAGATAAAGTCTCCCCAGCCATTCAAAAAAGCGAACACCGCAACGGTTATCAAAGCCGAGCGCGCGAGCGGTATCACTATGCGTTGGAACGTCTGCCATTCAGACGCGCCGTCAACTCTCGCTGCCTGCGTTAGGTCGTTCGGCAGGCTAAAGAAGAACGCCCGTAATACTAGGATGGAGAAGGGAATCGCGTAAGTACCGTCGGCGATAATCAGACCCGGGTACGTGTTGACCAGGTGAATCCAGTGAAAGATGACGAAGAGGGAGGTGGCGAGGACGATGGAGGGGACTATCTGTGCCACAAGCAGAGCACTCACTATGACTACGGTCACCCGCAAGCGGTACTTCGAAAGCGCATAGGCCGCTGGCACTGCCACTACCAGGGCCAGCACAGCTGTCCCAGCGCCGACGATGAGACTCGTCAGCACGTTGCCCGATTGCGCCTGGATCACAGTCCGGTAGTTGTCCAAGGTGGCGGCGTGCGGCAGCCAATAGTACGTGCCGCTGAACAGGGTCTCAGTAGACTCGAATGAGCCCACGATGACCGCGTATACCGGGAACAGCACTATTACGAGGGCCGCGACTGTCGCGAGCGTGCACAGCCACCGCAGGGGCTTCGATCGCTGCAGGCGAGTCATCTCCCCGCTCCCGAGCTGCTCCTCAAGGAACCCCGGCTGAGGAACAGGTACATCGGCGCGCAGATCATCGCCATCACGAGCAGGACGTTGTTGAGCGCGGCACCTTCGCCAAAGGAGAACTGCTGGAACGACAGGTTGTAGGACCAGGTCGTGATCAGTTGCGTGGTGTTGGCCGGACCTCCGCCAGTAAGCGCGATCACCAGGTCGAACACCTTCACGGTGAACACGAACCCGAGAAGCAGCGTGACTTCGATAACGGGCAGGATTATCGGCACAATGACGAGGCGGAGCCTCTGCCAGGGCCCGGCACCGTCGATGAGGGCCGCTTCTTTTACCTGCACTGGCACGTCTTGAAGAGCGCTGTAGAGCAGAAGCGTGAAGAAGGGCACCCCGAGCCAGATGTTCGCGATAATTACCGTCAAAAGAGCCAAGTGTGGGTTGTCGAGCCAGTCAATGGGCTGGTGAACCAATCCGACGTCCATTAGGACCTGGTTGACCGCTCCGCCTTCCAGCTGGAATAGAAACCTGAAGATGAGCCCCGTCACGATCAGTGGTAGAAGCCAGGGGACGATGATCAGCGAGCGCCCCAGTGTCCTCCCCGGGAACCGGAGGGTAAACAGCAAGGCGAGGGAGAAGCCGATAATGAACTGGCCGAAGAGCGACCCGATGGTGAATTCGAATGTGTGGACAATGGCGGTCCTGGTTGTGGGGTCATCAAGAATAAAGCGGTAGTTCCCAAGCCCGGCGAACGGGGCTGTGATATCGGCGAGCGTCGCCGGGGAGGTTTGCTCGAAGCTCAGCATTATGTTGTAAATGATGGGTAGGGCGAATGCGAACAGCACGTACAAGATGGCGGGTGTGAGGAACAGCCAGGCTGCAAGCTGTTGGCGACGCCTGAGCGTGAACCCCCGGGCCCTTCTAACGTGTGAGGCGTGAGCGCCCCCACGTCTCTCCCCCGGTCCTGCGCCCTGGGATGGAGCAGCTGTTACCGAGTTCATATTGGCCTGGGCCAACTTGGCCCTCGCCCTGTTAGGGCGTCGACGTCTGAGCCCCTCATCCTTGGCTTCCTCCGCAGCTGGACAAGGTGTTCAAGACTCCGCCCTGCCGCAGATACACGGGTATGCGTTCCAGGGGCGCTTCTGCCGTGGTCCAGCCGTTGCCGTTGACAGGGGCCCCGGTCCAGGCGTCCAGCCATGAAGCCCCCTCTGGAAGGTAAACGTCCCGTACCCGTTGGCCGCGCACGGTGACCGGAGCTACCAGCACGTCCGGACCGAACATGAACTCGTCGCGTACCTCCCACGCCGGCGCTTCGCCAGGGAACTCCAAGAAGAGGGCACGCATCGGCGGCAAACCGGTGGCGGCCGCCATGGCCATCTGGTCCATGACGTATGGGCGCAATCGCTCCCGTATCGCGAGCTGCTCCCGAATTATTTCATATGCTTCATCACCAAAGGACCAGACTTCGTTTGGGTTTCCTGTCTGGCTTGAACCAACGAGAGGTCCGGGTTCGCGCACCCCGTGAAGCCTGAAAAGCGGGCAGAACACGCCAAACTGGAACCAGCGCACCACCAGCTCCCTGAAGTAAGCCGAGCTCGGGTCTCCTCCCTGAACCCACCGATGTCGGTGGTCCACCACGGGATACCTGAAATGCCGACGTTCAATCCGGCGGGGATCTGGGCCGCAAGTGCTTCGAAGCTCGAGTCGATGTCCCCTGACCACACCGCCGCCGCGTAGCGTTGGCTGCCCGCCCAGGCGGACCGGCAAAGCATTAGCGGGTCCTTCTCGCCGTCAGCTAAGAGCCCCTCTGAAAAACCGCGAGCGTGCTCGCGGGGATAGACGTTTTGCACCCCGGTACCCGGGCCTAAGTAGTACAAAGCGCTTTCGGGATCCTCCGGCCGCATCTCTGGTTCGCATGCGTCCAGCCAAAACGCCCGGATCCCGAAACGACGATAACCCTCGGTTACTTTTTGCCAGATGTAGCGGCGTGCCTCAGGGTTAGTGGAGTCGTAATAGCGCACGAAAGTCTGGCCGTCCTGGCCCTTGTCCCAGAACGGCAGGTGGAGTGGCAAGCCCCGTATATTCCCCACAAGCAATCCGCGCTTTTCCATCTCAGAGTAGTTCTCGCTGGTGGGGTTGACCGTCGGCCAGATCGAGACCGCGACCTCGATTCCCAAACCCCTCAGCTCATCGACCATCGCTTGCGGGTCTGGCCACTCGGCGGGGTCGAACTTCCACTCACCTTGGCGGGTCCAATGGAAGTAGTCGACCACGATGACCGAGATCGGGAGGCCCCGGTGCTTGTACTCACGGGCCACCTCGAGGAGCTCCTCCTGGGTCCGGTAGCGCAGTTTGGATTGCCAGAATCCACTGGCCCAGGCGGGCATCATTGGAGGCAATCCGGTCACGGTCGAATAGCGGCTGACGATCTCGGCGGGCATAGGGCCTGTCGTCACCCAATAGTCGAGCTGACGGGCGCCATCCGCCACCCACCTTGTGCGGTTTGCGCCAAGCTCGACGCGGCCTACACTCGGCATGTTCCACAGGAACCCGTAACCCCTGTCGGAAAGGACAAAAGGTATACACACCTCGGAGTTGCGCTGGACCAGGTCGATCACCGTTCCCTTTTGGTCCAGTAGGCCGTGCTGGTGCTGGCCAAGGCCGTAGATTCGTTCACCGGGGTAGGCGTTGAATGTGACCTCACAGCGGTGAAGGTCCCCGCTGCCGCTGTATCGCCGGTGTGCAGGCGAGGAGAAATGAGAGGCACGCTCGCTGAAGAGCTCCCTGGCACCACCCGAACCGAAGAAGCGCACCAAGGGAGGGAAGGGGAAGTCCTCAGCGCTACGATCCAGAACCTCGACCACGAGGTCGCCATTTTGCATACGCGCCCGGTCACCGAGGATCTCCAGGCGTACATTGGTGTGTTCCACTCCGCCCAAGGCGCTGCCGGGTGTCTCCGTTACGCATGGCCCGAGCGTGGAGCGCACGCGGGCACTGTTGTCCCCCCACGCCTCGACTCGGAGGACCTCCTGGCCCTCGTAAACGGACAAACCGGATTTGTCTCCAACAAACGTTGCCATTTCGTCTGCCTCGCCTCTCTAAACGAGCCCTGTCGGTTGCATTTCGGTCAAGCCCTCGGAAGTAGGGACCCAGACGCGCATCGCGGCCGCAGGCCGGTTACCGCGGGCGAAGTACGGCACGAGGGTCAGGACCAACGGTTGCGTCCTCACCTCGGCTGCACCCTTGTCGTCGTACAACAGGCCGGCCGAACCGTCGACACTTCCCCCAGAAGCGGAGATGGCCAACTTCACATAGCCCTGGAGGTCCTCGGGCACGACGACGGTCGGTTCGAACGAGCGAGTCGCGTCCAAGACGACGTCTTCCACGGCTACACCTTCTCCGAGGTCGTCCTCCTCGACGCAGTAAACCAACGGGCCACGTTGGACGGCGACGCAGTCGCGGACAGCATCCACCCTCCAGTGCGGCCTCAGTACACGGATCGGCACGGACTCTGACACTTGGAGTTGGTCGCCAGAGCACCAGTGCTTGGCGACACGGACATATGAGCTCTCAAACGACGCTTTGAAAGCTTCCCCGTTTACCGTCACGCGCGTAGCGCCCTTGCGTGCCCACTCGGGCAAGCGCAACGACAGGTCCCACCGCTCACCCGAGCTGCACCGCGTGACCTCAATGTCGGTTGTCCCACCCCATGGATGACCAGTACGCACGGCGAGGTCCGCGTTACCACCCGGGACCGCAGTGGAGACGGCCCCGCTGAACGGCAAGTGCACCTGCAGACCCGAGGCATCCCGGGTCATCAAGTATCCCTGGATGCTCGCCAACAGGCGCGCGAGGTTGGGTGGGCAGCAAGCACACCCATACCAGGGGAGGCGATGACGGGGAGCGTCCTCGTCTGCGCTGTCATGACCAGTCCTCAGATGCAGGGTGTTCGAATAGAAGAACTCTGTGCCCTGCTGCGATACGGCACCGGCGATCGTGTTCCAGAACACGCGCTCCATTTCTTCGGCATAACGCGCTCGTCCCGTGGCGAGCAGGAGGCGCCAGTTCCACTGAAAACTGGCGATCGCAGCGCACGTCTCGCCATAGGCGCGGTCGCTCGGCAATTCGTAAGCATCCCCAATCGACTCATCGCGATGGCGGGACCCGTGAGCACCGGTTACATAGGTCTTCGTCCCGAACAGGTCCTCCCAGATGGCCTCTGATGCAGCCAGCAACTTCACGTCAGCGGTTTCCACGGCCACATCGACGACGCCCGCCTGCAGGTAGAGCTCGCGCACGGCGTGACCGGTGGCATGCGCCCGCTCGCGTACCGGTATGTGGTGCAAGAAGTATGACAACGGGAAACGCAGGTCCCCAAACAGGCCGGAAGCCGGCAACGCGACGTCGGCCCGCCCCCGCAGATCCACCTGGCGACTGGCAAGCGTCAGCAGCCGTATGTCGCCAGTCAGCCTGTAAAACTCCACCAAGGCCGCCTCGACCTCTGGGTGGCCGCACACACCTACGAGACGGCCGTCCCCGTCCTCCAGGGAGAACGTCCTGAACAAGTGATCAACAAGCCTTTCGGCCACGCCAGCCAACCCTGAGCAGCCGCCCGTCCGCTGCTCCGCCACGGCCGCCTGGAGGAGGTGGCCAACACAGTAAAGCTCATGGCCCCAACGCAAGTCCTTCCACACGAGCTCTGGGTGCTGGCCCTGGAACCACGAATTGAGGTAACCGTCTGGGCGCTGAGCCCGCGCGACGACTGCCGCAGCCTCCTCGACGAAGTCCTCCACCTCAGCCGAGAGCCCTCGCACGCCGTCCCAGGCTGCGGCCTCCAAGACCTTGTAGATGTCGGAATCCGAAAAGTGGATACCTTCGTGCGGGACCTCACCCCCGCGGCCTTGGGCCACACGTTCCAGATTGCGGACTGCTCCCGACGCGACTACTCGAGATACGCAATGAGGAAGTGTCTTGGTGCTGTTGCGCCGCTGCCAATCGCCTAACTCATGCCCCTCTATGAGGACGATCTCCCCTAGACCCAAGGGGTGCAACCGCCCTATGGCAGTGCCCGTCGGCTTGACCGGGCCCTCTCCGACCCCTCGACCCGACGCCTTGGACAGCGCATGAAACGCCGGTGTGCTGCCTCGCTCCATGCCTCTCTCTCCCCGTAGAACGAGCAAATCGAAGGCCGTCGTCCCCGACAGCTGTGCGTCGGCTCTTCTTCCTTTCGCGAGGGGAAACGCTACCCCTTAATCTACAATATGTCAATGCGCTGTCCATCGAGACTACGCTTACTTGAAGGCATAACTCAGCACGTTGGTTGGGGAAGCGTCCCTCCAGTTTGTCTGAGAAAGAGCTGTGGCAGCCGTAGCCGCCGCAGCAACGAACTCCCACCAACACAAGCCACTCATCCGCGCCTACGCATATGCTTGTTTTGTGGATCCGGTCCGACAGCCAACGCTCACAGAGGTGGCCCACCTGGCGGGCGTTTCCCTCACTACCGCCTCAAAGGCGATCAACGGACGGCCGCGGATTTCTGAAGCCACCCGGAAACGCGTGCTTCGAGCCGCTCGGGATCTCTCCTACGCCCCGAACCTGGTCGCAAAAAGTCTGGCCAGCGGGCGGAGCAGCATTATCGGTGTCCTTCTGAGGGACCCGATGATCCACCGGATCGCGATGCCCATAGTCATCGGGGCGCAATCGGTGCTCGAGCAACGGGACTTTTCCGCGATCATCGCCGACTCGAGAGGTGTGGTCGATCGCCTCGCCGAGCTCGCTGTCATGCTCCGCCAACGAAGTGTCGATGGGCTCCTCATCGTCGGCAACAACCAAGGGAAGACTCCTTCAATAACCGCGTTGGCCAAGATCCCGTGCGTCTACGTCCACGGCCCCACAAGCAACTCTCGAGATGTCGTGCACGCCGCCGACGACTTTGCCGGCGCCGTCACCCTCGTCAACCACCTGGTGGGCATCGGCCGTGCCCGGATAGCCCATATAACAGGTCCCAAGCAGTCACCGGCGGTCCAGCAGCGGGTCCTTGGCGTGACCCACGCCCTCGACGAGCATGGCCTCCGGCTCGCCACGAGTGTCAGGTACGGCCCTTGGTCGCAACGGTGGGCCCGCCAGGCGACGCTCGAGGTCCTGGCGAAGGTGCCCGACCTCGATGCCATCGCGTGTGGCTCTGACCAGATCGCAGCGGCAGTGCTCGAGGTGGTTATCGCTTCGGGGCGAAAGGTCCCAGACGATGTCGCAATCACCGGGTACGACAACTGGGCGATCTTTGCCCAGGAGACAGATCCATCTTTAACGACGCTCGACATGAACCTCGAAGATTTGGGCGCGGCGGCAGTGAGCGACCTCTTTGCCTTGATTGGTGGGAACCGAGTCGGTGGTGGCACCCGCCACCACGAAGGGACCCTGGTCATAAGGGGTTCGACCGACCCCCACCTTTCCTAGCCATCCGCGGTCGCCTGCGGACGCGGTCGCTCATTTCGTCGCAAAGGGCAGGATCGCTATCGGACCAGGCGCCATCAACTCTTTTAGCCTTTGAGTGTCCGGTACTTGCGGATTAGCGCGTTCGTCGAGGAGTCGTGTGCCAAGACTGGCTCCTGCTCTGCCTCAAGCTCGGGGGTGATGGCGACGGCCAGCACCTTGCCCAGCTCGACCCCCCACTGGTCGAACGAGTCGATCGACCAGACCGTTCCCTGGGTGAACACGCTGTGCTCGTACAGCGCCACCAGCGCGCCCAGGGTATAAGGCGTCAGCCGCTCAGTTAGGAGCACGTTGGTCGGACGGTTCCCCTCCATGACACGGTGCGGCACCACGTTGGCGGCCGTGCCCTCGGCCTGCACCTCCTCCTTGGTCTTGCCGAAGGCGAGTGCCTGGGCCTGAGCGAAGACGTTGGACGACAGGATGTCGTGGTGCTCGCCCAGCGGGTTCAGCGCCTGGCCGAACCCGATCAGGTCAAGTGGGATGAGCCGGGTGCCCTGGTGGATGAGCTGGTAGAAGCTGTGCTGACCGTTCGTCCCGGGCTCGCCCCAGTAGACAGGACCGGTGTTGTAGTCGACGGGCGTCCCGTCGAGCGTCACGTGCTTGCCGTTGGACTCCATCGTCAACTGCTGCAGGTAGGCGGGAAAGCGCTTGAGGTACTGGTCGTAGGGCATGACCCCGATGGTCTCCACCTCGAAGAAGTTGACGTACCACACCGCCAAAAGGCCCATGAGCACGGGCAGGTTCTCGGCCAGGGGCGCCGTGCGGAAGTGCTCGTCCATGGCGTGGAGGCCGGCGAGGAGATCTGCGAACTGCTCCGGACCTACGGCGAGCATGGTGGACAGCCCGATGGCCGAGTCCATCGAGTAGCGCCCTCCGACCCAGTCCCAGAATTCGAACATGTTGCCGGTGTCGATGCCGAACTCCGCCACCCGCTCGGCGTTGGCGGACACGGCCACGAAGTGCTTGGCGATGGCGGATACATCGCCCATTCGATCAAGCACCCAGGCCCGCGCCGACTTGGCGTTGGTGAGGGTCTCGAGCGTCCCGAACGTCTTGGACGACACGATGAAGAGCGTCTCGTCGGGCGACAGATCCCGGGTGGCCTCAGTGAAATCAGTCGAGTCCACGTTGGAGACGAAGCGGAATACCAGGTCGCGCCGGGTGTAATAGCGCAGCGCCTCGTACGCCATGACCGGCCCCAGGTCAGAGCCGCCGATGCCGATGTTGATCACGTTGCGGATCGGCTTGCCCGTGTGCCCCTTCCACTCGCCCGAGCGGACGCGTGCAGCGAAGGCGGCCATGCGGTCGAGCACCTCGTGCACCTGTGCCACCACGTCGGTCCCATCGACCATCAGCGTGGTGCCTTTCGGCATGCGCAGAGCGACGTGAAGAACCGAGCGATTCTCCGACACGTTTATACGCTCCCCGGCGAACATGGCGTCGCGGTGGCGCTCGAGGTCGGATTGCTCGGCAAGCTCGACCAGCAGTTGCATCGTCTCGTCGATCACCCGGTTCTTCGAGTAGTCGAGGTACAGCCCCACAGCCTCGGCAGTCAATCGCTCCCCCCGTGTGGGGTCCTCGTCGAAGAGCTGGCGCAGACTCTTGCCCTCGATTGCCGCGTGGTGCGCGGCCAGCGCGGCAAAGGCAGGACGTTGTCTCAACGGCAGGGGCGAATTCGGCACTGTTCTCCTTCCCTGGGGGCCCTGGGGCGAGGCGGTCTCAACTTGGTGCAGATCTCTGCGTCTGAACCCGGCCGATCAGATCGTTCCAAGCCTTGACGAAGGACGACGCGCCGTCACTTTGGAGCTTGGCCGCTAAGGCACCCAGGTCCACCCCGGCGTCGCGGAAGCGCCCCAGCCTGGTGTCGGCGTCACCCCCGTCCGCCGGCAGCGGGTCGCCCACCTCGCCGTGCTCGTAGAAGTCCTCGAGCGTGTCGTTGGGCATGGTGTTGATCGTGAAGGGCGCGGCCAGGCCGTGCACGTAGAGCGTATCGGAGGCAGCCGGGTCCTTGGTTTTGGTGCTGGCCCAGAGCAAGCGTTGCACGCGAGCGCCTTGGTTCTCAAGGATCTGGAAGCGGTCGGAGTTCATGACCTCGCGGTAGGCGCGGTAAACGTCGAGCCCTACGGCAAGGCCGAGCGTGTCCACGAGGTCGGCCGGCACCTCCTTGGCCACGGCTACGTCCCAGCGCGAAACGAAGACGGAGGCGACCGAACCCACGGCTGGGTCGAGCCCCACGGCCACGCGGCGTTCCACCCCGGACAGGTAGGCATCCGCCGCCGCCCGATATTGATCGGCCGAGAAGAGCAGCGTCACGTTAACCGGGACGCCCATCGCGATGGCTTCGGTGATGGCAGGTAGGCCTTCAGGGGTGCCCGGGATCTTGATGAAGAGGTTGGGGCGGTCGGCCTGGGTGTGCAGCGATGAGGCCGCCTCGACCGTCTGGGCCGTTTTGTGGGCCAACAGGGGCGACACTTCCAAAGAGACCCATCCGTCCACCCCGTTGGTGCGGTCGAAGACGGGTCGAAAAAGGTCGGCCGCCCGCTGCAGGTCCTCGACGGCCAGCTCAAAGAACAGTGCCTGGTCGGACAGCCCGCTTCCAGACTTCGAAGCGATGGCCTTGTCATAATCGCCCGACTCGATCGCCTTGTCGAAGATGGAAGGGTTCGAGGTGAGCCCGGTCACCGAGTAGTCGCTGATGAACTTCGCGATGATGCCGTTGTCCAGCATGCTGCGGGTGATGTTGTCGAGCCAGAGGCTCTGGCCCCGTTCGTGGAGCGTCTCGGTCGCCTTCACTGGTCTCCCTTCTGCGCCTTTGATCGCGCGCGGTTCGGTTGGCCGGGCTAGGTGTCTGAAGGCTGCTTGGATGGGTGCACCCTGCGAGCATGCCTGCAAGCGCCCTCTATCGCACCTGGGAAAGTCCCTAGTTCGGCCGGCTTTCCGATGTGTTGGACTCCTGTGCACATTCCCCGGACGCTCCGTTCATGACTGCGGGGTTTGTTCCGAATTGTTCCTCTGGAGGTCACTCCATGTGATCCTCTTGACGAGAGAGTCGTGAACGGTTCGCCGCTGATAGATGTCATGAACGAATGGCCCTTTTGGCTCGTACGGCGGAGAGGAAGGAGGCGTAGCTCCAGGACAGGTTGCTGACGCTCTTCTCGTAGCCAGTGTTGCCGTCGAACTGCTCGCTGAGCTCGAGGTGGTCGCTGTGATAAACGATGGCCTGCAGCATTCGGTCGCCCGCGGTCTCGAGCGCGTCCGCGGCCGCTGCCGGGGTGGTGGCTTCGGTTATGTCAACCTGGGTGAAGAAACTCGCCGACAAGTCATCGAGGGGGATCGCTCCGGTGGCGGTGATGTGCTTGGCCAGTTGATAGTACAGCTCGGCGAAGTTGGCAGTAGAGATTATCCAGGGATGGTCGCCGACCTGTTCGTCGGTGTCGCCGTCGTAGAGGTCGCCAGGATAGCGCCCGAGCAGAGGGCCGATGTTGCGTTGCTGATCGGCGCCGTTGATCGGGTAGTAGTACGGCGAGGCGGGATCCGCCCACTGGTTCCGGATGAGACCGGCGGTGGCCAGGATCTTCGGGTCCGTAACAGCGACCCCTCCGTAGACTGTGGCCATGACGATGTCTATGTTTGGATCGTAGGGGGTCTTGACGGTTGGGACGGGCAGGATGGACTGGTAGTACTGGCCGTTCCAGTGGCCGGCCAGTGCGTTCTCCAGCCAAGTGATCGCCGTGCCAAGCCAATCCGGGACGGGTATTCCGAATGTATTGGTAGTGATCGCTCTGAAGCACGCCATTTGTACCGAACGGGCGAAGAAGGAGTAACCCTGCACCTCCTCCCAGAGGTTGACAGTCTGGCCCTGGTAGGCGTTTTGCAGAAAGTTGAGGTTGGCGGCGATCAGCGTCGTGGCCAGGGCCTGGGTCGGTGCGTCTAGATCGCTCTGCATAGCCAGAAGAGCCTGGGTTTGCAGGGCCGGCCCGTCGGTCTGGTTGGTCCACGCTCGATGCGTCCCATTTATCAGAAACGACGCGCAATCGAAATCGCCGGGCGAGGTCTGGCAGGATTCGGCGAACCGCACGTAGTCGATGAGCGGTTGGCTGGTAGGTATATCGCCCGCAGCCAGCTCAATGGCCACGATCGCGGCATCCCGGGTCCAGTTGTACACGTAGTCCTGGGAAACGTGGTCGCCACTGCTATCCCACGTCGGTGAGGCCAGCACGCAACCGGGTTGGGACACGACCCCGTTGTTTACTGGGTCCTCGAAGACGAGCCCATCGGAGGCAACGTTCCGGAACATCAGCCAGAACACATAAGGTGCGACGGCGTTCAAGTTCGTCTGCATCAAGGAGGATTGCGCCTTGCTGTAGGACAATGTGCCCATTCCACCACCCTTCGTATATAGGCTCCACGGCCCCCAATGCCGGGCTGGTGAGGCCATCTCGATCGCTTCACTTATAGCCCGATGGCTCCCCGTGAGCGCCCCAGCTTGCGCCTTGCCAGGAAGTACTTCGCGGCTTCCACGCCGAGGAACGCGGTGACGACGGCAATCAGGATGGGGAAGGTCTGCAATGGCCCCACACGGGTCAGGATCGCAGTCATCAGCACCATGGCGAACGGTGCCGAAGCGAGTGACCCCAAGACGGTGGTCAGAAGGCAGCTGAACGCCAGTCCGAGCGGAACGCTAGGGATGACCAGGTGGACGACGACCCCTGCGGTACCGCCGATGAACAGTGTCGGAAAGATAGGCCCGCCCAGAAACCCGCTGCCTTGGCTGATCGCGTAAGCCAGCATCTTTGCGATCAGGATCGCGATGCACAGGCCTAGGCCCAGAGAGCGTGCATCCTTCAATACGGAGCTGAGCTGATCGGCACCTGAGAACATCGTCAGCGGTAGTGCCACGCCCACGATGCCGAACATGGCCCCGCCCAGCGTTGACTTCACGATCATCGGGACCTTCAGCCGGCCAAACAGTCGCGACGCCAGCATCACGAAGCCAACTGTCAGGGTCATCAGCAAGGCACCGAACAGGCCGAGAGGGATGCCGACGAGTAGCTGCCAGTCCTCGAACGTGTACCGGGGCACCTGGTAAGCCCCGAGGAATACGGCGCCCGCGATGGCGAAGTAGATCCCGAAGGAGGCGCTCGAGGCAACTATGTCCGTAACCAGAGTCTTGCTGAACCGGTGTCCGCCCGGGCGGGCAACTTCGAGGATAAGCATCACCACGATCACCGGGCTGGAGAACAGTCCACCGAAGATGCCGGCGACGCCGGCCAGGGTGTTCACCTCCGAATCCTCCTCGCTCAGCCCTCGTCGCTGGGCCACCCAGCTGCCGACGCCGCCGCCAATGGAGGTCAGAACCTTCTCGGGACCGACGCTCGCGCCACCAATCAGTGACACGGCCGAGACAGCTACGGTCCCTGGCACGAGTCGCGGGTCGACGCGACCGGCTCTCACGTCATCGAAAAAGCCGGGCACATCCTCGGGCAGCCGAGTCAGTCGCCGAAGCAGCCCAACTACGATGCCCGCCGCGGCGGTGATCGCCACCCACCACCAGTGCCCGTCAAACCAGCCGGGATTCGAATCGGCACTCCACCGTGACCCGAGCTTGATGATCCCCAGATAAACGAGTCCTGCGAATGCTCCGAACACTCCGAGGGCGGTGGCATACCCCATGAGCACCCAGAACTCCCGTCCGTGGATGACCGGAGGATCTGCGGCCGGCCCAGGCACCTCGCCCACAAGCGTGACGCTAACAAGATCAGAACATCCAACTCACCAATGCGCCGATCGTGCATGAGGCCGAGTCATGACAGCAGCGGTCATTCATGGTGGCATCCGACGGGTGTCCCGAGAGGACAGCACCAGATGCGATCTCGATCTGCGCCTGGAACTCGCCGTAACGAGCGTGAAAGTGCGGAGGCGAGTGGTCCGCGAAATACATGGTGATCACTATGCCGTAGGAGGCCGAGATTCGCGGCATAGGTCCAACCTAGCCAATCGAACATACGTTTGGTTGGTCACATACGACACGCGAGACGATCTGGGATCTGGCCGCTTGACAGGGTCTTTCTTCCTCAGTTCGTCTCGCTTATGATCCTGCTGCGTCCGCCCCCCTAGGGGCGGACGCAGACCTTGACGGTGTCCGAGAAGCTGAGATCACCCGTCGCCGATGAGCATCATCAATCGGTCCCCCGGACGGGGGGCAGGCGAGCGCCTCAATGTTCGTAGACATCGCGGCGATGGCCAAGGGTCACGACCACAACTAGCAGCACATCGTCTGCCACGGTGTAGACGATTCGGCAGTCCCCAACCCGGACTCGATACCCCGGTCGACCGCGGAGCGGCCTGGACGCGGGTGGGCGCGGGTCCCGGGCGAGCAGGGCAATCGCGCCTCGAACCCGCGGCCGAGCCTGAGGATCGAGTTTCTTCAGCGCCCTAGCGGCTGCGGGGCGTAGCTCAATTCGGTACGTTGTCAACCCAGCCGAGATCGGCCTTGACCTGCTCCCAGGGGATGTTTTCGCCCTCTTCAGCCATCGAGGCATCGAAGGCAGTTATGTCCTCCGCTTCCTCAAAGACCTCCATGAGTTCCTCGTATCGCTCCGGGCTCAACAGCACGGCTGCCGGCTTGCCATACCGCTCGAGCAACACCACTTCGCCACCGGCCAGCTCCACGGCCTCCGAGAGTCGTTCCCTGGCTTCGCTGATCGCAATCGTGACCACGCGAAATATCGTACAAGATTCACGCTCTCTTGTACAGATTGGCTCACGACCAACGCCTCATCCCAGCTCAGGCCAAGTGTCGGAGAGGGGACTCGGTACAAAACTCCACGCCGCGTCGGAGGAATCGACCTCTGGCTAGGGGTAGGTTGACCTGGACCGCCGAGGGCCTCTTGCCTCGAGAGTCGTGCGCACGAGCCCTCTGCCCCTTGAGCGTGGTGTAGCAGGTGTGCTACAACTGGGGCGTGGCTGAAGTTGCTTCCCGAGAACTACGCAACGACACCCGAGGGCTGCTGCGCCGGGTTGAGGCCGGAGAAGATGTCGTAATCACCGTCGACGGCCGACGGGTCGCGGTGCTACGGCCAATCGGCTCCCGGCCAAGGTGGGTATCGCGTGGTGATTTCGTGCACCGATTCTCAGGCAGCCAAGCCGACGCCGCGCTGGCCGAGGACCTCCGTGGGCTAGCTCCCGACACGACCGACGACCTGCGTTGAGCCGGGGCTTAGCCGACACCAGTGTGTTCATTGCCAGGGAGTCCGGCCGTCCCCTCACCGAGGCCGACTTACCCGACGAGTTGGCGATCTCGGTGATCACTATCGGCGAGCTGCGCGCGGGGGTGTTGGCCGCTGTCGACCTCGAGACCCGCGACCGGCGGCTGGCAACGTTATGCGAAGCGCTGAGCCTTGATCCCCTCCCTGTCGACCAGGCAGTCGCCGAGGCTTGGGCGCGGTTGCGTGTCCTGTTGCGCGACATGCAAAAGCGCATGCCGGTCAACGACTCCTGGATCGCCGCGACGGCCATGTCGCTCGCGGTTCCTGTCGTGACCCAATCCGAGGATTATGTCGAAGTGCCTGGGCTCACGATCGTCCGAGTTTGAACTGGCTCATCGGATTCTGACTGTGAGGATCCACTAGCAGCCCAGTGACGCTGCTGGGCTGTGGGTCGGTGATCGCGAGCGTGGCTCAGACTCTGACTGGCCGCGTGCCTTCCCGCGACTCGTCCGCTCGTGATTGCTGGCTCGGCCCGCGGAAACCATTCACCCCTTTTGTGGCCAAGAACCCCGATTCGGCCTCCAAGCTCCACTACCTCATCCGCCTGCCCCTTGCGAGCGGGGTGCTCATCTTGAAAGCCACCGAGGCATGGCCCGCACGGCCAAGGTCTACTGCCATAGGGCAGAAGCCTGGCCGGAGCGTCCCGACATGGTCGAAGAGGTCCCCGTGCGAGCCTGTGCCCGACGGGGCCAGGCGGTCGACTTGGTGTTGGAGCGTGCCCGCGAGGCCCGTTCTCAGATCATCTTCACGACCGTGAAGGGCCGTGAGGCGATCTTCTGGCAGTCTCCGAAGACGACGAGGCGTTCACGGCCAGCTGTGCGGGTGCCCGCCCGCAGGGCTTTTGGGACCAAGGACCTCGCCTTCGCCGTCGACACGAGGGAGCGCTACCCGTTCCGCTTTGCCCACCAGCAGGCCACCACCTACCGCAGGGCCCTTCCCGCCGGCGACTACGGCGTCGAGCACGACGGTGAGCTCCTCGCCATGGTCGAACGCAAGGTCTTCTCCGATCTCGCCAACACCCTCGTCGAGGGGAGCCTCACCTACGCCCTCGCCGAGCTCGCCACGCTCGATCAGGCTGCTCTTGTCGTCGAGGACCGCCACGGGGCGGTGTTCAAGGCCACACACGTCTCCCCGGGCTTCCTCGCCGATGTTCTCGATGCTCTCCAGGTCCGCTACCCGAACGTGCCGAATCGTGTTCTGCGACACACCCTGCCGAAATGGCCTTTGATGATCTGGACTTTTACCCGGTGTAGGAGGGGGACTCGATACAAACTCCACGCCGCTTGGCAGCAGCGGCTCTATGGCTCCCGCCAGGTTAAACATGGAGGCGGGACCCGCCGCCTCCGCCCAGACCGTAACGTCCAGCTAGAGGACTATAAATCGCTGACGTGCGGTCCACCCCGCCACTTGACATCCACGCTTCGTACTGCCATTGTGAGTACATGGGCACGACAAAGGATGACCGGCTTCAAATCAGGGTCGCTCCCGATCGCAAGCGGGTTCTCGAGGAAGCGGCGGAGGTCTCCCGCTTAACAATCTCTGCTTTTGTCCTGCAGGCTGCGGAGATGCGGGCGGACGAGGTCTTGTTGGATCGAGACGCCGTGCGCCTTCCCGCGAGCGCCGCCAAAGCCTTCGCTGAGGCGCTCGACCACCCTGCCGAGGTGAACGAGCGGCTCGCGAGCGCCCTGAGGCGGCCACGGAAGTTCGCCTGGCTTGACTGAACTTCGGCGGCCGGAGCTGCTGGACGCGGCACGTCATAACCGAGGCGACTTCGCTTGCGGCGACCCGACGCTCGACGACTGGTTGCGCCGTTACGCCGGACAAAACCGTCGCGGGAACACTGCTGCCACATGGGTCATCACGGACCGGGATGACGCTGTTATCGCGTACGCGTCCTTGTCCATGACGGGTGTGGACCTCTCAACCGCACCTTCCTCAATGGCGAAACGGTCGCCTCAACCTGTCCCCGCGCTCCTGCTCGGCCGCCTCGCGGTCGACTATCGCCATACCGGACTCGGGGTTGGCACGGCACTCGTCATTCACGTGCTCGCCACTGCGCTCGAGATCAATGCAAAAGCTGCTTGCAAGGCGGTTGTCGTGGTGGCGCTCGATGAGCAGGCACGCTCGTGGTGGGAGCGACTCGGATTCCATCCCTTCGATCCATCGGACCCGGCCTGTTTCTACTTGTATCTCTTGACGAACGAAGTCGGAAGGACAATCGCAGACCTTGAAGATCGCCCGGGTCGGTGATCCGCTCCTCCAGGGAAGCGTGGACGTTCGTTCAATGGTCCGTTGCCGGAGTAGTTCACCTGACCCCTTCAGACTCGACGCACCGTCGCACCAACTTTGCGGGCAGCAAGGATCTTCTTGGTGTCCTCGGCGTCGCTCGTGAGCACTGTGTCGCCGGATTGCACGATCAGACCGAGGTGACCGTCGACCACATCAGCCGTTTTGCTGAGCGCCAAGATCTCGCCGACCGACCGTCCTCTGACTCCATCAAGGGTTGCAGCATCAACGCCAGCCAATACACGCGCCAAGTTCACCTGGAGTGCTCCGTTTCGCCACACCTGCGCAATGACGGCTGCGCTCGTTCGTACCGGAATCTTGCCTTGCTGGGCCACACGGAGCATTGCGCCGACTGCCCGGTCAAGCCGGTCGATTGCGATCAGCCCTCCGGCGTCGAGGACAAGCGCCATCAGGCGACGCTGCCCCGAGCATGTCGAGATACCCCGAGCACCCGCGCCGCTGCGTCGAGCTCCTTGTCGCTGAATGGGGTCGATTCTGCCTCCCACGCGTCAAGCGCAGCTCCCAGCAACTCGTTGCGGAGCCGGTCCGCTGCCGCCGCAGCGAGCCAGGCTGAGACGCTCGAGCCCGATCGGGCGGCGGCTTCGCGGACGGACTTGCCGAGGTCGGGATCCATGGTGATCGACAGCCGGTCGACTTGCATACATACGATAGTAACACATACGTCAGTATGTAGAACGCTCGGGTGAAGCTATTCCGTAGCTACGAAACACAAGGTCAAACATCGAGAGCTACTGCCGAGCGTCGAGGAACGCGAGGATCGCGGCGAGCATCTCGGGCCTGCCCAGAGCGTCGTGGTCGCCCGGCACGGTGGTGTACTGGGCGGACGGGATGGCTGCAGCCAGTTCCGCGGCCGAGGTGCGGGGGTCCCGTTCGCCGATCACGACGAGGGTGGGGACGGTGATCCGGGACAGCGCTTCCGGCGGCGTTTCGACGAAGCTGTCCAAGACGAAGAGGAGGGCCTGCGGGTCGACGCCGCGCTGAGCCATCCAGTCAGCCTGTGCTCGCTCCTTGGGCTCGAGCGGGGTGCCCTCGACCATTGCCCTGAGCAGCCGTCGGTGGTCAGCGGTCCGGCCACTGGCCGACCTGGTCACATCGAATCCCTGGCCGGCCACCACCGCCCTGGCCGGTCTCGCACCGCCGACGAGCATCCGCAGCACTACCCGGGCGCCCATGGAGTACCCAACCAGGTCGTAGCCGTTGTTCGCCAGGCCGAGTGCTGACACCAAGGCCAATCCGTCGTCGGCCATTACATCGGGTGGATAGGCGGACGCGAGATGCGGGCGAGCGCTGGCGCCGTGGCCGCGTAGGTCCGGCATGATCACCCTGTGCCCGGGGGCGGCAAACGCGGCCGCCAGCCCGTGGTCGATCCACTGCCGGCTGTCGCTGGAAAACCCGTGGACGAGCACGAGCGGCCGGCCCTCGCCGACCTGCCGGTAGGCAAGCTCAACCCCGTCTGGCGCCGCGTAGCGGTGGATCATCGGGTCGGGCTCGATCTCCGGACTGTAGCGTTGGGTGCCGAGGGGTCCATGCGGCCGGCGGGCTGGTGGCATGGACGGCGTGTTCGCGGCAACCATGCCACGGACCGTTCCTACTGCCCAGCCGGAGGCAGTAAAGCTCACCGTGTGCGCCGAGCGGCATGGAGGCTGGTCGGTGCTGGCCTACCCGAGCATCGAGAAGCCTTGACCCTTGGGTGTGCCGTGGCAGGCGCCCGTGCAGGCGGTGACGCGTGCGCCTTGCAGATACGGTCGCTCCCACTGTGAGGTCTGCAGCGGTCTGCGTCGGGCGGTGCGAGCCTCGGTCCCCTCAGGCTGCGCGGCGAGCGAGGAGGACGCGACCGGACCCGTTCCTCGAACTAGGAGTGCCTTCATCGAGACTGGCCAGGTAGCGAGGGTCACTGTTCAACGCTTCCTCGGTGCGGTCCCAGGCGCTCACGTCCGCGCTCGCTCCGATTCAGGCCAGCTCAACCGAACGGGCCTGCCAGCGAGTGCTCGAAGAAAAATCGGCTCGCCGATGATCTCGGACACTAGGTCGACTCCGCAACGACGCACGGCGCGAGCTTGCCGACTACCTCGTCAACCTATCAAGCCCGTGGGAGAACTAACAGCCGTAGCACTGGTCAGGGACGTTGTGCGCGACGAGGCTGTTGGTGAGCGTGGCCGGGGCGCCTTGGGTGTACACGCCGGCGCCTTGCAGGGTGATCACCGGCGTGCCGCTGAGGACGTTGCCGAGGACGTTGCTGTCATGGAGCGCGAGCGATGGTATCGGACCGCCGAAGATGGAGTCGTTCCAGATACCGCCACCTTCCGCGAACCCGCTTTCCCCGTTCGCCACTCCCTTGTTGCCGAACACGATCACTTTGTCGAGGACAAGATCGGAATCGTTGGTCACCCCGGCTCCTTGGATCGTGGCAACCCCGTTCGGAGCATCCGCCGTTGAGGTGTTGTCGGCGATGATGCTGTTTGCGATCGTCACGGGCACGGCACCTCCAAGAAAGCCGACAACGCCGATCGAGCCGGCGTTGTCGTTGGGCGATGTCATCGTCATCTGGTTGCCGATGACCGCTACGTCTGTGATCGTCGCGTTCGCATCTGCCTCCAAGGTGCCTGGACCGCTCGGCCCGTTGGCATCGTCAGTCAAGGCGTTGACGGTGAGGTCATTCCTCTCAATCCGCACTCCCTGAAGTGTCAGAGGGCCGCCGCCGCAGGAACAGAGCGCCGCGTCAGAACCATATGCCTGGCCGAACGGGGTGTTCACGGTGACCGAGTTCCCGTCGATCTCGGAGTCGCGAATGGTTCCCGTCGACCCGTTGGCAACATCAACTCCGCCGGAGTAGGCGTTATCCTGGTCGGTGTTGCCACCCCCTTCGGGGTATGGGGTCGCGATCGAGTTCGAGAGACTCGACGTGTTGTCGTCGATGACACTGCCGTCGACCACGAGCGAGCCACCGCTGTCGACAAAGATGCCACCGCCAGCGGCAAAGCGTCCGTCAGGCGATGGGGCTGTGGCCGAGTTCCCGGTCACTGCCGAGCCTTGCAGCGATAAAGAGGCGTTCAACTCGACCGTGATGCCGCCGCCGTCGGCCTGGAGCCCGCTCACGTGGTTGTCGGTGACCGCACTGCCGATGAGCGTCATCGTCCCCCAGTCATCGATCCCGCCGCCTGCCCCTTCCGAGGTCATGCACATCACTCCGCTGGCACAGGTGGCAGCCACGCTTGTCACCGTCACGGCCGGTACCGCCTGGTTGCCCGTGATGAGGCTGTGGACAATCGATACTGTCGTGCCGGGGAACGATTCGATGCCACCTCCAAGTGCCTCCGCCGTCGTGTAACCAGGACCGCACGTCGGGATATCGGGACCGCACTTCGGGCTCTCCGCATCGCTGCTGCTCACTCCTCCGGTAATCGTCAGATTCGATAAGGTGACTGTCGGCGTGCTCGTTGCCGATCCGATGGTCAAGACGGGGCCGCCGCCGCTGATGACTGTCCGTCCCGGGCCTGACCCGACGAGGTTGACGTTCTCATTGATCGTTATGCCGCCCGCGTAGGTACCGGGGCCGATGAGCACCGTGTCGCCGTTATGGGCCGCGGCGAGCGCCGGCGCGACCTGGGTATATGTGCAACCCCGTTGGCAAACGTTCAACGTCGTCGCCGACGCCGGTGTCGCTTGTGTCAGCACGATGATCGCGAAACCTAGGACCAGCGACAGGGCCGCAGCGGCTCGAGAAACCAGACGCCTCTTCTCCTGCCGGTGACCAATACAGTCGTTAAACATGTTGGACTCCCTTTCGATTGGTTGGAATTGCGTATGTCGTTGAAATCAAGGCATCGCGGTCATCCTCCGGTCGAGAAATGATCAGGCGCCGTCCCTTCGCTGAACCGCGTTTCTTATAGCTACCGTTTGATACGACGCCGACTCAGCACGTTCGACGCTGCCTTCCCCAGCCATAGCTCGGGCGCTGCGCCAGCTTGCACCCGGCCAAGTCCTAAGCGCGTATAACGGCTAACCGGGTGCTCAATCGACCAGGCAAACGAGCACCGACCAGGATCGGACGCTGCCTGTCGCCCGGTTCGATGCGAGATCGCGCAAGATCGGCTTCTCAAGGGGCGGTCAACCTCCCAGCAGCGACATCGTCCCGGTGCCGAGGCTCAGCACGTACACCGTGGATGTGAGCTCGTCGATCGCGAGGCCGTTCGGCTGAGAGCCCACGTTCACCTCGGGGACCGGATCGGCGCACCCAGCCGGCTCTTGCGCGTTACAGCGCGCCGTGTTGAGCACCGACACGTCCGCGGACGCGTGGTTAGTCACGTACAGCATGCCCGTCTCGGCGTCGAGCGCGGCAAGGCGCGGGGATCGGCCGACGAATGCCGTCGGGAACTTCTCCCCACAACCGCTCGTGACAAAGCCGTTGCAGGTGTCGGTGTCCACCAGGGTGAGCCTCCCGGCCAGGTCCCCGTCGTGGTTGTCGGCGACGTACAAGGTGTGCGTGGCATCATCGACAGCCAACCCGTCCGGCCCGGCGGGACCGCCTACCACCGGCGGCACAGGACCGAGCGTTATTGTCGCCGTGACCTTGCCGCAGCCGGCCATGTCGCCCACGCAGTCGGCGCCATTGATGACAGCCACGGTGTTGCCTGACGCGAACGGCTCGCCAGAGTTTGAGGCATAGACGGTGTCGGTGGCCGAGTCGAGCGCGAGGGTGTAAGTCCCCTCAGGCACATCGATCGTGCCCCGGGGCGAATCGCAGCCCGAGGTCACCTCCGCGTTGCAGGCGCGTGTGTCGGCCACGGCGACCTCGTCTGCATCCGCGCCGTACGACACGTAGAGCGACCCGGTATCGCCGTCGAGGAGCGGAACGTTTGGGTACTCACCTCCAAGCGGGATGCTCGCGTGATGGCCGGCGCAGCCGGCGACGTCGGTGGCATCACAGGTCGCGGTGTTGATCACCGCCACAGACTTAGAAGCAGCCTCGGAGACATACAGCGTGTGCGTGGCGTCGTCGACCGACCCGACCTGGTTCTGCCCGTCGGTGGGGATCGTCCCGACCGGGGCGCATCCACTTAGCCGCGCTGGGTCACAATGGGCCGCGTCGATGACGTCGACCTGGGGGAGGTTGGCGTCGGTGACGTACAAGGTGCCTGTCGCCGGGTCGGCCGTAGCGACTTGTCCGGCCTCGGGCACGCTCGGCGCTGGCACGAGACAGGCCGAGTGGTTGAGCGCCGTGCAGCCGCCGACCCCGGTCACGATGAGCACGTTGGCCCCGCCCTCGTTGACCACGTAGGCGGTGTCGTCGCCCGGCGTGACGATGAGGTCGTTCTCCGAGGCGCCCGGCCCGAGCTCGGGAGCGTCACGCTGGGCCGGGGCGAGCGGCGGGCACGCGCTCGGCGTGGCGCCGTCACAGGTGGCGTCGTCGATCGACGAGAGCGTGTCGTCGCTCCCGTTCAGAGCGAAGACCGTGTGGTCCTTCGCGTCGACTGCGACGGCCGCGGTGCCAGCGCCGGTCCGCACGGCGTGAGGCATGTCGTGACAGCCCGACACGATCAGGGAGTCACAGCGGGCACCGTCGATCACAGAGACGGTGCCGTCGCCGTCGGCGACGTAGACGGTGTTGTTGGTCCGGTCGACGGCGACGGCCGAGACCCCGCTACCGGCCGTGACCGTCGGCGGGTCCGCGCCGCAGCCGCTGTGGTCCTTGGCGTCACAGGTGTTGCCGTCGATAACCGTCACTGTGTTCGAGGAGCTCGACTCGGCGGTGGGGTTCCCCTGGTCGGCGGCGTACACGGTGTTCGTCGCCGTGTCGATGTCGAGCTGCGCGGGTCCGCGGTTGTCTTTGACGAGCTCGGGGCGCTGCGTGCAGCCGCTCGTGACCCTGTCGTTGCAGGTCGCGATGTCGACCACGTAGACACCGTGGGTTGCACTCGCAACATAGAGCGTCCTCGTGGCCGCGTCGACGGCGCCGGCAACGATGAAGGCATTGACGCCGAGCGCGATCGTCGCCACAACATGCCGGCAGCCGCTCGTGACCGTGGCGTTGCAGGTCCGGCCGTCGAGGAGGCCAATCGTGCTGTTGCCGCTTGACGGGCTGTTCATCACGTATATCGTGTCTGTCGTCGGGTCGACCGCGGCACCGAGCGGGGTGTCCCCGGGGGCGGTAGCCACGACGTGACAGCCCGACCCACTGGTGGCATTACAGGTCGCCGCGTCCACGATGTCGACGGCGCTACCGGGTGCATTGGTCGGGCAGTAACTCTGGGGGCACTGGATCGGCACGTAGATCGTGTCGTTAGCCGGGTCGATCTCGGGCATGCCGGGACTCCCGCTCAGTGTGACGTAGTGGGCGGCGGGCTCGCCCGGGAAGGCAGCTGCGGCGCCGGCGCTGTTCGAGGCGATGACGAGCCCTGCGAGGATCAGCGTCAGGCAGGTGGTCACGGCGGCAAGCTGAGACGGTGACCGCCGGTGTGCCCAGGTGCATTGTCGCTGGCTGCCCCGCCCTTTCGCGATGACCTTGCTTCTAATGCGGTACATCTCTTCCCCCTTTACCTTTCTCGGGTGTCTCGAACCCGGGCGGCCACGCGATGCTGTGGCGCGAGAACTCAAGTTGTGCTTGCGTAAGTGACACAAGGCCACCAGAAGGACACGATCACCTGACGTCCGTACGAAGTAGGCAGCTCCGGAGTTGATGGCACTGTTGCCACCCACGAGAGCGGTCGTCCCTGAAGCGCCTGAAAGCTCAAGCAAGCGGCATCGGTACGGTCCTGGTCAATCGGCTTGCAAGTCGAGGGCTACCATCGTCAACCTACGGGATGGTGTGACGACGGTAGCCCTCGTGCCGGTATCCCTCGTTACATCGGTTAGAACTCGCTGTTCGCTTGCCGAACGTGGCCGGTTGCAGACGTTTGAGTCGGTGCCCGCGCACCCGGCGGGTTACCGGCGTTCGGATTGGCCTTCGGGTCCTTCCATATCTCGGTCGGTGCCCGCGCACCCGGCGGGTTACCGGCGTTCGGATTGGCCTTCGGGTCCTTCCATATCTCGGTCGGTGCCCGCGCACCCGGCGGGTTACCGGCGTTCGGATTGGCTTGGGATGGCAGCGTCTCCACAAGGAGCCTGGAATGCGCTATCAATGTTGTGCGGGCCAATACTGATGTGCATGTTGCCGCGGCACTTTCGGTGGCAGCCACGGAACTTAGGTAGATAATCGCTACGCTCGCGGCAATGGCCTTGCTACGAAAGTGCATTTCCTCCCCCTTTTGTCATTACTCTTAAGCCCGCTTATTGCCTTCGTCACGGTTCCTCGAGTACCGCGACCAGTTCTCACTAATAAGACACTTAACTCGGCCGTCGCGCTGCAAGCTGTTCGGAATTGAGCGGAATGGTCGTTCTGCGCATCTGTAGATCGATCAACTCCTTTGAACGTTTCTCGCCTTGCCTATGACACTGTGTCCGAGACCCTCACACCGAGACGAAGTGCTATACCCAGATGAGATGAACCACGCCGCCGACGTGGAGGACCGCTCCCGCGAGCCAGGCACCAAAGCTTCACGTCGAACCTCGTGACCCGGAACGGTCACGTGAGGAGATGGTGGGCAATTCCTTTGATCTATGCCTTAAACAGGTACCCTCGGCCGCGACTCACGGGGTAGCCCACGTGGACTGAGCCGGCTCCTGAGCTCGGGGCTGAACCTACGATGGCCGTGGCACCGGACATCGCCACGGAAGAGCCGAAGTAGCCTTGAGCGACGGTGCCTTTAAGCTCGGCGACTTGCCTCCAGCCTTTCGCCGTGCCCTTGAACAAGTAGGCCCGGCCGATATTGTCGGCGGACTCCGGCGCGCCCACAACGGCGGTCGTGCCAGAAGTCGCTAGTGTCGAACCAAAACCGTCCCCGGTGACGGTATCCGAGCCCTTAAGACCAGCCGCAGTCCTCCATCCGGTCGCGGTCTTGGTGAAGACGTACACCGGAGCAGAACCGTCGCTCCCAACCAAGGCCGTCGAGCCAGAAATGGCAGTCGAGAAGCCGAAGCTGAAGGCGTTGGCAGCGTCGGGACTGTGCAACTTGGCGGACTGCCTCCATCCGGTCACGGTCTTGGTGAATACGTACGCCACACCGAGTGGCTGGGCTGGCGGGGCGGAGATTGCGCCAACGATGACCGTCGAGCCGGAGACGGCTACCGAATAGCCGAAGGAAGTTGTAGACGGACCTCTCAACATGGCGGATCGGCGCCAACCGGTGGCCGTGTTGGTGTACACCCACGCAACGCCCGGCGCAGGCGGACTGTTTGGGTAGTTCCAGCCAACGACAATGGTTGCGCCTGAAATCGCCACAGAGATGTGCTCCTGGATTGGACGGCTTCCCGGACCTGTCAGCTCGGCCACTTGTTGCCAGCCGGATGCCGTCTTGGTGAACACGTAGGCCCGGCCAGCAGAAGATGTCTCGTAGCTGGACGCGCCTACAACAATCGTGGTGCCTGAGATGCCTACCGCGACGCCGAAGTAGTCACCCGCGACGGTGTCGGAGCCCTTCAGCTCGGCGGTCTGTTCCCAGCCGTGAGCCGTCTTGGAGAATACGTAGGCGCGTCCAGCGTCGTTGTCATGGTCAAATGCACCCACGACAGCGGTGTTGCCGTCGATGGCGACCGCGGCACCAAAGTAGTCACCGGCCACCGTGTCGGACCCCCTCAACTCAGCCAGTCGCGTCCCGATCGCCAGGGTCCTCGACCCACGCGTCGCAGGCGACGGGTTGGGAGAGGAAACAAGACGCTTGAAGAGATTTAGGTGTGGAAGAGGAACGAAAAACACCACCAAGATGGCGGCCGCCACGAGAACGACCCCGAAGCGATGGGCCGATTGCGGCCTTTCGCGGTGGCGGCGGACGCTCCCTTCTGCCAAGACGTCCTCCAGGCTGAAGCCGAGCGGTGAATGCTCAGCAGCTTCCGCCGCCTCGCGAATGCTCGCCAAGACCGGGTCTTCGAATTCGGCCATGTCAATCGGCACCGGGAATTGCGAGTTTCGCGTCCGCCCCAAGGTGGGCCGCGAGGACAATACGGCTTCGATGGAGCCATGACCTCACCGTGCCGGCAGGTACCCTGAGCTCGCCGGCGATCTCCTCGACGCTGAGACCCACCACGGCGTGCAAGACCATGGCTTGTCGCGGCCGCGCTGAGAGCCCCTGCAAAGCCTTGACGATGTCGAGGTGATCTGCGTCAGGCGCCTGAGTATGTTCGGGGACAGCCATCTGACGGTGGCGTTGCTCCAGAAGGCTGCGACGCCAGCGGTTGGCGGCCAGGTTCCGCATGACGCGCCGGCCCCAGGCCTCCGGATGGTCGTGCTCCGCGACACTTGGCCAGTGCTGCCATACGCGAACGAGCACTTCTTGAACGAGATCTTGCGCATCTTGTTGATTACCGGTGAGCAGAAACGCCTCCGCGACAAAGCGATGGGCGTAGGCGTGAAAGAACAGCTCGAACTCCTCACGCCCCTGCTCGTCGTCCATCGGGCCCCCCGCGACGCGTCCTTGTCTAATAAGACACTTAGCAAGACCGTCGCGCTGCAGTCTGGCTGGAGTTGAATAGAAGTACAAGCGCTCGGATGCCTTATCAAGGGGCCGCAGGCGCGAGGGGGCTCGAAGATGCCTACCCTGAACTCAAGCCATTCAGACACGCTGATCGCGCGCAGGAGTTTGTGCCCACCTCCATGCCCAAGGTTGTCCGGCGCGTCAGTACATCGTCCCGAGGCACCGACAATCCGACGGGCGTGACCGGGCGCTTCACAGATACTCGCGAAGGACGCCAAGCAGCTGACTCGTGGGCGAAGACCTTCTACGGGATCAGGACCCGGATCGACGCCTGGGTTGTGACCAGCTCGTTCGCCACCCGTAAGGGCGCCAACGCCGGGCCACTGTCCGGCCGCTGGCGCAGAAGACCCTCGAACCGTACGGCCTCCTGCTTCGGTCTACGTCGACCCATGTTCCTCAACCGCCAGTTGGGCCATCACGCCCGAAGTCGTCCGCCGCTGGCAGGCCAAGGTGTCGAGGACTCCGGCGCCATGAGCGCGGCGAAGTCCTAGCGGTCGCTGTGAGCGATCCTCAGGACGGCCATGACCGACGGCCTCGTCGAGGCCAACCCCTGCCGGTGCGGGGGCACCGGGACGGAGCGCTCCGTCGAGCGTCGTATCGTCGGCCCGGAGCTCGTTCTCGAGTTGGCGGACGCGATGACCGCGCGATTTCGCGCGATGGTCCTCCTTGCCGGCTTCGGCGGCCTACGCCTTGGCGAGCTCTTAGCCCTTCGACGCCGGCACTTGGATCTAGCTGCCGGCACAGTCACCGTCGAAGAGCAGATGGTGAGCCTCGACCATGGTCGCCGCCTCCTGACCGAGCCCAAGACCGAAGCCGGCCGGTGAGTGGTTGCTCTCCCTCAGCTCGTGCTCGACGCTCTCGGCGAGCACCTCGAGAGCATCGGTGACGACGCCGACTCGCTCCTGTTCCCTGCTGAGGCAGGTGGGCTACTCCCTACTACTACCTTCTACAAGCACTGGCGCCGGGCCCGCCACCAAGTGGGACACGACGAGTTACACCTCCATGACCTTCGCCACGGTTTGAACATCGCTGGTTACCAGTCTTGGACCGGCTACCGAGCGCGAGTTGATGGCCCGCCTCGGCCACGCCAACCCGGCCGCCAGTCGCCGCTATCAACACGCGGCTAGAGACCGGGACCGAGCCATCGCCGCCGGCCTGGACGTCCTCCCCCAAGGATTGCAGAGAAGCGACGCGCGATACGCGTGATAATCGGATGAGGCAAAAAGTAAGGCCACTCCGGCACCCTGCCGAAATGGCCTTTGATCTGGACTTTTACCCGGTGGCGGAGGGGGGATTCGGTACAAAACTCCACGCCGCGTGGCAAAGGTGGCTCTATGGCTTCCACCAGGCTAATGGTGGTGGATGAGCTTTCTCGTGAACAAAGCTGATCACCGAGCCATCGGAAGGTGAGCACTCCTCCAGGCAGGGCTACCGAGCCCTATGTTTAGATCGTGCCCCTTCCGGTTGGCGAGGAGTGCCAAAACGGCTGGTGGGGTGACGTGCCTCGAGCACTTGTCCATTAGCGCGCCGACGGTCTCCTCCGGCTCAGACGTATCGAGAACAGAGAGGAGCAACGATGATCTTCGTCGGCGTGGACTGGGCAGAGGCCCACCACGATCTGGCAGTTAAGGACGCCGCCGGCAAGACGCTCGCAAAGCGCCGCATAACAGACGATCTGGAGGGGGTGCGGCACCTGCACGAGGTGCTCGCTTGCTACACAGATGATCCCTCCGAAGTGCTCATCGGCATCGAGACCGACCGGGGCCTGTTCGTCTCGGCGCTGCGATCAGTGGGCTATCGGGTCTTCGCCGTGAACCCGTTCTCTGCCTCGCGTTACAGAGACCGCCACTCGAGCTCGGGTGCCAAGTCCGACCCGGGAGATGCGGAAGTGCTCGCCGATCTCGTGCGCACCGATTCGCACAACCACCGCGAGATCGCCGGCGACAGCGAGCTCGTGGAAGCGGTGAGGATCCTTGCTCGGGCGCACAAGGCCCTGATCTGGACCCGGCAGCGCCAGACCAACTCGCTGCGCTCGATACTGCGTGAGTACTACCCCGGGGCTCTTGCTGCCTTCGCGGACGGCTTGAACGCCAAACAGGCGATCGAGGTCCTTCTCATCGCTCCGACGCCGGAGCTCGGGCGTGGGCTCTCGCGCTCCAGGATCGCCTCGGCGCTTCGTCGGGGCGGGCGAAAGCGCAGCATCGAGGAGCGCTCCACCGAGATCCAACAGGCGCTCCGGGCCCCCCAGCTCGAGGCACCGGCTCTCATATCCAATGCCTTCGGGGAAACCGTGAAGGCATTGGCCAGTGTCATCGCCGAGCTCTCCCGACAGATCGAGTCCCTCGAAGCCGAGCTGGCCTCGCATTTTGACAAGCACCCGGACGCGAAGATCGTCCTCTCCCTGCCAGGACTCGGGACGGTCCTCGGCGCCCGGGTGCTCGGCGAGTTCGGGGATGACCCGGACCGCTTTGCCAGTGCCAAGTGTCGCAAGAATTACGCCGGCTCGTCACCGATCACGAGAGCATCAGGGACAAAGCGCGTGGTGCTCGCCCGCTACGCCCGCAACCGTCGCCTAGCTGATGCCCTCTACCTTTGGGCCTTCGCCTCGCTCACGGCCTCACCAGGTGCCCGGGCGCTCTATGACCGACACCGAGACGCCGGCGACTCGCACCATCAAGCGCTCAGAGCTCTCGCCAACCGCTTCGTCGGGATCCTCCACGGATGTCTTGTGAGCGGCACGCTCTATGACGAAACCGTCGCCTGGGAGACCCGCGGAGAGATTGCCGCTTGACGATTTAAGAGCGTGGGATGTCTAAACAAGCTGGCCCGTTCCACTGGGAGCTTTGCTTCGAACTACCGACCCATGCTTGGCCCAAGATCTGGCGCGATCTCGGGAACTCCGAGCTCGGCTCCAATGGCGCGCCTCCAAACGGCCTGCATTTGACGCAACCGAGAACGGGCCTGCCTGTTGAGCTCTGGCTCACCGGTTAGGAACCTGAACGCATCGCGGAGGAGCTTGTCGACCTGAGCCGGAGTTCGGGCCGACGCGGCGGCAATGATCGAAGGGGTTCGAGAGGTCGACGGGTCCCCCAGCAACTTAAGAATCTCGAAGCGGTCCTCCCTTCCGGGCAGACTGTCAGGCCGATCAAGAAGTGCGGCGATCTTGGTGGCCGTGTGTGCCGCACTGGTCAGTACGCGATAACCGTTCGCCGTTTCGGCGTGGGAGGTAAGTAGTTCGACGCGCAACTGCAAGTTCGCTCCGAGGCGGGACTGGAATGGCACATACAACTCGAGGTGGATGGACCGCCACGTTGCCCGCCACTTCGTACCGGCCAGGTGGTGCGACTCGGAAAGATCACCAACGATCCGCTCGAGGATTGCCAGCTCGCCGCGGGTGACGATCAGATCGACGTCGTGACTCATCGGGCCACCGGTTCGGACCCAAGACCTCCAGCCACCGATCAAGATCGCGGCCGGTACTGCTGCGACCACCTCCCCCAGCACGGCCCGCGAGAGGTCGGTCTGTTCAGACGAGTAGAAGTGGTTCGTCACTAGCGGCCACCTTCTGGATGCCGAGCTCGCCGACAAAGCGGGCGGCCTGCCACCCTGGCATTGAGAACAAATCTGCGTAAGCCTGACAGAACGGTGTCACGCGGCCGTACCTACTGAGAAACCGGTCCGGCTCAGCGACGAGTATCTCGGTGCCCTCGCCACGCGCTGCGCTCGGCAAGTCGGGGAGGCACGGGTCGCCATAGAAGAGGACGGTGCTGTAGTCCGCGATGGGGTTTACACCTTGCAGGTGGGCCACCACAGCGCCGAAACCCCCTAGAACCACCTCCGAGCCAGTGGCCAGACGCTCGACCTCAACGGCCGGTACGTCGACCCTGAATCGACCCACGATGTCGCGACTCACCCGCCGGTGGGCGGCGAGAAGAACCAACAGTCTCGACGGATCAAGCACCTGCAGCCCATCAAGGGCCCCTATGCCCACCGCACCAATCTCTGCGGGATGCGCCAGCGAACGATGCGCTGTTGAGACTGGTATATCCAGCTCGCCCGCGAGCGCCGTAACCGATTGCCACCGCCGACGACCCTCTCGGGCCCCCACAAGGAGATGGCGCCACACGACCTCGATCACGGGCATCATACTCTGATCCTACCCGATTTCCACTATTATAGGGAAGGCATGGCGGACACGGTCCGACAGTGCGGGCCAACTTTGCGAGCGCAAAGCGTTGGGGGGTCTCCAGAGAGAACGACCTGTTCAGGGCCCTCGCCTGACGTGTCGGGGGGGGGGGGGGGATTTTCCCACATACGACACGCGAGACGATTTGGCAACTGGCCGCGTGACCCGATCCTCAGTCTCTACCTCCCATAGCGCACAACGACTACAATGTAGTCATGACGCATCCTCTCTCCGTTCGCTTCCGAGAACCCAAAGTCCTCGAGCGGCTCAAAGCGGAGGCCACAGCACGTAAGCTCTCCTCCTCGGCACTGGCAGAGGAACTCATCGAGGAAGGGCTCCGACTGCGACATCACCCGCTCGTGGTGTTCCGCGATGGCGCCACTGGACGGCGAGCTGGCCTTGTCAGTGGACCCGATGTCTGGGAAGTAATTGGCGGTGTCGTTGGCGGAGACGTACCAGTTGATGATCGGATCGGGCGTGCGTGCGAGATCTTCGGACTCTCGACTGAGCAGGTGCATGCGGCTCTCGACTACTTTGCCTCCTTCCCTGAAGAGATCAACGCTGAGATCGACGCCAATGTCGCTGCAGGCGAGGCAGCAGAAGCCCTTTGGAATCGCCGCCAACGGCTCCTCGCAGAATGAGGCTGCTGCTCGACGTTCACCACTCCCCTAGGGCCGCTCTCTTGCTCCGCACAGAAGGGTGCGAAGTACTCGCAGCTGCCAGCGACATCCGCCTCGCGTCCCTGGCCGATGAGGACTTGCTTCGCTTCGCTAGGGCCGAAGCTTGGGCCGTCGTGACCGAAAACGTTAAGGATTTCGACCGTATCGTTCGCACCTGGGCTACGACGGGCGAGCATCATGCCGGCGTGATATTCACATCGCCAAGGCGCTTCCACCGCGGCCGGCTCGGTTATCCCGATGACCTAGTAGTGGCTCTCCGCTCCTTCCTCACCGATCCGCCCTTGGAGACGCTGGATTGGGTTCGTTGGCTCGTCTGACCGAGGCGCTTTCCGGCCCGATCGGTTACGAAATGGACGGCCCCGAGATTGGCCAGTATTCGCGTCGCGTGTCGGAGGGGGGACTCGAAACGTAACTCCACGCCCTCTCGAAGCAGATAGTGGCTGGTCAGAGCTTCGGCGGATCGCCTGACGCAGCGGTCCGGGACTCTCGAATTGCCCTTCTCCCCTGTCTTGACTCTAAACGGAGCGATTCGAGCAATCTCGTACACCGACTCGAAACCTAGGTCACACTCTTCGCGCAGTATCTGTATGAGGACGAGTGCTCACCCAAGGCGCAGGGGAGGCTTGCGAGCTGACGAAAATCGTGTCCGGTTAGTCCCTGTCCCAGGTTCGTCGCCGGTCGGGCGACGTCTTGGGGAACCTCAGACTCGCCGCACCGTCGCACCAATTTTGCGGGCAGCAAGGATCTTCTTGATGTCCTTGGCGTCACTCGTAAGCACGGTGTCGCCAGATTGCACGACCAGACCGAGGTGACCGTCGACCACATCAGCCGTCCTGCTGAGCGCCAAGATCTCGCCGACCGACCTTCCTGTGGCTCCATCAAGAGTTGCAGCGTCAACGCCGGCCAGCACACGCGCCAAATTCACCTGGAGCGACCCGTTTCGCCACACCTGTGCAACGACTGCCGCGCTCGTTCGTACCGGAAGCTTCTCTTGCTGGGCCACACGGAGCATTGCGCCGACTGCCCGGTCAAGCCGGTCGATTGCGATCAGCCCTCCGGCATCAAGGACAAGCGCCATCAGGCGGCGCTGCCCCGAACATGTCGAGACACTCCGAGCACCCGCGCTGCTGCGTCGAGCTCCTTGTCGCTGAATGGGGCCGAGTCTGCCTCCCACGCGTCAAGGGCGGCTCCTAGCAACTCGTTGCGGAGCCGTTCCGCTGCTGCCGCAGCGAGCCAGGCTGAGACGCTCGAGCCCGATCGGGCGGCGGCTTCACGAACGGATTTGCCGAGGTCGGGATCCATGGTGATCGACAGTCGGTCTACTTGCATACATACGATAGTAACACATACGGGAGTATGTAGAGTGCTTGGCAGATACGTGCGATCCTCTCTCTCATGGCTGATTGGCCTGAGATCGCGATGGCAGCAATTCGCCGCCAAAGTTTCAGCGCCACCCAGACTCGACGTGCTCTATGATGGGGAAGGCTCACCTTCTACAGCGAGGGTCCGTCGGCTTCACCGCCCTGACCACCTGAAGGGCCGCACCCGTGAGCCTCACCCTTCCGCCGAGGCTGGCGCCTTCCGTCGCAAAGACCGACCATCGTTGGGCCGCCTTGGGGGTACTTTGCGCCGCCGCGCTCATCATCAACGTGGACAACACGATCCTCAACGTGGCCTTGCCGACGCTCGTCCGCGAGTTGCATGCGACCTCGAGCCAGCTGCAGTGGATCGTTGATTCTTACGCGATGGTGTTCGCAGGGCTCTTGCTCGTCTCTGGAAGCCTGGCCGACCGGTTCGGGCGCAAGAAGTTGTTCCTCATCGGACTGGCGGCCTTCGGAGCCGGGTCGATTGGAGCCGCCTTCTCGGGCTCAGTGCACTTGTTAATCCCATTTCGAGCCGTTATGGGAATCGGGGCGGCACTGACAATCCCGGCATCGCTCTCGATCGTCAATGATGTCTTCCGTGACCCGCAAGAGCGGGCCCGGGCCATCGGTGTCTGGGGCGGCATCATCGGGCTAGGTATCGCGGTTGGTCCCATCGCGGGCGGCCTGCTGCTGGCACGGTTCTGGTGGGGTTCTGTCTTTCTGGTCAATGTCCCCATTGTGATAGCCGGTTTCCTAGGAGCCTTGGTCCTCGTGCCGGACTCGAAGAATCCTGCTGCCGGTCGATCTGATCCCGCCGGTGTCGTCCTGTCGATCACCGGCCTAGGCCTGTTGCTCTGGGCGATCATCGAGGGTCCGACCCAGGGCTGGGGATCCGCGGATGTCCTAGGAGCCGGACTCTTAAGCCTTATGGCTGTCGCCGCATTTGTCTTCTGGGAATCGCACAGTGGCCACCCGATGTTGAAGCTGGTCCTATTTCGAGATCGTCGGTTCTCGACAGCGGCGGTGGCCGAATGCCTCGGCGTCTTTGGACTGCTGGGGGCTCTGTTCGTCATCACACAGTTCCTCCAATTCGACCTCAGTCTCTCGCCGCTCGAGGCTGGTTTACGCATCCTGCCCATGGCAGCCGTGCTCATGGTTTTCGCGGTCCTATCCCCGTTCCTGGCGCGCGCCATCGGAACCAAATTGGCGGTTGCCAGCGCTCTTGCGGCTGTGGCCGGCGGTCTGTGGCAGATATCAGCTGCATCGACGAGCGCGACAAACTACGGGGATGGATTACCCGGCCTGTTGTTGATCGGCTTAGGCGCGGGCCTCCTGCTACCAACGGCGACGAACTCGGTGGTGGGATCGGTTCCTCAGAGCGACTCGGGAATCGGGTCCGCGATCAATACCATGGCACTCCAGGTCGGCGGAGCGATCGGAGTCGCTGTTGTAGGGAGCGTGCTGGCAACTCGCTACCAGAACCACATCCTCGGTGCGCTCGCCGGGCGGCACCACCTTCCGCCAGGCGTCATCCATACCATCCTTGGCTCATTCGGTGGTGCTCTGGCCGTTGCTGGCAGCAGCGGAGGTGCGAGCGGTGCACAGTTGGCGCGTGCTGCACGTGAGGCGTTCATGAGCGGTCTGGAGGTCTCCTTTCTAGTTGCTGCTGTTGTCGCGCTAGGCGGCGTCGTGATCGTGCTTATCTGGCTACCTTCGCGTGCGCGACGACCCACAGACGACGAACGATCAATAGAGGTCGGCCTCCCCGCGACAGACGACGACGAACGACCTCTCCAGGGATTAGGAAACGTCGGGGCAATACGTTGAAGGTCCTAACCTACGTGGTCTTTCGTGTGCGAAGTCGTCCATTGCCTCCATCTTGTGGGTCCCAGTGGTAGAGCCATCTCCTGACGAGCTCGACCACATGAGCCAACGCGACGCGGGCGACGGGCTTTGGGGGGGGCACTGGCTCGAAGACACGAGAATGTTGGAAAACAAATGAGAATTCGCGCAAGACGATCCACACGGTTCGTCGCCTCCTCCTCCTGCAGGCCCACGCCGTGACGACGGTCCTCGAGAATCGGCCGGCACCTGTCGCAACGCCGGGGAATCTAAGGTGGTGGGCGCTCGGTGCCCTGGCCTTGGCCGTGCTGGCGGTAGGCGTGGACGGCACCGTGCTCAGCGTGGCCCTGCCCACGCTATCCAAGGCCCTGCACACGTCGGAATCCGACCTGCAGTGGTTCTCATCGGGATACTTCCTCGTCCTAGCCGCGGCGATGCTTCCGGCCGGCCTCTTAGGCGACCGTTACGGCCACAAGAAGGTCCTCCTCGTCTCCTTGGTCTTCTTCGGGATCGGATCTGCGGGATGTGCCTATTCGAGATCAGTGGGCGAGTTCATGGCTGCTCGGGTACTCGTTGGCCTCGCAGGCGCAGGGCTGATCGTCATGGCGCTCTCCGTGCTCACGGTGCTGTTCCAAAAGGGGGAGCGACCAAAGGCCGTAGGGATCATTTCAGCGGCGACCTTCGTGGCCTTCCCGATCGGCCCCATCCTCGGGGGTTGGCTGCTGACGAACTACTGGTGGGGCTGGGTGTTCCTGATCAACGTCCCCGTCGTCGTGGTCGCCCTGGCGGCCGTCGTCACCTTGGTGCCGGAGTCCCGCGCCTCGCAGCGCCCGGGCCTTGACCTCGTTGGGGTGGCGGCCTCGGCTGCCGGGCTAGTCGTGTTGACCTATGGCCTTATAAAAGCCGGACAGGAGGGCTGGGGCAATGTCAACGCCCTAGCCATGATGGTCGGTGGCGTGGCACTACTGGTGGGTTTCTTCGCGTGGGAACGTCGACTGACCCGCCTGCCCGCCGGTCAGCCGTTGCTCGATCTCTCGCTGTTCGGCTCGCCCTCGTTCACCTGGGGAGTAAGCCTCTCCATGTTCCCTATCATCGCCATGCTCGGCATCTTGTTCACCATGCCGCAGTACTTCCAAGGGGTGCTCGGTACCAACGCCATGGGATCGGGCGTGAGACTGCTACCTCTCGTCGGCGGACTCATGGTCGGAGCCATTCCCGCGGCCCGAGTCGTACGCCTAGTGGGCGCCAAGGTGGCTGTGGCTGGAGGCTTCGGCCTGCTCGCGGTCGGGTTGTTGCTTGGATCGACTACGAGTGTCGTTTCGAGCGGCCTATTTGTGGGCGTATGGATGGCGGTCGCCGGGGTCGGGACCGGTATCGCCATGGCCACAGCCATGTCCGCCGCACTGGTCGAACTGTCGGAGGAGAAAAGCGGAGTCGGCTCAGGAGTGATGCAGGCAGTCAACAAGACCGGTGGTCCGCTCGGTATCGCAATTCTCGGGAGTGTCCTCAGCGCTGGCTATCTAGCCCGGCTCGACCTCGTAGGTCTGCCGGCGACTGCTGCTGCTACTGTCCGCCAAAGCGTCTTCGGCGGCGTGGCGGTCGCCCACAAGCTCCACTCGCCGACGCTACTCACCTCAGTGCAACGAGCCTTCGTGCACGGAATGGACATGGCACTCCTAGTCTCAACTGGCGTAGCTCTTGCCGGGGTTGTCCTGACGGTTGTCTTCCTGCCTCAGACGAACGAATCGAGGAAGCCACTCACACCGGGAATGGAGACAGAAGGCGCAGCAGTCCCCAATCACCCTTCCCTATCTGCGCCTCGCAGCCATCCAAGGATAGACAAGGGGTCTGCATAGTCCCGCTGATGTGATCACCAGAGCGGGCGAACTGGATGAAAATGGCCCAGTTCTGTGGAGCCCGGGGAGCGCAGTCGCCTCGGCCGAGTGCGTGGTAGCACTCGTCGAAAGCGCGGGTTGACCGGAGCCAGTCGTGCTGCACGAGGGCGGGCGGGGGATTCTCCCTCATGCGTCGTGCGGAACAATCTGGGACCTGGCTGCTTGACCGACTTCTATGTGGGTCCAAATGCCGCCTGACCGGCCGCTCCCCTCGCGGCGCCGGACTCAGACCTTCACGATCCCAAGGTCGCTAGGCGCAGTCGCTAGCAAGAACACCGGGGCCTTCAATCGCCCGCATGGGCATCATGATCACCTTGGCTAGGTATTGGAGTGCCGCTCAGTCCAACGAGATGGACTGCATCCGTCTCGTTGTCTGGGAAGTGCTGCCGGATCCGCCCCGTATTCCGCACGTTAACTTCGGGCAGCTAGGCCGGGGACGGAGCTGTTCGGTGGTGCAGGCAGGTTGTCTCTCATGATCGAGCAAGGTTCGTACGAATCGGTCATTCCGGTACGCACGTGATCTTCGGCGTCCTGGAAGTGCTGAGCTGACAAATCCACCGGGAAGCAACCCGCGTCACTACAGGCAGGACCTCGACTTCGTCAGCGGCAAGCCAGCCGGCGCCCGCTCTCGGTTTTGATCGGCGTGTAGTTCATTTCGAAGTGGTGGTAGAGAGCGGACTCGTCTGCCTGCGTCAGCTCTTCGCCATGGAACTCGATGTCGGGCGCAGACCGAACCTGGTCCTTCGTCACGGTGACCTGCAGGTCGTCGGGGCCGATCTGAAGGCCGCCAAGTGGCACGAAAGTCAGGTGACGGTCGATGAAGCCTTCCTTCACCGTGGCGAACTGCGGCTCGTCAGTTTCGACATCGACGTAGACATCTTCCAGCTTGCCGATCTTCTCGCCCTTTCGATCAACAAGCATCCTGCCGTGCCATTCGGTTACATTCCATTTGGCCTGGTCTTGATCCTCGGTCATACTGCAATCACCTCTTTCTTCGTTTTCCTCAGCCCGTCCAACAGCCATTTCCGGCGGCCTGAGCGTGTGCTATTTCCGGGAAGCTCCGCTGGCGGCGTTGACAAGAGCGTCCGTAGGACTGAATAGATCCCCGAACATCACTGTGCCACCTCGGTCAGACACTCGACGGAAAACACCCCATTCTCGTCACGCTCGACTCCGTGAATGTCATGAGCGAAGCCGGGGAACTTGGCATCGAAGTCCTCCAGGGCCAGCAAGTAGCTGAGCACTGGGTCATCGATCGCCCCGGCGCGCTCACCGGGCATCAGGATCGGGATGCCGGGCGGATAGGGAACAACCATGACTGCAGCCACCCGCTCGGCCATCTTTGAGACTGATACTCGCTCACTGCGAGCGCGAACCAGACGTCGGTACGCCTCGGCGGGGCTCGTCACCGGCACCGGCAACTCGCCAAAGGCCCTGTCCAAAAGCCCGATCGTGCCGTGAGCACGGACCTCGGCGTGCATTTCGTCGCAGAGCTCGCGAAGTGTCATGGCGCCGTAGCGACCCGGGTAGGCCATAGCCAGGTCCGGGATCGCCTCCGTGAGCGACTGGCCAGAGTCATCGGCGCGGTTGAAAGCAAGAAGGCCCTCGAGGAGGGTCCCCCACTTGCCCCGCGTCGTTCCAATAGAGAACAGCACGAGCAGGCTGTAGTCGCCGGTCTTTTCGACCTCGACACGATGGCTGTCGAGATAACTAGCCACCACTGGGGCGGGGATACCGCTCTCGGCGAGATGTCCAGCAGCGTCGATACCCGGAGTGGTAAGCGTGACCTTGGTGGGATCGAGCATGCAGTAGCCCGGGACAATCTCGCCGAAGCCGTGCCATGACTGGTTCGCCCGCAGGCTCCAGCACGACGGCTCTTGTTCCAACAGCTCGTCTGGGGCATCCACGAAGCTCCACTTCCTGTCAGACACCGGGTCTTGGACGTCGTCCGGCTGCCAGACGTCGAAGAACCAGGGCGCACCCACCTCGGGGCTCATCACGAGCTCCCCGGCCAAGGTGACGATGCGCTTTCGGAACTGGATCGCTTCGCTGATCGCTCCATTTACGAGATCGAGACCGCCGGGGCCATCCATCATCGCCGCGGCCACGTCCAAACAGGCGATCATCGGGTAGAACGGCGATGTCGAACCGTGCATCATGTAGGCCTCGTTGAACCGTGACGATTCGACAGGTGCCCGCTCGCTCGGGCGGATGTGGATCATCGAACCCTGGGAGAAGGCGGCTAGAAGCTTGTGTGTGGACTGCGTGGCAAAGATCGTCGGGTCCCCGGGCAGCGTCGCGCGGTCATGCATGGCATAGCGGTTGCGATATAGAGGGTGAAAGCGCGCATAGGCAAACCAAGCCTCGTCGAAGTGCACCCTGGGGACGCTCTGGCCCAACAGTGCGATCACCTGGTCCGCGCTGTAGCACAGGCCGTCATAGGTCGAGTTGGTGACAACGGCGTACACGGGCACGCTAGCGCCGTCGGCGAGCGGGTTTGCGCTCACCGCCTCCGCGAGAGCGCGGGGCGACAACCTTTCCGCCGGTATAGGGCCGATGATCCCGTAGCCATTCCGCGAGGGCATTAGGTAGACCGGGATGGCATCAGTCACCGTCAAGGCGTAGTTGATCGACTTGTGACAGTCCCGGTCCACCAGCCGACCTCGCCGGCGACGACGCACGCATGAGCCACGATCTGGTTGGCGGTGGAGGTCCCGTTCAAGACGAAATACGTCGCATCAGCGCCGAAGACCCTCGCCGCGTTCTTCTCTGCTGATCTACCACCCCCGAGTGGTCGAGCAGGGAGCCAAGCTCAGCGACAGAAACCGACAAGTCGGTGCGGAACAAGGCCTCACCGTAAAAGTCGTAAAAGGCCTTGCCGACCTGCGACTTTCGAAAGGCCGTGGGGCCGGCATGGACCGGCGTGTGCCAGGAGTACTCGTGCGACTCGGTGAACTCCACCAGGCTCACGAAGAACGGGGGCAGCAGGTTCTCGGTGTGGCGGCGCCAGGCATAGTCGATCCGCCCAGCGACAAAGCCGG
>CAVRYE010000007.1:0-84637 GCA_963725355.1 uncultured Acidimicrobiaceae bacterium
GCAGTGATACGACCGAGCCGACCGCTCCGCGGTGTCTCGGGTCCCGTCGAACACGGTGCTACGGCGGGGTAAGGCGACCGGTCGGATCGGAGATCGGCCACCCTGAGCTGTATCACGTGTGAACACAAATGTGATACGGTGCTGATATGCGAAGCCTTCGGCTTGATTCCGACCTTGATGACAAGGTCCGGCGAGCGGCCGCTGTCAAGGGCGAGTCGGTGTCGGAGTTCCTCCGCCATGCCGCCGCAGAGCGGGCCGAAGAGACGCTGTCGCCGTCCAAGCGAGCGTTTCGCCGATGTCGCCGGGGTGGTCCATGGCGGCGGCGGTCGGGCTCGACGGACCGGGGACGCCTTCACCGCATCACTGGCGGAGGACCGCAAGAGGCAGTGACACTCACCGACGCTGGTCCGCTCATCGCGATCATCGACGCCGACGAGCCAGACCACGTCGCGTGCATGGAGGCCCTCGACCAGATCGTCATCCCGCTCGTGACCACATGGCCGGCATTCACCGAAGCGATGTACCTGCTCGCCAGGGCAGGCGGCACTAGAGCTCAACAGGCTCTCTGGCGCCTGGTGCAGACGGACCGGCTCGTCATCGCCGATCTCTCGCCGTCCGCTGTGGATCGCAGCGCTCGGTTGATGGATCAGTACGCGGACCGACCTATGGACCTGGCGGACGCCACCCTCGTCGCGCTCGCCGAGGAGCAGGGCGACCGACGGATCTTCACCCTCGACGCCGACTTTCAGATCTATCGGTTCCGGGGGCGACAGCGCTTCGAGACGATCCCAGCTCGATGACCCACGGGCACTCCGGTTCGCCCAGCGCACTTGGCATTTCTCCTGCCACCCAGCCGCTACGCCGCCACGTGGGCGAACTTGGCGTGCGTTGACGGCATCGCGGCAGCAGCTCCCGTCGGCCTGTACTTCCCCGACCGGACGTACCGCACTCCGGACGGGAGACCTTGAGAACGCCGACTGCTCGTGTATCTCCCTCGCCTCGAAGCCGGTGAGGTGGAGGTGCCGCTCGCTTCGGAAGTCCGCGTCCGCTCGGGCTTCGTGGAGACCGCGGAGTTGTCAGTGCGCAACTTGGGAGTTCGTGAGTTGTCGATCAGGACGAACGGCAACTTGATCACCCGTGTCGTCGACCCAGCGAGCGGCGAGGTCGGTGGCTGTTGGGGCGGGCAGATGGCGCCGTTCGTCGTCTTCCGGGCGACACGGCGTCGGTGCGACTCCTGAGCGTCACGGCCTCCTTCGCCTCGGAGCTCGGCTACGCGATCTCGCCGGGCCAGTGGGTGTTCGATGCAGTTATCGACCTCGGCGACGAGGGCCGGTACGTGACGCCGCACCTCCCGATCACGGTGCTGCCGTAGGCGGAAGGGGTCTCGCGCAAGAGAATTCCGACCGCAAAAACATGGCCTGACCTGGGTCTGTGAGTGTTGCTGTGAGTGTTGCTGTGAGTGTTGCTGTGAGTGTTGCTGTGAGTGTTGCTGTGAGTGTTGCTGTGAGTTCGACTCCGCATAATCGGCGACATGACGGACATTCAGCACGCCGATCGGTCACGGAGACCGCCGCGCGGAGGCGTTGAGGGCACGAGCTTGCCCGGTGATCAGTAAGTGATGGGAAGCGGTGACGAGCATCACGGTGCGGTGAGCGGTCCTGTGAGTGATTCGGGAGTGCTCAGCAAGCGTGGGGCGACCGGACACGAAGGAGCAATCGAAATGTCACAACGACGATGGTTGTCAGAACGGTCCGGACGGCAGCGGACGGGCCAACACTCACCGATACGCCAGCGGAGAAAGCAGACGATTTTTCATCGTAACAAAGGCACTTGTGGCCGATTGGATCCTCGGAATACCCAGCAATACTCATCGGAACTCGAACCAACAAGCGAAAGAAGGGAACAGTGGAGCAGTTGCAATTTCCGGAACTTGTCGACATCGAGACGGTCGCGAAGCTCCTTGGCGTCGGGGTGCGGTACGTGAGGAGGATGGTGGCGGAGCGGCGGGTACCGACGGTCAAGGTCGGTCACTACGTCCGCTTCGACCTCGCCGACATCCGCAAGTGGGTGGAGGAGCAGCGGCGTCCCGACGCGTCGTGACTGAGGTGGGCGACGGCACAGCGCGATGAAAAGATGCGGCCAAGACTTCGATCGCCCCAGAGGAGGGTGACATGAGCAAGCGTCACTTCGGTTCAGTCAGGCGGTTGCCGTCCGGGCGGTATCAGACGAGCTACTGGCACGAGGGGGTCAGGCATCTCGCCGAGCAAACCTTCCCGACGAAGGGCGACGCGCTGGCTCACCTCGCATCGATCGAAACGGACTTGCACCGCGGCGCGTGGATTGACCCGAGCGCTGGCAAGGTGACGTTCGGCGAATGGGCGCAGAGCTGGCTGGACGCCCACGCCGATCTTCGGCCAGTCACCAAAGCGAAGTACCAACACATGCTCGACCGGCACGTCGATCCCGTTCTCGGTCCGGTCCGTTTGAGCAGGGTCACTCCGTCTGCCGTGCGCACTTGGTACATGGATATCCGCGAGCGGTACGTGACGACGGGCGACGACGCCTACCGGATGCTTCGGGCCATCCTCAACACTGCCGTTACGGATGGCTTGATCGCACGGAACCCTTGCCAGGTGCGCGGGGCCGGACAGGCCCGCTCCGTAGAGCGACCGGTGGCGACCGTCGCTGAACTCGCAGCGGCAGTCGAGGCCGTTCCGGATCGTTATCGGCTCGCCATCCTTTTGCCGGCGTGGTGTCAGTTGCGACGCGGCGAAGTCCTGGGGTTGCAGCGTCGCGACGTCGACCTCATGCACGGGACGATCCGAATCGAGCGGTCGGTCGTGAAGCCGATGGACGGAACCACGATCGTCGGTCCGCCGAAGACGAGCGCGGGCGCTCGCTCGCTCACGGTGCCCGCCAATGTGCTGCCGGTGCTACAGGATCATCTTGGGCGTTACGTCGCACCGCAGCCGAGAGCATGGTTGTTCACCAGCGAGAGTGGCGGACCGATGATCCCCGTCACGCTCGATCGAGTGTGGCAAAGGGCCCGTCGCAAGATCGGACGGACTGATCTGCACTACCACGACCTCCGCCATACCGGGCTCACGTGGGCAGCGGCCTCCGGTGCTTCGGTCGCCGAACTGATGCGTCGCGGTGGTCACGCAAGTCCCACGGCGGCCCTCCGCTATCAACACGCCACCGAGGACCGCGATCGAGCAATCGCCGATGCGCTCGCCGAACTAGCGACGGGAAGAGTCGTACGATTCAACGCGAGTCGCAGCAGGACCAGAAGGAGTCGGTAAGCGCACATCGGCTCGGCTGCCGCGTGAGTCACCCAAGCGCCAGCGATCGGAGGCGGTTGCTGCGACGGCAGACTGCCTCGCAGTGATGAGCCGATCCCGTTAGCTTGCTGGCGTGGCGGAAGGACCGGCTACGACGCGATCGGCATCGGCGTCGCGCTGCATCTCTGTGGCCACCAAGTCTCGAAGGCGGCAGCCGACAGATCGGCGCGACGCCTGTCGCACGATCTTCCGGATGGAACCTGGGCCACGCGCTATGAGCACCTTCGGCCTGCGTCCGCGTATGACGCCGCCTGCGCCTCCTTGTCGCCGCGTGAATCGCGTTCGAGCCTCATAGCCAAGGCCGCCGCGGCGCAGGACTCGCGGCCCATCGCGCACGAATCGCGCACGAACCGCGCATGGTGCGGCTCAACAACCTCTAGCGAGGGCCAAAACAGTGCCGTTTAGCTGGTCAAATGACTGGCACCCCCAACGGGATTCGAACCCGTGTTTCCGCCTTGAAAGGGCGATGTCCTTGGCCGCTGGACGATGGGGGCTCGACCCGATGGGCTCAAGCGACGAGGCCGAACACGAAAAATATCAGTCAGCGGCCACCGGCCCTGCATCGCCGTTGACGACGACGATCCATTCACTCCCCTCCGGTGTGTCGCGGACCTCGATCCCGGACTCGAGGAGGCGTTCTCGCACGTGGTCAGCCTCTAGGAAACGCCCGTCTCTTCTCGCCGCGTTGCGGACTTCCAAGAGAGCCTCGACGAAGGGCCCCAGCACCTCGCGGGGGTCGCGCGTGCCGGCTTGTGAGAGGCGGCCGAGCTCGAAGATGAGGGACCGCAGGCTGGCGTGGGCTCGATCGAGCTCGTCACCGCCCGGGATGTCCGTCGACCATTCTGTGATGTCATGCTCGAGGCTGAGCACCGTGTTGACAGCGAGCGGCATGTCGCGTGCGGAGACGGCGGCTGCGAAGTCGGCCTCCTTCTCCCGGACGATGTCCACCAAAGGAGATGTGCTCAGTGGCACCTCACCGGGGGCTGGGAACGCCGCCGCAGGCCCGCCGGCGTCACCGGAGCTATCGACGCCCTTCGCGCCATGACTGCTGTGGGCCAGCGACTCGGCTGTCTCGAGGATCTGGGAGATCGACACGGTCTCACCGCTGGCAAATGTGACTGAACGCCCGCCTGAGCGCACGGTCACAGAACCTCGTCCCTCGACGGTGGCCGTGCCGGCGTCTACATCGAGGACACAAGCTGTGTGCTCGTCCACTCCCAGCACGAAGGCACCGCTAGGCAGCTGCCTCTCCATCATCGAAAGGCGTCGCTCGCCCAGGTAACAAAACCTCGTGTCGTGCGTGCCGCCCTCGTTGTTGTCGTAATGGGGAATGACGGCCGCTTTGATGCCGGCAGCCGAAGCCACATCGAGGCCGTCGAGCCAATGGGGGTCCTCGCCGCATTTGTAGATCTCGTACACCGGGACGGTGACGAGGCCGAGGGTGAGAGCCGCCGCACTTGCGAAGACTACGCACCCGCCGTGAAGGACCTTTTCGATTAGCAATCCGGGTATCACGGTTCCCTGCCACTTGCGCAAGGCGTAGCTCGGGCTTCCCGGCCCGGCGAAGACGTAGCGGGCGTCTCTCACCGTCGCTACGAGCCGCTCTTCGGCGAACGACGGCTGCTCGGCGCCGTCTGGACCGCTTTTGGCTTCGGCTGCGTCGGCCGTGAGGCCTGTCACGGCTATCGGCGCCTGCAGGCTCTCGTGGAAGTAGGTCACGGCCCGCCCGGCGATCTCCCTCGCGTTCTCCTGAAAACCGAACGGGGTGTCTAACAGCACGGCCGGCACCGGTGGCGGTCCCATGCTCGCCAGGAGTTGGCGGTGGACCTTCACCATCGTCGGTGCCGTTTCCCCAGAGCCCATGATGGCGAGGAGGCGGGGCAGGGTCGCAGGCATGGTCACTGGTCCCCCGGCTGCGGCGTCCCGTCCCAGCGGAGGTCGCCCGGCGGGTCGCCCCAGAGATCTTCGGGAACGAGGTCGTCGGCTCCGGGGATCGGGTCGGGCAAAGTCGTCTCGAGGACGTCGATGAGCTCGCTTTGCAGACCGCCGAGGTACAGATAGGCGACCCACTCGGCCGGGCGCGACTGCGCCCCTTAGGCTCGGTCTCCTCCTCGGTCGCCCCGAGCATCGAGCCGAGCGAGAGGCGCAGGTCGTTCAAGGCCCCGAGCCACGCCGATAGCTGTTCGTCATCGAGCCACGTCGCCTTCGCCGTTTGCGACATGGTCTCGAGCGAAGCTCGATGATGCTCGATGAGGTCTTCGCGGGTCATGGCCACAAAGGCGCGTTCTGAATCGGGGTCTGTCGTATACGCGGTCGGGAGCAAGCGGTGCAGAGCATCTGGTAATTCCTCGGGCGACTTGTCACCCGCTTCGGCGAGCAGGGAGACGAGCTGCAGCGGGAGGACGGCGAGAAGGGCACGTTCCTCGGCGGCTAGCCGCAGGTCGTAGCCACCCCCGCGAGAGGGCCGGATCCTGCGCCGGAAGCTCACCCGCTTTGCTCCATGGTCGCCCAGAGCCCATGTTGGTGCAGGCGGGCCACATCGAGCTCGGCCCGCTCCTTAGGGCCGCTCGAGACCACGGCGCGCCCTTTGTAGTGGACGTCGAGCATGAGCTTGTGGGCCTTCGGCCGCGAGAACCCGAACAGCTTCTGGAAGACGTAGGTCACATAGCTCATGAGGTTTATCGGGTCGTTCCACACGATCACGAGCCAGGGCAGCTCCGGCTTGGCTACTTCGTGGGTCTCCGGGAGCTCGACCTCGCTAGGGGCCGTCGAGGCCGTGGGAAAAGTGGTCATGGCAGGCTCAAGTACCTGCGGCGAGGGCTGTGCTCGCCGCCGAGGACGGCACCTCAAGCTCCACGTCGGGATGCCGGTGCAGTGAGAGGTAGAAGGCGAGCCCGCTGATCCAAAGCGCCGTCACGCCCGCCAGGTGGAACTCGACCACCAAGGGGGAATCGTGGAGGAAGTACTGCAGGTAGCCGAGCGCGCCCTGGACGACCATGATCTCGAGGAAGAGCCGGCCGCGCCGCAGAACAGTCTCCGGGGCATTGGCGTGGTGGAAGGCGAACTGAGAGGCCAGGGTCACCCCGATAAGGAACAAGGCGAGGGTCGAATGAGCCTCGGCGATGTCCCGGAAGGCGATTGGCACACGTTTCGCGCCGACGCCTCCGGCATGGGGACCCACGCCGGTCACGATCGTGCCCACGATCGTGAGAACCCCGAGGGTCCGCATCTGCAAGCGCGCCAGGCGGACGAGGTCGCGTCCGACGACCGTGATGGCGGATGTCGGCGGGTTCTTGGACAGGTGATAGAGCACGATGGCGTCGGCCAGGATCACGATCGTCAACAGGAAATGGAGAGCCACGAGGTAGGGGTTGAGTTTGAAGAGCACAACGAGCCCGCCGAGGACGATCTGGGCAACGATGCCCGCGACGAGCCCCGCACCGAGAAGGGTGAGGTCGCGGCGCGCAGGCGTACGCCGCGCCGTCACCGCGAGGGCGACGACCGACAGCACCGTCACTGCAACGCTCACAAGCCTGTTGGCGAACTCGACGACGGGGTGGAACGAGTCGACAGCTGTCAGGTGGTGCTGGTAGCAAGAGGGCCAGTCCGGGCAGCCGAGGCCCGAGCCTGTCAGGCGCACTGCTCCGCCGCTCAACACCAAGAGCGCGAAGCAGACAACGCAAGCCAGGGCCACCTTGCGAACAGTGGCGGGTGAGAAGCGGGGCAGGTGCCCTCCCTTTCGATCGAGTGCGGGCCCGGATCAGGACCTCCATTCTGTACTGCCCGGCCACGACGCGCCGCGGCCGGCGGCGCAAGCTGCTTCGTATACTTGCGAGGTGGCGCAGCTGACAACAGTGGTGATGCCACGCCGACCGGTCAGCCTCAAGGTCAAGGCCTTTGTAGCTTTGACCAAGCCCCGGATCATCGAGCTGCTATTGATCACGACGCTGCCGACCATGGTCGTAGCCGACAAGGGCATCCCGCGTTGGTGGCTTGTCGTCGCGACCCTCCTCGGCGGAGGCCTCTCGGCTGGCGGAGCCAACGCGGCCAACATGTTCGTGGACCGCGACATCGACGCCGTCATGCACCGCACCCGGCACCGGCCTCTTGTCACTGGCACCGTCACCCCGCTCGGAGCCGTGATCTTCTCCGTCGCCCTCGAGATCGCTGCCTTCGTCCTGCTCTGGCGGGCTGTCAACCTTTACTCGGCCTTGCTCGCGCTGGGGGCGGCGCTGTTCTACGTATTTGTGTACTCGGTTGGCCTCAAGCGGCGTTCGACTCAGAACATCGTCATCGGTGGCGCGGCGGGGGCCGTTCCGGTCCTCGTCGGCTGGACGGCTGTGACTGACCACTTAGCGTGGCCGGCCCTTGTGCTCTTCGCCATGATCGTCATTTGGACCCCGTCGCACTTCTGGGCCCTCGCCGTGCGCTACAAGGAGGACTACCAGGCCGCCAAGGTCCCGATGCTGCCGGTCGTCGTGCCTTTCGAGAAGGTCTCGCGCCAGATCATCTTGTACTCGTTGGCGTTGGTGGTCACCTCGTTCGTCTTCGGCGTGGTCGATCACTCCGGCTGGATCTATTGGGCGGCGGCGGGCGTGGCCGGTGCTCTTTACTTGGCAGACGCGTTGCGATTGCGCCGGGACAACGGCACCCCGAAGAGCGCCATGCGCCTTTTCGGTTACTCGATCACCTATATAACAGTGGTCTTCGGGGCGATGGCGGTCGACGCCATAGTCCGGTACCACTGACGCCTGGCGCCGTCACGCCTTTCACTTTCAGTCCCACTTGAAGGTGGCAGTAGCAACGGCCGGAGCAGCTACCGCCCAGACAGCCAGGGCGACCCAGGCCTCCAGCGGAGCACCGGCTCCGGCCCCGAGGGTCCGGTGCAGGGCGTCGGAGAGCGCCGCCGTCGGGAGCAACCGGGCAAAGCTCGCCATGGCGCCGAGCTCGTGCAGCGGGAACAGGACTCCACCGATGAGCAACAAGATCACATAGACGCCGTTGGCCACCGCGAGGGTCACCTCTGCCCGCAGCGCCCCGGCCATGGCGAGTCCTATCCCGGAAAAGGCAACCGTCGCCAGCACTACGGCCACAACCGCGAGACCGGCGGCGGGGTGCGGGCGCCATCCGAGGGCGAGCGACACCGCGACGAGCACGACGACCTGGATGATCTCGACGACCAGCACCGAGGCGATCTTCGCGGCGAGCAGAACCGGCCGGCCGAGCGGGGTGCAGCCGAGACGCCGAAGCACGCCGTAGCTGCGCTCGAAGGCGGTCGCGATGCCCAAGGCGACCATGGCGGTCGACATGACGGCGAGGGCGAGCACACCGGGGGCGAGGAAGTCGACCCGGTGGCGTGTCCCCGTTGGCAGGACCGGGACGACAGTAAAGAAAACGAGGAGGACGACGGGGATGCCGAGGGTGACGAGGAGTGTCTCGCCTCGCTCCAGGGTCATCCTGGTCTCGGCGGCCACCTGGGCCCGCAGCGCCCGCAACCTCATCGCCTGACCCGCCCCTTGCGGCTCTGGCGGCTCGGCGGCGATGGCTCTTCGGGCGTGTCTGCGGCGTCACCAGCTGTCGCGATCAAGCGAAGGAAGACGTCCTCGAGCCGTTGGCGGCCCGCCCGGAGGTCGCCGAGGGGCAGGTCGTGCTCGGCCAGCCAAGCGGCGAGGGCGGCCACGAGCGAGGGCACCGGTGGCGCAGACACCAGGTACTCGCCCGGCGGTCCCTCACTTATGGGGGCACTGAGCCGGACGGAGAGCTCGTCGAGATCGAGGCCCGGCTGGGCGGCGAAACGGAGCTCCTCGGACTCGCCTTGGATCTCTCCTTGGCGCCCGGCGGCGATGACCTTGCCGTGGTCCACGATGACGATCCGGTCGGCGAGCCGCTGCACCTCGTCGAGCTCGTGGCTCGTGAGGATGACGCATACCCCGTCGGAGCGCAGGCCTGCTACCACGTCACGGACAGTTGCCCGCCCTACCGGGTCCACTCCCGCCGTCGGCTCGTCGAGGAAGACCACCTTGGGTCGGCCCACGAGGGCGAGCGCCAGAGCCAGGCGTTGCTGCTCGCCCCCCGAGAGGCGCTTGTAGGCGGTGCTCGCTACTGAGCGCAGGCCCACGAGGTCGAGCAGCTCGTCGGGGTCACGCGGATCTGGGTAGTAGGCGGCGAAGAGCCGCACCGCGCGCGCCGCGCTCATGACGGGATAGACGCCGCCACGCTGCAACATGACACCGGCGAGGGTCGTGAGCCGGGCGTGATCGGACCAGGGGTCAAGCCCTAGCACCTTGACAACGCCCTCGTCCGGCCGGTGGAAGCCTTCGAGGGTCTCCACCGTTGTTGTCTTACCCGCACCGTTGGGGCCGAGCAGGGCGACGACTTCACCGGCGTCGGCCTCGAAGCTGACTCCGCCGACGGCGGTCAGATTGCCGTAACGGACGACCAGGTTCTCGACCTCTACCGCGTGCACCGCCGCGAGGCTAATAGGGCTTCGTCACCGCGTCGCAGCCAGGCGGCAGGAAACTAGCGAGCTGACCGGTCGAGCGGTCAGCGCCGCGGCGACTCGAAGCGGTAGCCGAGACCGCGGATGGTTGTGATCAGCACGGGCTTGGACGGGTCCTGCTCGATGCGCGAGCGGAGACGCTTTATGTGCACGTCGAGAGTCTTGGTATCGCCCACGTAGTCCATCCCCCAGACACGATCGATCAAGGTGTCGCGGGTGACGACCCGGCCCGGGTTGGACAGAAGCATCTCGAGCAGCTCGAACTCCTTCAGGGGAAGCTTTATCTCCTGCTCCCGCACGAGGCACTCGTGCCGGCCGAGGTCCAGCACGACGCCTCCGACGCGCAGGATCTCGTCGGGCCGGGCAGTTTGGGCCTGTTGTCCATCACCTGAGGCGCCGCCGTCGGCGGAGGCATCTCGCGACCCGATCACCTGTTCGGCAGCTGCAGTAGTCGTCCGCTCGGGCGTCGCCCGCAGACTGGGGCTCTTGCCCGCCGAGGGTGGGGGGGCGAGATTGGTGGAACCGCTCGGCGCACGACGCAGCACAGCACGCATGCGAGACACCAGTTCGTGCACACGGTAGGGCTTTGCCACGTAGTCGTCCGCCCCGACCTCGAGGCCTACGACTGTGTCGAGCTCAGTCGACTTCGCCGTCACCATGATGATGGGCACAGTCGAATTGGCACGGATCGCTCGGCAGACGTCTATCCCCGACAGCCGGGGGAGCATCACGTCGAGCAGCACGAGATCGGGCTGGTCGAGCGCGAAACGTTCCAGGGCTTCGACTCCGTCGCGGGCGGCGGTGACGGAGAAGCCCTCTCTTTCGAGATTCACCGTCAAGGCGTCCACGAAAGACTCTTCGTCCTCCACGACGAGCACCCGCGCCGGCGGGGCGCCTCGGTCTTCGCCCCCTACGAGGTTCGTCTCATCGGACTGACTTGCGGGCACATGGGCGGGAGGCTGTTTGGCGTGAGTGGCTACATCTGCAGGCGCCCACTGGGCCTCTGGACGCTGTCTTGCCGCAGTGAGCCTTGCTGTGCGCGGGCGCTGCTGGGTGGTCACAAATCCGTCCTCGGTTGGCGGGGCAGTCTCAAAGTGAACGTCGAACCCTCCCCCTCCCGAGACTCGACCTGCACACTTCCCCGGTGGTTCGCCGCCACATGGCGAACGATAGCCAATCCGAGGCCTGTTCCGCCTGTCGAGCGGCTGCGACCCGCGTCAACTCGATAGAAACGCTCGAATATTCGCTCGAGGTCGCGTGACGGGATCCCAACGCCGTGGTCTTCCACGATGACCAGCACGTCGTCGTCCTCGGCCCGGCCCACGCAGGTGACGTCGCCGCCTTCAGGTGAGAACTTCACGGCGTTCTCCAGCAGGTTGTAGACCGCCGAGGTCAGTTGGCGGCGGTCCCCGAGCACGACTAGAGGTGGGTCCGGCTCCTCGAGCGTCACCTTTATCTGCAGCTGGTTCGCCGCCTCGCGTACCCGCTCAGCGGCCTCTGCCATCACCAGGTTGACGAGAACCGGCTCTCTGGGCGGAGATTCCTCGTTCTCGATCCTCGACAGGTCCAAGAGGTCGTCGATCACCCTGGATATGCGGAAGGCCTCGTTGTAGATCCGGTGCGCGAGCCTTTGTGTCACCTGTGGCTCGTTCTCTGAGAGCAGGGTCTCGGCCAAGAGCCCGACGGCCCCCATCGGGGTCTTCAACTCGTGGCTGACGTTTGCCACGAAGTCACGGCGAACGTCCTCAAGGCGGCGACGTTCGGACACGTCGTCTATGACGGCGATGACCCCGAGGGCGCGCTGGCCGTTGTCGATGCTCTCGGTACGCACCACCAGGGTCCGCCTCGGTGGCCCGTAGAGCTCGAGCACCCTCTCCTCGCTCGCTCCTGGCGCAGTAGTCGCGAGGAGTTCTTCGACCGCCTGGGCGGCGATGGCGTCCCCGTGGCGGCTGCCTATGAGGGCCACCGCCTTGGTGTTGCGGAACACCGTGTCCCCCCGCTCGTCGGTGACGAGAACGGCCTGGGGCAAGGTGTCGAGGGCGCGCCGGAGCCGGATGGCTTCGGAGCTTGCTTCCGCCACGGTCTCAGCTGCACGGTCGGTGGCCCGTTCCACATGCACGAGGACGTCTTCGAGGCCTTTTGCCTCCCCAGCCGGGGTGTCGGCGCCGAGTCGGGCGCCAAGAGCCTGCAGGCGCTGGCGCAAGCTGCGGTTCCCTCGACGGGCCGTGACGAGGCCGGTCGCCCCCATCAGGACGAGCACGACCACAACGGCAATGACTAGGTCGAGGACTGTTACGCGAAACACCGTACCCACCTTCAACAGCATGGCATGGCTGGCACTGCCCAGTTAGGCCGAATTTGCCCAGTTCCCTCCCCGCCTCACGGTAGGTGAGCGGGTAATCGCCAGGGACAGCCTGCAACAACTGATTGGTGAGGCACCGCCTTACGACTCGCCGAATCCTCGGCCACCACTAGTCCGCTCTCCAAAAAGGTGTGCCGATGACCCCTTCCCCACTCGCCCTCCTGCTCGCCGGTATCGTCTCGATGAACCCGAGCTCGTCTGCCCTCCCGGGCCAGTCCACGATCCAACAGCTCACCAATGGCCTCGGATGGTGGGCCCTCATCGCTTCCCTCGTCGGTCTCGTCATCGGTGCCGCCGCCTGGGCGATCGGGAGTCACTCGAACAACTACCAGTACGCAAACGCCGGGAGGAAGGCCGTGTTCGCCTCGGGGATCGCGGCTCTTCTCATCGGGGCCGCACCGACGATCGTGAATTTCTTGTTTCAGACCGGCAATGGGATCCACTGAGGTCCCGGGCCTCGCGGCTCTTGTCAGTCACGCGAGCGGACTCGCCACGAAGCCCGCGAGGCTCAGCGGTGTCGGCGGGGGCCGGATCCTCGGAGGACTCAATGGGTCCTTGCGACCGCAGGCAAAGGTCCTGCCCCACGCCGCCCGGAGCATCTTCTCCGACCTCAACCCGACGGCGCTTGCCGACGCCATCACCAAGTCGCTCGTCAGCGGTTTTTTTCACTCCCTTTTGGGTTGGGTCTCAGATGGCGCCGCATCGCTCGTCGGTGTGCTCGGCAACGCCCTTTCCTCGAGTACCGCTCCCGTGCTCAGCTCGAGCGCATTCGGTTCGGAGTTCGGCCTCATGGTCATGCTCAGCGGGGCCGTCGCACTGCCACTGGTGGCAGTGGGCGCCATCCAGTCGAATCGCGCGCCAAGAACCCAGCACACTCTTGCGCAGCGTGCTCATACGCCTTCCGTTGGCTCTGTTGTTCACCGGCGTGAGCGTGCAAGTCGTGGCCCTCGGCTTGACCGCAACGGACCAGGCCAGCGCGCTCTTGATCGGAGCCGACGGTGACCCCGCTCATCAGTTGCTGACCGGTCTTGTCTCTGCCCTCAGCCAGCCGGCGGTACTGGGGCTGGCTGCCTTCGCCGAGTTTCTCCTCGTGCTCAGCGCCGGGCTGATCGCCTTCTTGCTCTGGCTGGAACTTGCCGTGCGCGCAGCCGCCATCTCAGCCGCCTCGCTGTTCTTACCCATCGCGCTAGTAGGCCTCGCCTGGCCAGCTACTGCGCACTGGGCGCGCCGGTTAGGAGAGACGCTTACCGCCCTGGTCCTATCCAAGCTCGTGATCGCGGCGGTACTGGCCCTCGCGGCAGGACTGCTCGTCGGCGGAAGCGGTCTCGCGGCGATCGTCCAGGGCGTCGCTCTTCTCGCTATGGCGGCCTTTGCTCCCTTTGCATTGCTGAAGCTCGTCCCGGTGATCGAGGCGGGAGCGGTCGCACACCTGGAGGGCCTCGGCCGCCGCTCATTGCGAGCCGTTGAGCAGGTGGGCACCGAGGCCTTTGGCCTCGAGGGCGGAGGCGTCGCAGCTCTGGCCGCCCTCGGAGGTGCTATGACGCGCGGTGTCCAGTCCATTTCCGCCTCGAGCGGCACTGGCTCTGACGCGGCGACGACAGCGGCTGGAGCCGGGCCCTGGACCGATTCTCGGCCAGCCCCGGGAGCCTCGTCACCTTCTACCTCACCTGCTCTCGCACCCGCTCCAGCTGGGCCGCAAGCCACCGGCACCTTCCCTCCGACAGAGACTGCTCAGACTGCCACCACAGCCGCGCCGGTGGTCGATGGTCCCGCCGGCGTGGCTACTGGGCTTTCTTCTCAGCCGGGTGCTTCCCGTCGAAAAGACACCGAGGCGACCATCTTCCGGCCACGCGACGAACAAGGCGGGCAGCACAGTGGCTGAGGCGCTGCCGCGATACCGGCTCGGGCCACGCAGTCGCCGCGGCCTCGTGGCTGGCTGGCGAGGTGGCCAGATCGTTGTCGTGGCGGTAGGCCTCGGCATAGCTGTGCTCATCTTGCGGTCGGTCGGCGCCAGCGCGGGGGCGTTCCTCGCTTTTGGAGTGGTCGGCGTCTTTGTCGCTTTCGCCGCGTGGCCTGTGGCCGGTCGCAGCCCCGAGCAGTGGACCCCGGTCGTAGCGAGGTATCTCGTCCGCCGCTTGGGCGTGGGCTTGAAGAGGCGGGACGCGCTGTCTGGTTTGGAGCTGGCCGACGTCGCTGATGCCGCCTCGGGTCGGCAGATAGGCGTCGTTGTCGACGATGTTGCTCATACCTGGACAGCGGCGATGAGAGTGGGAGGCTCCGGCTTCGCCCTCGGTGACGAGGTGGAGCGGTCGCGGCGCATCGCGGCCTGGTCGGGAGTGCTTGCCTCCTCGGCGCGCGAAGGAGGGGCACTGCACCGCTTGCAATGGGTTGTTCGATGCCTACCCGGTGGCCTCGAGGGCTTGTGTTCCGGCGGGCTCAGCGACCGAGGAATCGCCGCTCGTAGCTACGAGGCATTGCTCGAGCGGGCGGCACCGGTGTTGTGGCGCCACGACGTTCTCGTCGCCCTGTCGGTTCGGGCCGAAGCAGCCCCAGGTGGGCGGCGCAGTGCCGAGGCATCACGACGGATCATCGACGAGGTGAACGCGTTAGAGCGGCGCTGCCTAGCCGCCGGCCTCGATGTCGAGACGATCCTGTCGCGCCCCGAGCTTGCAGCGGCGATCCGGGACACCGCCACGGTCTCACCCGGAGAACCTGCGGGCGAGTCGCGGCCCTTCCCCCTCGAGATAGAGGAAGGTTGGGCGACGATCCGCACCGATGCCAGTTGGCATGCCGTCTATTGGGTGGCCGACTGGCCCCGCAGCTCGGTCGGCACCGGCTTTTTGTTGCCGCTCATGTTGGAGGGCGGCTTGCGCCGCACCATCGCCGTGACGATGGCGCCTGTGGCTCCCCTAAGGGCGGTCCGGCGTGCGGAGCACGACCGGACCTCGGGCGTAGCCGACGCAGAGCTGCGGCGCCGCCACGGCTTCGCCGTTACCGCCCGGGCGCGCAACGAGCATGAGGCGTCGACGCGCAGGGAGAACGAGTTGGCCGAGGGCCACGGCGCCTTCCGTTTCACCGGCTACCTCTCGGTGAGCGCGGGCGACGAGGCGGGACTCGAACCCGCCTGCGCCCGCCTCGAACAGATCGCCGCTCAGTCCCAGCTCGAGCTCCACCGCATGTACGGCGCCCAGCAGGACGGTTACAGCCGCGTCCTTCCCACCGGGCGCGGCTGCGCATGAGACTCGCCAGCCATGAGTCGACGACGGCCCAGCTCGGCGTCGCCTATCCCTTCGCAGCCTCCTCTCGGCTGCCCGTGAACAAGGTGCTCATAGGCCAGGACCTTGTGGGTGGCCCGTTCTCCCATGACCCGTTCGAGCTCTATGCGACTGGCTCGGTGACCAACCCGAACGTCACCGTGCTCGGCCAGATCGGGAGGGGCAAGAGCGCCCTCGTCAAGACCTACCTCTTGCGTCAGGCAGCCTTCGGGCGCCAGATAGCGGTGCTCGACCCGAAGGGGGAGTACGGCGCACTCGCCCGTGCACTCGGCACGAGGCCAATAAGCCTCGCCCCCGGCGGCGCCGTGCGCGTGAATCCCCTTGACGATCCGGCTCCCGAGAACGATTCGACGGCGGCGAGGCACCGTCTTGTCCTGCTCGGGACGTTGTCGGCCGCGTGCCTTCGCCGTGCGCTCTCACCAAGAGAGCACACGGCCCTGGAGCTGGCACTCGGAGCAGCCACGCGTGCCCAGCTTGATGGCGGCGGGGTCCAACCGACGCTTCCTGATGTCGTCCGGAGGCTGCTCCACCCATTGGCAGAGTCGGCGAGGACGGTGGGCACGACAAAGGCGGCCCTCGAACAAGACGGGCGGGACCTCGGCCTCGAACTCCGCCGCCTCGTCGAGGGCGACCTGGCCGGGATGTTCGACGGACCCACTACAGCTGGGATCGATCCCGGCTCGGGAGTGCTCGTCGTCGACCTTTCCGCCGTCTACCACTCCGAGGCCCTCGGCGCCCTCATGGTTTGCGCCTCGGCCTGGCTGCAGGCCATGACTGCACGCACACAGGCCCAGACGATCCTGGTTGTAGACGAGGCCTGGGCGGTGCTCACCGAGCTGGCCGTGGCGCGCTATCTCCGCTCTTCGTGGAAGCTCGCCCGGGCGAACGGGCTGGCCAACATCGCCGTCTGCCACCGGGCCTCCGACCTCGGATCCAGCGGTTCGGCCGGCAGCGAGCAGAATCGGCTCGCCGAGGGTCTGCTCGCCGACTCCGAGACAGTGGTCTGCTATGCCCAGCCAGCCTCGGAGCTCCCGGCGCTGGCCGACCTGCTCGGCTGCAGCCGGGAGGAGCTGGAAGTACTCCCCAGGCTGCGCAGGTGTTGCGCTCTGGGTTGTCGGCAGGCGTCGCTTCCTCGTCGAACACCTGCTTGGTCCCGACGAGCTCGCTCTCGTGGACACCGACGCCAGGCTTCGTCCTCGGCCGGGGTCGTGAGTGCTCCTGGTGAGCGACGGCTCGTTTGAGCCGGGCGCCTTCAGCTCGCCACCGCGGGCATGCTTCCCGCCGCCCGCCCGAGGCCTCGCTAGCTCACAGGCTGGGGCACGATCGGGACCTCGTGGCGATCGTCGCCATCGGCGTCTGGATCTTGTTGTCGATGCTCGTCTGGGTCGCCGGCGGTCTTCTCGAGCTCTTGTCCAAGGGCCGCTGGCGCGAGGTGCCTGTCGGCGAGGCGCCCCTCCTTCTCGGGCGCCTGCTCGTCCACCCGAGCGCTCCTGATCGGGCCTGGCCCGGTGCCGTGGGTCGGAGCCTTCCTCCACCGGTGCTCGCAGACAGTTTCCTCGTCTTTGTCGGCTTGCTCGGTCTTCTTGCAGCTCTGGTGGGCACAAGGTGGCTGCGCACCAGAGTTTCCGGGCGACCAGCCCCGCCCGGGGCTGTCCGGGGGCGGCTATCGGGTACCCCTCGGCGAGCAGCCGCCGGCCGGCGAGGTCAAGGGCCTGCCAGGCGGCCGTTGCCGAGGGCACCGGGCTGGGCGCAACCTCGTGACCTGAGACCGCTCCGGGTGCCAAGAGCGACAGGTGACAGGATCGTCCTCGGGAGGCACTCCGGACGACTCTTGGCGGCCGAGCCCAGGCACTCTGTCATGGTCGTGGGGCCTACGCAGTCCGGCAAGACGAGCGGCCTTGCCATTCCGGCGATCTTGGAGTGGACCGGGCCGCTTCTCGCCACGAGCGTAAAGGCCGACTTGTTGCACGAGACGGTTGCCTGGCGGCGCTCGCTTGGCGAGGTGCAGCACTACGACCCGACCGGCGCCGTCGGCCTCGCCGGGGGGGAAGGTCCGTCAGGGTGGTCGCCGCTCGCGAGAGCCGCCACCTGGCCTGGGGCGAGACGCATCGCCTCCGCGCTGTGCTCTGTGGCCAGGGCCGGTGACGGCGGGATGGAGGACGCCGGGTTCTGGTACGCAAGCGCCGAGAAGCTGCTCGCTCCGCTCCTGTTCGCGGCCGCCACCGTCGGCGCCTCGATGTCGGAGGTCGTCCGTTGGTTGGACGAGGAGGAGACGACCGAGGTCCTTCTCGCCCTCGAGCTTGCGGCCGTGCCCGAGGCGTTGCGGGCCGCCCGGGCGTGCATGGGCCGTGAGGAGCGTCAGCGCGCCTCTGTCTACGCGACAGCTGAGACGGTCGTGGCGGCTTTCGCAGACCCGGCGGTGGCCGCTTCGGCGAGCCGGTGCGACATCGACCCTGCCGCGCTCGTCTCAGGTAGCGCCGGCTCGCTCTACTGTTGTGCGCCCGCCCGCGACCAGGAGCGCCTCGCACCTGTGTTCACGGCCATCGTGCGCGAAGTGCTCGACGCCGCCTTCGAGCGGGCCGCCGCCCGTGGGCGTCCGCTCGATCCGCCCCTCCTCGTCGTGCTCGACGAGGCGGCGAGCGTGGCCCCTCTCGCCGACCTAGACCGCGTCGTGGCCACGGCTGCCGGTCACGGGGTTCAGCTCCTCACGGTCTGGCAGGACCTCGCTCAGCTCGAGGCCCGTTATGCCAGTCGATGGGCGACGGTCGTGAACAACCACAGGGCGAAGATCGTCTGCTCTGGTGTGGCTGACCCGGTCACCCTCCAGCACGTGAGCGGGCTGCTCGGCGACGAGGAGATGGCCGAACGCTCCTTCACCTTCGGTGACGACGGGCGCCACACCCGCACCGAAGCCGTCACGACCAAGTCCCTCGCCCCGCCTGGCTGGCTGCGCCAGCTTCCTCCCGGCGAAGCAGTCCTCGTCTATGGGAGCTTTCCGCCCGCGCGGATTGCGTTGCGCCCGTTCTTCGCCGATCCGCTACTGGCCAAACGAGCAGCCGGTGAGCCCTAGGGAACTAGCCCCAATCGGCTCGGGACGCGCCGGGCGAGGTTGACGGCGTGATCGCCGAGGCGCTCGTAAAAGCGCCCGACCAGCGCCAGTTCGATCGCCACCTCGACCGGAATGCCGGCGGCGACGAGCTCGGCGATGAAGGTCACGTGCAGGTCGTCCATCTCGTCGTCGAGCGACTCGAGGCGCTCGGTCGCCCCGGGCGAGTCGCCACCGTAGGCGTCGCCCGCGATGTGCCACATGGCGCAGGCGACCTCTCCCATGCGCTGTACGTAACCTCGCAGGCGGGCGGGCATCTCTGCGGGGAGGTTGCGCGTCGCCCGCCGGGCGACGTGCTCGGCGAGGTCCCCGCTTCGCTCGAGCTCGGGCAGCATGCCGAGCACGGCGAGCAGGTACTGGGTCTCAGCAGGGTCGGTGGGCCGATTGAGCAGGCGCCCCTGAACCGAAGACTCGACAGCCTGGTAGAGATCGTCGATGTCCGCGTCGGCGGCCACGAGGTTTCGCGCCGCCTCACGATCGGCGCTGACAAGGGCGTGGGTAGCCCCCGCGACGGCGTTCTCGACCAGAGCAAAGAGCTGGATCACATGGCGGTCCACCAGCTCCAAGTCGAGCGAGCAGTCGGCCTCACGGCGCTCGCCGTCTCGGCCGGCAGGATGTGTCTCAAAGGCGCTTTCGACGCTCTGGGGCCCTAACGCGGCGTTGCTCGAGTGGCCCTGGTCATTGCCGCGCACCGTGCCATCGTCAGGAAGCACGCGTTGAGCCATAAAAGCACCGTACCCTTCTCTTACCCGCGCCCACCGTCAGTTTCTTGCCAATTCCGGCCACGCACGAATCTTTCATTCTCGCGCGGTGTTCTAGACACCTGAAATTTGTCGTCAGTTAACCCTGGTCGCCTACCGTCGACGGCAGTGGAGCCGCGAGATGTGATGACTTTTCTCAGCGATCGTCGCCCGTTTCTCGTGGACTCCGCTCGCACCGGCCCTGGCCCGGGATCGGGCGTTCTCACCCCCCTCGCCCTCGCAACCGCCCTTGACGCGCGGCGCCCCCAGGCCGCGTGTCGCTACCCCAACATGTGCGGCGCCCGGTATGCCGGCCGGGCAGTCAGCTGGAGCGAGTCAGCAGAGGACGTACCGCCCTGGGACGCGGCTTGAAGGTGTCGGTGGCCGAACGGACGGTCTCTGAGAGATCAGCCCTCCTCTTCTCCCGGAGCGTCCGCCGGCCGCCGAGGACCGGTCGTCGGCGGCCTCAGTAGGCCAAGAGCAGCCTGGCGGCGGCGACAATTCCTTCGGTCTGAGGCAGGATCGCCCTTTCTAAAGTGGGCTCGTAGGCGACGAAGGTATCGGTGGCACCGACTCTAGATACTGGTGCGTCGAGGTCGGCGAAGCACTCCTGGCCCGCCCATGCGGCCACCTCGGCCCCGAAGCCGCTCGTGAGCATGTCCTCGTGCACGACGAGCAGGCGCGAGGTGCGGGCAACCGATGCCGCCACAGCCTCTTTGTCCCAGGGCATCAGGCAGCGTAGGTCAATCACCTCGACGCTTTGTCCCTCGGCCTCGAGCTGCTCGGCAGCCTCTAGCGACTTGTGCACGGTGGCACCCCAGGTGACGATCGTTAGTTCGTTGCCGTGTCGGACCGTCGCTGCCCTACCGAGTGGGATCAAGTAGTCGGGTGGAGTAACCGGGTCCCGGGCGTACTTCTGTCGCAAGAGGTGCTTGTGCTCGAGGAACAGCACTGGGTCATCACAGGCAAATGCGGTCCGCAAGAGCCCGGCCGCGTCGCTCGAACGCGACGGCATGACGACGATGAGGCCCGGAATGTGGGTGAATATCGACTCGCCGCATTGTGAGTGCCAGATCGCCCCGCCGGTCAGGTAGCCGCCGATCGCGACCCGGATGACGAGAGGGACCGTGAAGCGGCCTTCCGAACGCCACCTCATCGTCGCTGCCTCCGAGCGGATCTGCATCATGGCAGGCCAGATGTAGTCGAAGAACTGGATCTCGGCGCAGGGGCGCAACCCTCTTATCGCCTGGCCGACGCCGCGCCCGACGATGTTGGCCTCCGCGAGCGGGGCGTTGTAACAGCGGGCGATCCCGAACTCGCGCTGCAGCCCACGCGTGGTGCCGAAGACGCCCCCCTTCCCCTCCACCTGGGCGATGATGTCCTCGCTGGCGTCCGCGACGTCCTCTCCGAAGACCCGGATCCGCTCGTCCGCCTTCATCTGCTCGAAGAGCACTTGGCGTATCGCCTCGCCCATCGCGAGCGGTCCCGCCTCGTCGTCACCGGAGAGCGCCGGTGGCGCCACCAACCTCGGCTCGGCGATCACCGGTAGCGCGAGCACATGGTCGGTCACCCTGGTTGGGTCGGGCCTGGCTGCTGTCAAGACCTCTTGGCCGATCTCGGCCACCATGATGCGGACCGCCTCGCGAATCTGCGCTGCCTGGGTGGCGGTCATGACGCCCCCTTCGGTCAGCTCGCGCTCGAGCCGGAGGATGGGGTCTCGGGTGGCTTCCTCCTCGATCTCGTTCATGGACCGGTACTTGGACTGGGTGTCCTGGGAGGAGTGCGAGTAGGGCCGCGTCACCGTAGCGTGGATCAAGCAGGGGCCTTCGCCGGCACGCACGCGGGCTGTGGCTTCGGCTGCGAGCGACCTGCAGGCGAAGTAGTCGGTCCCGTCGACCTTGTATATGGACAAGCCGCGGTAGCCGGAGACGAGCTCTGAGATGGGTGCCGGAGCCTGGTCCGAGGCGCGTACCGAGATCGCCCACCCGTTGTCCTCCACGAGGTACACGACAGGCAGGTGCAATCTGCAGGCGGTGTTGAGGCTCTCCCAGAACTCACCTTCTGAAGTCGCACCTTCGCCGAGCGAGACGTAGGTCACCTCGTCGCCATGGCCAACGCAGCCCTTGAGGTCGCGGCGGGCGATGTAGAGGGCAGCCTCGGCGCAGCCGACCGCGGGAAGGCATTGGCTTCCGGTACAGCTCGACTGCGAGACGATGTTGAGCGCCTTGCTGCCCCAGTGCGCCGGCATCTGGCGACCCCCCGAGCTCACGTCGTCGGACGAGCCCACCGCTTGGAGAAGGATGTCCCGGGGCGTAACTCCGAGGCCGAGCACGAGAGCCTGGTCCCTGTAATAGGGGAAGAACCAGTCGTAGCCAGGGCGCAGTGAGCGGGCCATGGCGAGGAGCAAAGCCTCGTGGCCGGCGCCTGCGATCTCGAAGTGAACTCGGCTCTGGCGCTGCAGGGTGATCTCCCTGTCATCGAGGGCACGCGACGTGCAAGCGAGCTTGTAGTCCTCGACGAGCTCGGCGGAGTCGAAACCTCGGTACTTTGCAGGTGGGCCGTTCTGGGAGCCAGTTATCACCTTCGCCCGGGTTTCGAGACCTGCCCTGCTCTTATCGGAGGAAGCAACGGGAGTAGGAAAAGCCGTGCGTGTCGACTTGGTCAACTTGGAATCACCCCCCTGCGGCCGATGTCCACACGATAGGGGACCGGACCAAGTACCGGGCCGTTCCTTTTCCTTGCGCCCAACCGGCCAGGCGGGCCTGGCCCTCGCCTCGATGCCGGATGCGACCGGGCGTGAGCACTGGCCATAGGCCATGCCCGAGACCGCCACGGGCACATCGAGCCGGTACCGGGCCTCCGCGGCGGCGGCGGCGCTTAGGAGGGCACTCTCGAGCCCGGCGGAAAATAGGCTCGGCCCCCCGAACTGGAGATGATAGGCCCAGGTCCAGGGCAGTTTTAATCTGGCTTGGCATCCTGAAACGTAGAACCGTTTGAATGCCCGGCTGCACGGAGCCGTCGGGTTGCGTCTAACCTGGTCTCAAATCTTCGGAAAGGAAGGCAGGTGATCACCGGGATGCTTGCCGAAATTCTTGGTGCCGACGGCCTGATCGTTATTGCCGTTGTCGTGATCGTGCTCCTCTTCGGGGGGACACGCCTGCCAAAGCTCGCCCGCGGGCTCGGCAGCGCTTCTCACGAGTTCAAGAAGGGCATGGAGGAAGGCGACCCCAACAAGGGTGACGAGACAGCTTCCACAGGCGACGTCCACCCAAACTGAGTCGCTCTTAGGTTCGGCCTTTGATCATGGCGCCTGACGGGTTGCCGCGGCGCCACGTACCTTTCGGAGGCCACCAGGTCGCCGAGTACGCCTTAGCTGCCGCTCTAGCTGTCGTCGGCCTTCATCTGACAGGCCGCCCAGAGCTTGTTCTGGTCGTCTCTGGCGGTGTGCTGGCCCTGTTCGCCATCGTTTCTAAGGGACCCCTTGCGGCCTGGCGAGTCGTGCCACGAAGGGTCCACCTCTATCTTGACCTGCCTTTGGCAGCCTGTTTCGCACTGTCGCCCGTTCTCTACGTGCCGAGCTTCCCGCTGATCCCGATCATCATCAGCGAGGCGGTGGCGGTGGTGCTGGTCCGCATGTCGCTCACGACAGAGATCGTCGCCCGGCCGCGTGTCCCGAGCGCGGGGCGAGGCGCTCGACGGCCGGAGGCAGCCTCGGCGGGGCCGGCGCCAATGACCCTTCCCCCTCAGGGGGCAACGTCGAGAGCCCTGACGCTGTCGTTGTTGCTGCTGCAACCGCCGGGCGCATCTTGGGCACGGCGGTCAAGAAGGCCCGAGGGTCCTCTGCCCCGTTCACGGCGGCCCGCGGGCTGGGGCGCGCAACCGGTCATGCTCGCCGCATCGGTCGTGCTGCGGCGGCGAGCAAGCCAGCCCCCGCTGCTCCCGGGCCCGGAGGCGTGCCGCCGAGGTCTTCTCAGCCCGCTGAGTGACCTGCGACTCGGTTCGTTGAGGTTCCGCCGGCGGGTGCTTGACTGAGACCGCGATTATTTGGCTAGAGTCTCGGCCCGTGGGGATTCCGGGGGTCGCCAAGCCGAGAGGTATCGCGCGCTTCGTGCTGCTCAGCGTGGTCGCGCTCGGCGTCGGCGGGTGCTCGCTGCCTACCTTCGGCGGCTTCAGGGGCGCTACCAGCCAGGGCCAGACCGAGTTCAAGCTCTGGTCGTGGATGACGATCGCCGGCCTCGTCGTCGCTGTGATCGTCTGGGGCCTCATTCTCTGGGCGATCGTCGCTTACAGAAGGCGCGACTCCGACAAGATACCGAGGCAGTTCCAAAGCAACACGATCGTCGAGATCATCTACACGGCCATACCGCTCATCATCGTCGGATTCATTTTCTTCTTCACAGTCGTGGCGGAGAACAAGATCGACGCCCTTGCCCCCAACCCGCCCGTGAGGATCACGGTCACCGGCTTCCAATGGGGATGGAGCTTCAGTTACCGCAACTCAGATAACAAACAGATTGCCCTTGTCGAGACGGCACAGCCCAGGCCGCCTCTACTGGCGGCGAGCCCTCTGTCGTCGGAGTACCCGCGCTTCGAGCTGCCACTCGGTGAGACGGCCCAGATAACACTGCTCTCGAACGACGTCGTGCACACCTTCTATGTCCCGGCGTTCAATTTCGGCCGACAGGCGTTGCCGGGACAAGTCAACAGGTTCGACTTCACGCCCGTTAAGACCGGTGTCTTCGCCGGTCACTGTGCCACCTATTGCGGCCTGTACCACTCCGAGATGCTTTTCAGCGTGGCAGTTGTCACTCCGAGCGCTTACCGCTCTTGGCTGAAGACCCAGTCCGCTTCCGGGGCGTCGGCATGACGGTTCTCGCGGAAAGGCCCGAGGTCTACGACGATCTCCCGCCGTCCGAGCACGAGCACGGGCCTTCAGGCTTTTTGAAGTGGGTCACCTCGACAGACCACAAGGTCATCGGGAAGAACTACACAGTCACAGCCGTCATCTTCTTCCTGCTTGCCGGCGCCATGGCGATGCTCATCCGGGCTCAGCTCGCTAACCCCGACAGCACGTTCTTGTCGCAGCACACCTACAACGAGATGTTCACGATGCACGGCAGCTTGATGATCTACCTGTTCGTCGGGCCCGTTGCCTTCGGAGGCCTGGCCAACTACATCGTGCCCCTGCAGATTGGGGCACCCGACATGGCCTTCCCGCGGCTCAATGCGCTCTCCTACTGGCTTTACCTCGGTGGCGGCACTTTGATGATGATGGGCTTTTTGACGACCGGCTCGGCAGCCGACTTCGGCTGGGTCGCCTATGCCCCCCTCTCCAACTCGATCAACACCCCGGGAGCCGGTCCTGACCTGTGGATCGTCGCCCTCGTCCTCACGGGCTTTTCGGCCATTTTCACCGGCGTGAACCTTGTCAGCACGATCTACTACCTCCGCGCTCCGGGCATGACGATGTTCAGAATGCCCATCTTCACCTGGAACATGCTCGTTACGGGCATCTTGATCCTCATCGCCTTCCCCGTGTTTACGAGCGCGCTCGTGTTCTTGTGGTGCGACAGGCATCTCGGCGCCCACATTTACGAGGTCTCGGGCGGGGGCGTGCCGGTGCTCTGGCAAGACCTCTTCTGGTTCTTCGGCCATCCAGAGGTCTACATCCTCGCCCTGCCGTTCTTCGGCATCGTGACCGACGTGATCGCCGTGTTCTCCCGAAAGCCCATCTTCGGCTACCGGGGGATGGTCTTCGCGACGATCTCGATCGCGGCGTTGTCGACGAGCGTGTGGGCGCACCACATGTTCACGACAGGCGTCGTGTTGCTTCCCTTCTTCAGCCTCATGTCGTACCTGATCGCCGTTCCGACGGGCATCAAATTCTTCAACTGGATCGGAACGATGTGGCGGGGCTCGGTGAGGTTCGACACCCCCATGCTGTTCTGCCTTGGATTCCTGGCAACCTTTTTGATAGGTGGGGTGACGGGTATCTTGCTCGCTTCGCCCCCAATCGATTTCGCCACTCACGACACCTACTTCGTCGTCGCCCACTTCCACAGTGTCGTCATGGCGCTCGTCATGGGCGCCTTCGCGGGCTTTTTCTACTGGTACCCGAAGATGACGGGACGGATGCTGCGCGAGGGTCTCGGCAAGGCCTCGTTCTGGTTCATGTTCATCGGCACCAACGTCACCTTCGACCCGCAGTACCTGCTCGGGCTCAAGGGCATGCCGAGGCGGGTGGCCGAGTACGCCGCCTCGGACGGGTTCACTACCTTGAACAGGATCTCGAGTGCGGGAGCGGCGTTGTTGTTCATCGCCGTAGCCCTTTTTGTCGTCAACGTCGTATGGTCCTGGTGGGTGCCGATACCGGCCGGCGACAACCCTTGGGACGCGGCCACCTTGGAGTGGGCGACGAGCTCTCCGCCCCCGCACCACAACTTCTTGAAGCTGCCGCCGATCCGCTCGCGTCGTCCGGTTTGGGACAAGAACCATCCCGAGCACCGGATAATCGAGCACAACAAGCCGCGTTTCAGCGGCATGCTGGCGGCACCTGGTGGATCAGCTGTGTTGCTGGAAGACGTCGCCGGGCTGGACGGCGAGGGCCCGGAGGGGGACCGATGAAGCTCGAGGCCTACGTTTTTTTGTTCGTCGGCATCTTCTTCGGCTGTGTCGGGCTCGCGTATTGGCTCCTCAGCTATGAGGACGCCGGCAGTGTGATGCTGCTGGGCTCCTTTCTCCTCGGTTGCGTGCCGGGCGTCTACTACCTGTGGTGGTCACGCCGCATGCCGCAAAGGCCGGCGGACGACCCGAAGGCTTCGCTCGACGATGGGGCAGGGGTCGTCGGGGCGTTCCCAGGCAGCAGCATCTGGCCGTTCGTGCTCGGCCTCGGGGCCACTTTCGTGGCCGCCGCCCTTGTTTTCGGGGCCTGGACGCTCGGCGTCGGTCTCTTCCTAGCTGTCGCCGCCCTCGTCGGAGTCGTCTTCGAATCCCGCCGCGGAGGTCTCGTCTAGCTCAGGCCCGGACGCCGAGCCGGCCGTCGAGGGCGGGCTCGGAGGTGGGCGACGCCGACCCTGGCTGACCGCGAAGCGCACCACGGCCACCAACAGGCCGGCCATGAGGACCAAGAAGACGGCGAAACCGGCGTCGAAGCTCGCTGACACGGGCCCTCCTCAGGAGTCTTGCGTTTGGCCAGGTACCTTCACGCGGACGAGGCCTTCTTGCACCACGCTCACGACGAGACGTCCCGACTCGTCGAAGAGGAGGCCTCGCGCCAGACCCGCGCGCCCCAAACGCGTTGGGCGAGTCCTGGTCGAACAGCAGCCAGTTGTCAGCTCTGAAGGGGCGGTGGAACCACATGCAATGGTCCAAGCTGACGATCATCGTCGCCCCCGTCTCCCACGGGATCTCATGGGGCTGGAGAATCGAGTCGATGATGGACATGTCCGAGGCATAGGTGAACACCGCCGCGTGGAGAAGCGGGTCATCGGCAAGATCACCATCGGCGCGGACCCAAAGGCGCTGTCGGGTCTCCTCGCTCGCCGTAGGCAGCCACGGGACATCGCCGACGTAGCGCTGTTCGATCGGCCTTGGCCGGTCGAGCTGGAACCAGTCCGGTAGCTGGTCCCGGTAGGGCTCGAGTCGCTCCCTGAAGGTCGGCAGGCTGTCGGGTGGGGGTACCTCGGGCATCTCGGCCTGGTGGACGAGACCCGGCCCCTCGTCGATGTGGAACGAGCACTGCAGGTTGAAGATCGCCCGGCCGTGCTGGATCGCGACGACGCGCCGCGTGGTGAAGGAGCGACCGTCGCGGATGCGGTCGACCTCGTAGAGAATGGGCACTGTCGGGTCCCCGGCGCGCAGGAAGTAAGAGTGCAGGGAGTGGACGCGGCCCGACTCAACCGTCCGCCCGGCGGCAATGAGCGACTGCGCGGCCACTTGACCGCCGAAGACGCGAAGCCGCTTCTCGTCAAGGTTCTTTCCGCGGAAGATATTCACCTCGATCGCCTCGAGATCGAGGAGTTCGATGAGCTGCTGCAGAGCTTCGGTCACGGGGCAGACGATAGACTCATTGGCATGGCCCCTCTTGTGAGCCATGCCCACGCGATCTTCCGCACGGAGCATTTCCAGCGGTTGTGGAAGTACACCTCTGTCTCGGTCGTCTCGACGGTTGTGACCCAGGTCGTGTTGTTCCTCACCTACCACGTCTGGAACGTCGGTTCTGCGGTGGTCTGCAACATCATCGCCACCGTGGTCGCCTCGATTCCGGCCTACTACTTGAACCGCACCTGGACCTGGGGCAAGAAAGGCCGTTCCGACATCTGGGGTGAGATCGTTCCCTTCTGGACTATCGCGCTTGTGGCAATGGTCCTGTCGACAGTCGCAGTGGGCGTGGCCGCCCACAATGCCGATCGCATCGCCCACGGCTCGCTCGAACGCGCGCTAATCGTCAACGGTGCCAACCTGGTCACCTACGCCATCTTGTGGACGCTGCGCTACTTGGTCCTGAACCGCTTCCTGTTCGGCACGCGCGCTTCGCCAGCGGCGAGTCCACCCGCACTCCTCGGCGTATCGCCGGACGGCGTGGAGCCGGACGACAGTGCCCACTTCGTCGACCTCGAGCAGTCGCCAGCTGATCCGGGCCGTCTCGAGGTTGCCGGCTCTCCGGCCACCACAGGCTCAGGCGGCCTCGAGCAGGAACGGGACCTGTCGGAGATCGCCGCCAAAGAGACCGTCGACCCCGCCCACTAGGGCGCTCTTAACACGCGAGGTGCCCTGTCCGACGGCGCGCGAACTCTCCGAGCACCAAGCCCGCCAGAGCCGACGCCAGCGCTAGCAGCAATATCGGGGCATCGCCCCAAAGGCAGTAGAGCGTCCTCCCAGCTCTGAGCGCCACACTCGTCTCCAGCACCGCTGATACCGAGAGGGCTGTCCGGTCCAGCACCGCACCCCGGTTGTTGACTACAGCCGAATAGCCCGTAGGAGCGGCCTGCAACAGGTCCCTACCTTCAGCGACGGCCTGAAGGCGGGAGGCCGCGATCTCCTGCGAGGGAGCCTCCGCGCTCGAGTACGAAGAGGTGTTCGTCGGGACGATGATGAGCTGCCCGCCTGCTCTTACGCCCGATCGCCCGCGGTCGGGGAAGAACACCTCGTAGGAGACGAGCACGGCGAGACGGCCCGCTGGCGTGGCGATCATGCCGCTGCCGTGGCCCGCTATGGCGTCGCGGGGCACCGCTTGCAGGTTCGCCAGGTGGGAGAAGAAGCTCCGCCACGGCACGTACTCGCCGAAGGGCACGCGGTGTACCTTCTCGAACACGGCGACGAGAGCGCCGGAGGGCCCATAGGCGACGATCTCGTTGCGAAACTGGCCGCTGCCCACCGTCTCTGTGACACCCGCCAGGAGCGTCGTGTGGAGCCTCTTGGCGAGCCCGGAGAGCTGCATGGCCTCCGGCGAGCCTGCAAGCGGGCCGGTGAGAGCGACGATGTCCTCCGGCCAAAGGACGAGCGCGAACAGGTGGGTGGACGCGCATCGTGGCCCGCAAGGTGGCGGCGTAGACGACCGAGGCGGGAACCTCGAGATCAGACAGGCCCCGTCGCCCCCCGCCTTGGACGATCGCCACACGATCAGTCCGCGTCGGCGGGCCGCCGTCGGGGGCGAGGGCGCCCCACAACCCGAGGGCGAGAACGAGCACGATGCCGAGGCAGCTGGCGAGTAAGTCAGGACTCCGTGACACACCGCGGCGCCGGTACAAGGCGACGACGAGGTTGCCGAGGGCTACGCCAGCCAGGTAGGTGAGCGCCGCCACCAGTATGTTTCCGCCGAGGCGGGCCGTGCCGAGAAGGGGGCCGCCCGCCTGGCCGAGGGCGATCCCGCCCGGCGGCACGCCACCGAAGGGCCAACTATCGCGTGCCCACTCGGCGAGCGTCAGCAAGCCGGCTAAGGCCGGGACCTGGGCGGGTCCCCTCCTGGCAAGACCGCAGGCGAGAGCGAACATCGCTGACTGGACCAGGACAAGGGCCATGTAGCCGAGAAGGGTGAACTTGTCCGCCCAGGCGAGCCCGACTATGAGCTGGCCGGCACCGGCGAGCAAGCCGGCGAGGGCCCTTTGGCCGACTGGTCGCTCCCGCACCGCCGAGGCGAGGAGCGCGACGCCAACGATCGCAGACGGCCACCATCCGAACGGGGGGAGCGAGAAGGCCACTAACAGGCCTCCTATGAAAGGGAGAAGAGCCCGCAGGGACCACCTCGCCAGCTTCATGGCACTAGGCGATCGAGAACCTCCGCCGCGGCCCGCTCGCCACTTGTGAGACATGCCGGGATCCCAATGCCTCCGAGCGACGGGCCGGCCAGCGCGAGACCGGGCAGCTTGGAGAGCGCCGCTTGCGCCCGCTCGATCTTTCCAAGGTGCCCGGGCAGATACTGGGGGAAGGCCCGGGGCCACCGCTGTACGTGAGCATCGAGGGGAGCCTCTCGCAGGCCGAGCAGGGCCGCGATCTCTCCGAGCACCGCTTCTACGAGCTCGGCATCGGCCATCGCCGACTGCCTCTCGTCGCCGTAGCGACCGGTCGAGACGCGGATGACTACCTCTCCTTGGGCGGCCATCGGTGGCCACTTGGAGGACAAGAAGGTGCATCCGGTCGTAAGCAGGCCTTCGCAGCGGGGCACGAGGAAGCCGCTTCCAGGGGGGAGGTGTCGCGTCGCAGACGACGGCCAGGCGAGGGTGACGAGGGCGACGCTCGAGTGGGGGATCGATCCGAGCTCGGCAGCGACAGCTGGGGCCCCGTCTACGAGCAGGCGGGCGCTCACGTGCCCGGGCGCCGCCAGCACGACGCCGTCGGCAAGAACCGTGCCCGTCGCGGTATCGAGGGCGTACCGGTCGCCGACGCGTTCGAGCGAGGACACCGCCGAGGCCGTATTCAACTTGACTCCGCGCCGGCCGAGGTCTGCCACGAGAGCATCGATGATGCGGCCAAGGCCGCCCCGCATCCCGATGAAGAACGGTCTCGAACGGGGGGAGTTCGTCGTCGGCCGGGCCGGGGCGTTGTGCGCCATGAGCCTCAAGGCGCGTGTCACGCTCCGGTGCCCGACGAGCGCGCGGGCCACTTGAGGGGCGACGACGTTGAGCGACAAGTGGTCGAGGCCACCGGCATTGATTCCCCCGAGGAGCGGGTCGACGAGGCGCTCGACGACTTCCCGGCCAAGTCGGCGCTCGAGGATCGAGGCAGCGCTCCACTCCGGCTCGACGGCTCCGGGCCGGCCGCTCGCCTGAAGGTCGCTAATCCCGAGGCTCGACTCGGACATCGGCGATCCCACGGGCAGGAGGTCGAGCGCGGCCCGGGCGAGGCCGCGACCACTGACGATCCTGGATCTTGCAAGAGCCAAAAGGTCTGGCGGAAGGCCGAGGATGAGTCCGGCCGGCATTGGGTGCAAGCGACCGCGAGCTACGACGCAGGCCGAGCTCGTCGCGGGCGCGACAAGGTCGTCGCCGATTTCGAGGACGTCGCAGAGTTCGGCCGCGCTCTGGTTCCGGGTCAAGAAGTTGTCCGGTCCGAGATCGACCGGTTGGCCCCGGAACTCGCCGGAGAGGACCTTGCCCCCAAAGCGCGCATCGGACTCGAGAACGATGACCTCGAGGTCTGCGGCCTTCCCTCTCTCGTGCAGGCTGGCGCTCACCGGGGCAGCGCCCGCAAGGACGCGGGCGGCGCCGAGGCCGCTTATGCCACCGCCTACTACGGCGACGACGCGGGTCATTCCCCGAGCCTTTCCGCCTGGGCGATGACGAGCTCGGCGAGGGCGGCGCACATCTCCGGTTCGGCGTTCAATGACGCCGTACGGGCAAAAGCCACACCGACCTCGTCGGCGACGCGTCTCGCCCCTATGTCAAGGTCGTAGAGGACCTCCAGGTGATCGGACGTGAAGCCCGCGGCGCAGACGACGACAGCGCGGACGCCTTCGGCGGGAAGCGCCCGCAGCTTTTCCAGGATGTCTGGTCCCAGCCACGGCTCCGGCGTGCGGCCAGCACTCTGCCACCCGATCTCCCAACGTGTGAGCCCCGCCGCCGCCGCCACGAGCTCGCCAGTGCGGAGGAGCTGGTCGGGATACGGATCGCCCCCTGCGACGACCCGCACAGGCAGGCTGTGCGCAGTCACGAGAAGTAGGAGCTCGCCCTTCGCCCGGGCGAGCTCGCCTTCTCGGCCGAGGGCGGCGAGGGCGGCGCCGACCCGTTCCGACAAGAGTTCCACGAGGACGGGATTGTCGTGCCAGTGCTCGATGAAGACCGAGGCAAGTCCGTAGCGCTCGGCCTCGGTGGCGGCGCGGACCACGTACTCGCCGACGCTTCCTTTTGAGTAGTGAGGGGCGAGGACGAGCCCGACGAGGCCGGTCACTCCCGAGGCGGCGAGCTCTGCGACGGCCCGTTCTATCTTGGGCTCGGAGTGCTTGTTGCCGAGAAGGCACCAAAAGTGGCCGGGTGCACGCAACTCGAGCTCGGCCTGGATCCCGGCCACCTGCTCGGCGGTGCGCTGTGCGAGCGGGGAGGTACCGCCGATGGCCTCGTAGCGCCCGGCGAGCTGCGCAAGTTGCTCGGGGCTCGGTGGCCGTCCGCGGCGCACGTCGGTGTAGAAGGCTTCGACCTCGCCGGGCGAGGCGGGTGTCCCATAGGCCATCACGAGCACGCCCGTGCGCCGCCCAGACGGTGTCACTTTCAAGGCACCGCCTCCGGGGCCAGGTCGTGACGCCAGCCGTGCACGATCTCGACGACCCGGGCGAGAACGCCGGGGTCCGTCTCGGGAAGGACGCCGTGGCCCAGGTTGAAGATATGTCCTGGCTCCGAGCCGGCGTCGCGCATGACCTTGGCCGCTTCGCGCTCGACGATTTCGACCGGTGCCAGGCACACGGCAGGGTCGAGATTGCCCTGCACAGCCTTGCCCTCGCCTATGCGGCGGCGGGCGTCCGCGATGCCGACGCGCCAGTCGACTCCGACGACATCGGCCCCGGCGCTCGACATGAGACCGAGCAGCTCCCCGGTGCCTACGCCGAAATGGATGCGGGGGACGCCGAGGTCGGCAATGCCCTCGAGGACCTTGCTCGAGCTCGGTAGTGCGAAAGCTGCGTAGTCGGCCGGCGAGAGCGCACCGGCCCAGCTGTCGAAGAGCTGGATGGCGGCGGCACCGGCCTCGACCTGGGCGCGTAAGGAGGCGAGGGCAATATCGGCGAGCCGGCCGGCGAGTTCGTGCCACAGCTCGGGCTCGGCGTGCATGAGGGCCTTGGTGCGGGCGAAGGTTCGCGACGGGCCGCCTTCGACGAGATAGCTGGCAAGGGTGAAGGGAGCCCCTGCAAAGCCGATCAGGGGGACACTTGACTCTGAGACGACGATGCGCACCGCTTCGATGACGTGGGCGAGATCGGTACTCGGCTCGAGGGGGCGCAGTCGTTCGAGGTCGCCTGGACCCCTAAAGGGTGGGTCGACTACTGGGCCCCGGCCCGGCACGACCTCGATCCCTATCCCGATCGCGGCCAGGGGCACGACGATGTCGGAGAACAAGATGGCGGCGTCGACACCGTAACGGCGCACCGGCTGGAGAGTCAGCTCGGCGGCAAGTTCGGGCTTGGCAATCGCCTTCAAGATGTCGCCGTCGCCCCGCAGGGCTCGATACTCGGGCAGCGACCGGCCCGCCTGGCGCATGAACCACACCGGCGTTTTCGTACTTTGAGAGCAGCGACACGCCTTGAGGAAAGGCGAATCGGCGCTCTGCACGGCCAAGAGAGTATCCCGCCCCTGGCCTGAGCCACATTTTTTGCGCCTGTGCCTGGAATTGTGCACGCCGCGTCAAGTAGAAAGTACGCCGTGAGCGACGCAGCTGTACTGCCGCGCCCGCACAGCCGACAGCACCCGGGGGGGCCTCAAATGCTCGCCGTTGGCGTCGTCGTCTGGCTCGGCTCGGAGTTCATGTTCTTCAGTGGTCTCTTCGCGGCCTTTTTCACCATCCGCGCCCATAACATGCCGCACTGGCCGCCCGGGGGGACCTTCCCTGCTGGGACCAAGCTCGACACGATCCAGGCGCTGGTGTTCACAGTCGTCCTGCTCGCCTCGAGCCCTACCTTCCAGCTCGGCGTCTGGGCCCAAGAACGCGGGGAGTACAAGAAGGCACGCAACTGGATCATCACGAGCTTCGTCCTCGGCGCCGCCTTTCTAGGTAACCAGGCCTACGAGTGGAAGACCCTTCCCTTCCGCGCGCATACCAATGCCTACGGATCGCTCTTTTACATAATGAGCGGCCTGCACGGCCTGCACGTGCTTTTGGGCCTCGTCGCCATGGTGGCCCTCCTTGGCCGCCTCGCCGGTTCCATCAAAGGTGGGGACCCGGGCGAGACAGCCGTGTTCCAGGCGGTCAGCTACTACTGGCACTTCGTCGACTTCGTCTGGATAGGGCTCTTCAGCGCCCTGTTCCTACTGTCGTGACCGCCCACGGTTTTTGGCGGCGCGCTCTTTTGAGCCTGGCGCTCGTTGTTTCGGCCAGCTTCCTCGGCGTGTTCGTGCTCGGAGGCCGTGGTGACTCCGCGAGGTCGAGCACGGTGGCTGCCGCGAGTCTCACGAGCCAGGACAGCCTGAGCAACGCCGCCCAGCTCGCCGCCGGGCGTACCTTGTTCGTGGAGAACTGCTCCAGCTGCCACGGCATCGGCGCCGAGGGAGGCAGGCGGGCCCCGCCCCTTCTTGGTGTGGGGAGCGCGACGGTCGACCTGTGGCTCTCGAGCGGTTGGATGCCGCTCGCCGAGCCGACCGTCCAACCCGCGCGCAAGCCTGCCAAGTTCGCCCGTCCTCAGGTGCTCGAGATCGTGAAGTACGTGACCTCACTCGCGCCGGTGACGCCAGGCAACCCATCAATCCCGTTCGGCCTCAACATCTCCAAGGCCGACGTGGCGGAGGGATTCAGTCTCTTTGCGCTCAACTGCGCCCCCTGCCATACCATCACCGGCGCGGGCGACGCCCTGGCCGACGGGGTCACGGCCCCACCTTTGCACGGAGTGACAAAGACGATGGTCTGGGAGGCCATCCGGACCGGGCCAGGCAACATGCCGCGCTTTGGGCCCGGAACGATCTCGCCGGCCCAAGTGGTCGACATCGTCGGCTATGTCGTGAAAGACATCCAACACCCCACTAGCCCCGGCGGCCTTTCTCTTGGAGGGGTCGGGCCGGTGGCAGAGGGGTTTGTCGGCTTGTTCGTCGGCGTCGGCCTCGCGTTGTTGGCGGCGCTGTGGGTTGGCGACCGGAACGAGCCGGAAGAGGACGAGGGCCATGAGGGCCACGACGGCGAAGAGGGCGGCGACGGCCACGCCGAGGGACGGGGCGGGATCCAACATGGGGAGCTGGCACATGCCTGAGAACGTCGACGGCACCGCAGGGGTATCGAAAAACCCCGACGAGAACCGGCGGGTGAGGATCCCCGTCAGCTCCGCGCGTCCGGAGGCGCCGCAATTCCAGGTAGCGGCGAAGAACCCGCGCAGGGCCGAGATGGTCGCCGTCTCCGGCTTTCTGCTCGCCGCCGCCGGCTTTGCCGGTTTTGGAGCCTGCTACTGGCAGAACTACTCGAACTTCTGGCTCGCGATCACTTTCGCCGTTGGTTTCGGCGGCCTCGGCTACGGGCTGGTGGTCTGGGGCAAGTACCTGATGCCGCAGGGGCCCTTCGAGGAGGCCCGCCACAACCTGGCTCCGAGCCCGACAGAGCGCGAAGTATTCGTCGAGGACTTCGCGAGCCGCGGCAAGGTGGCAGTCGAGCGCCGCAGCCTGCTCGTCAAGACGCTCGGGCTTGCTTCCGGCGTCCTCGGGGTCGTGCTCGCGTTCCCTCTGCTGCGCTCGCTCGGGCCGCTGCCGAAGACAACTTTGCGCAAGACAGCCTGGCGCAAGGGGGCATATCTAGTCGACGTAACGGGTCGCAAAATCAGGCCGGCCGACATTGAGGCGGGGGGGTTCATCACGGTCTTCCCGCCTGACGACGTCGGGGGCGCCTACTCCCAGACAATGCTCATTCACGTCAACAACCAACCCGGCTACTTGACGCCCCCGCCCCAGTTCGCCAAGCAGCGCGCGACCTGGGCTCCGCAGGGATTCATCGCGTTCTCGAAGGTGTGCACGCACGCCGGCTGCCCAGTCGGGCTTTACCAAGAGCTAACCGAGAAGATGCTCTGCCCTTGCCACCAGTCGCTGTTTGACGTGCGCGACGCCGCCATCCCGGTCTTCGGGCCGGCACCGCGGCCATTGCCCCAACTCCCGCTCTATATCGACGAAGAGGGCTACTTCCGCGCTCAGGACGGTTATGACGAGCCCGTAGGCCCCGGGTACTGGGAGCGGGGCAATGGTTGACGCACTTTTCAACTGGTTCGACGTCCGACTAGGTATCTCGGGCTCGGGCCGCAAGCTTGTCAACAAGATCTTCCCGGACCACTGGTCGTTCATGATTGGCGAGATCGCTCTCTACTCGTTCATCGTGCTCCTCGGCACGGGCGTCTTCCTCACGTTGTACTTTGTGCCCTCCAGCAAAGACGTGATCTACGAGGGCTCCTACGCGCCTCTTCGCGGTCAGCCGGTCTCGGAGGCCTTCGCCTCGACACTCAACTTGAGCTTTGCTGTCCGGGGCGGGCTCCTCATGCGCCAGATGCACCACTGGGCGGCAAATATCTTCGTCGGCTCGATCGTGGTCCACATGCTGCGCGTCTTTTTCACCGGGGCGTTCCGCAAACCCCGCGAGCTGAACTGGATCATCGGCTCGACGATGCTCATTCTCGCGATATTCAACGGCTTCCTCGGCTACTCGCTGCCTGACGACCTTGTCTCGGGGACGGGCATCCGGATCTCCTTCTCGATTGTGGAGTCGATCCCGCTCATTGGCAGCTACATGGCCTTCTTCCTCTTCGGCGGCAATTTCCCCGGCAACTCCATCATCCCGAGGTTCTTCATCCTCCACGTGCTCATCCTCCCGGCGGTGATCGTCGGGCTCTTATCGGCTCACCTTGGCTTGCTCGTGCGCCAGAAGCACACCCAGTTCCCTGGGCGCAACAAGACCGAGCGCAATGTGGTCGGGGCACCCCTGTGGCCCAATTTCGCCGCCAAGTCGGGCGGTTTCATGCTTCTCACGGTGGCGGTTACAGCCCTTTTGAGTGCGCTGTTCCAGATCAACCCGATCTGGCTGTACGGGCCCTACGTGCCCTACAAGGTGAGCTATGCCGTGCAGCCGGACTGGTACATGGGCTGGCTCGACGGGGCGTTACGCATCATGCCGAGCTGGGAGATCGTCGGATTCGGGCACATGATCCCGAACGTCTTCTTCCCGGCCATATTGCTGCCTGGCATCACTTTCGGGGTCCTGCAGATGTGGCCGTTCATTGAGGCGAGGCTGACCCATGACAACGCAGATCATCAGCTGCTAGACCGCCCCAGGGACCGTCCGAAACGCACGGCGTTTGGCGCCGCGACCTTCGCCTTTTACTTCGTGCTGTTCGGGGCGAGCGCCACAGACGTGCTCGCGAACTACCTGTCGATCTCGCTCAACGTTGTGCTGACGTCCTTCCGATATCTGGCGGTGCTGGTTCCCCTCGTCGTGTACCCAGTCACCTATCAGATCTGCAAGGAGCTTCAGCGTGTCCCGAGCGCAGGCCAGCGAAAGCGAGCCAACGTCATCCTGCGGTCGTCCGAGGGCGGTTACTCGACCGTGCTGTCTGAGCCCCGCCCTGGCGATGTCGTCGTCCACAATGATCCTTTGGCCCTGGATGAGGACATCGAGCTTGTTCCGGTGATGGCGGGCGTCCTCGTTATGGCAGACGGTGACTCGGGTCCCGACACCCAAACGGCCGACAGCGCGGCCGGTGATGGTTCCGCGCTGGCTGCCAGCGTTCAGCCCGCCCACGCGCCTCGGAGGGGCATCTTTCGGATTCCCCGCGACTATCGCTGAGCGGTACATGTCCTCACCGCGACGAGATGCCTGGCACGGTGACGAACCGGTGTGACGGGACGAGCCGCACGAGAATACGAGAGATTCGCTCCAGTTTCAGGCGACCGACGGCCTCGCCGTAGGTTGTCTGCCTCATGTCATTCCCCCCGCTCTTGTCTCGGTCGCTCGCTGAGCGCCGGTGAGGAGCAGTGAAAGAGTTCGCTCATGATCCCTCACTGATTTCATGGAGGTGTCCCTTGGTCGGTGCTGTGGATGGCAGACACCGCCACGGTCACTGACCGAGGGGCACTTCTGGTGCATGCTCAGTGAGGGGCGGGGACTTCTCCTGGCCACCAGTGGGGACTTTTCGTGGCCACCAGCGGGGACGTCATCTGGCCACCAGCGGGGACTTTCTCATGGCCACGGACACAGGAGAGGCGATTCACCTGGTGGCCATTGACAGCTGCTTTGCCGTACGGGCCGGCACTCCAGCTCTGACACGACGATTCTGCGTGTGATCGGCACGGGGAGCCAGCACTGCACCTTGCGACTCCACCTGAAAGTAGGAGAGCCGGGCCGGACTGGTGGCTCATCGTGGCCGTGATAGCGCGGGTGGGTGCGAGCCGAGCGAAGATAAGTCCAGGTGAACCGGGAATCTCGTCGAGCCGGTGGTGGTGTGTGAGAGTGAGAGGTGAGAGTGAGACTGAGAGCCGGTGGTGGTGAGAGAGGAGAGAGCCGGTGGTGGGACTCGAACCCACGACCTGACGATTACAAGTCGCCTGCGCTTCCAGCTGCGCCACACCGGCCTTGTCGTGAGCTTGGCACCGACTCGTGTCGATGACCAGCTCCGGTCAGCCCCCGCCCACGCCTGAACCCGTCCCAGTCCCGTCGGGCGGGAGGATCCGGATACCTTCCGTGTCGTCGGCCGGCACGACTCTATCGGTCGCGGTTTGCTCCGAGGGCAGGATTCGGATGGTGTTCGCCTGCCCACGTGGGTGGGCCCGCACGGAGCCAACCTCCTCCGGCGGAAGGATACGGACCGCGCCGCTCTCGCCGACGAGCTGCGGGCGCGCAGCGGGCCCCGGGCCGACGGAACGGTGGTGACCTCCTCCGACGAGGAACTTGAGGGGTGAGCGCGCTATCCCGTGGGCCAGGTCACGCAGCGAGCCGATGGCGAAGGGGTAGAGCACGAGGGTGACAAGTGACCCTAGAAGCAGCCCGCCAAGGGCGTCGCCGGGATAGGCCGTGCCCGCATAGACGACGGCGAAGGCGACGAGGAGAGCGACCAGCGTGGCGGCCGCTGCCACGAGCCTCGCCCGGCTCAGCCAGAGACCAGCAGCGAGCGCGCCAGCTATCACCGTGTGCTCGTTGGGGAAGCTGAACCCACTTGGCCTGCCGATCAGCACGACAGCCTGTGGCATCGTCGTGAAGGGGCGGGCGCGGCCTACCAGATGGACGACTGGCAGGGACACGGCTGCGGCGAGTGCGGTCCCGATCGCCGCCCAGACCAGGGCGGCGATCTGATCGATGTCGGACCCCCCGAAACCGGTCATCCGCGCCCGTGCCAATGCGAAGGCCACGAAGGCGAGGAGGATAAAGAGGGCGTAAGGGCGCGCGAGGAAGGCGAGCGTGCTGTGAGCCCACGCCGTTCGCGCGGCGAGACGGTTGACGTCGAGATAGAAGCGTCTGTCCATCTGCTGGACTCCCGAGGCCACCTGGCACCTCGCCGGAGTGGCGAGATGACCAAAAGGGTATCCACAGAGTCGCACCAGCGGTAGCTGGTTCGATAAAGTATCCCCCGGGCTTCCTCTGGGGGTCGCGTCAAGGCAACCCGTGAGTCCGGCATGGAGTCTCTCGGGGGGCTTTTCGCGGTCAATTGCAGAGATACCCCGTCTTTGCGCCAACTGGGCAGCGCGACGACGCCGCGATCAACAAGGAGAAGAAAAGACCGATGAGGATTCTCGTACTCGGTGGGGACGGCTACCTTGGCTGGCCGACGGCGCTGCATCTATCGGCGCGAAACCACGACGTCGGAGTCGTCGACAACTTCGCCCGACGCAGCTACGACGACGAGATGGGCGTCAACAGCCTGGTGCCAATCCGACAGTTGCAAAGACGGATCACCACCTGGAAGGAAGTCTCCGGCAACGTGATCCAGCCTTTCATCGGTGACCTGACAGACAGCGTCTTTGTCGAACGGACTATCAAGGACTTCGCCCCTGAGGCAGTCGTCCACTTCGCCGAGCAGCGCTCTGCTCCCTACTCCATGATCGACCGCCATCACGCCGTGTACACCCAGGTGAACAACGTCGTCGGTACCTTGAACCTGCTCTATGCCATCGCCGAGATCGATCCCAACATCCATCTCGTGAAGCTCGGCACGATGGGCGAGTACGGGACCCCGAACATCGACATCGAGGAAGGTTTCATCGAGATCACCCACAAGGGCCGGACCGACCTGCTGCCCTATCCGAAGCAGCCGGGTTCCTTCTACCACCTGTCCAAGGTCCACGACAGTCACAACATCCAGTTCGCCTGTCGCATCTGGGGCCTTCGTTCCACCGACTTGAACCAGGGGATCGTCTACGGCCAGGTGACCCCGGAGACGACGATGCATCGTGACCTGCAGACCCGCTTCGACTACGACGGCGTATTCGGCACAGTGCTCAACCGCTTTGCAGTCCAGGCGGCCGTTGGCTATCCGCTCACCGTTTACGGCAAGGGAGGCCAAACACGGGGCATGCTCGACATCCGCGACACCCTCGCATGCGTCGAGCTGGCCTGCCTCAATCCGGCGCAGCCGGGCGAGTTCCGCGTGTTCAACCAGTTCACGGAGTCGTTCTCGGTGAACCAGCTCGCCGAGTGGACCGCCAAGGTCGCCGGCGGAGAAGTCGTCATCGACAGCGTCCCCGACCCTCGCGTCGAGAAGGAAGAGCACTACTACCACGCCGTCGCCACCCAGCTGCCGGCGTTGGGGCTCAAGCCGCACTTCCTTGAGGACGCGACTATCGCGGTGCTCATCGAGACCGCCAAGCTGCACAAGGACCGCGTCGAGTTCGACGCCATTCGGCCCACCGTGAGCTGGCGTTCGACCAGGAGCGAGGTCAGCGTCGCCAGGGGTGCAGCCGGGGAGTAAACAGCTCGGTCGCACGGCCGATCCTGGCCCCACGGGGGACGAGAGCGTCCGCCCTGGTGGGGCTCCAGGGTTCCCGCCGGCACACGCGTTAGCTTTTCGGCGATGACTGCAGGTTGGCGACGGGGGTCTATCTCGTCTGGGCGTCGCTGGACTGTTCGCAGCGTGGTCGTGGTCGTCGCCGTCGTCGTGCTGGCGGTCATCATCGCCGAGGTCGCGGCGGACGTGGTCAACTCGGGCAGCGTCGCGGACCGGGTTGAGGCGCAGACATACGTCACCGAGGTGATCCCGGTGGTCGACGAGTCCGTGACGCTCGCTGCCACGATGCACATCGTGCGCGATGGTGGTGCCTCGCTCGACAGGACGAGCCTTGAACGTGCCCTCGGCGACCTTGTCGAAGGGACCTCGGAGAACTTTGCCCAGCTAGGGACCTTGGGCGTCCCGGCACCCAGGCTGCGCTCAGGCCAGCTCCTCGCAGCCACGCTCGAGGCGCGCGCCCAGGGTTCGCGCGACCTCGCGGGGGCGATCGCTCTCGCCATTGGCCCGTACCCGGGCTCCCGCTCTCTCGCCGAAGCCGCCTCAGGCGTCGTGCGGGCAGGCAGGGAGCTCGTGGCCGCGGACGGCGATTACCGACTCTTCGTGCGCTCGCTGCCACGCTCGAGCGGACGAAGACGCCTTCCCGCCTCGGTATGGGTGCTCGACCCGGCCGCATGGTCCAAGACGCCGGCGGCATCTTTCGTGACCGAATTGGCGGGATCGGCCAGCCTTCGCCTCCAAGACAAGCTCGTGATCGTCGCTCTCACAGTGCAACCGCCGGTGGTGCGAATTAACGGGCTGCCGACGACAACGACGCTCCCCGTCACGACCACGAGCACCTCGACATCGACGACGACCTTGACGACACTCCCAGGGGTGACGAGGCCCTCTACGACCACTTCAACTTCGACGTCGACCACCACCTCCACCTCGACGACGACCACGCTGCAGGTCCCGCCGCCCGGGTCGACCTCGGTTTTGCCCCCGACAGGACGACTCTCGGTCGTGCTCGTAGTCGCTAATGCCGGCAACGCGGAGATCTCGGCTATTTGGGCTGCCGCTTCTGTCGTGCCCGTGGCACCGGCGCGAGGTGGCCCGGGCTCTTTCGGGCGGACGCGGTCGACTGCGGTCCGGGTGGGTCGTCTGGCGCCGGGCGCGTCGATCGTGATCACGCTGCCCGCGCTCGCCGTCTCGGCTGGTCGCTCCTACACGTTGTGGGCCTCGGTCGGGCGTGGCTTGCTTCCGCGTAGCCCGGTGACAGCACCGCCGAGCGGCGTGGGCCAGACCGATCAGGTGAGCATCAGGGTCGCATCGGGGTGATCGGCGCCGTCCCAGGTTCGCTCGGCGGAGGCGTCTCGGTTGTCCCGGCCGGTTCCTTCCAGGCAGCCTCGGCGCGCGTCACGACCTCGCGCAGGGGGGCTCCGGTGATCTCAGCGACGCGTGCGACATCAGCCCGCTCGGCCCGGACGCGTCCAGGGCTCACCTGCACCCGTACCCGATGGCCGTCGACGTCGACTGCTGGTTGGCCGTCTTCGGCGGAAAAGAGCTCGACCGGGCACACCGTCACGGTGGTCACCCCCAGGTCCTCTTTGAGTCGCTGGCGGATGTCCCCGACGAGGACGGGATCGCAGACAAGGTTTACGACAAAGCCAGGTTCACCGCTCTCAGAGTGCACGGGCGACATGAAGACGTCGAGGGCACCCTCGTCAACCAGCGCTTGGAGCGCATGGTGGATCGCGTCACGGGCGAGGTCGGCGAGTCTGGCCTCGAGCTTGACGAGCTGCTGGCCGAATGGGGATGCAGCGGCGGAGTCGGCGCGCCGGCCGATGACAACCTGGGTGCAGTTCGGAGCTTCGTCGAGATCACGGGCGCCGGCGCCGTAGCCGGCCGACTCGATCGTCATGGCCGGCATAGGTCCGAAGGCGGAACCCCAGGCTGCAAGCATGGCCGCCCCCGTCGGGGTCGTTAATTCAACTCCTGTGTCGCGGCCGTGGGTTGGGATCCCCTCAAGCAGCTCCACGACAGCCGGACCTGGATTCGGCACGAGCCCGTGGGGCGTGCGCACCATGCCGCGCCCGGTCGCCACCGAGCTTGCCGAGACCGTTCTCACGCCTAGCAACTCGAGGGCGGAGGCGGTGCCGACGACTTCGACGATGGTGTCGTGACCACCAAGCTCGTGGAAATGCACCTGCGAAGTCGGACGTCGGTGAAGACGACCTTCGACAGAGGCGAGAAGAGAGAACGCGGCCGCCGACCTCTCGCGGACACGGACCGGAAGGCGGGCCTCCTCCAGTATCGCCATGACGTGGGGGAAGGTCCTGACGACGGCGTCGTCGCGGACTCTCACGACCGCCCGCGTGGCGGCTATGCCCCCGCGCCACACTGTTTCGAAGCTGAGCGACCAGCCGTCGATGGGAAGCCTCTCGACCATGTGCTCGAGCTCAGAGGGATCGGCGCCGGCGTCGACGAGGCTGCCGAGCGCCATGTCCCCAGCGATGCCTGAAAAACAGTGAAACCAGGCAATCCGACCTCGCTTGTCGTCGCGCGACCTCTGGCTCCCGGCCGCCCCCCTGATTTCGAGCTCGTCCATCGGTGTCACTATCCTGCCCTCATGGCAACCTCGGTGCAGGCTTGGCGTTCGATCGCGTACTTGGGGCCGGAGGGAACCTTCAGCGAGGAGGCTCTTCGCTCGATCCCCTCTTTGTCCGGTGCGACGACGGTTGCCATGGCGACGATCGCGGATGCTCTCGAGGCGGCTAACAATCGAGAGGTCGACGCCGCTTTCGTGCCGATCGAGAATTCGATCGAGGGCACGGTTAGCGCGACCCTCGACCACCTTGTTTTTGACGTCGAGCTGTTGATCCAGCTTGAGCACGTGCTCGACATCCACCTCGACCTCCTTGCGCCAGAAGGCACCGCCGTAGGGGATATCCGACGCGTCATCTCAATTCCCGTGGCCCTCGCCCAGTGCCGGCGTTTCCTGAGAGAGCACCTCCATGGGGCCGAGCTCGTGCACGCCACCTCGACGGCCGAGGCGGCGCGCCTTGTCGGCGAGGCCGAGCCGGACGGGACGGCTGCGATAGCGCCTGCTCTGGCAGGGCGTCTTTACGGATTAGCCTCCATCGGACGGTCGGTCGAGGACCATGCGGGCAACCAGACGCGTTTCGTGCTCGTTGCGAGGGGAGTCGTGCCCGCACCGACTGATCATGACCGCACAAGCCTTGTCTGCTTTCAGCAGGCCGACCACCCCGGAACCTTGCACGAGATCCTCGGGCAGTTCGCTGCCAGAAATCTCAACCTCACAAAGATCGAGTCGCGTCCTACCAAGCTTGGGCTGGGCGACTATTGCTTTGTGATCGAGCTCGAGGGGCACCTCAGTGACGAAGTCGTCGGCGACTGCCTAAAGGAGTTGCATAGCAAGCTGGCATCGGTGAAATTCCTTGGTTCCTACCCGGCTTTCGGCGAGCGTGGCCCGAAAGAGCGGGAGGAGATGGCGGCTGCACGCGCGGAGGCAGATGCCTGGCTCAGGACTCTGCGCTCTCGTGTCAAGCCCTGAGTTCGAGCCAGGCTCTCGGTTTGTGCTGGCCCGCGCGTGCAGCGCCGAGCCAACACGAGGATTTGGCCCCGGGGAGCGTGTTCAGCCTCTCATCTAATACCGCGGCCTTCAGGGACTCCGGTTGCGGCGGGCATTTTAGGAGAGGCCTTCTCGAGGAGGCCGAAGGGGGCGTTCGCCGCCGAGGAGACGATGCCGACTCGTAGATCTCGAACGAGCGCGGGAGCGGCTCACGCGTCGTCACCCACCGGGTGACGCAGCGTTATTGGGATGCCCAGAGGCGGTCGCTCACGAGGACGACTAGAGCCAGGGCGGCCAGTATCCCGCCGACAAGCGGTGTCGCCCGAAGCCCGAAGTGGGATAGAACGAGACCGCCGATAACCGGTCCGCCGGCGATGCCTGCGTTGAACGACGTCGAGTACCAGGCCGAGGCGATGTCGGTGCTCTTCGGCGCCACGACAAGGACGCGGGTGAGAAGCATTATGTCCACACCGACGAGGCCGAAGTTCTCCAGTGCCTGCAGCCCGGCTGCCACACCTCCCGACGTCCCGAACAGGTACAGACCGAACAGCGAGATCATGAGGAGCGCGACGGGGAGCTCGGCGCGAGAATGTGACCTCCTGGCGGTGACGAACGTGGTGACGACGACCCCCAGCAAAGAGCCCAGTCCGCCGAGCAGAAGAACAGCCGGAACGTCGCCTTTTGGAACCCCGCTGACTTTCGTGAGAAAGGCGCTTACGTAGGTGTAGGCCGTGAAGGTAGCGGACACGGCGAGGACCATGGTGGCCGCACCCATCCAGAAGCGCCGGGCGTCGGGATGAGAGCCAACGGCTGCGTGGCTGTCACTCGGCCTCGAGGTGGGCACGAGCAGTCCGACGGCGACTATCCCCAGCAAACCGAGTCCACAAAGGACGATGAACGGTACCCGCCAGTTGCTCGCCTGGCCGATCCAGGTGCCTACCGGCACGCCGATGAGAAAGGCGAGTGGTCCGGCGACGATGAGACCGGCGACGGCTTGTCCGCGCTTTTCGGGTGGAAAGAGCCCGACGGCGGTAACCGGTGCGATTGACCAGAAGACGGCCTGGGAGAGAGCTGTCACCACCCGGGCCGCCATCAGCCACCCGTAATCGGGAGCGGCCGCCGCCCCGAGCGTGGCGAGCACGAAGACCAGCAGCAGTCCCGAGAGTAGATAACGACGGGGAATATGCCGCGTCAAATGCGTCAAAGGTGGAGAGGCCACCACCGAAACGAGGGCGTAGGCAGTGACGAGCAGGCCCGTGGCGGTAAGCGACGAATGGAGGCTCGTCGCGATCACGGGCAACAGCCCTACTGGAAGGCTCTCGCCCGTTACGAAGCAGAACCCCGACAGCCCCAGCGCGACCAAGGCGCTGATGGCGGCTATGGGGCGAGGAGTTCCCGGGCCGTCGGTGGCGAACAGCCCCTCAACACCTGCCGCCTCTTCGCCGTGTTGTATGCCCACCCCCTCCACCTCCGACCGCCCATATTCCCACCAACGGGCGCGGTGGGGCCCGCTCGTCGGACTGTGTCCGGTTAGATGGAAGCCCTCGGCTTCGCCCGCTCGGTCGATGCTGCATCAACGCGTGCTCGCCTCTTCTTCTCGCTCGCGTCGGCACCCCTCCAGCTCGCGCGTCTTCTCCGCCGAGTCCCTGTCCCTAGGTGGCCGGTCTTCTCATCCTGGGCTCGCCGAGGGCCTTCATCTGCGCTTGCGGCGGGAACGTACGAGTCGGCGGCGCTCATCGCGTCGCATGACTCTCCACGCGAAGGTAAGCGCACTGAACATGAAAAGCAGAACGAGCCAGATGAGTCCGCGACCAGTGAAGACCCAGATAACCACGCCGGCCGCATCGATGATGACCGTATAGATGACGAGCCGCCGGAGCCAAGACCCCTTCTTCACGGGCCTTTGCCACTCGCCGGCGATCGCGGAGTCGAGAGAAACGGCCTTCGCCTCCGGCAGAGCACTCACGACCATCTCGAGTTCTTGGACCGTGTCGGCACGAAAGATTCGCTCGAGGTATTCCTCCGACTCGCGGGAGCTCAACCTCCCGTCGCTTGCCTGTCGCCGGACGAACTCCGCGTAGCGCATGCGGCGCGCCGTTGTCGGCGGAGAGTCTCGACCAGCCTTGTCGGCGACCACGGGACTCATTCTCCCAATCCCGGCAGTCACACCTGCGGATGTGAAGAGCGCGCAGGCCAGTCGAGCACGCCCTGAGCTACTCGACTTCCGGTGATCTCACTGATATTCGGTGAAGACATGGGGAGAGTCACACTCCGGCCTCTTGCTGTCCTGACTTCGGGTGCGCCGGGATAAGCCGGTGTGGAGACTGCGGCGTATCACAATCTCGAAGCGGCTGCGGACGAAGATGAAGCAGTCAAGGATCAGCTCGCGCGCCGTCGGCATCTCCCGTCCCTGTCAACAGGCGGTGCCCGTGGTGCGGGGACATCTCGCCTACCACCCAGTGCCCGGCAACGATCGGGCTCTTCGTGCCTCTCGCACTGAGGTCAGCCGGTACTGGTCCCCTCCGATACGGCGACCCAGCCAGCGTCATCGCCTGACTTGGGAGCGGGTGAACCGTCTCATTGCAGGATGGCTGCTTACTCCTCGGAGCCTGCATCCCTATCCCGACATGAGTGCCGTTCGTACTCGAGGCGAAAGCCCAGTGCGGTAATTCCGCACGCCGATCACCTATCACGCCCTCAAGTGGACCGGCTCTACGCGTCGCGAGCGTTTTCGAGCAATCCGGCTATGGTCAAAGGTCCAAGGACCTCGGCTTCCACAGCCGAGACGTCCGGGCCACAGGGTCTGTCCTCGCCCAAGGAGGACACGTGAGAACGAACGGTGCGTTGCAGCGCGAGCGCCCCCCTTCCGACCCGCTCGGGTGCGGCAAGTTCCAGACCTTGCGCAGCGACGAGCGCCTCGATGGCAATGACGCGGCGGAAGGCATCGAGCATCATCGCGTCACGGCGCGCTGCAAGCGCCGCGTTCGTGGCGTCGTCCTCGACTTCGCTCTCTTCTCCCTGCGCGTTGCTCGCCACAGGAGCTGCTAGGTGACGCAGCTCGGCGACGACGGCGTGAACCGTCTTCAGCAGCGGAGCGAATCCCGAACTCGCGGGTCCACGCGACGAAAGGTTGTCTGGAAGGCCTGATATGGCGCTGGACAACAAGCGCGCGGTGCGGCTTGCAGCGAGGCCGGCCGTCTGGCAGATGGCCCCGGCGACGGTATCGAGTGCGAGCGCCAGCCCGGCGGTGTGGAAGTTGCCCGTCGAAATGATCACTGCGTCCCGCGCGACGACCAGTGGATTGTCCCCGGCGCCGTTCAGCTCAGCCTCGAGCTGCGCCCGAAGGAAATCCAACGCCGCGAAGAAGGCTCCGTGAACCTGGGACACGCAGCGGAAACTGATCGGGTCCTGCAGCCGGCGGGCATGGCCTGGGTCGCGCAGGAGCCCACCGTCGAGATAGCCGAGGAGGCGCTCAGCCGAGCATGCCTGGCCCGGGGCGGGACGAGCCTTTTGCGCTCGTTCGTCCAGTGGCGTCATATTCGCTCGGAAGGCCTCGAAGCTCAGCGCTGCGCTCAGGTGGGTCGCTTCGAGGAGCTGGCTCGCGTCGTTGTAGACAAGCGCCGCCGTGCCAGCGGCCACGGCGTTCGAGCTGCAGAGCGCGAGCCCGTCCTTTGGACCGAGACGGACCGGCTCGAGCCCGACACGGGCGAGCGCGTCGGCGCCGCTTAGGACCTCGCTGTCGACCTCTGCAAAGCCCTCTCCGAAAACGACCAGTCCGATGTGGGCGAGCAGGCAGAGGTCCGAGACACCAGTCGAGCCGGTCTCGGGCACTACCGGGTGCACGCCCCGATTCAGCATCTCGACGAGCAGCTGGGCAACGGGCGGCCGAACGCCGCTTCCGCCGTGGGCCATCTGGTTACACCGTGTGACGACGGTGGCACGCACCACCTCGCGTGAAAGGGGAGGACCCACCCCATTGGCGCGGCCCCGCACCGTTCGCTCGCTGAACGCGGCAAGCTCCTCTTTCGGCAGCTCATAGGTGACTCGGGAGCCGAGGCCAGTCGTGAGCCCGTAAGCCGCCTCTCCTCCAGCCACGGCTTGTTCGACGACTGTCCGATCGCGGGCAAGCCTCTCGGCGGCGTCCGCCGAGAAGACGACGCTCGCGCCGTTGCGGGCGACGGCCGTCACCTCGGCAGGCGTGAGCGCCTGCCCGGAGAGGACGATCGGCGCGTTGGGATCCATGGCGTGTCTCGGGCCGCTCAGGCGAAACGGAGTCGTTGGCCGAGGCCTTGTTCGGCCGCTCGCTCCACGAACATGTTGCCAAGGGCGATGTCCGAAAGCGAAAGGCCCCTGTGCCAGAACAGGATCGTCTCGTCTGGTCTCTCGCGACCGGGCTTCTGACCGACGACGATCTCACAGAGCTCCCCATAGAGCGTCGCTTGCGTGAGCTTGCCGGTGTCCACGTGAGCCCGCAACGCGCCGAACCTCCCCGCCGCCGCCTGCCCCCAGTCGTCGACGACGATCTTGTCCATGATGTCGGTGAGTGAGAGTTCGACCGCGCTCATTGTCCCGTACGGGATGACGAGCGCCCCTTGCTTGATCCATTCCGTAAGGAGCAACGGTTCGGGCCGTCGCAGCCGCGACGCTTCGATCACGACGTCCGCGTCACGAACGCAGGTTTCCCAGTCCGGAGTGACCGTAACTGAAAGGCCCAGCTCGTCCCGGACGCGACGGGCAAGTGCCTCCCGGCTTTCGGGGCGGCGCGAGTGCAAGCGGATCTCCTCGAAGTCGAACAGCCCGCCGAGCAGGCGAAGGTTCCAGTAGGCGGTCCCCCTGGCCCCGATGTGCGCGAGGACTCGTGCGTCGCGCCGAGCGAGGTAGCGAACGCCGATCGCCGTCATCGCGCCAGTGCGCATCGCGGTGATGGCGGTCGCGTCGACTATGGCTGTTGGTACCCCGGTTGTCGAATCGAAAAGGTTCAACACCGCGACCTCCGAAGGAAGTCCACGCAGATGGTTGTCCACGAAGTCGCCCACGATCTTCACCCCCGAGAGACCCAAGGGGGTGATCGAACCTCGCAAGATGTTGAAGTGCCCGTCGACCGACGGGTCCGGCTCAAGATGCACACGCGGCTCAATCACCGCCTCACCGAGGCCCTGAGCACGAAGGCACATCTCGACGGCCGCAAGAATGTCGCCATCGGAAACGTCCAAGCGATCGACGTCTTCTCCGTTCAAGAAGGTGAGATGGAGGGCGCTGTCGCTCACCCGACCCTTCTCTCGAAGAAGTGATCGGTGGTTTGGACAACGAGAATGCGCAGAACGGCACTCAGCGCTAACTGACGGCGGTTGTTGCTTTCGACTGTCCTCACATCCATTCGGCACCGTGCCTTGGGGAGGAAGCCACCGGTCGGAGATTAGTTGAAGTCGGCCCTCCGACGCTGAGCGCATGGTCACCGAGCCGAGCCGTCTCCGATGTCGCGACACAGTTGTCTCCGATGTCTCGACACGATTTGGCGAGCTTCCACCACCGTCTTCCTGCTGTCATGTCCTGCCCGAAGAACGCGACTTACTCTGCCAGCGGCGGGTTCACGAATCCCGAATACCTCCTCGAGGTCCTGAGGGGTGCCCCTCGACCGGCCGGGTGATCGCGGGCGTCCTGGCTGGCATGTCAGTGTGTTGCAATGCGGGTTCACCCCGTGATCGAGGACCCAGCGACTGTCGTGGGTATGGTCGCCGAGGCAATGGGCCAGTCGCTGTCGTTACACAGCGAGATGGACGTCGACGTGTACCGCCTGCATCCCTCTGACGCCGGGCCTGACCTCGTTGCGCGTGTCTTCGGTCCAGGGGTCGAGCGGGCGGTGGTGGACACCGCCGCGCACGTTCTGCAGAGATTGGCGGGCACCCGATTCCCTGCCGAACGCTGCACGAGTGACGATCCGGTGCTGGCGTTCGGACAGGACCGGCACGTGCTTCTAAAGCAGCGGCGATGTAGCGCCTCGCCGTCTTGCGGTCGACACCGTGGGCGATGGGGCGTTCACCCTCGCCTAAAAGCCAGCGTCTGAGAGCCTCTTTGATCTGGACCACCGTTACCTCCCCGAACACCATGGGGCCTCCTCCGCGATGGCTTCGGAGGCCCAGCCGAATCTGTCTTCGGCCGGCGTTGGTGGATGCTCAGGGTGGTCCCATGACTGGCAACGGGGGTGGTCCCGTGCCACTGGCAAAACCAGCGGGGGTGGTCCCTTCTCGCTGGCAAACGACATCAAGGCCTTTCAGCGGAACATTCTGTACGCCCGGTCCCGGCGATCTGGGCGACCTGACCCATTCCTTTTGTCGGGATTCGGGGACATCCTCGCCAGCTGATGGCTCAGAACAGAAAAGGAATCAGCATCTTGGTCGAACGCTTGTATGCCGGATACTCGTTCGGAAAGAGGCGCTCCATGATGTGTTCCTCGACGGTTGCGCTGTAGATGAAGTACACGCCCATAAACACGACGGCAACGACCCAATACCAGCTCACGGCTATCGCTGTCCCGATGACGGCGAAAATGATTCCCGAGTAGATGGGGTTGCGGATGTACCGATAAGGCCCGGTGGTGACCAACTCCGCGTCTACCTTCTCGGACATCGGGGTGCCCCAGTTTCGCCCCAGATAGACCCGTGCCCATAGCGCCAGTCCCAACCCGGCCACGAACAGGCCCATGCCGATGCCCTGGAGAATTGGGTCGTTAACGATGGCGTGATGACCCTTGAAGACTCCCGAGCGACTGACCAAGACCAGGATGACGAAAAGGGCGACCCTCAAGCCGACGAACTGTCGCACTCGTGACTGAGCTGCCCGCTTGGCCGTCAGGGCGGCCGCCAGCCATGCCAACCAAAAGAAGGCCCATAGGCCGTAGATGACGTAGTCGATGACGTACATGGACGGACTGCCATGGTACCGGGGTCATTGTGAGGTGAGGTGACCTGGCCTCCGAGGATCAGCATCGGGGCCCTTGTTTACCTTCTGAGGGGAGCTGATGGGGAGTGAGTCGGTTCAGGGTCGGGTTGGCTGCTCGCCGTCGTTGGGGCCGTACGACCAAGATGGGCACAGTTCTTTTTGCTCATGCAGATGGACGCTCGTAAGGAACCGTTAACGCGCTGGCCTCTCCCTCGAGGGCGAACTCGGAGGAGACGCGGACCAGCCGCAGGACGACGTCACGCTCGAGTTCGTTGCGAGGGGCGTAAAGCATGACGAGCACACGATGGGCGTTCTCATCGCGGCGATGGCGAATAGGTGACTTCTGGCGAATCTGACCTATTCACGGAAGCTGGAAGTAGCTCTTCATCGCCGTGAAGCCTGGCCGGGCCCTTCGCCCAGCAACCCTCGGCGACGCGCAAGCGCGACCGCTTCGGTCCGGCTGGCGGCGCCGAGCTTGGCGAGAATGTTGGAAACGTGGACGCTAACGGTCTTGATGCTGATGAACAGCTGTAGGCCGATCTCGCGATTGCTCCGGCCCTCGGCGACGAGCTTCAGCACCTCCGTTTCCCTCGGGGTGAGAGTTGGGTCGTGCGAGGGGACGCCCTGCGCCACTGGCTTCTCCTGCGCGTCAAGGGCACGAAGCTCTCCTGCGAGTGGCCGGGCACCAAGCCGGAGCGCTGCGGCCCGCGAACGGACAATCTCGGCGTGTGCCTCGTCGTGTCGCCCGGCCGCTCCTAGCACCGCGGCGAGTCGGGCCTGGGAACGGGCGATCTCGTAGGAGTGCCCAAACGTTTCGAAGGCCCGCACGGCGCGACGCCAGCGCTCGACCAGCTCATCCTCGGCAAGCGGGTCGACGCCGGTGAGCCAACGCAGCCGGCCGTGCTCTGCTTGGAGACGAGCCACCCACGCTTCACCTTCGGGTCCAGGATGGCGTGACGCCGTGAAGGCATCAACGGCTGGCCTGGCTGCCACCACGATCTCCTCTCCGAGCTTGCCAAGCTCGGCGCGCTCGACTGCTCCGGCGTGGACGGCGCCCGAAGCGAGCTCTGCGATAAGGAGTGCCGCGAGACGAATACGGGCGGCGAAAGCGGGGTTCCGCCAAAGCCCGATCACCGCCTCGACCACTTCGTCGTAGATCGCTCGAGCACCCTCGAGGTCGCCACGTTGGCCGCGCAGTTCGATTCCGGCCCCTCCGGCGATGATCGCCACGAGGCCGTCGCGCTCCCACCAGTGCCGCAAGGTGCCTTCGAGCTCGAGCGCATCTTGGTCGTCACCCACCTTCGCGGCGATCTCGAGCCCGATTGCGCGCAAGAGGGCCTCGGCGAAGGCGGGTGGCGACTCACCGCTCACGTCGCAGGCCTCGGCCGCCAGATTCCAGTCACCGGCTACGAGGGCGACGATCGCAGTCTCGGCGCGGGCTTCAAGTCCGAAGGGCGCCCATGGCCGACCGGCGTCCTTTGCACGCTGCCATGTGCGGCGATAGACATCGAGCGCGGGAGACAGTCTCCCGCGCTCGTAGTAAAGGCCGCCCAGACTGAACAGCGCACGTAGCTCTGATGCCACGTCACCGGCCGCCTCCGCCTCGGCGACGGCGCGCAGGAGCGCGGCCGCCGTTTCGTCCGGATCTCCGGTTCGTTTCTCGACATTGGCAAGCGTGGTCGCCGCGTCGGCTGCCACATCGGGGAGGCCAAGCTGTCTCGCCATATGGAGTGCGTCGTCAGCCCAACGCGCGGCTTCGTCGTAGCGAGCGCGGTCTGCATGAGCGCGGGCGTGAACGGCAAGGATCTCGGCCTGCAGCAGACTCGGGGAGTCGCCCGACAAGAGTCCCACGGCTTCGGTCGTGATGGCCAGAACGTCCACCTTGCTGTCCGTCGGCAAGGCAGCCACTGCCAGCGCGCTGAGCAGCCGAGCCCGGTGCTGCGGCGCTGCGTCGTCGGGCAGTGAGTGCAGCTGATCCTCGGCAAGAGCAATAGCCCGGAAGGAATCGCCTGCGGCGACGGCAGCGGCGCATGCTCGGACCGCCAGGTCGACGATATCTCCACCGCCGTCTCGGAGCGCAGCCGCGACCGAGTGGTCGGAGGTGAGCTCGAGGGCCCGCTCGTAATGACGTGTGGCCTCGTCTGGACCACCAACGGCCATCGCTTCGTCGCCTGCGCGCAGGCTGGCTTTGGCCCCCGTCACCAGGTCGTGAGACGCCAGTGCATGCCTGGCCAGCTCGGCCGCGGTCCCCATGACCTCCCCCGACGCGAGAGCGCTAGCACAGGCCGCATGCAACCGCGTTCGCTCTCCTGGCAGTAGATCCTGGTACACGGCTTCGGCGAGGAGGGCGTGACGGAAGGAGTAAGTATCGCGGTCAGAAGCCAGGAGGACGTTGGCCTCGACCGCGTGGCGCAGGGCCCGATCCAGCATCTCTCCGTCGAGTCCGGAGCCACGCGCAAGGAGCCGATGCGCCGAACGCCTGCCGACGACTGCCGCCGCGCGAACGACGAGGCGAGCAGCGTCGTCGAGCTGATCCAATCGGAGCAGCATCAGGTCGGCGAGGTCGGAGGGTAGCTGACTGCCCCCTGATTGCACGGCGGCGAGAAGCTCCTCGAGGTAGAAAGGGTTGCCCTCCGCTCGATCGAGAAGCTTCTGGGTTTCGGCTTCGGGGAGAGCCGAAGGGTTTAGCGACTCGATCAGCAGACGCATTTGAGGATCTTCGAGCGGTGAGACCTGGAGTCTCGTGACCCCTGCGATTCGCGCCCAGGTGGTGAGGGTCGACCGGAGCGGATGGGCCCGGTGCAGGTCGTCACTGCGGTATGACGCCACGATCGTGACTTGCGAGGCGAATCCCCGGGTGAACAGGAACGTGAGCAACTCCCGGGTCGACCGGTCGGCCCAATGCAAGTCCTCGACGACGAGCATGAGCGGCGCATCTCGGCCCAGCTGGGTGAGGGTGGAATGGATTGCCTCGAGCAACGAGACGCGATCCATCGTCCGCTCGCGATCTGGCGTCTCGGTGAGCATTCGATGAGAAGGCAGCAGACTGAAGATCGCGGGATTGGACTCGACCAGCGAGGCAGCCATCGCCGCTTCGTCGAGCGCCAGCCGACCCAGGGCCTCACTGAAGGCGAGGTAAGAAAGTGCGCTCTCGCCGAAATCGAGGCAGTGCCCAACCAACACACGCCACTGAGCCGCCTTGGCCTGGGTGGCGAGCTCGGTGATGAGGCGGCTCTTTCCCACGCCGGCGTCGCCGCCGAGGAGCACGTGCCCGGATACTCCTCCGTCGAGGCCGGTAAGTTCGCGGAGCCGCCGCACCTCCACGGTCCGCCCTACGAGTGGAGCCAGGCTCACGTCGGGTGGCACAACGGAAATCATCGCGGATGCTGGTGTTAGGCGTCACCAGGTCCCAGGAACGCCGCAGAACAACGGCGCAGGGGGACCTCGTTAACACCGTCAGTTGTGATTAGTTGCTCGCAACTGGACGTCCGGGGAAAGCGATAGAGCCGGCCGGTGTCGCCCGAGGATCCACTGGCGCCCCCACTGGGACACGGTACGAACCAATCTGGGCCGGACGGACCCGCCGGTGCCGCCGGTGCCGGCGAACTCCCGCCGGTAGGCGATCTCGGCCTCGACGAAATCCGCGTGAGGTGGTCGCATCATGACCCGTCCCCCTTCTCGTTTGCTCGTGAACTGATCAGCACCACAGCTCAACGATGGGCCCCTGAGGTGGGGCAGCACATCGGAAGGAGTCCCTATTTCAGGAACTGCCCCCGACTTACCCCTCAGCGGGCTCGTCTGAGGTAGGTAGAGGGCTTCCTGGCTGGTCAAGAGCCAAGCTGCAGTCCGCCCGAAACTCCTGGCTCCTGGGGCCATCTCGCCCCCCGGGTGCGGGCGTCATGTAATCACTCTCTCGCCGAGCACGTCGGTGACCTCGAGCTGCTCGTCATGGCAGAGCTCAACCTCACCGACGCCCTCTCCGACCGGCGATCTGCGGGGCGCGGTCGGGTGCCGCCCGCTCCGCCGGTTCACATCTCTCAGGACACGCAGGCGGGCCACAACGCCGACATCGGGGGCTTCGTGGTGCTCGTCGCCGACGACACCTGCTTCTCGACACTGTCGCTGTGGGTGGTACGAAGGCAGGGATGCAGTGATGGTCGCGCGCTGACCGAGCGCCGGCGCCAGCACAGAACCTACAGCTCTGCAGCTGAGGGATGCCTGAGCTAGCTCGACACCGAATTAGGCTTTGAACTGCCCGAACGTTGTGACTCTGACTACGGCGGAGGGAGTGGGATTCGAACCCACGAGGCTCATCACCCAACGGTTTTCAAGACCGTCGCATTCGTCCGCTCTGCCATCCCTCCGAACTGGGGCTCAACTACCTACCGTTATCCCCATCCCATAAATGCTGACCGCGTCTAAGCGTATCCAGAATGCGCCAGCGCCCCCCAGGCGCTTGGGAGGTCACCGCCGTGGCACAGAAGTCCGTCTGCTGTCCCATCCCGGCTCACGCAGGAAGCCCGGCCGATGATTCGCACGCTGTGTAGCGGAATGCGCGCGCTTCTTTCCGCTTTACGCAGGTGACGAGGTCACCCTCATCTACTCCGACCAAGCGGACACAGCGACGTGGCCCGCGATCTCGGTTTTCTACCGCGGACTCCGCAACCCCAACCTCCCCGTCCGCCAGGCATAAGGGGAAGGAACCAGGATCATGCCCGCAAACCCCGCCGGCCTCGCCCTGCGTAACCGACGCGCCGGATACGACAAATCGTTTGGGCACTTGCCGACCTACAGGCGCCCGAGAGCATCACCCTCACTAGCCCGCTTTCGACCACGGCGCCCCATCCCTGAGCGGTACCGCGGCAAGCTCTTCGGGGCAACATTTCACGCCCGCTCGTATGGACAACGCCGCCGGCCGAAGCTTCGGAACTAGTTCTCGTCGTGCAAGATCCCGACGTCCCTTCGGGAAACCTGCCACCCGTGCCTTTACGCTCGGCATAACCCCATCGTTAAGCGGCATTCCCGAGAATGGCCTCACCGAGTTCGGTCCGATCCGCGGGCTAAGACACGGCAAAGGCGTCCTCGGTCACCGGGGCTGGCCGGCCCCAGGCCGCCCCACTCGCACGGACCACTCTCCTACGACTTCCAGCTCTTCGCCCTGAACTGCAGGCTCGATCTCCCCGACAGGCTCACCTTCCGCGATGCACTCCACGCCATGACCGGACTGTCGTGGTGCGCGCCCGACTCGACGGCACCTACGAAATCCGGTAGCCGCGCACCAGCAGATGCTCGGCGGTACCACTATCCACAGCTCACGACCTATCCTCGCTGGAGACCCACGACAAGGAGGAACTCATCTTGTCCGTCCCGTTGCCCCAGGACCTGCTCGACTTACTGCGTCGACCTAGCCCTTGCTTCATAGCCACCCTCATGCCTGATGGCTCTCCGCAACTGACCCAGACATGGGTGACCACCGACGGCGAGTTCATCGTGATCAACACTCCTGACTGGACCCAGAAGGCCAAGAACGTGGCCCGGGACGCCCGCGTCGCAGTGACCGTGGTGGACCCCGACGAGACGAGACGCTATTTTGTCGTGCGCGGTCGTGTGATCTCCACTACGACCGAGGGCGGTGCCGAGAGTATCGATGAGATCTCCCAGAAATACCTGGGCATCCCCTACCCAAACTTCTCCGGGCGAGAGGAAACCCGGACCTTGCTGACCATCGCGGCCGACTCGGTGGTCCCGCCCCCCGGGTGATCGTCCGGGTTGTCTCAAAGAGAGGTCGCCGGATCGAGGTGATGAAAACGTCTCTTTAGGTAGTCACCCTTTGGCGAAACTCGCCGTGTGAGTTCGTCCAGACGGTGAACAGGTTTGTCGGTATTCGAACCCCGTATGGGATCGAACGTGAACCCATCAGCAGGACGCACAGACGCGCAACCTGCAGTCCCTCTTTACAGCCTCCGGACTGACGGGGCTCAGCTTCGCTGACCAGCTCGCCCGTCCCCGACGGAACAGTCACAAGGTTCTGCCACTTCAGCAGGCAGTTTCCGTCCTGTGTCCGTTCGCACGCGTAGTGACCTTCCGGGAGGGCGATGAAATCGGCCTCCCGGTCTCGTCATACCACCGAGATGTCGCCGAGCCGGGTCTGGAGCTGGGCCGAGCCTCAGGCCTGGCGGCTTAGCCTGAAGACAGAAAGAGGTGCTATGAAGCTGGACAAACAGTTCTCGGCCACTCTAGAGAAGAGCACCAACAAGGGGGGCTGGACTTACGTCGTGATGCCTGGGTCGGCCGAGTACTTCGGCACCCGGGGCCTGGTCAAGGTACGCGGCTTGGTGGACGGCCACCCCTTCCAGAGCTCCTTTATGGCACTCGGAGACGGCCGCCACAAGCTGCCGCTCAAGGCAAGCCTGCAACAGGCGATCGCCAAAAAGCCCGGAGACAAGGTTACGGTCGTGCTCCAGGAGCGGCTTGAGCGGGGAGGCGACTGATGTCGTCCGCCGAGATCGACGACTACCTGGACCGTCTGGATGAGCCGAAGCGCTCGACTCTCGTACAACTGCGGGGCGACATCCTGGCTGTCGTCCCGGATGCCGAACAGTGCATCTCGTACACAGTCCCGGCCTTTAAGGTCAACGGCAAGACGGTCGCTGGCTTCGCCGCGTTCAAGAATCACCTGAGCTATTTACCCCACAGCGGCTCGGTGTTCCCCGAACTGGCCGAGGAACTAGCCGGGTACACGAAGTCCACTGGAGCTTTGAGGTTCCCCGTCGATGAGCCTCTGCCGCCTGAGCTGGTCGCGAAGTTGATCACTGTGCGGCTACGGCAAGCCTTTCCTTCGGATGGCGGAAGGCAAAAGTGGAGTTCGGGTGCAAACGCGGAAGTGAGACACAAGTGAGGAGCTCACACTCTGATCGGCCCCGTTCCAAAGCCGAGCGCTGGGAGCGGCGCACGTCTGCAGGCTTCTTCTCTGCTTGCCCGGATGATCAGGGGCGTTTCATATGCTTCGGCCTTCTGCCGAAGGCGGAAGAAGCAGCCGTCTGTTGAGGGCAACGGACGGCCGGCGGTGGCGGAGACAGGCAGAATCAGTTGATACCAGGCGCTCTGTGTGTAAGGGGACTGAGGACGTTGATCGTTGTTGCAGGGTTCGGTTCGAGCTGAGAGTCGGCGATGTTGATCAGGATCGAGGGTTTCGATCTGCCCGGTCGCGCTTGCGGCCCCGGTCCGGACTTTCCGGAGGGACATCACAACATCCACGTTGCCATCCAGGGCCGCGAAGGCCAGCAGGACTTATCGGGCCTCGTCGCAGCCGACGCCGAGTCAGTGTTATGGGAACTGATCTGCGACGTGGTGTCGCCGCCGCCACAGGCCGATCTGAGGGGCGCCCAGATCCACGGGCGACAGGGCAAGACCTTCGTCTATATCTCCTGGGGAGTGGTCGGCGAAGTGGGCGATTTCAGGATGTTCCGGCGGGCCAAGATCTGGTTGGATGCCGTTCCGTCCGACGTGCTGGCGCTCGCGTGCCATGACGGGCTTCTGATCGGCCGCCTCGGGCTGACAGATGACAAAGGTTGGCCGCTCTGCGCGTCGGTCCGGCCGCCTCGGATTGAGTGGTCCTCTCCGCCACGCAGTGGACTTACGCCTTGATGCGCGGCGAACCGGACACCGCACGCGCATTTTGAGAGCCGGCAGCGGCTCGTCAGGTTTGTTGACGAGCCGCGACCTGTCGATAAGCCACGTGAACAGGTATGTGGGTAACGCAGTCCGAAATGATTGATCTCGCACGACTGCCGCGTCCGTGTTGTAGTCGAAGATTTGTGACGGTGTCGTGACAACAGCGGCCGGGCGACGACAGCGACCGCAAGAGCTAAGCCCCTTTGTGGGTCGGTCTGGCTATCATCGTGCCATGCCAGTCAAACTCACCGTCGTCGTCGACAACCCGAACGATCCCGGCGCCTTTGAGGCCCACTACAACTCCCCCGCCAACAGGGAACTGCTGGGCAAAATCCCAGACGTCCAGCGGGTCGAATCGGCCAAGGTCTTCCCGAAAGAGGACGGCTCCCCGACTCCTGCCTACCGGACCATCGACGTCTACTTCTCCGACTACGCGACCGCGTGCGCCGCGCTCGGGTCACCTGAGGCAGGCGAGCTGGCTGGCGGACTAGCCCAGGCGGCCACAGGCGGGATCCGTTTTCTCCTCTCCGAGATAGAGGACTGACTCTCCCCAATCGCCGTGCCGCAGGCCCGTGCGCCAGCATCCACTGCAAGATACGCGACGCGCAAACAAAGGAAACGGAAGCATAGTCACGACGGCGCGCCCGTATACAGGTTGAGAGCTGGTGCCGACAGCCGCCACGAGGTCAAGGTTCACTAGGAGGATCATGGCGAGGGGCTGTGGGCGTCGCCAGATCCGCGCGTCTCACGCTGGCGGGTCGAGGTCGTACAGAGGCGGAGTTCGTTCGTGCCGGACGGGGACACGGCCGGCGTAGGGAAGCAACCTTCGATGGTGCCCTCAACAACGCAGCCGTCCTCGATCTAGAGGGGCGGTTCGTCCTGCCAGAACCGGCGACCACACGAATGAGACCTTTGGTTTGCTCTAATCGGTCATGCAGTTCTGTGGCTATAGCTGTGGTGGGTTCGCGTGGAGCAGAGAAATCTCGGAGGAGCGAAGAGGCCTTGTCTGGTTTGGTGGCGCTTCGGAAATCAGCGGGGTCTGATCGTGACGAGTAGGTCCCAGTTGGGCTTGCCCGCGTAGAGGAGCGACCGGATCCGATAGTTCTGGAACCTGGTGAACCCGAAGGCCGCCCGCTTCACGCGCTTGGATCAGATTGTTCACTGCTTCGGTGGGTCCGTTGGTCACATGGGCTTCGTGCCAGGCGGCGATCTGGTGCTTCCAGCGGATCAGCGTACGACCGAGCGATCGTGCCTCGATCGGGTAGTCCTTGTCTTGTAGATCGGCACCGAGACGCTCGACCCACTCGAGGGCGAGCTCGGGATCGGAGTGGGAGTACAGCTCACGGACAGCCTCCTTCGCGTGCCACATGGTCGTCACGTTCCCGCGGGGGTCCCCGGCACGCAGCAGACCGAGCAGCTTCTCTCGTCCGTGCTCGGTCAGGCGTTCATCGGCCTTGGTAAGGAGACGCCGGCACCGGTAGAGGGGATCGGACTTGTGACCACGATGTCCCATGGTCTCGTTCTGCACCCGACGTCGGCACTCGTCGAGCTTGGTGTTGGCGAGCTTGCACACGTGGAACGGATCAGCCACCTGAGTGGCGTCAGGCACCATGGCGTCGAAGACCGCCCGGTAGGGACTCGAGAGGTCCAACGTGGCGTAGCGGACCTGGTCCCGCCAGCTCTTTCCTTGGGCAATGAGCCAGGCGGTGGGTCCCTTGCCGCTGCGACCAGGGACGACATCGAGGAGCTGGCCGGCTTGCACATCGACGATCTGGGTAGAGAACTCCTGTCGGCGCCAGGGTCCGATGCGGGCGAACAGCACCTCGTCGAGCCCCAGGGCACTGACCGTGTCGAACCGGTCCGGATCGTCGTCGACCAACGCGGTGCCGTACGCGATCAACGTGTCGTTGATGGTATGCCAGTCGGTGCCGAGCTCGACCGCCACCTCGTTCACGCTGCCGGCGTAGCGACCGATCTGCTCGGTGATCCATCTCCCGGCCCGGTCGGTCATCGCCATTCGAGGCGCGGCGATCGTTGACTCCTCGGTCCAGGACCCGGCCATGCAGGAACCCTCCGGGCACCGCAACCGACGCTTGTGCCACAGCAGATGCGTAGGGCGCCCGAAGCACGGAAGATCGACCAATTCGACGACGGGACGGTCCTTCACATGTGCGAGCACTCCGCAGGTCTCACACCCCGACCGACCAGCCCGCAGTTCGACGTGGACGCGCAGCGGCTCTCCGGGGACATCGTCGATACCGAGCACGTTCACATCCGGCAAGCCGACAAGTAGCTCGCACATCCGCGTAGGGTCTCTCTCCACGGGGGCTCTCCGATCTGAAGGCGTTAGATACCATCAGGTTGGTCGAGCCCCCTCTACGCGTAGGTGGACCCTAGACCCAGCTCAGATCCAAAGCGCCGTCAATCTGCCGGTTGACATTTACTATTTAGTTATATAACCTGGAGGTAATGGTTGCTAACGATCAACTGAGCCGCTCCTTCGCGGCCCTTGCAGACCCCACCCGCCGGGCGATCCTGGAGCGCCTCGCAGCCGGCGATGCCGGCGTCGTCGAACTCGCAGAGGCCTCCACGCTGACGCAGCCCGCTATCACCAAGCACCTCAAGGTGCTGGAGCGAGCCGGTCTGATCGGCCGGGCCCGTGACGGCCAGCGCCGCCCAGCGCGACTTCAACTCGACGGCTTGGCCCCAGTGGATGACTGGCTCCGCCGCGCACACGCGGAATGGTCCGACCGCCTCGACCGTCTCGAAGCCCATCTTGCCGCCCAAACCGAATCAACCATTAGTGAGGAGATCCCCGATGCCTGAGACCCGTGCCGCCGTGGACGTCCGATCTGCGACTGCGATCAAGCAGCTCGTCATCGAACGCACCCTTAAGGCCTCGCCAGAGCGGGTCTTTGACGCCTTCACCGACCCGGGCCAACTCACGAAATGGTGGTGGCCCAACGGCTTCACCTGCCCCGCCGCCGAGGTGGACCTTCGCGTCGGGGGGACGTACCGGCTCGCGATGGAGTGGCCCGACTTCATCCCTACCGAAGCGCAGTTCTCGCACTACATGGGAGGCGAGTACTACGAGATAGATCGTCCGCATCGTCTGGTTATGAGCGGCCGGGCCGTCAACGACGAGCAGGACGAGCTCTTCGCAACGCTCATTGAGCTGACCTTTGAGGCTCGCGAAGGGGGAACCGCGCTCACCATGCGACAGTCCTACTTCGAGCCGATGCCGCCCCCCGAGGCGTTGGCCGGTGCCGAGCAGGGTTGGTCGGAGCAGCTCGACAAGCTCGAGCGGCTTCTCGCGGACTGATCGAAAGAGCGGTTGTGTCTAGATCCGTCCTCTACATGTCGATGTCGCTTGACGGGTACATCGCTGGCCCCAACGACAAACCGGGCAACCCCGGCGGCGACGACTTCATGCGGCTCCACGAGTGGTATGGGTTTGCTTCGGATGCTGCGCCAACAGCGGAGACCGTTGATGGGTCGGGAATTGGCAGTCAATTTCTGGATGAAATCAAAAGGACCGGCGCTGTTCTCTCCGGTCGCAACACCGTGGAACAGGTGGATCACTGGGGCGGTGACCACCACGACGGCGTCCCAATATTTGTGCCCAGTCACCGGCCGCCGGGACCATCGGTTGCCAAGTATCCATTGGTGACCTATGTGGCGGATGGGATCGCCAGCGCGATGACACAGGCGAAAGCCGCCGCAGGTGACCGCAACGTCCTGGTCCATGGCGCTTATACGGCACAGGCGGCGCTTGCGGCAGGTGTCCTCGACGAGTTACAGATTCACCAGGTTCCGGTGCTGTTTGGCGGCGGGCGCCGATTATTTGACGTGTTGCCCGGGAGAGTCGAGTTGGAGATCGTTCGAGTGATCGACACCCCGGAGGCCACGCACATCCGATACCGGATTGTCCTCTGACCGTGACTTGTCCACGCGTTCACATGTACTGGGTGAGGTAACTGTCGCGAGCAGGGTGGTGTTCAGATAAGACCACCAGACCCCGCTGAAACCCGAAGAGCCATGGTCGCGGTTCAGTTTGACCGTGACTCGCGCCAGTACCCATGGCGCTCATTCCGGTGCCCTCAGTCCTTTGTCCTGTAACAACGTGGTCTGAACCTCTCCTCAGGGCTCGTGGCTGAGACAGGCTCGCTACCTCGATGGCAGGAAGATTCTTGTCAGCGTGACGAGGAGCAGTCAACGCGGCGTTGGCAGCGCATTGAATCGTGGTCATGGATGCGCTCGAATCTTCGCCCGCCGTCCGTGGCAGCGGGTGCATCGTCTAGTCGTATCGATTCGCGGCCTCAGTCAAGGAGCGCAGGAGGCCAGTGGTTCTCTCAGGTCCGGCGACAGAGGGCTCCGGCGCGCCAACGCCTCACGACGCTCGGTCAGAACTCGCCGTTAACGCCCTGTTAGACGCACTGGTGTAAGACCTTCTTCGTGCACTCGATCGGAAGACCAGAACCCCTCTTGGAGTTGCGCGCAACCTCGGGACTCTGCTCACTCACTTCGGAGGTGAGGGTCCACACCCTCCCGAGCGCGTCAACCAGCGGACAACGACACGACTTCGCTGTTCTCAGACCTTCTTGGGGCGAGAAGGTCGCCGCTGATCAAGCTGATCGCCGGCCGTCGGCCGCCCAGGGCAGTCGACATGGTCACGCCAAAGCCGCGCTCGAGTATCGGCTCGGAACCGCCCGGCGTGTCGATGGGTGGTGCTGACAATGCGGCCGCACCAGGGTGCCTGGATAGGTCTTTTACTGGTGGCTGTCACCGTGCTGTTCACCGCATGCGGAGGGTCGTCCGGCCCGGGAGTTGCGAGCGATGGCCCATCGACTACGACGGCAACGCATTCTTCGACGTCGCAGAACGCGCAGTTCGCACGATTCGGCTCCTGTATGCGCTCCAATGGGGAGCCGCACTTTCAAAATCCGGTCGCAAGTGGGAACACGGTCTCGTTCATGGTGACGCCGAGCCTCGGAATCGGTACCTCGCGATACGCGACGCGCCGCAGCCGTGTGCAGGCGGTACCTCCCTTCTGGCTTTCAGCTCCCGGGGATTATGCAACAGCTCACCCAAGCCGACGAGGTTGACTATTTGAAGGCTGCAGCGTGCATACGCGTCCACGGCTTTCCGAGCGTGCCCGATCCAACCTTTAGCGGCGGCAGCGTACACATCAACGTGCCGGGGGGCATCGATAAGAACTCGCCGGGCTTTCTACGTGCGGTCGCAACATGTCGAAGGCTGATTCCTGCCGGATTGCCCTACAGCAGCTGACAGCGCAGGGGATCGGTCTGCTGAAAGCAGGGGATCGGTCTGGAGTTCGCGCCGTCTAGGTGTCTACGCACAGCTAAAGCGGCACGCAGCGCTCGTGGAGGTACTACCGTCCTCGACAGGACTCGGCCGACGACGAGATGGCGAATGGAACTCCTATGGGGTTCGCCAAGGCTTGCTCCTATCAAGCAGATCCGTTCCCGTCCGATTGGAAGTGGTGTTTCTGCCACAGATCACACGTGACGCATGCCTTCCGCGGGCGCGGCTCCCGAGGGGATCGACGTCGGTTACCACGAATTCGGCATGATCGGTGCCACGATGAACGTCGACGTTGCCGGCTCTTCTCGCCCAGCTTGAGCAAGAGGAGCGATCTCGTCCGGTGCAATCGATTCCGGCACGATTCGCTTGACCTCTCCTGCCCTTTCGCTCGAGGCGCAGATGGGCCGACAGCAGAGTTGGCAACCTACACGCCTGCGTAGCCACGCTATGGGCCGCCAGTTTTCCAATGGGCGATACCTGCTCGAGTCGCCTCATCCTCCTGGCCCTGACTCTCACCGAAGGGCAGGGGGCCGAAGCACCGTGCGAGAATTGTCAGCCCGGTGTGTGGAGTTGGCCCAAGATGACGTTCTGAACCGAACTCAATCACTCGATGGGCTGATGGGCTATCGCCATAGGCTCACGGCCGGCCAACAGCCATGCGACGAGCGCGGCGAACGCTGGCATGGCGAGGAGAATGAAGAGAAGATCCGCGACCGGGACATTTCCTAGTGCGGAGATGCCTCCGTTTAACGAGTTACCCCGGAGCCAGCCGATGAGCGCGACGTAGCCTCCGACGGTCCCGAGCAGTGCGCCGAGAAAGCCGAGTGTTCCGGCGGTGACCGCTGAGAGAGTGCGCCTGGTGTAGCTGCTCGCCCCCGTCGCGGCGAGCGTGCGTAGCTCGCTGGCGGTCTCGCTGCGTATAAGCCCGACCGACATGCCTAGAACGCCAAGGGCGATCACGATCCCGAAGATCGTCGCCCAGCCGATGACGGCAAAGGAAGTGGGCTGGTCGTTCTTCGACTCGACAGAAAGCTGTGTAGTCGAGGCGGCAAGCTGGGCGCTGCTGATTTGGGAGGCGCTGAAGGTCTGAGTGCCCTGAACGAGCCAGTCGGTCGTGGTCGCCTGGATGTGGAACTCCTTCATCGCGTGCTCGGTGATCACTGTGTTCGGCGCCGATGTACCGCTCGGCAAGGCACCGACCTCTTGGATCACTGGGTTGGCTAGGCAGTCAGTCGCCCTGTTGCACTCAGACGGTGCGGGTGGCGGGTAACCCTTTCCGATACCTGGTGCGTAGCTCAAGGTCATGCCAGAAACGCCGGAGAGACCTGGACGTGAGCTCAAGATGTCGGCATTGGGGTTGATCTGTGACGCCTTGATCCCGAACGCGCGCAGCATCTGCGGGGTCGCGACGTAGATCTGTCCGTCCCAATTCCGGCCGCCTTGCGTAGCGTTGATGCTGGCATCGGGGGTCTCGAGCGCGATGAGCTGCGCGCCGAGCCCATCCGCTATCTGCTTGGCATGCTTTGCGATCTCTAATGGATTCGGGAGCTCGCCGGGAACGCCACCGGTCCCGGTGACCTGTCTCGGGGTGACGGCGTTCGGGCCCGGTGACACGTTGGCGTGGAGAGCGAGCTCGTTCGAGGCGAGGTTCGGTCCCGCCCAGTCGAGCACGTTGCCGTAGCGTGCAGACGCCGCAAGCATGACGATGACTGCTGCGAGGACGCCGACACTGATTGCCGCGAGCGCTGAGCCTGAGCGGGCGCGGTAACGGGCAAGGTCGCGAACTGCCAGTCGGATCGCGATAGGTGCTCGTCTGGCCAACCTCGCGCTTAGTGAGAGGAAGAACGGCGCAAGGAGGATGAGTCCGGGGATGAGGAGCAGGATCCCGAGCACGAGCTCTGGGGCACCGCCATTTCCGTTTCCACCGCCGGTGCTGCCCGAGTAGGCGAGGAGGAGGAACGCCCCTACTAGAAAGACGATGCCGGGGATGGCCGAACGGTGGATCTGGCGAGGCGGAGCAGGGCGACCCGATAGCGCGGCGACGATCGGGACGCGGATGATCGCCCGCGCGGGCCTAGATGCGGCGAAGAACGTAGCTACGACCGCGAGAACCATCGCCGCGATGACGACCACCCATGGCAAGGAGAAGGCCCCGATGACGTGGTGGGCACTCTGCTCGAGGCTCGGCCGGTAGGCGAGCCACACGACTAGCCCGAGCACAAAGCCAGCGACAGCACCGACGAGGCCGACAACCGTCCCGTTAGCACTTACGACGAGGCGAACGTGCCTGTCCGTGGCCCCTATCGACTCGAGCATGCCAATCGCACGGAGGCGGCGTTGGGCTAGCACCGTAAAGCCGCCAACCGAGACGAGAGCAATGAGAAGCATGCCGAGCACTAGGGCCGCGAGCGAGATCGTCTCGGGATTGAGCGGGTTCGACTGGGCGACTGACGCGGGCGTCTGAATCTGTGACGCCATCGACTTTGGCAACTGACCCGTTGCGTTGAACAGTGCTACTACCTGCGTAGGCGCTCTTACCTGCCCGGGCGTGACGAGTGCGAACTCGTCGAGCAGGCTTTGCGGGTTCTCGACGGTGCCGACGACGCGACGCTTGGTGCCGTCGACGGTCCAGCTGGCACCGACAACGAGGTGGAACGCGGAGGCCACCCCGCTGGTAACGGCGACCTCGTTTTGGCCTACCGGATAGCGACCGGAGACGAGCGCCAGCATTGGCCCACCGAAGGGTCCGCGTGGATCCTGGGCACGCAGCTGGAAGGTGTTGATCGATCCCGGGATCGAAATGGTCTGGTTCTCTATTAGCTCGACGCGCCCAAAGTCGCGGACGAGGGTAGCGATTTCGGTTCGGGTGCGCGAGTTCAGGCTCGAGAAAGTTACGGAGTCTCCTGCCGTGCCGAAGCCGAAGTTCTTCGCCGGCGGGGTATTTGTGGCGACGGCCGAGCCGACGATCGTCGCCACGACCGCTACGACAATTAGGGCGAGAATGAGGAACTGCTGACGCCACTCCCTGCGAAAGAGCCGCCATGCCCAGCGGACAACGGCGCGCCGAGCTGGTGCTCCACCGTCGGGCGGCCTGGCCTCGGCAAAGGGCGCGCGAGGCGCGGTGGTCATCGATGCTCCTTTCGGCTCGCTCACGAGCGTTGCGTCGGCGCGACGAGTAGGGCTGCCGTACCCGGTCCGTCGGGATCGACGAGGTGGCCGTCGTGGAGGTTGATGATCTGATCGGCCCAGGAAGCGAGGTGGGCGTCGTGGGTGACGACGATCGCGGCGACGCCACGGCTGCACGCGTCGGCAATCAACTGCATTACCGCCTCGCCATTGGTCGAGTCGAGTGCCCCGGACGGCTCGTCCGCGAGGAGCAGGCGCCGCTCACCGACCACGGCGCGTGCAATGGCGACGCGCTGGCGCTCGCCGCCGGAGAGCTGGTCGGGAAAGTGGCCTGCTCTATCGGCCAGCCCGAGGCCCTCGAGCGCCGCCATAGAGGCGGCGTGGGCTCGCTTTGTCGACAGGCCATCGAGCTCAAGAGGCAGAGACACGTTCTCGAGCGCCGTCAGCCCCAGGAGAAGGTTGAAGTCTTGGAACACGTAGCCGATCGTGCGCCGGCGAAGCCGCGCCTTATCGTTGCGCGACATCACGGACAATCGCGTGCCCTCAATGACGACCTCGCCGCTCGTCGGCTCCTCGAGGCTGCCCGCGATCGTCAGCAACGTGGACTTGCCCGAACCAGACGGACCCATCACCGCGACCAAGTGGCCCGCGTCGACACACAGGTTTACGTCCTCGAGCGCTAGCACGGCTGTCTCGCCCTCGCCGTAGGACTTCGTCACCTGGCGAAGCTCAAGCAGGCTCATTGGGCCACCCGCCTTTGCAGAATCGATACCAAACCCCGAAACCGTCTAGACATCATACTGCGTATAGTACTCCTTGCTAACAACCTGTCAAGTGTGGGCATGGCCGAGTTAGGGGCGTGGGTTCGACGAAGAGGCCTCTTCGAGGAACGATTCTGGACTTGGCGGGGGCATCGTCTGATCAACGACGCGTCCGTCTCGGAGGAAAACCACCCTGTCCGCCCATGACGCGAGCTGGGCGTCGTGGGTGACGACCACGGCCGCAACTCCGCGTCTTGCACGCCCCGAGGATCAGTCGCATCACCGCCTCCCCATTTGTTGAGTCGAGCGCCCCAGACGGCTCGTCGGCCAGGAGAAGGTGTCGTTCCCCGACAACGGCGCGGGCGATAGCGACTCGTTGTCGCTCCCCACCAGAGAGCTCGTCAGGGTAGTGAGTCGCTCGATCGGCTAGTCCGAGCTCCTCGAGCGCGGCCATCCCCGTGGAGCGGGCCTTCTTTGCCGAGAGCCCGTCGAGTTCGAGCGGTAGCGACACGTTCTCGACCGCTGTAAGGCCAGCGAGGAGATTGAACTCCTGGAAGACATAGCCGATCGTCCGCCGCCGGAGCCGAGCCTTGTCGTTGCGCGACATCGCTTGGAGCGACGCGCCGTCGATGAGTACTTCACCGCGCGTCGGTTCATCGAGGCTCCCCGCGATGGTGAGCAGGGTTGACTTTCCCGACCCGCTCGGTCCCATCACTGCCACGAGTGACCCGCGTTCGACGGCGAGATCCACGTCCTGTACTGCGTGGACCTCGGTCGGACCTGCGCCGTAGGACTTCGAAACTTGGCGCAGCTCGAGCAAGCTCACCTACGCACCACCAGCCGGCGGGCGATTCGAGGTCCGGGCGAGGCCACGGGCGGCTCCATCTCGGCGCGCTTAAGTCTTCCGTCTGCGGTATCGAGCCAGCGCACTACCGAGTCGAGCCGGAAGAGCTCAGCGTCGACGACGAGCGCGAAGCTGAGATCAAAATCGGCCTCGTCTTCCTTGAGGCGCGTCCACTGCTGCATCAGTTCGACAAGGTAGCGGCGGTGGATCTGGATGACGTCGTGAACAGAGACACTGGGAACACGTATCGCCGCGAGGATCTTGATCACGAGCTCATCGCGGGGAGGCGAGGTCATGTCCGGAGGCGTATTGAGCCAGTTCGAGAGCTCCTCGGAGCCCGCGTCGGTGATGTGAAACCCCTTCTGAGGGCCTTCCTGCTCGGGTTCGTCGGATTCGACCAGCCCATCGCGTTCGAGGCGCTGCAGTGTGGTGTACACCTGGCCGATATTGAGCGGCCATACTTCGCCGGTACTTGTCTCAAACTCCTTTTGGAGCTGGAGACCGTACTTCGGGCCTTCACTCAGTAGAGCGAGGATGGCGTGCCTGACGCTCATTGTGCTGCCCAATTCCTAATCATACTCAGTATGGTACAGGATCAGAGCTGAGTTCCAAGCTCGCGCGGTCCCTGGTCGTCCGGAATCGCGCGAGCGCTGGCTGTCTACTAGTAGAGCAAGTCTCCTCAGCCCGCGGAGGCACGAGCTCTAGTTTGGCGCCGGATCGCCGCCATGGAGATGCGGCTCGCTGAGCTCGCACATCAACCCGGCACCGGAACGGTCCAACGCGGCGACCAGTAGGCTCCGAAAAGTCTTGGCAAGCGTGTGTCGGGCGCGTGCCAACGGCACTTTTGTCGCGACAGGAGGAACAAGCGACCGCTGGAGCTATGGGTTCGGGAGCCCGGACACCGTTGGCCTGCGTAGGCCTGCGCGAGTCGCGCTTTGGCTTTGCGCCGCTTGAAGCATGAACGGTCCAGGAAGGTTGGAGGTCCAGCCTTAGATGCCGGCGTGTCGCCGTCTCGCGGCAAGCGCAGCGAACGACAATGCCTTGTGGTGACCTCCGCCCCTGCGGCCAGGTCCGCCCTATCTAGAGGAGAACCAGATTGTCCAAAGCGCCCCTGACGTTAATGGCGGTTCACGCCCACCCAGACGACGAGGCGTCCTCGACCGGCGGGATTCTCGCCCGTTATTCGGCTGAGGGTGTCCACACGGTGCTGGTGACCTGCACCAACGGCGAGCTCGGAGACGGACACGAGGCCACCAAGCCCGGTGAGGATGGTCATGACGAGGAGTGGGTAATCGCCCGACGGCGGCGCGAGCTCGAAGCCAGCTGCGAGATACTCGGTGTCGGGTCTCTCGAGCTGCTTGGCTACCGGGACTCGGGGATGATGGGCTGGCCTCAGAACAGCGCGCCGGGGTCATTCTGGACTACGCCTGTCTCTGAGGCGTCCCAGCGGCTCTCGGGCCTCATCGAGCGCTACCGGCCACAAGTCGTCGTCACTTACGACTCGAACGGCTTTTACGGCCATCCGGATCACATTCAGGCACACCGAGTAACGATGGCAGCTCTGCAGGCCACGCCGGTTGCCGACAAGGTCTATTACCCGGCCATCGCCGCGTCCGACATGGCAAGGTTCCGCGAGGTGCTCACCAGGGGCGGTTTCGACAATCCGGAAGACGAGTCCGAAGAGGACTGGGATCTTTCCGTCGCCGACGAGCTGATCGCAGCGTCGATCGACTGCAGCCGCTACACAGCCCAGCAGTACGCGGCCCTCGAGGCCCACAACAGCCAAGCTGACAGCATGTTCTTCCTCCGGCTCGGTCTCGATGTCTTCTCCGACCTCATGAGCCGAGAGACCTTCATCCGTGCTTACGACCGAACGGGGGCTCTCACGCCCGAGGACGACCTCTTCGCCGGTATCCGCTGAGCTCGTGTGGCTGTCCCCCCGGCTGCGAAGTAACGCTGTCGTCGATCCTCTGCGCGGGCCTTTAGCCTCTACCCTGTCTAAGTCCACGAATCGCATCATGAGCACGTGCACTACGTAGCGCGAGCCATCGAGGCGATCGAAGCAAAGAACCCTGGGGAACCGGAGTTCCTCCAAGCCTTACGGGAGGTCTACGGCAGCCTGGCACCCTTACTTGGTGACGATCGCCGCTACGAGGAGGGCAGAATCCTCGAGCGGATGGCAGAGCCGGAGCGGACGATTGTGTTTCGCGTAACCTGGGCCGACGACCTGGGCAAGATAAGACTCAACAGGGGCTTCAGGGTCCAGATGAACAGCGCCATAGGGCCGTACAAAGGGGGCCTTCGCTTCCACCCGAGCGTGTACCTAGGGCTGCTCAAGGGCCTCGCCTTCGAGCAGGTTCTTAAGAACGCCCTTACGACCTTGCCGTTGGGGGGAGCCAAAGGAGGCTCCGACTTCGACCCGAAGGGCCACAGCGATGCCGAGGTTGCGCGGTTCTGTCAGGCGTTCATGACCGAGCTTCAACGCCACATAGGCCAGTTCACAGATGTTCCAGCCGGCGACATTGGCGTAGGCACGCGAGAGATCGGTTACCTGTTCGGCCAGTACAAGCGCATCCGCAACGAGTTTTGCGGGGCTCTCACGGGCAAAGGCTACGGGTGGGGTGGTTCGCTCGTGCGGCCTGAGGCGACGGGCTATGGGATCGTCTACTTCGCAGAGGAGATGCTCGCCACCCGCGGGGAGGCGCTCGAGGGAAAGACCTGCCTTGTCTCAGGCAGTGGAAGCGTCGCTCAGTTCACAGTCGAGAAGCTGATCGCCCTGAACGCTCGCCCCATGACACTTTCGGACTCGAGTGGGTTCATATACGACCCAGATGGGATCGACCAGGAAAAGCTCGAATGGGTGATGGACCTGAAGAACCGACGGCGCGGCCGCATCGGTGAGTACACAGAGCGTTTTGGGCGAGCGACGTTCCTGCCTGCCAGATCCCGCGAGGAAACAAATGCCATGTGGGACATCTCGGCGGACTGCGCCTTCCCCGCCGCGACCGAGAACGAGATAAGCGGCAAGGACGCGGCCAACATGGTGAACAACGGCGTGACGCTTGTCGTCGAGGGGGCCAACATGCCGACGGTGCCTGATGGCGTCGGCTATTTCCTCACCACCGGCATCCTCTACGGCCCGGCGAAGGCGGCGAACGCAGGGGGCGTCTCGGTGTCCGGCCTTGAGATGGCCCAGGACAGCCAGCGTATGCAGTGGAGCCGGGAGGAAGTCGACGAGCAGTTGCGTTCGATAATGGCCGCCATCCACCTTCATGTGCGCGAAGCTGCCATTGAGTACGACCGGCCCGACAACTATGTGTTAGGCGCCAACATCGCCGGGTTCCGCAAGGTCGCCGACGCCATGCTCGACGAATCGATCGTCTAAGCGCCTAGCGAGCGGTCGTCACAACAGGAAGGACCCAGTCGTGCTCATTCGAGGAGGAATGGTCGTCGATGCCGCCGGCGAGCGGGTGGCCGACCTACGCACCGGCGAGGATGGCCACGTCATCGAGGTGGCCGCCGATCTACAGCCGTTGCCGGGCGAGCAGGTGCACGACGCCACTGGCAAGCTCGTGATCCCCGGGGGTGTTGATGCCCACACCCACCTCCACATGCCCGTGGGCGCGGTGCGCGTGTCGGACGACTTTGTAAGCGGGACGCGCGCAGCCGCCATCGGAGGCACCACGACGATCATCGACTACGTGACGGTTGCCCGCGGCGACGACCCAATGAAGACCGTAGCTACCTGGCATTCATGGGCTGAACCCTCGGTCATCGACTGGGGTCTTCATCTGACCTTCACTGAAGCGGTACCCGAATCGGTCATCGCGGCGGGCGTGGAAGCAGGTATCCCGTCCTTCAAGCTCTATCTCGCCTATCCGGATCGTCTCCAAGTGGACGACGCCACGATCGTGAGGCTCATGCGGTCCACGCGCGACGCCAAGGTGCACTCGTGACGTTGCACTGCGAGAACGGGGGTGCCATCGAGGAGTTGCGTCGAGAGGCACTCGCCGCCGGACGAACTGGGGTGTTCGAGCACGCCCTTACGCGACCGGCTGTACTCGAGGCAGAAGCGGTGAACAGGGCAGCTGCCCTGGCGGAGGTAACGGGCGCATCGATTTACATCGTGCACGTCTCCTCGGCACCGGCACTAGCCGCTGTTCGCGCCGCCCAAGAGCGCGGCGTCGACGTCAAGGCCGAGACGTGCCCTCAGTACCTCTACCTCGACTCGAGTCGTTTGCGCGGCCCCGACGGAATCGACTTCGTCTGCACCCCCCCGTTGCGGGACCCTTGGCATGCCGAGGAGCTTTGGGAGGGGATGGCAAGTGGCTATGTGCACACCGTCGCCACTGATCACTGTCCGTTCTGGCGTGCCGACCGGCGGGCGGGTGTTTCGGGCCGCCCCGGCGGAGTTGGCGACTTCACAGACATTCCCGGTGGCCTTCCCGGTATCGAGACCCGCCTAGCGCTCGTCTGGCAGGGTGTTCAGATGGGGCGGATCACGACCGCCGACTGGGTGCGCCTTTGTTCAGAGGCCCCTGCCCGCACATTCGGCCTCTGGCCGGCCAAGGGCTCGCTCAGTGTCGGAGCTGACGCTGACGTGGTTGTTTGGGACCCTGCGCGCCGCCACTCGCTCGGGGCGACGGACCTTGACATGGCGGCCGATCACTCGCCCTACGAGGGCACGGTGTCCATCGGGTGGCCCGAGCTCGTTCTGAGTAGGGGCCGGGTCGTGGCCGCTGACGGCAGCTTCACCGGGGAGCCCGGCTGGGGCAGCTACCTCGCTCGTAGCCCGATTCCCTATTAGCTCCTAGCCCGCTCCACCGCCAGGGTGACGCGCTGCCCCCTCGCTCGCCAGACCCCGTCGGCAGAGCTCGAAGATGACCAGCGCCACCACCGCGAGAGTGATGACAAGCGTGGTGGTGTTCGTGAGGACGAGGAGCACCGCGAATGCCAAGAGCCCAAGGCCCGGAATCACGAGCCATAGACAGCGCTTCACAGCCCGGAGCAAGACGCCGCGTCTTGCTAGGTCCCTCTCGAGGGTCCTGGTCAAGATCATGAAGTCCACGTCATCAGACATATCGCCGCCAATTTCCGGTGTCCGTTATCTAGCTGCTTGCTGGCGCTGCACAGCTCGCGTCTCAGCCCCGACGGGTAGGCAATCCCCCCAGGCCCGAACGTGAGACCCCCCAAGTCGCGAGTCAATTTGAGGATACCCTTCGGCGGGAGGAATTTCGTGCCGCGTGGATCGTCTAGCGATGCCCCGCAACCTCGTTGCGGTGGCGGGGCGCTACGGGCGTGAGCAGTGGATGGCGGCTCTCCCCGACCTCGTCCACCTGATCGCCCAAGATTGGTCCATCCAGCTCGGAGAACCTTTCCAGCCAGGGGGCTACACCGCCTGGGTCGCGCCTGTGCGAACCGAGACGGGCGAGAGGCTGGTGCTCAAGGTGGGCTGGCGTCACCCTGAGGCCGAACACGAGGCTGCCGGGCTGAGGGTGTGGGCCGGCAGTGCCACTGTCCGCCTTGTTGCTAGCAGGGAGTTCGATGACTCTCTTGCGCTCCTCCTGGAGCGGTGCACGCCCGGCACACCTTTGCGAACCCGTCCCCAGCTGGAACAAGACACTGTTATCGCAAAGATCCTCAAGCAACTGTGGGTTAAACCTGGCGGTGATCACTGCTTTCCACCTCTTCAGCTCATGTGCGAGCAATGGGCGGATCGCTTCGACAAAGAGGTGTCCGTAGAGACCCTTGGCATTGATCCAGGCCTTGTGCGCGCAGGGATCGCGCTGCTGCGGGAGCTTCCCTCCACCGCCGAGAAAAGCGTGCTCCTGTGCACCGACATGCACGCCGGCAATGTACTGGCGGCCGAACGTCAGCCCTGGCTTGCCATCGATCCGAAGCCCTACCTCGGCGACCCGACCTATGACCCGCTCCAACACATGTTGAACTGCGAAGAGAGGCTGCTCTCCGACCCGCATGGCCTCGTGAGGCGCATGGCCGGACTGCTGGACCTCGAGGTGGAGCGCCTCACCATGTGGTTATTCGCTCGGAGCGTGCAGCAGGCAACTGAGTGGCCATTTTTGGCCAAGGTCGCCCGCGAGGTGGCTCCAGCCTGACCGACGGGGCATTGTCCGGCCACCATCTCGCAGTGTGGCACCCCTTCCTTTCCTCACGCTGCAATCACGAGAATGCGCTGGTTTGGTTACCAAGTGCTCTTGTCGGTTTCCCCGGCCCCGTGAGCGGGGTAACGACTAGATATGACCAAGGTGCGCGAAATCATGAGCACAAAGCTGACCGTTGTCGATGACAACGCAAGTGTCGAGCAGGCTGCGGCGATCCTCGCTGCCAATGAGCTGGTAGCTCTGCCGGTTCGCGGGTCGAAGGACGCCCGTCTCAAGGGAGTGCTCACCGAAGATGACCTTTTCAAAGCCCGCATGCACGAGGGCGACACTGTTGGCGAGATCGTTTCTGCTGGAGCGGTTCCCTCCGTCGCCGCCGACCAAAGCGTCGAAGAGGCGACCGAGGCCATGAGGCGACACAGAGTTGGGCATCTCGCCGTGCTCGAAGGCCATGAGCTCGCGGGCATCGTCACGGAGGCCGATGTCAGCGCAGCCCAGCTTGACCAAAAGGTGGACGACCTCCAATAGGAGGCGACATAAGCCATATACCAACAGCGACCTGCCGGACGGGCAGGCGTACGAACGGGGGTGTCAATGAGCACAGTGGCATTGATCGTGATCGTCGTGGCCGTGGTCGTGGTGCTGGCGGCTCTCGGCGCTGTTGTCGGACGGATGCGGCGGCGGCGCCGGCTGAGGGCGCGCTTTGGGCCCGAGTACGAGAGAACCCTGCGAAAATCGGGAAACGCTCAGCAGGCAGAGGCCGATCTGCATCGCCGTGCGGCCGAGCGCGATCGGCTATCGATCAGGCAGCTCACCGCGGCCCAGCGAGACCGCTATGAGCAGGATTGGCGTCTAGTGCAGGCGGAGTTCGTGGACCTGCCTGGCACTTCCCTGGCTCGCGCGGATGCTCTTGTAACGGCCGCAATGGTCGACAGTGGTTATCCGGTGCGGGACTTTGGCCAGAGCGCCGACCTCATATCGGTTGACCACCCGGAAGTTGTCGAACGTTATCGCCGGGCGCACGGCGTCTTTGTCGCCAGCCGGGCTTCTGAAGTGCCGACAGAAGACATCCGCCGGGCATTTGTCGACTACCGGGCCTTGTTTGCCGAGCTAGTCGATCCTGACCAGACCCCACATGCGCAGCCCGAGAACCGACGGTCTGCGGACCAGTCCTCCGCGGCCAGTCAGTAGGTACAGGAAGCGTGGACAAGGAGGAGATCAAATGGAAACTGAAGACCGGCAGGACCAACGCCTCATAGCTACCGACGAGGCTGACACGCCGATATTCGACGAGAGCGACGACCCCTGGCTGGAGGCCGAAGGCCATGTGCCTTCAGTTATGAACGACATGACTTCCGCGCAAGACGCTACCGAAGGGACGACCCGATCGGGTCACGATGTCGGTGGTATGAACAGGACTGCGGGCCCGCGAACCTCCGAGCAAAGGGCAGCCTTTTCGGGGAAATCGCTTGTTGGGGATCCTGCGACCCTCCGCCGGCAGTGGGAGTCTGTGCAGGTCGGCTTTGTCGACGACCCGCGTCGAGCCGTGGAGGACGCGGAGGGCCTGGTCTCAACGGTTGTGGAGGAGCTCGTGGACAACTTCCGGCTGCAACGCCAGGCGCTGGAGGCGTCCTGGTCGGAGGGCTCCGATCGTTCCATCAATGATCTAAGGCAGGCCTTCCAGCGTTACCGCGACTTCTTCGAAAGGCTGCTGCAGATCTGAGCATTGCTCAGGCATTGCCCTCTGGACCTGTGTCTTTAGCTCGGCTGAGGCGGTGCCGCGTTGTTGTCAGGCAGGTGGTCGTGCAGCGACAATGGCGCCATGGCCCCTGAAAGCGATCTAAGCCAGCTGCTGGAGCGGATGAACCCAGAGTTGCATCCTGGGATTTTCGTCTTTTGCCAGCTCGCCGACCGCCACTTTTCAGCAGGCATAGAAGCCCGGATGCAGTTCGTCGAGGACGAGGCGACCACCGTCGTGGTCACCCAAGAACAGGCAGCTGCCGCCGGTCTCCACGCTGCGTTCCCGAGTGCCTGGATAACCCTCGGCGTTGAATCAGATCTAGCGGCCGTCGGGTTCTTGGCGGCTGTCACGGAGCGCCTTGCTGCGGCGGGGATCAGCACCAACGTCGTCTCGGCGTACCACCATGATCACCTTTTCGTGCCTTTCGAGTTGGCGGACAAGGCGCTCGAGGTGCTGAAGGCGCTCGCGCGGGGACGCGGATGGCTCTGTGCGTCTCGGAAGTCGGTGGCGCGACGAGACTTGAGAGCGGTGATTCGGCAAGCCGAAACAGCGGTGAGCAGAGAACTCGTGGCTTTGTGGCGACTCGTTGCTCCGCTCTGCGAACCCGGATCTTGCCGCAGACCTGTGCTCATATAGGGACCCTAGTCGCATGAGAATATGGCGGGATGAAGGCACCCGGCCGCCAAGTGACAGTCGTAACGGGGGGTAGCCGGGGCATCGGGGCGGCTACGGTGCTCCGCCTCGCGGGCGAAGGCCACGATCTTGTTCTCTGCTACCGCACCGACTCCAGTGCCGCCGCCGAGGTGGTGGCCCAAGCCAGGCAGGCGGGCGTCAGATGTTTGGCGATCCGCGTGGACGTCACCCAACCTGCAGACGTCGAGGAGCTCTTCGGGTCAACTCTTGCCCAGTTCGGAGCCGTCACCGGACTTGTGAACAATGCTGGAGTTACAGCCCACATCGGTGATCTCGCAGACACGCCGGTGGAGGTGATCAGGCGGGTCATCGACGTCAACCTGCTTGGCACCGTCCTCTGCGCGCGAAGAGCCGCCCAGCTGATGTCGCTTAGCCGAGGTGGAACAGGTGGCACCATCGTCAATGTCTCCTCGGCGGGGGCGACGTTGGGTTCGCCACACGAGTACGTTCATTACGCGGCAGCCAAAATGGCGGTCAACACTCTGACGGTCGGGCTTGCCAAGGAGCTGGCTGATCAAGGGATCCGTGTCAACGCTGTCGCGCCGGGGCTCGTGGACACCGAGATTCACGCCGGTGCGGGCGACCCTGACCGCCCAGCGCGCTTTGTCTCGAGGGTCCCCCTCGGCCGCGCAGCACAAGCAGATGAGATCGCCCCAGCAATCGCCTGGTTGTTCACCCCGGCAGCCGGTTATGTGACAGGTGCCGTCATCCGGGTCGCCGGCGGCCTGTGAGCGCCAGTGTTTTTACGATCACAAGCAGATCACCGGCCATGGCGAGATTGGCCAGTGAGATGCTTCCAGGGCGGAACAGAACATGGTCGTCGACGTCGAGCACGACCCCACCACAGCCGGGCGGTTCGGCTTGGAGACGTCGTCCTCACGGTTCTCGACTGCCAGTAGCGATGCAGCGAAGGCGCCTTTGACGAACCGACCAGCCGACCAGCTTCTGAGGCGCCGACTGGGCATCGTCGGCACCGACCTGTCTGTCAATGGGTTCACGGGCCGTAGGTTGTTTCGTCCCCTACCTGCAGCACCGGCCTAAGAAGGCCGCCCCGATCTGAAGGTCCGGACCCAACTTCGCGTTCGCAGCTCTGTCGCTAAGGTCGACTGGGTCCCACTTTGAAACTTGGCCGTTTGGCGCCGTTGCCTCGTCTCGAGAACGCGACTGGCTAAGAACGGGATCCGACGTGCGGTTGAGGAGGTACTCAACGCGGGGGGAGGGGGCTGGATGCCGCACAACAGAGGGTTTGGCCAGAGGGCCGACAGAAGAGCGTCGACGAGCGCGCCAAGCGGCGCCGCGCTCCCCCTCGGGGTCTACCACGGGCCAGGCGCGGTGTCGCAGTGCGCGACATTCGAGGAAAAGGTTGGCATCTTGCCCTGGAGGCTCGATTTCGGCGACCAGCACCGTATGTTCGCGGCTCCCCTGCCCCTTATCTCCGCCCACCTAGCTGATAGTTCGCGCGCTGTCGACACCTACCCGATCCGGGTCTGGAAGGGCTGTGAACGGACGCTGCTGCTGGGAGTGCCAATGATCCCTGCATGCGCTCCGGGACAAGGTGGCGAGGGATTCGCTGCCGTTGCGGCTGGGACCTACGACTCGGTCTTCACTCTGCAGGCGGAGGCCTTCCTGGCTAACGGCTTCAATGCCTCTAACGCCATGATCCGCATTGGCTGGGAGTTCAACGGGGACTGGTTCGCTTGGTCAGCCTCCAACATGGCGCGGGAATTCGTAGCCGCGTTCAGGCGCATCGTGAAGGTGTTCCGTGCCACTATCCCAGGGCTCCCAACGATGTGGAACCCAACACGGGGCGACCTCGGGTTGGGGAACCTTGGGAACTACTGGCCCGGGGCGGAGTATGCCACCTGCGCGGCGCTGGACGTTTACGACGCCGAGTGGCAAAAGGGACTTATCCGCGAGCCCAAGGAGTTCGATCACATTGTGTCGCAGAAGTACGGGCTGGCCTGGCTCGCGGACTTCGCCAGGCTAGAGGGAGTCCAGGTCGGCCTCGGTGAGTGGGGACTCTGCCCGGTGGGCAAGCCGACCGTCGAACAACGCGGTGGGGGGGACGACCCAGTCTTCGTGACGGAGATGGTGAAGTGGATCAAGGACTACGCGACCGGGCCATGCATCATCTGGGACGATACGGGATCGTTTAGCTCGTGCGCGAACTCGGTGGCGGCGCTCAGGGTTGCCATCTCCTGAGTCAGGGCCCTTCATCTGGCGGCCTCGGCATCGGGGTAGCGGCCGGTCTCCTCAGGGTTTAGTTGCAGCCCCTGTACAGCGGACCGGAACCTTCGACGGGTCATGGTCGCACCACCGCGGACTTGGCACCGTCCTGCGAAGCGGTCCAGGTCGCGCATCAGCTCGCCAGGAGTGGTGGGCGGTCACTTGAGTCTTCGACGGCTAGTCCTCCCTTTCCGAGTTGGTAGCCGAGACACCTGGTGAAGCACCCCAAGGTCTGCAAACGGTTCGAACGGGAAGTACTTGGTGACGCAACGGTGAACATGAGGTTAAAGGCTGGCCATATGAGCAACAGGGTTGCTCGCCTGCTGAGACCGTTGCCGCGAACAAGCCGTAGGCAGTTCGAGGAGAACTTGGCTTCCATCTGCCACATCCGACGGACACGTCGGGCCGGTCTCGTTTTCGGTATGAAGACCTGGCTCTGGCGCACGAGGTCATTACCTCGGGTCTCACCCCGTGCACGAGGCCGTTTCTGTGACTACGATCCCGTCCGGACATTGTGGGGGGACAGGGGCCGCAATCGCGCCGCGACCGAAGCCTCCTCATGTGGATGCGGGGGGACAGGAAATGACGCGAGAGGATCGTTCCTACGGGCCGAGTCTTCGGCGGTCGCCTTCGCGAATTCGGGCTCGATCTGACGCGTGGATGCTCGAGTTGTCGCGAAACCGAGTGGGCCGTCTTGCGCGGACAGGGGCCGGCTTACTGCTCGTTTTCGGACTTGCCAGCGCGCTTGAGCCGATCGTCCAGGCGATCTCCAATGCCCCGGCGGGTGCCCAGGTCAACCTCATCCAGAACGGGAGTTTCGAGCAGCCTGCTCTTGGCTCCGGCACGAACATCGTCACGTACCCAGCTGGATCAGCTGGAATAACTGATTGGACCATCGGAGGAAACAGCGTCAAGGTCGCGAGTCCTAACTACTGGGCGGCCGAGGACGGCAACCAATCCGTGGACCTTTCCGGCAACTCAGCCGGCTCGTTGTCGCAGGCTGTCACCGGCACCGTCTCGGGCGCCAGCTACACCTTGTCTTGGTTCATTGCGGGCGACCCGACTTGTGCGGGTGACCCCGACCCGGTCAAGACGATGGACGTCTCGTGGAACGGCTCCTTGGTCGCCGATCCGTCTTTCAACACGGCCGGAGACACGCCTACGGACATGGGCTGGAGCGAAGAGCAGGTAAATGTCACCGGCACCGGGAACGACATCGTGAAGTTCGCCGACGCCACCGCTGGGGGAGGCTCCGACCCGTGCGGCGCGACCCTCGACAACGTCTCGCTCGCTCCCACGAACATGGCGGACTGCGCGTCATCCAACTCGTTCAGCGACAATTTTGCCGCCGACACCTCGCTCTCGGACTGCTGGGAGACAGGGACGCCGTCTCTGCAATCTGACAGTGTCAACAGTGCGACTTCGATCGCGCCACAGCTGTCTTTCAACGGCAGCGACATGGACATGCAAGGCGCAGCAGCCAACCCCGAGTTCACAGGTATCGAGTCTGCCGCGTCGTATCAGGCGCCCTTCGACTTCCAGGCAACCGTGAAGGCGATCCAGTCCGGCGACAACTCCTTTGTCATCTACCTCGCCAATTCCACTGGCGGCGGCGTCTCGCTCGAGGGGAACTTGTCTTCGTCCGGTTTCGCCGGCATCTGGGCCGCAGAGGCCGCTGACTATCTGGGCGCTGGAAGTGACATAGGCGGGGGAAACTCCGGCGAGCAGATCCTCCCGCCCCAGCACCTCGGCACCGTCTTTCACATCGGCATGTCGCTCGATGACGACGGCGACCTTTCAATTACCGTGAACGGGGCCACGATCACGAGCAGCACCCTTGGTCGGATAGGCAACGGTCCCTTCCGCGTCATCTTGGGCCAGAGGGAGTCAGATGACGAGTCGCCTGGCAATCCTCCTGTGCCGACTGGGCCGAACGAGGCCGCCTGGTACAACGCCAGCTTGACGACGAGCTATTGCTCGAACAACTCTTTCAACACCGACTTCGAGCTCGACTACTCAAACAGCGGCATCTACCAGGGCAATCTACAGGACTGCTGGCTCCCCGAGCAATCCCCGTACACCTCTCTCAGCTCCACCATGGCAGCAGTCGAGTCAGCGATCGGGGCGACGGACGTACCACCGAGTCTGGCGTTCGAAATTGACTCGACTGTCCTGTTCTCGCCCATGCAGATGAGCGGCACGACACGGGACAACCAGTTCACGGGCATCCAGTCGAGCGAGGCTTACTCTGCTCCGTTCCAGCTTGAGACCAGCGTCGAGGGGACCGCATCCGCGGGCAGCGCTTTCGCGGTGTATCTCGCCAACGCCGATGCGACAAAGGGACTGTCAGTCGAAGGAGACCTGAGTGCCGGGGACGGAGCCAGCTACGGGATCTGGGCTGCCAACGGTATCGGTGCCTCTTCCGGTAACACTGCGGTGCTGTCTCCCAACACGCCGGGCGACAACGTCACCTACAACATCACGATGTCCGTCGATGCTGCAGGCGACGCCGCGGTCACCGTCAGCTCAAGCGGGGGCAGCGGAACTGTCTCGCTCGGCAACATCGGCACGGGACCGTTCTACGCGGTACTCGGCCAACACGAAGCTACTCCGACAACTCCAGGCGCCAACGTGGCGAACTGGTTCTCCGCCAGCTTGAACCCGACTGTTGTGTCAGTGAGCACGAGCCTGTCGGCGAACTCGCCGGAAGTCGCCGGTGTCGAGACCGTGCCTGAGTCCGTGGTGCCTGCCACCGCCGTGAGCGGTTCAGCGGGTCCGTCCTCGGGTGACGCTGCTTCGGCACCGCTCAGCTCGATCCCGCTCAGCTCGATCGCGCTCGCTTCCTCGCCGTTGCACTCGATCCCGCTCAGTTCGATCCCCCTTAGCTCGATCGCCCTCCCCGGGACTGGCGATAGCGCCATCGCGGCTGCGGAAAAGGCCCTCTCGAGCACATTGCTGTCCGACATAGCGATCACGTACGAGCCGGCCGGCTGCACCACGAGCGATTGCGCGGGATGGAACGGGGTACTCGCCGGTAGCCAGTACGCCGGGCTCCCCCTGGAATCGGTCACGCTCGAGGACGTCCTTCAGGACACCACCGCCGGTGCTGGCGGCCAGCTGTCTCCGGCGGCAGCCTTCGACTCGGTCGACTTGAGCGCCCTCGACTTGTCCTCGAGCCCGCTCAGTTCGATTCCGCTCAGCTCCATCGAGCTCGGATCGCTCCCGCTGAGCTCGATCGGTCTCGACGGCACGACTCCTGGTTCCGCAGCGCTGGCGCAGTGGTGTACGTCCCTGGCGGCGCTCAACTTTCCGTGCTCCGACTTCGGGATCGCCGGTTCGAGTGACAACGGCGTCACGCTGTTATCGCTCGCCCTCGCCGGTGTTCCCCTCAGTTCGATCCCCCTCAGCTCGATCCCGCTCAGCTCGATAGACCTCGCCGACATCCCCCTAAGTTCGATCCCCCTCAGCTCGATTCCACTCAGCTCCATCAACCTCTCGAGCAGTCCCCTCAGCTCCATCCCCCTCAGCTCAATCCCGCTCAGCTCGATCCCACTCAGCTCAATCCCCCTCAGCTCGATCCTGCTCGGCTCGGTCCCCCTGAGCTCGATTCCGCTCAGCTCGATCCCGCTCAGCTCGATCCCCCTCATCGCACAGGTCGTCGATTGCCAGACATACCTCTCGTGCGCGACCGCCACTTTGGGACAGGCGGCGCAAGCCGGTGCCCTCCTTCCCTCGGCGACACTGCTGGACCTGCCTGGCTACAACGGGACGACCATCGGTGAGCTGCCTCCCAGCGTGCTGACGGGCACGAGCCTTGCGCAACTGCTCATCGGTGACGTCACCACTCAGCAGGGCTACCCGGACATCACTCTCGGTGACCTGCTCGTGTCGACGATGCCGCCGTCCTCGTACCCATGGCAGAGCGTGTCGCTGCCCGCGCTGCCGCTGGCGGCCAACGAGACATCAGGTGGGCTGGTCACATACACGATGACCCTGACGCTCAGCAACGGTCCGGGAAACGTGGCGGTCGACCTCACCTTGCCCCCATCCTTCTCGTACGTGCCAGGAAGCGGGACCTTGAGCGGCGAGCCCTCGCTGGCGGACCCGACGCCGTGCGGCTCTTCGCTCTGCTGGGACTTTGCTCTCGAACCGGCCACCTACACCGTCACCTTCCAGGCCAGAGCAGGCGTCGGGCTCGGGCCGACAGCGGCAACGGTCTCCACTTCGCTCAACGGGACTTTCTCATCGACGACATCGGCCTCAGTTGACGTCATCGACGGAGAGCAACCCACAATCGACACGGCCGGGGACTCGTTGCCGATCACGCCGGGCACCCCGACGACGACGCAAGGTAACCTCAACATCGGTTACCTGACATCCCCGGGCGACATCGACGACTGGTCTGTGCCCGTGAGCGCCGGTGAGGAGCTCAGCTTGGCGCTCACGAACCTGCCCGCCACCTACGACCTCGCGCTGTTCGGCCCGAGCGTGGGTCAGACCCAGCTACAGGGCACGCCGAGCCAGGAGCTGACAGGAGTGGCCGACACCTTGCCGTCGGTCACCCCGGGGACGACGACCGAGTCGACGCCTGGTTCGCAGGACCTTCCCGTCACCCCGCCTTCGGGGGACCAGCTGGAGGCGATCTCCAACAACCCGGACGCTCAGAGCCAGTACATCCAGACGCCGCCACTCGCGGCGGGGACCTACATCGTCCAGGTGTCGGGCTACAACGGCGCCTTCAGTTCGCAGCCCTACCTGCTACGGGCCAATGTTCTCGGAGGTGAGACGGCGCCGAGCTGCCCGGGCGGCAACCCGACCACTCCGAAGAACACCGCCGCGGCCGCGGCTTGGGCCGAAGGCCCAAACGCCATGGATTGGGATCGCGTCCAGCAATCCCAATCCTGTCAGGCGTTGAGGGAGAGTGCTCGCTCGCCGCTGCGAATTTTTCGAACGCGGTTCGCTGGAGGGTGTGGCCTTCGCCCGAGAAGACGTCGATTTGCACGTTGGGGCCGCCATGTTCTTTGTGACCCCAGACGTCGTAGAACAGCGCTTCGTGCGCGAGCGGCAGGTCGTGGACCCAGTCGCGGATCTCGGTGCTCGAAACGGCGCCGACCGTTTCATACCCGGCGTACATGCTCTGCAGCCGCTGCGACGTCGCGGCGTCGGTCTCGTCGATGTCGCGGACGGTGTAGCCGTCGATC
>CAVRYE010000008.1:0-236028 GCA_963725355.1 uncultured Acidimicrobiaceae bacterium
GGGCCTTTACAAGGTCACTCTGCTTCGAAAATCCCTCCCTTTGGGCATATTTGAGGGACTGGTGAAGGGCGGTTCGCACATCCCAAGTGAAGGTTTGCACCGTGTCTGCCGTGACTTCGTCCGCGACCCCGCCGTGAACAGCAACCGACCGAACTTTGTCGTAGAGGAAGTAGTTCTCGTGCGGGTGAAGGAAACCGGCACCGGTCGCCGCAGCGAGCACGGCCCGCCGCCGCGCGATCAGAGGCGCCTTCAGGCCTTCGCTCTTGTCGCCAAGCAGAGCTTCCAGCGCGAAGAAGTGGTAGAGCAGCGCAACCACAGGCTCGGCCGCGAATATGCCGCGGTTGATCCATTGCACTGCCAGCAGCGCTTGTCGCTCGAGCCGATCGTGCGGCAGCTTTGGCAGTTGGAGGACTCCTTCGGCCTCGAGTTCCGGGAAATTGTCTCCGATGTCGAGTCCATAGACTCGGTTCGGCCCAGCCCCGAATCCGCTCGCGCCTTGTGAGAATGCCCAGGTCTCTCCCATGCGGAACCGAAGCTGAGCATCAAGGATTGACGGGTACGCGAGTTTCAGCGCTACTCGCAGGATCTGTAGCGCGTGGTCGGCCGTAGCACGAGCCCGGTCGGCCATGAGGCTGTGATTGGTTCCCTTCGTCCAGACGGCAGCGACCCCACCGGCGGGCTTCTCAATTCTAAACCAGGGTCCTGGCGGCGGTATCTCCTCTGAGTTGACTGGCAGGAGCCTCACATCAAGGACTTTGCGTTCCGCGGTGACGGTCAGGTAATCGACCGGCAGGTAGCACACGATCTCCTGGACCTCGCGGCAGTACTCGTCCATGAATGCCTTCACCTTGTCGCGGGAGCGATCGAGAAGACTTCCGTGGATGAAGCGCCAGAGAAGGTCGTCCAGTCTCTTGTCATCGATGTACTCGAAGCGCTGATCTCTTAGGATCTTCGCTTTCGCCTCTTCCATGGATCTCGTGCCCGCCCCATCAAGCACGATCTGGGCACAGTCCTCGGAGGCCAAGTCCGCCGGCAGGTTCCATATTGCGAAGCCGAGGCCATCGGAGCTCACCCGCCTGGCCTCGATCTGCAGCTTCTTGAGGGCTCCCCGCACGTCATCTGCCATGGCGACATTCTCGCCTTTGAGTTCGCTATCTGCTTGCGGAGAGAACGGCGCTTCCTCCCCTCACACGAAGACGCGGGCGTTCGCGATCATGTACTCGTGGAACAACTGCCAACGCCCGCGGTCGACAACTTTCGACAGGATGAGGTCATCTGCTTACTCGGGCAGTCGGCCCTCCTCCGCTTTACCGAAGATCTCGACGGCTACCGAGAACTAATGAAGCTCGCTTACGACCGCGATCGTGAGCGAAGGCGGCCGAGATCTCTGGACGAAGTCGGTCGAGATCTCCGGACTGAGCAGCGCCGAGCCATAGAGAAGGCGATCTCCGGAGTTCCGCAGGACCTGTTGCGGCTGCTCGAATCGGCAACGAAGGGCGAGTCGCCAAGTCCCGAGGGCAAGCGACACCCCTATTCCTACGAGCAGCTCGTCGTCGGCGCGATACTCGAGATCGGCAAGAATAGGTACGAGGCGGCGATCCAGCCGCTCGTCACCGCCTGCAGGGGCGATCCCCAGGCGCTCTCCTACGGCCTGGCCTTCCTGCGCTGGAAGCACAAGAACCACGCCGACCAACTAGCCAAGGCCGTCATCCCAATGGCTGTCTCCGGGTTCGAAGGTTTCTTGGCCGAACTGCTACGCACTTGGTACCTCCTCAATCAACAGACGTTGACCGAAAGTGAGAAGAAAGTCGAACTGGGAAAGCTATTGGCCTACGCGACAAAGGACGATCAGCTTCGCTTCGTCATCGACGAGCAAATTGCGGAGATACTCAGACAGTCACCACAGAACTGGCAAGACAGGATCAGACGTGACGGTCTCGATCTGAACATTCAGGCCCTCGGTGGCAACTGGCAGGAGTTCTGCTTGGTACTCGCCCGTCGCAACGTTCTCATCCACAGCGACGACCGGGTGGACGAGAAGTACCTAGAGCGCACTCCTTGGCTTCAGCCTCCGCCGGACGTCGGGACGCCACTCGGAACTGACCACGCATACGCGTCGAAGTCCCTCACAACACTTCAGGCGAAGGCGGAGGCGCTCACGATCGCAGTGCTAGCCCAATTGGTCCCGCATTCGGAGGATCTCGGGTCACTGGTCGTCAACCTAACTTACGAGGCTCTTCGGCACGAACGTTGGGAAGACGTGGTAACGATGACCTCTACACTGCTCACCACGCAACCTCCGGAACACGAGTTCCACGAGGTCCGCATCAACTGTTGGATGGCCAAGATGAAGCTCCATCAAGACGTCCGTGACGAGATAGCCGCGTGGACGCCGCCGGCCGACAACAGCCGCGTGACGCTCGGCCTAGCCGCCTTGCGTGGGCAAACGGAGGCGACGGTTATGGCGCTACGAAAGTGCGCACAGGAGGGGGAGGATGTGCGACGCCTCGCAGATTGGCCCGTTCTCGTTGATCTCGGGCATCGCAATCGCATAATCCTGCAAGAGCTGCAGCGTCATCGCCGTTCCTCATCTGCACCTCCGCCGCGAGCTCATCGCAGGAAGCAAAATTAGGAGTGCAAGTCGCCGTTTATTCTGGGGGCTCGCCGACGCTCTAGGGGATGTAGCGGTGTCCGACTCAACCAGGATCTGACCCCATAATGCGACAGGCGGCTGAGAACGGCTCTTTGCCGAATATCAAGAAAGGCCAACGTGAGGCGACCATCTGTGTTGAGGGCCCGTTCACCCTCGCTGTGAGATCAATGCATCTGAGTCATCACGAGCTGTGCTCCTCGCGCCCTGCACTCCTTTTCCAGTTTGCTTCGCGCGCGGCACTGGCCCTCGTGGACACATAGACAGCTTGCTCTGGTGGCCGCGAACACCTTACCTAGCCCCCTTGTAGTTGAGCACCTGCCGTAGACGATGGTCGATCCGCACGAGATCGCGCTGTGCCTCCATCACCTCTTCGACGTCCTTGTACGCGAGGGGATGCTCGTCGACAAGCGCCTCGGCCTCGTCTGACTGCCAGGTCTTTCCGCTCATGGCCGCCCCAAGAGACTCGGCCGTGAGCTCACGTCGGGCCGCAGTCCGAGAGAGGCGACGCCCCGCCCCGTGCGAGCACGAGTCGAAACTTGCCGGGTTGCCGAGCCCGGTCACGATGTAGCTGGAAGTCCCCATGGATCCGGGAATCACGCCCCGGTCGTCGCGCCGGGCACGGATGGCGCCCTTGCGGATCACCCATCCGTCGCGGCCGCGCTGATGCTCGTGGGCGGCGAAGTTATGGTGGCAATCGATCCGCTCGAGCTCGATGGTGGCATCGCTCGTCACCTCGATCAACGAGGCCATGGCGGCCGTCATCATCTTGTCCCGGTTCGCCGCCGCGTAGCGCTGGGCCCACAACATGTCGGCGATGTAGGCGTCGAACTCGGCTGTCCCCTCGGCCACGTAGGCGAGGTTCGGGTCCTCGAGTTCAATGAAGTAGCGGCGCATGAGAGCCTTGGCGGCCTCGATGTGGCGCTCCGCCAACTGGTTGCCGATGCCACGCGAACCGGAGTGCAGCACAATCCAGACGCGTTCGTCCTCGTCGAGGCAGAGCTCGAGGAAGTGGTTGCCGGAACCGAGCGTGCCGAACTGCTGGGTGACCTTCGTCGCGTCGCGGGGACCGATCTCGCTTACCGGCATACCCACGGTCTCTGGTAGACCGCTCTGTGCTTCGGCGTGGCCCTGGCCGACGCCGGCGGGAACACGCTGCTCGATGAGAGCAAGCAGCGGGGCCAGGTCGTCTGGCAACTGGTAAGCCGACAGGTTCGTCCGAGCCGCGATCATTCCGCAGCCGATGTCGACACCGACTGCGGCCGGCACGATGGCACCTTCCATGAAGGCAACGCTGCCGACGGTGGCACCGATCCCGACATGCGCGTCGGGCATGAGAGCGAGCGGCTCGCGAACAAAAGGTAGGCGGGCCGTGCGCTGGGCCTGCTCTACTGTCGCCTCTTCGATCTGGCTCGCACCCCAGACGAGCACTCTGTCACGTCGCTCCACCATCTCTTATTCCTTGCTCGATAACGGTCACTGAACTGCTCCGGGTTGACTGCGCCCGTTTTGCGATCTCAGGACCGATCTTCCGAGTGGTCCTCGATGCGGTCGAGCAGGTCTGCCAGTGCGTCTTGGCAGACCTTGCTCACATTGATGTCGATCCCTCTCTCCCGGGCCCGGGCCAGTCTTCGGCTGAGCTCGGGCGGGAGATAGATGTTGACCCGTGCAGAGTCCGGGGGCCTTCGCCGGCGTTGCCAGCTCGGTGCCTCCGGACCCCACTCAGTATTCGGCGTTGACAAAGCCTCGTATCACCTCGGGAATCGTTGCGTCCAAGCCGGCACACTGGAGAGTGAGCGGATCACCGGGATCCCCAATCGAGTGACCCGTCGCCGTCATCGCCACGACGACGTTTCGCACCGCAGTGCCCACCTGGCGTCGGTAGGAGGCCATCGCCTGCACCGGGTGGGCGCGGCCGGCCCAGGTCTCGTTGTCGGTGAGAGTGACGACGCCGTCGACCGTCATGTGCTCGGCCGAGAGCCAACGGGCGGGAACTGAGAGGTCCGTCCCACCCGAGATCTTGGCCACGACCTCCTTCATGGCGGCGTCGAGTCGCATCTTGGGGCTGATCCGCAGCTCCACCGGTGCGGTGTTGACGCCTAAAAGGAGGTGGTTGGGCTCGGTCCTAGCAACGATGAGCGCCATGGCGCCGGCGGCCGCGGCCGCAGATACCGGCGTTCCCGCCACCCTCTGTGACATCGACCCCGAGACGTCGACCGCAAGAAGCAGGCGACGGTTCGTAGGCGTGACATTTTCGAGCGCGTCGTAGAATGCCGCGTCCAATGCATCGACGACCTGCTGGACTGGTGTCCAGCTTCCTGTTCCCCGCACCCCGTGTCCCGCCGAGTAGGTGCTAAGGGCGAGAAAGATGGCCATGGGGTGCACCCGCGAACGGCGCAGGCGTCCCGAGTCCGACAGGTGCCCGAGGACGGTCTTGGTGCTGTCGGCGAATGGGGTGACAACTCCCGCGCGGGTCAAGTTGCCGAGGTTGCGGACGAGCGCGGTGAGCGGCATCGACTCGAGGAGGGCCTCCAGCACGATCGGTTCGCCCAGATGCTCGGTGCGGACGCACTCGCGAGGAAGCCCGTACTCGAGAACCAGGCGCGCCGAGTCCTCGGGACTCGCCGCGTCGCGCGCCTTCAGGTAACCGACGACGACCGGGGGCAGATCGCCGTCCGCTGCTTTGTTGGCGGCGAAGGCAAGGAGGGTGGCCTTGTCACCCACCGGGCGGGGATGGCTCAGGCGGAGCACGTCCGCGTGTGTCCACCCGCCACGCTGGCGGTACTTCACCAGCTGGTAGGCGAGGTCGTCGGCGTCCTTGGACGAGTACCACTCGCCGACGGCCCGGCGAGCGCCTCTACCCCAGCCGCCCATGGCGTCGATGTAGGCGACGAACTGGAACAGGTGCGTCCCAGTCCGGCACACCTTGGCCAGCTCCGCGAACGCGAGCTGTCGAGTCGGCTCATCACCCTGTTTGGCCGCGATGGCAAGAGCGAGGATGGCGGGGTCGTTCTTGGGGGCCCGGCCCGAGTCGGAGACCTCCACGATCCGACGCACAGCGCGCGGCCCGTCCGCCTTCACACAGCTCTCGACTGCGACTGCGCTCGCGACTGTCAACTCGTGCTCGTCGGTGTAGTAGGTCCCGCCCTCTGTGCCCAAGATGAGGAAGCGGTCGAGCAGAGCCCAGTCGTCGAGGTCGAAGGCGTACCCGCCCGCGGCGTTCTTAGACATCTCTGCCTCGCGCCCTGGGACAGGGCGCGTCTGGGGGGTCTGCTGTGTCGCCCGCAGATGTTTGATGTACTTGAAGCCCACGTCGGTGCCTTCGCTATCGGAGTGGTCGCGGATGAGTAGCTGGTGTGGGAAGAGCCAAAAAGGCTCACCATTAGCAGTGGTAACCCACACCATCCGACCCGCGGCCGAAATCTGTTGGTGCCGGATGAGTGATCGGCAAGGGAGACCGGGGTTGCCCCCGCCGTGCGCAGACTGAACTGCCAACACGGTCCACAGATAACCCTCGCCAGCCGACCCGGCAGTGTGACTATACACACATCAACACCCGTGGGCAAGCGGAACGCCGCCCGAGTCGGCCATTCGGGACGCTCCACCCAACATTCACCCAACACTGGGCTTCCGAACGCGTCCGTCAGGCTCCCGAGGTGTCTTCGTCAAGACCTCTAAGACCTGTTCAGACGGCAAGTCTGAGACAGGCCGGGCCTCCCCGGGACGCTGCCGCACGCTCCGGAGCCACCTCATAATCCCTTGGTCGCAGGTTCGATCCCTGCCGGGCCCAGATCGCGTCCCGCGGAGAGGTGTAAATCGGCTGAGCCGAAGCGCTCTCGACGCGCGTGCAGTTTGTCACTTCATGATCGCCAATGACACCCCCTCCGCGCTGAGCTCGTCGTTGACGGCCTGGTCGATGAGAACCATCGACTCCTCGGAGAGGTAGCGGCGCTCGGCGACCTCCCATTCATCGTGCTGTTCGACCAGCACCGCGGTCACGAGACGGAGCACCGCGGCGTCGTTGGGGAAGATGCCGACGACGTTGGTGCGGCGCTTGATCTCAGCGTTCACGCGCTCGAGGGGGTTCGTCGACCACAGCTTGGGCCAGTGCGCGATCGGGAAGCTCGAGAACGCGACGAGGTCCTCTTTCGCGTCGAGCAGGAGCTGCGCGACCCCGGGGAGAGTGAAGCTGAGCGTGTCGGCGACTACGTCGAGCTGCTGGGCCACGTGCTCTGCCCCAGGCTGGGCGAAGATCGTCCGGATGGCGGCGGCGACCATCTGGGTCTTCGCCTTCGGGACACCGGAGAGGGCGTTGCGTAAAAAGTGCACCCGGCAGCGTTGCCAGGCGGCCCCGATGAAGACCTTCCCGATCGCCTCTTTCAGTCCGAGGTGCTGATCGGAGACGACGAGTCGGACACCCGAGAGTCCCCGCTCGCGAAGCCCCCGGAGGAACGCCGTCCAAAAGGTGCCGTCCTCGGAGTCGCCGACGTCGCAGCCGAGCACCTCGCGGTTGCCCTCGGCGGTCACGCCGGTGACGACCACCACGGCCCGGCTGACTACGCGACCGCGCAGTCGCCCCTTTACATAGGTGGCGTCACAGAACAGATAGGGGAAGGCGACGTGGTCAAGACGGCGGGTCCGGAAGGCCTCCATCTCCTTGTCGAGCTCAGAACAGATCCTGCTGACCTCGGACTTCGAGATCCCCGAGGCGGCACCGAGCGCCTCGACCAGGTCGTCGACCTTTCGCGTCGACACGCCGTGCACGTAGGCCTCCATCACCACCGCGTACAGCGCCCGGTCGATCCTTCTGCGGCGCTCCAAGATCTGAGGAAAGAACGAGCCCGAGCGCAGCTTCGGGATCTTCAGCTCGACATCGCCGGCCTTGGTCGACAACAGGCGGGGCCGGCGCCCGTTTCGGTAGTTCGTGCGCTCATCGGAGCGCTCATAGGGTTCGGCACCGATCACGCCGGACACCTCGGCCTCGATGAGGGCCTGGAGAACGAGCTCGACGCTCGCTCGAATCAGATCGACGTCGCCGCCGGCGCGGAGCGCGTCGAGAAGCGCATAGGGATCAAAATCATGTTGGGCCATCGGAGTGATCTCCTTGTCGTGTCTTGTCAGGGACACGTCGAGATTCACTCCGGTGGTCCGCTACGTGGTGGACCCTCTGCGCGATTTACACCAACTCATGGGACGTCCCCCCGGGCCCACCGATTCAGGCCCACCGATGAAAGGGCGGGTCAGAGGCTGATTATTAGACAGGACCCGCCACGCCTCAACCCACTTTCACCCAACAAAGTCCCGGAACGCCCACAGAACCCTGTGTGAACGCCCCTCCATGCTTGACACCGTGGTTCCAGCAGCTGCACGACCTTCGAGGACGCGGTAGCCGTACCTGGCGGCACTGGCTCCGGCACCTGCACGACAAGCTCGCCCGCCTGACAATCCATCAGCTCGCCTGATCCACCTCCGAGATCGTGGCGCTTGGCGTCGTGGAATGCCTTGGCCCTTCCCGACGGTCGGACGCCAGCGGACGCTCCGGCACATACATAAGTCAACTCACAACCTTTCGCTTCAGTCGAAAGGCTCCTCGTCGACTCCCCATCGCCCCTGGCCTACTCCGTTCGCCCGAGTTGTCCACCGCGGGCGCAACCGGGTTAACTGGGCAGAGGTCGCCCGGCTCGCGGACCACGCGTCCCACGGTCGGACAAGCCTCCGGCGCTTTGTGGCTCTACTGCATCTGTTCAGTCACGATGTCACCGAACACGTCGCAAGGAATTCAATGGCGAGGCCAAGTGAAGCAGCGTTGTCCCTCGGAGAGCGGAAGATACGTGGCGCCTGCGGTGAGCGGCTGCCGGAATGGAACCTTGGCGTGAACCTGGAGCTAGGGAGGTAGTGTGGCGCCTCAAGAAGCCATGACAGGCGAGGAGTATTTAGAATCCCGCCGCGCAACAAAGATGCGCCGAGACTTGAGCTGGGTAGGTGCTTTTTTCCTGGCGGCGGGCGTTCCCGCCCTGGTCCTGTTTTCAATGGGCGGCATCTCAGCCCTAACCGGTCCAGTCGCTGTTCTCGTATGGACGATTTCGGTGCTCATTGGTTTTGTCGATGCCTTTGTCTACGCGGAGATGGCTGGCCTTCATCCCAAGAAGGCCGGCGGCGTCGCAGTTCATGGAGCGACCGCCTGGATCAGGTACTCGGAGCTAGTGGCACCGGTTTCCTTGTGGTGCAACTTCTTGGCCTGGACACCAGTGCTGGCCATCGGCGGTGGCCTCGGAGCTGGTTACCTGCTCTCGATCTTCTATGGCCCCACGGCACGCATCAACACGTGGCAGATAACGCTAGTGAGACTGGGCTTTCTTAAGCCCGGCTTGTCGCTTCGAATCAACGCGACGTTCATCATTGGTGCCGCGATCGTCTTGCTAGTGTGGCTTGTTCAGCATCATGGGATCTTGGGCACCGCGCGAGTTCAAACCATCCTGACCGTTGCAACCCTCACGCCACTGCTGGTCGTGACGCTGGTCCCGCTCATCAGCGGCGATGTCGTGACGAAGAACTTCTCACCCTTCGTACCCATTAATGGTCACTGGGATGTGACTGGCTGGACGCTCTTTCTGGGAGCACTTTTTATTGCGGGCTGGTCAACCTATGGATTTGAGACGACCGTCTGCTATATGAGTGAGTTCAAGGATCCTGGCCGAGATATGGTGCGGGCCATCTTGTGGTCGGGTGGATTCTGCATCCTGGCTTATTTCCTCGTGCCCTTCGTCTTCCAGGGAGTGCTGGGCACGAAGACGATGCTCGCCCCAGGCATTAACTCGGGGGCCGGAGTTGGCAGTGCACTGGCGGGCATGCTTCACGGCGGCGCCTTCGTGACCAAGCTCTTCGTGGTCTTACTCGTTTTCACGCTCATTCTCGCCATCATGACGGCCATGTCGGGTTCGTCTCGTACTCTGTTTCAAGGCGCCCAGGACGGTTGGCTGCCCAAGTACCTTGCGCATCTCAATAAGAACAAGGTGCCGACTTACGCGATGTGGACGAACCTCATCGTCAACCTGGTCTTGCTGCTCATGTCGAATTACATTTTCGTGCTCGCGGTCGCCAATTGTAACTACATGATCTTCAACTTCCTAAACCTGAACGCCGGTTGGATCCACCGTGTCGATAACGCCCAGGTTCCGCGGCCGTATAAGGCCCCTAAGCCTATATTCGTTGCGGGTGTATGCATGGCTTACGTGAACGTGTTCCTGCTGGGAGCAGGAGCCAACGTCTGGGGCAAGGGCACGCTTTACGCAGGTTGGATTTCAGCCCTCATTGCGGTGCCGGTGTTCCTGTACCGGCACCACGTTACTGACAAGGGGCAGTTCCCCCAAGACATGTTCTCCGACCTGATTCCTGAAGGCAAGACCGAGTTGGGTCCAACCAAGGCCGGTGTGCTTCCCTACGTGGCTCTTGTGGGGGGCCTTGTTTCGATGTCGCTCGGATACCTCATCTTTTGGGTCTGGAAATAGAATTTTCTGACGCGGTCAAAGGCGGGCTCGAGCTGTGTGATAAGGTAGACAGCCGCTTGTTCCGGGAGCCAGCGAGGTGATCGCGTAGTGAGGCGCCTAGTGATAGGGCTGTCGACGGCGGCCTTGGTGGCCGTCGTCGCCGGTGTGGTCATTGTCCTCGGCGGTGGCGCGGGCCCAAGTGCCGGTCCACTTGCCTCTGTTGTCGGTGGCCAGGATCCGATGAGCGCGTGTCTGCCCGACAGGATCGCATCCGCGACGGGGGCCAGCGCCTGGCATAGCTCGTAGCCGATCACGATCGAGCGAGTGCAGCTCGAGGATGCCCACCACCTTCGCCTGCTTGCGGCCGAGTTTGTGCCGATTACGCCCATGACCACCTTTATTGGAGCGGTGGCAGGGTTTCCGCCGCCCGTCGGGGAGCGATCTCGGGGCTTCGAGTGGAACGAGCGCCAGCATCCTCCCGCGCACCTTCGGGCGCGGGAGGAATTCGTGCTCGTCTTCGGATTGGAACGGACAGCCACCATCGGGAGCTCCGTAGCTGCTGAGATCAACTACGAGGTCGCCGGTCAGCAATACCGCTGGCGAGACCCCGTCACGTTCGTCCTGCGCCCAAAGTGTTAGGACGCTTCGGTCCGGGGTCAAGCGGGGAGCGGTCGATGATCCCTTCTCGAGCAGTGAGCAGCCACTACCCGACCGAAGGTCGCCCTCGCGGCCAAGGTGGTGCCGCTCGGCTTTGATGTGTCAACGCCTGCAAGTGTCGGGATCTAGGGAGACGGCCGGATCCCCCCTTAGGTCTGCTTTCCTCGACAATCGCCTTTAGCGGCGGACGGCGCTCTCTGTCTCATCGGGCCACGACGCTTTGACCCGGCCATTTCGTGTCTCGGCTGCCGGTCCCAATGAGGTGGCTCTTGGGTAGCACGCGCTTAGATCGGACCGGCTGCCCTGGGTGACCGCCAACTGCGATACTCCTCGCGTGCCACGCGATGCACGTGGAATCGAACAGGTCATCTTCACCGGCGACGATCTCGCCCGTGTCACTGGCTTCATGGCCCGTCTCGCCAAGGCGGAGGAGGGCTGGATCAACGTCCTCGCGCATACGAGCGACGACGACGAGCAGCCAACCTCGCTCGGTTTCTTCAAGCTGCTCGGAGGCGGCTCCATCGGTCTGACCATGTGCACCTGGGTCCCCGGAACTCGCTCTCGCCGCGGACCGGTCCGACCAAGCCTCGGCATCTCGCATCTGGCTGGCCGACGTGCAGCCGCCTTGCTGCATTCGCTTGCGATTCCGGTGCCAGAGGGCTGGCTCATCGAACAGGATCACCCTCGGCGAGGTCTCGTCCTGCGCCTGCCCCCTGAACAATCCCATGAGCACGTGCTCGTGTGGTCCTTACAAGCGGTCGCGGCACTAAGCCCTCCCGGACCCATCGGGAGATGGCGGGCCGATGTGTACCTTCCGCTCAAGGCGTAAGCCTGTAGGCAAAGGACGAACGGGCGCGACCACTTCGATCCCTCGCGCGATCAGAGGTAGCGACACAACCGCTGCGGCGGCTCCACAAGCAAGCCACCGGTCAAGTCCTCCTCGCACGAGGCATTCTTGGGGGACATACTTTGTAGGACGGCTTTATCAAATCGTCTGGGGGGAACGATGCCAGACAGGCCAGTGGAGTTGTCTGTCGATACGGTGGAAGAGATCGACGCGGCCAACAGCACCGGGCGTCCACCGGTTGTGTTCATCCACGGCCTTTGGCTGCTGCCCAACAGCTGGGACCGATGGGCCGCCATGTACGAAGAAGCCGGATACGCGCCGTTGACACCGGGGTGGCCCGACGACCCGCCTACGGTCGAACAAGCCAACGCCCACACCGAGGTTCTCGCCCGCAAGTCGATCGGACAGGTCGCAGACCACTACGCCGCGGTCATCCGGCGCCTCAAAGACAAGCCCGCTGTGATCGGCCACTCCTTTGGTGGGCTGATCGCACACATACTTGCCGGTCGCGCTCTCTCGGCGGCAACAGTCGCCATCGACGCCGCGCCGTTCCGGGGGGTCCTCCCGCTCCCGATGTCCGCGCTCAGGTCAACCAAGCCGGTACTCGGCAATCCACGTAACCGGAACCGGGCCGTTCCGCTTACCTATGATCAATTCCGCTATGCCTTTGCCAACGCCATCGCCGAGGAAGAGGCCAAAGAACTCTATGAGACCTTTGCGGTACCAGCACCAGGTGAGCCCCTCTTCCAGGCCGCGACGGCGAACCTAAACCCCTGGACCGAGGACAAGGTGAACCACGACAACCCAGAGCGCGGGCCGCTGTTGATCATCTCGGGGGGAAAGGACCAGACGGTCCCCCGCGCCATCTCGGAGGCGGCCTACAAGATCCAGCGCGCTAACCGCGGCATAACCGAGTTCGTCGAGATCAACGACCGCGGGCACTCCTTGACCATCGACAGCGGTTGGCGGGAGATTGCCGAAATCTCGCTGGGCTTTGTAGAGAGGTTCCTCAAGCCCTGATTCAAGCGCCGGCGGGCGGGTCCAGATCAACCCACAAGGGTGGCGATCGCCTCGGGTGGCATCGGACGGGCAAAGAGGAATCCCTGCCCCTGGTCGCAGTCCAGTGCGGCGAGGGTGGCGAGCTGATGGCTCGTCTCGATACCTTCGCCGACGACCGCCATGCCGAGTGCGTGAGACATCGCCGTTACGGCGGCGACTATCTCCCGGTCACGCGTGCTCCGGCTGATCTGAGCAATGAAGCTCCGGTCGATCTTCAAGATGTCGACCTTCAGCCTCTGCAGGTGGGCAAGGGTGGAGTAGCCGGTCCCGAAGTCGTCAAGAGCGATCCGCACGCCGAGGTTAGACAAGGCCAAGAGCGTCTCTTGGACGTCGCCGAACTCACCGACGAGCGCCGTCTCGGTTATCTCCAGACAGAGCCTTTCTGGCGGCATCTTCTCCTGCCGGATCACCTCGGCGACCCGCGTGGCGAATTCGGGGTCCGACAGCTCGGCCCCGGACACATTGACTGCAGTCGTGAAGTTGGCCGGCCATTGTTCACGGGACGACCAGGCGACGAATTGGCGACACGCCTCGGCTAAGACAAAGGAGTCGATCTTGCCGATCAGGCCGTGCTGTTCGGCAAAGGGTATGAACTCATCTGGCGACACGACCCCGCGCTCGGGGTGGCGCCAGCGCACAAGTGCCTCGACTCCCAACAAGCTGCGGTCCTCGAGCGAAAAGAGCGGTTGGTAGAGAACGAAGAATTCCTTGTTCTCTATGGCACGATTCAGCTCTGCTTGTAGCAGGCCTCTCCCACTTACAAGACGCTGAGAAGAGTCGTAAACGCAGCAGCGGTTCCGGCCTGACTCTTTGGCGTCGTACATCACCTCGTCGGCATCGCGGATCAGCTGGTCGGGCAAAGCACTTGGGTCGCGGGTCACGACGATCCCGATGCTGCAGGAAATGGACAAGTCGCGCCCGTCTTCTATGTATGGGGCTCGGACTCCCCGCAAGATTCGGTCGCCGATGAGATTGACGTCGTCGTCATCGTGCAGCGCTCCGCAGAGGACGACGAACTCGTCACCGCCTAGCCTGGCGACGGTGTCGACGTGCCTAGACAGCGCACAGAGCCGACGTCCGGCCTCTTTGAGCACCTGGTCTCCCGCCGCGTGGCCGAACGAGTCGTTGATCGCCTTGAAGCGGTCCAAGTCGACGTACAAGATCGCGAGGCGGCCCGGGTGGCGCTCAAGGGCGACAAGGGACCGGGCGAGCCGGTCCATGAGGGCGACTCGGTTCGCCAAGCCCGTCACCGGGTCGTGAAGCACCTGGTAGGCCAGCGCATTCTCAGCCTTTATCTGCGCCGTAACGTCCCGGGAGACGCCGAAGGTGCCGATGATGCGACCGAGCTCATCGCGAAGGGGCATCTTGCTGGTCGACACCCAGAGGTCTGGTCCGTCGGAGAAGGTTTCGCGCTCCAGTTTGCCGACCATCGGCTCGCCGGTTGAGATGATGCGTTGCTCGTCGGCGTAGGCCTCGGCCGCGTGCTCCCGACTGAAGAAGTCGAAGTCGGTCTTCCCGACGATGTCGTTAAGGCTAAGACCTGGACTTATGGCTGCAATCCAGCCTTGGCTGACGAGGAGGAAGCGGCTGAGGATGTCCTTGAAGTAGACCCGCTCCTCGGTCGTCGAGAGGAGGTTGCGCATGCAGGTGAGCTCGACGTCGGACAGCGCTTCGCGCTCATGCCGGCGCCGTTGCTCCGTGTTCGCCTCAGGCATCGCAACTCCAGTAAAAGTCGATCAGTACTATCGACCGCTTTCGGAGAAAGGATTAGCAGTATCCCGGTCGCGAGCTGCGGCGAGTCACGAGGCACTGTGCACGACAACCGCCGTCATCTGCCGGTTTCTTCCACCTAGTGAGGCCACTAATACTTCGCGTCAGAGTCGCATCCCGGACGCATGCAAACACTCGCGACGAACCGGTCGCTGGTCATAGATCACTCGCCCGGTTCGTTATGCGCGTTGTCATGCACCCCCGAACCCTCCTCTTGGTCCCCGTCCCCCCGCAGGCTCCTGACCGCTTCGCCGAGGTGGCGGCTGACGTCGCGCAAGGACTCGTGAAGCCCCTTCGCGGCCGTCCGCGACCGGATAGCACCGGCCGCAAGCTCGATCTCTCCAGGCATCGGCTCGATCCCGTGCTCCTTGTAAGCGCGGGCAAGATCGTCGCGGATCTCCGACTCGGTCGCGCCGGGACGTTGCCTGAGGCTCCGCAACGCGGCCTGAGCTCTCTCGGATCGCTCTTCTCCAGCTCGCCTCTGCTCTTCTAGACGGGGGCGTATCTCTTCTTCCCGGGCCCTCCACGCCCGCGCTCCGGCACAGGTGCAGTGGTCTCGAAGGAGGCGGATCTGGGCTCTTCCCCCTCTCACCGGACAGTCCGCGTGGCAAGAGCACTGGCACAGCTGGACATAATCGCTGCCCATCCCATACCAGTGGGAGCAGTCCTCGTGCTTGTCGTCCCGACAGAACCTTGAGGTCTCTGGCACTTTCACCGAGAGTACGCTCCGAATCTCGCACCATTTGCGAACAACTGTCATCCAACGCTACCAAGCCTCCCATTGCCGTTCACGGTTTCGACCGGTGAAAGCTCCGGCAACTCGAGGGTGCACCTGCGCCAGTCTCAGATACGGAGAGGTTCCTCGCCCTAGAGGCCCGTTCCAAGAGGTGGCCCATCTAGCGGCAGAGGCAGTGCCGATAGCCATGAAGTATGGCCCTGCGCGTCGATGAGGTGGCTTCGGGCTCGCCACACCTCGGCCGGCGCGCCCAGGGTCGCCCTCGGCGAAACATGCCGCCCGCTAGGACAGGGCTCACAGCCAGCACAAGCCGCCTGCCCTTTAGTGGCGACCGATCTTCGGTCCCCTCAACTGGGCCAGAGCTGTCGCATGGGGCATGCTGATGATGTGGAACCCTCCGGCACCTCCCGCACCCAGCCTGAAGCACATCTTGTCTCACTCCCCTTCCTCGAAGACGTCCGTGCCCACGCTCGGAGGGGACGCTGCGAGCGCCGCCGCACCCGGATCGTCGCCACGATCGGCCCCGCTTCGAGCAGCCCGGAGGTCCTTGAGGCTCTTGTTGCAGCCGGCATGGACGTAGCTCGCGTCTCGTTCGCGCACAGCAGTATCGACAGCGCCATCGACCTCATGCGCCAGATCCGCAAGATCGCGCCGCACATCGGCATCCTCCCGGACCTGCCGGGACCGAAGATCCGCAGCTCGCCGTTTCCAAAACGAGGCGTCGTCTTAGAGGCGGGCGCCGAGGTCGTCCTCGCTCCCGGCTCTAAGACCCCGACGAGCTCGGCCAAGCGCATCGGGGTCGCCCTGGACGCGGTCGTCACAAGCCTGGACGAGGGTGATCTTGTCTCCCTCGGTGACGGCGGCATATCTCTCGTGGTCCTTGGCAAATACGGCGGCGACGTCGTGGCCCGGGTCCGCTCGGGTGGCCGGGTCATCGGGCGGCCGGGGGTGTCGGTCCCTTCCAACAAGCTCCAGCTCGCGACGCCTACTGCCGAGGACCTCGACCGGATTGCGGCACTCGTCGCCGAGGACGTCGAAGCGATCGCCGTCTCATTCGTGCGTCGAGCCCAGGACATCGAAGCTGTGCGAGAAGCCGTCGGGCGTCCGGACACGATGCTCGTGGCCAAGATCGAGACGGCGGAGGCCATCGATAACCTCGACGCCATCGTCCGCAGCGCAGACGCGGTAATGGTCGCTCGAGGCGATCTCGGTATCCGCCTGCCACTCGAGGATGTCCCCTTCCACCAAAAAGACATCATCCGCTGCGGCGTGCGCTTTGCCCGGCCGGTCATCACTGCCACCCAGATGCTCGAGTCGATGATCGCCTCCCCGGTGCCGACGCGCGCTGAGGTAAGCGACGTCGCCAACGCCATCTTGGACGGAACGAGCGCGGTCATGCTCTCGGGAGAGACGGCGATAGGTGCCGACCCTGCGAATGTTGTGGCGACGATGTCGCGCATCGTCGAGCGCGCCGAGCGTGAGTTTGACTATGTGAACTGGGGTGCTGGCCTCGGCGTGCAGGAGGTTGCAAAAGACGCCCCATTACGCCAGATCACCGCCGCCATCACCGGAGCAGCCTGGCACGCAGCCCTCGAGGAGGACGTCGCCGCCATCGTCGCCTGCACCCAGTCCGGTGCCACGGCCCGCGCTATATCCAGGTTCCGTCCAGGCATGCCGATAGTGGCCGTGACGCCGCACGAGCGTACAGTCCGCCAGCTGTCGATGAGCTGGGGCGTCGAGACGCTCCTCTCAGAGCATGCGGGGAACACCGACGACGGCATCTGGCACGCCGTGCAAGGCGCCGTCGAGGCGGGTTTCGCCTCGCCCGGCGACGTCGTTGTTGTCATCGCCGGGTCCCCCTACGAAAAAGCCACGGTGGCCGACACCTTGCGCCTCGTTAGGATCCGCTGAGGTCCGTCGGCCGTGGTGTTCCCGAGCGCCCTTAGTAACGCTGTTGTCCGACCGCGCCACAGCTAGGAGAATCGTCTCATGACAAGCGACGCCGCTTTCGAGCTTCCCCTCGTGACCCACTTCATCGCCGGCAAGGCCGATGAGGGAAGTGGGGAGCGCTTCGGCGAGGTCTATGACCCGGCCACGGGCAAGGTGACGAAAAAGGTCGCCTTCGCCTCGGAAAAAGACGTCGAGGCGGCGGTCAGCTCTGCGGTCGAGGCCTTCTCGTCTTGGCGCCACAGCTCTTTGTCACAACGGGCCAAGCTCCTTTTCGCCTTCAGGGAGCTCACGACCAAAAGAGCAGGCGAGCTGGCGAAGATAGTCACCTCCGAGCACGGCAAGGTCCTAGACGACGCCCTCGGCGAGGTGATGAGGGGCCTCGAGGTGATCGAGTTCGCCTGCGGCATCCCGCAGCTTCTAAAAGGCTCCTACTCAGAGAACGTCTCGACCAATGTCGACGTCTACTCGATGCGCCAGGCACTCGGGCCCGTGGCGATCATCAGCCCGTTCAACTTCCCCGCCATGGTGCCGGCCTGGTTCTTGCCCATCGCCATCGCCTGTGGCAACACAGTGGTGCTAAAGCCGAGCGAGAAGGACCCCTCTGCTGCAATCTGGCTGGCGGAGCGCTTCAGCGAGGTGGGCCTTCCCGACGGGGTCTTCAACGTCGTCCAGGGCGACAAGGCCGCCGTCGATGCACTCTTGGCCCACCCAGGCATTAAGGCCGTCTCTTTTGTCGGCTCGACCCCGATCGCCTCTTATGTCTATGAGCAGGGCACCCGCAACGCGAAGAGGGTGCAGGCCCTCGCCGGGGCGAAGAACCACATGGTCGTGCTCCCAGATGCCGATTTGGACCTGGCGGCCGACTCGGCGGTAAACGCCGGCTTCGGCTCGGCCGGAGAAAGGTGCATGGCCGTGTCCGTGCTCGTCTGTGTCGAGCCGGTCGCCGACGAGCTCATCGACAAGATCTCCAAGCGCATGGCAAAGCTCAAGGTGGGCGACGGCCGCCGTGGCTGTGACATGGGCCCGCTTGTCACCAAAGCTCACCGCGACAAGGTGGCCTCCTATCTCGTCCAAGGCGTCGAAGAAGGCGCCGAGCTCATAGTCGACGGGCGCGAGGTGACCCCCGAGGGCGACCCGGGGGGCTTTTGGCTCGGGCCGAGCCTTTTCGACAAGGTCACCCCACAGATGAGCCTCTACAAAGACGAGATCTTCGGCCCGGTGCTCTCAGTCGTGCGCGTCCAAAGCTACGAGGCGGCCATCGAGCTCATAAACGCCAACACCTGGGGCAACGGCACGGCCATCTTCACCAACGACGGCGGGGCCGCCCGCAGGTTCCAGCACGAGGTCGAAGTCGGCATGGTCGGAATCAACGTCCCCATCCCCGTGCCCGTCTCCTACTACTCCTTTGGAGGATGGAAGTCCTCCCTGTTCGGAGACAGCCACGCCCACGGCACAGAGGGCGTCCACTTCTTCACCCGGGGCAAGGTCGTGACGAGCCGCTGGCTTGACCCGAGCCACGGCGGCATCAACCTCGGCTTCCCGCAGAACACCTGAGGTTGAGGGCGAGGCAAGACTCTGTTGGTGCTCTGAGCAACCCGCCGACCTGGGCAGACAACTAGCGCGGCCGTGGACGCTCCGTCGGCGCGGTGATTCACCTGTGTCAGAGCTGATCTGGCCGTATGCTGTCACTTTGAAGGCCAGGCAAAGCTCGTACGCGGGATGTTGGGTTCTCGCACTGGAGACGAGGTGATCGACATCAGCGAACCTCAGGGAGCCAGTGAGGCCCTGCAACAGAGCGAGGCTCGCCTTCAAGCCCTGCTCTCCTCGCTTGACGACCTCGTCTTCGAGCTTGACGAAGAGGGCACTTATCTCGGCATCTGGACAGCCAACGATGACCTGCTCGTGGCCCCGCGCTCGCAACTGCTCGGCAAGACCCACGCCGAGGTGATTGGCGAAGACATTGGGCTCAGCTTGAAAGAGGTCACCCGAGAAGTGCTCGAGACCGGTCATCCCAGGTTCTGGGAGTACAGCCTCGAGGTGCCTATCGGTTTACGCTGGTTTCAGGGCAGGGTCGCCCCTATCGTCGTGCCCGAGGGCGCCACGCGCGAGGATCTGCCTGCTCGTGCGCGACATAACCGCACAAAAAGAAGCCGAGCGGGAGATATCGCGGCTCTTGTCACGTGAGCAGCTGCTGAGCCGGCTCTCCGAGTCGGTACCGGTCGGCCTGTTCGAGCTCGACATGGCCGGCCATGTCGCTTTCACCAATGACCGCATGCACACCATCGTCGGAGATGTCTCGGCCGACAGCCTCGACACCCTTCTAGCCTCGGTCGTGCCTGCCGACAGGCCGGCTTTCGAGGCTGCGCTCAAGGCCGTGCTTGCCGGCCAGCCCGTCGACGACCTCGAAATGCGCTTTTGCTTCCCCGCGGTTGAGCCCACCCGGGCCGTGGCCGCAGCCGAACGCATATGCGACTTGAGCCTGCGCCCGCTCACAGACGTGGCCGGCATCGTGGCCGGAGCCGTCGGCTGCTTGAGCGATGTCACCGACCGGGTTCAGCTACGCCGCGAACTGGAAGTAAGGGCGTCGGTGGACAGGCTCACATCCTGTTTGAACCGGGACTCGTCTCTCCAGCTCCTCGAGAGGACGACGGCGGCGGCGAAGGCTCCCGGGGAGGGGAATGCCCTCATCTATATCGACCTCGACGACTTCAAGTCCGTAAACGACCGGTTCGGCCACGCCGTCGGCGACCGCCTCTTGGCTGAGGCCGCCGAGCGTCTCCGCCAGGCCGCGCGCAAAGGTGACACCGTGGGCCGGGTCGGTGGCGACGAATTCATCGTCATCTGTCCTAACGTGCAGAGCTCGGAACAGGCGATAAGGGTCGCCGAACGGGTCGCAGCGGCGACCACGGCAATGGTCGAGATCGGCGCGACTCGCCTCGAGCTGCGTACCAGCGTGGGTGTCGCCTGGACGACTGAGGCACTCGATGCCGACGCCTTCTTGGCCCAAGCGGACTCCGCCATGTACCAGTCGAAGAGAACTGCCCGCAAGGGCGTGACCTTGTTCACGACCAACGGCTGCGGTGCCGCCCACGAGGCGCCCCGGAAGGCCGACCCTTCGACCTGAGCGCTTGGACAGCCAGCGTCCTCAGGCTCGTAGCGTCACCGGTCGGTCACGCTGGCGGTCGCCCGAAATCTGGTTTTAGCTGGGCCACTAGTCGCGGCACCTGCGGCAGCGTCCCGACGAAGGTCACCGCCAGGACCATGGCCAAAAGGAGGTACGGGACCGTGTCGCCAGTTACCTGCGCGATCGCCCCGGTGGCGGCCGAAGCCAGTCCTTGGCCTGATGCCCAGGCGAAGTTGCCCAGGCCGAAGCCGAGACCCTGGTGGAGCTTTTGACGGTCGGCGCCGTCGCTGATCATCGCCGAGGCCGGCGTGAAGATGGTGCCGTATGAGGGCAGGCCGACGACGATAAGGCCGACAAGCACCCCGTCGGGATGGAGCAACGGCAAAAGTACGCTCACGGCGATCGCTGCCATGAGCGACAACTTGACCGGCGCAAGGCGTCCTTTCTTGTCTGCCAGCCGACCGACCAATGGGGCGAGGACCGCTTCCAGCCCGGCCGCACCGAGAAAAGCTCCGGCTATGACGATCGGGCTCGCTCCAAGGGCGTTGAGGCGCAGAGGAGTAAGGACGTTTATGACCCCAAAGGAGATGCCGGCGAGGCAGGTCAGCCACATGCCTGCCGTGAGGCCCACGTCATGCAGCGCCCGCGCAGCGCTTTTCAGGCTCTGAGGCTCGCCTCCGAGCGGCGAGGGCACGCGGAAGCTGGCAACGACCAGGCACAGCCCGGCACCGGTGGCAGCGGCGAAGGCGGGCGCCGTCCCCACGGCGCTCGCGAAGGCGCCGATGACCGGCCCGACCAGGGCACCGGCGACAGAGACGCCGAGAGCGAGGCCGAGAGCCCCCCCTCGCCGCTCGGGCGGCGTCCCGCCCGCCAGCCAGGCCATCCCTCCGCCCCAGATGCATGAGCCACCCAGGCCCTGGGCAAAGCGCGCCGAGTCGAGAACGACGATGGAGTTGCCGAAACCGAACACGAACGTCGCCCCGCTCATGAGGCAGAGCCCGAGCACGACAGCGGTCCTGACACCGAGACGGGTCGCGAGGAGCCCACTCGGAAGCGCCGCGACCAAGGTGCCGAGAGGGTAGGCGGCCACGAGGAGCCCGACCGCTGCCTTGGAGAGTCCGAATGTGTGGACATAGTGGGGCAAAAGCGGCGTGAGTGCCGTGAAGAACACGGTGTCGACCAGCACGAGCACGCACACAAAGGCCATGAGGCCACGGGCGTTCGCCCTTATCGGGCCGTTGCCCTCCACGTTGAAGACCACCTTGTCAGTATTGCCTCACCTGGCGCCTCTCTGGCCGGGCGCCGGGCTGGGGCTACTCGAGTACTGGTGCCGGCTCGGCGGTGCCGTGGCCCGAGACGCCACTGCCTGCAGGTGCCTGAGAAGAGTCACCTGCAACCATGTGGTCCATCTCGTGCAGCTTGCCGGGCCACCAGTTCCACCGGCCGAGCAGCGAGACCGTCGAAGGAACGAGCAGGCTCCGCACGAGGAATGTGTCCATCAAGATGCCGAGGGCCAGGCCGAGGCCGATGTCGCGGATCTGGCTCCCTCCGGGCTGGCCCCCCGCCGTCACGGCGAGCACCAGAAAGGTGCCGGCGAGCACGAGCCCGGCGGAGGTGATCGTCGGGCCCGAAGCTCCGACGGCTGTCACGACGGCGTCGCGAAGACGGTGCTCGTGCGCTTCCTCCCGGATGCGCGTCATGACGAGGATGTTGTAGTCCTCGCCGAGGGCTAAGAGGAAGATGAACATCAAGAAGGGTAAGAGGAATGTGAGACCTCCACTTCCTCCGAGCTTGATGAACACGATGGACGAGAGCCCGAGGGCGGCCAAGTAGGAGAGCATGACGCTCGCGATGAGATAGAGCGGAGCGATAAGGCTCCTCAAGACGAGCGCGAGCAGAAGCCCGATGGCGATGATGGCGATCGGGACGATGTGGATGAGATCGCTGTCGGAGATCGAGCTCACGTCATAGAGCGCCGGTGCCTCACCGGCCACTCCGCTCGCGGTGGCGCCGATGTCGTGCTGGACCCTTGTCAGCTCGGCGCGGACGGCCGGGACGGCGTTCAGAGCCGGCGTCGAGCTCGCGTCTCCGGCTTTGAGGCCGGACTCGAACTGGATCGTGCGCCCGTCCGGGCTGACAAAACGCGCCGTAGCACGGTAGGAGTCGTAGAGCGCCAGTGACACGCTCGCCCCGGGCGATCCGGCGACCGGCAGGGGTGAGAGCAGCTTGGGATTGCCGAGCTTGGCGTGCAGACTGACGTAGACCGCCGGCGAGATGGGCGCCCCGGTGGGATCGAGCGGACCGGGCAGAGCGTTGAACAGCCCGCTTGCCTGGAGCTCATCGGCTGCCTTTACGACAGCCCCGGGGTCGGCCCACACAGGCTTGGCCAGCTCGATGATGAGGTTGGTGGGGTTCGAGCTCGCCTCGGGGAAGTACTTCATCAAAGCGGCGTTTCCCGCCGCGGCGTCGCTCCCGCTCGGGGCGTCGGTGGCCCCGCCGAATCCAGCTGGGCTGTAGAACAGCGCTCCGAAGGCGAGCGCCCCGAAGACCAGGACACCCACGGCAAGGGTGTGCGCCGGCCGCCGGATGACGCGCTGGGCGATCCTGCCCCACCACGACTCGTTGAGCTCGCCGGCCACGATCTTTGACGGCCAGAACACGGCCCGGCCCAAGATGGCGAGCAGCGCCGGGAGGAGGGTCACGCCTGCGACGAGCATCACGGCTATGCCGACAGCAAGCGGGACCCCAAGGTCGTGATAGATGCCGAAGCTGGCAAAGAGCAGGGTCAAAAGGGCGAGGATGACCGTGCCTGCCGAGGCACTGATCGACTCACCGACGCGAGCGACCGCCCGGGAGACCGCTTCGTGCGAGGAAAGCCCCGAGCGGAGGCCCTCACGAACCCTGAAGACGAGGAAGAGCCCGTAGTCGGTTCCCGCCCCGAGGATCAACACGATTAGGAGGAGCTGGGTGATCTGGGAGATCTTGAGCCCGTGAGAACCGAGGTCACCGATGAGCGAGCCGGACAGCTGGAGCACGATCGCCGCCGGGAGCAAGGTGACAAAGGGGGCAAGCACGGAACGGAATACGAACAGCAGCAAAACAATGATGAACAGGATCGACAGGCCCTGGGTCTTGTTGCCAGTCGTGCTCGACTGCTTCTGCTGGGCGACGTTGGTGGCGACGACTCCGGCCAGGTGGAACTTCAAGCCTGGCGGAGCCCCCACCTTCGCGAAGGCCGCGGTGAGCCCGTTGACGACATCCTCGGAAGGCCCAGGACTGAACCCGGCGATGTTCGCCTCTGCGACAAGCTGCACGGCGCGTCCGTCGGGCGAGGTGCCGACGTACTGCACGGCGACGACATTCGGGACCTTCTTGGCGGCAAGGGCGAGACGGGTGATCGCCTGGGTGTCGGAGGCGGTCACGGGACCGTTGGCCGACACCCCGATGATGATGACCGGCTCGAGCGTCGCCTTGCCGACGAGGGGCTCGGCGAGGTTGCCCGCGACCGTGCTCGGGGCGTTGTTCGGCAGGAAGGCGGAATTGTCATTGTTCACCTGGCTGGCAAGCGAGGGGAGAAAGTGCACCGAGGCCGCCGTCCCGAGTATCCACACGACGACTATTAGCCAGCGAAAACGGACAGAGAAGCGTCCGAGGCCATTAAAGAAAGCATTCATCGGTCCGGGGTCTCCGTCTCGAGCTTTGGGGGGCATGTCAGCCCACCATTTTGTGGGGTCAAAAGGCGAGGCATCGTCCACAGGCGGGCTCCGCGAGCGAACAATGCCTTAAAGGCGGTGGTTGCTCAGAAACTAGCCTGTCCCAGCCACGATGCGCGCCCACCCAGTACCGGAGGCTTGACCGGCCCCGTGTTATCCGTGATACTGATTTGGGCAACAAGGTTGCATAAAAAGGGGGACCAAAGTGCATCGGTCTGACGTGCGCGCTTTCCCAGCACCAAAGGTGGGTGGCTGCTCCCTGGTGGGCCTCCTCGTCTCGATGGCGCTCGCGCTCGCGCTCGGCCTTCTCGCCGCTACCGGGGCCGGGGGAGCGACTGGCCCGGCTCGCAGTGATGGGCCAGGGAGTGCTCCCTCCTCTCCTCAGCTGTCGAGAGTCGCTGGCACGGTCTGGCTGTGCCGGCCGGGCCTTTCCAACGACCCGTGCACCGCGAGCCTCGACACAACCGTCGTCAAGGCTTCAGGGCCAAGCTCGGTAGTCGATGTGAGCCCCGCCACGCGCTCGCCCTTCGACTGTTTCTATGTCTATCCGACGGTGAGCCGGGAGCTCAGCACCAACGCCGATCTCCGCGTGCAAAATGCCGAGATCAACGTCGCCATCGCCCAGGCGTCACGCTTCTCCCGGGTCTGTCGCGTCTTCGCGCCGATATACCGCCAGGTGACCCTGGTCAGCCTTGCCGCCTACCCGGCCCTGGAGGTGCCCTCTTCCTACGGCGACATCGCTTATGACAGCCTGCTCGCCGGGTTCCGGGATTACCTCGTCAAGTTCAACAACGGCCGGCCGATCGTATTCATCGGTCACTCCCAAGGCGCCGCCATCTTGATCAAGCTGCTTGCTAGCTCGGTGGACAACGACCCGGCCCTGCGCAAGAAGCTGGTTCTAGCCATCATCCTCGGTGGTGACGTCGAGGTCCGTACCGGCTCGCTCGAGGGGGGCAGCTTCCAGCACATCCCGTCCTGCTCGCGCCCGGACGAGGCGGGTTGTGTGATCGCCTACTCGAGCTTTCCCGGCGAGCCTCCCGCCTCCGCTTTGTTCGGCCGGCCCGGCCAGGGCGTCGCTCTCCAGTCGGGCCAGGTCGACAAGGCTGACCGTCAGGTCCTCTGCGTCAATCCAGCTGCGCTTGCAGGCGGGGCGGCCGACCTCGACTCGTTCTTCCCCTCCGAGGGCGCGGTCCCGACACCCTGGGTGGAATTCCCCGGCCTTTACTCCGCTCGTTGCGAGACTGAGGGAGGGGCGACCTGGCTCGAGGTCAAAAAGGCCACCGGCTCTTTGGACAAGCGGCCTGTCGTGACCGAGGACGCGGGAGCGGACTGGGGCTACCACACAGACGACGTCAACTTGGCCCTCGGCAACCTCGTCGTCGATGTCGCCTCGGCCGAGGCCGCCTGGACAGCCGAGCACGAGCACGGCTGAACGATTGTCTGGGTCGTCAGTGGAAGTCACGCGACGGCCCTACCGCCATGGCGAAGTCGATCTCTTCTAGGTACTCGGCCACCACGTTCGAGGAGGGGGGTGCCAACGGATCTGCTCCCTCCCCGCGCTCGAGCCGCCCGCGGACGAGAAGCACGACCGCTGAGCGGGCCGCCTTGCGGTAGCGGGTCCAGCAACCCGGCGAACAGATGACGTTCACAAGCCCGGTCTCGTCCTCAAGGTTGAGGAACGTCGTCCCCCCCGCCGTGGCCGGCCGTTGGCGATGGGTCACCACGCCGGCGACAAGGACCCTGGCTCCGTCGTCCACCCCTACGAGATCGGCGTTGGGGACCACTCCCCGGGCGGCGAGCTTGGTCCGGATGAAAGCGATAGGCGACGAGCCGGGTGACAGCCCGAGCGTCTGCAGGTCGGCCGACATCTCCTCGACCTCGTTCATTTCCGGCAGTGGTGGGGCATCGGTCCCCACGATCGTCCCGGGGAGACGGTCCGGGCGGGCAAGAGCCGCCGCCCCAGCCGCCCAGAGCGCCTCGCGGCGCGAAAGCCTCCCCCCCCTCCTCCTGGCGGAGGCCGTCGGCACGCTGTGGGCCCTTGCCGGGCTGCCAAGCCCGGCAAGGGCCCCGGAGGTGGCAAGGGACTCAAGGGCGGGGCGGCCGATGCCGCTGCGGCAGACGAGATCCTCCATGTCCAAATAGGGCCGGCCGGCGGCGATCTTCTCCGCGAGCTCTGGCCCGATCCCCTTCACCGATGCGAGACCGAGACGGACCACAGGCCCGGGCCCGGGCGCCGGCTCTAGGGAGGCGGTCGCTTCGCTCTTGCTCACGTCCGGACCGAAGACGACGACCCCGTGACGCCGGGAGTCGGCGACAAGGGTGTGCGGCGCCCAAAAACCCATCGGCTGTGAGTTGAGCAGCGCGGCGAGCAAGGCGGCCGGGTAGTGCAGCTTCAGCCAGGCGCTCACATAGACGAGATAGGCAAAAGACACCGAATGGCTCTCGGGAAACCCGAAATTGGCAAAGGCCGCCAGTTGCTCCCATATGGTGCCGGCCACCTGACCGGTGATCCCCCGCTCGGCCATCCCGTCATAGAGCCGGGTGCGGAGGCGCTCCATCCGCGAGGCGGAGCGCTTGGAGCCCATGGCCTGGCGGAGCTGGTCGGCCTCAGCCGCGCTGAACCCGGCTGCGTCGATCGCCATCTGCATAAGCTGCTCTTGGAAAAGCGGCACGCCGAGGGTCTTCGCGAGGCTGCGCTCGAAGCACGGGTGCAGGTATGTGACCGGCTCCACCCCGTTGCGCCGGCGCAGGTAGGGATGGACCGACCCTCCCTGGATCGGGCCGGGGCGGATGAGGGCGACCTCGACGACGAGGTCGTAGAAGCAGCGAGGACGCAATCGGGGCAGCGTGGCCATCTGCGCCCGGCTTTCGACCTGGAAGATCCCCACCGAGTCGCCCCGGCACAACATGTCATAGACACCCTCTTCTTGAGGGATGAGAGCGAGATCGATCTCGTCGCCGTGGTAAGAGGCGATGATGTCGACCGCCCGGTGGATCGCCTCGAGCATCCCGAGGCCAAGGAGGTCGAACTTCACCAGCCCAGCCGCGGCGCAGTCGTCTTTGTCCCATTGGAGCACCGTCCGGTTCTCCATGCGGGCCCACTCGACCGGGCAGACCTCTGAGACGGGACGGTCGCAGATCACCATGCCGCCCGGATGGATGCCGAGGTGGCGGGGAAAGCCCTCCAGCTCGGTCGCCACCGCCAGCACCCGGGCGGGGATACCGAGATCGCTCGAGGTCTCTTCCGGGCCTGGTTCCAAGGCGACATCGTCACGACCGGGTTTGCTCTCGCCGGCGGTTCCCGCCCGCCGGGTGGCCTCTGCCTCGGCCGAAGCGCTCCACCAGGTCCAGCGGTCCTTTCGGTGCGGCGCTGTCGGGTGGTGGCCGTCTCCGAGCTTTCCCCAGGCTTCGATGCGCCGCGCCCAGGCGTCGACCTGGCCCGGGGAGTGGCCGAGAGCCTTGGCGGCGTCCCGCACGGCTGACCGGGCACGGTAGCTGACGACGACGGCCACGAGCGCCGCTCGCTCGCGGCCGTAGCGCCCGTAGACGTACTGGATCACCTCCTCGCGCCGCCCGCTCTCGATGTCCACGTCGATGTCGGGCGGTCCGTCGCGCTCTGGCGACAAGAACCGCTCGAACAAAAGGCCGAGGGCGACGGCATCGGCATTGGTGATGCCAAGGACGTAGCAAACAGCTGAGCTCGCGGCCGAACCCCGGCCCTGGCAGTAGATCCCCGAGCGCCGGCAGAACTCGACGATGTCCCAGACGACGAGGAAGTAGCCAGCAAAGCCCAACTCCTCGATCATCGCCAACTCGTGCTCGAGCTGGCGCCATGCCCCCGGCACACGTTCTGAGCCGGGTAGGCCGTAGCGCCTCGTCGCTCCCTCTTCGACGAGCCGGCGCAGGAAGGTCATCTCGCTCTGGCCGTTCGGCACGGGAAAATCGGGGAGCTTCGGGGCGACGAGGTGGAGGTCGAAAGCGCACGCCCTCCCGAGCTCGCCGGCAAGCTCGACGGCTCCCGGGTAGCGAGCGAAGCGTCGGGCCTGCTCTGCCCCCGAGCGCAAATGGGCCGCACCTGCGGCAGGCAGCCAGCCATCGAGCTCATCGAGGGGGCGACCCGAGCGGACAGAAGCGAGCACCGAGGCGAGGCGGCGGCCCGCGGGCTGGGCGTGGTGAACAACGTTCGTGGCGACGATACCGAGATCTCTCTGCGCCGCCAGGGCAGCAAGGGCATCGTTGCGGGCCGAGTCGACAGGGTCGTCGTGGTCGAACAGCTCGACGACGAGGCTCTCACGGCCGAAACGCTCGACAAGCCGGTCGAGTTCCCTCGCAGCTGCCACGGGGCCGGCCTCGACAAGTGCCGTAGGCACCGCTCCCTTGCGACAACCCGTCAGGACCAGGAAGTGGCCCCCGGCGAGCTCGGCCAGACGATCGAGGTCGTGGCGGGGCCGCCCCTTCTCGCCACCTGCTAGATGGCCCTCGGTGATGGCGCAGGCAAGGCGCGAGTAACCCACCGGGTCGCGGGCTAAGACCACCAGGTGGGAACCGGGAGGGTCGGGAACCCCGGTGCGCGGGGAAGCCGGCAGGCCCGAGTCGCCGGCGAAACCAGGACTGCGAGGAGCAAGGGTCAGCTCGGCGCCGAAGACGGTGGGCACCCCCAGCTCCTTTGCCGCCTCGGCGAAGCGGACCACGCCGTAGAGCCCGCCGTGGTCGGTCAAAGCGAGGGCGGCGAGCTCGAGACGGGCGGCCTCGGCTACGAGCTCCTCGGGGTAAGAAGCACCGTCGAGAAAGCTGAAATTCGAGTGGCAATGAAGCTCTGCGTAGCAGACCACAGGAACAGGATAGCCATTCTATCGAACATACGTTCGTGAGAGGTGGCTTTCCCGGCCACGCCGGCTCTCCCCGTTTTCCACACCAGACATTCAGCAAACTCCCAGTTTCATCGGTCACAATGACCAGGTGGCAGGAGAAGTGGGGCCCCGCGTTCTCGTAGTGGACGACGAGGAGTCAATCACCGAGCTGGTCTCGATGGCACTTCGCTACGAGGGCTTCGAGGTCCAGACGGCGTCGAGCGGGTATGGGGCCCTGGAACAGATCGAAGAGTTCCGCCCCGACCTGATCCTTCTCGACGTCATGCTGCCCGACATCGACGGCTTCAACATCGCTGAGCGCCTACGGCGAGACCGCCGCGACATCCCGGTGCTCTTCCTCACCGCCCGTGACGCCACCGAGGACAAGATCAGGGGCCTCACGATCGGCGGTGACGACTATGTGACCAAGCCCTTCAGCGTGGCCGAGCTCGTGGCCCGTACCCAGGCGATCCTGCGCCGTACTGGCAAAGGAGGACCGGCACGCGAGCTGCTACAGCTGGCAGACCTCGAGATGGACGACGACGCCCACGAAGTGCGCAGGGCCGGCCAGCTCATCGACCTGACAGCGACCGAGTACAGGCTGCTGCGCTACCTGCTCTCCAACCCGCGGCGGGTTCTCACAAGATCCCAGCTCCTTGACCATGTCTGGAACTACGACTTCGGCGGCGACGCCGGCGTGCTCGAGACCTACGTCAGCTATCTGCGCAAGAAGGTCGACTTCACCGAGCCGCACCTGATCCAGACCGTGCGCGGGGTCGGCTACGTGCTCCGCCCCCCCCGCAATTGACGCCTGTGGCTATTCAGACCGCGGCTTTCTCTAGTCGCCCGGCGCACCTGGGGGCGCACGTGACGCTGAGGTTCCGGCTGATCGCTGTCCTTTGCGCTTTCGTGATATTCGCCCTAGTGGCGACCGACGCCATCACCTACGCGTCCTTTCGGAGTTACGCGATAGGACAGCTCGACCAGGAGCTGTTCAGGTCCGCCAACCTCGTGGCGCACAATCTCGGCTTCCCCAACCTGTTCGGCAACCAGAACTCGGAGTATCAGGCAGTGCCGTCCGGCACGATGGCAACCGAGCTGAGCCCGACTGGCCAGCAGCTCCTGGCTTGGACCACCTTCAGCACCACGGGCGGATCGTCCCCGTTACTCCCGGCTTCGCTCGCGGCTGTGGCCGCCGGTAACCCGAATGGCACGCCTGTCTACACCACGGTGCGCGGCAGCGGGCCGATCCGTTCCTATCGGGTGCTAGAGGCCAGCTTGGACAACGGGAACGTGCTCGCAGAGGCGATTCCGCTCACCGACACCGACGCCGCCTTGCACCGCCTCCTCGGGCTCGAGCTCTACGTGAGCGGCGCCGTCCTGATCGCGATCGTGGCCGCCGCCTGGGCCATCATCAGGCTCAGTCTGCGCCCGCTGCAAAAGATGGCCGACACTGCTGGGGAGATCGCGGCGGGTGACCTGAGCCGCCGGGTGGAGGAGAGCGACGAGCGAACCGAGGTGGGCCAGCTCGGGAGCGCGCTCAACGTCATGCTCGGGCGGATCGAGACCGCTTTTCGCGAAAGGGAGGCCTCAGAAGAGCGGCTGCGCCGTTTTGTGGCCGATGCCTCCCACGAGTTGCGCACGCCCCTAACCTCGATCCGCGGTTACGCAGAGCTATTCCAGCACGGCTTGGCCGAGCGGCCCGCCGACCTCGACACGGCGATGCGCCGGATCGACAGCGAGTCGATCCGCATGGCGGGTCTTGTCGACGACCTGCTGCTTCTCGCCCGCCTCGACCAGAGGCGGCCGTTGGAAAAAGAGCAAGTCGATCTGGCCCGCCTCGCCTCGGACGCCGCCGTTGACGCCCGGGCGGTCGACCCGACCCGTAACGTGACCTGCCTCGTGCCAGCCTCGTGCACGGTCGTCGGTGACGAAGGGCGGATGCGACAGCTGCTCGGGAACCTAGTCTCGAACGCCCTTGCCTACACCCCGTCCGGCACCCCCATCGAGATAGTCGCCAGCTTGGAAGCAGGGTCCGGCCCGCAGCCTCCCCGGGCAAGGCTCATGGTGATCGATCACGGGCCCGGCATAGACCCCGAGGCCGCCACCCACGTCTTCGAACGCTTCTGGCGTTCCGATCCGGGCCGGGTCCGGGCCCAAGGTGGCTCGGGCCTCGGGCTCTCGATCGTGGCCGCGATCGCGGATGCCCATGGTGGGCAGGTCTTTTTGACACAAACTCCTGGCGGCGGCGCCACATTTTGTGTTGAGCTTCCCGCTGAGCCCGCGGCAGGGGCGAGCCCCTGGGGAACGAGGGACCCAGCCCCAGGAGCTTCCTCCAATGGGACTACTTTCAATGGCTCCGGCACCGGATCGGTTCTCACCGGGGACACTTTCACCAACGAGCCATCGGCCTGACCGGCCGGAGGTAGATCAGGCCGGAGGAGCTGCCGCCAGGATGACCGTCGTTGTTTGACTGGTTCCGGCGAGGCTCAAGAACCGAACCTCGGCGCGGTCGCCGGGGCGCAGAGCGTGGATCAAGCTAGCCAGCTCGGCCAAGGTGCTGGTCGGGTGGCCGTCGAAAGCCACGATGACGTCACCTTCTTGGATCCCCGCAAGCGCTGCAGGGCCGCCCAGGTCGACATAGGTCAAGTCCACACCGATCGACTGTCCCGAACCACCTATCGAGACGGCCTGTCCGGCAACTCCTAGGTAGGCGACGACGCCTATCACGATCCCCGCCCCGGCCTTGTGGTCTTTGACCTCGTTCACAATCTGGAGCACACGGTTTATCGGGAGGGCGAAACTCATAGGCGTCGCCCCGTCGTCACGGGCAGCGGCCGTGTCCATGCCGACGACGCCACCGGTTGCGTCGACAAGTGGTCCGCCAGAATTTCCAGGTTCGATCAGGGCGTCCATCTGGATCATGCCGGTCAGCGTCTCGCTGGTACCACTGGAGTCGCTCGCCACGATCGTCCGTCCGAGCGCTGTCACTGCGCCTGAGGTGACACTCGAGGGGAAACCCTGCCCCCCGGCGTTGCCGATGGCCACGACGGCGTTGCCCACGCTCACAGCCGACGAATTGGCGAACTTCACCGTCGGCAGACCGCTGACGCCTTTCAGCTGCAGCACGGCCACGTCGGCTCTTGCATCCGTCCCGAGGACGGTCGCGACGTGGGTACCGCCATTGTCGACCGACACCTTGATGCTGCTCGCGCCGTCAATGACGTGGTTGTTGGTGATGATCTCCCCGTTCGAGGTGGCGATCATGCCCGTCCCCTCACCGAGGTTGGTGTCAATGTCGACCACGGCAGGGTCGACGGCGGCAGCGATCTGGGAGGTCGTGAGCGATTGGCCAGCAGGCAAGGTCGCCAGTCCGGCCGCCGAGCTGCCTGCAGAACGGGTCACATAGGCGATCCCTACTCCCGCTCCAGCGCTGACCAGCACGAGGGCCACCGCGACCATGGCCACGATCTTCCGGGCGAGCTTGGGACCTAGCCGTTGGGCGGGCCAGCTTTCCGCCGGGCCGTAGCCGCCGGCGACATAGCCACCGGAACCGTAATTGTCCGGGTCGTAGTTACCCCAGCTGTAATCGCCTTGTCCGTGGTCACCCGGGCCGTAGGTGTCGGGCGAGGCGTCAAGGGGGGCCTCCTGGTCGGGCTTCGGCCATAAGGCCTCGGGGGAGCAAGGATCGGGCGGTCCCGCGTCGGCGCCTGCCGAAGAAAAGACCGAGCCAGCTGGTTGGTCGCCCAATGACTGCTCGTCGTCGCCTTCGTCCATAACTCTCACCTTTGGTCAAGCGCTCAGTTTGAGCGCTAGGGCCAAGCCCCCCCGGCTAAAGCTCAAAGCGTGGATTAACTTTCTATACCCAGATCATGCGGCCTCTAGTCCGCGCTTTGCGGCGGGGGCTCGCCCCGCTCTTAATCGTAAGTGGCTTCCAGGCACCACCTTCCCTGCTCGAGGACGACCAGGTGAGCCGTGCCGTCCTCGAGCAGCACTTGCAACCGCGCCCGTCGTCTCGCCGCCGCCGGGTCCCACCAGCGCTCGTCGGCTGGCCATGGCCCTGACCAACCCGTTATCGCGACAGATGAGCCACCGCCAGTCGGCAGGCGCAAGCTTGATGGGACCGACGTGCACCTACCGCGCCCGGTCACCCCGACCGGGACTCCGTCTGCGTCGAAGACCTCGACGGCGAGGGGCACAGGATGGACAAGAGCAGGCGAGGGTGGAGGTAGGCGACCCGGCCAAGGTGGCGCCTCCCGGGTCCTAGCTCCGGGCGGAGCCGCTCGGCCTCCGGACCGGACGCGCTTTGATGACCGTCCTGGTTGTTGTTGCGGGCGAGCTGTCTTGGAGGAGGAGGGGGCGCTGTGGCCTCCTTCGGGCTCCTCTCCCCAAGCCACAAGGCGGATCTGCTCGCCCGGGCCTCTCCCACCCGCCCGCGTTGCCATCAAGACGGCCTCGTGCCCCAAAAGGCCCTGTACCCGGGCGAGGCCTCGCTCCACCTGTCGGCTTGCTTGGGCTATGCCCCCCTCGAAATCCATCTGGCGCCCGTCGTCGGGAACTACCTCACCGACACCGAGGCGCAGCATCGTGATCCCGGCGGTGGGCGCTGTGATAACCGGTCCCTGCAGCCATCCCTCGAGCTGCCAGCGGACCCGGTCCACAATCGCCCTGGCGGTGAAGGGACGATCACCTCTCCAGCAACGCTGTAGTGACTCGCCGTGCTCGGTCTCTGCCTCGACGAGCAATCGGGTGGCGGCCAGCCCGTGCGGGCTGAGCCGGCCGACAAGCTCCTCGGCGAGACCGATCGCCACAAACCCCACGGCGTCGGCCCTGTCGAGGGGAGGGTCAAGCGCCCTGGAGACAGTGAGGTCCGCGGGGGGGTCGCCGAGAACGAGCGGCCGTTCGTCGAGGCCACGGGCGAGTCGGTGAGCAAAGCCTCCTTCGCTGCCGAAGCGGGCCAGCACCGCGGCCTCGTCCAGGCCTGCGAAGTCGCCGAGGGTCCTGATCCCGAGCCGCCGGAGGACCCCGGCGAGCTCGCGCAAGCCGAGAACCTCGACCGGGAAATGACTGAGCCACTCCGCAGCTAAGCCACGAGGCACGATCACCCCTTGGCGCGCAGCAAGACGCGCCGCGAACGGGCCGTCGGCTATCCCCGCCTTGCAAGGTGGTTCAGGGGCGACGGTTCCCCCGGCGCGGGCGACGGCGACGACGGCTTGCCCGCCAGCATCACAGATCTTCTTCAATAAAGCCGCCTCCCCGCCGAAATAGCGGGCGGCAGCTCGGGCCGGTATGGCACAGGCCCCCGGTCTTGTGAGCTCCACCTGGGGGGTAAAGCTCGCAACCGCTGCGACGACCGGCTCGAAACTACCGCGCGTCACGCAACTGGTCCTCGGCCACGACGACGAGCTCAGGGCAACATGCCTGTGCTTCCCTGCGACGCTGGCCGAGACGCACCCCCTCGACTCGGGCGGGGCCAGAGGAGGCGACCACACGGTTGGCGGCAAGGACCGCAGCAGGGCGGTCTGCGAGCCCGGCGACAACAAGCGGCCAATCTGGGCACCAGACGACCAGGGTACGGACCGGGGGCGTCACGGTATCAAGCCGGGATCCCAAGACGGCCCCGTCTCGGGCGGCTGGCGGCACCGCGACCGCCTACTTCTGCCTCGAGACGGCGAAGGCTAAGCAGTCCGTGGCCGTGCTCGAGACCCGACCAGCCCGACTCCATCACCGAACAGCGCAGGTCGCAAGGCCCCGGCCAGAGTGGCAGAACCCGACCGACGCGCCCCGCGCCAGCCGTGCGGAGGATCCCTCTCGCCGCGCCGGGCGCACTGGCGGCGTCGAAGACGAGCAGGGTCGACCGGCGCTCCCTGGCACGAGCCGAGAGCCGCCTCGCATCTGTCGGCCGCACCGGGGTTTGCGGGGCGAGACAGACGAGATCGACGGTTTCTAGCAAGGTCGTGACCACGTTTTGCCAACGGCCTTCGGACCCGGGCCGGGGAACAAGGACGAGACGGTCGAGATCAGCTCCCATCTCGACCGCGGCAACAAGGCCGAGCTCGGGCAGGCCCACCACCGCGCACCAGCAGCCCTGTGACGAGGCGCCTGCGAGCAGCAAGAGCAGCAGGCTCGTCAGTCCCGGTGCCGGCTCTACCAGGCCACGGGAAGCACCCGAGGCGGAGACAGATCCGAGCGTTTCCGCCGGCGCAGGTGGCCCAAGCAGAACCGTGCCGCCTCTAGGGAGGCCATTGCCGGGGAACAGCCCAGCCAGCTCCGCAGAGACCGGTAGGGTCCGCTCAGGTGGGGGCGGGACCGCGACAGAGCGGGAGCGAGACTTTGGGGCCGTGACGGCCTGGGCCGAAAAGGCGCTCGGCACTGAAGGCGTCCCGGCCAGAGCATAGGTGGCCATGATCGCAGTATACGAACACATGTTCGATACGAAAAGGGGCCCAGCACAAGAGATCCAGTGACCTCTTCTGTCGTAGGCCAGACAAAAGCACGTCGGCTGCACCTTTTTGCGAGCCGACCACAGACTTGCGGGCCTCAGCCTAATTCGGCTCGCAAAAGTCGCTGCCCGCCTGCGCCGGATCAGCGACCTGTTTCAAAGACTTTTTAAGACTAAATTGTTAGCAGTGAGCCGCTGCACCAGTGCAGCTGTGGCCAGACTCACCTCGGCAAGAGGGGGGCAAATGCCGAACGAGAGTCAGCTTTCCGACGTGTTGAGCGAGTTTGCCAGCACGATGCTCACCGACTTCCCGATCCAGGGGATCCTCAATCATCTTGTGCAACGCATTGTCGAGGTGATGCCCGTCACCGCGGCCGGCGTGACGCTCATCTCGCCCGGCTTTAAGCCGAGGTACGTAGCTGCCTCGGGGGACGTCCCATGAGTTGGTGTAAATCGCGCAGAGGGTCCACCACGTAGCGGACCACCGGAGTGAATCTCGACGTGTCCCTGACAAGACACGACAAGGAGATCACTCCGATGGCCCAACATGATTTTGATCCCTATGCGCTTCTCGACGCGCTCCGCGCCGGCGGCGACGTCGATCTGATTCGAGCGAGCGTCGAGCTCGTTCTCCAGGCCCTCATCGAGGCCGAGGTGTCCGGCGTGATCGGTGCCGAACCCTATGAGCGCTCCGATGAGCGCACGAACTACCGAAACGGGCGCCGGCCCCGCCTGTTGTCGACCAAGGCCGGCGATGTCGAGCTGAAGATCCCGAAGCTGCGCTCGGGCTCGTTCTTTCCTCAGATCTTGGAGCGCCGCAGAAGGATCGACCGGGCGCTGTACGCGGTGGTGATGGAGGCCTACGTGCACGGCGTGTCGACGCGAAAGGTCGACGACCTGGTCGAGGCGCTCGGTGCCGCCTCGGGGATCTCGAAGTCCGAGGTCAGCAGGATCTGTTCTGAGCTCGACAAGGAGATGGAGGCCTTCCGGACCCGCCGTCTTGACCACGTCGCCTTCCCCTATCTGTTCTGTGACGCCACCTATGTAAAGGGGCGACTGCGCGGTCGCGTAGTCAGCCGGGCCGTGGTGGTCGTCACCGGCGTGACCGCCGAGGGCAACCGCGAGGTGCTCGGCTGCGACGTCGGCGACTCCGAGGACGGCACCTTTTGGACGGCGTTCCTCCGGGGGCTTCGCGAGCGGGGACTCTCGGGTGTCCGACTCGTCGTCTCCGATCAGCACCTCGGACTGAAAGAGGCGATCGGGAAGGTCTTCATCGGGGCCGCCTGGCAACGCTGCCGGGTGCACTTTTTACGCAACGCCCTCTCCGGTGTCCCGAAGGCGAAGACCCAGATGGTCGCCGCCGCCATCCGGACGATCTTCGCCCAGCCTGGGGCAGAGCACGTGGCCCAGCAGCTCGACGTAGTCGCCGACACGCTCAGCTTCACTCTCCCCGGGGTCGCGCAGCTCCTGCTCGACGCGAAAGAGGACCTCGTCGCGTTCTCGAGCTTCCCGATCGCGCACTGGCCCAAGCTGTGGTCGACGAACCCCCTCGAGCGCGTGAACGCTGAGATCAAGCGCCGCACCAACGTCGTCGGCATCTTCCCCAACGACGCCGCGGTGCTCCGTCTCGTGACCGCGGTGCTGGTCGAACAGCACGATGAATGGGAGGTCGCCGAGCGCCGCTACCTCTCCGAGGAGTCGATGGTTCTCATCGACCAGGCCGTCAACGACGAGCTCAGCGTGGAGGGGGTGTCATTGGCGATCATGAAGTGACAAACTGCACGCGCGTCGAGAGCGCTTCGGCTCAGCCGATTTACACCTCTCCGCGGGACGCGATCCTGCCTCGGACTCGTCCGCCCTTCGCTTCGAGGAACTGCAGACCGAGCTCGGCGAGGGACCGTGCGTGGAGGCATGTCGCACGGGGATCGCTGTCGAGATGCCCGACCTGTCAAGCGACGTTCGCTTCCCGGAGTTCACCCCACGGGCGCTTAGCATTGGGCTTGCCGCGGTGTTCACCTTCCCGCTTCGTCACGGTGTCTCACAACTTGGCGCGCTGGATCTCTACAGCGACACGGCGGGCGCGCTCGACGCTGCTTCTCTTTCCGCCGCCCGGACGCTGGCTGACGTCGCTGCCGCCTACTTACTAAACGCCCAGGCACGGACGGACCTGCAAGATGCGGCTAACCGGTCTCAAGACCGCTCGCTACACGACGCTCTGACCGGACTCGCAAATCGGACCCTATTGCTCGATCGCCTAGGCCACGCAGTCCAGCGCAGTCGCCGATCGGACAAGTCACTCGGAGTTCTCTTCGTGGACCTCGACCAATTCAAGCTTGTGAACGACAGGTGCGGTCACGAAGTCGGCGACGAGCTCTTGGTGGCCGTCGCCCGCAGGCTCAGCGCGTCTGCTGCGGCCCGACGACAGCCTGGCGAGAATGTCGGGCGACGAATTCGTCGTCTTGTGCGAGAACCTGAACGATGAGTCGGACCTGTCGGTGGTGGCCAGCCGCATAAGCAACGCGCTCAGCGTCCCCTACGCGCTCTCGACCAACGAGGTGACCGTCACCGCCAGCATCGGTGTGGCTTTCGCCGGCCGGGGCGTATACGCGCCGGCTCAGCTCATTCGTGACGCCGATGCAGCTATGTACCAGGCCAAACGCAAGGGTGGTAATCGCCACCAGGTCGTCGACCTGCGCGAGGTGCACTTGTTCGAACGGCGGCACACCCTAAAGCGGGAGCTTGCCGGTGCGGTAGCGCGCGGGGAGCTACGGGTGCTACACCAACCCATTGTCGCCACAAAAGATGGGCGGGTCAAAGGTGTCGAGGCCCTCCTGCGCTGGGAGCATTCCGGCCGCCAAGATGTGGCTCCGATCGAAGTCGTAAAGCTCGCCGAGGAGTCCGGCCTCATCACCGATATCGGACGATGGGTGCTTGAAAAGGCCTGCAATGACCGGCGCCGCTGGCAGCACGACGATCGAATCCGAGATGTCGGGGCAGCTGTCAACGTCTCGGCGCAACAGCTTTTGTCGCCCGACTTCTCTGCCACGGTGGCGGCGGTACTCCGCTCTACGAGCACCGACCCCGGGCAGCTCACCATCGAGCTGACTGAGACCGTGCTCCTCCAAGACAGCCATCGTGCCCTCGCTGTCTTCGAGCAGCTGAAGAAGCTCGGGGTGCTGCTTGCTCTCGATGATTTCGGGACGGGCTACTCCTCGCTGAGCTATCTCAAGCAATTTCCTGTCGATATCGTCAAGATCGACCAGAGTTTCATTGCCGACCTGGAATCGGATCAGGCGAGCCGGTCAATAGTCACTGCCGTCATCGACTTGGCGCGCGTCATGGGAATAGCCACCGTCGCCGAGGGCGTAGAGAATGCGACACAACACGACGAGGTTACGGCTCTCGGCTGCGACTTCTGCCAGGGTTTCTATTTTGCCCAGCCCATGTCCGCTTCTGATTTCGACGTTCTGATGCATCTGGGCGATTTTGACGGCAATCCTCGCCTCCCCCTCCTCGCCAGCTGACACGGATCGTGGGCCGCCTGCCAGGCCATCACCAGCGGCGCTGAGGCGCCAACAGGGCGCTTGGTCGAACAAGAGGCCGCCCACAAGGTGGCAAACTCAGCCATGGCCGTGGCCGTACGCCCAGCAGAACTGACCGATGCCGGCGCCATCGCCACCGCACACATAGCCTCCTGGCAGTCGGGATACGAAGATCTGATAGCCGATGAGGTGCTACGCGCCCTCGGCTCTCGGCTCCTCGAGCGCACATTGCGCTGGCAGACGATCATCCTTGGCGCTGAGACCGAGGGGCACTTCGTGCTCGTCGGCGAGATCGATGGCGAGCTGGCCGGGTTTTTGACCGGAGGTGCCTGCCGAGACGACCGGGAGGAGCCGCTCGGCGAGGTGCACGGCTGCTATGTCGATCCCGCCCATTGGCGAAAAGGCGTCGGGAGCGCCCTCATGGCGACTGCCATCGAAAGGCTCACCCAAGCCGGCCATAGTGAGGCTGTGCTCTGGGTGCTAGCCGGCAACTCGCGCGCTCGGGCCTTCTACGAGGCCCACGGGTGGGTCGCCGACGGAGCCGAGAAAACCTACGACCTGGAAGGGGGCCGCTACCCGGAGGTGCGCTACCGGCGCAACTTGGGCAAGCTCAGAGGTCAGGGCCTTTCCTGTGAGGAGGCGCCGGCGCCACGACAGGAGGGGGGCCCGCACTGAGGCCTCGTGGTGTGCCTCCCGGGAAGCCTCCGGCGTTCCCCGGCCCTCGACGCGGACCCATCGGGCTCATGCGTCGCCCGCCCCGCAAGAAGGCGACCGCCCCGGCACCGAGGTAGCGGACGGCGAGACGCGTCGCCACGTACCCGGTCACGAGCAGCCCGGTGACGCCGACAAGGACTAGGACGACCCCGAGAAGGTACGAGTGGTGCTCGCAGCCCGCCGTGACGGCGGCGGCGAGGGAGGGAGCCTTGCCCACCGCCTGGCTGGCTTGGCCGTTGCACTTAGCAGGCAGATGGGAGTTCTTCCATGCCGAACGCAGTGCCAACGCGCCGCCGGAGAGGAAGCAGACGAACCAGACCACCTGCAAGGACATCACCCGCTTCAACATCCGGGTCGCCTTTGCCAGGACCTCGGCCGGCGTCTCAACCACTTCGCTGCCCATGACGGCCCTCCCGCCTGTAACGCCCTTCACAAAGCTACGCAGATGCCGTTCGAAGCGCACTTGGACCAATTCCGGCGAGATCGCGCAGTCGGGCTAGGCGAGGGCGACGAGGTCACCGAGGTCGTCACTCCAGGTGTCCTCCACCCCGTCGGGCATGAGGACGACGCGCTCTGGGGCGAGGGCCTGGACGGCTCCCGGGTCGTGGGTGACAAGGACGATTGCGCCGGAGTAGGTGTGCAGGGCCTTCAGCACCTCACCGCGGCTCGCAGGATCGAGGTTGTTCGTCGGCTCGTCCAACAAGAGCACGTTCGCCGCCGAGACGACGAGGGTGGCAAGGGCGAGCCGGGTCTTCTCCCCACCCGACAAGGTGCCGGCCAGCTGATCGATGCGGCTGCCGCCGAAGAGGAAGGACCCGAGCACTCGCCGGAGCTCCGCGTCGGTGACGGCTGGGGGCGAGGTGTGGCGCACATTCTCGTAGACCGACATCGACGGGTCCAAGGTCTCGTGTTCCTGGGCGTAGTAGCCGAGCTTCAACCCGTGCCCGGGAAGGACCTCGCCGGCGTCGGGTCTCTCGATCCCAGACAGCACGCGCAAGAGCGTTGTCTTACCGGCACCGTTCAGGCCCAAGATGACCACCCGGCTGCCCCGGTCTATGGCGAGGTCGATGCCGGAGAAGACCTCCAAAGAGCCGTACGACTTCGTCAGGCCGGTAGCGCTGAGAGGGGTCTTGCCGCACGGCGACGGAGCGGGGAACCGCAGCTTGGCGACCTTGTCCGAGCGCCGGACCTCTTCGAGACCCTCGGTGAGACGTGCGGCTCGCCGGTCAAGGTTGTGCGCCATGCGGGCCTTGGTGGCTTTGGCTCGCATCCGGTCGGCCTGGGCGTGCAGCTCCACGACCTTGCGCTCGGCATTCGCCCGCTCGCGGCGACGCCGGCGCTCGTCGGTGGCCAGCTGGTCCAAGTAGGCCTTCCAACCGAGGCGGTAGACGTCGAGCTGAGTCCGCGTGGCGTCGAGATGGAAAACCTTGTTCACGACCGAGTCGAGTAGGTCACCGTCGTGGCTGATCACCATGAGCCCGCCACCGTGGCCGCGCAGGAAATTGCGCAGCCAGGCAATCGAGTCGGCATCGAGGTGGTTCGTCGGCTCGTCGAGTATCAAGGTGGGAGCCCCGGAGAAGAGCACCCGCGAGAGCTCGACTCTGCGTCTTTGACCACCCGAGAGCGTGCCCAGCTGCTGGGTGAGCACCCTTTCGGGAAGCCCCAGGCTGGAGGCTATCGAGCCGGCCTCGGCCTCGGCCGCCCAACCTCCGAGAAGATGGAACTGCTCTTCGAGGCGTGAGTAGCGGCTGAGGACCTTGTTCTGCTGTTCTTCATCACCCCGACCCATGGCCAGGCGGGCTGCTTGCATGTCGTGCACGACACGGTCGAGGCCCCGTGCTCCGAGGATTCGGTCGCGGGCGATGACGCTCAAGTCACCGGTGCGGGGATCCTGGGGCAGGTAGGCCACAGCCGAAGTCCGCCGCACCGTCCCAGCGGCCGGGAGGGACTCGCCTGCGAGAACTCTGGCGAGGGTGGTCTTACCGGCGCCGTTACGCCCGACCAGGCCGATCCGGTCCCCGGGCGCGACCTGAAAGGTCACCGGCTCGAGGAGCTGGCGACCGCCGGCCGTGAGCTCGAGATCAGTGGCGGTGATCATGAAAGGGTGGATCCGTTCGATGGGAAAAGGCGTCGGTACCGCGGAAGGTCGCGACCGACGAAGGTAGCCTGCCCGAACCTGCGCGGACTACCAGACCAATAGCGTAAAGCCCCTAAGAGCAACCTCAGGTCGTGAGTCTCTGAGAAAGACTCCTAGCCAGACAGTGCGAATGGGCACCTGTGAGCCAGCGACGCCTCTGCTGGCGCAAATCGTCGGTAGCCTGAGCCGGATGCCCGACCCGTCATACAGAAGGCCGTGAGCCCGCTCGAAGGACCAGGCCCGGTGGCCCTGGTGGGAAGTGGTGAATTCCTGCAGGTGATGGCACCAATCGATGCAGAGCTGCTGGAGGGGCGTCCCCGCCGGGCCGTGTTCCTGCCGACCGCCGCTGGCGAAGAAGGACCCGAGCGGGTGCGCTACTGGGTCGAGCTGGGCACAACGCATTATCGAGCCATGGGCGTCGAGCCCGTGGCGCTCGAAGTGCTCGATCGCAAGGACGCCGGTCGCCCAGAGCTGGCGGCAAAACTCGCCGGCGCTGGACTCATCTACCTCTCGGGCGGCAATCCTGGCTACCTCGCCCACACCCTGGCGGGAACCCCGGTCTGGGAGGCGATCCTCGAGGCCTGGCACGCCGGCGCCGCCCTCGCCGGCTGCTCGGCGGGGGCCTGTGCCCTCAGTCGAATCGCCGACGACTTCGCCCGTCCGGGCCGCTACAGCGGCGCTGGTCTCGCCGTCGTCCCGCAACTGGTGGTCCTGCCCCACTTCGACCGTCTAGAGCGCTGGCGCCCGGGACTGACCGAGACCATGGCTGGGCGGACTCCGAAAGACGCCGTCCTCGTCGGCATCGACGAGGAGACGGCTCTCGTAGGCCATGGTGAAAGCTTCATAGTGCGCGGCAAGAGATCGGCCTGGCGCATCGACCGCGATGGACTCGCTGGCAGTTCAAGGCGGGCGAGCTGTTCAATCCTTCTTCTGGTGCCCCTCCGGCGGCAGGGTTACCTCGTCGTGCCGCTCAGCCCTACGCGGACCCGGAGCGAAACCACGGGCAGCAGGCAGATCGCAGTCAGGATCACCCGCTCGGTCGATGATGGCTTTCGCCTCGCTGGCTAAGCACTCCCGCTCTCGCCCGGTTTGGAGAGCTGTCCTTGTTCGCAGCTGAGGCTCAGCTCGACTCGGGCGGCTCTGTGGCCTTCACGGGCCGGCGGCACTCAGGTGGTGGCTCCTGAGCGCCGCCGTACCCGGCGGAACCGTTGGCTGGTGGCTCCAAGGTGGAAGGAACGGTGGCCGGCGTTGCGGCCCATAGCCTGCCGGTGGCAAGTGTCAGACGATGGGGTTCGATCAAAACCCTCCAGCTAGGTCTTGCTCACGCCCGCGCCTTTGATCTCTTGGCCGGTACGAACGCTTGATGGGTTGATCGACTGGACATCGGGCTCGAATTGACCTAGATCACCCCGGCGCTCACCTTTGCCTCACCTCGGACCCTCGCCTGTCGCTGGGCTAGGGCCACAGTGGCGAGCCCCGCCTTTTGGCCGAGTTGTGGCGCTGCAGCACCGTGGGCCGCCTCGGTACGCTTCGGGCGTGGAACTGGTCGTCGATCGCGTCCCTACAAGCGCCAGCTACCCGCTCAGACAGGCGGTGCTCAGGCCGCACCAGGACCTCGAGGCGGTGGTCTGGGAAGGAGACGACGAACCCGATACGGCGACCTTTGCCGCTTTTGAGCCTGAAGGTGGCGCCATCGTCGGTGTGGCGACGGTGTTTCCCGAGGCCGCGCCATTTGCGCCTGATGCCGTCGGGCTCGACGCGTCCTATGGCATGGAGAATCGAGCCTGGCGCTTACGGGGGATGGCAACTGCTGAGGGCCTGCGCAACCAGGGAATCGGGTCGATGGTCCTCAAGGCCGTCTCGGACGACGTTGCCTCCCGAGGTGGTCGTCTCCTCTGGTGCAACGCTCGTGTGGGTGCTGTCGCCTTTTACGAGCAGGCGGGCTTCGCCACCTTCGGAGACGAGTGGGTGCTGGCCTCGATCGGGCCGCACATCGTCATGTGGCGGCGGGTCGATCAGGAGGAGACGAGATGACTGGCGAGTTTGAGGTGCGAGACCCCGAGGCGGTCGACCTGCTCCAACAGATGATCCGCAACGCCTGTGTCAACGACGGCAGCGACGGGTCCGGTCATGAGGCGGTGAATGCCGAGTTGCTGCGCTCCGAGCTCGAAGACTCGGGCTGCGATCTCGAAAGCTTCGAACCCCTCCCCGGCAGGGTCTCGCTCGTGGCGCGTATTGAGGGGAGCGACCCCGCAGCGCCCTCGCTGTGCTACCTCGGCCACACAGACGTCGTGCCCGTGAACCCGGACACTTGGAGCCGCGACCCCTTCGGCGGTGAGCTCGTCGAGGGCGAGGTCTGGGGCCGGGGCGCTGTCGACATGCTCAACATCACCGCCGCGATGTCCATTGCCTTCTCTCGCCTGGCCCGGAGCGGCTTTCACCCCCGGGGCACGCTGATTCTTGCCGCGGTCGCCGACGAGGAGGCGCTCGGGACCCATGGCGCCGCCTGGCTGAGCGAGCACGCAAGCTCGGCCGTCAAGGCCGATTACGTGATCACCGAGGAGGGGGGCGTTCCGATCGAGACCGCCGGCGGCCGGCGCCTCGCCATCACCGTCGGTGAGAAGGGGAGCTGCTGGTGCCGCATCAGGGTGCACGGCGTGGCGGGGCACGCCTCGGCGCCGCTTCGCACCGACAACGCCCTCGTCACCGCCGCCGAGGTCATCGGACGCCTGGCGGCGTTCCGACCGCCTGCGATGGTGCATGAGTCATGGCGCCGTTTCGTGGGGGCGATGTCGCTGCCGGACGAGGTCGCCGCAATGCTCGTTGATCCCGGGGAAATCGACGGTGTCTGTGACTCGCTCCCCGATGCCGGCTTCGCCCGCCAGGCGCACGCCCTCACCCACATGACCATCGCCCCGACCATCGTGAGGGGTGGCGCGAAGCTGAACATCATCCCTGACAAGGTGGACATCGACATCGACGTGCGCACCCTCCCCGGCCAGCGGGAGCCTGAGGTGCGCGCCTTGCTTACCGCAGCCATCGGCGACCTCGCTGAGAAGGTGGAGATCCTCTGGGCACACGACGATCCCGCCAGCGAGTCGCCCATCGGCACACCGCTTTGGGACGAGCTCGACGCCATGGTGCGGCGGTTCCATCCAGGAGCACAGAGCGTCCCTCACTTCTCGGCGGGCGCCACCGACGGCCGCTTCTTCCGCCGGCGCGGCTCGGTCGCCTACGGCTTTGGGATGTTCTCGGACCGGATCAGCTTCGACCGGTTCCTCTCGATGTTCCACGGCGACGACGAGCGCGTCGACGTCGAGTCAGTGGCCCTTTCGGCCGAGATGTTCGAGTCCCTGCCGAGGTCTTTCCTCGCCTGAGAGCGTCGGCTCAGGTATCGATGTCGTCGTCGTCGACGTCGGGGCCGTTATCGCTGTCGACGTCGAGCCAGGTGGCAAAGCGGCTTACGACTTGCTGCACGCCGCCACCGACCCGCTCGGCCATCTTGGCAAAGCGCCGCCTGTAGTGCTTGAGGGCCGAGTCGAACTCGGCTGAAGGGGGCGGCTCCTGGCCGCGACGGAGTAGCCGCCCGAGCGCTGATGGTCGAAGTCGCCGGAAGCCACCCAGGCGACAAGCTCGCGGACCCTCCGGACGGGGAAGGGATGCGTGGCGCCGATCTCGTGCCAAAAGCGCGAGTAACGGGCAAAGGGATCGTCTTCCTCCTCGTACTCGGTCGCCTGGCGGATGAAAGCGTCGAGGTCAAGGCCCGGCACCGGACCGCCCGCCATGCGCATCAAGGTCCGACAGGTCAAAAGCGGGTCCCCCGTACCGAGGGCGCTCGCCCGGTCGGCGGTGAGCTCGGCTGCCCGGGACCACTCGAGCAAGGCGTAGTAGACCGCCCGCAGGGGCAGGCCGGTGAAAGGTGTTGCCGCCAGCGCGCCGCTGAGGATCCACTCCACGAGCTTGAGCGTTGTCAGCAGGCTCACGTGGTCGGCGAGAACGTGGCCCATCTCGTGGGCTAGCACGGCGTGAAGCTCGTCGTTGTCGAACGAGCTGGCAAGGCCCGAGGAGATGAGCGTCACCGGCTCATTGGCGCCGATGGTCGAGCCGTTGCCAACCGGGAACTGAGTCACATAAAGGGCCGGGCACGGGGTGATGTCGAAAGTGTGGGCAGCTCCGCGCTGCATTGCCCACACCTTGGGCAGCTGGTCCTCGCCGAGGCGGACAGAGTTTCCCAGCATCAGCTGGCGAGCCACGCGTCGATAGCTCGCCTCGGTGAGCTTTTTGATCACTCGGTCCAACATGGGCACGCTGTGCAAAGCCGCCGCCGCCGCCCGATCGGCAGGATGGGCGAAGCCCTGGGCAGAGATCTCCGGATAGCTGAGCGCTGTTTCTATCGCCATGGCGGGCACCTCCCCTTCGCGGCGAAGTCTCTCACTCGCCGGGCCTTGGTGGTTCTGCGCCCGACTCAGATGCCGGGGGGAAGATCCCCCCTTACGAGCACTGGCGTGGTCGGCACCGGCGTGCCTCCGAGCGGCTCGGCGGTGATCATGAGAACGGTCATGTAGGGCTCTAGGCGAAGCGGGGACGGGCTCGGGCCGAGCACGCCGAGCGACACGACCTTGCCCCGGGAGAGAGCCCAGAGCTGGAAGGTCTGCGACCGGGCGATGGCGGGCATGGAGGGGTTGATCAAATAGCCCTGCCCCTGGGAAACCACGACGGTGGCCTCCCAGCTCGGGTGCGCGGCCGAGGTGAGCTGGACGGTCGTGTGCGTCGGGTCGGCGAGCACGCTCGACACTGTCGCCTGTTGGTTGAGCTGGTGCACTTGCTGGTCCAAGTTGAGCACCTTCTCGCGCCGAGTAGGCCGACGACGATGATGAGGGCAGCGGCTATGGCCCCGACGGGGGCGGCCACGGCGAAGCGTGGCCGCAGCCGGCGTCGCGTCGCCAGGGCTGAAAGGGCGGGCGGCTCGTCTTGCAGTGACGACGCGATCTTGTCCCAGACCTCGTCTGGGGCACTGGCCGGGGACTCGACGGCGGCATTGCCCAACAGCGCCGCCACCTCTCGGTGCGCGGCAAGCTCGGCCCTGCATCTCGGGCAGCTGGCGAGGTGCTCGTCGACCTCGTTGCGCTCTTGGTCGTCTAGAGCATCGAGGGCATAGACGCCGAGGAGCTCTTCGATCTGTTCATGGTTCATGATTGCTCGCCCTTGAGGCCGAGACCGGAGACGGTGAGCTGACCATGCATTCGCTTCAGCCCGCTGCGGATCCTGCTTTTGACGGTGCCCTCCGGCTCACCGAGAATTGTCGCCACCTCCCGGTAGGTATGGCCGCGAAAGTAGGCCAGTTCGATCGGCCTGCGCTCGGTGTCCGGCAGGCCGCCCAGTACCTCACGTACCTGATCGGCGACGATGATGTCTCCCACTTCGCGCTCGAGGTCGTAGCCGCCATGGGCGGTCTCGCGGGCTTCGCGCTCCTCCCTGCGGCGGCGGGACAGCTCCGAGCGCATCTGGTCCACCGCCCGCCCGTGCGCTTGAGCGAGCAGGTAGGAGCGCAGTGACCCTCGCTCGGGATCGAACCGGTCCGGAGCGTTCCACAGCCTCACGAAGACCTCTTGCACAACCTCCTCGGCGGCCGCCTTTTCGTGCAGCAGGCGCCGGGCGAGGCCAAAGACGGCTCCCGCATGGCGACGGTATGCCTCCGCGAGCGTGTCCTCCCTGTAGCGGGCGATCGCAAGGGCAAGGTTGGCGTCGCTCGCGTTTGACAGTTCGGGTCTCACCTCATCAGGACTACGGAGCCGACGAGTCTCCAGATGACGTCGAGGCACGCGGACAAGCTAATGGTGAGTGGCGGGGCGGCGCTGTGGTGATGTGCCCGTGTCCCCGATGAGGGAGGACGGCCGAACACGCCCGGCAGAGCTCGGGCGTCGGGCTGACCGCGGGACTAGGACTTCTCCCCTTCTTCGGGAGTCTCCTCTGTATCTGAGGAGTAGCTACCGGTCGGGATGCCGCCCGAGAACTGGGGCACACCCCCACCACCGGGCACCGTCGTCGCCGAAGGCGCCGAGGCTTGGGGCGGAGTGTCGCCTGCACTAGACCCGGTCGGCACAAAGTTGCCGTCAGGTGCGGTCGCCGTCGCGGACGTCACGACGACCGGTCCGTGCTCTGCCTCGAACGAGCTGATCTCAGTTATCAGCTCGCTGTAGCGGGCGTCGGCCCCAGGCGCGGCACGGCCCGCCTGCTGGGTGTAGGCGATTCCGCCCAGCTCGAGCAAGAGGGCATCGGCGTGTTTTTTCGCCTGCATCTCCGAAAGCTTGGCCTGCCCCGCTTTGGCACCCTCTTGGGCCTTCTCGGCCAGCACCGTCGCCTGCGCCTTAACCTTGTCCATGAAACCCATGGCCCTGCCTCCGATGAGATAGTGGCCGCTCACGGCCCCCTGGCTGTCAGAACGAGACTCTAGGCCGTGGAGCGCCTCGCGACCACGGGTGGCGCGCTCATGGGCAACGATGTAGGGGTGGATCGCTGTCAAGAGTGCCAGTTCGACTACGACGCCTTGGGCCCCGGAGCCGTGTCGGGCTCTTTGCGCTCGCTCGGAAGTCGCTTCGGGATGCGGGTCTCCAACGAGCGGGGGGACCCCGCACTGGCCCTGACCCTACGGACCCGCCCCGGACCGAGGATCTGGTCTGCGCTCGAGTACGCCTGCCATGTCCGCGACGTGTTCTTGGTACAGCGCGAGCGCCTCTACCTGACCCTGGTGGAGGACTGCCCTCGCTTCGCCCCCATGTACCGGGAGGAACGGGCGACGCTCGCTCGCTACGCGGCCGCGGAGCCTGCCGAAGTCGGCCGCGAGCTCAAGGTGGCGGCCGAGATGCTGGCCTTCGCCTTCGAAGGCCTCGACGACTCGCAGTGGCAACGCCGCTGTATCTATAACTTCCCCGAGCCCGCCGAGCGGACGGTGCTCTGGTTGGGCCGCCACGCAGTGCACGAGGGCGAGCACCATCTCCATGACATCGACGCCGCTCTGCGCTCGGCGGCGGCAGGCATGCGGACGGGCTCGGCGCTGGCTGACCCGCGTACGCACACGATGACCTGAGGGCGCGTTCCCCTCTTCTGAGGTCCCCCTCAGGCTCCGACGAGCTCGCGCCAGCGCGTGGCCTCGGACTCGAGCAGCTCGGCGACCTTTTCTGGCTTCAAGCGCAGGGTCTGTTCTGGGACCGAGTCGGCGAGAGACCTACGCACCCAGTAGTCGTGCGCAGCTCCGGCGAAGTGCTCCCGGCGCCACTCGAGCAGGTCCGCCGTCGGCCAGGTCCCCTCTTCGGCCACGAGGTACTTAAACAGCGCCAGAGCGAGCTCGATGTCAGAAGCGACCGGGGCCCGGCCGAAAAGCGACGCCCGGCGCAGGGCGATGGCGACGGCACCGGCGAGGACGTCGTCTGCGTGCTCGTCGGGGTCGAGGCCGAGACGGTCCTTGAAGCGGCGCGCGAGCCCGAGGGCGTAGCCCTGGTCGGGCCCGGGGACGCCTAGGCCCACGACACGCCCGGTCTTGGGCGCCGGCCTGCTCTCGCCGGGGCGGTGCGGCACCCACGGTGCTGGGACCCCGAGCTGGTATCCCCCACGGACCTCGTTCTTTTCGAGGATGGGGGCGAACTTAGGCTGGGTCACTCGACGACCTCGCTTTCCGCGGCTCGAACGAGGCCGAAGACCACCGCGTCCACCAGGGCCTCCCAGGAGGCCTCGATTATGTTCTCCGAGACCCCGATGGTCGACCAGCTCCCCTCTGCGTCTGCCGTGTCCAAAAGGACCCGTGTGACGGCGTCGGTCCCCTTGGCGGTATCGAGCACACGGACCCGGTAGTCAGTCAGATGGACGTTGCGAAGCTGGGCGAAGTGCGGCTCGATGGCAAGGCGAAGGGCGGCGTCGAGGGCATTGACCGGCCCATTGCCCTCCGCGGTCGCCACGACACGCTCGTCGCCGACATGGGCTTTGACGGTCGCCTCGGTCATGAGCTCGCCGGGCGAGGCCCATGGGTGGACCAGCCCGGCGGCGTCGTCGTCCTCGGCCCCCTCGGCGCCGGGCCTGGCGCGCCAGTCAGTGATCACTCGGAACGACTCGATGCGGAACAGGTCGTTGAGGCGTCCGCCGTGGGCCTTTGCGGCGGCCCGCATCAACAGCTCGAGCGAACCGTCCGCCGCCTCGAAGTGGTAGCCGTTGTGCTCGAGGTGCTTAAGGGCCTCGAGGACTCGGCCGAGGGCCGGCGAGTCGAGCTCGAGGCCCAGCTCGGCGGCCTTCATCTGCAAGGTCGAACGCCCTGCGAGCTCGCTCACGACCACGCGCGTCCCATTTCCTACGAGCTCGGGCGAGATGTGCTCGTAGGCGTCCGAGCGCCGGGCTAGGGCGCTCGTGTGGAGTCCGGCCTTGTGGGTGAACGCGCCGACCCCGACATAGGGCCGCTGCGGGTCAAGGGTCAGATTGACGAGCTCGGAGATGTGGTGGGCGACCGAGGTGAGACGTTCCAGCCGCTCGGGAGGAATGGTCCTCACGCCCATCTTCAACGCGAGGTTGGCGATGATCGCCGATAGGTCGGCGTTGCCCGTGCGCTCCCCGTAACCGTTGATACAGCCCTGCACATGGGTCGCGCCCTGACGTACCGCCGCCAGCGAGTTCGCCACAGCACACCCGCCGTCGTTGTGGAAATGGCCTCCGATGGTCACAGACGAGCGTGCCCTTACATCTGCGACGATCCGTTCGACCTCGTCGGGCAGGGTGCCACCGTTGGTGTCGCAGAGAACGAGCACCTCGGCCCCGGCCTGCTCCGCGGCATCAAGGACGCCAAGGGCGAAGCTGGCATCGCGTTTGTAGCCGTCAAAGAAGTGTTCGGCGTCGAAAAAGACACGTCGCCCTGACTGTTTGAGATGGGCCACCGACTCGGCCGCCATGGCGATCGCCTCGTCGAGAGTGGTCCGCAATGCCTCGGTAACGTGCAGGTCGGAGGCTTTGGCGACGATGCAGACCACCTCTGTGCCCGCTTCGACGAGGTGCCGGAGCGTCTCGTCGCTCACCGCCTTCGTGCCGGCACGGCGCGTCGAACCGAAGGCGGTGAGCGTGGCGGTCCGAAGCTGCAGCTCCTTGGCCGCACGGGCGAAGAACTCCTCGTCCTTCGGGTTTGCCCCGGGCCAGCCGCCCTCGATGTAGGCGACGCCAAGGTGGTCGAGCTGCTCGGCGACATGCAACTTGTCGTCGACGGTGAGGGAGATGCCCTCTTGCTGGGAGCCGTCCCTCAGTGTTGTGTCGTAGATGTCTATGGCGTCGGGCAGGCGGCGCTCAGTTGACATACTCGAGCCAATCCTTATAGCGGTCCGCCTTGCCCCTCACGGCTGCGAAGTAGGTCTCCTGGATCTCGCGGGTGATGGGCCCGGGCTCGCCGTTGCCGAGAACGCGGTCGTCGACCGAGCCGATCGGGACAACCTCGGCTGCCGTTCCGCTCAAGAAGGCCTCGTCGGCCATGTAAAGGTCTGTACGGCGCATCTCGCGCTCGGTCACGGTGTAGCCGAGGTCGCGGGCGATGGTGATGACCGAGTCGGCCGTGATGCCCTCGAGGGCGCCCGCCGCCGAGGCGGGCGGCATGAAGATCTGACCTCCACGGACGACAAAGACGTTCTCGCCCGTGCCCTCTGATATCAGCCCGCTCGTGGTGCACATGAGCGCCTCGTCGTAGCCGGCGCGCATCGCTTCCACCTTGGCGAGCGAGGAGTTGACGTACATGCCGGTGCCCTTGGCGGCCGTCGGGATGGCGCGGGGGTCGTGACGGGCCCAGGAGCTGATCTTGAGGCGGATGCCATGCGAGATCGAGTCGTCACCGAGGTAGGCGCCCCAGGGCCACACGGCGACGGCCACGCTCACCTTGCAGGGCAGCGGGTTGAGGCCCATCTCGCCGTAGCCGAGGTAGGCGATGGGGCGGATGTAGCAGCTGTCGAGGCCATTGACGCGCACTGTGAGCTTGATGGCCTGGAAGATCTCCTCCTCTGTGAAGGGCATGTCCATCTGCAAGATGTTCGCCCCTCTAAAAAGGCGCCGCGTGTGGTCACGCAGGCGGAAGATCGCCGGACCGTCCGCTGTCTCGTAGGCACGAATGCCCTCAAAGACGCCCATGCCGTAGTGCAGGCTGTGAGTAAGGACATGCACTGTGGCCTTGTCCCAGTCGACGAGCTCGCCATCCATCCAGATCTTCGTTGTAGGGGTGATAGGCACCGTCACAACCTCCTTACGACTTCGTCGCCGACACCGGAGGTACTCCATGCTGCGGAGGATCCGGCCATCTCAGTCTGCAATTGCAGCACAGCCTTGTTCATGCGCTCGGCGGCCGAGGCCTCGCCGAGGTGCTCCAGCATCATCGCCGCCGAGGCGATCGCGGCCAGGGGATTGGCCTTGCCCGTCCCGACGATGTCGTGAGCCGATCCGTGCACGGGCTCGAAAAGCGACGGCCCGGTGCGAGCGGGGTTCAAGTTGGCCGAGGCGGCGAGCCCGATCCCGCCCGTGACGGCGCCGGCGAGGTCGGCGAGGATGTCGCCGAAGAGGTTGTCGGTGACGACGACGTCGTAACGGGCGGCATCCTCGACAAAAAAGATGCAGGCGGCGTCGACGTGGTTGTAGGCCGTTGCCACCCCCGGGTGCTCAAGGGCGACGAGGTCGAAGACGCGCCTCCACAAGTCGCCTGAGTAGGTGAGGACGTTGGTCTTGTGCACGAGGGTGACATGGTGCTGCTCGCGCCGCTCGGCGAGCTCGAAGGCGTAGCGCACGCAGCGCTCCACGCCATGGCGGGTGTTGACCGAGCCTTGCGTGGCCACCTCGAAGGGCGTCTCGCGCCTGAGAACGCCGCCTTCTCCGACATAGGGGCCCTCGGTGTTCTCGCGCACCACGACGAAGTCGGCCCCTCGGGCGATGGCGCCCGGGACTCCGTGGAAGGGGCGGAGGTTGATGTACAAGTCGAGCGCGAAGCGCAGCCTCAACAACAGCCCACGCTCGATGACCCCCGGGGGCACCTTCGTCGAGCCGATAGGGGGACCAACGGCCCCGAGCAGGATGGCGTCGCTCTCGCGGAGCGCGTCGAGCACCTGGTCCGGCAATACCTCGCCCGTGGCCTCGTAACGGCCCGCGCCCAAGTCGTAGTCCGTCGTCTCGATGTGCACGCCAGTGGCACGGACGACCTTGAGGGCCTCCGCCACCACCTCAGGACCGATACCGTCGCCCCCGATCACCGCAATTCTGTGCACACCTTCTCCTGTCGTCGCTCATCAACTGAGGCCGACAGGACGCGGCCTTCGACGCGTCCTTCCGAATCTTCCTGGCGGCAACACTACTCGGGGCGCCCAGCGGCCGATCGGGGCTAGGCGCCTACGGCGGCCTCGGCTCTTGCCCAGGTGTAGACGACCCCTGTCGGCGCGGGCCCACAGGAGGCTAGGAAGATCTCGGCGAACGAGGTGGCAAAGCGCGTGGTCTTGGCTTGGGCCGCTCCCATGACAAGGTGGGACCTAGACGGCGTGCAGCCGGTCAGGTAACTCGACCACAGCCCCAGCACGTTGTCGCGGTGGCCCCAGCAGCCGGCCGCGTGCGGGGAGCGGCAGTCGTAATTCGTGCTCCCGTACCCGTCGTCGTACATCCAGCCGTCGTCGGCGCCGAGGGCGCTCACGGTGCCGTCAGCCCAGTTCGACCCCCAGGCACGCACCTGTGAGCCGCCCGGAATCACCGTGCCGGTGGGCACAGGGTCCCTGCCCGCGGCCGCCCCGGCCGCGGCGACCTGGTCAAGCCCGGCTGTGAGGGCGCCAATGGGTGGCTCCCCGCGCGAGACCCGTTCCATGTCGGCGATTGTGAAGAGCTGTTCAACAACGCTCAGGCGGAGAAACCTCTGCAGGCTGAAGTGCAACGGACCGATGGGCTCGCTAGCACGGGCGTTGTCGATAGCGAGAAGGATCTTCGCGTTGCAAGCGACGGTGTCGTCGAGAGTGCCGGGTGCGCACCAGGAGTAGAAGTCAGGGCTCGGAGGGAGGTTCTTCGGCGGGTTGCGCGGGGGCACGATGCCGGCGAGCGGTCCGCGGATCGCGCCCGGCCGGTCCGTCCCGCCCGCGCCTTTCACGGCCACGGTGGCGCCCAGAAGGGCGACGGCCGTCCCGAGCGCAACAAAGCGCCTCGCCCTCAAGCTCGAGCCCCTGGCACTGTGTGAATCTACCCGGACCTGCCGCGGCGGGCGGCGAGTGGCTAGGCGAATCCCGGCCGCCGAACCGGTAGCCTCGCGTGGGTGACGGAAACAACCCATCTGACTGCTGAGACCCATGCCCGCCTGGTCGCCGAGCTCGAGGACCTCACCACACGCGGGCGCGTAGAGATCGCCCGCCAGATCGAGGCGGCCCGAGCACTCGGAGACCTGTCCGAGAACGGCGACTACCACGCCGCCAAGGACGCCCAGGGCAAGATGGAATCACGCGTGCGCCAGCTACAGCGCATGCTGGAGGACGCCGTGATCGTCGACAGCTCAGCCCACAGTGGCGGCGTCGTGACCACAGGGGTGGTCGTCGAGCTTCGATACGAGGGCGACGAGGAGACAGAGAGGTTTCTCCTTGGCTCGATCGAGGAGAAGGGCGACGGCGTTTCGGTCGTAACGCCCGCGTCACCGCTCGGCAAGGCGCTCTTAGGCCACGGCGCCGGTGACACGGTCCAGTACGAGGCCCAGAACGGCAATGTTTTCACCGTCGAGATCGTCTCGCTCGGAAGCTGACACAGATGTCTAGGACACTGGCCGAAAAGGTCTGGGACAGCCACGTCGTGCGTCCCGGCGACGGTGCCGCCGAGCCCGACCTGCTCTACATAGACCTGCACCTGGTCCACGAGGTCACCTCGCCCCAGGCCTTCGAAGGGCTGCGCCTGGCCGGAAGGCGTGTCAGGCGGCCCGATCTGACGATCGCCACGGCAGACCACAACGTGCCCACCACGACGGCAACCGGGCCGGTCACAGATCCCGTTTCGCGGCGCCAACTCGAGGCCCTCGACGCCAACTGCGCCGAGTTCGGCGTCACCTGCTACCCGATGGGCGACGAGCACCAGGGCATCGTGCACGTGATCGGACCCGAGCAGGGCCTCAGCCAGCCCGGCATGACGATCGTGTGCGGGGACAGCCACACCTCGACCCACGGTGCCTTCGGGGCGCTCGCCTTCGGCATCGGGACCTCCGAGGTCGAGCACGTCCTTGCGACCCAGACCCTCCCCCAGCGCCGGCCCCGCACCATGGCGGTCACGCTCGAAGGCGAGCTCGGTCGCGGTGCCGGGGCGAAAGACCTGGTGCTGGCGGTCATCGGCCGCCTCGGCACCACCGGCGGCGTAGGCCACGTCGTCGAGTACAGGGGCCCCGCCATCACGTCTTTGTCGATGGAGGGCCGCATGACGGTCTGCAACATGTCCATCGAGGCGGGCGCCCGCGCTCGGCATGATCGCCCCGGACGAGGTGACTTTCGAGTACCTGGAGGGGAGGCCGCACACGCCAAAGGGCGCCGAGTGGGACCGCGCCATCGAGCTCTGGCGCAGCCTTCCAAGCGATGATGGGGCACGCTTTGACTCAGAGGTGGTCATCGACGCCGCCTCGGTCAGGCCCCATGTCTCCTGGGGCACAAACCCGGCCCAGGTCGTGCCGATAGACGGCGAGGTGCCAAGCCCGGACGACCTGGCGACGCCGTCCGAACGCGAGGCGGCCGCCCGCGCTCTTGTCTACATGGGCCTTAGCGCAGGTACGCCGGTGCGTTCCATATCCGTCGACACGGTTTTCATCGGATCGTGCACCAACTCGCGAATCGAGGACCTACGCGCCGCGGCGGGCGTCCTCGAGGGACGCCGCGTGCACCCGGGCCTGCGAGCCCTCGTGGTGCCGGGATCCCGCCTCGTAAAGCGCCAGGCCGAGTCAGAAGGGCTCGACAGGGTCTTCAAAGCGGCTGGTTTCGAATGGCGCGAGAGCGGCTGCTCGATGTGCCTTGGCATGAACCCCGACCAGCTCTCGGTAGGCGAGCGCTGCGCCTCCACCTCGAACCGGAATTTCGAGGGGCGCCAGGGGCGGGGCGGCCGGACCCATCTCGTCTCACCGGTGGTGGCGGCGGCGACGTCGGTGGCGGGCCACTTTGCCACGCCGGCCGACCTGGAGGACTGATCGATGGAGCCTGTGAGGATTGTGAGCGGCAGGGCGGTCCCCCTCGAGCGGTCCGATGTCGACACCGACCAGATCATCCCGAGCGAATGGCTAAAGCGCATCGAGCGGACCGGCTTTGGAGCCGGACTGTTCGCCGAGTGGCGCGACGACCCTGGCTTTGTCTTGAACGACCCGGGTCATGCCGGAGCGACCATCCTTGTCGCCGGGGCGAACTTCGGCACGGGCTCGTCGCGCGAGCACGCCGTGTGGGCCCTCGTCGATTACGGCTTTCGCGCCGTCGTCAGCCCGCGTTTCGGGGACATCTTCCGCAACAACTCCACCCGCTCCGGACTCGTCCCCGCTGAGGTCGGCGAAGACGACGGCCTGGCCCTCTTACAAGCAGTAAAGGCCGACCCGTCGCTCGAGGTCACAGTCGACGTCGAGCGAAAGTTGGTCGAAGCGCCGGCAGTCGGCATCTCGGCGCCTTTTCGCCTTGACGACGATGCCCGCGACCGCCTGTTGAGAGGCCTCGACGACATCGGCGTCACCTCCGAGCACTCGGCCGACATCGAGCGCTACGAGACCTTGCGCCCAAGCTTCATGCCGCAGGTCGCCGTCTGAGCGCAAAGGCGAGCTTGGACCTTTAGGGAACCACCTCCCCCCGGCGGACGGCGTCCGGACCGGCACCGGCGACCCTCGCCTTGGCGCGGACAACGCGGTTGGTGGCGGCCAGGTACGCCCGAGCGGAGGCCTCCACGACGTCGGTCGACAGCCCCCGGCCCGAGGCGCGCACCCCTTCGGCGTCGAGCTGAATGACGACGTCGCCGAGAGCATCGATCCCGCCGGTCACCGAGGAGACGTTGAAGTCCGTGAGCTTGGCCTCGATACCGGTCGCCTGCTTGATCGCCTTGCAGGCGGCATCGATCATGCCGTCGCCCTCGGCGGTCGCCTCCGACTTGTGGCCGTCACGACTGACGACAACCCGCGCCCGCGGCATGCCGAGCGTGCCGCCCTGGACGTCGAGCACGTCGAGCACGAAGCCCTCCTCGACCGCCGTGCCGAGCTCTTCTGCCACGATCGCCTCCAAGTCGGCATCGGTCAGGTGCACCTTGCGGTCCGCCAGCTCCTTGAAGCGGGCAAAGGCGGCGTTGAGGGCGTCGCCCTGGGCCGTGATGCCGAGCTTTTGCAAGCTGTCAGCAAAGGCGTGGCGCCCGGTGTGCTTACCGAGGACGATCTGGCCGCCCTCTTGGCCGACCGAGGCGGCGTCGATGATCTCGTATGTCGAGCGCTCCTTGAGCACGCCGTGCTGGTGGATGCCCGACTCGTGAGCGAAGGCGTTCTTGCCGACGACCGCCTTGTTCCATTGCAGCTGGTAGCCGGTAAGGCGCGAGACCATCCGGCTCGTGCGGGCAAGCTCTTCGGTTCTCACCTTGGTCTCCACGCCCGGGAACTGGTCTGGGCGGATCTTGAGCGCCATGACGACCTCCTCGAGGGCGGCGTTGCCGGCTCGCTCGCCGAGGCCGTTCACGCAGACCTCGACCTGGCGGGCGCCGCAGCGCACGCCCGAGAGGCTGTTGGCGGTGGCGAGGCCGAGGTCGTTGTGGCAGTGCGTCGAGATGACGTAGTCGCCGGCTATCTGCTGGCGTACATGGGTGAGCAGATCGCCGTAGTCCCAGGGGATGCCGTAGCCGACGGTGTCGGGGATGTTCAGGGTCGTCGCCCCGGACTCGACGGCGGCCGCCAGCACCTCGAGCATGAAATCGAGCGGGGTACGGGTCGCGTCTTGGGGGGAGAACTCGACATCGCCTGTGTGCTCGTGGGCACGGGAGACCCCCTGGCGGACCTGCTCGAGCACCTGGGCCTCGTTCATCTTCAACATGTGCTCCATGTGGCTGGGGCTGGTCGAGATGAAGACATGGATACGGCTGGCGTCCGCGTCCCGGAGTGCCTCGTAGCAGCGGTCGACGTCGGCGAGCTGGGTGCGCGACAGGCCCGCGATGACAGGCCCGTGCACGGTCCGGGCAATCGCCTGAACGGCGTCGAAGTCACCTTGGCTCGAGACCGGGAAGCCTGCCTCGATGTAGTCGACTCCGAGCCTGGCGAGCTGCTCGGCGATCTCGAGCTTCTCGCCCGGGTCGAGAGAGATCCCTGGCGACTGCTCACCATCGCGCAGTGTCGTGTCGAAGATGACTACCTTCTCGCTCATCGCTCGCTCCATTGTCAGGGCGCGCCCGCGCCTCGTTCCAACCCTTGCCACCGCCCACGAGGCACCCGGCCAACAAAAAACCTCCTGGCCCGAAGGCGCAGGAGGCGTTGGCGAGCGCGGAAGGGCGCTCGCCGTCAGGTAAGAAGGAGGACCCGGGTCAGGCGCTCGTTCGTCATGTCACTTGAGATTGTGCTGGACCGCCTTCGGTCCGTCAAGCCGGGGCCGTCATCTCAGCCCGCAACGTCCCAGTCCGCGCTGTCGGCGACGCGTTGGTAGCTGCTGCGGTGGTGCAGGAGGGGTGCCTGCCCGGTCTCGACCCCCATGTCGAGCACCTCGCCCAGCACGAGGCAATGGTCCCCGGTCTCGACGACGCGTCCGATCGTGCAGTCGACGAAAGCGACGGCACCGGTGAGCACGGGATTGCCCGACAAAGCGGGACGCCAGTCGATGCCGGTGAACTTGTCGGAGTCGCTCAAGGCGAACCGTGTCGACACGGCGGCTTGGTCGTGACCGAGGACGCTCACGCAGAACGAGCCCGAGGCGAGGATCAAGGGCCAGCTCTTCGACGTGTTGGCGACGAAGAAGCCGACGAGCGGGGGGTTTAGCGAGACGGGGACGAAGGTGCCCACCGACAATCCGTGCGGCCTGTCCTCGACCATGGCGGCGACGACGGCGACGCTCGTCGGCACGTGCGCCATCACGAGACGGAATTGCTCGGCACTCGGCTGCGACACCGCGAGGTGTCCTTAGGCGCCGGCGAGGCTGTGCAGGTCCAATATGCCCGGGGCGGTCCCGAGGCGGGAGAGCACCTCAGAAGGCACAGACCGGTCCGTCGAGAGAACCATGAGGGCGGTACCGCCTCCCGGGCTCTGCCCGACGGCCATGTTCGTGATGCTCACCCCGGCGTCGCCGAGGGCCGAGCCGACGATGCCGATCATGCCCGGGCGGTCGTCGTTGCGCACGACAAGCAGGTTCGCTGCGAAGGGAAGCTCGACGGCGTGGTCGTCGACCATGACGATGCGCTCCCGGCCGGCCGACCCGAGCGTCCCGGAGGCGGCGTGGCTCCCACAGCGAAGTGTCACCTGGCTCAAGTAACTCCCGGCGGCTGTCGTCGAGGTCTCCCTCACCTCGAGGCCGTGGTCTTTGGCGAAGCGGGGCACGTTCACATACGAGACGGGCTCGTCGCTGGCCGCCGCGAACACTCCCTTCAGGGCGCAAAGGGTGAGCAGGCGCGTGTCCTCGCCCGCGAGCTCGCCCTGGTACTCGATCTCGAGATGGTCGGGGACGCCCTCACACAGGGCGGCCAACAAGCTGCCCAGCCTCTCGGCTACACCGTGGAAGGCCCGCACGGCGTCCGAAGAACCGGTGGCGGCCACGTTGACGGCATAGGGCACGAGCTCGCCGGCGAGGGCCAGCACCATCTGCTCGGCGATCTGCTCACCGGCTTTGTCCTGGGCCTCGGCCGTGCTGGCGCCGAGGTGGGGTGTGACGACCACCTGCTCGAGGCCGAACAGGGGCGACGAGGTGCACGGCTCGGTGGCAAATACGTCGATGGCAGCGCCGCCGACGTGGCCCGAAGATATGGCGTCCGCGAGAGCCTCCTCGTCGAGGAGCCCGCCACGAGCGGCGTTGACTATGCGGATTCCCGGCTTGGACTTGGCAAGAAGCTCCTTGCCGATAAGGCCCCGGGTCTCCGGGGTGCTCGGAAGGTGGATGGTCACGAAATCAGAGCTGGCGAACACATCTTCGAGCTCGGCGAGCTCGGTGCCGATCTGGCGCGCCCTGTCCGGGGTCACGTACGGGTCGTAAGCGACGAGCCTCATACCGAAGGCGGCCGCCCGCTTGGCCACGAGCGAGCCGATGCGCCCGAGCCCGATGATCCCGAGCGTCTTGCCGTGCAGCTCGACGCCCTCCCACTTGGAGCGCTCCCAGCGCCCCTCCACGAGGGCGCCGTGCGCCTGGGGGATGTTGCGGGCCTGGGCGAGCATGAGGGCGATAGCGTGCTCGGCCGCCGACAAGATGTTCGACTCCGGGGCGTTGACGACCATCACCCCACGGCGCGTCGCTGCCTCGAGGTCGACGTTGTCCAGCCCGACTCCGGCCCGCCCGACCACGACGAGGTCACGGCCCGCTTCCAGCACCTCGGCGGTGACCTGGGTAGCAGAGCGGATGACGAGGGCGGCGGCACCATCGACGGCGGAGAGGAGCTCGCCGGGCGTGAGCGACAGCTGCACGTCGACTTCATGGCCGGCGTTCGCCATCAACTCGAGCCCGGGGGAGGCGAGCTTCTCGGTGACAAGGATCCTTGCCATTGTCAGTCCCGTGCCTCTGCTAACAGCTCGCCGAGACGGCTGATCCCCTTTAGGAGATCAGCGTCCGACAAGGCGTAGGAGAAACGACCATAACCGGGCGCCCCGAACGCCTCGCCCGGCACGAAGGCGACTCGGGCCTCTTCGAGCACGAGCTCGGCCAGCTCGAGCGTCGTCTTCGGCCTGCGACCCCTGATCTCGCGCCCGAGGACAGCCTCAAAGGAGGGGAAGGCATAAAAAGCGCCCTCGGGCTCGAGGCAGGTGACACCGTCGATAGCGGACAGCAGCTCGAATATGGTCCGGCGGCGTCGGTCGAAGGCGGCCCTCATCTCCTCGACGGCCGACAGGTCGCCCGTCAAGGCGGCGATCGTGGCCCGCTGGGCGATGTTGTTGACATTCGAGGTCTGGTGCGACTGCAGGTTCGTGGCGGCTTCGACGAAGTCGGTCGGCCCGATGAGCCAGCCGACCCGCCAGCCCGTCATGGCATAGGTCTTGGCTACGCCGTTGGCGATGACGCAACGATCAGCCAGCTCGGGTACCACGACCGGCATCGAGTGCTGGGTGTGGTCGCCGTAAACGAGGTGCTCGTAGATCTCGTCTGTGAGGACCCACCAGCCCCGCTCGGCGGCCAGACGCCCGATCTCGGCGATCTGGTCCCGGCTGTAGACGGCTCCGCTCGGGTTGGAGGGCGATACGAACACGAGCAGCTTGGTGCGCTCGGAGGCGGCAGCCTCTAGCTGTTCAGCTGTCACCTTGAAACCGCTCGCCACGCCCGTCGGGACCTCGACGACGACTCCGCCGCTGAGGCGCACCGGCTCCGGATAGGTCGTCCAGTACGGGGCGGGCAAGAGCACCTCGTCGCCCGGGTCGAGCAGGGAGGCAAAGGCGTTGTAGACAGCGTGCTTTCCGCCGTTGGTGACGACGACCTGCTTGGCTCCGATCTCGTAGTGCGAGTCGCGGGCCGTCTTGTTGACGATCGCTTCCTTGAGCTCGGGCAGGCCGCCAGTCGGCGTGTAGCGGTAATTGCGGGCGTCGCCGCAGGCGGCGACAGCGGCGGCAACGATGGCCGCCGGGGTTGGAAAGTCGGGCTCTCCGGCCCCGAAGCCGACCACGTCGACTCCCTGGGCCTGCAGCTGCTTTGCCTTGGCGTCGATGGCCAGGGTCGCTGAGGGCGCCACGCCCGCGACACGCTGAGATACGCGGCGGGACACAGACGGCGTGTCGAGTGAGGGTGATATCGCCATCTGCCTATGCTGGCACAGAGTCTGGCGCACCCATACTCGAGGGCCATGGGCGGCGGCGCGGCGGTGTCGGTGCCCCGCCGCAAAGCCGATCGGCCCGCCGGCCGTCTAGGAGGAAACCTTGGCCGAGCTGGTCATCCCCCAGCAGCTGCTGCCGAACGACGGGCGCTTTGGGTCCGGGCCGTCCAAGGTCCGGGCCGAAGCGGTCGCGGCGCTAGAGGCCAAGTCGCCCAAGTACCTAGGCACGAGCCATCGTCAAGCACCCGTGCGCGAGGTCGTGGCGAGGGTGCGCTCCGGACTGGCGAGTCTGTTCGAACTGCCCGAGGGCTACGAAGTCATGCTCGGCAACGGAGGCACGACTGCATTCTGGGACGCCGCCACGTTCTGCCTTGTGGAGAAAAGAAGCCAGCACCTCTCCTTCGGCGAGTTCTCCGCCAAGTTCGCCGACTGCACTCGTTCGGCGCCGTTCCTCGATGACCCTGAGGTCTTCGTCTCCGAGCCCGGGACGTGCCCGCAAGCGGTGGCCACGGCGGGAATCGACACCTACTGCCTGACCCACAACGAAACCTCGACCGGGGTCCAGTCCGTGGTCCACAGGCCTCTCGGACCGGGCGGGGCCGTGGCCGAGGGCCTCGTCCTCGTCGACGGCACCTCGGCCGCCGGCGGGCTTCGCGTGGAGGCGGCCGAGTTCGACGCCTACTACTTCGCTCCGCAGAAGTGCTTCGGGTCCGATGGCGGCCTCTGGCTCGCCCTCTTGTCGCCGGCCGCGATCGAAAGGGTCGACCGCCTGTCGGCGAGCGGGCGATTCGTGCCCGCCTTTTTGGACCTGAAGATCGCCCTTTCGAACTCGCGCCTGCAGCAGACCTACAACACCCCGGCGCTCGCCACGTTGTTGCTGCTCGCCGAGCAGGTGGACTGGTTCCTCGACAACGGGGGTCTCGAATGGGCGGCCTCTCGGTCGGACCGCTCGGCCGAGATCATCTACGGCTGGGCGGAGGCAGCCGACTACGCCGAGGCCTTCGTGGCCGATCCGCTAGAGCGCAGCCACGTCACTGCGACCATCGACCTCGACGCCTCGGTCGACGCGCTCGAGGTGGCGGCCGCGCTTAGAGCCAACGGCGTCGTGGACACCGAGCCCTACCGCAAGCTCGGGCGCAACCAGCTGCGCGTCGCCCTTTTTCCTGCGATCGACCCCGAAGACGTCGAGGCCCTGACCGCGTGTGTCGACTGGATCGTGGAGCGCCTCTCGCGCTAGGCCCCGCTCGCCGGTTGTTTCATCTCCGCCGCCGCACGCGCCCGGCGGTCGTAGCTGCGGGCGATACGCAGGCGCCAGGTCAACCGGACGGTGTCGATGAGCATGGCGAGGACGGCCCTCGGCGAGATCGTGCTCGAGAAGCGCTCACGGATCTCGACGGGCAGCTCGACGACGTTGGTATAGCCGCGGCGCCGGGCCACGGCGAGCAACTCGAGGTCGAAGGTGAAGCCGTCCTCTTTCAAGACGGGCAACAGCTCGGTCACGATCTCACGGCGAGCCAGCTTGATGCCGCTCTGGGTGTCGGTCACGTCAAGCCCGAAGAGCAGGCGCGTGAGACCTTGATACCCGAAGGAGTAGACGCGCCGGAGCCATGGATAGACGACGACCGAATCGGGATGGCGCTTGGAGCCGATGGCAAAATCTGGCGACGCCCGCTCGATGCAGTCGACGAACTCCCCGAGCACGGGAGCGGGGATGTCCCCGTCGCCGTCGATGAAACCGAGGTACCGCCCCTGTCCGAGACCAAGACCGACGCGAAGCGCATGGCCCTTGCCCTGGTTGACGGGCAGGTAGACCACCTTTACCTCGGGACCGAGCTGCTCGAGCCCGGCGTCGCTGCCATCGGTCGAGCCGTCCGAGACGGCGATCACCTCGAAGGCGACCTTGCGGTCTCGAAGGAGCTCGATGACCTGACAGACATGGCTGACAAGGCTCGGACCCGGGTTGTAGTACGGCACCACGACTGTCAGCTCGAGCTGGCCTTCGGGTTGCACGTGCCCAATCCTGGCATGCTGGCGGCAGCTCCCCGACGCGGAGCGGGGCTCTCAGCCGACGTGGCCGGTGACGTACTGCTTGGTGCGCTCGTCGAGGGGCGATTCGAAGACCTGGACGGTCGGGCCGACCTCGACGAGCTCACCCACGCGGTCCTCACCTAGGAGGAAGACCGCGGCGTTGTCCGAGACCCGGGCGGCCTGGAACATGTTGTGGGTGACAAGGACGATGCTCACCTCGGAGGCGAGATTTGTGATCAGGTCCTCGATCTTGGCCGTGGCGATTGGGTCGAGGGCCGAGCAGGGCTCGTCCATCAAGAGCACGTCCGGCTCGATGGCGAGAGCCCGGGCGATGCAGAGGCGTTGCTGCTGGCCTCCCGAGAGCCTGAGGGCGGTCTGGTGGAGCCGGTCCTTCACGATGTCCCAGAGGGCGGCGTGGCGCAGGGCTGACTCCGCCGCCTCCCGCAGAAGTGCCTTGTTGCGGATCCCGTTGAACCTGAGCCCGGAGGTGACATTGTCCAAGATGCTCATCGTGGGGAACGGGTTCGGTCGCTGGAAGACCATCCCGACGCGGGCCCGTACCAGCTCAGGGTCGGTATCGGGGGCATAGACGTCGACCTCGCCGAGGCGGATCGTGCCCTCTACCCGCCCGCCCAAGTGGTCGTGGAGGCGATTGATCGCCCTGAGCACGGTCGTCTTCCCGCACCCAGACGGGCCGACGAGCGCCGTCACCTGCCGGGCGGGCAGGGCCAGGGTCACGTTACGGACCGCGACGTGCTCCGCGAAGGAGACCTTCACGTTTTCGAGCGTGACGGCGGGCTCGGCCGCGCCACCTTCCCGCCTCGGGGCGCGCGCAGCTGCTTCGATTGCCACCGAGGCGGGAGTGCGCGAGCTCGGGTGGTGCAAGGGCATCGCCCCCTCGCCCTGCCCGGGCCGACCGGTACCGAGGGTGGAGCTGTCCTCGGTCATAAGAAATTTTCCCACAACCTTCGTACCGGCCGCGTCCACGGGCCTCATCGAGCTCTGCGCGTGAGACGCCAGGCCACAAGACGCGCCGCCGCGCTCAACAAGAGCACGAAGACGAGCAACAAGAGCGCTGTCGCCCACGCTGTTTGCTGCTCGTCGGGGAAAGGCTGGGTCCCCTCTGAGTAGATGAGAAGCGTCATGGCCATGGTTGGGGCGGCGACGGTGAACAACAGGGGCGCCGTCTCACCGACGCCGCGCGACAAAGCAAGAAGGTTCCCTGTCACAAGACCAGGCAAGGCTCCGCGCAGCACGACCGACCGGGCCACGCCGTGAGCGCCGGGCGCCGAGCGCGACGCCGGCCTCCCAAAGATCCGTTGCCACAGTGCGCATTGCCTCCTCGTTGGCCCTGATCATTATCGGGAGCATCAAAACAGCCAGGGCAAAGGACGCCGCAAGGTTGGAGAAGTGGTGGAGGGGGCGCACCAATACCGCGTAGGCGAAGATCCCGATGACGATCGAGGGCACGCCAGTGAGAAGGTCGGCACCGAAGCGTACGGCGGCAGCGAGGTGCCCGCGACGCTCGTGGAGGAACAGGGCGGCAAGAAGGCCCACGGGCACCGCCATCAACAAAGCGAGACCGACGATCTCGCCCGTACCGACGATCGCCGTCGAGATCCCCCCCGCCCGGGACCCCCTCTGGTACCGGAGCATGGGTGAGAAAGCCGAGGGAGATCCCACCAAAACCTCTGTCGAGGGTGTAGTAGACGAGGGCGACGAGCGGCGCCAGGCCGACAGCGGTGGCAAGGACGCACAGCACCTGGACAGATCTTCCCTGGCGCCGTCGCCGGCGCAGGCTGTCGCGTGCGGCCGCCTGGATGATCGGGCGGCGCCGCTCCCGGGGCGCCCAGTCGGACCTCGCCCCGGGTTCGTCGCCCGGCAATCCTGCCGCCACGTCTCCGGTGATCACGCCGTCGCCTTCGTGGCCGTCGGCCGGACACCGCGGGCAAGCCGCCCTGGGCCTAGGCCTCTTAAGAGAGCCTGCCCGCCCGCGTTGACGATCAAGGTCAGCACCAAGAGCACGGCGGCGAGAGCTATCACCGAGCTCGTCCCGATGCCGGGCTCCGCCTCGGCGAACTGGTTGACGATGGCCGAGCCCAAAGTGGCCCCGGGCGAGAGCAAGGAATGGGGCACGGCCGGGTTATTGCCGATGACCATGGCGACGGCGATGCTCTCCCCGAGCGCCCGACCGACCGCGAGCGTCAATGAGGCGGCGATCCCCGAGCGCGCCCCGGGGAAGACGACCTCGCGGACGACCTGCCAGTGGGTGGCACCGAGCGCCATGGCCGCCTCGCGATCGGCCAAGGCGACCCCCGACAGCGCCGTCCGGCTCAGCGCCACCACGGTCGGCAGAGTCATGACCGCCAGCACCACCGAGGCGAGCAGGATGCTCGGACCGTAGGCCGGGCCGTGAAAAAGCCACTCCAGGCCGGGCACGCTCTTGAAGAACGGCTCGACGTGGTCGGCGAAGACCGGCGAGAGCACCAGGAGCGCCCAAAGGCCGACGACGATGCTCGGCACGGCGGCCAGGACCTCGATCGCTGCTCGAGAGCGGGCCGGCCAGCCACCGCGGGGCAAGCTCGGACAAAAAGGCCGCCGTGCCTAGTCCGACGGGGACGACGATGACCATGGCGACCAAGGTGGTCACGACCGTCCCCACGACGAGGACGCCGGCACCGTACTGGTTGGCGACCGGGTTCCAGGTGCCCGACCATAAAAAGCCGATCCCGGAGTGGGCCAGCGCCTGGCTCGAGTCGAGGACGATGCTGACCACGAGCCCCAACAAGACGGCCAGGAAGAGCCCCGCCGCGCCCCAGCGCAAGGCGACATAGCCACGGCCGCCACGCCTGTCGTGGCTATGTCGAACCGCTGCTCGTACCGAGGCGAAGCTGCCCGCGCCGGGGAGGGCGCTCACTTAGTAAACAATGGGCCGCCTTGAGGCGCCTGCAGCTTCTCGAGCGTCGCTGTCGACAGCGCCACGACGTCTGCCGGCAGCGGGGCGTAACCGAGCGAGGCGGCGTACTTTTGCCCAGTTGTAACGACCCAGTCGAAGAGCTTGCCGAGGGCGATCCCCTTGGCCTCGTTGGGGTTCTTCTCATAGAGCAGCGTCCAACTGAAGTTGGCAAGCGCGTAGGTCCCAGTGCCGGGACTGTCGATTATCGAGAACTTCGTCGAGCTCAGGCCGCTGGCCTGAGACCCGGCCTGCGCGATTGACTGCAGGGTCGGAGCCACGAAGGCCCCAGCCTTGTTCTTAAGGGCGGCGTTGGTGAACTTGGCCTCGAGGGCATAGCCGTATTCGACAAAGCCGATAGCGCCATGCGTCTGGCTCACATAGGTGGCGACGCCGCTGTTGAGCTGCTCGCCGACGCCCACCTTGGGCAGCGGCCAGGTCTTGGAGGCCTTCTCGCCGACTTTGGCGGCCCAGGCCGGTGCGGTCTTTATGAGGTAGTCGTCGAGGTCCCAGCCCGGGCCGGAGGAATCCGCGCGGTGCACCGGGACGATGGCGAGGTTGGGCAGGTTCTTGTCGCCCGAGACCGCGGCGATCTGGGGGCTGTCCCAGTTGGTGATCGTGCCGTTGAAGATCGCCGCCAACGTCGGCCCGTCGAGCTTGAGCCCGCTCGCAACGCCGGGCAGGTTGTAGCTGATCGCCACTCCTCCGAGGTCCACAGGCACCTGCAGCACAGTACGCGGCGTCTTGGCCAGGTCCTTGGCCGCCATCGGGATCTCGGTGTCGCCGAAGTCGACGGTCCCCTGCTCGATGTCGCTGATGCCGACGCTGCTCCCCGTCGGCGAGTAGGTGATCGTCGACTTGGAATTCTTGAGGTGGTACTCGTAGAAGACCTTCTCGAAAAACGGGTTGATCGAGTTTGCCCCCGCCCCGGCCAGTGTCACCGATGCGGCGGTCGTCGTGTCGTAGGCGGGGCCGAGCGGGCCACCGGGAGCGACTGGCGAGCTCGTGGGTGTGGCCGAGGCGACCGAGCCTGTCGAGGCGAAGACGGCACCGAGCAGCCCGAGCCACACGACGAGCGCGAGAACAATAGGACGACGAAGCATTTACCCCTCCTGGCGATGGCATGACAGCGTGCGATCAAGTCAGCAGAATTACTTAATCGATAGATTAACAGCAATACATAGGCTTAGCTACGCACCTCTTGTTCGTGTAGCGTCAAAGGAGCAGTGCTCAGGCTCAGGAGCTGGTCGCAGCCTTCGCAGGGGCGACGGCCGTCAAGGTGACGGCGTTGGAATAGCCGAACTGATACGAGCCGGGCTCGTCGGCGACCATGACCCTGTAGGTATCGGTAACCCCGGGCACGGTGAAGGAGAACTTACCTGCAGCCGATTCGTGAGTATTGAAGATGTTGGCCCACCGGTCCGATGAGATCCGTCGCTCGAGGGTGACGAGCTGGCCGGAGAGCGGCGTGGAAACCTGGCCGGTCACAGTTGTGCGCTTGCCCATCGGGGCCCGCAACCGGGCGAGGGTGATAGTCACCGTCTGGCCGTTGAGCACCGGCTGAACCAAGGAGGGTCCAGAGGTGGCGTCGGTCTCGTAGACGATCCCGGCCCCCGACGACTCGAGAACAGGGGCGATACCACCGGCTGTGGGAGCGGGATTCAAGGCGGCAAGCCCAGACCAGTGCGTCCCGTCCGCCGTCGTCTCGCAGTAGAGCTGCGAGCCCTCGTTCTTGTCGAGAAAGAAGACGTGTACGAGGCCCGTGACCGATTGCAGGCTCCAGTAGGCCTCTCCCCCTCCGGTGGGCTCGGGCACCGCGTAGGGGGGGCCGAAGGTCTTGCCGTTGAAAAAGCGCAGAAAGGCGCCGGGGGTGGCCGTGCTCGAATAGGTGAGCAAGGCGTCGGCGGAGACACCGGCCAGGTCCTCGCCGTCGAAGATCCCTACCGGCGAGTACGAGCTCGTGAAGTTGAAGTCGCTCCCTTTGGGCGCGTACTCGACGAGGGTGTCGCCGCGGGCGTCGTCACTTGCGACGAGGACCCCACCGTCGTAGCTGGACAGCGAGGTGTCGCCGTCGGGCCGGGTGTTGGGGTGTGCGGGCAGGGACAAAGCGACATAGGGGGGCGGCAAGAGGGCCTGCACGTCGAGGCTCGAGGTCTCAGACGAGGCGAGCACGATCTGGCCGTCGGACACGGTGGCGGCGTCGACGCCCCGGATACCTCCTGCTGGGATCTCGCTCGAGAATGTCTTGGCGTCGTTCGTGCTGTTGAACACGACGGCGCCGCCGAGACCGGAGAAGACCGGTATGGCACAGCAGTCCTCCAGCACGACGGTCACGTCCTCCGGCCCGGTGGCGAGCACCTCCGGTACTCCGGAGAAGGCGTCCTTTTTGCCCGGGCCCTTGTAGGGGCTCAAAGTGGCTGTCGAGGCACAGCTGTGCCCTCCGGGCACCAACACGCAGACCAAGGCCCTCGCTCCATTGGCAGAGAGCGAGGCGAGCACCATGGTCCCGTCTTCCAAGACGGCTCCCGAGCCCCTCCCACCCCCGGTGGACCCGATGCCGAAGGCGGCCAGCTCCGGCTGGGGACTGCCGATCGTGACACTGCCCGTAGGCGAGGCCAGGGCTTGGCTAGCAGTTAGAGCGGTCCCGGTGATGAGAACCGCTGCGAGAGCGACGGCCCTCCTGACTACCGTCAATGACCCAGGCCAACCTGGCACGTAGCGAGACCTCGCTCCACGACGCGAGATTAGGTCACCACAAGTTGTGGTCGCGTCCAGCTGTTGTGGCGGTGCCGAGCTCAAGAGGTGATCGGCATCTCGATTGCTGCGTCCATCGCGAGCCAGAACAACGACTCGCGAGCGTCGTCGGCGTGCATCCAGTCCCGGTGGTCCCATGCCTCGCCGCCGAGCGAGTCGCCGGCGTAGAGGAGCTGCCCGAGCATCACTCCCCGAAAACGGGCCACGGCCAGCAGGGCGGCAGCCTCCATCTCGACGGTGATGCAGCCCTCGGCTCGTCGCAGCGAGACCTTGGCCCGCGTCTCGCGGTAAACGGCGTCCGTCGTCCAGGTCATCCCGGTGGTGAACAGCACACCGGCGGCTGAAAGGGCCCCCTCGATCGCCGAGACGGCGGCGGGCGCAGTCTCGATGATGCGGCCCGGGGCAAGGTAGTGGTACGACGTCCCTTCGTCACGGACAGCTGCAGACACGACGACGGGGTGGCCGAGGGCGAGCTCGGGGTCGAGGGCGCCTGCGCCACCACAGGCGACAATGGCCCGGCAGCCGTAGTCGATCGCCTCCTCCAAGAACGACGCGGCCAAGGGCGCTCCCACTCCTGGCTGGAAAAAGCCCACCCGCTCTCCCCGATGGTCGAGCTCGAATATCGGATGCACGCCCTGCTCGGAGTAGAGCTCGGCGACCTGGGGCGCCTCACGCTCGCGAGCGATTCGGGCGACGACGTCGCCAAAAAAGCAGACCACCGCCCGCCGTGCAACATCGACCTCGCCCCGCGGCGGGGCGCACAGGTGCTCCGACGGCTCGATGAGGGCGCCCGGATCAGGGTCGAACTCAAGGATCGGGTAAAGGGCGCGGCTCATCCCGCCCGGCAGGGGGCCTCCGAGCGCCGAGCGCGGCCGCACCGCTGGCTCGTGACCGGTTACCGCTAACCGCCCGAGACGTCTTCGAGTCTCTGGCGCCCAGCGGTGACAAAAGGCATCATCGCTCGTAGCTCGGCACCGACCGACTCGACCGGGTGGGCTCTTCCCGCCGCTCTCAGTTCGTTGAACCGTGGCCTGCCGGCTCGGTCCTCCGCCACCCACTCCGCCGCGAAGGTGCCGTCTTTTATCTCGGCGAGGATCTGACGCATCTCGGCTCGCACGCGCTCGTCGATGATGCGCGGCCCGCGGGTGAGGTCACCGAACTCGGCCGTGTCCGACACCGAAAAGCGCATGCCTGCGATGCCCTGCTCATACATGAGGTCCACGATCAGCTTCAGCTCGTGCAGGCACTCGAAGTAGGCAGATTCGGGCTGGTAGCCGGCCTCGACGAGGGTCTCGAACCCAGCCATGACGAGAGCGGTTAGGCCGCCGCACAAAACGACCTGCTCGCCGAACAGGTCGGTTTCTGTCTCCTCGGCGAAGGTCGTCTCGAGCACGCCCGCCCGGGTAGCTCCGAGCGCGTCTGCGTAGGAGAGCGCGAGCTCCATCGCCTTTCCGGAGGCGTCGGCGGAGACCGCGATGAGCGAGGGGACGCCCCCGCCCTCGGTGTAGGTACGACGTACAAGGTGGCCTGGGCCCTTCGGGGCCACCATGGCAACGTCGACGCCCACCGGTGGCGAGATGAGCCCGAAGCGAATGTTGAACCCGTGGGCGAAGAACACCGCGTCGCCGTCGCTCAGCTGCGGCGCGATCTCGGCCTCGTAGACGGCTGCCTGCTCGGTGTCGGGCAGCAGGATCATGATGAGGTCGGCCTCGGAGGCGGCTTCGGCCACGCTGGCTACGCGCAAGCCGGCAGCCTCGGCCTTGGCGCGGGAGGAAGAGCCGGGCCTGAGGCCCACTCTCACGTCGACGCCGGAGTCATGCAGGTTGAGCGCATGGGCATGGCCCTGGGACCCGTAGCCGATGATCGCTACCTTGCGGGCATGCACAAGGGACGGGTTCGCATCCTTCTCGTAGTACAGCGTGGCCATGACGCTCCTGTCGTTGTCGCTCGTAGAGATGTGGTTTGGCGAATAAGGCTTTGCCGGACGGTGCGCAGCGCCACAAAGGTGGGCTCTGCACATGTGCAGGTCCTCTAGGCGATGCCGGCCGTCGTCATGCTCGACGCCTGGGAGTCCAGCTTAGGAAGTGCGATCCTGCCCGTCCTTTGGATACCGGCTATCCCATAGGGCCTCATGAGGCTCTCGAAGTCGTCAAGCAGCTCCGGCGCACCGGCGACCATGACCGTTATGGCGTCGTGGCCGACGTCGACGATGCGCCCGGCGAAGACACCGACGAGCTGGATTACCTGCGAGCGCTCGTTCGCGTTGGCCGTCACGCTCACGAGCAAAAGCTCGGCCTCGCGGGCTTCGTCTGGATGCAGCTCGCCTATCTCGACGACGTTGATGAGCTTGTCGAGCTGGGCCACCACTTGCTCGAGAGGCGAGGACTCGACATCGACGACGATCGAGATGCGGGAGAAACGCTCGTTGTCGGTGGGTGCCACAGCCAGAGAAAAGATGTTGTAGCCACGGCGAGAGAACAGCCCGGCCACTCGGGCTAACACACCGGCCTTGTTCTCAACGAGCACCGAAAGCAGGCGGTGACGGGGCCCGCCCGGCCTGTAGTCCTGTGTCATTGCGACACCTCCGATCCCCGGACTCGCTGCGATGGGTGGACGACGATGTCGTCGTTGGAAGCTCCTGCGGGCACCATCGGGAACACCTGCTCCATCGAGTCGGTGCGGAAGTCGATCACGACTGGCCTGTCGTCGATCTCGTTGGCCTTCTCAATGGCCGGCGTCACCTCTTCGGAGCTCTCCACGCGCAGCCCGACGCAGCCCATCGCCTCGGCCCAACCGACATAGTCGGGCAGGTCCGGGGACAAGTAGACCTCCGAATAGCGCTCCTCGTAGAACATGTGCTGCCACTGTCTCACCATGCCGAGATAAGCGTTGTTCAAGATGGCGATCTTGACCGGGATCCGCTCTGCTGTGGCCGTGGCGAGCTCCTGAGCCGTCATCTGGAAGCAGCCGTCCCCGTCGACGGCCCACACCATGCGGTCGGGCCGCCCCACTTTGGCTCCGATCGCCGCTGGGACGGCAAAGCCCATCGTGCCTAGACCTCCGGAGTTGATCCAGGTGTTCGGGTGCTCGAAGCTCCAGTGTTGGGAGGCCCACATCTGGTGCTGGCCCACACCGGAGACGAGGACCGTGTCGGGCGGCGTCAGCGCCCGCAGCTGCTCGATGACGTACTGCGGCTTCAAGGTGGGTCGCCTGCCGGAGCTGCCCGCGAGCACCTCGGCGTTGTCTGGCTCCGAGCGGTCGTAGGTGTAGGGGTATTGCTCTTGCCACTTGGACAGCGTCGCGATCCAAGGCTCGAGACGGCCCTTGTCGGGCGGGCCGCTGGCGGTGATCGACTCGATGAGCCCCTCGATCGCAAGGCGGCAGTCGGCGTGGATGGCCACCTCGGGTCTGCGCACCTTGCCTATCTCGGCCTTGTCGATGTCGACGTGGACCACCTTGGCTCTCGGGGCGAAAGCAGAGACCTTGCCCGTGACACGGTCGTCGAAGCGGCTGCCGAGGGCGAGGAGCAGGTCCGCCTGCTGCATGGCCGTCACGGCGGTGTAGTTGCCGTGCATGCCCGGCATGCCGAGACAAAGCGGGTGACTGTCAGGAAAGCAACCGCGGGCCATGAGGGTCGTGACGACAGGGATACCGGTCAGCTCCGCCAGCTCCCTAAGGGCCTTGGAGGCGCGGGACTTCAAGATCCCTCCCCCGGCGTAGATGACTGGCCGCTCGGCGGCAGCCACCAGCTCGGCTGCAGCCGATATCGCCGCTCGGTCGGGCTGAGAGGCCGGATGATAGCCGGGCAGGTCGACGCCGTCGGGCCAGTACCACTCCATCATCGAGGTGGCGATGTCCTTCGGCACGTCGATCAGCACAGGCCCGGGGCGGCCGGTGGTGGCGATGTGGAACGCCTCGCGGACGATCTGGGGGATGTCGGCGGCGTCGGTGACGAGCCAGTTGTGCTTGGTGACGCCGAGGGTGATGCCGGTCGTGTCGCTCTCTTGGAAGGCGTCGGTACCAATGGCGCTCGTGGCGACCTGTCCGGTCACGACGACCAAGGGGATCGAGTCCATGTAGGCGTCGGCAAGGGCAGTCACGATATTGGTCGCCCCGGGACCGCTCGTGACCATCGCCACGCCCGGACGACCGGTGGCCTGGGCGTAGCCCTCTGCCATATGACCGGCGCCCTGCTCGTGGCGGACGAGGATGTGGCGGATCGGCGAGTCGATGATGGGGTCGTATACAGGGAGGATCGCCCCACCGGGAAGGCCGAATATGACTTCGACCTCTTGCATCTCGAGGCTCTTCACAAGCGCTTGCGCTCCGGTGAGCTCCATCGGGCTTCCTCTCATCTCGTCGGTCTGTTGTGGGTCGGTCCTCGTACTGCTCTTTCCGGCCGGGCGACTGCTACGTCGGTGCCGGAAAACGAAACGACCTCCCCTTTGGGGAGGTCGCAGGCGCAACAACGCTATTGGCGTCGTGCGCTAGGTGATAAGTACGAGGCGGCCGGTTGCGGTCATTGGCGACAAGTGTTGCAGAGCCGCTTGCCGCTCGCAAACTTTTCCGTCGAAGCGGGCGGCTCGTGCCACGCTCAGATGAGCTCAGCGGTGCTACGGCTCGGTGACAGCGCCCCGCTCGGCCCCGACCACGAGCCTCGCGTACTTGGCGAGCACGCCAGTGCCATAACGGGGAACGGGCGGCTTCCAGTCCTGGTGGCGCCGCTCGAGCTCCCCGGGCTCGACGACGACGTCGAGACGGCCCTTTTGCGCGTCGAGGATGACTTCGTCCCCGTCCTTTATGAGGGCGATAGGCCCGCCGATGGCCGCCTCGGGGGCGACATGGCCCACGCAGAAGCCTTGGGTGCCGCCGGAGAAGCGGCCGTCGGTGACGAGTGCACAGTCCCCGCCGCGCCCGGCCCCGGTCATGGCGCCGGTCACCGCGAGCATCTCACGCATGCCCGGGCCTCCCTTTGGACCCTCGTAGCGAACGACCACGACGGTCCCCGGCACGATGGTGCCCGCCAAGATTGCGTCCATGGCCGCGCCCTCACCGTCGAAGACCCTGGCACGACCCGAGAAGGAAAGGTCCCCATCGATACCAGCCACCTTCACGACGGCGCCTTCGGGGGCGAGCGACCCGCGCAGGATGGCGATGCCGCCGTCTGCGTGGATCGGCTCGGAAAAGGCGTGGACAACCGATCCATCCGGAGCAGGCGGGTCGATCTCGGCCAGGTTGTCGGCCATCGACTTGCCCGTGACGGTCAGGCAGTCACCGTGCAGCAGGCCTTCTTCGAGCAAGGCGCGCAGCACAACGGCGACACCGCCGATCCGGTCGAGGTCGGTCATGTGGTATCTGCCGTGTGGCTTCATGTCGGCAAGGTGGGGCACGCGCCGGCCCATGCGGGCGAAGTCGTCGAGATGCAGCTCGACGCGGGACTCGTTGGCGATGGCGAGCAGGTGCAAGACAGCATTGGTGGAGCCGCCGAGGGCCATGACCGTGGCGATGGCGTTCTCAAAGGCCTCCTTCGTCATGATCTGGCGCGGCCGGATCCCACTTTCCAAAAGACCCATCACCGCCTGTCCGCTCGCGTAGGCGATGTCGTCGCGGCGGCGGTCGACCGCCGGGGCCGATGCACCAGCAGGAAGCGCCATGCCGAGCGCCTCTGCCACCGACGCCATGGTGTTGGCCGTGAACATCCCCGCACAGGAGCCCTCGCTCGGGCAGGCGTTGGCCTCTATCGCGGCCAGCTCCCTGTCGTCGATCGTGCCCACGGCGCGCGCCCCACGGCCTCGAAGACCGAGACCACGTCGAGGGCGCGGTCACCGAGGCGACCCGGCAGGATCGTGCCGCCGTAGACGAAGACCATGGGCAGGTCGAGCCGGCCGGCGGCCATGAGCATCCCGGGGAGCGATTTGTCACAACCGGCCAGGCCGACGAAGGCGTCGAAGCGCTCGGCGTGCATCATCGCCTCCACGGAGTCGGCGATGATCTCCCGGCTCACCAAGGAGGCGTGCATGCCTTCATGGCCCATGGCGATGCCGTCGGACACGGCGATCGTGACGAACTCGAAGGGGAAGCCACCAGCCGCCCGGACTCCTTGCTTGGCTCTCTGCGCCAAGCGGGCCAGAGGCAGGTTGCAAGGCGTGACCTCGTTCCAGGTGGAGGCGACACCGACTTGAGGTTTGCCGAAGTCCTCGTCGGTCATCCCGACGGCGCGCAGCATGGCGCGCGACGGGGCACGGCGGAAGCCCTCGGTGACGTCCTGGCTGTGGATCTTTAGAGAGCGGATCTTGTCGGTCATCGTCCTCAACCTACCTGGCGGGCATCGTCCTCAACCTACCTGGCGGGCCACACGCTAGGCGTGGCGAGGTTCGCGTTCTCCGATCTGAGCTCGAAGGGCCGCCACCATCGACTCGATCTCGGCTTGGCTACCGCGTCTCGCGCCCTCCCACTCGTCCACGCGGTGCCATGGGACCTCGTCGGGCGTTCCGGGCCAGCGGGGAAGAAGGTGGACGTGGAGGTGGTCCACCCCGTGGCCGATTGTCGCCAGATAGACCCGCTCGGCCCCGAGTGCCTTGAGGGCCGCCGAACAGGTCGCGATGACGGCCCCGACGGCTTCTGCCTCCGCTCGCTCGAGGCCGGCGAAGTCTGGGCAGTGACGTCGCGGTGTGACGAGGAGATGACCGAGGTAGGAGGAACGGACAACGGCGGCACGTGAAAGGCGACGACAACTTCTTCGAAGATGAGGTTGCCGCCGGGCACGGCGACTTCGCCCGCCTGCTCTTGGCAGACGAGACAGACAAGGGGGTCGCCGTCAGCCGCGGTCACCTCAGGAAGCGGTCGGGACGAGGCGGCCGTCAGGCTCCGCGCCGTGAGACGAACGCCGCTGCCACGAGCTTGCCGTTCGCTCGGCCCTTGGAGGCTCGCATGACCTGGCCCAAGAGGAACTGGGCCACCTTGTCGTCGCCGCCGCGGTAGCGCTGCCACTCCTCGGGGTTGGCTGCGATCACCTCGTCCACCATCGCCTCGAGCGCCGAGGCGTCCATCTGCTCGTAGCCGAGCCCGGCGGCGATACGGGCCGGGTCGCCCCCCTTGGCGATCAGCTCGGCGAGCACCTCTTTGGACTGAGTGGCCGACAGCTGAGCGGAGGACTCCATCTTGATGAGAGCGGCGAAGGCGACAGGATTGAGCCCCCGGGCGGCCTCGGCGTTGGCGGCTGCCTCGTTCGCCGCCCGGGCGAGTGCCAGCCGGGGCTCGGCGCCTGCTGCGACGGCGGCATGCACGAGGGCGTCGAGACCGAGGTCGACGACGGTGACTACTTGGTCGGTCGAGCTGTCCCGACGCGTGGCTAGGTCCGCCTCCTCTTCGAGCAGCGCGGAAAGACGGCGACGGCGCTCGGCCGGCATCGGTCCGACGCCCTCGGCCGCCGCCGCCAGCAGCGCCTCGACAGGCACGAGCGGGGTGAGGTCCGGCTCGGGAAAATAGCGGTAGTCGTTCGCCTCCTCCTTGGAGCGCATCGAGTGCGTGCTCGAGTCACCCTCGTCGAAGTGACGAGTCTCTTGTATGACCTTCTCCCCGGACTCGACAAGGGCGATCTGGCGCCCGACCTCGTAGTCGATGGCCCGCTCCAAAGAGCGCAGGGAGTTGAGGTTCTTTACCTCGCAGCGAGTCCCGAACTCGCTCGAGCCGACCGGGCGCACCGAGACGTTGGCGTCGACGCGCAACGAGCCTTCTTCCATCCGGCCGTCGGAAGCCCCCGTGGCGACGAGGATTGAGCGGAGCTCATCGACATAGGCCCGAGCCTGGGCCGCCGAGCGGATATCAGGGCGCGAGACGATCTCGACGAGGGGCACGCCCGCCCGGTTGTAGTCGACCAGCGAATAGCCGGCCTCATGGATGCGGCCCCCTCCGCCGACATGGGTCGTCTTGCCCGTGTCCTCTTCCATATGGGCGCGCTCGATGCCGACGCGCGACCCGTCGGGCAGCTCGAGGAAGCCGTCGACGTTGATCGGCTCGTCGTATTGGCTGATCTGGTAGTCCTTCGGCATGTCGGGATAGAAGTAGTTCTTGCGGTGAAAGATCGAGCGTCGCGGGCTGCAGTTGAGGGCGGCACCGATCCTCAGCGCGAGCTCGACGGCGCGGCGGTTGATCACGGGCAGCGAGCCGGGCAGGCCAAGGCACACGGGGCAGATGTTCGTGTTCGGCTCGTCGCCGAAAGCGTTGCGGCACCCGCAAAAGAGCTTGGTGGCCGTGGCGAGCTCACAGTGAACCTCGAGGCCGACGACGGTCTCGTAATCGGTCATGGCGTCACCGGTCCCCGGGCCGCACGGGGCGCGGCAGCCTCGAGGCTGGCGGCCACTCGCATCATGACCGCCTCTCCGAGCGCAGGGGCGAGCACCTGCACGCCGATGGGTAGGCCCTCGGAGCTGAGGGCGAAGGGCACACTGGCGGCCGGATGGCCCGCCAGACTGGAAGGGATCGAGCACAGGTCGCACATGTACATCTCGATCGGGTCGTCCACCTTTGAGCCGAAGGGGAACGCGACCGAGGGCGTCGTCGGCGTCAAGAGGACGTCGAAGTCCTTGTAGGCGGCCTCGAAGGCGCGTATCACCAGCGTACGGGCCTTTTGCGCTTGTCCGTAGTAAGCGTCGTAGTAGCCGGCCGAGAGTGCGTAGGTGCCCATCATGATGCGCCTTTTTACCTCGGCGCCGAAGCCCTGGCCCCGGGTCCTGGCGTTCATCGTCTCGACGTCCGGGCCGTCGACGCGAAGCCCGTAGCGGACTCCGTCGTAGCGGGAGAGGTTCGACGACGCCTCGGCCGGAGCGATGACGTAGTAGGCGGGCAGGCCCAACAACAGCTCTGGGATCTGGACCTCGTCGAGCTTGGCGCCCGCGCCCACGAGAGCCTCGCCTGCGGCGACCACGGCGCTCGAGGACTCCGAGCCGTCGGAAAGAAAGTCCGTCACGATCCCCACCCGCAGGCCCGAGACGCCGTCGGCCAAGGTGGCGAGCAGGCTCGGCGCAGGCTGGTCGAGCGACGTTGAGTCCATCGGGTCGTGGCCCGCGATCACCTCGAGGGCTAGGGCGGAATCGGCGACCGTGGTGGTGAAGGGACCTATTTGATCAAGCGAGCTGGCAAACGCGATCAGGCCGTAGCGGGAGACGACCCCGTAGGTCGGCTTCACCCCGACGATGCCGCACAAGGCCGCTGGCTGACGGATCGATCCGCCCGTGTCGCTTCCAAACGAGAGAGGCACCATCCCCGCCGCCACGGCGGCTGCGCTCCCGCCCGAGGAGCCGCCCGGTACCCGCCCGGTGTCCCAAGGGTTCTTGGTCGGGCCGAAGGCGGAGTTCTCCGTCGAAGAGCCCATGGCGAACTCGTCGAGGTTTGTCTTGCCGATCGCGACTGCTCCCGCCTCGCGCAGGCGGCGTCACGATCGTGGCGTCATAAGGGGGCAGCCAGCCCTCGAGGATCTTCGAAGAGCACGTCGTAGGGATGCCCCTGGTGCAGAGGTTGTCCTTGAGAGCCACCGGCACGCCGGCCAGAGCACCGGGGTCGCGACCCGAACGGACTGTGGCGTCGACGGCATCGGCGGCCGCCTCAGCCGCCTCGACTGTCACCTCGTTGAAGCAGTGCAGGTCCCCCTCGAGCTCACGGACGCGCTCGAGGGACCTCGATAGGACCGCACGGGCGGAAATCGCCCCGTTACGGACAGAGGCGGCGATCTCGGCCAGGCTGCCTAGCTCGGGAGCGGGGCTTGCCGTCACGGTGCCTCCCCCATGATGCGGGGTACCCGGAACCGGTTGGCTTCGGCTACCGGTGCCTCGGCCAAGACGTCGTCACGGTCGAGACACGGCGTCTCGACGTCGGCGCGCAGCACGTTCTCGACCGGGAAGGGGTGGGCCGTTGGCGGGACGTCGGCCGTGTCGAGCCTGCGCACTGCCTCCACGTGCTCCAAGAGCGCTGACAGCTGCACGGCGTAACGGCTGACCTCGTCCTCGTCGAGAGCAAGCCGGGCAAGGCGCGCCACGTGGCGGACGTCCTCGGGCGAGATGAACCTTTCCTCTCCGCTCACTTGCTCTCCCCCAACTTGTGGACAAAAGCGACGGCACGCTCTTCGATCTCCGCTGCGTCGTGGTCCAATGTGGCGACGTGGTAGCTCCGCTCGAGCCAGATCCGCTCTACTGGCCCGGCTGCCGAAGCTGCGAGCAGGTCGCCCGACTGAGTAGGCACGACGTGGTCGGTCCGGCTCGAAAACAGCAGGACCGGGCAAGTGAGCCTTCCGAGCCCGGCGGCGAGCTCGTCGACGCCTTCGAACATCGAGAGCATCGGCTCGATCGGCGAGGCGTCGTAGGAAAGCTCCTTCGGCCGGCTCATGGCGATGTCGGAGCCGATGGCTGGCACGGAGACAACGCCTTCTTCGAGCATGCCCGAGAGCATGTCCCGAAAGCTGGAGGCGGGAGGATCGACAAGCGGGTTGATCAAGACGATACCGGCGATATCGGGATGCGCCTGGGCGAGCTTGATGGCGAGGGAGCCACCCATGGACAGCCCAGCCGCGAGGACGGTCTCACAACGCGCGGCTATCTCTTGATAGGCGGCCTCGGCCGCCGACGCCCAGTCCGCCCATCGTGTGGGCACCATGTCCTCGACGCTCGTACCGTGCCCGGGCAGCAAAGGCAGCTCGACGGCAAAGCCGGCGGCGGCGAACGCGTTCGCGAGCGAACGCATGGACTGCGGGTTGCCGGTGAAGCCGTGCAGGACGACGACGCCGACCGGGCCACCCGTCGCGGAGAACGGCTCAGCTCCAGCAAGGATCTCAGTTGCCACGGTTGCATCGTAACCCGGCAGCTCCCGCGGCTAGCCGAGCAAGGTAGTGTCCCGTTCCGAGCTGAGCTGGGCGAGCAGAGGAGCTGAGTTGGACAAGTTTCCCTTTCTGAGCGACGAGTGGACGACCGAGGTCAAGCGGCTGCACGACGAGATCGTCACCGAGCCGGCCGCCACATCGCGAAGTGTGCGCATGAACCTCGTCCTTACCGAGTCTCCGATCGGCGACGGCACGATCGAGGGCCACCTCGACACGAGCTCGGGCGATTTCATAGTGGACAGGGGCCACCTTGACTCGCCGGACTTGACGGTGACCGTCGACTACGAGACGGCCAAGGCAATCCTCGTAGATGGAGACGCTCAGGCTGCCATGCAGGCTTTCATGTCAGGGCGAATCAAGATCGACGGCGACGTCGCTCAGCTTCTCGCCCTGCAGAACGCGAGGGTGGACCCCGTCCACCAGGAGCTCGCGAGACGTATCCGCGAGGTCACCGTCTAGGACTGGCCTCCTCAGCGGGTCGGGGGCACCGTGGCCGGCACGGCGATGTTGCCGACGATCTTCGGGATCTCCGCGGCCAGCTCGTCGACTGTCCAGCGGCCACCCTTGTCGATCTGGGCTCCGAGGGTCCAGGGCTGGAAGTGCTGCACCGTTCCGCCTTGGATGAAGAACACCTTGCCCGTGAAAGGGCACGCCTCACTGGCGAGGTAGCCGACGAGGGGCGAAACATTGGCAGGGTCCCAAGAGTCGAACACGTCTGGGTCAGCTGGCGCCTGGACGATGTCGCAGAGACCCGGAGTCGACTCGGTGATGCGCGAGCGGGCAGCGGGCACGATCGTGTTCACGCGGACTCCGTAGCGGGACAGCTCCTGGGCGGCTATGACGGTGAGGGCGGCGATGCCCGCCTTCGCCGTGCCGTAATTCGACTGTCCCGGGTTGCCGAGAAGCCCGGACGTCGACGAGGTGTTGACGATGGCGGCAGAGACCTTTGCGCCCGACTTCGACTGCTCCCGCCAATAGGTGGCTGCCCAGCGGGTGGGCACGAAATGGCCGTTCACGTTGGCGTGCACGACCGCGTCCCACTCTTGCTCGGTCATGTTCACGAGGACCCGGTCGCCGATGATGCCGGCGTTGTTCACGAGGATGTGCAGATCCCCGAAAGCCTCGACCGCGACATCGACTACCCGATGACCACCCTCCCAGTCAGACACGTCGTCGGTGTTGGCGATCGCCTCGCCGCCGAGCTGTTTGATCTCGTCCACAACTTTTTGCGCCGAGGTCCGGTCGTCACCCGACCCGGTGACAGAGCACCCGAGGTCGTTGACCACGACCTTGGCGCCTTGGCTCGCGAAAAGAGCGTGTGCTCCCGACCGATGCCGCGCCCCGCTCCGGTGACGATCGCAACCCTGCCGTCGAGTGCACCCATGACCGAGCCTTTCCTTCGTCTGTCGACCTCCCGTCCCGCCGCCCGGGACGAGTGGGCCTGTGTGCTGACGCCGCCTGAGCGTGGGTCCCCCAACCCGCCCGCAGGCACCGCCACGTTGTCTGTGTGCCTGCCATCTTCGCAGCGCACCGCCACGTTGGCAGCACGGGCTATCGGAGGTCAAGGCGACGACGGGGCGGGACGGCTGCAGACAACTATTCGCGGTGCCCGGCGACCTCAGGGCAAATGGGCTCGATCCGCAGCTCAGTAGAGGTAGATGTCGACCGTCGTGCCCCAACGGACCGACTGGCCGGGGCGGGGAAGCGTCGTCAGCACGGTGTTCGCGCCCGTGGGCCCGAACGGCACCCATTTGAGACCAAGGCCGGTGAGGGTCTGTTCGGCTGTGGCGGCTGAGCTTCCATAGATCTGCGGCACTGTCACATACGGCGGCCCTTGGGAGACGAAGACGAGCACTCTTGAATGGCCGGGGACAGTCGTTCCCGGCGCGGGCTCGGTGGTCACGACGTACCCGGCGGGAATCGTGGTCGAATAGCGGGGGTTCTCTGCCGCGACAAGGTGCAGATCGAACAGGGTCGTCTGAGCCTGGGTCCAGGTGAGCACCCCACCACCGAGATCGACGGGGATGGTCCTGGGCATCGGGCCCTTAGAGACGACGACGTCGACGGCATCGCCGTAAAAGACCCTCGCACCGGCCAAAGACCTCCACTTCACAACGACGCCCGTAGGGATCGTCTCGCTGTATTGGAGCGAGTAGTGGGCGACGAGGTTGGCCTTGGCAAGAGCGCTTCGGGACGCGGCCTCGCTGAGCCCGGTGAGGCTCGGGAGCGTGGTCGGGTGAGGCCCGAGGGAGATCACGACCTTGACGATCGAGCCAGCTTTCTCCCGTGTGCCGGCAAGGGGGGACTGGGAGATGACTGCGCCCGCCGCTGCCCTTTGGCTGTAGAGCTCGGCAACGAGCTCCGGATAGAGCCCGGTGCGGGCAATGGCGGCCCTTGCCGCGATGTTGTCCAGGCCCACGACGGGAGGGACCGTGTCGTGGTGGACGACGGTGAAGGGCGACTTCACGATGACGACGCCACCAACGACGAGCTCGACTGCCAAGACGGCGAGAAGCCACGGCAGATAGCGGTGCTTACGCCGCTTTTTCTGCGCCTCTGGCACAGCGAGCAGCGAGGTCGCAACCCTGCGCAGACCAACATGGGGGCTCTCGGAGAGCGCCGGCACGGCTGAGACGGCGTCAAGGACCGGGGCCGCCGGTTGCATGCCTGGCACAACCGCGGGTTGTCCCACCTCCGATGTTCCGGCCTCGACAGGCTGTGTTGCCTGGGCGGGCTCTTCGACGCCAGCCCGAAAAGGCCCGATGGCCTCCGCCTGGTCCACAGGCACCTCTGGACGGGCCGGGGCGGGCTCGACTCCGCTTGTCTCGGGCGGCCCGGGCTCGCTCGGCAAAGGCGCGACGGAGCCAGCCGCCGGCGGGACGACTGGGCCGGTCGTGTTGGGGACGGGGAATCCGAAGCGCTCGGTGGGGTCCGGGTCGAGGCCTCGCGCTGGCTTCGGCATCGCCACATGAGCCCTCACGAGGGGGAGAGGCTCCGGTTCGTCTAGCTCGAGCAACAAGAGCTCGAGCTCGTACGCGAGCGCCCCCCGCGTCGAGACGGGCCAGCGGCTCCGAGATTGCCGCCTGGGCCAGCACCGGAGCGAGAGGTCCGAGCTCGCGGGCGGGCGGGAGCACAGCGCCCACACGTCCCAACAAGGTGGCGACGGTGGTCTCCCCGGCAAAGGGAACCCGCCCCGTCACCGCCTCGTACAAGCTGAGAGCGAGCGAGTAGACATCGGTCCGGTCGTCGACGGGGTGGCCCTCGACCTGTTCGGGCGAGGCGTAGCGGGCCGTCCCCATCACGGTGCCCAAAGGCTCTGTGATCGCCGCCTCGGCAAGGGCCCGGGCCAGGCCGAAGTCAGCGACAAGGAGACGCCCGTCGTCGTCGAAGAGGAGGTTCGCCGGCTTTATGTCCCTGTGGACAAGACCGCGCCGGTGGGCGTAGGCGAGTCCATTGGCGGCCTCCGCCCCGACCGCAGCGGCCTGCTGGGGGCTCAGGAGGTAGCCCGTGTCCAGCAGCGAACGCAAGCTCCCCCCTCCGAGGTACTCGAGCACGAGATACGGGACGCCGTCCTCGTCGCCCCAGTCGTAGACGTGGAGCACGTTGCGGTGATTGAGCGAGGCGGCGAGGCGGGCCTCTGCCTGGAACTTGCGCAGGAAGGTGGTGTCGCCGGCGAGGGCGGGGTGGAGCAGCTTGACAGCGACGCGCCGGTCCAGCCGAGTGTCATCGGCTGCGAAGACCTGGGCCGAAGCACCGGCGCCGACCACGGCAAGGAGTCGGTACCGGCCGCCGATGACCCGGCCGACCTGTTCCACGGTGCTCGACATGGGTATCAACCAAAAGGCTAATGGCTGAAGGCGCGAAACCGGTGGAGGGCTCCCGACCAGGATTCTTAAGGGAGCTCGCCTGTTTGTAGAAGCTTGACGAAGCCCTCCTCGTCGACGATGGGGATGCCGAGCGACTCCGCTTTGGTCAGCTTCGAGGTGCCCGGGCCCTCCCCCACGACAAGGGCCAAGGTCTTGGCGGACACCGAGCCCGGCGATTTTCCGCCCCGCCCGGTGATGGCCGCTTCGGCCTCCTCCCGGCTGAAGCCGTTGAGCGTCCCTGTCACGACAACTGTCTTGCCGAGCAGGTTCTGGACCAGGCGCGGCGCCTCGGCAGCTGTGAAGCGGACGCTTGCGGCGCGCAAACGCTCGATCATCGCTCGGTTGTCCTCAGAGGCGAAGTACCTGGTCAAGCTGGCGGCGATGACGGCTCCGACGCCCTCGACAGAGGCGAGCTCGCCTTCGGTGGCAGTCATGAGATGGTCCAGATCGCCGAACGCCGCGGCCAAGTTGGCGGCTGCCGTCGCCCCGATGTGGCGGATGCCGAGGGCGGTGAGGAGAAGAGGGAGCGGGCGGCCCCTTGACTCATCGATCGCGCCCACGAGGTTCGTCGCCGAGAGGGCACCGAATCCTTCCAGGCCGACGAGGTCTTTCACCTCGAGGCGGTACAGGTCGGAGGCGTCGCTCAAGAGCCGCTCCGCGACGAGCTGGGCGACGCGCTGCTCGCCGAGGCCTTCTATGTCCATAGCGCCCCGGGAGGCGAAATGGGCGATGCGCTGCACGCGTTGGGCCGGGCAGTTCGAGTTGATGCAGTACGTGTCGCTCTCCCCCTCCAAGCGCACGAGTGGGCTCCCGCAGCTCGGACAGCTCTTCGGAAAGCTCCAGGGCTTGATCCCGGGCTCCCGGGCGCCGAGCACCGGGCCTACGACCTCGGGTATCACATCGCCCGCCTTGCGCACGACGACGGTGTCGCCGGGCCGGACGTCTTTCAGCCGGACCTGGTCCTCGTTGTGAAGGCTCGCCAGGCCCACGACCGAGCCGGCGATTCGCACGGGTTGAAGCTTCGCGAACGGCGTCGCTCTCCCGGTCCGGCCGATCGACACGAGGATGTCGTCGAGGCGCGTCGTCTGCTCCTCGGGCGGGAACTTGTAGGCGACGGCCCAACGGGGCGCATGGGAGGTGGCCCCAAGGCGCGGGTGGAGCCCGAGATCGTCCACCTTGACGACGACGCCGTCGATCTCGTAGCCGAGGCCGTGGCGGCGAGCCTCAATGTCACGGCAGTAGGAGAAGACTGCATCGAGATCGGCTACAAGCTTGGTCTCCGGGTTCACCGGCAAGCCTGCGCGCTGGAGAAGGTCCAACGACTCCGACTGGGTGGTCAGGCCCGAGATCCCCACTACCTGGTAGAAGAACGCGCCGAGTGCCCGACCAGCGGTGACAGATGGGTCCTTTTGGCGAAGTGACCCGGCGGCCGCGTTGCGGGGGTTGGAGAAAAGACGGAGGCCCGCAGCCTCCTGGCGCCTGTTGAGCTCCTCGAAGGAGGCGACGGGGAAGTAGACCTCCCCGCGGATCTCGACGACCTCGGGGAGCTCGCTCGGGTCGAGGGCGAGCTTGGAGGGGATGGAAGCCATGGTGCGCACGTTGGGGGTGACGTCCTCGCCCACCCGCCCGTCACCTCGAGTGGCGCCACGCACGAGCCGGGCTCGCTCATAGGTGAGCGAGATCGACAGCCCGTCAATCTTCGGCTCGCAGAAAAACGGCGACCCGTCGCCGGGCGAGAGCATCTTTTCCAGACGGGCACCCCAGGCGAGGATCTCCTCGAGGGTCGTGACCTTGTCGAGGCTCATCATGGGCGTGCGGTGCGTGACCGAGGCGAACAGTCCGACAGGGGCTATCCCGACCGTCTGTGTGGGCGAGCTCTCCTCGACGAGCTCGGGGTAGCGCTCCTCGAGCGATACGAGCTCGTCCTTCAGGGCGTCGTACTCGGCATCTGGGATATCGGAGGCGTTCTCGAGGTAGTACTGGGCGTCGTAGCGCCTGAGCAGCTCGCGGAGCTCCCCGACGCGGGCGACGGCGTCTTCCGGCGCGCCGTTGGGGTCCCCGCTCACAAGACAAATGGTAGGGCCCGTGCTCCCCGCCACAGGTCGACCAAAGCTCGCCGAACCGTGACGCGCCACAGCGCGCCACGGGTGCCGGGCAGCGCCGCTTAGCTACGACGGTGCTGGTGGGAAACGAGCTCGATCCAGGTGACATCTGACGGAGGACCGGTGATGCCGCCCTTTTGCAGGGCTCCGCCGAGCCGTTCCTCCATGAACTTGGCCTGGTGCTCGGGTGAGTCCCATACCTCCACGACTACGAAGGTGCCGTCCGCGCGAATGCCGGCCGAGTGAGAGACCATGCCATCGGGCCAGTCGCCCTCCCCGGTCGCAACGTCGATGCCGAGCTCTTTGTTAACTGCGGCGTACTCCTTGTCCGTCACGCCTTGGAATTCCAAAATGAGCGCTGAAGCCATGCCAACCCCCCCTTTTTCTTGCACGCCGAGCGGCGCGCCGGAGCAGCATTGCAGAAAAGGAGCGCCAGCGTAGGGGTGACAAGTTCTCTCGGGCGAGAACTAACCCGCCGTTGCCGAGCCGACTACCTCGTCGCCGACATAGAGGGCGATCGTCTGGCCGGGCGCCACGCGGCGATCGGGACCGTCGAGGTAGCTGACTCCTGTCATTTCCAGGCGGGCCGGACGCGCCCGGCCATGCGCGCTCGCCTGGGCGAGGACAAGGGCGCCGACGGGGAGGCGATCGCCGACCCACGTCTGGGCTGTGAGCTCGATCCGGTCCGTGAGCAGGTCATCTTCGGGACCGACGACGACGGTGGCCGATTTTGGATCGACCTCGAGGGCGTAGCGCCGGCCCGGGGCAGAGAACCCGAGACCGCGCCTTTGTCCCACGGTTACGAGCTCGACAGCAGGCACCGAACCGACGACGGCGCCAGTTGCGCGCTCGACGAGCCGGCCCGGGTGCAGCTCGATCCGTTCAGACAAGAAGCGGTGGCGGGGGCCCTGGCCCGGGCCGGCTGCGACAAAGCACACCTCCTGGCTGTCGGGCTTGGTGGCCGTGGGCAGCTGAAGGGCCTGGGCGCGGGCTCGCACCTCGCGCTTTGTCATCTCGCCCACCGGGAGAAGAACCCGGGTCAGCTCGCGAACGGTGAGCATCGACAAGACGTAGGACTGGTCCTTTTCGAGGTCGCGGCCGCGCAGCAACCGAGGCACGCCAGTGGCCTTGTCTCTGGCGATGCGGGCGTGGTGGCCGGTCGCCACGGCGTCAAAGCCGAGCCTGACCGCCCGATCCAAGAACCGCCGGAACTTGAGGTGCCGGTTGCACTCGATGCACGGGTTCGGCGTCCGACCGAGGGCGTGCGCCTCGGCATAGGGCTTTACGACAGCAGCCTCGAATTCTTCGGAGAAGTTGAAAACGTGGTGGTCGATGCCGAGCTGGGCGGCCACCTTACGGGCGTCCTCCACGTCGCCGACCGAGCAGCAGCCCGAGTCGCCCGTACCGCCCCACAGCTTCATGGTGGCGCCCACAACTTCGTGTCCTTCGGCGACGAGCAGAGCCGCCGCGACAGAAGAGTCGACACCCCCCGAGAGCCCCACCATCACCCGCACGGCTCAATTGTCGCAGAGCACAGGCGACCGCCGAGCACCGGGCGTGCTTAGAGGTCCGCCAGGCTCAAGCGCGCAGCCGCTCGACCGCCTTGGGAAAGGCGACCAGGGCTGCGTCTATGTCGTCTCGGGTCGTGGCGTGCCCGAGCGAGAGTCGGACGTGGCGACGCGCCTGGGCTCTGCTGAGCCCCATTGCCAAGAGCACGTGGCTCGGCTCTAGGGCCCCGCTCGCACAGGCCGAACCCGCCGAAGCGCAGACCCCGAGCTCGTCGAGGACAACGAGGAGCTCCTCAGCCTCGACTCCTTCGACCCCGAGGTTGCAAATGGCATCGATCCGGGCAGCCCGTGGCGCCGCTTCGTGCACACCGGGCACCGCCTCGGTGATGCCTGCGACGAGATCGCCCGCGAGCTGCGCCATCCGGTGAGTCGTGGCCTCGCGGTCTTTGACAGCGGCTCGGGCGGCGGCCACCATGGCGACGATCCCGGGCAGGTTCTGGGTGCCGGCCCGCCGCTCACGTTCTTGCGGGCCCCCGTGCATGACGGCTTTGAGCGACGCCCGATCGCGCACGACGAGCGCCCCCACCCCCTTGGGGCCCCCGAACTTGTGGGCGCTGACACTTATGAGGTCCGCACCGGCGGTGAGCCGCGCCACGTCGAGCCAGGCGAAGGCCTGCACGGCATCGGAGTGCACGAGCGCCCTCGGGGACTGTTCGTGCACAAGGGCGACAACGGCTTCGAGCGGCTGACGCACACCCGTCTCGTTGTTGACGAGCATGACCGAGACGATCCCCACGCTCTCGTCGAGGGCCTCGGCGAGGGCCTCGAGGTCGACCACGCCCAGGTCATCCACCGCGAGCGTGCGCCCTCCTGCTGCCCGGCAGGACTCGAGCACCGCCGGGTGCTCGACCGCGCTGCAGAGCACGCCCGCGCCCGCGTCCCGGGCACTGGCCCCGGCGACCACGCCCAAAATGGCGAGGTTGTCGGCTTCGGTGCCCCCGCTTGTGAAGATCAGCTGCGAAGCGCTCGCCCCGAGCAGGCTCGCCATCTCCTCGCGGGCTTCGTCGAGAGCCCGAAGCGCGGCGCGGGCGAGGCTGTGCGAGCCGGAAGGGTTGCCATATTCGTCGGCCAAGAACGGGAGCATGGCGGCCACGGCCTCGGCGCACATGGGCGTCGTCGCTGCGTGGTCGAGATAGGCGAGCTGGCCGCCAAATCGGCTGGTCAATTCGTCTAAGCCCCCGCCGGCAGCGAGCAGGCGTCCTCGACGGCCGGCGGCGCCGGGTAGTAGGGGACGTTCGCCACACTCGTGATCGTGCTCACTCCACTTCGCTCACCTGCTTGATGCAGGGCCGACGGCGTCGCGGTTGGCCTGCCGGTGGCGAGGTTGAAAAAGGCCACCGTCGCCCGCTCGACGACAGTTGCTGCCGTGCCCAGGCCGACATAGGGCCCGAGGTGGGTGGCATTGTCGATGAGGAGGAACCACTTCGTCGCGCCTTGAAGCATGTCGTAGAGCTGAGAGCTGTGCGCCGGGTCGTTGCAGGAGTCGGTCAGGCTCTGGACCACGAGCACGAGAGGGCCGGCTCCGGACGGAGGGGAGTAGACGTCCTCGGCCCGAAGCATCTCCGACGCCGAGAGCAGCGCGACGGCGACGGGCTTGACCGGCAACGACTGGCGTGTGGCGGCATAGGCGTGGTCGTACATGAGGGCGGCGACAGTGTTGCCACCGTCGGACTGGCCGGCGAGGACGAGCCGGTCCAGCTCGAGCATGTGGTCGAGGTACCCGAGGCGAGTGAGCGGCGACCCGGCCGCCACCTTGAGCAGTTGCGAAACGACAAAGGCGACGTCGCCGGGCTGATTGAAAATGTCGCCTTCGGTGTCAGCGCCGTGCTGGGCGGCTACCGCGGACGTCGAGGTGTCGGGGAAGAACGGGGCCACGACCACGTAGCCCGCTTCGGCCCAGGACACGAGCAGCGCCCGGTAGGTATCGGGGTCGAGGTCGTAGCCGTGGGCGAAGACGATCACCGGGTAGGGACCGAAGCGGTAGGCGGGGGTCGCAAGCACCTTGACCGCAGGCGCCTTCACGCTCAGGGTCGGATAGAGGACCTCGACTTCAAGGCTGCGCCCCGGTGTGGTTGTGCCCAGGTAGAAGTTCTCGGTGTAGCCCTGCTTGTCAACCCAGGTGACGAGGCCGAGGCCGACCCCGAAGCTTTCCGGCCGCTTGTCTGTGACCTGCCCGGGCCGCGGGCTTCTTAGGCGCAGGTCGCCGAGCCTTGCACCGCGGGTCCCCCCGGCCGCCGCCGAGCAAGAAGCCAGGCTCACCGCGGCGGCGAGCAGGCCGAGGACGGCGAGGATGGCGCCCAGACGCTGACGAGGCGCTGAAGGACGAGCGCTCGCCGTCGGAGAAGCCATCGTGGGCAAATCTACCGGCGCCGCTGCGTACCACACCGGGCGCCGGTGCCTGGCGTGGCCCTGCAGCCCATCCGAAAAGGGCCTTCACCTCTTCGGGAGTGGCCTGCAGACCGCAGAGGCGTCTCGCGCCGGCCGAACCGCGATCTGGCCGAGGTCACCGCCTCATCACAAACTGAGGCACTTAGGTGAGCTCATGACTACTGCGCGCCCGTGTAGCAACGGTCATGTCGGTTGCCAGATCATGACGACGACGGCAGCGAGGAAACACAACGAGACACCGAGAGAGCCGAGCTCCACGGCCCGGCACGCTTTTTTGAAACCGTCGAGCCCGACCGGCTCTTCGTCAAAGGCGGTGGCCTCATGTGCCAGCCAGGCTTGCACCCTCCGCTCGGCGGGCCAGCACCGGGCACTGGCGATCCCGGCCGCGACGACCCAGCAACCGAGCCCAATCCAAGGCCAGGGCTGCGAAGCGGCCGGGCGGTCCCCCACCCCGAGCACGAGCCCACCGAGCAGTGGCGTCAACAGCAGGCAACGCTCGGCCCAGTTCGTGCCCGGCTGGAAATAGCGCACGATCCGCTCCTCCCGGCGGGGCTGGGAGGCCGAACGCGCCCGGCCGGCATAGCTGCCTGTCACCGCGACCGCCCCGAAGCCGATGACGGCGCTCAGCACGTGCGCGACGACGAGCAAGTCGTAGCCAGGGCCCGTCATCTGGGCCGTCCGCCGATGGACCTTTTCATGGCGGTATTGTGAAGACAAATGACAAGGCTCTGTCGGTACTCCGGCCATATGAGGTGCCGGGCGTGAACCAGCTGCGCCTCGACCCGCTGTCGGGACGTTGGGTGGCCGTCGCCACCGACCGCGCTCAGCGTCAGTCCCTCTTCGTGCCCCGCCAGCTCACCTTGGACTCGCTCGAAGGCATTCCGTGCCCGTTCTGCCCGGAGATGGAGGCCATGACGCCCCCGGCGCTCGAGGTCTACGGCAGCTCCGGCGACTGGCTTGTGCGGGTGGTGCCCAACCGGTACCCCGCTTTCGACGGAGACAGGCCTTTTGTGGTCGAGAACCGAGGGCCGGTGTTCACCGAGGCCCCGGCGAGCGGCATCCACGAGGTGCTCGTGATCTCGCCCGAGCACGACAAGACGGTTGCCTCCCTTGCCGACGAGCAGATGTCGCTCGTGATGCTCGCCATTCGTGACCGGGTGCGCGAGCACCAGAACACCCCCGGCCTTCGCTACAGCCAGATGATCATCAATCATGGGCGCCAGGCTGGAGCCTCGGTCGCCCATCCCCACGGCCAACTGCTCGGGATCCCGTTCGTGCCGAGGGAGCTCGCAGAAGAGCAGGCCGGTTTCGACCGCTTCGCCGGTGGGTGCCTCGTCTGCGCGGCGGCCGCCTCCGAGGAGCGGGTCGACTACCGCATGTTGCAGACGACCGACCAGGCCGTGACATTCTGCCCCTACTGGAGCGGGACCCCCTACGAGGTCCTCGTCGTGCCCCGCGACCACGGGGCGCATCTCCACCGCGCCTCGACCGAGAGCATCGTCGGGGTCGGGCGTGCCGTGCGCAGCGCGCTGCGGGCGATAAGCGAGTGCCTCGGCGACGTCGCTTACAACGTCGTGTTCCACTCCGCCCCCTACCGCGCGACCGCCGTCTACCACTGGCACGTCCACATCCTGCCCTGCTTGACGACTCGGGCGGGCTTCGAGCTCGGAACCGGGGTCATGATCAATGTCGTAGGGCCCGAGAAGGCCGCCGACGACCTCCGCAACGCTCTCGCCCACGTCGAACCGGGCCCAAGCGACGGGATGGTCACCGCCGCTTCTTGAGCTCGCCGCTCAGTCTGGGTGATCAGTCAGCGGCTGCCATGCGCTTGGAAACGAGCGATTTGAGCTCCTCGGCGGCAGCCGTGCGGTCAAGGGCGACGAGGCTCGCGATTCCCTGCGCGCCGAGGTAGCCGCTCAAAAAAGCACCTCTGTTGCGCCTTTCCCACGATTTGGCGAGCCGCTCCGCCTGGGCCCACATGACCGCGGGCTGGGCCGCGACGGCTTCGGCCGCCACCTGGCGCAGCGAATAGGACATGTCTGCCAGGTCCTCGAGCGGTGAAACAAAGCGGGGCTCGCGGCCGCGGTTCTCAGCCGGCCGCCCGATGAGAGGGTCGTCGCCGAAGCCACCGACTATCCAGCCGGCATCGCAGCGAAAGACACGGCGCAGGTGGTAGTCCCCGTGCACCCTGATGGCCGCCGTGCCCCGGTCAAGGGATCGCAGCCCGAAGGCCTCGGCGAGGGCGAGGTGCAGCTCGCCGGTGATCTCCCCTAGTCGGCGCATCTCCGAGGAGAGGTCGCCTCCGGCGCCCCCCACCTCGTCGTGCCTGGTGTTCTCGGCATCGAAGTTGCGCCCGAACAGGTCGCGAAGCGACGTCAGGGCGAGCAGCCGGCCCTCCACCGCACCTGGGATGAACTCTCGGACAAGGGCGAGGTCCCAGCCGCTGCGTTCCCAGCGCGCCACGGGCCGAAGCATCTGAGTGAAGCCGACCTCGTCCAGCTTGCCGAGGAGCTCGACCTCGGGCCGGGGAGCGGGCTCGAGCACGCGATAGGACTTCATGAACAGGTGCTCGTCGTATACGAGCGAGGCGTGGCTCACCAGCGACTGCAACAGGCGTACCCGGACGGCGTTTTGGGACCCGCCGCTCGCCACGCTTAGCAGCTTGGTCGCGAGCTCCTCGTCGGCGATGGCGTCGTAGCACAGCACGTCGCCCGAGCCGTCGTCGCACATGCCGAGCACGGCACCTTGGTGCTCGCCTAGAGCCGCCGGGGCTTGAGCCGGGTCGCGCCATCCCACAAGGACATGGAAGGGGCGCTCTCCGACGGTGACCACGACGCTCGCCAGCCCCGGGCGGCCGTCGAAGATGATCTCGAGGTCGGCCAGCTTGAAGCTCGCCCAGACTCCCCGGTCGTAGCGAGCCATGTCGACTAGGAACCAGGGTTGGCGCTCGAGGTAGGGGATGACGAGCCCTTCGAGGGCGGCGGGGGACGGGGGCACTAGCGGTCCACCAGCTCGAACCAGTAGATCCCATAGGGGGCGAGCGTGACCGAATAGGTCTTGGACGTCACCTTGGGGAAGGGCACTCGTCCTAAGAGCTCGATCGGCGTGCAGCCTTCCCAGCGACCGAGGCTGAGCTCGACCGGCTGGGCGAACCGGCTCAGGTTGGCAACGCACAGCACAGCTGCTGGCGTCCCGTCGAGGTCGGGGGCCTCGGACAGGTTGATGTCGTCCGGCTCGGCTGGCTCAGCGACCATGGGAGCGTTCGCGGACTCGGCCAAACCAAGCCCGGCACCGAGCCGCTCGCCGTCGCGGGCCTGGCGCACGTAGGCGAGCACGGACGGGTTGTCGGCCGGCAGCACCTCGAAAGAACCGGCGGCGAACTGCGGGTACTGGTGGCGCACGGCCAGCATGCGCCGCAGCCAGTGGAGAAACGACGACGGGTCGCGTTGTTCGGCTTCGACGTTGACGGCCTGGTAGCCGTGCACGGGGTCCATGAGCGGCGGCAGGTAGAGCTGAGCGAAGTCCGCCCGAGAGAACCCCGCGTTGCGGTCCGGCGACCATTGCATGGGCGTGCGCACCCCGTCGCGGTCGCCGAGGTAGATGTTGTCGCCCATCAAGAGCTCGTCACCGTAGTAGAGGACGGGACTGCCCGGCAGCGACAAGAGCAGGCCGTGAAGCAGCTCGGCGACGCGGCGGTCGTTGTCGACAAGGGGGGCCAGGCGCCTACGGATGCCGAGGTTCCTGCGCATGCGTGGATCGCGGGCGTACTCGGCGTACATGTAGTCGCGCTCCTCGTCGGTCACCATCTCCAAGGTGAGCTCGTCGTGGTTGCGCAGGAAGATCCCCCACTGGCAGCCCTCGGGGATGGGAGGGATCTGGGCGAGGATCTCGGTGATCGGGAAGCGCTGCTCGCGGCGGATGGCCATGAACATGCGCGGCATAAGGGGGAAGTTGAAGCACATGTGGCACTCGTCGCCGTCACCGAAGTACCGGAAGACATCGGCGGGCCACTGGTTCACCTCGGCGAGCAGCATCCGGTTGGTGTAGTTGGCGTCAATCTCGGCACGGATGCGGCGAAGGAACTTGTGCGTCGCCGGCAGGTTCTCGCAGTTGGTCCCTTCCTCTTTGTACAAATAGGGGACGGCGTCGAGCCGGAAGCCGTCGAGGCCGAGGTCCAGCCAGTACCTAACGACGCTGAGCATGGCCTCAGCGACGTCTGGGTTGTCGTAGTTGAGGTCTGGCTGCTGATGGTAGAAGCGGTGGTAGTAGTACTGGCCGCGCACCTCGTCGAAGGTCCAGTTGGACGGCTCCACGTCGCAGAAGATCACCCGCACGTCTGCGAAGCGGCGGTTGTCGTCGGACCACATGTACCAGTCGGCCTTCGGGTTGTCGCGCGACGAGCGCGACTCGACGAACCAGGGGTGCTCGTCGCTCGTGTGGTTCATGACGAGATCGGCGATGATACGGATCCCCCGCCGATGGGCTTCCTCGATCACCGCCACGAGGTCCTCGACGTTGCCGAGCTCGGGGGCGACGGTCAAAAAGTCGCTGATGTCGTAGCCACCGTCATGCATCGGAGATGGGTAGAAGGGGAGGAGCCAGACGCAGTCGACGCCGAGCCACTGCAGGTAGTCGAGCTTTTCCCGCAGGCCTTTGAAGTCGCCGACCCCATCCGCGTTGGAGTCGAAGAAACCACGGGGGAGCAATTCGTAAAAGACGGCCCGCTCGTACCAGCGCGGGTCGTCGAAATCACGGGTCTGGCCCGGGTACACAGCCCCTTCAGCCGAACTCGATGGCGGAGAAGCGGCGCAGCTTTGAAAGCTGGTGGCGCGCCTCTACCTTGCGAACGGTGCCGGACTTCGAGCGCATGACGAGCGACTCGGTGACGGCGCCGCGGTGGTCGTATCTGACGCCTCGGAGCAGGTCGCCACCTGTGATGCCCGTCGCCGCGAAAAAGCAGTTGTTCCCCTTCACCAAGTCGTCGACGGTGAGCACGCGATCGAAGTCGTAGCCCGCCGATATGGCGGCCGCCCGCTCCATCTCGTTTCGCGCCCAGAGCCGACCCTGCATGGCGCCGCCCATGCACTTGAGCGCTGCCGCCGAGATCACGCCCTCGGGCGTGCCTCCGATGCCGATCAGCACGTCGACGCCGGACTCGGGCCAGGAAGTGGCGATAGCACCGGCTACGTCGCCGTCGCTGATGAGGATGATCCGGGCGCCCGTGGCCCGCACCTTTTCAATGAGCTCGGCGTGGCGGGGGCGGTCCAGCACGACGACGGTGAGGTCGTTGACCGCCTCGTCCTTGGCCCGGGCGATGGCGGCTAGGTTCTCGGCCGGGCTCGCCTTGATATCAATGACATCGGCCGCCTCCGGACCGACGACAATCTTCTCCATGTAGACAAACGGGCCCGGGTCGAACATCGAGCCCCGCTCGGAGACCGCTATCACCGCGAGGGCACCGCCGCGGCCCTCGCGGTGAGGGAGGTGCCGTCGATGGGGTCGACGGCGACATCTGTCAACGGCGGCGTGCCGTCGCCGATGCGCTCGCCGTTGAACAACATGGGTGCCTTGTCCTTCTCTCCCTCGCCGATGACGACGATGCCATCCATCGGCACGCGCTGGAGGACGATGCGCATGGCGTCGACGGCAGCCTGGTCAGCGCCCTCCTTGTCCCCCCGCCCCATCCATCGCCCCGAGGCGAGGGCAGCTGCCTCTGTGACGCGGACAAGCTCCATGGCAAGGTTCCGGTCAGGCGGTTGGCGCTCCTCGTTCACGGCGCCGACGATAGCGGCCGAGAGGGCGTCGGCCGGGCCGCTCGGGCGCCTTTGTCTGCGGAGGCTCGCGACGGCCCGGCGGCGGTACTGTCTCGCCGTGGATCGCTTCGTGTTGAACCCTGCCGGGCCGCTTCGCGGCACGGTCGAGGTGAACGGGGCGAAGAACTCGGTGCTCAAGCTCATGGCCGCCTGCCTGCTCGCTCCCGGCCTGCACAAGCTCGACAACGTCCCGGACATAAAAGACGTCGCGATCATGTCCGACGTCCTTCGCGCCATGGGTGCCGAGGTCTACCACGAGGGCCGGGGGCCGGCCGGGCATCTCGAGATCGACGTCCCGACCGACGTGACCCCGGTCGCGCCCTACGAGCTCGTCGAGAAGATGCGGGCTTCGATCGTCGTTCTCGGCCCTCTCCTCGCCCGCTACGGCACGGCCCGGGTCTCGATGCCGGGCGGGGACGACTTCGGCTACCGCCCGATCGACTTTCATCTCAGCGCCTTCGAGGAGTTGGGGGCGAGCTTTGTCACCGAGCATGGCTACGTAGAGGGCTACTGCGACCGCCTCTCGGGCGCCCACATCGTCTTGCAGTACCCCAGCCACACGGCCACAGACAACGTCTTGATGGCCGCCGTGCTGGCCAGGGGCACGACGGTGATCGAGAACGTCGCCCGCGAGCCGGAGATCTCCGACCTTGCCTCGATGCTCAACGAGATGGGGGCGCGTATCGAAGGCGCCGGAACCTCGCGCATCGAGATCGAGGGAGTCGACGAGCTTGGCCCGGCGAACCACCGGGCGATCCCCGACAGGGTCGAGGCGGCAACCTTCGTCGCGGCGGTAGGGCTCGCCGGCGGTGAGGTGCTCATAAAGCGCGCCCGCGCCGAGCACATGGCCATGTACCTCGAAAAGGTGGGCGAGATGGGCATGGAGATAACCCGTACGCCGGAGGGAGTCATCGCCGCTGCCGAGGGGCGGCGCCATTCGGTCGACGTCGCCACCTTGCCCTTCCCCGGGGTGGCCACTGACTACAAGCCGCTGCTCGTGACGATGCTCTCGGTCGCCGACGGCGTGGCGATCGTGAGTGAAAACCTCTTCGCCGGGCGCTTCCGCTACATCGACGAGCTCCGCCGCATGGGGGCCAAGATAAAGACCGAAGGGCACCACGCCATCGTTCGGGGCGTGCCCGCCTTGTCGGGCGCAAGGGTCCGTGCTCCCGACATCCGGGCCGGGGCGGCCCTTGTGCTCGCGGGACTCGTCGCGGAGGGCGTCACCGACGTGAGCGGGGCCGAGCACATCGACCGCGGCTACGAGGACTTCGACGGCCGCCTCCGTCTCCTCGGCGCGGACATCGAGCGCGTGCCTGAGCCGTGAGCCAAAGCCGCCTCGGCTCGAAGGTGGCCGAGCTCTTCGCAGCTGCCCGGGCAGGCGACCGGGGTGCCCTCGCGCGCCTGCTCTCTTTTGTGGAGCGGGGCGGCGAGCAAAGCCGCGAGCTCGCCCGGCTGAGCTACCCCCTCGCCGGTTCCGCCTATGCCATCGGCTTCACCGGCGCCCCGGGCTCGGGCAAGTCCACGCTCACGAGCGCTGTGCTGGGTGACATCCGTCGCCGGCTGGAATGCGCCGTGGCCGTGCTCGCCATCGACCCTTCGTCTCCGGTCACCGGCGGTGCCATCTTGGGCGACCGGGTCCGCATGCAAGAGCACGCCCTCGACGAGGGCGTATTCATCCGCTCGATGGCGACCCGTGGCCACCTCGGTGGCCTGGCCGCGGCGGTGCCCGAAGCCGTGCGACTGCTCGACGCGACGAGATGGCCCTTGGTGATAGTCGAGACCGTCGGCGTCGGCCAGGTCGAGATCGAGGTGGCAGGCACCTGCGACACCGTCGTCGTCGTCGTCAACCCCGGCTGGGGAGACGCCGTGCAAGCGAACAAGGCGGGCCTGCTGGAAGTCGCCGATGTGCTCGTGATCAACAAGGCGGACCGCCCCGGGGTGAACGAGACGGCGCGTGACCTGCGGCTCATGATCCAGCTCTCCGCCGGCCTCGAGTGGACACCGCCGATCATAAAGACTGTGGCCTCGACCGGCGAGGGAGTGACAGAGCTGTGGGAGGCCATCGCCTCGCACCGCGCCTATCTCGAACAGCACGGGGCTCTCGATGAACGCCGGGCCGAACGGGCAAGAAAAGAAGCGGTGAGGATCGCGCGGGGCCGCCTCGAGACCGCCCTCGACGTGGCCGTCGCCTCTTTCATTGACGACGGCATGCTCGCTGAGCTTGAGGACAAGAGGATCGACCCCGACGAGGCAGCCGACCGTCTAGTCGCCGAGGTGGCCGGCTCTCTCAGGGCGAATCTGGGCCCAGCTGCGCGCTGAGCCGACGCTCCATGAGGACAAAGTCGCGCCCGTCGCGCCAATCAGCGAGATCGGCGATCACCTTGAAGCCGCGGTCTGAGTAGAGCTTGGCCGCCTCCTCGCCGGAGATGGTCTCGAGCCGCACGCAGTCGCAGCCGTGCTCGAGAGCAAAGCGCTCCACTGCCCGCAGCAGGTGCGAGGCGATGCCGTGCCCACGCCATGGCGGGCTGACGACCAAGCGGCCCAGTTTGAGTGCCGTGCCGCGGATGTCGCCTTCGGCGTAGCCGACGAGAGCGCCATTAGAACGGGCCACGATGGAAAAGCGCTCGAAGGGATGGACATCGGGCCCGTAGCGCTCGCGTGAGTAGGCCTGCCACAGGTCATCGGCCCAGGCCACGACGATCGGGTCGGGCTGGCCGACCACGGAGAGCTCCAGGTCCAAGCTGCCCCGCCCGACGATGGCGGGCCGGCCGAGGGCCATGTCGGCCATCGGCCTCCAGCGGTGCTCAGAGTCTTGTTGCAGCACGCTCAGGTGCTCGAAACAATGGCTCGCCCGGTAGTCGGCGAGGGCAGCAAGAGCATGGGGCAGGCGGCTCGGCTCGATGCGCTGGTCCAAGGTGACATGGGGCACAAAGCCGCGCTCGGGTCGCCCCGAAGGAGGAGCGAGCGGGCCGTTCATGAGGGCTCGGTGCAGCTCGGCGAGGTCCTCCAGATCACCGCCGACTTCGAGGTAGAGCACTGGGGTACGCGGCCAGAACGTGGCCGGTGGCCCGAGATCCAAGGTGATCGGGCCGCTCGAGCGCGCTCGGCCGCGGACGTGGTCCAAGACGGCCTCCAGCGCCTCCTCTTTGACATTGACGGGGGGAACGAGCGTCACGTGGGGCGCGATGCGACCGAGCGACCTGGCCCCGAGCGCCCGCCGCATGCCGTCGACCTCATTGGCGAGGGGGCCAGTCAGAACAAGGGCCACGGTCAGGCGGCGTCTTTCCGGCACAGCTCAGCCGATCTCGGCCAGGGCCTCCGCCAGTGGCTCGAGCACCTCTGGACTGTGCGGTGGGCGGAGCGTCACGATGGCGAGGTCGCAGCCGACCTCGGCGAGCGCCGCCGCGGTGGCGGCGGTCGCAACAGGGTCGCCCTCGAAGCGCACGTGGCTCGAGCAGTAGATGTCGGCCGGGTCACGCCCCACAGCGGCGCAGTGACTGTGGAGCACTTCGCGCTTGTGGGCGAACTCTTCGGGTGGGCCGCCGACGAAGTTCCAGTGCTGGGCGTAACGTGCCGCGGTCAAAAGCGTCCGCTGCTCGCCGCTGCCGCCGATGCAGATCGGGGGATGGGGTCGCTGCACCGCCTTGGGGTTGCAGCGGGCTTCGGCGAGCTCGAAATAGGCGCCGTGAAACGAGGTCGTCTCATTGGAGAGCAAACCGATTATGACCTGGCAGGCTTCCTCGAAACGGTCGCTGCGCTCTCGCGGGGAGCCGAGGGCTATGCCGTAGGCACCCGACTCCTCCTCGTTCCAACCAGCCCCGAGGCCGAGCTCGAGCCTGCCTCCCGAGATGATGTCGACGGTGGCTGCCATGTTGGCGAGCACGGCGGGGTGCCGGTAGTGGATGCCGGTCACGAGCGTCCCGAGTCGCAGGCGGCTCGTCGCCTGGCCTAGGGCGCTGAGCGTGCTCCAGCCCTCCAAGCAGGGACCCGTCGGGTCGGAGAAGATCGGGTAGAAGTGGTCGAAGACCCAGCCGGACTCGAACAGCTCGATGTCGTCGGCCGCCCGCCATACCGCGAGCATGTCCTGCCAGGTCGTGTGCTGGGGGGCTGTCTTGAAGGCAAAGCGCATGGCCGAGAACTTAGGGCACCCCGGGCCTAAGTACTCGCGCCCTACATATGGCTCAGGTTGGCCTCGAGCTGTGCAGCAGCCTGCAGGCGGGCTCGGGCACGCGCCGCGGCGGCATTCAGCCCAACTACCTCACTGACCTGTTCGCTCGCACCTTGCTCGGTAGCCGGCGCGGCGACGGCTCCCAACTGGGGATCGCCCCCGGCGGCCTCGGCGCTCTCGAGGGCTCGCTCAGCGCGGGCGACGTCGATATCCTCGGCCAGCTCGGCCACTCCCGCGGCGATCGTCACCCTGTTCTCGGCGACCATGACGAAGCCACCGTGCACGGCCGCGGTACTTCGCTTGTCGAGGCGGGCTCGCCTTTTGCGGCCTCGACCGGGCTGGCATCGAGCTGGGCGACACCTTCGCTGGGCGAAACCGAACGCTGCACACCTTGGATGCGGACGACGCAGATGTCCACGGCGGCTATGTAGTCCATGTGGTTGGCAAGAAAGGTGATGTCGCCCCCGTCGGTGCGCATCACGACCGCCTCAGCCTCGCCGGAGAACAAGAGGCGTTCCGGCGTTATCAGCTCCACGTGGGTCAGGTTGGCCATCTCTGCCTCAGCCCTGCTCTATCGACTTGGCCTTTGTGATCACGTCATCGACGCCGCCCACGTTCAAGAAAGCCTGCTCGGGCACATCGTCCAGCTCGCCGCCGACGAGCGCCTCGAAGCTGCGCACCGTCTCGTCGGTCGGTACGTAGATGCCGGGCAAGCTCGTGAAGACCTCGGCCACGAAAAGCGGTTGCGACAAGAACCGCTGGATCTTGCGCGCCCTGGTGACACTTAGGCGGTCCTCCTCGGACAGCTCGTCAAGACCCAGGATGGCGATGATGTCCTGCAGCTCCCGGGCCCGCTGCAGCACCTCTTGCACGCGCCGGGCGCACTGGTAGTGCCTGTCGCCGACGACCTCTGGGGCCAAGATGTTGCTCGTCGAGGCGAGCGGGTCGACGGCCGGGTAGATGCCGAGGGCGGCCGTCTGGCGGGAGAGCTCGGTCGTGGCGTCGAGGTGGGTGAAGGTCGTGAAAGGCGCCGGGTCGGTGTAGTCGTCGGCAGGCACGTAGACGGCCTGCATAGAGGTGATCGAGTGGCCGCGGGTGGAAGTGATCCGCTCTTGCAGCTCGCCCATCTCGTCGGCGAGGGTCGGCTGGTAACCGACCGCCGAGGGCATGCGCCCGAGCAGGGTGGAAACCTCCGAGCCAGCTTGCACGAATCGGAAGATGTTGTCGATGAACAACAGCACGTCCTGGTTCTTCACGTCCCGGAAGTACTCCGCCATCGTGAGCGCCGATAGGGCCACGCGAAGCCGTACGCCGGGCGGCTCGTCCATCTGCCCGTAGACGAGAGCGGCCTTGGAGATGACGCCGGACTCCTGCATCTCGAGCCAGAGGTCTGTGCCCTCACGGGTGCGCTCGCCCACGCCGGCGAAGACAGACACACCGCCGTGCTCTTGAGCGACGCGGTGGATCATCTCTTGGATGAGGACCGTCTTTCCCACACCGGCCCCGCCGAAAAGGCCGATCTTGCCGCCTTGGACATAGGGCTCGAGCAGGTCGATCACCTTGATGCCGGTCTCGAACATCTGCCGGCGAGGTTCCAAGGTGTCAAAGTCGGGGGCCGGGCGGTGGATCTCCCACCAGGCGTCGGGCTCGCCCATCTCCCCGGCGTCCAGCCTCTGGCCGATGACGTTGAAGACGTGACCGAGCACAGCGTCACCGACCGGCACGGTTATGCCGCGACCGGTGTTGGTCACAGAGGCCCCGCGGGCCAGGCCGTCGGTCGGCTTCAGGCAGATGCAGCGCACCCGGCCTTCGCCGATCTGCTGCGCGACCTCGGCGGTGATGAGCACCTCGGCGCCGTCGACGACAAGGGAGACCTCGAGGGCCATGTTGATCTCAGGCAGCGCGTGCGGGGGAAACTCGACGTCTATGACCGGGCCGGCGATCGCGACGATGCGGCCGTTCTCGAGGTGCTTTGCCTCGGGAACCTCGGGGGCAAGGGTGGTCATACGGTCTGCTCCTCGGTTGCTTGCGGATAAGTGAGCTCGTGGGGGTGCGAAGCGGCAGAGCGAAGAGCCTCCGAGCCTCCCACGATCTCCATGATCTCGGTCGTGATCGTGTCCTGGCGAGCACGGTTCATCACGCGGGTGAGCGTCTTCAACAGCTCTTCGGCGTTCTCGGTGGCTGCCGACATGGCCCGCTGGCGAGCGGCGTGCTCGGCCGCGGAGGCTTCGAGCAAGGCCGCGTAGATGGCCGCCTCGGTGTACTGGGGGACGAGAGCGGCAAGAAGCCGCTCGAGGTCGGGCTCGAACTCGAAAAAGCCCATCTGGTGCCGGTCGGCGGACACCTCGAAGGGCTCGGGCTCGTAGCCGGCGGCCGCCGCGCCGCTGGCTGCCTGCCCGCTCGGCGCCGATGGTGGCCGGTCCGCTTGCGGCTCAGCGGCCACCACGGGCAAGAGCTGTCTGATCTCGACGAACTGGCTGCTTGCTGAGCGTACCCGGGTAGAGACGATCTGGACGAGGTCCACCTCGCCGCTCAAGAACCTCGCAACGACGACAGCCGCGACGCGGCGGGCATCTTCGAAGCGGGGACGGTCCGACATGCCGACGAACTGGTTCGCGACTGGCTGGTGGCGGAAGCGGAAGTAAGCCTGGGCCTTCTTGCCGACCGCCATCACCTCGTAGCTCTGGCCCTTTGCCGATCCGGAGACAATGAGGCGTTCAGCCGCCCGCAGCACGCTCGAGTTGTAGGCACCAGCCAACCCTCGGTCGGCCACGATGACAAGGGCGAGGACCTTTTCGGGTGACTCGGGGACGCCCAAAAGGCGGGTGGAGCTTGCCGACTCGCGGGCGGTCTCGGCGAGAATGTCGGAGATCGCCTTGGCGTAAGGCCGTGAACCGGCGATGCGACCTTGGGCGCGGGAGATCTGCGACGCCGCGATTAGCTCGAACGAGCGGGTTATCTTCTTGGTCGCCTCGATGCTGCGAATGCGCCGACGAAGGACCCGCTCCTGACCGCCTGCCATGAGCTAGCCGACCCTGTTCTCGGTTGCAGCCGGGCCGGGGCTCTCACCTACAGCTGTGCCGGGGCTATCAGCCGCCGCGGCGCCAGAACGATCACCTGGGCCGGAGGAAGAGACTTCCGAGGTGCCAAAGCCGCTCTTGAACTGGGCTATAGCGGCCTCGAGGTCGGCCTCTTTCGGCAAGGTGCCCGTCGTGGCGATGTGCTCGAGCAGGTCGGCGTGGCTCGCCCGCATGAAGGCCCGGAGCTCGGACTCGAAGCGCTGCACGTCCTCGACGGGCACGTCGTCGATGTGGCCCCTCACTCCGGCATAGATGACGACCACCTGTTCTTGTACCGGCATCGGGACGTTGAGGCCCTGCTTCAAGAGCTCTGTGAGGCGGTAGCCGCGATCAAGCTGCGCCTGGGAGGCCTTGTCGAGCTCGGAACCGAAAGTAGCGAAGGCCTCGAGCTCGCGGAACTGGGCAAGGTCGATCTTCAAAGTGCCGACGACAGCCTTCATCGCCTTTATCTGTGCGGCACCACCGACTCGTGAGACCGAGTTGCCGACGTTGAAGGCCGGCCGCACACCCGAGTAAAACAGCTCGCTCTCCAAGAAGATCTGTCCGTCGGTGATCGAGATGACATTGGTCGGGATGTAGGCGGAGATGTCACCCGCCTTGGTCTCAATGATCGGGAGGGCCGTGAGCGAGCCCCCGCCCATTTTGTCCGACAGCTTGGCGGCACGCTCCAACAGACGGCTGTGAAGGTAGAAGACGTCGCCGGGGTAGGCCTCGCGACCCGGTGGGCGCCGTAGGAGGAGGGAAATCTGGCGGTATGCCTCGGCCTGCTTGGAAAGGTCGTCATAGACGACGAGGGCGTCCTCGCCGTTCTCCATCCAGTGCTGGCCCATGGCACAACCCACGTACGGCGCCAGGTACTTGAACGGCGCCGGTTCGGAGGCGGGGGCCGCCACGACGACTGTGTACTCGAGGGCACCGTGCTCGGCGAGCGTGGCGACGGTCTGGGAGATCGTCGAGCCCTTCTGGCCGATGGCGACGTAGATGCACTTCACGCCGGACCCGCGTTGGTTGATGATCGTGTCGGTGGCGATGGTCGTCTTGCCGGTCTTGCGATCCCCGATGATGAGCTCGCGCTGGCCGCGCCCTATCGGGGTCATGGCGTCGATCACCTTGATGCCCGTCTGCAGAGGCTGGGAAACGGGCTGGCGGGAGACGATACCGGGGGCCTGTATCTCGAGCCGTCGCTCGATGGTCTCGCCAAGCGGGCCCTTTCCGTCGATCGGCTCACCTAGAGGGTTCACGACCCGTCCCAGCAATGCGTCGCCCACCGGGACCGACAAGATCCTCCCCGTCGATCGCACGACCTGGCCCTCGTCGAGTCCGTCCATGTTCCCGAGCACGACGGCCCCGATCGACTCCTCGTCGAGGTTGAGGGCGAGACCGACGACGCCGTTCTCGAACTCCAACAACTCATTGACGGTGGCACCTGGCAGACCGGTGACCCGAGCGATGCCGTCGCCCACCTCGGCGATCCGGCCAACCTGCTCGACCTCGGTCCCGGCGGTGAAGTCGCTGACGTTTCGGGCCAGCGCCGCGGCGATGTCGTCGGCGTTGATCATGAGCTCAGGCATCTGTACGGGTCCTTTGTCCTCTTCGTCTGTTTCCAAAAGCGGTCATCGGCGAGACTCGACGGCCTGCGAGGGCGCGTCCGGGGCCAGAGTCTCTCGGAGCTGGTCGAGGCGGCGCCGCACCGAGCCGTCGATGACGGTATCTCCGATCTCCACCGCCATCCCGCCGAGCAGCGAGGGTTCGATCTGCACGCGGACCTCGACGGGGTGGCCCGCGGTGCGCTCGAGTGCCTCGGTGAGGCGTCGGTACTCGGCCGGGTCGAGCTCTACGGCCGAGCGAACCTTGGCCACGCGCCGGCCCCGCTCTTCGGCGGCGAGCCCGGCGACCCATTCCAGGGCCCCGGGGAGGTCGCGGATGTGGCCGGCTTCGATGACGTACTCGACGAGTCGAGCAGTCGCCGGCTTGACCTTTCCCCCGAGTAGGTCGGCGACAAGGGCTACGCGCTGGCCTACCGGGCGGTTCGGATCGCCGAGAGCAAGTCGCAGCTCACGATTGGACTCGACGACCCTCGCGAAGCTCACCACCTCGTCCTCGAGCTCGTCGATGGCCTCTCGCCGGTCGGCCTCTTGGAACAGCCTGTCGGCATAACCCCGGATGCGCTCGCGAACTGCGGTGCGGCCGCCAAGGAGCTCCTCGTCACTCACGCTTCGAGTCCTCCCCGCGTCGGCGGCATCGGCCACCTCGTGGGCGAGCTCTATAAGGTCGAAGACGGCCGAGGGGAGGTCGGCGGCGTTCTCCACGAGCACTGCCCAAGAGACAAGCTGTGATGTCTCGGCGGCTGCCTTTGCCTGCAAGAGATCGTGCACGACACCACGACGAGCACTCGCCGGTATGGCGATGTCGCTGAGGACGTTGTGCAGCGGTTCTGAGTCCATCACGACTCGGGCGAACTCGTCGAGCTCGTCGGAGACCAACCGGGCACGGCCTGCGGCCGCGGCTGACTCAAGCGTGGCGATGGCGTAGCCGCGAAGCAGGTCCCTCACGGCATTGCCTCTGCGACCTCGATCGCCTCTGAGATGAACGCACGCTGCAAGGAGGCGTCAATCTCGGCCGCTACGACGCGCTCGGTCGCCGCCATCACGATCGCCCCGATCTGCCTGGTGACCTCGGCCCGCCCACGCTGGCGCTCGAAATTCGGCCTCGGCAGCGGCGCTCGCCAGGAGCCTGTCGTACTCCTCTCGGCCGCGGCGCTCGCCCTCGAGGCGGATCTGGGCCGACGTCTCGTGTGCACGTTCGATGATGGCCTCGGCTTCACCATGGGCGGCCTCGAGGGCGGCACGCGCCTCGACGAGCTGTCGCTCACCGCTGTCGCGGGCCGCTTCGGCCGAGGAGATGGAGGACCGGATCGACTCGGCCTGGGAGTCCATCAGCCTCTTCAACATGGGCCAGACGTAGTGGTAGGTGAAGGCGAGCAGGAGGATGAACCCGACGACCTCGGCCAGATAGGAGGCCATCGTTAGGACGCCCCGCCTTGAGGAGCCGTGGCGACAGCAGTGGCGATGGCCTCATGGATCAGCTCTGTGTGCCGGCTCATGTCCACGCCGTTGCCGAGCACGCTCGCCGCCGCCGATGCGACGAGGGTGTCGAGCCGGGCGACGAGCTCTTGACGGGCCGTGCTGCACTCGCCCGCGATCTGTGAGCGAGAGGCCTCGACAAGGCGTTCGTACTCAACCTGGCCCCGAGCACGGCCTTGTTGCAGGGCCTCGTCGGCACCCTGGTTGGCCTTGTCAATGATGCCACGGGCCTGCGTGCGGGCTTGGTGGAGCACCCTCTCACGCTCGGCGACCACATCGCTCGCCGCCGCACGAGACTCCTCAGCTTTTTCCAGCTCTCCACGGATGCGGGTGCGGCGCGCCTCGGTCACCTCCTGGAGCGGAGGAAGGATCCACTTCGCGATGATGCCGAGCACGACGAGGAAGATGACGAGCTCGACAATGAACGTGCCGTTGGGGATGAGGAAGTTCCCGCCGTTGCCGGAACCACCCCCCGCTGCGCTTGCAAACAGCATCAAGCAGACCCTCGGTCCCTACTTCTTGGCGAGGACGAAGACGAACAGGACCATGAAGACGAGGTTGATGAAGTACATCGCCTCGACGAGGCCCACGATGATGAACATGATCGTGAACAACCGGCCTTGGGCTTCTGGCTGGCGGGCGACTCCGGCGATCGTCTGGCTGCCGGCGAGGCCGTCGCCGATGGCGGCTCCGACGGCGCCGCCGCCGAGGGCAAGCCCGCCGCCGACCATGGCGCCCGCTAGCTCGATCGCCTGGTTGAGGTCATTTGCCATTCGGTTTACCTACTCCCTTTCTGAACTTAGAGATCTTCGGGGCTCGAAAGAACCTTCTCGAGTGGCTTGAGCGCCGCGCCCTTTGCTCAATGGTTGCCTGACATCGCCGTCTCGAAATAGAGGATGGTGAGCAGCGAGAAGATGAACGCCTGCACCGGGGCTACGAACAGGCCGTCGAAGGCTTTCCAGATCAGGTCGCCGATCGGGACGCCGAACCAGGGAAGCAGGGCCCAGATCAAAAGGATCATGATCCCGCCCGAGAAGATGTTGCCGAAGAGACGAAGCGCCAGCGTGAGGGGCTTGGCGATCTCCTCGATCAGGTTGATCGGGAACAGCACCTTGTAGGGCCGGAAGTAGTGGCCGATGTAGTGGCCGAGGCCCTGGGTGCGGATCCAGGTGACGTGCACGAGGATGATCACCGTGAGCGCCATGGCATAGGTGAGGTTCACATCGCCCGTGGGTGCGGGAAGGTACTGGGGGGAGTGACCCGTGGGGATCATCTCGAGCCAGTTGCAGAAGAGTATGTACAAAAACAGCGTCATGGCGAGGGGCACTATCCGTCGACCCTTGGAGCCGATCGATGACTCGACCTGGTTCGAGACTCCGTTTGAGATCGTCTCGAAGGCGAGCTGCATCTTGCCCGGGACGCCCGAGGTGATCCTTGCCCGCACTGCCAGGCCCAGCCCGATGACGAGGACCCCGGCCACGAGCGAGGAGATGACGTCGTACTTGTTGACCGTGAGACCGAGCAGCTTCATCGTCGGCGAGTTGCCGATCGAGATAGCGCTCGCCCCGGGCGTGGCGAGAAGGCCGACGGCGGTCATGTGACCGCCTCTTGGTGGAGCAGGGTGACCACGAGGCTCACGACGAAGAGAAAATAGAACACCGCGACCCCACCGAGCACGCCCATGCCGAGGGACAGGTTGACGATCACGAGGCCGATGGCGATCACGGTCGTGAGCGCGAGCCGGGTCAGGGTGTTCATCGCCATGGGGCGTTTGACCTTGGCCGTTCCCGAGGCGTTCAGCTTCGAGGCCGTGGACATCACGAGACGGATATTCACGATCCCGAGGGCGAGTCCGATGCAGGCGCCGAGCCCGGCGAGGGGATAGCCGACGAGGGACAGGACGACGAGCGCGACTATGGCCACGCCGACAGTGGCGAAGACCGTACGCCGGAGCATCCGCGATATCTCCGGCAAGCCAAGTTGTCCCAGTACCGCTGCGAGTCGCTCCATGCCCTCTTCTTGATCATCTCTGGGCAGCGGCAGCACCGTCTGGGCCGGCGACACTGCTGGCGCTCAGAGAAACATCTTGACGTTTGAGTAGACGACCACTACTGCTGCCACCACACCGAGCGCCAAGCCAACAAAGGTAAGCAGCACACCGGTGTGGAACGTCCTGTCCAGCCAGTACCCCCCGCCCACTCCGACGGCGATGCACAGGGCTGTTGCTACGCCCATACCGATCAACGTGCTGAAGCTCGGTGAAGGCTTCTTGCTCACGCGGTCGCCAATCCTGGCATCGCCACCACCGACCCGGCAAGACAATACCCTGGTCCGCACACTGGTTGGGCCCTCATCTGGACCCCTGCCAGGAATTCTCGGGCGGTGGTGTCACCCGGCCGATGCGACGCCACCCGGGTAGGGGTCAAAACGGCGGCACAGGTCTTTGACCTCGCCCCTGATCGAAGCGAGCTTGTCCTCGTCCTCGCGGCTGCGAAGCGCCCTCGCGATGAGCGACGCGACCTCTGCCATCTCGGCCTCGCCGAGCCCGGCCGTCGTCTCCGCGGCCGAGCCGAGCCTGAGCCCGCTCGAGACGAAGGGAGGGCGGGGGTCGTTCGGGATGGCGTTGCGGTTGCACGTGATGCCCGTACGGTCGAGCACCTCCTGGGCGATCTTGCCGGTGAGCTCCTCCTCGAAGGTCCTCAGGTCCACGAGGACGAGATGGTTGTCCGTCCCACCAGCGACGAGCCGGAAGCCCTGGGCCGTGAGCGCATCGGCGAGGGCCGCAGCATTACGGACGACCTTGGCGGCATAGTCGCAAAAACTGGGCCTGAGCGCCTCGCCGAAGGCGACCGCCTTGGCGGCGATGACATGTTCGAGAGGGCCACCTTGCAGGCCGGGGAACACTGCCGAGTCAACTGCCTTGGCGAGGTCCGCCCCACACAGGATCGCCCCGCCGCGTGGGCCACGGAGCGTCTTGTGGGTCGTGAACGTGACGACGTCGGCCACCCCGACAGGGTTCGGGTGCACCTTGCCGGCGATGAGACCGGCCGGGTGGGCAGCGTCGAACATGAAGCGGGCACCGACCTCGTCGGCGATCTCGCGGAACGGCTGCGGGTCGATGGCACGCGAGTAGGCAGTGGCACCGGCCACGATGAGGCGCGGCCGTTCCCGCTTTGCGAGGTCACGAACCATGTCGAGGTCGATCCGTTCGCCCGAGCCGTCTGGCGCGGCCGGCGTGACGCCGTAGGCGACAAAACGGTAGAGCTTGCCCGTGATACTGACCGGCGAGCCGTGGGTCAGGTGCCCGCCTTGATCGAGGCGCATGGCAAGGATGGTGTCGCCGGGCTCGACGAGGGCAAGGTAAGCAGCCAGGTTGGCGTTCGCGCCGGCGTGAGGCTGGACGTTGGCATGCTCGGCTCCGAACAGCTCGGTCGCACGCGAGCGGGCGAGATCTTCGACCTGGTCGGCGACCGCGTTGCCGCCGTAGTAGCGCCGCCCGGGGTAGCCCTCGGAGTACTTGTTGGTCAGCACCGAGGCCGAGGCGGCAAGAACCGCTGGTGAGGTGAAGTTCTCGGACGCGATCAGCTGGAGATTGGTCCGCTGGCGCTCGATCTCGCGCTCGAGCAACCCGTGCAGTTCAGGGTCCTCGGCGAGCGCGCCGGGCAAGAACGCGCTGGGGGTCGATGGCTCCGCTGGTGATGTCGTCATCTAATTGCTCCTTCCAAGGCTCACCTGTACCGCTCCCGCCAAGTCGTGCTGGGCTGAGCTCTCGAGGGCGGCGATCTTCTCGATCCTTTCGAGGTGCCGCCCTTTTTTGAACTCACTTTCCAAGAAGGCCCCGAGCGAGTCGGCCGCCACTTCAGGCCCGATGAGGCGGGCGCCGAAGCAGATCACGTTGGCGTCGTTGTGCTCGCGGGCAAGGCGTGCCGAGCTCACGTCGTGAATGACCGCGGCACGCACACCGGGAATCTTGTTCGCCGCCATTGAGATGCCGATCCCGGTGCCGCACACGCAAATGCCCAGGTCCGACTCGCCCGAGGCCACGCTCTGTCCGACGGCGGCCCCGAAATCTGGGTAGTCGACGGGCTCGGGCGAGTGCGTACCAAGGTCGACGACCTCGTGGCCGAGGTGCACAAGTTGCTCGGCGAGGTGTTGTTTCAGCCCGAAACCGGCGTGATCCGATCCCACCGCGATTCGCACTTGGCCACTCTACCGGCCTGGGTCAGCCAGGCCCGGAAGACCCTGCTCGGTGCTGAGGGGAAGCTTGGCCCATTTTGTGGCAAGGACGTGCTCGTTTGCTCGTGCTGGTCGCCATCGCCTCCGGTGCTTCATCGTCTCTTCCGAGGATCTTCTCGCCCTGGCCAAGGCATCCTCGTGGTCCCGACGAGCGTGCTCGCCCCGACGCGGCGCGAGCAGGGGTGTCCAGAGCCAGTGCTCATGTTCATCTCGGGGATCTTGTTCCCCCTCCGCGGGTGACTGCAGGCGAAGGTCTCCTAGTTCCGCCCCGGCTGGAGAAACCGGCAGTCGGTTCGCAGTCGGTCGTCCTCGTCGTCCGCCGGTTCAGCTCGCCGCCCCGGCGCTGGGCCGAGGGTCGTCACCGGCGGCGACGGCCGCCAGCTCTGCGAAGCCGAGGGCGCCCTCGCGAAGGCACAGTGGCTCGGACGAGACGAGGGAGACGACCGTGGAGGGAAGGCCGTCACAGCGCCCGCCGTCGAGCACCTTGGTGACGCCCGAGCCGAAGCGACTGCGGACCGCCTCGGCCGTGTGCAGGGGCGGCTCGCCGTGGTGGTTGGCGCTCGTCACCGCGAGCGGGCCGGTGTCTTGCAGCAGCTGGCGCAACAAGCCATGGGCTGGGCAGCGCAGCCCGATCGTCGTCGGGTCACCACCGAGGTCGAGGCCGAGACCACCACGACGAACAAGCACCAAGGTGAGCGCACCCGGCCAGTACGAACAGATCAGCCGATTCGCAGCCGGAGTCGTCTCGGCCAGCTCGTCGACCTCGGCCGGGTCCGCGATGAGCACCGGGAGGGCGAAGCTTTCGGGTCGCTTTTTCAAGGCGAACACCCGCCCCGGTCCGCCGGGCAGGCGAGGATCGACGGCGAGGCCGTAGACGGTGTCGGTCGGGACCGCGACGACCTCTCCGCGAGCCAGGGCGGCCGCAGCCTGCTCGAGGGGTGTCGAGCTCATCTCCGCGCCACGAGAACGCGAGGCCGGCCGGCGAGGTCTTGTTCGACTCGGGCCTTGGAAAAGCCAGCCTCAAACGCGAGTTCGAGCACGGCGTGGGCTTGATCGGGAGCGATCTCGACTACGACAGCGCCTTCAGGCTCGAGAAAGGCCGGTGCGCCCGCGACGACGGCTGCAATGGCCTCGAGGCCGCTCGGGCCGGCCACGAGGGCACCGAAAGGGTCGTAATCGCGAACCGTTGGGTCGAGGCCGGCCCACTCGCGCTCGGCGAGATAGGGCGGATTGGACACGATCAGGTCGAGGCGGCCGCGACACTCGAGGGGGAGCGCACGGTACCAGTCCCCCTCGAGCAGGCGAACGTGGCAGGCCACCGCCGCGCCAAGCTTGGCGAGATTGGCAGCGGCGAGCTCCAACGCCGAGCGGTCGCAGTCAGTCGCAAGGACGCGCACTGCGGGCCGTTCCGCAGCGAGGCAGAGGGCGATTACGCCCGATCCGGTGCCGAGATCGGCCGCACACAGCTGGCTGTCGGGCAGGCTCGAAAAGAGGCGGTCGAGCTCAGCCACGGCGAGCTCGACGACCCGCTCGGTCTCAGGGCGCGGGACGAGGGCCCGCTTGTCGACAACAACGTCCAAGGTGCGAAAGCCCCAGTGGCCGAGCACATGCTGGAGCGGCTCACCGGATAACCGGCGAGCGACGAGGAGGCTCACCCGGGCGCCGGCCTCATTGTCGACATCCTGGTCGCCACGGCGCAGCACGTCGCCCGCGTCGTGCCCGGTCGCCTCTTCAATGAGCCAGCGGGCCTCACGACGGTCCCCCACCTGCTGGGAGGTCTCTCGCCACAGTTGGCGCCAAGTCGTCATCAGGGCTTCGGGCGTCATCCCTCGACGAGCTGACGGCCTCGCTCGTCGGCAAGAAGGGCGTCGACGAGCTCCTCGAGGTCTCCCATGAGGACGCGGTCGAGCTTTTTGAGTGTGAGCCCGATGCGGTGGTCTGTGACGCGGTTGTCCTTGAAGTTATAGGTGCGGATCTTCTCCGACCGGCCCCCGCCCCCGACCTGGGCGCGCCGCTCCTTGGCTAAGGCGGCGGCGTTCTTTTGCTGCTCAAGGTCATAAAGACGGGCGCGCAGCACTCTCAAGGCGGCGGCGCGGTTTTGGATCTGGCTCTTTTCGTCCTGCATGGCGACGACGAGGCCGGTTGGCAGGTGGGTTATACGCACCGCGGAGTCAGTCGTGTTGACCGACTGGCCGCCGGGCCCGGTGGAGCGATAGACGTCAATGCGCAGGTCGCCCGGCTCTATCTCGACTTCGACCTCTTCGGCCTCGGGCAGGACGTTGACCGTGGCAGAAGAGGTGTGGACGCGCCCTTGGGACTCGGTGACGGGAATCCGCTGGACCCGGTGCGTTCCCGCCTCGAGGTGCAGGCGCTGCCAGGCGTCCTCGCCCTTGACGAGAAAGGTGACCCCGTCGACGCCCCCAAGCTCGGACTCGCGAAGGTCCAGCACCTCGACGCGCCATCCCCTGTGGTCGGCGGCATAGCGCTGGTACATGTCGAACAGGTCCTTGGCGAACAGGTTCGCCTCCTCGCCCCCCTCGGCGCCGCGGATCTCGACTATGACGTTGCGGCCCTCATTGGGGTCCTTGGCCACGAGCAGGTCTCTCAGCTCGTTCTCGAGGCTCACGACACGTGCCTCGGAGGCGCTGAGCTCGTCGCGCCCGAGCTCGCGTTCGGCGCCCGTGGCATCGGCGGCGAGCTCACGGGCGACGGCGACGTCCTCTTGAGCTGCCTTCAGCTCGTGCATCTTGCGCACGACGGACTCGAGCTCTTTGTGACGGCGCGACAAGACGCGCAGCTCATTGGGGTCCTGGGAGACAGTTGGGTCTGAGAGGCGAGTGAGGACCTGTGAGTACTCGGCCTCAAGCGCCTCAAGGCGATCGAGCACGCCGGCAAGGCTACTGCCGCCGGGCTCCGACCACATCGGGCGGACAGGTGGTGGTAGAGATCTCGTGTGATCTTCCCGATCGCCATCTTGGTCGGTCTCCTCTTCGGCGGAGGCGACCAGTACTTGGGCAGCGTCATCGTCAGTGGCGGTTGGACCGAGTCGGTGAGCTTGATGTCCGCCCCGTGGCTCGTCTTGCCATTCGCTTTCGGCTGCACGCAGGCAAGAGCGCGTAGGGCCGCACAAGTCGGACTCGTCGTCACCTTGTCGGCACTGGCGGGCTACTTCCTCATGATCATGGGCCCGCTCGAGGGTGGGAGGTGGACCATGACGGCGAGCGAGGCCCGCGGGCTGCTTTCGTCCAACCGCGAGAACATCCTCGGAGGCTTTATCACCGCTCCCCTCTACGGCCTTCTCGGCCGGGCTTGGCGCGATCACCGGGCATGGTTCAGCGCGGTGGCCGTGGCGGGAGCTCTCTGCCTGGAGCCGCTCGTGCTCGCGGTGTCTCACAGGGACTACGCCGGGCGAATCGGTCGTGTGGCCCTTCGAGGTCGGGGCAGGGTTCGCCCTGGCGCTCTACTTCGCCTTCAGAGCGACGGCGTTCCGGCGCCGCCTTCGCACACAGATGCCCGGGTCAGAAGGGCTCTAGGTGATATAGCCGGCCGAAACCATCGCCGCCCGGCGGATGCTCAGCGCTTGGTCTTACGCTGGCCGTAGCGCCGCTCGAAGCGCTCCACACGCCCACCTGTGTCCACCAGCTTCTGCTTGCCGGTGTAGAAGGGATGGCACTCGTTGCACAGCTCGACGTGCAGATCGGACTTGGTCGACCGAGTGATGAAGGTGTTCCCGCACGAGCAGCGCACCGTCGCGGTCCCATAGGTGGGATGGATGTCTGTCTTCATGATCTCTCCATTTTAAGCAGGATCCGGGGGCACCCGATCGGGCGGCCCCTACGAGGTCAACCTCCCGGGACGGGCGCCTTGGCTATCTCGGCGAGAAACTCGTCGTTGGACCGTGTCGTGCGGATCTTGTCCATGAGCAGCTCGAGGCCGGCGCCTGGGCCACCGTCGCCCCCGAGAGCATTGAGCACCCGGCGCAGCTTCCAGACCTGCTGAAGTTGCGAGCGGTCAAAGAGCAGCTCCTCGTGACGAGTCGAGCTGGCATTGACGTCGATGGCCGGGTAGATGCGCCGCTCGGCCAACTTGCGGTCGAGGCGAAGCTCCATGTTGCCCGTGCCCTTGAACTCCTCGAATATCACCTCGTCCATCTTCGAACCCGTCTCGACCAGAGCCGTGGCGAGGATAGTGAGCGAGCCCCCCTCCTCGATGTTGCGGGCGGCCCCGAAGAACTTCTTCGGCGGGTAGAGCGCTCCCGAGTCGACACCACCGGACATGATGCGTCCGGTTGCCGGCTGGGCCAGGTTGTAGGCCCGGGCGAGGCGGGTGATGCCGTCGAGGATTATCACGACGTCCCTGCCGAGCTCGACGAGGCGCTTGGCACGCTCGATGGCGAGCTCGGCGACGGTCGTGTGCTCATCGGCCGGGCGGTCGAAGGTGGAGGCGATCACTTCGCCTTTGACCGACCGGCGCCAGTCGGTCGCCTCTTCGGGACGCTCGTCCACGAGAAGGACCATCAGGTGGACGCTCGGGTCGTTCTGCTCGATCGAGTGGGCTATCTGCTTGAGGATCGTCGTCTTGCCCGCCTTGGGGGGCGAGACGATCATGCTCCTCTGGCCCTTTCCGATAGGCGAGATCAGGTCCACGATCCTTGCCGTGGTGTTGAGCGGGTCGTCCTTGAGCTCAAGGCGCATGCGCTGATCGGGGAACAGGGGCGTCAAGTCCTCGAACCTGGGCCGCTCCCTCGCCTCGTCGGGCGTCATCCCGCAAACCGAATCGATGCGCAGCAGGGCCGGGTACTTCTCGCTCGGCCCTGCCGGACGGCAGGCGCCCTCGATGGCGTCTCCTCGGCGCAGGGAGAATCGCCTCGCCTGGGAGACCGAGATGTAGACATCCTTGGAGCTTGGCAGGTAGCCGCTCGTGCGCAAGAAGCCGTACCCCTCCTCCCGCAGATCGAGCAGGCCACGAACGGGCACGAGCTCACCCTGCCAGGCCACTTCCTGCCCAGCACCTTGAGGCTCTTGACCACCACGCTCGCGGTCGCGGCCGCGGCGACGGCGACCCCGGCGGTTGCCGGGCTCGATCTGGCCCACCTGGCCGCCCTGGTTGCCCTGACCGGGCCGGCCGGACTGGAGGTGGGGCCCCTGACGCTGTGGGCGGGACCCACCAGGCTCGCCCGGCGACCTCTCGCTCGTCTCTGTGCCGGCGGCGCTCATGGCGGCGCCTTGGCCACCATGGCCCGCGTCGGTGGCGGCTGCGCCGCTCGTCTTTGCCGGTTCCCCCCCGTTTCGGCCCGCGTCGGAGCCGGCCAGGATGGCCGCTGCGGCTTCGGCAACCGAGTCGGTGGTCTCAAAGGAGTCTCCACTGCCATTGCCGTTACCTGCGGCGGTACCCAGCGCCTGCGAGTCGCCATTTCCTTCGGCGCCGTGGGCTACGCCTTCTGATGAGCCGTTGGAGCCGAGCTCACCAGCAGAAGCCGACTTGGCGGACACGCGAGCGCGTGGGGTTCGTCCCCGCGCCGGCTTGGCCGGGGCGGCGTCGGACGCGGCCTGCTCGTCAACCGCACCGTTGACTGCGGCCGGTGCCGGGCCCGAAGCATTCGCTTGCACGCCGGAGGTGCCCTCGACCTCGACGCCGGCGGCGCGGAGGATCTGGTTCACGAGCTCTGCCTTGCGCGTGCCGCGCCACGGGCTCGAGAGACATGGCGGTCGCGATCGCTCGAAGCTCGTCGCTCGCTTTGCGTTCAAGAATCGAACGCTCGAGCTGTTCCTCGCTCATCGGCTTCCTCTCTGGATCTTTTCTTCTTGAAGGGTGTTTCACTTGGACGGCGGCCCCTGGCCTTGCGGACTTCCGGATGTCGCTGCCCCCCGGTGCGATCAGGAGCTGGCCTCCCGGACAGGCCGGCCGATTGCTATGGATCCGGACCTGCGATCCGCCGCTGGGATTCTCAAGCAGGACAAAATTTTGACTCTCGTCAGATCGCACAGCCCAGGTAAGTGGTCGCCAACGGCTGCCAAAGCGTCTGCACGGAGGGAACTGCCGGTGTAGGTGTTAACAGGGAAAGTGCCTCTGAGATTCCCACCGCCCCATTCGGGTCGCCCGCCCCTAGGGGGCGAACTCGCGTCCGCAAATAACGAACGAAGGCAACCGGTATGATAGCGGCACATTCGGACCCCGGCAAACACCCGGGCATCTAGCCTGCAGCTGGGCTCTCCACAACGTGCGATTCGCCGACGTCCTCGCCAGCGGCCAGGACGCTGCCAATGGAGAGGGGCGCTCGTAGGTCGGCCTCGAGGCGGCCCTTGCGCAGGCGCTCCCAGGGGTGCACGACATAGCAGTAGCGCACGAGGTTGTCGCGCGAGACGTCGTCGATCCCGAACGTGCTCAGCCCGAGGCGGTAACCACCTGGCTTGTCCTCGCCAAGCCGAGGTGCGGGACGGGCGGACTGCACCGACGCAGTGAGTGAGACCGGCAGCGTCTCGTCGTCGAGGCCCGGTAGGGCAAAGGCAACATGGAGTTGCGTTCCGGCTTCGATCTGATCGCCCATCACGATGCCGACACCTGACAGCGAGACGTCGACAACGCGCCCGTAGGAGACATTGTGCAGCCCGGAGGTGACCGTGGCTGGGGCTGCGCAGGCAAAGCGCACCTGTTCGCGCCGCTGGCGCCTACGAGCCACCGTCCCGAGCGAACGGATGACACGGTAGAGCTCCCATGTCCCTAGTGCCATGGCGAAGGTGACGGCCCAGGCCGGTAGGGGGCGGGGATGGGCGTATTCGAGGATCCCGAGGCCGCGCCAGACCAGGGCCGCCGCGAGGCCAAAGCCGAACAGGACCACGAGGCGCACGCGTCCGAGGGAGCGCAGACCGCCCGCATCCGCCCCTTGTTTCGGAGTGACCTTGAACTTGGTCCGAGACGGGAAGATGGCGCAACGCAGGGCCCGCGTGTAGACGGCAGCGGTGACAAGGGTGTAGTGCGACGACTCACCCATCTTGAGGTGCCCCCGACACAGGGCGCTCGCCGACAAGAGCGCCAACAGCGTCCATGGGGCCCAGAAGATCGCCAGACTGGCCACGCTCATGCGCGCCGGCAGCACTCCGGCCGCCAGCACCACCAAGATCACGAGGATCATGCCGAGGCGGGCGGCTCCGGCGCCGTAGGCGAACAAGCTGCCGAAGTATGAGACCCGCTGGCGCAAACTCAGCCCGATCCCGGGCCTTAACGGTGACTCCGGCAGACAGAACACGGCCAGGTTGCCCCGCGCCCAGCGATCTCGCTGCAAGAGGTAGCCGTCAAGGTCCATCGGGGCGAGCCCCTGGACGAGCACCTCGTCGTGGTAGCGGGTCTTCCAACCCGCCCGGTGCATCTTTATCGTCGAGTGGAAGTCCTCGGCGATGGTCTCGGTGCACACCCCGCCCACCTCGACGAGCGCCTTGCGGCGGATGACGGCCGCCGATCCGCACCAAAAGGCCCCGTTGTGACGGTCCTTACCTGGAAGCACGACCTCGAAGAACAGGCTCTGCTCGTGACGCCCGACCTCGTAGTGCTGCACCGAGTCGTGGTTGTAGAAGTCGTGCGGGCTCTGCACGAGAGCGACGTCGTCGTCGTCGAAATAACCCACGACGGCATCTAGAGCGTCGGGGAGCGGCACGTGGTCGGCGTCGAGGCAGAACAACAGCTCGCCCTCGGTGCATCCGAGCGCATGGTTGATGTTGCCGGCCTTGGCGTGCGAGTTGTCCGGTCGGGTGACCCATTGCGCCCCCCACTCGCGCGCCAAGTCGCCCATCTCGGGGCGGTGGCCGTCGTCTAGGAGAAAGGTCTTGTGCGCATAGCGCAGTGCCGCGCATCCTGCGAGCGTCGCCTCGACTACCTCCCGCGGCTCGTTGTAGGTGGCTACGAGAACATCGACACTGTGATCGCGCCTGGTTGGCTGGCGCCGGGGCTCTGACCATCGCCAGCCGAAAAAGGCGAGCAGCGCCAAGGAGACGAAGTTATAGAGCTCCACGAGCCACAGGCCGTAGAAGGCCTCCGGGTTCACAGCCCTGCCTGTGTCGAAGAGCCTCCAGACAAGATAGACAGACCCCCAAGCAAGGGCGAGAACAGCCATCGCCCGCAACAGCCTCGGGTGCGCCTCCCACCACCGGCCCCACCGGCCCTGGGGCGCCCGCGTCGCCCGCCAACCTTCCGGTCCGTCTCCGAATCCGAGTGTCTCGACCTGCTCTGTCTGCCTCGCCAGCGTCTCTTCGCTCACTAAAGGGAACTGGTCGACGCGATCGACACCTGGCTAAACACTAAGAGTGAGAATTCACCCTCCACATCATCCCTGTGCGACCACTCTCCGTGTTGAACGAAGGGTGGCCCTCAAATGGCGAGCGCCCGCAGCACCGAGACGAGATCGGCGTCGACGACAGGCGGCACCGAGGCTTGGCTGATGGCGAGATCGGGGTCTTTTAGGCCGTGACCTGTCAGCACGCAAACGACGGTCGAACCCTCGGCGACAGGTGTCTTAAAAAGGCCGGCAACCGAGGCGGCCGAGGCGGCCTCGCAGAAGACCGACTCCTCTGTGGCAAGGAAGCGGTAGGCCTCGAGGATCTCCTCATCTGTCACCGCAAAGATGCCTCCTCCTGACTCAGAGGCCGCAGCCGTGGCCCCGTACCAAGAAGCCGGGTTGCCGATGCGGATCGCAGTGGCGATCGTCTCAGGCTCTTCAATGGGGTGCCCAGCCACGATCGGGGCCGCTCCGGCGGCCTGGAAGCCGAACATCTTCGGCAGTCTCGTGGAACGCCCGGCGCTCTTGTACTCGCAGTAGCCGCGCCAGTAAGCGGTTATGTTGCCGGCGTTGCCGACGGGGATGCAGTGGACCTCGGGGGCGTCGCCGAGGGTGTCGACGATCTCGAAGGCCCCCGTCTTTTGCCCCTCGATGCGGAACGGGTTGACGGAGTTGACCACGACCACCGGGGCACGGCGGGGCAGCTCGCGCACTATCTCGAGGGCGACGTCGAAGTTCCCCCGCACCTGCAGTACGCGCGCACCGTGGACGACGGCCTGGGCAAGCTTGCCGAGCGCGATGTGGCCCTCGGGGATCAACACCGCGCAGGTCATCCCGGCCCGGGCGGCGTAGGCGGCGGCCGAGGCAGAGGTATTCCCAGTCGAGGCGCACACGACCGCCTTTACCCCTTCCTCAGCAGCCTTGGAGATCGCCATGGTCATGCCGCGGTCTTTGAACGACCCGGTCGGGTTGGCGCCCTCCACCTTCAAAAAGACCCGAGCGCCGACACGATCGGACAGCCGCGGCGCCAAGAGCAGAGGCGTGCCACCTTCGAGCAGGCTCACCACCGGCGTCTCAGCCGAGACGGGAAGCAGGTTGCGGTACTCCTCTATCACCCCGCGCCATGCACTCATTGGGACCTCAGCGTTCCGGGCCGATGACTCGCAACAGCGCACCCACGTGTGCCACGACGTCCAGTTCGGCGAGCGAGGCCAAGGTCGCCTGCACGTCAGCTTCGACAGCGGTGTGGGTGATGAAAACGAGCCGGGCGCCATCACCGAGCCCGATCTGCTCCATGGACCGGATCGAGACGTGGTGCTCACCGAAGACCCGCGCCACCGAGGCGAGCACGCCGGGCTGGTCCTTTACGTCCAGAGCAAGGTAGTACTGGGTTGAAAGAGCCGATATCGGGCTGATCTCGACGCGCTCGCGGCGCACGGCACGGCCCCTCGTCTCCTCGCGGCGATGGTGGGCGGCAGCCACGACGTCACCGAGGACGGCGCTCGCCGTGGCCATGCCACCCGCACCGCGGCCATAGACCATTAGCTCGCCTGCAGTATCGCCCTCGACAAAGACGGCGTTGAAAGCCCCGCGGACACTGGCGAGCGGGTGCTCACGCGGGACCATGGCGGGATGGACACGCACGGCGACGGCGGTCGCGGGCCCGTTGCCAACACGCTCGGCCACAGCGAGCAGCTTGACCTCGTAGCCGAGCTTGTGGGCAAACGCGATGTCGGAGGCGCCGATGGAGGTGATCCCCTCTGTGTACACGTCGCTAGGTACGACATCGGCGTCAAAGGCGATTCCGGCCAGGATGGCGGCTTTTGCGCGGGCGTCGAAGCCCTCGACATCGGCGGTGGGGTCGGCCTCGGCGTAGCCGAGCGTCTGCGCCTCGGCGAGGGCGCTCGCGTACTCGCTGCCCTCCTCGCTCATGGATGTGAGCATGTAGTTCGTGGTGCCGTTGACTATCCCCATCACGCGAGCGATCCGCTCACCGGCCAGTGAGTCGTTGAGCAGGCGCACGAGCGGGATGGCTCCAGCCACCGAGGCCTCGTAAAAAAGGTCCACGCCACCGTTTTCGGCCGCAGCGAGAAGCTCGGCCCCGTGGGTGGAGATCAGCTCCTTGTTGGCCGTGACGACGGGCTTTCCCATCGCCAAGGCGGCCAAAACAAGGCTCCGGGCCGGCTCGATGCCTCCGACGAGCTCGACTATGACGTCGATGTCAAGATCCTCGACGATGGCGCCGGGGTCGATGCAAAGCCGGTCTCCGGCATCGGATCGCGCGGATCCCGGCCGTGACCGGTCGAGGTCCCTGACGGCGATGCGAGTCACGCGTAACTCAAGACCCGTGCGCAGTGCGATCGCCTCGGCTTGGGAGTCGATGAGCCTCGTGAAGGCGACCCCAACGTTGCCGTAGCCGAGCAGGCCGACACGCACGACATCCGGGCCGGCTGTGACACTGGGTAGGGACTCGTTCACAGCCACAACGTACAAGACCTGACGAGTCAGGTTTCGAGGGCGAGTAGGTCCTCGATCGTCTCGCGCTTGACAACTAGACGAGCCCGACCGTCCGAGACGAAGACGACAGGCGGGCGGAGGACCCGGTTGTAGTTGGAAGCCATGGAAAACCCGTAGGCGCCTGTCACGGGCGTCGCGACGATGTCGTCGACGGCGAGGTCCGCGGGAAGTCGCGCGTCGTCGATGATGACGTCGCCGGACTCGCAGTGCTTGCCCACGAGCCGCGCCGCCAGGGGGCGCTCGGCCAGCGGGGCACGAGGGAGGAAGGCCTCGTAGCCGCTTCCGTAAAGGACAGGGCGCGGATTGTCTGACATGCCCCCGTCAACTGCTACGTAGCAGCGCAACCCGGCCAGCTTCTTGATAGTGCCGACCCTGTACAGGGTCACTGCCGCGCTCGCGACGACGGCGCGACCGGGCTCGGCCGTCACTCGCACGCCACGGGAGAGGCCTGCCCGAGCCGCCGCGAGGTGCACCGCCTTCGCCCATTCGGTTATCGAGGGCGCGGCCTCCCCCTCGACGTAGGCCACTCCGAGACCGCCTCCGACGCAGAGTTCCGCCAAGCCGTGCTCGGACACGAAAGGTGCGAGAACTGCGATCTCCTCTTCGAAGGCGGAGACATCGAAGATCTGGCTGCCGATGTGAGCGTGCACGCCCACAAGCTCGAGGCCCTGCACTGCCTTTACTGCCTCGACGGCCTGCGCAGCCGCCCCCGAGGCAAGGGAGAAGCCGAACTTGGTGTCTTCCTGACCCGTTCGCACGTACTCGTGGGTATGGGCCTCGATGCCAGGCGTGACCCTGATCAACACTGACGTGCGGGCGGTGAGTGCCCCGGAGACGCCAAGGGCTCGCAGACGTGCTATCTCGTCGAACGAGTCGATGACGATGCGACCTACACCTGCGCGAAGCGCGGCCTCGATCTCATCTGTCGACTTGTTGTTGCCGTGAAGCACAAGACGACCGCCTTCGGCCCCACCGGCGAGGGCCACGGCCAACTCGCCGCCTGTAGAGACGTCCAGTGCCATCCCCTCCTCGATGGCGAGTGCCGCCATCGCCTTGCACAAGAAGGCTTTTGTGGCATAGGCGACTCCGGGGCCGAAACCGGCCACCGCCTCCCGGCAGCGGGAGCGCAAGTGGGCCACGTCATAGACGAACACCGGCGTGCCGAACTCCTCGACAAGCTCGAGAAGGTCTACCCCTCCCAAGCTCAAGTTGCCCTCGGCGCTCAACGCGCTCGTGTCGGGAAGAAGCCCCCAGTCGATGGGGCCTTCGGGCGCAGTGGCGGCCGGGGGCCCTTGGGGGGGTGGGGCGCCGATCACATCTCGTCAGGCGCTTGCACGCCGAGTAGGCCGAGGGCGATAGCAAGTCCGATCCGAACCCCTTCGACAAGCCACAGTCGTGCCTGGGTGAGTTCGGGTGGAACCTCTTCGGAGAGGATCCGGCAGTCGTGGTAGAAGCCGTGGAACTCACCCGCGAGCTGGCGCACCCAGTTGGTGACCTTGTGGGGTGCACGGTCCTTGGCGGCCTCGGTGACCGCGTGCGGCAGGTCCACGAGGCACCTCATGAGCTCGAGCTCGCGCTCGTGCACGAGCAGACCGAGGTCGGCCTGGGCGATGGGGACGCGCTCGATGCCCCTCTCGGCGCGCCTGCGGTCGATTGAGGCGATACGGGCATGGGCGTACTGCACGTAGAAGACAGGGTTCTCCATCGACTGGCGCTTCATGAGGTCGAGATCGAGCGTCGTAGCCTGATCGATCGAGTTGAGGAGAGACAAGAGCCGGGTTGCGTCGGGCCCCATCTCCTCGATCACAGAGTCGAGCTGGATGACGTTTCCGGCGCGCTTTGACATGCGCCGCCCGACAATGTTGACGAGCTGGCCGAGACGGATCTCCAAGCGACTGGGTTCGATGCCGAGCGCTGCCACGCCTGCTTTGAGGCTTGCGACCTGGCCGTGGTGGTCTGCCCCAAAGACATCGATGACGCGGTCGAACCTGCGGACGAGGAACTTGTCCCGGTGATATGCGAGATCGCCAGCAAGATAGGTGGCATCCCCGTTCGAGCGGACGAGCACGCGGTCACGACTGTCACCGAGCTCAGTGAGCCGCAACCAGACCGCCCCGTCCTCTTCATATACGAGGCCCCGCTCACGAAACAGCTCGATGGTGTCGGTCACCTGACCGCTCTCCTCGATCGATGCCTGTGAGTACCACTCGTCGAAATGGATGTCGAGGCGCTGAAGCGTCGAGCGGATGTTCTCGAGGATCTTTTCGGCCGCGAAGCGACCGGCCTCGACCACATCGTCGGGGCCGTCGTAGTGCCCAGCCAGCTGGGTGACATACTCGCCCTGGTAGCCCTCCTCGGGCACAACATCGCCGCGGCGGCGGGCGAGCAGGCTCTCTCCGAGAAGGCGAATCTGCCCGCCGGTGTCGTTGACGTAGTACTCACGGCGCACGTCCCAGCCACACCGGCCCATGACCCTCGCGAGCGCGTCGCCGTAAGAGCCGAGCCAACCGTTGCCGACGTGAAGCGGCCCTGTTGGGTTCGCCGACACGAATTCGATCTGGACCCGCTCGCCTCCTCCCAGCTCGGATGTGGCATAGAGGTCTTCGCCCTCGGCGACGACCTCGGACAGGGCCTTGTGGAGCCACGATACGGTCAGCTTGAAGTTGATAAAGCCGGGCCCGGCGACCTCGATTTCAAGCACGTCCTCGATCTGTGCAGCCTGTAGGGCCGCAGCCAGCTCAGCGGCCAGGTCGCGGGGCGAGCGCCCGGCGGCTTTGGCGACGACGAGGGCGACGTTGGTCGACCAGTCGCCGTGCTCTTGGTGCGCGGGTCGGACAAGCTGGACCGCGTGCGGCTCGATCGGGATCCCGATCGAGCCCAAAGCGGCGACGATTGACACGGCCAGTCGGTGCTCGGTTGTCATTGGAGTCTGAGGATGGCCGAAGTCCCGCTAGCATGCAACCTGCGATCCATCGAGCCCTCGTAGCTCAGGGGATAGAGCATCGGCCTCCGGAGCCGGGTGCGCAGGTTCGAATCCTGCCGAGGGCGCCAAGACGTGATCCTGCTTGTGAGCCACGGATGCGGGAGCCTGTCTCGGCCTTTTGCCGGCTCAGCCAGATCCTGTCTAGAGAACGAGAGATCCCCGAGCAGGTGCCAGGACGTTCGCAGGCCTGTTGGTCTGGCAGACCCACGGCACTCGCGGGCACGGCCTTCGGGTGGGTCGGCTGTCGCCTAGAGCTTGACCGGAACCGCCTCACCCGTCGGCGAGTCACCCGGCGGCTCCGCCGGGCTCGAGGCGACGCCCGCCATCATCATGCCGATGTCCTCACGCGAGTTGACCCGAGGGTCCGCCGATCCGATGATGCGGCCCTCGTACATGACAAGGACCCGGTCGCAGATGGTCATGATCTCGTCCAAGTCCTCGGAGACGATGAGACAGGCGGTGCCGTTGTCCCGCTGGGCGACGAGACGTCGATGGATGTAGTTGGTCGCTCCCACGTCGATGCCGCGAGTGGGCTGGGCGACAAGCAGCACACGGGGACTACCTGAAAGCTCGCGGGCCATGATGAGCTTTTGGATGTTGCCTCCAGAAAGGTTCCTCGCCGGCGTGTCGAGCGAGGGAGTCCTGACATCGAACTCGGCGACAAGCTCCTGGCAGTGGCCCCGGATGGCATGGCTTCGCAAGAAGCCGAGCCGTGAGTAACGGCGATCGCGGTTCTCCACAAGGAGCAGGTTCTGGGCAACGGTGAACTCGGGGACCACCCCGTCGCGCATGCGCTCTTCGGGTACGTAGGCGAGGCCGGCTGAGCGCGCCTCGGCTGGTTTGGCGCCTGCCAGTTCCGTGCCCTCCAGCAAGATGGAGCCACTCAGCGGGGCACGGATGCCCGCGATGCACTCGGCGAGCTCGCGCTGGCCGTTTCCGGAGACCCCGGCGATGCCGACGATCTCGCCGGAGGCGACTTCGAGGGACAGGCCCCTCACGGCCTCGGTGCCGCGGTCTCCCTTAGCGCGAAGGTCCCTGACCGAGAGTCTCACCTCGCCTGAGGCGCCTTTTGTCGTCTGGCTCTCGAGGGCGACACTGCGACCGACCATGAGCTCGACAAGACGTTCTCTCGTGGCTTCGGACGCCTGGATCGTACCGACGTTGCGTCCGGCCCGCAGGACTGTCATGCGCGCCGAGATGTCGAGAACCTCGTGAATCTTGTGCGAGATGAAGACGAGCCCCCGGCCTCCCGCTGTCATCTGGCGAAGCACCACGAACAGCTCTTCGACCTCGCGCGGCGTAAGGACGGCGGTCGGCTCGTCGAGGACAAGCAACGAGACATTGCGGTAGAGAGCTTTGATGATCTCCACCCGCTGGCGCTCGCCAACTGAGAGCTGCCAGATGATGGCCTGGGGGTCGACGTGCAACCCGTAGGTCTCAGCCAGTTCATTGATTCGGGCCGATACCCGGCTGAGGTCTGTCAACGGGCCACGGCTGGATTTCTCGCCAAGAGCCACGTTCTCGGCCACCGTCAAGGTGTCGACAAGCATGAAGTGCTGGTGGATCATCCCGATGCCCTGGCGGATGGCATCCGCGGGCGAAGCGATTGTTATCCGCTGGCCGTTCATCTTGATCTCACCCTCGTCGGGGCGGTACAGGCCGTAGAGAACCCTCATGAGGGTGCTCTTGCCGGCACCGTTCTCCCCGAAAAGGGTGTGGATCTCACCGCGTCGGACATCGAAGTCGACGTGGTCGTTGGCGACCACCCCGGGAAAGCGCTTGGTTATGCCCGTCATCTGGAGGAGGGGAATCTCCTCGCCTGAAGCCGAGCTGTCGGCCGAAGCTGCCGGGGTGGTCGCCACTTGGTCCGTCCTATCTACTTACTTCAGGTTCCGAGCCGACTACTGCGGGACCGTGATGGTCCCGTCGGTGATCTCGGCGATCAATTTCGCCGCTTCGGTCTTGACCGAGGCGGAGAGCATGTAGCCCTTGTTGAAGTTGATCTTCTCGCCGCCGTTGCCGAGGCCGATCACGTAGGTGGCGTCACCGAGGGTGCCGCCGCGGATGGCAGTGAACATCTGCTTCAGAATGGGGACCCAGTTGTAGACCTGCGACGACACGACGTTGTGCGGCGCGAGCGAGGACTGGTTCCACTGCGTCCCGAACCAGAGCTTGTTGTCGGACTTCGCGACCCCGATTGCCCCGACGACTGACTGCGAGCTTCCGGTGAGCACGTCAGCACCGTTGCCGACAAAGGTCTTGGCGCAACTGGCCATAAGGCTGTTATCGCTGAACGAGCCGGTGTAGACGGTGTGTGCGGTGACCTTGAAACTCCCGGCTGCGGCAGCTGCCTTGGCACCGGCGACAAAACCGTCGACATACAACTTGGCGTCGCCTGTGGCTATCGGCCCGCAGATGCCGAGCACCTTTGACTTGCTCAAGAGAGCAGCCATGTAGCCCTGGACGTAGCCGCCCTCGTTCGAGCTCGCCTCGTAAGCGAACACGTTCTTCATACCGAAGGTCGCGCCCGCAGTTCCCCAAGCAAAGGAGACCTTCGGGAACTTCGGCGCCAGCTGCTCGATGATCGACCCGTACTGTGAACCGTGGGCAACGATCAGGTTGTAGCCCTCGTGGGCGTAGGTCTCAATGATGTCGGCGGCTTGGCTCACGACGTACTCGTTCGCCGAGACCGAGATCTGGAGGTTCTCAGAGCCCTTCAGGCTCTCGAGGGCGCTGTACATCGACTGAGTAAAGGCAAGGTCGTTCGTCGCGCTCGGGGCGATCAGCGCCACTTTGAGGGTGCTCATGCCCGCGGGCGCCGAGCTCGTGTGGGTCGCCGCGGAGGCGCCGGTGGCGAAGGCCGCCGTGCCAAGCGCCATGCCTACTGCGGCAAGCACCATGACGGCCCTTCTCTTTGGGTTCATCTGCATTATCTCTCCCTTGTTGGGTTGCTATCGGTGAGGTTGTTTGCTGGGTTGCACCTGCATGACTGCCTGGAGATTCCGCCGGAGACCACCGTCTCTCGCATCACCCTCCTCTCTCGTAGGGCTTGCCGAGGGCTGCTGGCTGCCTGAAGCGCCGGGCGACTGTCAAAAGAGCAAGGATCGTGATCACTGCCGGGGCCGTCGCGGCCAGATCTGAGGCGCTGAGCGGGATGATTCCGAGTGACTTCCACTCGAGCACGACGGCGATGGCGAGGCCGTACAGGCACGAGCCCCCCATCACCCCGGTGGGTCGCCAGGCGCCGAAGTAGACGAGGGCGACTGCGATGAAGCCTTCGCTCTGGGTCAGGTTCTCCTGGAAGATGCCGTCGAAGAGAAGAAGGGCGGCACCGGCGAGGCCGGCCAGGGTGCAGCCGATGAGCACGGCTTGCCAGCGAATGCGCGCCACATTGACACCGACGCTGTCGGCTGCGGCGGGATTCTCGCCAGCCGCGCGGATCTTCATCCCGAACGTGGTCCGGTTGAGGACAAAGGTGACGACCGGGACGAGGAGGAAGGCGACATAGACGAGAATCGTCTGCTTGAAGAACATGCCTCCTATGGCCGGTATGCGGTCGAGCAGGGGGATGTTGATCGGGTTGAGGGTTGCTATCGGCAACGGGGTGCCGACGAGCTTTATGAACAACAGGTCGCTAAAGCCCAGACCGAACAGGTAGATGCCGATGCCGCTGATGCCCTGTTCGGCCTTCAAGGTGACGCTTATGAAGGCGGTCACCACGCCCATGACCGCTCCCACCCCAATACCGACGAGGATGGCGAAGAAGAGATTCCCCGTCCTAAGTGCCGTGTAGTAGGTGGCGAAGGCCGACAGGAGCATGATTCCGTCGACGCCGAGGTTGATCACACCGCTGCGCTGACCCACCGTCTCGCCGAGCGCGGCGAGCAGGAAGGGGGCCGCGAGACCGAGCGCTGTGACCACCGTCGCCACGAGGATGTTGTAGGTGAAGAAATGGCTCATGGATCGCTCCGCTCGCTGACGGTGACGAGAGGCGATGAATCCGGGCCCGGCGGCCCGAGTTCGGACGGACGACCGCCCCCGCGGCCCGTCGGGCTCAACGACGTGGCCCGGCTGCGCCGACGCATGTACTCGAGGGAGACGACGAAGACGACGACGAGCCCCTCGAGGGCGGTCACCATGTCTGCGGGCACCCCGGTTGCGACCTGCAAGGCGTCGCCGCCCACTATGAGGCCCCCGAACAGGAAGGCGGAGACCACGGACCAGATTGGGTTGAGGGCCCCGAAGAGCGCCACGACGATCCCGTTGAACCCGTCTGAGCCTGTGAACCCGGTGAGGCTCCCGTCAGTGACCATCCGATGCGAGATGCTGCCGAACACAAGGAGGGCTCCGCCGAGGCCGCACATCGCCCCACTGATGGTCATGGCAAGAGTCATCGTCCGCTTCACGGGCATTCCGGCATACCTGGAGGCATCCCGAGACAGACCCACGGCCTGCACCCGGAAACCGAAGCTCGTCCTGTAGAGCAGGACCCAGACACCCACCGCCACGACCACGGCGATCAGCACGCCGAGATGGAGCTGGGTGTTCGGGACGATGATCGGGAGCCAGGAGTTCTGCGGCAGGAGCCTGGTCTCAGGGATCAGGCCATAGGTCGAGTTCTGCGTCTTGTCGACCATCGGACCGGCGAGGAGCCAGTTCATGACCTGGACGGCGACGAGGTTGAGCATGATCGTGCTCAAGATCTCATTGACATTGAAGTATGCCTTGAAGGCCCCAGGGATCGCTCCCCAGGCGGCACCGCCGGCCGCGCCCGCAAGGAGCACGATCGGGATGAGCAAGATGCTCGGCAGGTGCGGGAGCGCGAGGGCGGTCGCCGAGCTCGCCAGACCTCCCATCGCCAGCTGGCCTTCGCCGCCGATGTTGAAGACGTTGGCACGAAAGGCGACGCAGATTCCGACGGCGACGAGCAACAACGGCGCCGCCTGCACAGCCGTTGCACCGAGCGCATAGCTGCCGTCGAAGGCGCCGACAATAAGGGCGTTGTACCCGGTTATCGGGTTCGCGCCGAGGGCGAGCATCATGACCGCGCCGAGGAGCAGCGCCACGATCAGCGACATGGGAAGGGCGAACCAGCTAAGGAGGAACCGTCGACGATCTTGCCAGGCGTTGGCCATCGCCTCGGACACGCGACTCACGGACTGGTCCTCGGTGAACTTGTCACCTGAGTGTCGCCAACGCGGCGACAACCGCTCACCGGCTTCATTCCCTCAGCGTAAGGAATGGCCGTTGCGGTGCCTTAGGCCAAAAGTCCCTTTTTACAGGAATATTCCGGCCCGATGACGATTGCGACCCCGACGGGCCGGGCAGCCGCCTTAGACCTCGGGAAGCGAGGCAACCCGCCAGCAGCTCCGCCCAGCCGCCTTCGCCTCACACAGGGCCTCGTCGGCCTTGGCCAAGAGCATGTCCGACGATGTCCCTGCTGGGAAGTCGCGAACGATCCCGATGCTCGCGCCGAGTTTCAATGCCGGGGAGTCGCCGATCGAGATCGGTTCTGCGAGCCGTTCTACGATGCGGGCCGCGATAGCGATGACCTGGGATTCGGTGACCTCACCAGCGCAGAGGATGGCGAACTCGTCACCTTCGATGCGGGCGAGATCATCGGTGGGACGAAGGACCGACGACAGCCGTCGGGCGATCACGCGCAGCGCCGAGTCCCCAGCCAAGCGGCCGAGACGGTCGTTGACCTCCTTGAAACCGTCGATGTCGATGTAGAGCAAGGTGGGACGGTCGTTTGCCTCGCTGCGGGCGCGCAAAGCTTCGAAGAAGCTCCTGCGATTGCCGAGGCCGGTGAGCACGTCCTGGTAGGCCTCTTCGGGGGAGCGTTCTCCAGCTGCACTGCGCGTCATCATGAGCGAGGCCAAGATGACGGCCCGGTCGACGGCCGTGCGCTCGCTGGTGCCGAGCGGACCAAGCTCCGGACTCCAAAGCACCAGACAGGCCGACGGCGTCGTTTCGCTGCCTGTCACGACCGGGAAACAGGAGACCGAGCGGAAGCCGTCGGCAGCCGTCCTGGTCGGCTCGGGCAGGGCGGAACGCTCCGTATAGATGACTCCCGACTCGTTGCCGATGGCCACGTCCCAAGGTCCTGGGGCGGGCGGTCCGGGCGCGACCGAGTCCGCGGGAAAACGGCTGATGGTGCGGCCGTCTGGCGAGACAACGACGAAGAAAGCCTCCCCGAGAACCGGCGGGAGACGCAACGCCACCGCAAGCGCGTTGAGAGTGTCTTCGAGAGCCGCCCCAGCCTGAGCAGCGGCGAGAACCTGGTCGAAGTGGTCGTAAGCGCTCTCAAGTAGGAGCAGGATGACAAAACCGGCGAGAGCGGGATCGGCGAGCCTGTTGAGCGCCCAGACCTCGGCAAGGCGCGGCCTGCCGTCGCTGTGCAGATAGGGCAGGCGGACCGGGCCCGTCAGCTGCTCGGGCGACTTGGCGGCGGACGCGGCCAGCAGCCAGGTGAGAAGAGGGCGGTCCTTTGCTTCGAGATGGCTGCTCAGCTCCGAACCGACAAGAACGTCCACGGGCTCGCCCCCGAGGTTCTCGACCTGGCCCGAAGCGAAGCGGACAACGCCGTGGGCATCGAGGAGCACGAGCACGCCCGGAATCGAGGCGAGCAGGTGGGCGTGGATACCGAGGACGTCCGGGGTCGTGTCGATCGACGCGCTCACAAAGTGAAATCTACTTCCAATACGGCCTGCAGCTGGCAAAACGCTCGCGGGCACCGTCACCGGGCCGGTGCCGCGCGAGCCGGGAGCCTAGAAGCTGTCCCTGCCGGCCCCACGCGGACCGGCAGGACGGTCGGTTATTAGGCCTGACGGACGGCCTCGGCCTCGATCTCGAGCTTTACCTTCGGAGAGACGACGAAGCCACCTGTCTCCAAAGCAGCGTTGAAGCTGACGCCGAAGTCGTTGCGGTCGATCTCCGAAGAGGCGGTGAATCCGAGGCGCTGGTTCCCCCACGGGTCCTGGATGACTCCTTCGAACTCGACGTCGAGGACGACCTGGCGCGTTACGCCACGGATCGTGAGGTCACCGGTCACCTTCCACGAGTCGGGCCGGCCGAGCTCGACCTTGGTGCTCTTGAACGTGATCGTCGGGTACTCCTCGATAGCGAGGAAGTCGTTGGTCCGGACGTGGTTGTCACGGTTCTCGTCATTGGTATGGATGCTGGTGGCCTGGATGGTCACCTCCACCGAGGAAGCAGCCGGGTCATCGGCCACGACGATCGCGCCCTCGTAATCGGTGAAGCGGCCTCGGACCTTGGAGACCATGAGGTGCCGGGCTACAAAACCGATCTGGGTGTGCGACTTGTCGAGCACGAAAGTGCCTGGAGTGGGCAGTGTGACTCCATCGAAATCCCTGGTTGAGGCTGCGGTTGGGTTGGTGTCGGTCATATGAAAGAGCTCCTCTGTGCTGGCGGTCGGCAATTGCTTGCGCAACTAAAGTGTGGACTATAGCCGTAACTATTTGTGTGAGCAACTAATTCCCGGGCTATGCTGCTGGCGTGGAATTCGACAATTCAACAGGCCGCGAAGATGCGAGCGACCGGATAACCCTCGTAGGACTGATCTTCGAGGCCGCCGCAGGTCTACACAGGGCCGTGGCGCCGTTGCTTGAGCGTGAGTGCGAGCTCGCAGGCCAGGAATTCGACATCCTGATCCGCCTTGCCCGTAGCCCGGGCGGCCGGCTTCGCATGAGCGATCTCGCAGCCCAGACAGGGCTCACGCCGAGCGGACTGACGCGGGCGGTCGACCGACTGTCCGAAGCAGGGCTCGTCGGTCGCCAGAGTTGCCCGGAGGACCGCCGAGGGGCATTCGCCGCCCTCACCGAGGCGGGTGAGGCGCGAATGCGAGAGGCCCTGGAGCTTCACCGAGCCCAGCTCGCCGACCTGCTCGAAGGTGCGCTAGAGCCTGACGAGGAACGGGATCTCGTAGTCGCTCTGCGCAAATTGCGTGACCGGGTGAACCCAGGAGCGTCCGTCGTAACCAGCGCGGTATAGGAGGCGCCACAGATGTCAGGTCGAGACAGCTTCGGCTCCGAGGCCACACTCGAGGTCGGAGACAGGAAATACCGCATTCACCGACTTTCGGCGCTGGAGGGCGTGGCCGATCTCAGCCGCGTGCCCTATTCGATGAAGCTCCTCCTCGAGAACCTGCTTCGTCACGAGAATGGCTCGAGCGTCCTGGCAGGCGACGTCGAGGCGCTGGCACGGTACCCGGGGAGTGCAACGGCCGGACGAGAGATCGCCTACTTCCCGGCGAGGATCCTGCTCCAGGACTTCACCGGCGTTCCCTGCATCGTCGACCTGGCCACGATGCGCGACGCTGTCGAGTCCCTAGGAGGCGCCGCGGGCCGGATCAACCCTGTCGTCCCCGTCGACCTTGTGATCGACCATTCGGTTGTGGCCGACGTCTACGGGCGCCGGGACGCTCTGGAGATCAACACGGCTCTCGAGTTCGAGCGCAACCTCGAGCGCTACAGGTTCTTGCGCTGGGGCCAGCAGGCCTTCTCCAACATGCGGGTCGTTCCGCCCGGTACGGGAATCTGCCACCAGTTCAACCTCGAGTACCTGAGCAGCGTCGTGTTCACGTCCCCCGACGGTGCCGCCTACCCGGACACCGTCGTCGGAACGGACTCACACACGCCCATGGTTAACGGTCTCGGTGTCCTCGCCTGGGGGGTCGGGGGGATCGAGGCGGAGGCGGCCATGCTCGGCCAGCCCATCTCCATGCTCGTGCCGAAAGTAGTTGGTCTTCGCCTGACCGGTGAGATGCCGGAGGGCACGACCGCGACAGACCTCGTCTTGAGCGTCGCGGAGCTGCTTCGCAGCCACGGTGTCGTCGGCAAGTTCGTCGAGTGCTACGGACCGGGCGTGGCCAAAGTGCCGCTCGAGAACCGGGCGACCATCGGCAACATGTCGCCCGAGTACGGCTCGACCGTCACGATCTTTCCTGTCGATGCCGAGACGCTTCGTTACCTCCGCCTCACGGGGCGCTCAGAAGAAAGATGCAACCTCGTCGAGGCTTACGCAAAAGAGCAGGGCCTCTGGCACGACGAAGCTGCCGAGCCCACTTACTCAGAGCGGATTGAGCTCGACCTGTCGAGTATCGAAGCGAGCTTGGCAGGGCCCTCGCGCCCTCAGGACCGAGTGCCACTGCGCCGCTCCAAGGCGATGTTCTCAGAAGCCCTCAAGCGCTCTCTGCCTGAGGCCGGCGGCGGCGCGATGTCCGGGAGCCTTCCACGGGTGCAGGTGCGGCTCGAGGATGGGACCGAGTTCGCCCTCGAGCACGGTCATGTCGTCATCGCCGCCATCACGAGCTGCACCAACACCTCCAACCCGCAGGTGATGATCGGCGCCGGCCTCGTTGCAAAAAAGGCTGTGGAGCTGGGGATCAGCTCAAAGCCCTGGGTCAAGACGAGCCTCGCTCCCGGATCTCGGGTGGTCATGGACTACCTCGGGCGAGCAGGCCTCGTCCCGTATCTGGACAAGCTCGGCTTCAACCTTGTCGGCTTCGGTTGCACAACTTGCATCGGCAACTCCGGGCCCCTCATGGCGGAGATCTCCGACGCCATCAACAGCCGTGGCCTGGCCTGTGCCGCAGTTCTGTCAGGCAACCGCAACTTTGAAGGGCGAATCCATCCCGACGTGCGGATGAATTACCTTGCCTCACCCCCTCTCGTGGTCGCCTACGCCCTGGCCGGCACGATGAACATTGACCTCACCTCTGAGCCCCTCGGCGTCACCGGGGACGGCCGGCCCGTGTTCCTTGCGGATCTTTGGCCCTCGGCCCACGAGATCGCCGAGGTCCTCGAATACGCCGTCAGAGCCGACATGTTCCGCCGGGAGTACTCCGAGGCCACGGCCGGGGACGAGAACTGGCGCTCGCTGGAGGTCCCGGCTGGGGAGCATTACGCGTGGGACGCCCAGTCGACCTACGTGCGCAGGCCACCGTTCCTCGAGGCGATGAAGCCGGAACCGCAACCGGTCGGGGACGTCAGCGGGGCAAGAGTGCTGGCCGTCCTCGGCGACAGCGTCACTACGGACCACATCTCCCCGGCGGGTTCCATCCGACCGTCAAGCCCGGCTGGCCAGTGGCTACAAAAAAGCGGTGTTGCCGTGGCGGAGTTCAACTCCTACGGGGCCCGTCGAGGCAATCATGAGGTGATGATCCGGGGGACCTTCGCGAACCCCCGCATCCGAAACAGACTCCTGCCCGGCACCGAGGGCGGCGTGACGGCGCATCTGCCCGACGGCGAAGAGATGACCATTTTCGAGGCCTCGCTGCGCTACCAGTCAGAAGGCGTGCCGCTCGTCGTGATCGCCGGCAAAGAGTACGGAACTGGCTCTTCGAGGGACTGGGCGGCCAAAGGCGCGGCGCTGCTCGGGGTCCGCGCCGTAATCGCCGAAAGCTTCGAGCGCATTCACAGGTCGAACCTCATCGGCATGGGCGTTCTTCCCCTGCAGTTCGCCGAGGGACAAGGCGCTGAGTCACTCGGGCTGACAGGACGCGAGACGATCGACCTGACGGGCCTTTCGGTCGGTTCTGCCGGAGAACTGGTCGGCCGCGAGGTCACAGTGAAGGCTGACGGGCTCAGCTTTGCCACGGTTCTGCGCGTCGACACCCCGGGTGAGGCCGACTACCTATGGCACGGAGGCATCCTGCCCTTTGTCGTGAGGGCGCTGGCGGCTGGGTGACCGGGCGGCCTCAGCCGAGAGTTATCAGCCGGCCGAGGCCGATGGCGCGCATGAACGCCTCTAGCTCGCTCGTCACATAGGTCAGTTTGTCGGTGAACAACAAGACCCCGAAACCGCCCATCACGATCACCGACACGATCGTGATGGCCCGGGAGTGCCGCCGTATCAGCGCCAGCATGCCCGACAGGCGGCCAAGCGCTAGCCCGACGATGAGGAAAGGGATGCCGAGGCCGAGCGAATAGACGGCCAACAGCCCGGCACCTTGACCCGCCGAGCCGGAGCTCGCCGCTACGGCGCTCACCGAGGCGAGGATCGGGCCTAGGCACGGCTGCCACCCAAAGCCAAAGGCTGCACCTGCCACGGGCGCAGCGAAAGGCCCGTAGCGCTCGAGGTTCGGATGGAAACGCGCCTCCCGGTAAAGACCGGGACGTTTCGCCACGAGTGAGCCTGCAAGGAAAACGGCCATGGCGACGACGAGGGCGCCGGAGATCCGCAACAAGAGCTCCTTGTCGCGGAATACCGCACTGCCGATGGTCGTGGCAGTTATGCCAAGGAGTACGAAGACCAACGTGAAGCCGGCCACAAACAGCGAGGTATCACGGGCGATTCGCAGAAGATGGCGACGCGATCCCTGTTCGGCATCGGTGAGGTCAAGACCGGTAAGCACAGAGAGGTAGCCGGGGACGATAGGCAGCACGCAAGGCGAGACGAAAGAAGCGACCCCACCGCCGAAAGCTGCGACATAGCTCACCGTATTGGTCATCCGGCCTTGAAGTCTGCCCGAAGAAGGGCCGCAGAAGGCATCTCGCGTGAGGGTCCTTGCTTCGCGGGCCCGAGATTGGCATTGTCGGGTGGGATGACGCTTAGCGAGCGGGAACGCAGTGTGCTCGATTTGGAACGCGACTGGTGGCTCTCTTCGCCTTCCAAGCGCCAAGCGATTCACGAGCGGCTGGGTCTGACCCCAAGCGGCTACTACGGCGTCCTGCGGCGTCTTTCAGCCTCCCCTGAGGCCTTCGCCTACGACCCATTGGTCGTCCACCGGGTTCGCCGTCGGTTGATCCGCTGGCGCCGGGAGCGCTACGAAGGTCCCACGCTTGAGCGTCGGCGGCATTGACGGCCCGCGCGGACAAAGCTCTTAGGCCAAGGGCTTCGACGGAGAGGACTCGCCGCTGAGGACTTCGAAGGCGTCTGCGCTCTCGCTTCTCAGTCACAACCCTCCCCGTTCGGGGCTGTTCTGCGATTTCGACGGAACGATCGCCGCAATTGTCACCGACCCGGAGACCTCACGGGCGGTTCCCGGTGCGCTCGGCGCACTGCACGGCCTGGCCCGCGAGATGGCGATGGTCGCCGTTGTCTCGGGAAGGTCGGCCGCCTTCTTAGCTGACCGGCTTGAGCTCGATCGCTACTCGTCGCCGCTTCGCGCCATCGGCCTGCACGGGCTGGAGGAGTGGACGCCCGACGGTGCCCTCAAGCTGCGACCAGGCGTGTCGGCATGGCGACCGGTCATCGAGACGGTGGGCGTCGCCTTGCGGGCCGCCTTGCCCCAAGGCGTCCGGGTGGAGGACAAGGGCTACGGCATCACCGTGCACTGGCGATCTGTGACCACAAGTGGCGCTGAACTCGCTGCGCTCGCCGCCGCGGCAACCGACACAGTGCAAAGAATCGGCGTCGCGCACGGACTCCTCGCGAGGCTGGGCAAGGCGAGCGTGGAGCTCGCTCCTCCCCTCGGAATCGACAAGGGCGTCGTGGTGAAAGAGCTCTGCGATGGCCTTGAGGCCGCTGGATACATGGGCGACGATCTCGGCGACCTGCTCGGTTTCCAGGCGCTCGAGCAGCTCCGGAACTCGTCTGTCCTCGCGGCCGTGAAGGTGGCGGTCTCCGGGGAAGAGGCCCCCCGACAGCTTCTCGAGGAAGCGGACCTGGTCCTTGAGGACCCGAGCGCCGCCGGGCGATTCTTGGAGGCACTGGCCGAAAGTGTCCGGCGCAGGCGCTGACCGCGCCGGCAAGCTTGAACTGCCTGCGGCTAAGGCCGGGCGAGCTGCTGGCAGGGCCCGACACGCTGTCGGCCGATGGCGGAACGCAGATGAGCCGTGCGCCGCACCTGCTGGTCACGGGCGAGCAATGCGCCGAGGCTGACAAGTGACCACCCCAACCTCTCGCGGACATCAATACGCAGCCCAGGAAACGGCCGCTCCTTGGTCGAGGTAGCGATCTCACGTTCCCGCTGTCTCGTCAACTGCTGCAACAAGGCCGGATTGGTCATGTCGTCAACCTACGCCGCATTGCGGACAGATATGGCCCGCAATGTGCCACAATTGTGTCCATGTCCGATCCGGCGGGGCGTCTGCTGCGGCTCTTGGGCCTCCTGCAACGGCGAGCAGCTTGGAGCGGAGCAGACCTGGCCGAGCGCCTGGAGGTGGACTCGCGGACCTTACGGCGCGACGTCGACCGGCTCCGATACCTTGGCTACCAGATAAAGGGCACTCCAGGTGCCGGAGGTGGCTACCGCCTCGCAGGAGGTACCGAGGTGCCCCCGTTGCTGTTCGAGGACGACGAAGCCATGGCGGTCGCGGTCGTCCTCGGGGTCTCGGCGACAGCCGCCGTGCCGGGCATCGAACGCGGCGCCCTTGCAGCCTTGACAAAGCTCGATCGCCTCCTGCCGCCGCGGCTGCGCAGCCAGCTCACGGCTCTGCGCGCCTCGACGGTGCCCCTGGTGGCGGCGACCGACGTTGTCTCCACCGAGTGCCTCGTCCAGCTGGCGCAGGCCTGTGATAGCTCACAGCGCGCCGCTTTCACCTACGAGAGCGCCGAGGGCCTAAAGACCAGGCGGCGTGTGGAGCCACACCGCCTCGTTGCGACGGACCGTCGCTGGTACCTCGTGGCTTACGATCTGGAGCGGGACGACTGGCGGACTTTTCGCGTGGACCGCATCTCGGCATTGGAGGTGGTCGGGCACACCTTCGTGCCCCGCCCGCTCGCCGACCCGGCCCGAATGGTGGCCGAAGGCATCACCACGGCCGCCTACCGGCACCGGGCGGTCGTCTCGGTGAAAGCTGCCCCTGCAGAGGTCGCGCGCCTTATCGCTCCAACAGTCGGCATCGTCGAGAGAACCGGCGACCATGCCCAAGTCGAGCTCGGCTTCGACAGCCTCTCGTGGGTGGCGGGCTTCCTGATCGGCCTCGGCCTCGAGTTCGAGGTGATCGAGCCCTTGGAGCTTCGCGAGCACATGGCACTGCTCGGAACCCAGCTGAGCGGTGCCCACCGAGCCCGAGACCTCGGACCACCGCCAGTCGCGTGAGCTTCGAGCGGCGAACCGGCATGCCGCCAGCGCCCTAACCTAGAGATCTCCCGCAGGCGGTACCCGGGCAGCTCGGCGCAACTCTCCGAGCCAGTGAGCCGGAGTGCGTGAGCGCGTCCTGCGCCGCAGCTCCACTGCCCTGGCGTGCCGGTCGGCCTGGCTAAGGGCAAGGCCTCGTGCCATGGCGGCCGCCGTCGCCGAGATGTCGAAGGGATTGACGCCCAAAGCGACGTCGGCCAGCTCGTCATAAGCGCCCGCCTCCCGCGAGAGCACGAGAACGCCGTCACGCTCGTTTATCGCTGGGCCCTCCATGGCAACCAGGTTCAAGCCGTCCCTGATCGGGTTCACCACGAGGAGGTCATAGCGTCTGAGGGCGGCCACCGTCGCCGCGAAGTCGTCTTCGAGGTCGAGCAGCACCGGTGTGTAGCCGGGCGTCGCCCACCGCTCGTTGAGGCGCGCCACCACGTGCTCTATCTCCGTCCGATAAGCCAGGTACTCGGGCAGGGACTCACGCGAGGCATAGACGCGTGCCAAAAAGACGAGGCGCCCGCGCCAGTGCGGCTCGTCCTCCAACAGCTCGTCGAAAGCGAGAAAGCCCCGGATCAGGTTCTTCGACAGCTCCACCCGGTCGCTGCGCAGCATCAAGGTGCGGCCGTCGAGGCCCGCCTCGAGCCGCTCGAGGCGGTTAAGGCAGGTCTGCGACGCCGCCACTTCGTCGAGGCGCGCCGGATCAGCTCCAAGGGGGGCGACGAAAGTCTCGGGGACGGGCACGCCGACGGAGACCGCACAACGGACGAAGGCATCTCGCCAGCGCTCGGAGTGGAATCCGCAAGCCCCGAAGCAGGACATGGAGTCCATCAACTTAAGACGAGCCTCGTCGGGGAGCATGGCGAGGTCCTCGGGGGGACAAAAGGGGGTATGGCAGAAGAACGCCGTCGCGAGGTCGGGCCGCCGCCTCACCAGGTACCGCCCGACCAGCGCGAGGTGATAGTCGTTCACGACAACGGTCGCCCCGGGCGAGGCCTCCTCTGCGATCGTCTCGGCGAACGCCTCGTTGAAAGAGCAATAACCGTCCCATGCCTCGAGCCACACACGGTCGAAACGAGGGCGCCGGGCATGGTCGAAAAGCCCGTGATGGAGGAACCAGAGCGTGCCGTTGGCGATGACGTCGTAGGCCGAGCGCCCGACCTCTGGCGCGACGGCCACGGTGCGCAGCTTCAAGGAAGCCTGCCCTGTGGCGACGGCGCCGGCCGAGGCGTGCAGTCTGTCCGCCTCCGTGAGGGCCGAGGCCACCCAGAGTGCCCCGTTGCCCGCGGTCACGGGCTCTTCGGCAAGAGCGCCCGAGAGGCTGGGCGCCATGCCGCCCGCAGCCGCTCGCACCTCGAGCTTGCCGTCTCGCCCGTCCACGAGGGTGAACGGCCCCCGGTTCGAGACCACGACGAGGTCAAAGCCGCTCACGCGAGCCGCACCCCCGCGCGGCGAAGGGCTACTTCGAGCACGTCGCGTGCCTGGGGGGCGAGCTCGTAGAGGGGCCGGTTGCGATGGGCACGCACTCCGAGGTCGACTTGGGCGAGCGAGTGCGTCCCGTAGCGGCGAGAGATGTCGATCAGCATTCCGATCTCAACGCCGTAGCCACCGGCGAGCACGATGTCCGCGAGTGCCTCGCGCCGGACGGCGACCTCGCCTGCCAAAGGCTGGACGACACCCGAGAGCTCGGGGAACAGCAGGGAGAGCACTGGCCGGGCGGTGAGCTCAGTTACGCGGCCACCTCCCGTGGGGCTCTCCCCGATGGGTCGCCGGTAACAGGCCTTCACGAGCATCGTCTCGGGCCTGGAAAACATCGGGCCGAGCAGACCGGTGACAAAGTGAGACCCGAAGCCCTCGACATCGCCGTCGAGGAACACGATGATCTCGCCCGTGCTCTCACCTAGGGCGAGGCTCATCGCCTCTCCCTTGCCCGCTTTTTTACCCGGGACCGCGGAGACGGCCACTACCCGGGCCCCTGCCCTCCTCGCGACGATGGCCGTGGCGTCTGTCGACCCGTCGTCTACGACAACCAGCTCGTCGACGAGCCCGGCGGTCTCGACGAGCTCGCGGCGCACGCACTCGACGATGCGGCCGACAGTCGCCTCCTCGTCTCGGGCCGGGATGCAAACTGAGACGCTCCGGGTCCCTTTCAGCGCCCGCAGCTCTGCCGGGGCGAAGTCGTCGTGTCGGAACGAGACGATCTCGGTCGTGACGTCGGACAGGGCGGCCATGGTTAAAGCCACGTTAGGTCGTGACGGGTCCCAAGTCGGCATGGGTGCGAAAGCCTTGGCCACGGCCTTTGACTAGCGCCGGGGCGTGGTCCAAACTTGGTGCCAATCATCCAGAGCGGCCGAGGGATCGGGCCTGATGAAAGCCGCGACAACCAGCACCGGCCTGAAGGCCGTGCCAGGTGCCAATGCCCGACCGATGAGGAGGGTCTTGTGAGCTATGTCGTCGGGCTTCGTTGCCGGGAGTGCGCCCGTACCTACGAGCCCGAAGCACTGCATGTCTGCGAGTTCTGCTTCGGTCCCCTCGAGGTCGCGTATGACTACGAGGCGATGCGAGGTGAAGTGACGCGCGAGACCATCGCTTCGGGCCCGGCGAACATGTGGCGCTACGGCGATCTGCTCCCGGTCTCGGCACAGGCGCCCGTAAACCTCGGGACGGGAATGACCCCGCTCATCCTGGCCGACCGGCTCGCCGCTGAGCTCGGCCTAGGAGAGGTGTGGGTGAAAGACGACACGCGCAACCCGACGGGCTCGTTCAAGGACAGAGTCGTCGGGGTGGCGCTCACAAAAGCCCGCGAGCTTGGCTTCAAAGTCGTCGCCTGCGCCTCGACGGGCAATTTGGCGAACTCGGTGGCCGCCCACGCGGCTCGTGCCGGAATGGAGTCGTTCGTCTTTGTGCCCCACGACCTCGAGGCCGTCAAGATCATCACGACCGCCGTCTTCGGCGGACACCTGGTCGCGGTCGAGGGCAGCTACGACGACGTCAACCGACTCTGCGCGGAGCTGACGAGCGAGTTCCCCTCCTGGGCCTTTGTCAATGTCAACGTCCGGCCGTACTACGCCGAGGGCTCCAAGACGCTTGCCTTCGAGGTTGCCGAGCAGCTCGGCTGGCGCCTCCCGGACCATGTCGTCGTCCCCATCGCGTCGGGAAGCCAGCTAACCAAGATCGACAAAGGGTTTCGAGAGCTCACCAAGCTTGGCCTCGTCGAGGACAGCGCCGAGGTGCGCGTCTCGGGCGCCCAGGCACAGGGCTGCGCGCCAGTCGCGACAGCCTTTGACGAGAACTCCGACCACGTACGGCCAGTCAAGCCGTCGGGTATTGCCAAGTCGCTCGCCATCGGCAACCCAGCCGACGGCTGGTATGCCCTAGAGGTCGTCCGGCGCACCAAGGGGGCTGTGGCAGCGGTAAGCGACGGCGAGATAATTGACGGCATCCGCCTCCTGGCCCGCACCGAGGGCATCTTCGCCGAGACGGCTGGGGGCGTGACGGTGGCGACGCTCGCCAAGCTCGCCGCGTGCGGGGTGATCCGCCCCGACGAGCGCGTCGTCATCTATGTGACTGGCAACGGGCTCAAGACCGTGGAGGCGCTCGCGGGCTCACTCGGGCCGTCGGCGACTATCCCGCCCACCCTCGAGGCCGTCGCCGAGCTGATCGACGCCGAGGGGAAGATGAAAGAGAGAAAGCAATGAGCATCACAGTCCGCATCCCGACCCAGCTGAGGCCCCTTACCGCGGGCGAGGGCGAGATCGAGGTGGAAGCCGCGACCGTCCGTGAGGCGATAGAGGTGCTCGACGAGGGGCACCCGGGGATAAAGACGCGCCTTTTGGACGAAGGAGGCAGCTTGCGACGCTTTGTGAACCTCTTCGTCGCCGACGAGGACGTGCGCTTTCTCCAGGGCCTTGACACCGGCCTTGCTGCCGGTACGACCCTGTCAATCATCCCTGCCGTGGCCGGGGGCTGACGCCCTACCGTCCTCCTCCGGCCCCGCGACCGGCGAGCGGCGACGGCCCGAGGACCCTCCGAGGTTCAGACAAGAGTCTGTGAGCTGGGATTTATAGGGCGCAGTTCGCGCGCCGCCCTCCGGCATGGTTTGCTATTAGCACTCGAACCATGAGAGTGCTAACGGTTACGGATCCGTGTAGCCCAAGGAGGACATCCCCAAAATGCCGAAGTTGATCGCCTTCGACGAGCAGGCCCGCCGGGCCCTCGAGAATGGCATGAACCAGCTCGTAGACGCCGTGAAGGTGACCCTTGGCCCGAAGGGTCGCAACGTCGTGCTGGAGAAGAAGTGGGGCGCTCCGACGATCACCAACGACGGCGTCTCCATCGCAAAGGAGATCGAGCTCGAGGACCCGTGGGAGAAGGTCGGAGCGGACCTCGTAAAGGAAGTGGCGAAGAAGACCGACGACGTCGCCGGTGACGGGACGACGACGGCGACAGTCCTGGCCGGCGCCATGGTCCGCGAAGGCCTGCGCAACGTCGCTGCCGGGGCCAACCCGATGTCGCTCAAGCGCGGCATCGAGCTCGGGGTCGAGACCGCAGTCGCCCGGCTGAAGGAGGTCTCCAAGGAGATCGACGCCAAGGATCAGATCGCCCAGGTGGCGTCAATCTCCTCGGCTGACGACGAGATCGGCTCGATGATCGCAGAGGCCATCGACAAGGTCGGCAAGGACGGCGTCATCACCGTCGAGGAGTCGCAGACCTTCGGCATGGAGATGGAGCTTGTCGAGGGCATGCGCTTCGACAAGGGCTACATCTCGCCCTACTTCGTCACCGACCCCGACCGCATGGAGGCTGTCCTCGAGGACCCCTACATTCTGCTCGTCGGTTCGAAGATCTCGGCCGTGCGCGACCTGCTCCCGGTGCTCGAGAAGGTCATGCAGACAGGTAAGCCGCTCATGATCGTCGCCGAGGACGTGGAGGGCGAGGCCCTCGCCACCCTCGTGGTCAACAAGATCCGCGGCACGTTCCGCAGCACTGCCGTGAAAGCCCCCGGCTTCGGCGAGCGCCGCAAGGCCATGCAGCAGGACCTCGCCATCTTGACCGGTGCTCAGGTCATCACCGAAGAGGTCGGCCTCAAGCTCGAGAACGTCTCTTTGGACCTGCTCGGCCGTGCCCGCAAGGTCGTCGTCACAAAGGACGAGACGACCGTGGTTGAAGGTGCCGGTGACGACGCCGACATCAAGGGTCGCATCAGCCAGATCAAGACCGAGATCGAGAACACCGACTCGGACTACGACCGGGAGAAGCTGCAGGAGCGCCTGGCCAAGCTCTCCGGCGGTGTCGCTGTCATCAAGGTCGGCGCCGCGACAGAAGTAGAGCTCAAGGAGAAGAAGCACCGCATCGAGGACGCGGTATCGACGACCAAGGCAGCCATCGAAGAAGGTGTCGTCCCTGGCGGAGGCGTCGCCCTGCTGCGCGCGCAAAAGGGCATCTTGGAGGCCGCCGAGAAGCTGGACGACGACGAGGCGACCGGAGCCAGGATCGTGGCCCGGGCCGTCGAGGAGCCGCTCAAGCAGATCGCGGTCAACGCCGGCCTCGAAGGTGGCGTAGTGGTCGAGAAGGTCAAGGGCCTCAAGGGTGCCCACGGCCTTAACGCCGCCACCGGCGAGTACGAGGACCTCTTCAAGGCTGGCGTCATCGACGCTGCCAAGGTGACCAGGTCCGCCCTGCAGAACGCGGCATCGATCGCGGCCTTGTTCCTGACCACAGAGGCTGTCGTGGTCGACAAGCCCGAGGAGAAGGCTCCCGCCATGCCCCCGGGCGGCGGGATGGACGACTATTGATCACGACGCCAAGGCGTCGTACAAGACAGTGAGCACCGGGGACGCCAAGGCGTCCCCGGTGGCGCGTCATCCCGCCTTTCGGGCAGCTGTCCGCGCTAGCAGCCGCTCAGGCAAGGAGCGGTCCGTAGACTCCGGCCATGACCGAGGCAGAGCCCGTGACCGCTGACGCGCCCTTGGCACCGAACATCGGCTGGGGCGTGCTGCACCTTTTCTGCAAGCCCCGCCAAGACGCGAAGGCGCGCTCGCTGCTCGACGCGATCGACAATGCCCGCAAGGACGACTGCCAGGTTGTGACCGCGGCAATGCTCGGCCACAAGGCCGATGTGTGCGTCCTCGCCTTGGCCCTCGACCTGAGACGGCTCCGGCGCCTTCAGACTGACCTGCAAGCCGGTGGCCTCGAGGTGGTGGACTCCTATGTGTCGCTCACCGAGGTCTCCGAGTACGCCGGCGGAGTCCCCGAGGAGATGAAACAGGCCCGCCTATACCCGAGGCTCCCGCCCGAGGGCATGCAGGCCATGTGCTTCTACCCGATGTCCAAACGACGCGCGGCCGGAGCCGAGAACTGGTACGCGCTTTCCTTCGAGGATCGCATGGAGCTCATGCGGGGCCACGGAACCGCCGGTAGAGAATTCCGGGGCCGGGTACTGCAGCTCGTCACGGGCTCGGCCGGCCTCGACGACTGGGAGTGGGGGGTCACGTTGTTCGCGGTGCACCCGGACGACCTTAAGGACTGCGTCTACTCGATGCGCTTCGACCCCGCCTCGACGCTATACGGCGAGTTCGGGCCGTTTTACACCGGCAGCGTGGGCGAAGCCGAGGACGTCCTCGCCGCTGTCGGCATAGGGTGAGGACGTGGCCAGAGATGAAGTCGGCGGGGCACGGTCCCGGCTATGAGCACCCGAGTAAGGCTCACCTTTCCTGAGGAGCTCGTCCGCGAGCCCGTTGTGGCCCAGCTCGTCCGACGCTTTGACGTCGAGCCGAACATCCGCCGCGCGAGCGTCGAGGCCCACGAGGGCTGGATCATCTGCGAGCTCGACGGCGACCAAGTGGCGATAGAAGGTGCCGTCGCCTGGCTGGAGGAGATAGGCGTCCGCGTCGACCGCCTCGGCGACGTACTCGAGAGCTGAGCCAGCCGGGCCTCTGTGACGCGGGAGGCGGCCCGGTGCCTGTTTTGGGGCGGGTCTCAGGGCCTAGTGCCGGGGGGGTCTTCGTGGCCCCTCGGACGGACCTGCCAGCCGCTCGTGGCCGTCTGGCGGGCCTCGTAGAAGACACAGCCATCCGCGCAGGCAAAGGGCACCGTCTCGGCGCAACCGAGCCTGCAGCGCTCGGTTCGTTCCCCCTCGCGGACGGTCTGCATGACGTAATGCCGGCAGTCCTGGTTGACGCTCACCCGCGCAATGATCGCGCAAAGGTGCTGCGGTCGCCTCGCGTGCGCCCCCAGCGTTAGGGTCGGGGCCGTGGATGACGTCTCGCCGTCTGCGAAGGATCTCGTGCGATGGGGAGAGACCCTGTCCGCCATCGCTAAGACGGGCCTTGCTTTCACGAAGAACCTCTTCGACTCAGAGCGCTACGAGGAGATCTTGAACGTCGCCGGTGACATCCGTGCCGCGGCAGCCTCGGCGCTCGCCCAGCACGGCCAGCCTCTCGCGACGGCGAGCAACGCCCAGGACATCGTGATCGAGTGGATGCGCGAAGTGCATCAAGGTGTACGGGGCTATGTCACACCCAAGATCGCCGTCGGGGCCATCGTCGGCAACGACAAGAACGAGATCCTTCTCGTGAAGAGGTCCGACTCAGGGGTCTGGCTCTATCCGACCGGCTGGGCGGACGTGGGTTACTCGGCGACCGAGGTGGCGGTGAAGGAGGTCCACGAGGAGACAGGGATTGAGGCAGAGCCCGTGCGCCTGGTCATGGTGCTCGACGGGCTACGGCTCGGTTTCACCCAGGTGCCCCTCTACTCGGTCGTCTTCCACCTGCGCCATCTCGGCGGGGTGCTCAAAGCCCATCCCCTCGAATGCGCGGACGTGGGATGGTTCGGCGAGGACTCTCTGCCCGTCCCCCTCGCGAATGCCGGGATCTGGACCGCGCACGCCTTCGCCGCAGTGCGGGGTGAGCCGGTCGAGGTCCTCTTCGACTGGCCCCGTAACCCCATCTGGCGCCGGGACGACTCGTCGGAGTGAGGTTTCTGGGCTTTGACATGCGGCTGGATACACTCGGCCTATGAACGCTGACGGGGTCAAGGTCGATCGCGTCTTCGAGGTCTCAGACGAGCTCGTCGATGCCGTGGCGCGGCTCTTGCCGCAGTTGTCGACGACCGCCAAGAGCCCGGACAGAGCTGCCCTTGAGAAGATAGTCGCCTCGGAGGTGAGCTCTATGTTCGTCGCCCGGCTCACTTCAGACCCCGACCATATAGCCGGCGTCATCACGCTGCTCGTCTACCGGATACCTTCGGGCGTGCACGCCGTGGTCGAAGACGTCGTCGTCGACGAGTCAGCCCGTGGGCACGGAGTCGGGGCCGCCATGCTGGACGAGGCCGTGGAACTCGCCCGTAGTCGAGGGGCCCTCCACGTCAATTTGACCTCGCGCAGCTCAAGAGAGGCCGCGAACCGCCTCTACAAGAGGAAGGGGTTCGTCATCCGGGAGACGAACGTCTACCGGCTGAACTTGAGCTGATCCGCCTCGCTGCCCGGTGCCTGGCCTTGTCCGCCCGCGCCGGAAAACTCGACGGCGGCGGCGTTCCTCCCGCCGGCGGCAGCAAGGCTGACGAGGCCGATCACGACGCCCGCGAAACCGGCGATCCGCAGGCCGAGAGGTCCGGGCGAAGTGGGCAAGTGCTCGTGGAAAAGCACTGTTCCGACCGCGATGACATAGGTCGTCGAGGTAACGATGTTCACCGGTGAGACCACGGAGGCGGCGCAGCGCTGGAGGCCGGTCTGAAAGAGCACGAGCCCGGTCGCCATGGTGACGGCGAGCAGATACAAGTCCGGTGAGACAAGCAAGTGGGGCACGGACCCGATGAGGCCGTAACGCTGCACGAAGGTCGCCGCCGACTTGAGCCCGAGTCCGGCGACGCCGTAGAGGAGCCCGGCAGCCATGCCGAACAGCGGCGCCCGCAGCTGCATGAACCGTCGCCCCGTCGAGTGGGCGCGGTCTGCCACCTCGAAGACGACCAGGCCCACCACACAGGTCGGGATAGCCGCCAGCAGCAGGTCGAGCAGGTCCGCCGGCCCGCCAGCGTGGTCAACCCGCGTGTCGATCGAGAGGCCCAACAGGACCAGAGCGATCACGATGACAGCGAGCGAGCACCATTCCACAGCTCGGAGACGGTCGCGCAACACGAAATGGGAGAGGACGAGGAGCAAGACGATGCCGGAGGCGAAGATCGGCTGGACGACCGAGATCGGTGCGAGCGACAAGGCGAGACCCTGGCAGACGAGGCCCCCGAGCAGGAGCAGGCAACCCCAGAGCCATTGCGAGGAGGCGCACAGAGTGCGGATCATCACCCAAAAGCGCCTGGCGTGTATGTCGGGCAGGCGCTGCAGAGCGATCTTCTCCACGACCGTGCCAGTGCCGGTGAGCACGGCCGACATAGCCGCGATGGCGATCCCCGCGGCGGTATGAGAGTCGGTCACAGCGGTCGCCGGGCGGAGGCGAGCAGGATCGAAGCCATGCCGGGCAGGTGGCAAAAGGCCCGGTCGAGACCTCGCAAGGGCCTCGGCACGTCGTGATAGGGCGCTCCGGTGATCTCTATCTCCACGAATCCGACGGCAGCGAGGAGCTGTTCGAGAGCCCGACGGGTGAACAGCCGCAGATGACCGGCCACGACCTGTCCCGGACGACCATAGATGCCGCGGAGGCTGACCTCGCTGAAAATGGGCTGTACACCGAAAGCGATGAGCACCCGGTTGTACCAGGCAGCCAGGTTGGGCGTCGACAACAGCAATCTCCCACCTGGCACGAGGACCCTCGCCGCCTCCTCGAGGGCAGCGTCGGTGTCGACGAGATGTTCGACGAGCTCGCTCATGATGACCACGTCGACACTGGCACATGCGAGAGGAAGGCCGGCGCCGTCCACGGAGGCTCGCGCCACCCGGACGCCGCGGCGGCGGGCGAGCTCGAGCGCGGAGCGCGACCAGTCGAGCCCGATGAAGCTGACCTCGGCCCCGGGGCTGAGCTTGCAGCGGGCTGTCGCGACGGCGGTCCCGGTTCCGTCTCCGCAGCCGACATCAACCACGACAAGCGGCTTGCGCGACGACTGAGCGGCTCGCGCGAGCAGGCCAGCTTGGCGCTCGGCTCGCTCCACCCCTGAGCTGAGCGGAGTCCGAGGGTCCTCGTAGAGCCGCCTCAAGGAGGGTTCGGTCACCGTCATCGGCCCGCAGCGAGCCGGTCGCGCAAAACAAGGTCGCGCCCTGTCGGCCCTGTAGTGCTCTCGCGTTCGCGTTGCAATCGGACGACTCCTCCGACGGAGCTTTGGCGGATATGGACCTCTCACCCCGGGAGGACCGCACCAAATCCTACTCGCCGCGCCCCGATCGCGACCGGCACGGCACCGCCGCGCAGGCCGGGATCGCCCCCGCCCAGCACAGCCATAGGATGTTCCGGCACCGGCGAGAGCCGGAGCGTGAATCCAAGCCCGGATGCCGACGAAGTCAGCCTGGCCAGAGCCGACAGGAGGTGGAAGTCGTGGTGGACAGCGTGACGATCACGGATAACCGCAACGGACAGACGATCGAAATCCCGATCGTCGACGGCGGGGTCTCGGCAGAGGAGTGGAGCAAGCTGCTCCCGGGCATCTGGTTTTACGATCCGGCGTTCATGACCACGGCCGCTGCCCAGAGCTCCATCACATTCGTCGACGGCGACAATGGCATCCTCGAGTACCGGGGCTACCCAATCGAGCAACTGACAGAGAAATCGACCTATCTCGAGGTCGCCTACCTGCTCCTCTACGGCGAGCTGCCGAGCGCCCAGCAGCTCGACCACTGGGTGGAGGAGATCACGTACCACACCTTCATTCACGAGAACATGCGCAAGCGGTTCCTCGAGGGCTTCCACTACGACGCCCACCCCATGGGGATGCTGGTGTCGGCGATCGCCGCCCTCTCCACGTTCTACCCCGATGCCAAGGAGATCTTCGACCCGGACATCCGCCACAAGCAGATCATCCGCCTGATCGCGAAGATGCCCACTCTAGCCGCGGCGGCGCACCGCTTCAGCGTGGGGATGCCCTTTGTTTATCCCGACAACTCCCTGGATTTCCCGTCCAACTTCTTGTCAATGATGTGGAAGACGGCCGAGCCGCGTTTTGTGGCTGACCCCGTCCTGGTCAAGGCCATGGACGCCCTGTTCATCCTTCACGCCGACCACGAACAGAACTGCTCGACGGCTGCCATGCGCGTGGTGGGCTCCTCTCATGTCGACCCCTACTCGGCCTCGGCCGCAGCCTGTGCCGCCCTTTACGGCCCCCTCCATGGCGGCGCGAACGAGGCGGTCATTCGCATGCTCACCGAGATCGGAGACCTCCAGAACGTTCCCGACTTCGTACGGGCGGTGAAGGAGGGCCACGGCCGGCTGCAGGGATTCGGGCACCGCGTCTACAAGAACTACGACCCTAGAGCCAAGCTCATCAGGAACATCGCCTACCAGGTCTTCGACGTGACCGGGAAGAACCCTCTCTTGGACATCGCCCTAGGCCTCGAGGAGGTGGCTCTCGCTGACGAGTACTTCATCTCGCGCAAGCTCTACCCGAACGTCGACTTCTACTCAGGGCTCATCTACCAGGCCATGGGGTTCCCGCTCGAGATGTTCCCCGTCTTGTTCGCCATCCCGCGTGTGGCAGGCTGGCTGGCGCACTGGGTAGAGATGCTCGAGCACAACACCAAGATCTCGCGACCGCGCCAGCTCTTTGTGGGCAGCCCCCGCCGCGACTACGTGCCGATATCGTCCCGATAGCCCTCAGCTGCGCCCGAAACGGCTAGGTCGAGGGAACCGCGATCTGCGCTATGTCCCTTCCCCATGCCCGGCTGCCTCCATTGCTTCAAAGCGCGGAGCGCTGCCGGGCCACTTCGAACATAGCGACTGCCCCGGCCGCAGACACGTTCAGTGAGTCGATCGCGCCGTGGAGCGGGATCCGCGCGAGCACGTCACACCGCTGTCGCGAGAGGGGGGCGAGGCCGCGCCCCTCGGCGCCAATGACGAGAGCGATCGGCCTGTCCCCGAGCTTGAGGCGGAACACGGCCTCTGGGCCCCGCTCGTCGAGACCAACCGTGTAGACCCCGAGACGCTCCAGTTCCTGGAGAGCTCCCGGCACACCGGGAACGACGGCGATCCTGACATGTTCGATCGCGCCCGCGGCCACTTTTGCGACCGTGGGGGTCACATGAGCGCTTCGGTGGCGGGGTAACACGACGCCCGAGACCCCGGCGCACTCGGCGCTGCGCAACAAGGCTCCCAGGTTCTGCGGGTCGGTGACGCCGTCGACCACGACGAGAAAAGCGGACCCTGCCCGACTGATTGCATCAGGCCCTCCGGTCGCTCCGACAGAGACAGCTCCGGCTCCCTCGGGCTCATTGTCGGAAAGCCCCTCTCCCTCTTCAGAGGGGGGGCGGGGTGCCATGGCGGTCTCGGGCAAGCCGACCAGGTCCGAGAGGTCAGCCTCGGTGAGTGGGTCGGCAAAGGCGATGACACCCTGCGGTGCCTCAGAGCCCTGGACCTGCTGGATCTGGCGTTGGCTCACCAGACGTACCGGGACGTGAGACGACCGAGCGAGCGACTGGATCTCCCGCAAGATGGCAGCTGGGTCCGTGCCCTCCATCATCCAGACCTCGTGTACCTCGCGCCGGCGGGCGGCAAGAAGCTCGCGGACCGCCTGGCGTCCCTCCACCTGGTCGCCGCCGAGCTCGCGCCGGACCCTGGCTGGGCCGCGGGCGCTCGAGCTCTGGGCGATACGACCACCCCGGCCGAGGGGAGCAGGACCGACGGCGCTTCGCCGTAAAGGGGATGGAGAAGGCCTGTCAGAGCCACCAGAAGGCCTGCGACCGGCCACGCGTCCCGGGGCCGAAGAGCGAAGGGCTCCCCGGCCTGTGGCAGTGAAACTCTCCGCCCCGGCGCGCGGGGGCTCCGAGCGCGGGGCACGAGGGGTCCTTGGCCAGAGGTTGCGGCCCGTTGTGGCGGCTCGGGCCATTGAGCTCGGTATCGGCCCCGAATCCGAATAGCCGTCCGTTGGCCGCTCGCGGGGATCGGACGGCCGTTCGCGACGCGAAGCGGCAGGACCATCGCGCCGAGGCCCCGGTCGGTCCCATCCGCCCTTCGGGGGCTCGTGGCGACCGGACTCGCGCGAGCCGGTCCGTGGCGGTTGTGGCCTACGGGTCGCGGCAGCGCCCCTGTCGCCAGTTGCGCCCCGGTACGATCCTGGGCTGCGATCGCCCGGACCGCTGGCCGGGCCTCGATAACCCGTGCCCGAGCCGGACGCGCCCGCGCCTCGGTAGCCCGTGCCCGAGCCGGACGCGCCCCGGTAACCCGAGCCCGCGCCTGTGGCGCCCCGGTAGCCGGTGCCCGACGCGCCGTCGGCCCTGGTGCGACCCCTCGGGTCGCCCGAGCCCCGCGCGGAGCCGGCCCCCCGTTCGCGTGAGGCCCGAGCGGCAAAGCCTGGCCGCCCGCTGCCAGCCTGGGCGCGGTCGGGCCGGTAGCCGCCCGTGTCGCGCCCGCTTGCCCGACCACTGCTTGAGGCCCCTGCTGCGCGGGGGACCCGCGGCGCACGAGACGCGCCCTCTCCTTTGTTGCTTGCTGGCATTGCTAACCGATCTCCTCGAGGAGCGCGACGGCGAGACAGGCGATCCCTTCGACGCGCCCAAGGCTTCCGAGCCCTTCTGGCCGGGTCGCCTTTACGTGCACGGGGCCCTCCGCCGCCGCGCTGAGCCTTTCCATCATGATCTCACGTACGGCGGCGATGCGGGGCACCTCGCACACGACCGTGCAGTCGGCGTTGACAAGGCCCAGCCCGGCCTGGCGGACGAGTCCCACGACCTGGGTCAAGAGACTGAGGCTGTCGGCGCCTTGCCACCGCGGATCGGTGTCGGGGAAATGAGCGCCCATGTCGCCCAGCCCCGCAGCACCGAGGATGGCGTCCGACACGGCGTGCGCCACGACGTCGGCGTCACTGTGGCCATCGAGGCAATGCTCGGCGTCGAATCGGACGCCTCCGAGAACCAGACTTCTCCTGGCGTCCTCCTCGGTTGCGAACCGGTGTTGGTCAAAGCCGATCCCGATTCTCAGGCTGCTCATCGAGCACTCCACCTCTCTGCGATCGCAAGGTCCTCGGGCGAGGTGAGCTTCAAGTTGTGGTACTCGCCTGGGACGACGGCGACGCTCAAGCCGAGAGCCTCCAAAAGTCCGGCGTCGTCGGTCGCCTCAGGCTCGTCGGCATGGGCGAGCCGCAGCGCCGAGGCGCGGAATGCTTGTGGCGTCTGGACTGCCACCAGCTCACTGCGGACGAGAGTGTCTACGACATGGCCGTTACGAACGCGCTTGATCGTGTCGGCGACCGCAATGCCTGGAATGGCTCCGTCGGCCCCGACGAGGACAGCGTCGACGACAGCACGGAACAGCTCGCGCGTAGCCAACGGGCGTGCGGCATCGTGAACCACGACGACGTCCGCGCTGTCGGGGACGGCTGCCAGTCCGCGGCGGACCGAGGCGGCACGCGTCGGACCGCCGGCCATGACCCGGTCGGCGCCTTTGCCGATACCTGGGCTACCGACGAATGACTCGGGGACCACGGCGACGACACCCCGGGCGACCGAGCGCGAAGCCTCAAGACTCCACTCGATGACGGGCCGCCCACCAAGGACCGCGAACTGCTTTGGCTGTCCGAAGCGCCGACCTTCCCCGGCGGCGACGACAACCGCCCAGATCTCGACGCTCACGCGTCGTCTGGCCACCCTGCTCTAGGGCAGGGCGGCGTTGAGGCGCTCCTCCGCCTCGGCCTCGCTGACGCCGATCGCGAACGTCAGCTCGGAGACGAGGATCTGTCGTGCCCGCGTGAGCATCCGCTTCTCACCGGCGGAGAGGCCGCGGTCTTTGTCGCGGATCGAGAGGTTACGTACCACCTCTGCGACCTGGTAGATGTCACCGGACTTGAGTTTCTCGACGTGGTTCTTGTAGCGCCGTGACCAGTTGGTGGGCATCCGCGCCTCCTTTTTGCCAAGGACGGCGAAGACCTCTTCCACCTCCTCGTCGTTGATGACCTCGCGCAGGCCAACCTCCGCGGTGTTGTCGGAAGGCACCATGAGGGTGAGATCGCCGTAGGCGAGACGAAGCACGAGGTACTCGCGCTTTTCGCCGAATGCCTCACGTATCTCACGCCGCTCTACTACGGCGGCACCATGATGGGGATAGACGACTTTGTCCCCGACGTCAAACAAATGGAGCTCCTCACGAAACAAGGCAGGGTGGTGTCCTCACCAGGGTACGGACGTCGCGGCCGCCGCTCAACTCGGGACCACCGCCCGACTCGGCCCGAGGACCTATCTGGCGGCAGTGGCCACGCCGAGCAACAGCCGGACTGCCTCAAAGAGGGTACCTGCTCGGAGCAGATGTAACGCCCCAGATCCCTCGGGGCAGGACTCAGGGACCACCGCATGACGAAAACCAAGCCTGGCAGCCTCGCCCAGCCGGCGTTCAAGGCCAGGTACCTGGCGTATCTCTCCGGCGAGGCCCACCTCCCCGCACGCCACGACGTCCTCGCCGATCGCCTTTCCTGTCACCGCCGAGGCGAGAGCGAGAGCGATGGCGAGGTCCGCCGCCGGTTCGTTGACCCTGAGACCGCCCACGGTCGAGACGAAGACGTCCGATGCCGCCACGGCCAGCTCACACCTGCGCTCCAGCACGGCGAGGAGGAGGGCAAGGCGCCCCGCGACCACGCCCTGGGCGACCCTCCTCGGAGCACTCGCGCTGGAAGGGCCCACGAGGCCCTGCACCTCGACGACGAGCGGCCGGCGGCCCTCGAGCACGGGCACCGCGATGCTGCCCGGTACCCCGGGCCTGCGGTCCCCGAGCAAAAGGGCGCTCGGGTCCAAAAGGCCTTCGAGGCCACCCTCAGTCATCTCGAACAGGCCGATTTCGCCTGTGGGGCCGTAGCGGTGCTTTGAAGCCGAGAGCAGGCGCAGGCTGTGGTGCCGGTCGCCGTCAAAGGAGAGAACCGTGTCCACGAGGTGCTCGAGCGCCCGTGGGCCTGCGAGGCCCCCGTCCTTGGTCACGTGGCCGACGAGCACGGTGGCGACCTTCAAGCTCTTCGAGAAACGTGTCAGCCGGCCGGCGCACTCGCGGACCTGGCTCGGTGAGCCGGCCGGAGATTCGCAGGCGGCGTCGGAGACCGCCTGGATCGAGTCGACGACGAGAATAGAAGGCTCGAGCTGCCCTGCTGCGTTTATGACCGAGTCAAGGTCGGTTGTCGCCAGCACATAGAGACCCTCCACCGCCGCGCCGAGGCGGCCCGCGCGGCGCCTCACCTGTTCGCTCGACTCCTCCGCGGCGACGAGCAAAGACGTCCGGCCTCTTGCCGCCGCGCTCGCCAGCATCTGCAGGACGAGCGTCGACTTGCCGACGCCGGGCTCACCGCCAAGGACGGTCACAGACCCGGCGACGAGGCCGCCCCCAAGCACCCGGTCGAGCTCACCCACTCCGGTCGGCGCCGCCGAGGCCCCCTCGGGGCTCACCTCCAAGAGGGCCGTCGGCACCGCGGCGGCCCGGCCGACGACCCGCTCCGAACCGCTCGCGCGGCTGCCCGGAGACGAGGCAGCTATCGAAAGCTCCTCGAGCAGGCTGTTCCACTCGCCGCAGGCGGGGCAGCGCCCGGACCAGCGGGGGGCGCAATGCCCGCACGCCTGGCAACGGTGGACGGTCCTATGTCGTGGCATGCCCCGAAACTACGAGGCGGCTGTCACACTCCGGCTGTGCCGGACATGTGCTGGCTGGCGAAAAGCGCCGTGTCTAGGAGTCGGCGCCAGCCCCGGCGAACTCGACTGCCGGGGGCTGGAAGCCCTCAACAGCACGGAAGACGAGCGCGCCGTTCTCTTCGTCGACAATGACCGTCTCGCCCACCCGGAATTCCTTCCACAGGATCTTCTCCGAGAGCGGGTCCTCCACGAGCTGCTGGATGGCACGACGCAACGGCCGGGCTCCCAACTCGGGCTCGTAGCCCCTGGCGGCGACGAATCTCTTAGCTGCAAGCGTGAGCTCCAGGCCGATGCCCTGGCCCTCGAGCTGGTCGCGCACACGGCGAATGAGGAGCTCGACGATCTCCACAACCTCTTCCATGGTGAGCTCGTGAAAGACAATGACCTCGTCGATCCGGTTCAAGAACTCAGGCCGGAAGTGGTTCTTCAGCGCTTCTTGGACACGCTGCTTCATCCGCTCGTAGGTGACCGACTCGCTCGACTTCTGGAAACCGAGCGACAGCTTGCGCAGGTCGGAGGTCCCGAGGTTCGAGGTCATGATCAACACGGTGTTCTTGAAGTCGACCGTGCGGCCCTGGGCGTCTGTGAGACGGCCATCCTCGAGGATCTGCAAGAGCGTGTTGAAGATGTCGGGGTGCGCCTTTTCGATCTCGTCGAAGAGCACGACAGCGAAGGGCTTGCGGCGGACTGCCTCGGTGAGCTGGCCGCCCTCCTCGTAGCCGACGTAGCCCGGGGGCGATCCGACGAGACGGCTCACGGTGTGCTTTTCCATGTACTCGCTCATGTCGAGCTGGATCAGCGAGCCTTCGTCGCCGAAGAGCAGCTCGGCGAGGGTCTTGGCGAGCTCGGTCTTGCCCACACCGGTGGGGCCGAGGAAGATGAACGAACCGCTCGGACGCTTGGGGTCCTTGAGGCCCGCACGGGTGCGACGGATAGCCCGGGAAAGGGCGTTTATCGCGTCTTCCTGGCCGACGACACGCTTGTGGAGCTCCTCTTCGAGGCGCAACAGGCGGGCCGTCTCCTCCTCGGTGAGCTTGTAGACAGGAATGCCCGTCCAGTTCGCCAGCACCTCTGCGATCACGTCCTCGTCCACGACATCGAAGACCTCTTCACCGGCTGACCGCCACGAGACGCTCAAGGCCGCCTTGCGCTCGAGGGCGTCGCTCTCCTTGTCGGCGAGCTTCTTGGCCTCCTCGAAGTTCGACCGGCCGATAGCGGCGTCCTTCTCGTGTCGGATGCTCGACAGCTCGGCATCGATCTTCTTGTGCTCGGGCGGCGTGGACATGCGACGGATACGAAGCCGCGAGCCGGCCTCGTCGATGAGGTCGATCGCCTTATCGGGCAGGAATCGGTCCGAGATGTAGCGGTCGGCAAGGTTGGCCGCAGCCACCAGCGCCTGGTCAGTGATCGTCACCTGGTGGTGCTTCTCGTAACGGTCCCGGAGGCCCCTCAGTATCTCGATCGTGTGGGCCAGCGACGGCTCCTCAACCTTTATGGGCTGGAAGCGGCGCTCGAGGGCGGCGTCCTTCTCAAGGTGCTTGCGGTACTCATCGAGGGTCGTTGCACCGATCGTCTGCAGCTCGCCGCGCGCCAGCATCGGCTTGAGGATCGAGGCAGCGTCTATTGCTCCCTCGGCGGCCCCTGCACCCACCAGGGTGTGGAGCTCGTCGATGAACAAGATGATGTCTCCCCTGGTCCGGATCTCCTTCAGGACCTTCTTGAGCCGCTCCTCGAAATCGCCCCGGTAGCGGCTACCGGCCACGAGTGCGCCGAGGTCGAGTGTGTAGAGCTGCTTGCCCTTCAAGGTGTCGGGGACGTCGTCCTCGACGATCTGCTGAGAGAGCCCCTCGACGATCGCCGTCTTGCCGACGCCAGGCTCTCCGATGAGGACGGGATTGTTCTTCGTACGCCGGGAGAGGACCTGCATCACGCGCTCTATCTCCCTGTCACGACCAATGACAGGATCGAGCTTGTGCTCCCGGGCGAGCTGGGTGAGGTTACGGCCGAACTGGTCGAGCAGCGGCGAGCCAGCGGGGCTGTCGGCGCCAGAGGCGCCCGCGGCGGCGGGAGCACCTTCGCGGCCCTGGTAGCCCGAAAGCAGCTGAATGACCTGCTGGCGGACTCGCGGCAGGTCAGCGCCGAGGCTGACCAGGACCTGGGCAGCTACACCCTCGCCCTCACGGACGAGGCCTAGCAGCATGTGCTCGGTGCCGATGTAGTTGTGACCGAGCTGCAGCGCCTCGCGGAGAGACAGTTCAAGCACCTTCTTGGCGCGCGGCGTGAATGGCGGAGAACCCGTCGGCGCCGACCCTGCCGGCCCGATGGTCTCCTCGACTTTCTCGCGGACGGCCTCCAGCGAGATGCCAAGAGACTCGAGCGCTTTGGCCGCGAGTCCCTCGCCCTCGTGAATGAGGCCGAGCAGGATGTGTTCGGTCCCGATGAAGCTGTGGTTCAGAAGGCGTGCTTCCTCCTGAGCCAGGACCAGTACCCTGCGTGCCCGATCGGTGAATCGCTCGAACAACTCAGACTCCCTTGTGGTCTTCCCTTGTGGGGGAAGTCTACCGGTCCGGTGCGCGAAAACCCGCCGCCACCGATGCCAACCCTCACACTTAGCATCGGACTGCGCCCCCGCCAGCCTTAGCAACTGATCGCGTCAAGCTGGCGCGGTCAACCTTACGCTGGTGAGGGCCGGACCGACTGGAGGGCATCAGGCGGCCAGTCGGGCACAATTGGGAAGCTAAGAAGGGACGACGACGTGCGAGAGACCGACGAGGTGGGCGCCAGGCTGTCAGCTTGGTGCCCCTTGGCGTAAGGTGGCGGACTTGGTGAGCAGCCCGGATCCCTTCGACCTCCCCATCCGCGAGCAGGATCTCGCTCGTCTCGAGCTGTCCCTGAGGGACTCGGTGATCGGTGACGACCCCTTTTTGAATGAGGTGGCTAGCCATTTGATCCAGGCGGGAGGAAAGCGCCTGCGTCCCTGTCTCTCAGTTGCCGCCGCCTACCTTCACCCGGGCGAGGTAAGCACGGAGACCCTGCTCGGAGGGGTGTCGGTCGAGCTTGTCCACCTGGCGTCTCTCTACCACGACGACGTGATGGACGAGGCGACGCGGCGACGCAGCGTAGAGAGCGTGAACGCCCGCTGGGGCAACCTCGTCGCAATCGTGGCGGGCGACTTCCTTCTCGCACCGCGCGGCGGAGATCGCCGCCGGGCTTGGGACCGAGATCGCAGCCCTCCTCGCGGCAACTTTGGCCCGGCTTTGCCAGGGACAGGTGGCCGAGGTGCAGGCCGCCTTCCAGATCGAACGCGACGAGACCGCCTACCTGCGAGGCATCTCCGATAAGACGGCCGCGCTCATGTCGACCGCCTGTCGTATCGGGGGCCTCACCGCCGGCCTCGACCGGGACCAGATCGACGATCTGTCCGCTTTCGGCGAGGCGTTCGGCATGGTCTTCCAGATCCGCGACGACGTCCTCGACGTCGTCGCCACCGAAAGCGAGCTGGGCAAGCCCCCTGGTCAGGATTTGGCCGAGGGGATTTACACCCTCCCGGTACAGCGCGCCCTGCTCGACCCCGCTGTCGGCTCGCGCCTCAAGGACCTTCTCGGCCACCCGCTGGACCACGCGGAACGCGAGGAGGCGAGAGCGCTCGTGGCCGCCTCTCCGGGCATCTCGGCGTCCCACGAGGTTGCCCGGGGGTATGCCAATGCGGCCGCGGCAGCGGCCGTCCGCCTCGGCGACGGGCTTATACCCAAGGCCCTCGTCGAGTTCGCCCACAACGTCGTTGACGACCTGGAGCGTTCGGCAGCAACGGTGCTCGCCCCCAGCTGAGGAGGCACGGCGAAAACCGCTCAGACCTCCGTCTCGGAGATGACCTCGGTCTCGGAGATGACCTCGGGCGACCTCTCCTCGGGGCGCAACGCGGGGAAGAGCACGACCTCGCGTATGTTCGAGACGTCCGCATACAGCATCACGAGCCGGTCGATCCCAAGACCGAGACCTCCGGTCGCGGGCAGGCCTAGCTCGAGCGCCCGCAGGTAGTCCCAGTCGATGGTCATCGCCTCATCGTCACCGAGAGCCCGCTCGCGCTCTTGGTCCTCGAAACGAGCCCGCTGGTCGACCGGGTCGGTGAGCTCACTGAATGCGTTGCCCAGCTCGCGACCGGCAACGATCGGTTCGAAACGCTCGACCCAGCCAGGCTTGGAGCGGTGCGCCCGGGCCAGAGGAGAGACCTCCTGGGGGTAGTCGCAGACGAACACAGGCCCCCACAGCTCGGCCTCGGTGGTCTTCTCGTAGATTTCCAGGATCAGCTTGCCGGGTCCGTACCAGGGCTCGAATGGCACCTCGAGTCCCGCAGCTATGCGCCGAAGCTCGGCCACCCCCATGGCCAGGTCGAGCTCTACGCCGGCGTGCTCGGCTATTAGCTCCACGAGGGTGGCCCGGCGCCACGGAGGCGTGAGATCGATCTCGCGGCCTTGATAGGGCAGAACCGTGGTGCCGAAGATCTCCTCGGCCGTCCCGCCGACGATGTCCTCGAAGATGACCATCATGTCGGTGTAATCGGCATAGGCCTGGTAGAGCTCGAGCATCGTGAACTCTGGGTTGTGGCGGGGCGAGAGGCCCTCGTTGCGGAAGGTACGCCCTATCTCGAAGACGCGCTCGAGCCCGCCGACGACGCAGCGCTTCAGGTACAGCTCGGTGGCGATCCTCAGATAGACGTCGGTGTGAAGGGCGTTGTAGTGGGTGATGAAAGGCCGCGCCGTCGCACCGCCGGCGATCGGGTGCAGCACCGGTGTCTCGACCTCGACGAACCCGGCAGCACCGAGACGGCGCCGGATCGAGGCGACAACCTTGGAGCGCAGCAAGAAGATCTCGCGGACCCCCTCGTTGGCCCATAAGTCGAGCTCGCGTTGGCGGTAGCGGATGTCGGGGTCGTTCACCCCGTGCCACTTGTCGCCGAAGCCGCGACGAGCGTGCGCCAGCAGCTCCCAGGAGGCAACCTTGACCGACAGCTCGCCCCGGCGCGTCCTTACGACCTCTCCACGAACACCGATCCAGTCCCCGAGCGAGAGACGGCAGAACTCCTCGAAGTCCGGAGTCAGCTGCTTGAGGGCGAACAGCTGGATGCTCCCGGTCCAGTCCCACAGCTCGCCGAAGGCGAGCTTGCCCTGGGGGCGCGACCGCATGAGGCGCCCGGCGGTGGCAACAGTCACTCCGGACTCCTCGCCGATCTCGAGATGGCCAAAGGCTCGGGCGACGTCGCCCGCTCCTGACGTCGTCTCGAACCGGTATGGCAACTGCGTCACGTCTCTCTCCCACTGTCTTGGCCTGCCACGTTGCGGTCGAACACGAGGCGGAGCCCGTGCAAGGTGAGCCAGGGCTCATGATGCTGGATCATCTCTGACAAGGGGGTGATGAGCCCTGCGAGGCCTCCGGTGGCAATGATGGTCGAGGGCCCGAGTTCGGCCGAGATTCTCCGGCACATGGCGTCGACAAGGCCTGTGTAGCCGTAGATCACCCCCGACTGGATCGACTCGACGGTGGACTTGCCAATCACGTTGCGTGGCTCGACCAGCTCCACCCGCCGCAGCGCGGCTGCGTGCTCGAAGAGGGCGTCCATGCTGATCTCGATCCCGGGAGTGATCGCCCCCCCGGCGTACTCCCCCGCCGCCGATATGGCGTCAAAGGTGGTGGCGGTGCCCATGTCGACGACGATGGCTGGGCTTCCGTAAAGGTCCAGAGCACCGACGGCGTTGGCCACCCGGTCGGCGCCGACATCTCTCGGGTTGTCGTAGAGGATCGGCATCCCCGTGCGAATGCCGGGCTCGATGACAACGAGCGGGACGTCGAACCAGATGCGCGCCATTTCCCTTACCGCGGAGGTGACGTCGGGCACAGAGGAAGACACGACGATCCCGTCAACCCCGTCTTCGACCGAGGCGCCGGTGAAGCCGAGCCCGACGAGACCGAGCAGCTCGGTCACAAGAAGGGCGTACTCGTCGGCCGTCCGTTCCGCCACAGTGGCAAGCCGCCAGTGGTGGACGAGGTCTGCCAACTCGCGCGGCTCGCGAGCTGACCCGGCGTCGGCTCGACCCGCACGGTACGCCTCACCAGTGGCTCTCGTCGGGCCACCGCTCCCGCTCGCGAAGAGCCCGATCACCGTCTGGGTGTTTCCCACATCAAGTGCAAGCAGCATGAGGTCCCTGTCTACCTCAACCGGCCCCCCCAATTGCGAGCCGCCTGCTCACTGGGCAGCGACCGGGCGGTGGGCCCGGCCAGGTAAATCTGCCCCGAAGCACCCAACCGCGGCGCGTCACCGAGCCAGCGGCGCGATCTGGCGCTAGACAACGAGCGTGCGATCCCAGCTTTCCCGGGGCGATATCGGGCTGCTCACCGCAGGCAGTGTCCTTACGGCAGTGTCTGCCGCGGCCCGCTACCTCGACGCGGGCCGCGTCTTCCCCTTCGTCGTGTCCGCCGTCGCCCTCGGCGTCCTCGCAGCCATCGTGGGGCGCAGCGTCGACCGGCTCGGGGATCGGCTCGGCTCGGGGATGACAGGCGTCGTCCAGTCCGCCCTCGGCAACCTGCCTGAGCTCTTCTTCGGGATATTCGCGCTACGAGCTGGGCTGGTGGCGGTTCTACAGGCCGCGCTCATCGGCTCGATACTCGCCAATGTCCTGCTCGTCTTGGGCGTTGCCTTCATCGTCGGCGGTCTCAGACACGGGACGCAGCGATTCTCTGCCGATAGCGCCCGTGTCATCGTCGTGCTCCTCGTTCTCGCCGTATCAGTGCTCATGATCCCGACGCTCGGGGTGCACCTCAATCTCGCTGTTAGGCACCACAAAGTCGCCCTTTCCGACATCGCCTCTGTGGTGTTGCTGGCGGTCTTCGTGCTCTCCTCCCCGCGCTCGGTACGCCGCGAGGCGACCAGCGACGAGCAAGCTCCCGCCGGGGATCAGGCCGGACCAAATCAGCCCAGCGAGCCGGCAGTACATCGCGGCTCGCAAGCTGCTCGTTGGTCGATATCGCTCGTGGCAACGACGCTTCTCGTCTCGAGCGTGGCCGCAGCGTTCGTCTCGGACTGGTTCGTCGCCGCCTTGAGCCCGGCGCTCTCGGCCCTTCACATGTCGGAGGCCTTCGCCGGCCTGGTGGTCGTGGCCATCGCCGGCAACGCCGTCGAGAACGTCGTTGGCGTTCAGCTCGCCGCCCGGAACCGGAGCGACTACGCCGTATCGGTCATTTTGCAGAGCCCGGTACAGATCGCCCTTGTCCTTATACCTGTGCTCGTTCTCTCCTCTGGACTCATAGGTGGCGCCCAGCTGACCTTGGTCCTTTCGCCGTTCCTGGCGGTCGTCTTGGCGCTCACGACCTTAATTGCCGCAATTGTCGTGCTCGACGGGGAATCAACCTGGCTCGAGGGTGCCTGCCTCGTGGCTCTCTACGTCGTGATCGCAGCTTCGTTTTGGTGGGGCTGAGCGCGCGAGATAGCTCGCAGTCATCGCCTCGGAACAGCAGTAGGGGCACGCCTGCACCGGTCGCGGAAGCCTCGAGCACTCCGGGTGAAACACGACTCGTTTGCAGCCCGCGTCGCCACGTGTCGGTTGAGGCGGCCGTGGGTACGACTTGCGGGCAAGCCTGGGCGAAAAGATCCGGTGGCCCAGCCCAAAAGGAGAAGACGATGAACGACGACCAGCTGCAAGAGCTTCTCTTCCAGGCCCTCGAGACAGAGCTCGGCGGGGTGCAGGTCTACGAGGCGGCACTTGGCTGCGTGAAGAACGATGACCTGCGCGAAGAGTGGGAGAAGTACCACGAGCAGACAACCCATCACGTCGAGCTCGTTGAAGGCGTGCTCAGCGCCTTCGGCCTCGACCCGAGAACAGAGACGCCCGGTCGGCGAGTGGTCCGTCACATAGGGACCTCCCTCGTAAAGGCGATGGAGATGGCCCTCGCAGAAGGTCCCCCCGAGGCTGCCGAGCTCGTGGCCGCTGAATGCGTGACCCTGGCCGAAACCAAGGACCACCTCAACTGGGAGCTCATCGGCGAGGTTGTCAGCAAGCTCAAAGGCGATAGGGCAAAGGCACTCAGGTCGGCCTACGACCAAGTGGAGGAGCAGGAGGACGAGCACTTTTACCACACGACGGGTTGGGGAAGAGAGTTCTGGATCCAGTCCTTGGGCCTGCCGGCGGTGCTCCCGCCGCCAGAGGAGCAAAAAGACGTAAAGACCGCCATCGGCGCCGCCCGGGCCAAGCAGGTTCGCTCTCAGATGGCCTGAGGCTTAGTAGGGCCAGCGCGTTGTTCTAGGGGTTGAAGTCAATGGAGTAGCGACCGCAGCTATCTTGATGCCCGCATCCACGGCTGACTGGAGTCGCCGTTGGATGGACAATGGCCGGGCGCTAGGGAAAGAGGGCGGAAATGCGTGGCAATGTCGGCCGGATCCTCGCCGGGGCAGCAATGGGGCTAGCAGCTGTCTTGCCCATGAGTGGGGCCGCGGCACGGACCCTCGTTTCGGCTCCCCGCGTACTCCCGTGTGCCGGGAGGCCTCAGGTAAGGCCGACGAACTACTTGATGAGCTGCGCGGACGCCAATGCGTCTTGGAAGAACGTGGTCTGGAAAACCTGGGGCGCCAAGTCCGCGACTGGAACTGGCGAGCTTTACCAGAACGACTGCACGCCGAATTGCGCCGCCGGCCATTTCCATACCTACGCCGCCAGGCTCCTGCTCACGAAAGTGGTGAAGGTGCACAAGTACGGCCTGCTCTACTCCGAAGCAACCTTTTCTTATTCAGTGGCCGGAAAGCAAAAGAGCGAGACCTTCGGCCTGGCGACTTGAGACAGGCGTCGTGACACGGTCGTGTCCTCCGACATACTCGAGCTTCGAAGCTTCGGCCCCTTTGGCACCGAATCGACCAGATGCCAGGCCCATGGCGGACCCGGCTTTGACCATGCTGTCCCCTTCGTGCCGCGAAGATCCGGTCATGTCGAGAACCACGCGAGCGACCGGCTCGGGATGACGGTCTGAAATGCTGGGAAGTGCGGATCAAACACCTGTGCCCGAGCCTCCTGTCGGACTCAGCATTCGCCCCGAGACCGTCGACGACTACGCCGAGGTGTCCGACGTCGTGACGATGGCCTTCGGCTCGACTGAAGAAGCTGACCTAGTAGAGGCCATTCGGGCCTCGCCCGAGTACATTCCCGAGCTCGCTCTGGTTGCCGAGCTCGGGGGGCAGGTGGTCGGCCACGTGATGATCAGCTACGCATCGCTTCCGAAGAGGAACAGCTGACTCGAGTGGCGATCCTCGCCCCGCTGGCGGTGGCACCGAGCTTCCATGGACGCGGTATCGGGTCGGCCCTCGTCCGCCGCGTGACGGCCGATGCCGAGGCGCTGGGCGAGCCAGCCGTAGTCCTCGAAGGAAGCCCCGGGTTCTACGGACGCCTCGGCTTCGAGTACTCGGTGCCCTACGGCATCCAAATCTCGCTCCCGGCCTGGGCGCCCGACGAGGCCGCCCAGGTGCTCCGGCTGGCGAGCTACATCGCGTCCATACGCGGCCAGCTCGTCTGCCCTCCAGCCTTCGAGAACCTCTGACCGGATTCGTCGGCGCGCTCTGTAGCTTGAGGGCATGGACTCTCCTTCATGGCCGGACCTCGCCAACGCGCTCACGACGGCGCTCAGGCTGGCCACGCCACCCATCGCCATTTCCTTCTCCTCGAGCGCGCCACAGGGCGTCGAGGCCTACGCAGGCCCGAAGGCGGCGCCGGCAGATGACGGAAGGACCGGCCCCGTGCCCGCCGGTTGCGTCTTTTGGACCAAGGCGCTCGAGAGGACGTTCTCGACTGTTGCCAGCGACCATGCCAACTGCAGCGTCGGCACCCTCGTGCATGGATTCGCCGGACTGGAAGACGTTGCCGGCAACTCCGACGTGGCCGCGCTGTTGGACTCAGGCTGGGTCACGATGGAACAGGTGCCCGAGATACCTACCGTGGCAAAGCGCCCAGGAGCCGTGACCTACGGGCCGCTCAGGGACACAAGGGGTGCTCCGGACGTCATCCTCGTACGCCTTAGCGCCCGCCAGCTCATGCTCATGGCAGATGCCGTGCCCGGGCTCGACATCGGCGGCAAGCCGCAGTGCCGCATCGTGGCCCTCGCCAAGGAACAGGGCGCAGTCGCCGCCAGCCTCGGCTGCACGCTGAGCAGGACCCGAACCGGTCAGTCCGGCGACGAGCTGACATGCGCCATCCCGGCCGGACGCCTCGCTGAGGTTGTCGGCGCCCTCGAGAAGACAGTCCGCATCGACGCCGTCGCGGAGTCTACGCGGCCGCCGACTTGGGGCGCTTCGAGGCCATCTGAAAAGCGTGCGGGCCGGTAGCGCCGGCCCGCGTCACTACTTCTTGGCGGCCTCGTAGTACGGGTTCGTACCCGAAGCGTGGTCGGTCACGTCGACGACGTTGACGATCTCGGGCACGCTGTCGCGGATCGCCACCTCGATGCCCTGGCTCAGGGTCACTGCCGCCAGGCCGCATCCGGCGCAGCCACCCGACAGGCGTAGGTAGGCGGTGTCGTCTTCGACAGCAACCAGGTCGGCACGACCCCCATGGGCGGCTATGGCGGGGTTGATCTGCTCCTCGAGCACCTGCAGGAGCCTCTGGGCGACGTCCCCGCTCAGATCGGGCGGCGGACCGGTCATGGCCGGGCTATGACGGGCCGGAGGCGGCCGGTTGGGGTTGCGGATCACCATTCCCCCGCCATCATCTGGCGGGCTTAGGTCGAGCACGGCTCCGTGCAGCCTGTCGACGCTCTGGGCCGGCACGATCAAGACCAGGCCGCCCTCGACCACCTCGGTCCAGTCGCTCGGCGCGACCTCCGAGGTGGCCTGGAAGTACATGTCGTAGGTGTAGACGTCGTCGTGGGCACCGCTTATCTCGACGCACAAGCCGAGCGACTCGTGATCTTGCTCCCCGGCCCTCAGCTCGAGGATCTCAGCCAGAGCCGGAGCCGTCACGCGAAGCACCGGGACCCCGTCGCCAGAAATGTTGCCGCTGTCGCTCATGGACGTCCTCGAAAAGATGGTGGAGCGACCATGTTAAAGCGCCGCGCCGGCGGAGCTGTCGGACCGGTGGCGGCGGCCCTCTCCAGTAGCGTGCCCACGTGCGAGTCCTGCTGGTTTCTACCTACGAGCTCGGCCACCAACCTGTCCACGTGGCCTCACCGGCGGCCGCGCTCCGGGTGCTCGGCCATGAGGTGCGGGCTATCGACGTGTCTGTCCAGCCTTGGGACACCGCCCTTGTCGAGTGGGCAGAACTCGTCGCCTTCTCGGTTCCGATGCACACCGCGATGCGCATGGCCGTGGCCTTGGCAACGTCGGTTCGCGTCGGGCGGCCCGAGCTGCCTATCTGCTTTTACGGCCTTTATGCAGCTATGGGCCGCGACACGACGACCGCAGCCATCGCCGACCTTGTGATAGCCGGGGAATACGAGCCCGCCCTTGTGGCCTGGGTGGAGGGTTCTGGGACCTGTGCTGCGCCGGGAGCCGACGAGCGCGGGATGGTCGTGCACACGGGGCGTAGCCGCTTCTTGGTGCCCGCCCGCGACCTGCTCCCCCCTCTCGAGAGTTATGCCCGGCTCGTGCACGGCGGACGGGAGCGCCTGGCGGCTGCCGTCGAGGCGAGCCACGGCTGCTCGCACCGATGCCGACATTGCCCCTTGCCCGTCGTCTACGGAGGCCGCTTTCGCGCGCTCGGCGAAGAGGTCATCCTCGCCGATGTGGCACAGCTCGTAGCTGCGGGAGTCGAGCATCTGAGTTTCGCGGACCCAGACTTTTTGAACGGCCCCCGACACGCCCTTCGGGTCGCCCAGGCCGTGCACTCTTCTTTTCCCGACCTGAGCTTCGACTGCACCGTCAAGGTCGAGCACATCTTGGCCAACGAGGGACTCTGGCCGGCCCTGGCCGAGGCGGGGTGCCTGTTCGTCGTGTCGGCCTTTGAGTCGGTCGACTCGAGGACGCTTCGTATCTTGGAAAAGGGCCACACGGCCAGCGACGCAAGCGCCTCGGTGACACTGTTGCGACGTCACGGCATCGAGATCAGACCTTCCTGGCTGCCCTTTACCCCTTGGACCGAGGCGTCCGAGCTCGTCGCCTTGACCGACTTCGTGCTCGCCCACGACCTGGTCGGCAACGTCGACCCGGTGCAGTACACAATCAGGCTTCTCCTTCCCGAGGGCTCCTTGCTGCTGTCGGCCAAGGAGGTCAAAGGCAGGCTCAGCAACTACGACGCCGAGCGGCTCAGCTGGGCATGGACGGCCGAAGATGCCGGTCTCGACGCACTCCAAGGCGAGCTGGCGGCACGGGCCGAGGCATTCGCGAGCGAGACGTGCGCGAGCTCGGCCGAAGAGCTTTTTGCCGAGGTACAAGCACGTCTCCTCACCTATTTGGAAAAGGGCGGCACCAAGCCACGGCGCACGAGCGGACCGCTCGCCGGAAGCGTCTCGATGGGGCCATCTGGACCAAGGCCGAGGCTCAGCGAACCGTGGTTCTGCTGCAGCGAGCCCACCTCTAACCAACGACAGGCCGTGGGCGCCGGCGCGGCGAGCACGCCAGATGGCTAGTCGGCCCGCCAACATGGGCAGGCGACGCCTCGCCTCGGGCCGCCCCCACTAGCATTTTCAGCGGGAAGGGGGGCCCGTGAGCTTCAGCGACTACGCAATCGACATTCTCCTTGTCGCGCTCGTGCTTCGCCAGATCCGTCCGAGAGCGCTAACTCCCCGGTCGGTCCTGCTGCCATTGGTGTTGCTCGCGCTCGCGGCCAGCGAGTACCTGAAGGGCTTCCCGACGGCAGGTAACGACGTCTTGATGGACGTTGTCCTCGTCGTCGGAGGAGCAGCGTTCGGGGTCGTGAGCGGATTGACGACCAGGGTCTACACCGACAGCTCGCGCCACATCATGTGCCAGGCGGGTCTGCTGGCCGCGAGCGCGTGGGTCCTCGGCATGGGGATCCGGCTGGGTTTTGACATCTGGGCGCACACCACCTCGGGTGAGGCCTCGCTGGTCCGCTTCTCAATACGCCATTCCATCTCGAGCGGGGAGGCCTACTCGACGGCTTTCGTCCTCATGGCCTTCGCCCAGGTGCTCGTCCGTGTCGGGATCCTCCAGTACCGGCGCATCCGCCTTTCCGAGCCAAACCCGTCCCTGCCCGAGCTTGCCTAGAGGTCCCAGAATCCAGCCTGTTGCCTAGCGCCACCACTAGAGCGGTCGGATCCACAGGCGGACCGCTAGGCCCAGCCCGACGAGGGCCACGAGCCAGCGGAGAAGACCGGGCGGAATCCTCCGCGCGACGAGGGGGCCTATCGTGCTGCCGAGGAACGAGCCGCCACCTAGCTCAGTGGCGGCGGCCCAGTCCACATGGCCGAGAACGATGAGCGTCGCTGCCGAGACGACCGTCGCCGCGCCGACGAGCATGTTCTTGAGGGCGTTCGCCCTGGCCATCTCCGGCTCGACCGAGACCAACAACAATGCGGTCACGATGACTCCTGAGCCGGCGCCGAAATACCCGTTGTAGACAGAAGCCGCAAACAGACCACACGGCAGGACGAGACCGCCGGCACGGTGCCGGTCGTGGCGCGACGACAACCGCGGCTGGACGAGAAGGCTCACCGCGGCGAAGACGAGCAGGTAAGGCACGACATCGGCAAAAGCGCCCGGTGGGGTGGAGACCAGCAGCACCGAGCCGGCAAGCCCGCCCGCGCCGGCCCAGGGCGCCCAGTGCCGGATCCACTGGCCCTTGTCGGCCAGCTCGGGCTTGGAGGTCAGGGCAGATCCCGGAAGGCAGGCTACAAGCGCCACGATGTTCGTCACACTCGCCTGCAACGGGGACAGCCCGGCGGCGATGAGCGCCGGGTATGAGATAAGCGACGTGATCCCGCCCGCTGTCCCGACCGCGCCGGCGAGTGCTCCGGCGCCGACGAGCATGGCGGCGTCTGAGACCGTGATCACGGCTCTAGCGAAGACTCACGAGGATCGGGGCGAGCCTCCGACACGCCGGGGTCACTGCGCAGAAGTCACCACCTCGAGGTCGAGCCCGATGTCGAGCGCGGCTACGGAGTGGGTGAGGGCACCTATCGATATGAGGTCCGGACCGGCGGCCGCGTAGGCGGCGACATTGGCGAGGTTGACACCTCCTGAGACCTCGACGAGCACGTGCGAGCGCTCGCGACCCACCAGCTGCACACAGGCTGTTACCTCGTCGGGGGTCATGTTGTCGCACATGATGAGACCCGCTCCGGCACTGAGGGCCTCTGCCACCTGCTCAAGGCGGTCGCACTCAACCTCGACCATCCGACCCGGCCACCACGCGAGGGCTCTTTCGACCGCCTCGGCGATCGAGAGCCCGACGAGGTGGTTGTCCTTGATGAGGACCCCCTCGGACAAGCTGCCCCTGTGATTGACGCCGCCTCCGGCCCGCACAGCCGCCTTCTCGAGGGCCCGAAGCCCCGGAGTCGTCTTTCGCGTGTCCCAGATCCTCACCGAGGCATTGGCCTCGCGAGCTGCCTCGACGTAACTGCGAGTGGCAGTGGCGACCCCGGAAAGGTGGCAGAGGAAATTGAGCGCGGTGCGTTCGGCTGTCAGCAAGGAGCGCAACGGGCCTTCGACCTGCCCGATAACCCCGCCTGGGCTGACCTCGCCACCATCGTGCACGCTCCAGGTCACCTCGAGCCCGGCGTCGAGCTGGGCACAGGCCTGCTCCGCGCAACGCGTCCCCGCTACGACGCCCGCTGCGCGGGCAACGAAGGCGGCACGGCCTCGGGCCGAGGCTGGAAGCAGGCCCGCCGACAGGTCACCGAGAGGAAGCACGTCCTCGGCGAGGGCGATCGCCACGGCCTCTCGTACCGCCGACAGGGGTGGCTGAACATCGTCGTGCACAGCCTCACCTCTCCTTCGGTGACGGGGATGAGAGCGAGACAGGCCCGGGCAGCGACCCGTGCGAGAGCCGGCAGTGGAACAAGGGCGAAGTCTCCGGGAAGTCGGAGCGTGCCTGAGAGCCACGCGTCTCTTCGCGAGCGGTCGCCGCCTCGAGCAACGCCCTCGCGAGATCGGTCAGGTTGCGCATCTCGGCCGTAGGGCGATCAACGCCGCCCGAGAGGCACGAGACGACACTTTCCAAGGCGTCGGAGGCCTTCTCGAGAGACGAGGCATCTCTCACGACACCCGCCCAGTTGGTCATGGCGGCCTGCAGCTGGCGCCGTTGTGCCTCGGCCCTGATCTCGTCACCCGGCTCGGTCGCTATGCGCCAGGGCGATCGGGAGGGACGGGCACCACACCGGCAGCCCGCCACAGGCTGCACGAGAATCGGGCCCAACAGGTCGGTGCGGGTAGTCGCCATCGGCTTGGACATGCCGGACAGGGCCCCCGTCGCTTGTGGGCCCTCGCGGCCCGAAATGATGGCGTCGACACAGCGAGCGCCAAAGACCATGCCCTCGAGAAGTGAGTTGGAGGCGAGGCGATTGGCACCATGTACCCCGGTGCAGGCGACCTCGCCGGCCGCCCAGAGCCCGGGCAGGGCACTGGCCCCGTCGAGGTCGACGAGGACCCCCCCGGACAGGTAATGGGCAGCCGGAGCCACCGGCAACAAGTCCCGAGACGGGTCGAGGCCGACGTCGGCCAATGCCGCGGCGATGGTCGGGAACCTCCGTCCGAAGTCCTCGAGAGCGGTGGCGTCCAAAAAGACGTGGTCGCTCCCCTCCTCGGCCAGCTTCACGGCTATGGCCCGGCTGACAAGGTCGCGGGGTAGCAGCTCGTCCACAAAACGGTTGCCCATCGCGTCACGCAGCACCGCACCGTGCCCGCGCAGGGCTTCGGAGATGAGCGGACGGGGCATGGCTGCGTGATGGAGCGCCGTCGGGTGGAACTGCACGAACTCCACGTCGGCAACCGGGACGCCGGCCCGAAGCGCCATGGCTATCCCGTCCCCGGTGGCCTCGGGAGGATTGGTCGTGACCGAGTACATCTGGCCGGCTCCGCCGGAGGCGAGCACGACATGGGACGCCTCGATTCGCAACAGGTCTCCCGAATCGTCGAGCGCCACCACGCCCGCGCACCTGTCATTTTCCACGACGAGATCGAGGGCGAACCAGTTCTCGTAGATCGCCGCGGCGCTGTCTCGTACGGCCGCGACAAGTGCGCGCTCGACCTCGGCACCGGTGGCGAGGCCGCCGGCGTGTAGCACCCGCGCCGTGGAGTGGCCGCCCTCCCTACCTCTTGAGAGACGGCCGCCGGGAACCCTGTCGAAGACCGCCCCGAGGGCGATGAGCTCATGGACGCGTTCTGAGCCTTCGTCGACGAGCACTCGCACCGCGGCCTGGTCGCACAGCCCGGCCCCGGCGCGCAGCGTGTCAGCTAGGTGCAGGTCGGTCGAGTCCTCGTCGCCGGGGAGCACGGCCGCGATGCCGCCCTGGGCCCAGCGGGTCGTCGACTGGTCGAGCTCACCTTTGGTGATGACGCCGACGCGGGACCCGCCGCGCTCTGCGAGACGGACAGCGGCCGACAGGCCCGCCACCCCGCTGCCGACTACGAGGACGTCGAGACGCTGGAGCCCGGTCACGACACCGGGCGCCAAAGGCGGTGCCGGGACAACCTGGGCCTCGATGTCATGGCCGTACACCCAGGTTGTCGATCAGGCGGACCTCTCCGACCTCCGCCGCGATAAGCAGTCGAAGCTCGCCCGAGAGGCTGCTCGGCGCAGCGAGGGTGACGGGGTCCACAACCACTGCATAGTCCAACCTGGCCCGCGGCTCGGAATCGACCAGCAAGGCCATGGCTTTTTCGACCTGGGCAGGGTCCGTCTCACCGGCCAAGATCCGGGCCTTTCCCGCCATGAGCGAGTTGAATAGCACACTGGCCGCCTGTCGGTCGGCGGGCCCGAGGCGATTGTTGCGACTGGAGCAAGCAAGCCCGTCGAGCTCCCGTATCGTCGGGCAGCCGACAATTTCGGCGTCGAGGTCCAGATCGGCAACGAGATGGCGCACTACGACGAGCTGCTGGAAGTCCTTCTCACCGAAATAGGCGCGGCAATGGCCACACAGCGAGAGGAGCTTGGTGACCACAGTTGCGACACCAGCGAAGTGCGCCGGACGTGAAGCGCCCTCAAGGCGGGCGGCGAGCGGGCCCGGCTCGACAGTCGTCGACGGTTTTCCTCCCGGGTACATCTCGGCGACCGAAGGGGCAAAGACGATCCCCGCGCCGGTGGCGGCGGCTAACTCCAGGTCCTCGGACAAGCTCGTGGGGTAGCGGGCAAGGTCAGCGGCCGAGGAGAACTGGATCGGGTTCACGAATATCGAGACCGCCACGACGTCGCATTCCGAGGCCGCGCTGCGAATGAGGGACACATGACCCTCGTGCAACGACCCCATGGTGGCCACCAAGGCGAGGCTTCGGCCCGAAGAGCGCGCCTTGGTGGCCGCCTTGCGCAACTCTTCGCGTGTGGCTACGAGCTCCACGAGCCTGCCAGGGCCAGCGCCTCGCCCTTCGCGCCGGGACCCGTCTCCTCGACTGCATCCCCCGGCGAGCCCGGGCCGCAAAGGCGCTGGGCGAGAGCTACGCCGGCTTCGTAACCGGCGAGCTCGCTCGGTTCGAGGGCCTGGCGGTGGCTCTCGATTGTGGCCATGTCGCCGCGAGCGGCTGGCCCCGTGAGAGCGGCGGCAGGTCCCATGAGCGCGACGTCCTCGAGCGCACCTCTCGCGAGAGGCAAGAAGGCCCCGAGGTCGACTCCAGCGGTGGCGGCGACACGTTGCACCTGCCCCATCAGCGCCACAAGGTGGTTCGAAGCCACGCATGCCGCGGCGTGATAGGCGGCCCACGCCTGCGGCGCGACCGTCAGGCTGTGCCCGCCCAGCGCGGCGACGAGCTCGCAGGCGATGTCGTCCCCGGCCGTGGCGAAATAGCAGCCCGAACGAAGCCGCCGGGCGCCTACATGCGGGTCGGGCAGGCTCACGAGAGGGTGTAGCGAGGCAACCTTGGCGTGCGGCAACAGCGAGTCGAGGCCGAGGACCCCCGAGCAGTGGGCGACAACGGTGCTTGCGACGGGCCGAATGGCACCGGCGACGACTGGGACTGCCCGGTCGGGGACGGTCAGCAGGACGAGGTCCACGCCCTCGCCGGCCTCCCAGATCTCGTCATCGCGACCGAGCAAGGCGCTTACCTTTACGCCGACGGCCGCCAATGCCTGCGCGAACGACCGGCCTGCCCGTCCGGGCCCGATGATGCGAACCGTTGTCATTTTGAGCTCTCTTCGTTCCGGCCCCTCAAAGGGTGCCGTTCGTGTCTCAGATGTCCTCGAGCCTACCAAGCGCTCTCATGTCCAAAGACACCGGGGCGGTCTCGGAAATCCTCGAGCGCCATCCCTCCGGTACGGCGGCGGGCTCGAGGTCCTCGAGCGGCGCCAGCACGAATCCGCGCTCAGCCATCCTCGGATGGGGCACGACGAGGTCGGGCTCGTCGATGACGAGATTGCCGAAAAGAAGGATGTCGACGTCCAAGGTGCGCGGCCCATTTCGGACGGTGCGGACCCTGCCCGCCACGTCCTCGAGCCCGTTGGCGAAAGCCAGCAGCTCGCGAGCCCCGAGGTCAGTTGTGAGCCGCACAACGCAGTTGAGGTAGCGGCCTTGGCCTCGCGGACCACCGAAAGGTGCGGTCTCATAGACCGGGGAGACCTCCAGGCAGTTGTCCAGCTGGCGAAGAGCGGCAACCGCCTCTTTGAGGTAGCTGACCCGGTCTCCCATGTTCGAGCCGAGGCCCAAGAAGGCCTCAGTTCTCATATCTGTCGGCGGTCCCGTTCGCGCCGCAAGCGAACCCCGGCAAAGGCCATGTCAGCAGCTACGGGAGGCCGGAGCTTCCTGACCGCGACGGTTACCGCGTCCACCGAGGCGATCTCGAGCACGCCCAAGGCGATGGCCTCAGCAAGTGCTTCGAGGAGCCGGTATCGCTCGCCTCCGACGATCTCCACGGTCCTCGCCACGACAAGGGAGTAGTCCACCGTCATCGAAAGGTCGTCTCCACGGGCGGCCTTCTCCAGATCTGCCTCGATCTCGAGGTCTACCTCGAAGGGCTGGGCGGTGTCCTGCTCGCCCTCGAGCGCGCCGTGGCGCCCGAGCACGCGGATTGCTCGCAGCTCGATCCTGTCGCCCATCTAGGACCGCCCGGCAGCAAGTCCCTCGCCCTCGTCGACGGGGGCGGGCTCCGGCTCACCCACCTCGCCCGCCGGCTCTGGCTCGAGCTGGGCCGGCGCGGCCTGTTCGGCGCCGGCGACGGCCTCAGCAGCCGAGACAGGCTCGGCTTGATCACTCTTCGCGCTCTCGGTGTCCTCGTCGGCCAGCATCGGCGCCACGTCCGGCTCGAGCTCGTCCCGGGGCGCGGCGAGCAGGTCACCGCTCGCGTCGGTAGTTTCCTCGCCGTCGCCCACCTCGCAACTCGCGCCGACCTGCTCGCTGTTGAGCGGCGAAGGGGCCTCCCACGCCGGCAGCTCCGACTCCGTCAGAGCCTCTTCCAGAACCCCCGAGTCGCCACCTAAAGGCGACTCGTCGGGCTCGAGCTCGCGCGGTGACAGCTCGCCGGATACCTCATGGACCTCGACCGGCTCTTTGTCGCCCAGGGTCCGCGGCGAGGGGACCTCGTCGACCGCTGCGACGATCATGCGCCCTACCGTGCCCATCTGACGACGCAGCAGCTGCTCCATCGCTGTGATGGCCCGAGGGCCGTCGGGCAGGATCTCGCTCCAGAGCAGATAGCCCGCCACAACGCCCATAACGCAGTCGCCAAGTTCTTCTTGATGGAGCAACAACCGCTCGCCATTGCGCAACCAAGCCCGCATGGCGGGATACAAAGCGGCGAGCACCAGTGGGGTTTCGGAGGCGGCTGGCAGGGGGAACCGTGACCACTCCAGGCCGAGCTCTTCGTAGGCATGCAGGTTGTGTGTCGAGCCGAGGAGGGAAACAACCCTCGTGAAGCCCTGGGCTCGTAACCACAACAGCTCTTCTTGCCGGCGGACCTTGCGATGGTTCGGCGCATATCCCCCGGGCCGCTCGCTGACCGCCAAGTGGTCCTTGACGATCCAGCAGAAGTTTCTCGGGACTATCCCTGCCGCCCAGCGCCCTCTCATGGCGCAGTATCGCGGATCAGACGTGCCGCCTGCACGGTTGCCGCCACATCATGGACCCGGATCAGGGCCGCCCCGCAGGCCATCGCCCACACGGCTGAGGCGAGCGAGCCCTCGAGACGGTCGTCGGGGTCAAGCGGCGGGACGTCGCCGACGCGCCCGTTGGCCGACCCGCCGGCGCCGAGATGACCGATGAAACCCTTCCGGCTCGTGCCGACGAGCACGGGGACACCGGTGGCCACGAGCTCGGGCAGGGCGTTCAGAAGCTGGAGGTTGTGACGCACGGTCTTGCCGAAGCCGATCCCGGGATCGATGTACAGCTCTGCAACGCCGGCCGCACGCGCCTCGGCCGTGCGCTGTTCGAGGAACTCGCGGACCTCTACGACGACGTCTTCGTAATACGGGTCATTCTGCATGTCTGCGGGCGTGCCCTTGCGATGCATAGCAACAAAGCCTGCCCCATGCTCGGCCGCCACGGCGGCGAGGCTGGATGAGACGTCGTTCAAAAGTGTTGCCCCGGCCTCGAGGGCGGCATGGGCGACGCAGGCCTTTGTCGTGTCGATCGACACCCTGATCTCGCCCGCGAGTGCCTCGACGACGGGGACGACGCGTGCCAGCTCCTCCTCGGCAGGCACGGCACCCGCACCGGGACGGGTCGACTCGCCACCGACGTCGACGAGGTCGGCGCCCTCGGCGATCATCTCCCGCCCTCGGCGCAGCGCTGCCTCAAAGTCCAGGTAGAGACCACCATCTGAGAACGAGTCGGATGTGACGTTGAGCACGCCCATCACAAGGGGGAACACACCGCAAGAGTAGAGGTTCAGAGCGCTCTGCCTCGCACGTGCTCCATCGCTTCTGCCCTTGTCCTCGGGTCTGTCCGGAACAGGCCTCGTACAGCCGAGGTGATCGTTACCGTCCCCGGTTTGCGTACCCCGCGCATCGACATGCACAAATGCTCGGCCTCGATCACCACGAGGACGCCCCGGGGGGCGAGAGCCTTCTCGATCGCCTCAGCGATCTGGGTCGTCATCCGCTCTTGAACCTGCAGGCGCCCGGCAACGGCGTCCACGACCCTGGCCAGCTTGGAAAGTCCCGTGATCCGGCCGTCCTTGCTGGGGATGTAGGCGACGTGAGCCCTGCCGAGGAACGGCACGAGGTGGTGCTCGCACAAAGAGGCGAAGGGAATGTCACGCACCATGACCATCTCGTCGTGCTCGGCGGCAAAGGTGACAGTCAGGAACCTCGCTGGGTCCTCGCCGGCCTCATTGAACAGCTCTGAGTACATCGCCGCCATTCGCTCGGGAGTGCGCACGAGGCCGTCGCGGTCGGGGTCCTCGCCGATGGCGACCAGCAAATCACGCACAGCCCTTGAGACACCTTCGCGGTCGACGGTCCGGCGAAGCGGCGCGATGGGCCCGGCTTCGAGGTCCGGGTCGCTCATCGCCGGGAGTGCAGGTTCCCGTGTTGCACCGCGAGCACTGTGTTCATGTGGGCTCCCCGGCTGTGTACACGCGGATGTCAGGAAGGTTGCGGTAGCGCTCGGCGACATCGAGCCCGTAGCCGACGACGAACTCCGGCTCGATGTCAAAGCCCACGTAGGCAAGCTCGAGATCCGGTCGTGGCACTACGGCGCGCTTGACGAGAAGCGAGCAGACCGCCAAGCTCTCGGGCCCGCGAGCGAGAAGGCTGTTTCGCAGGTAGGTGAGAGTTAGCCCGCTGTCAAGAATGTCCTCGACGATGAGGACGTGACGTCCCGTGAGGTCAATGTCAAGGTCCTTCAAGATCCGCACGACACCACTCGTCTTCGTTGCCGTTCCGTAGGAGGAAACCGCCATGAAGTCGAGCTCGAGTGGCAGCTGGATCTGACGGGCGAGGTCGGCGAGGAATATGAACGCGCCCTTGAGCACCCCGACCAGCAAGGGTGGGCGTCCGGCGTAGTCCTTGGTTATCGCCTGGCCGAGCTCGGCGACGCGGGCGGCGATCTGTTCGACCGAGAGCACGACCCTGCCAAGTGCCGGGTCCTTGTCCCACACGCTCAACACGCTCGAGCCGGAGTGCGGACCTTCGTCGGGCCGACCAGCCCACTCGCCCTTGAGGTCGCCCATGGGGGCGACACTAGCCTGATGGGCCAGGAAGGCGCGGTGGCTCAGCTCGCTGTGCCCGCACCCCTGGGCGTTTCGGGCAGCGTGGCGGCCCAATGCTCATCAGCCTTATCGAGGTGCAGGCGCCCTTTGCTGCGACGGACGCTCCTGCCAGCGCCGACGTCTGTCGCGAGCGCGCCCCGGCCGCCACGACGAGTACCCGCTCGACGGTAGCGAGGTCAGGTGGGTGGTCACCGCGCAGCCACTCGCGAATGGCCCGCCGACCGAGCGGGGGCGCTGCGTTCGTCACGGCCCTTGCGTCGGTAGGGTCGAGCGCGGCGGCCAGCTCGCCAAGGAGAGCTGCGTCCTCCGAAACAAGGCGCGCCTGGCGGGCGAGGACAGGGACGACGTCGCGGCCCGCCATCTCGCAAAGAAGCGGGATCAGCTCGTGGCGGATGCGGTTTCGCAAATAGGCTGGATCGCGGTTGGTGACGTCCTCGACAGGCTTGAGACCAAGCTCGGCGCACAACCCATGGGTCTCGGAGCGACGAAGGCCGAGAATCGGGTGCCTCCGACCGGAACGCATCGCGCCGAGGCCGTCGGTTGCGGCGCCCCGGAGCAAGTTGACAAGGACCGTCTCGGCCTGGTCGTCGGCCGTGTGCCCCGTGGCGACTTCTGGAGGCAGGACGGCGAAGCGGGCGGCACGCGCCCGCGCCTCAAGGTTGGGGCCTCCTGCAATGTCAAGCTTGTGGACGACGACCTCGGTACCGAGGGCGCGTGCGAGCTCGTTGACCACGTTCAGGTCCTGGTCTGAGTCCACGCGAAGGCCGTGGTCGACGTGGTGGGCCACAGGGTCACAGTCGGCCGCCACCGCCAGCACCAACAAGGCGAGGGAATCGGCCCCGCCCGAAACCGCGCAGGGCAGCTGCGAGCCTGGCTCGGGGAAGCTGCACCGCCCTATGAGCCGGGACGAAGCCGACAAGGCACGCTCGCGAAGCGGGCGCATCACCCCAGCTCGGGCGCCGGACCTCGCACGCGGGAGACCCAAGAGGCCGGTGACTTGATCTCGAGCACGCTCGGCAGGTTCTCCGGACGTTCCCAGGCAAGAGCCAAAAGCTCCGGCCCCCCCGTACGTTCGACCTCGCGGACAAAGCTCTCCCCGTCCGCGTACTGGCGGAGCTTGGCCTCGAGGCCGATGAGCTGCTGGAACAGCTTCGTCAGCCCGGCGGAGGACTCACGTCTTTGGCGTAGAACCTCGGAGAAGTGGGCGGCGTTCGGGACCAGATCCGCCGCCGCTCGGTCCATCGTCACGTCACCGTGGCCCTCGAGCAGGCTCATCATGCCCTGTATGGAACGCAGCGTCTCCCGCTGCTCGGACGACGCGAGGGCCCCGACCAGACCGGACTCGGCGAGCGGATTGCGTCCGGAGCGGATGTCCATCGCCATGCGCCCGAGCGCGTCGAGAATCTGGCGCGGGTCCGGGGAGGCAATGGCGACACTTTGCTCCACGAGCTCGAGGAAGTGACCCCTCAGCCAGGAGACGCCCGTGAACTGGGCACGATGGGTCAGCTCGTGCAGCGCGATCCAAAGCCGGAACTCGCGGGGGTCGAACCCGTGGCGACGCTCCAGCGAGACGATGTTGGGCCCAACGAAGTAGACGGCGTCCTGGCGGCCATCGCCCTCGGCGAACAGCAGGTCATACTGACCGAGCACGCGCCCGGACATCCAGCCGAGCACAACGCCCATCTCGGCCCCGGCGGCGACTCGGCCCACAGGTCCGAGCAGGCCGGGCAGTGCGCGACCGCCCTTGCCAGCCCGTTCGAGTACCGGGCCGAGGAGGCGGCGGAACGAGGAGATGTTGGCTTGGATCCACTCCTCGCGGGTCGAGACCTGGGCACGGGCCGGGCCGACGAGCGAGCGGAGCCCGGTCGAGCGCTCCACGAGGTCCTCGGCCTGAGCAGTGAACTCCTGGAAGTCGGTGACCAGACCGCGCAGAGTCGACCAGTTGACCCGTGTCTCACTCCGGCCTGCCACCCGCCCTGCGACCTGCTCGGCGACATCCCACGCGACAGGCTCCGGAGCTGGGTTCATCCCAGCATCGTAGGGCGCCTCCGCCCTTTGGTCGCGTGCGGTCAGGGAGTTAGGTTCCCGGTGTTGCCTCCGGTCTTCAGCCTCTGCTTGTGCTCGTGATCGATGGCCGAGGCGATACGCAGGCGCAGCCCCTCGGGAACCTCGTCACGGCAGCGGTCTGCGATGAGCCTGCGCAACTCGTTCTCGAACCCGAAGGCCCGTAGGCACGGGGCGCACCTTTCCAGGTGTTTGGCGATCTGTTCGCGGCGCTCAGTGGTCATCTCGCCGTCGAGGAAGTGGTAGACGCGATGCAGTGCTTCCCGGCAGTCGATGCTTGAGTCGTAATTCTCGCCGTTCATTCCAGCTCCATCCGATCGCTCCTACCGAGCCGCGACGAGACCCCGCGCCACTCCAAAGTCATGTAACGCCTTTTCGAGCGCCCTTCTTCCGCGATGGAGGCGGCTCATCACCGTACCGATCGGGACGTCCATGATCTCTGCGATTTCCTTGTAGGAAAATCCCTCCACGTCGGCAAGGAGAACCGTCATGCGGAAGTTCTCCGGGAGCGACTCCAGTGCTGCTTTGACCTCGTCGTCTGTGATCCACGAGAGGGCTTCATCCTCGGCGCTGCGGCCGATCCCGTCCTCCCTATTTCCCATGCGGCGGAATAAGTAGAGCTCTTCGACGTCATCGAGCTCTGTCTCCTCGGGACGGCGGGCACGCGACCGGTAGGTGTTGATGAAGGTGTTGGTCAAGATGCGGTAGAGCCAGGCCTTGAGGTTCGTGCCTGCCTCGAAGCCGCCATATCCGCGATAGGCCTTCAGGTAGGTCTCTTGCACCAGGTCCTGAGCGTCGGAGGGGTTGCGCGTCATCCGGAGAGCAGCGGTGTACAGCGAGCCCATGAACTCGCTCGTATCGTCCGCGAATGTCTCCTGATCAGCCACTCAAAGAACCCTACCTCCCGGTTGCGACATCCCGGGAGCGGCATTTCAGGCAGGAACGCCCCTCGGGTCTAGGGCGGCGGCCACGAGCTGCCAGCGTGCGACCCTCTCCCGGCCAGCGCGCACAACCGTCCTGGCGTCGCTGAAGGCCCGTTCGATACCGGGCTGGGCAGGCGGAACGGCTGCGTAGCTGGCGATGGTGGCGAGCTCGGCCAGGTCGTAAAGGGCGAGCTCAGCCTCCTTGGAGAGCAGGCCAATAGACGCGACCCGTCTCGCCAGCTCGAGATAGGTCTCGGCCCGGCGCCGGCGCACACCGGCGAGGTCGAGCGTCCGGCAAGCCTGCGACCAAGCTGCCAGCACCCCTGCTCTGGGCTCGCGTACCGAGCGACGTAGTCTGAGCCGCATGTAGGCGGGCACGGCTAAAACCCAGCCGCACAGGGCGAGGCCGATCAGGAGCGAGAGGATCAACAAGACACCCGGGCCACTGCCCGAACCGGGACGGTGAGCCTTGCCGGTCACCCCGCCACTGGCAGAGGGGTGGAGGTTGTGGGCCGGTCCCACCGTGCTCACGGTGGTCGTCGTGACGCCAAGCTGGGTGGTCGAGGACGCCCCCGTCGTTACCGGCCCACCGGGCGCGGTGACCCCCGGCGTGGGCTCGAAGTCGATCCAGCCGTAGCCCCGGAAGAGGATCTCCGGCCAGGCATGGGTGTCGCTCCCGGTCACCTCCCATTCGTCGTGGCCCACCGGGGTGCCCGGGAGGAACCCGACGGCTATGCGGGTGGGGAGCCCCTCGATCCGGGCGAGGACGGCGAAGGCGGTGGCGAACTGCTGGCAGTACCCCGTCCTCGTCTTGAACAAAAACGCGACGAGGCCGGCGAAACCGGGCGCGGCTGGCAAGAGCCCAGAGGCCGTGCGGACCGGAAGGCGGTAATGGAATCTCGACGATGTCAGGTAGGCCTCGATGTCGAGCGCCTTTTCGTAGGGCGTGGCGGCCCCGGCCACGACGCTGTTCGCGAGCGCCACGAGGCGCCGAGGCACCGACGCTGGAAGCTCGACAAACCTGGCTTCGGTGGTCTCGGTGGCTGCGGCCTCGAGCTCAGCAGCCGACGGGTCGGCTATTACCGACCGAACGGCGTAGGTCGACCCCTTGGAGAAGGCGGTGCCCGAGACAAGCGTCCCCCCTGGCCCGCCCTCGGTCACCCGCCCGGCTCCATCGACGGCCAAGGGCACCCCGGTGCTCGGCAGGTCTCGGCCTCCGAGGCCCTGGATCTGGAAGACCTGGATGAGCTCCGCCCTGCCGGATCCATCGGGGACCGGAGCTGGTGGCCGGCGAACATCCGCGCTGAGCGAGGCCGCAAAGGTTCCGAGCTGGGGGAGCGTGCTCGAGCCAGAGACGCTCCAGCTGTTGCCGTTGAAGTCATCGAGGACCGCCAACAGCTCGCGAGTAGGGACGCTGCTGTGCACGCTGAACAGGGCCACAGATGGGTCGTTCACCTCCTCCTCACCGACCTGGACGAGCGTGCTTATCTCGATCCCTTGCGGTGAGACGCTGCCCTCTCCGGGGAGAGAGGGTCTTTGAGCACGGGTCCCCGAGTCGCCGAGGCCTCGCCAAGCCACGAGTGCCTGACTGCGGGCACCGGGGAGGTTCGGACCGACCACGGCCGCGGCCGCGGCCGCGAGAACGGCCATCCTCAAGATCAGCGCTCCCGACTGATAGGACGCCGCGCGACGGCCAGGGCTGAGCCCGCCGTCCACCGAGACGATCCGCACCTGCCGGGTGCTTTCGCGCTCACGGGCGGAGGCGACCAGGTACCAGCACGTCACCCCAGCCATGCCGGCGAGCCCGATCACCCGCCAGCTGCTCGTGCCGAGAGCAGCCGCGAACAGGTAGATGACGACTGCGGGCACGAGCGCCAGCACGGGTGGGACCCGGCTCTTCCACAGGGCCAACTCGCCCCATAGGCCGGTGAGGCCTGCTGCCCAGGCCGTCACGAGCACGAGCCCCGGCAGCTCAGGAACCGGCGCCACCTTGAAGTAAAACACGCTCCAGGCCACCCGCAGGTCGGTGCCTAGGTCCTGCCCACCTGCCTGGCCAGCTGCGGTGACGAACGCCGGCCCCAGCACGATGATCACGGGGGCGGTCGCCACGGCGACGACGGCGACTGCCCACCAGGTACGGTGCCGCCGAAGCAGTCCGCGGCGAGCTGCCAAGCCGACAAGGTGGACGGCTACGAGTGTCACGAGCGCAGCGGTGAGCTCTCCGGGACCGGTGAAACAGCGGGCGAGACTGGCGACAGCGACGCCGTCCACGAGCAGGAGAGCGAGCCACGCGCTCACCTGGTAGCCCTCCCCGTGGCGGTCAAGGCGGCAGCAGTCTCGACAGGGCCCCGCTCCTCGGTTTGGAGATCCCAGGCTGCGGCAAGCGATCGTCCCCGCGGGACCAATACGGTCCACACGCCCGCAGGAGGCTCTGCCTGCCATGGCCGACGGGACGAGCTCTCCTCTGAGGAGCCCGCACCCGGAGCGACCCAACAGTCCGAGGGTGGATCCTCGGGACAACCGGCACCTACGACGACGAGCAGGACAGCCGAATAGGTTGACCCGAGCTCAGCGAGCAGAGCGGGGTCCGGCGAGGACTTGTCGAAAGTACCGACGATGAAGAGAACCTCTTCCGCCTGAGGACGCCCAAGACGGGTGACGCTTTGGCGGAAGCGCTCGCTGGCTCCTGTCCGAGTGGCCGTGACGCCGGCCAGGGCGCCCAAGGCTTGTTGAATTCCAGATTCGCCCTCTAGGACACCTGTGTCGACGCCGTCGGTCACGACGAGCCGGAAGGCACCGGGGATCCCCCTGTTCGAAGCCTCGGCCGCAGCGCCGAGCACGCTGGCGGCGACCTCGACAGCTCGTTCGAGATCCACCGATGGTGTGGCCACGTCTCCGGGATCAAGCAGGACCGTCGTGGCCACCTTTTCCGGACTCTCCGGGTCAGAGCCCTCGCGGACCATGAGCTCACCGACGCGGGCCGTCGTGCGCCAGTGGACGAGGCGAAGATCGTCGCCCTCGGCGTAGCGGCGGAGTGTCGAGCTCCCGCCGCGCAGCTGCTCGACGGCCGGGCGGCTGCTCGCGGCGTTGAAAGGGCCGGCCCCGTTCGGCAAGAGGTCCGCCAGCGGCTCGACGCGGGGCAGCACGACACAGCGGGCAGCACGGCTCGTGACGAGGTAACGGCGGGCGAGTCCGAGAGGATCGGTCACCGAGGCCTCGTAGGCACCGGCGGTGAGAAGGCCACGGCGCCGCGTCGGGAGGGGGAAGCTCGCCAAGGCGCGTTCCCCGCGAGCAAGGCGGGGGACGATCACGGTCTCAGGCTGTGCCAGACCAGGCCCCTGGGTTTGGTCAGTAACAAGGACGATCGCGCTCGCGAGAAATCCTCCGACGCTCGACTGCTCGATCGTGAGCTCCAGCGCGGCAGTGTCGCCCATCTCGACAATCTCCGGCACCACCCGCGCGCTGAGCGACACTGTCGGCTTGACCATCCGAACGCGCACGAGCGCGGCCAGGCTGACGACAACGACGGCCGCGGCCAAGCCGAAAAGCTCCGGAATGCCAAGGATCCTGCCGCCCAGGCCGGCGATCAGCCCGAGCGCGATCGTGCGCCGACCTCGGCTCGTCAGCACGATCAGGCCTGATAGAGACCGGAGGGAAGCTCGGGCACGGGAATCCTCATCAGTATTTCCTCGAGCACCGCTCGCACAGGACCGCGACCGCGACCGGCCGAACCTCGCAGCTCGAGACGGTGACCGACCACCGGCAGAGCCATGACCTTCACGTCGTCGGGGGAGACGAAGTCTCGCCCCTCCAGCACGGCCCGCGCCCTCGCGGCACGTTGCAGCCCGAGGGCGGCCCTGGGCGACATCCCCAGTGCCACCGCCGAGTGGCACCGAGTGGCGTTGGCGATCTGGACGATGTAGCCCTGGAGCAGGGCGGAGGTGTGCACGTTGCGTGCCCTGGCCGCGAGAGCGACGACGTCGGCGGGCGTAGCGACGGGCTGGAGCACCTCCAACGGCTCGCTCACTCCGTGTGTCTCGAGCAGGGCGGCCTCGGCCTCGGCATCTGGGTACCCGATCGTGATCCTCAACAAGAAACGGTCGAGTTGGCTCACGGGGAGGGGGAAGGTCCCCTCGTGCTCGAGAGGGTTCTGGGTGGCGATCACCATGAAGGGATCGGGCAGTTGATAAGTCGTGCCATCAACCGTGACCTGGCGTTCCTCCATCGCCTCGAGCAAAGCCGACTGTGTTTTCGGGGGGGTCCTGTTGATCTCGTCGCCGAGAACGATGTTCGCGAAGATTGGTCCCGGGCGGAACTCGAAGCTCGAGCTCTGGACATCGAAGACGCTCACCCCGGTCACGTCCGAAGGCAACAGGTCTGAGGTGAACTGGATACGCCGGTGACGACACGAGATCGAAGCCGACAGCGCCTTGCCAAGGCTCGTCTTGCCGACACCGGGAACATCTTCGACAAGGAGGTGGCCGCCGGCGACAAGGCAGGTGACGGCGAGGCGGATGGCCTCCTCGTTGCCCTGCACGACGCGGCCGATGTTGGCCACGATCCGCTCCAGGGCGACCGTTGCCTTGGAGGCATCCGCAAGAAGAGGGCTCTCAGCGGCCACGGCCGCGTCCTTCGGGTCGAGCCCAATGCGGGTACCCAGCTCCACCGTCACCTCCGAGCTCGAAAGACGTCGACAGCCAGATCATCCCAGCATCTGGGAAGCTGCTGTGCGCGCTGCACACCGCCAAGACGTCCCTCCGACTCGGCTCAACCCGCGCCCAGGCAGACGAAGGCGGCTGCCGCGAGCGCCTCTCGCGACGCCGGTGCGCTCGAGGCGAGGTCGCGGAACTCGAGGCCGGAGGGCATCGCGCGTGCCTGGGCGCTCGCGAGCGCCCGGGCAAGACCGACTCCTCTGGCGAGCTCTTCATGCAGGCTGAGCATGACCGGGCTAACACCGTCGTCGGGGACCGGTGCCGCGCTGAGAGACGATCGCTCTTGTTCCAAGAGCCAGGAAAGCGGCGGTAGTCCCCATCAGCTCGTCTCCGGGGTGGACCGCAGACCGCCCCGCGTCGCAGGAGGAGAGCACCATCAATGGAGGTGTGCAAGCGATGCCTTCGAGGTCGTAGACGGTAAGCGGGCCGTCGAACAGCTCGAGAGACGAGAATTGCGGATTGTCCGCCCTGAAGCTGCCGTGAGCCGCGACATGAGCGAGTTGACGGCCCTCCAAGGCGCCCACCACAGCCTTGGCCGTGGCCCGAGAGCCGTGGAGCATGCGTGCTTTGGGGTAGAGGGCCTTGCGGATCAAGTCGATCTCCTCCTCGGCACGGGCGAGCCTCGGGCCGGCGACGAACACAACTTGACTGCCAGAGCCAAGAGGTGGGAGCCGCTCACCGCCTTGGCGCGAGTACCAGAGAGCGACCGAAGGCGAGACCGTCATGGCACGACCTCGCAACAATGGCAGGAGGGCCCAGGGCAGTGCATGCAGGGGGCCCGTCGGCACCACGATCAGGTCGCGTTCGCCCAGGTACCGGGCGACTGGCTCGATAAGGAACTCACCGAGTCGGCGACAACACCGCTCGAGGAGGATCGCCGCCGCATCGAGACTTTGCGACGAGCTGCGACGGCGGGCGAGGCGACCTAGGGCAAAGTGCAACATGATCCGCTCAGTCTCGGCCACAGCTGCGCTGCCGAGTGTGCGCAGTTGGAACCGACCGCCCTGCCCGATCACGGCGTAAAGACGGCCCTGGTGCTCCACGTACTCGACCAGGGCTCTTTCACCTATTGCCTCTCGCAGAACCGGAGGGGATGGGAAGCTCAACGACCGGTCGAAGTCACCCTCGGCGCCTCGGCTCTGTTGGCGAATCGCCTCTTCGAGCTTGCGTTGCTGATCAGCGAGCCCCTCTAGGCCCTCGCCCGCCGTGGTGGCTCGCTCGAGGCGGCCGACAGTGTCGCGCAAGGCCGCCAACAAACCGGCGAGCTTTGGGTCGCGCGGAGGGGTCGCGCGGGGACTGGAGAAAGCTCCCGCTCGCCACCTCTCGGACCAGCGCAAGACCTGCAGGGCACGTCCAGAGTCAAAAGCAAGGCCGAGCCCTATCTCGGCCAGCTCTGAGACCGCCGTGGCTGTGCGAACGCGCAGCTCTGTCGCCCCGAGCGTCGCCCGATGATCCTCCGCGACCGCGATCCCCGCCCTCAGCGCGGAGAGGGCGCCGGATCGCCTGCCGGCGGCGAGACGACCCAGGGCTTCCCCGTACCAGGCCCGTACGCGCAGGGCATGTGGGCCAGATCGGGCCTGGCCGTCGACCCCGGCCACGAGCAACCCCGCCGTCTGGGTCTGCCCCGCCTCGAGCGCGCCCCGTGCGCCCAGCAGGCGGCACTCGAGGCTGGGCAACGGCCACCCTTGGTCGGACAGGGCCACGGCCAGTTCGGCGGCCTCAGTTGCTACACGGGCCGGTACAGGGGTCGCGGCCCACCTGCACTGGGCTTCCACGAACTCGGCGAGCGCGGCCCACCGGATCCGGGCCTGCCTTGCCAGCTGGCGACGCGCGGCACGAGCTGCCGACGCCGAGACGACGAGGTCTCCCTGAGCGAGGGCGATTTGGCCCAGCAGCAGGCGCGCCTCCGCGAGATCCAGGGAATTGCCGCCGGTCTCGAGTCCCGCGATCCCGATCTCGACCTGGATTCGCGCCTCAGGGAGCAGGTTCGCGGACAAATAGAGCTCGGCGCGATCAACTGAAAGCGCTGGAGCATCGAGGCCCTGCTCGCCAAATGAGCGGGCCGCCTGGTCGTAGTGGCGGAGGGCCTTGGGCACGTCTCCTTTGAGGGCAAGGACGTAGCCGAGGTTGTGCAGCACCTGGGCGGCCGCAATCTCGCTGCCGAGCGTCCGGTAGAGGCGATCGGACCGCTTGAGGTCCGCCTCGGCAAGGCCCAGCTCGTTGCGGTAGGCACGCAGTATCCCCCTGTTGGACAACAGCCGCGCTTCGTTCAGGCGGTCACCTTGTCGGCGAAGCAGGGGAAGAGCACGCTTCGAGTCATCCAGGGCTTGGTCGAAACGACCGAGGCGGATATGGACGAGGGCACGTTGTACGAGAACCTGGCCTCGCAGCTCACTAGGCGCCCGCGCGGCCGCGTGGTCGAGCTCGGCCAGGGCAGCCGCGGGATCGCCGCCTTGGAGCAGAACTAGTACCAAACTGAGGCGAGCCTCCACGGCACGGGCCTCGAGACCGCTGTTCTCGGCAATGGTGATCGCCTGGCGCAGTCGCCGTCGGGCGGCGCCCGGGCGCCCGGTCTCGCGCGCGACCAGACCGACGGTTCGCTGTGCAACCGAGGCGGCCTCCGGCTCCACCGCTTGGTCAGAAAGAACGGCCAAAGCAGCAGCCTCGGCCCGCAAGGGATAGGCCGCAACCGACGCCAGGGCGCGTTCGGCGGCTTCGAGCGACCCCCTCGCAGATCGTCTTCGCATAGAAATGGGGCCCAGGGACGTCCTGGACGAAGTCAGAGCGTGATCCAGCTCGTCGCCACAGCCTGGGCCTGAGGGTCACTCGGACGACACCGAAAGCTCACGGGGCCTTCCGGCATGTTCGGAAGATCGAAGCATCCCAGCCGATCGGTCTCGACCTGTGTCGCCCCGCCCCGGTGTCGCAGCTCTACGACAGCACTCTGTGGCGGCACTACCTGGCCGACGAGGTGCCGAAGGCCCGAAACCTCCAGCTCGAGCATGAGGTCGCGACCTTGGAAGGTCAGCTGCCGCGTTGTCGCCGTGCCGGAGCGGACGCTCGCGAGCAGTCCTGGGTCGAGGTCCGAGTCATAAACGAGGGAGGCGGGCTCGTCGTCGACCGACCGCAACTCGAAAGCTGAGGGCTCGCGTCGGGTGGCGTCGTCCGAGTCGGCATCGCCGGGAAGCCCTAGTGAGAAGAGGCGCCGTAAGGTCGCCTCCCGCACAGCCATTGCCTCGTCCGGAGAATCATGGCACGGAGCTGGCTTAACGTCCCCATCGCGCGCAGCTAAGTCATCTTCATGCATAGGCACTTCCCTAAATGGAGCTGTCCCTTTTGCTGGAACTCGGCCACGGGTGTGCTCAAAGACTAAACCACACCAGGTGCAGTCCTTGAGCCGCAGGCTGGAACCGTCGAGACTGTGGGCATGACGAGGCTGGTCGTTGTCGGTGCCGGCATTGTCGGACTGGCCGTGGCCCGACGCTTGCTACGGGCGAACCCGACGGCAAGCGTCGTGGTAATCGAGCGCGAAGACGCTGTCGGCAGCCATCAAACGGGCCACAACAGCGGAGTGATCCACTCTGGGCTGTACTACCTGCCCGGCTCGCTCAAAGCGGAGCTGTGTGTGTCGGGCAGCAGGATGATGAAGGGCTTCTGCGCCGAGCACTCGATCCCGGTCGAGCCCTGTGGCAAGGTCGTGGTGGCGGTCGCGGACTCCGAGCTTGCGAGGCTGGAGGCCCTATTCGAACGCGGCGTCGAGAATGGGGTGCCGGGTCTGCGCCTGGTGGAAGGCGCTGCGCTGCGCGAGCTCGAGCCGCGCGTTGCCGGACTTCGTGCCATCCACTCGCCTACCACTTCTGTCGTTGACTACGCCGAGGTCACCCGGGCTCTCGCGGACGAGGTCCGCGCCTCAGGTCAGCTCTGGCTCGGGACCGAGGTGGTGTCCGTCCTGCCGCAAAGCGGGGGCCTCGTCCGCCTAGAGCTGGCCGGTGGCCATGTCGGGCATTTCGACTGCGACTTCGCCATTTTGTGCGCCGGTCTTCAGTCCGACCGGGTGGCCGAGCGCTCGGGCGCAGACCCAGAGCCGCGCATCGTCCCGTTCCGCGGGTCCTACTACCGGCTGCGAGAGGCTTCCCGGCATCTGGTGCGGGGACTGATCTATCCGGTACCGGATCCGAAGTACCCCTTTTTGGGAATCCATCTGACAAAGACGGTCCATGGCGAGGTGCTCGTGGGACCCAACGCCTTTTTGGGTTTCTCACGGGACAAGTACACAAGCTGGGCGTTCGATTGGGAGGACGTCCGCGACACTCTCGAGTGGCCCGGATTCGCCCGTTTTGCCGGGTCGAACTGGCGCGCCGGGCTGCGCGAGCTTTCGCACGCCATGAGCAGGCGGGGCTTCGCCTCCGCCGTGCGTCGCTATGTGCCCGAGCTCACAGCGAGCGACCTGGAGCCTGCGGTGGCCGGCATCAGGGCTCAAGCCATGCGTCGAGACGGCTCTTTGGTCGACGACTTCTGGCTAGAGGCCCGCGACGGAGTCTTGGACGTGCGTAACGCCCCTTCCCCCGCCGCGACGGCATCGCTGGCCATCGCGGACCACATCTGCGAGCGCGCCGGGCTCGCCTGAGCCCGAAGACCCGGCGCTTGGTGCTCGGACCCCACGGCTCGCCTTGAGCGCCAGGGCCGGGGCTGATCCCCGGGGGTAGCCTCTCTTCGTGCGCAGGCTGCCCGTCGTCCTCGGTGTGCTCGCCGTCGGACTCGGAGCGTCGGCGTGCAACAGCGCATCGTCGGACAGCTCCACCACCACGACGGCGCCAGCTGGAACCTCGACCACCATCGCAGCGCACCTCAAGGCTTCTACGACGACGCTCCCGCCAGCAGTCGTCACACCGGCCGGGCGCGCTGCCACCTTGGATATGCAGGTCGCACTGCGCCACGGCGGGCGCCGAGCTTCGCTGCACTATGTCAGCACCTCTGTCGGCAACGGCGTCACAACCACGATCGTGGGCGACGTCAACCAGACCGCGGGCACCCAAACCGTCGTGGTCTCCACGGAGCGGGTCAAGGTCTCCGTGGTCATCGAGCTCGTGGGTCACGAGGCGTACTTCCGCGGATCGGCCGCGGCGGTCGAAGTAGTCATCGACCTGACGGCGCGCGAGGCCGCCGCTGCTGCTGACCAATGGGTCTCAGTCGTCCCGTCGGACTCGGTCTACGAGGCGACAGCGGCTGCACTGACGGTCGGCTCGGTGATGTCGGAGCTGGCGCTGTCATCACCGATCACAGGCGTTCGCGACATCGTTGCGCAAGGACAGCCTGCCCTCCAGCTCTCCGGTGCGTGGACGGGCAACGGGATCACAGCAGCCGACCGCGCCACTGCTGAGCTAGATGTGACGAGAGGGCCCGCCTCTCTCCCACTCAGCTTCAACGGCGTGGAACCGGCCAACGCGCGAGCATCTCGTTTCACAGCAAGCTTCGTTGTGGGCAAATGGGGAGAACAAGTGAAGGTGGCCCCACCCGCCTTTTCGGTGCCGCTCGCGACCATCATCAAAGCGACGACAACCACGACCCAGCCGGTCGTGGTCTAAGCCAGGGGCGACAGGTGCCACCTATCGGCGACTACGCCATCATCGGTGGGATTGCCGCAGTCTTGAGCTTCCTGCTCACCTTCCCGTTGCGGCGTTTGGCAACGCGCCTGTCGTTCGTGGCGGTGCCCGACGAGCGGCGCTTGCACCAGCGTCCTGTCCCCTACGGCGGCGGCCTTGCCATGTTCCTCGCCTTTCTCGCCGCCGTCATAGTCGCCGACCACTTCACGAGACTGCACGGGATCTTCCAGGGATCCTCGGAGCCGCTCGGGGTTGTGCTCGGGGCTGGTGTCATCCTCGGTGTCGGGCTGCTCGACGACGCACGTGAGATCTCGGCCCCGGCCAAGATGGCCGGCCAGGTACTGGCGGCGATGTTCCTCGTGTTCCTCGGGGCGACGATGTTCTGGCTGAAGATCCCCCTTGCCGGCACCGTGGTGCTCTCCTCGGACCTGACGCCATTGATCACAGCACTTTGGGTGATCGGGATCACGAACGCGATAAACCTCATCGACGGCCTGGACGGGCTCGCGGCCGGTATCGTCGCCATCGCCTCGGGGGCGCTCGCCGTCTACGGCCTGCGACTCGTCGAGCTCGGTGTGCTCCAGGCGAGCAATCTCGGGCCGCTGATAGCGGTGATCACCTGCGGGATCTGCATCGGGTTCCTCCCGCACAACTTCAACCCTGCTAGGGCCTTCATGGGTGACGCCGGAGCGCTCTTTTTGGGGTTGTTGATGGCCGCGGCCACGATGGAGATCGGTGGAAGAACAGAAGGCGTGAGCGGGCAGACCTACTTCTTCTACGCCCCGTTGTTCCTCCCCCTGTTCATCCTCGGGGTCCCGATATCTGACATGGCCTTCGCCTACATCCGCAGGGTGGCCAAGGGCCAGAAGTTCGACACCCCTGATACCGACCACGTCCACCATCGCCTTGTTCGCCTCGGGCACGGACCGCGACGGACGGTGGTCATTTTGTGGACCTGGACGGCGGCCCTGTCAGGCTTCGTGCTGTTCCCACTGTTCGCCCCCGAGTCCAACGCCATCATCCCCTTCGCTGCGATCATGCTCGGACTGTTGCTCTTCACCTGGTTCCGGCCGGGCCGAGGCAGCGAGCGCCGCCTCCGGCGCGATGGCGCCCGACATCAACCCGAGGGGGGCGTGCCGGTGACTACCGCGCCGGGCATAGAGGCCCTCGGCCGCGTCGGCGCGGCGTCAGGAAACGGCGCCGCCAAGAGAAACGGGGCGTCGAATGGCAATGGTGCCGCCTCGAGCCGTTCCGCGCCCGTTGTCCAGGGAAGTACCGAGCACCGCAAGAGGTCCAAGAGCGCCTTTGATTGAGGCCAACGCCCCGCCTGGCGCGAGGCGAGGGAGACCAAGTCAAAAATCGAGGTCGGAGAGCTCCGGAACGGTGCGCAAGGATCTGGCGCGCGCTTCGAGCCAGCGAGCGCGGTCTAGGCGTCGGCTGGGCTCTACAACAGCGCGCGGCTGCAACTCGGCCGACGCCTCCTCGAGGCTCGCCCAGGTTCCGACCCCGACTCCAGCCAAGTAGGCAGCACCGAGGGTCGTCGCCTCGGTGACGGCGGAGGTCTCGATCGGCCGGCCGACAGCGTCCGCGAGCGATTGCACAAACGTGCGGTTGGCGCTCATGCCCCCGTCGACTCTGAGGGCCTCGATGGCAAGGCCTGAGTCTGTCTCGGCCGCTTGGAGGAGGTCGGCTCCGCGTTGGGCGATCCCCTCGAGGACAGCACGCACGACTTCGGCACGACCGGAGCCACGGGTGAGGCCGAGCAGGGTGCCACGCGCCCCGTAGTCCCAGATGGGCGTTCCGAGACCGAGCAGCGCCGGGACGAAGAAGACCCCGCCCGAGTCTTTGCACGACGCCGCCAGGTCGTCGGACTCGGCGACACTCGACAAGATGCCGAGGTCGTCACGCAGCCACTCCACGCAGCTGCCTGCGGACATCATGATGGCCTCGATCCCCCAGGTGAGGACTCCGCCGGCACTCCACGCCACGATGGGAAAAGTGCCTCCCGGGCCTCGGCGGGGGAAAGCCGGCCGACCGGCTCCCACGCACAAGTCGAGCATCGCTCCGGTCCCGAAGGTCGCCTTGGCCAAGCCGGGCCGGACACAGCCCTGGCCCACGAGCGAGGCCTGCTGGTCGCCCGCGATCCCCGCGATGGGCGGAGAGCCGCGCAACGCGATCGCGTCGCCCACCACGCCGATCGAATCCACCGGGCAGGGCAGGACGCTGTGAGGAATACGAAGCGCCTCGAGGACGGACTCGTCCCATTCGTCGGCGTTGCCGTCGAGCAAGCCGGTGACGGCAAGATTGCTCCGATCCGACACGTGCGCACCACCCCGGGTGAGAGTCCAGGCCACCCAGGAGTCGACCGTGCCGGCGCACAGGTCGCGCGACCGGTCAGCGTCGGCGATGTCGAGCAGCACGGCCAGCTTCGTCGCGCTCTGGTTGGGGGCCAGACGGATGCCCTGGGCCTGCAAGGCCAGGCAGAAGCCGACTGTGCGCAGGTCCTGCCAGCCGATTCCCGGCGCGACCGGCTCGCCGGTAGCCCGGTCCCACACGACGACGGAGGCCCTTTGTGTGCTGATCCCCACCGCCTCGACGCCCTCGCCGCTCTCAAGAGCCGCGGTCGACACCTCGAGGACAGCCTTTGCGATCTCGGCGGCGTCGAACTCCACGAAGCCTTGCATGGGCGAGCTGGGCAGGACTTGGCGATGATGGACATTGACAACAGAGGAATCGGGCCGCACGACCGCCGCACGGACGCCGCTCGTTCCGACATCGACGGCCAGAACGCTCACCGCCAGCCTCCTTAGCTAGTCTCTGCCACCCAAGATGGCGGCCAGGCCACACAATAAGGGGCGTAGCAGGGCCGGTCCCGAATGCCGGCTCGAGGCTGGGCGGCGGTACGATTCGCCCGATGAGTCTTGGGACTCGCTCTTCGGGGGACGCACGGCCCATTGACGAGAGCTCTGAGCCGCCCGTGTCCGGACGGTCCGACCAGCCGAGAAGGAGCTTGAAGCGCAAGGGAGTCGCTGGACTCGTCGTCTTGGTGCTGGCAGGAGCCGGTTTCGTTGCCTATGCGGTGAACGCTTCGCGGGCAGTTCCAGCGGCCAGATACGCCAATCTGGTCGTCTACGCCACTCCCGCCCAGGCGCCGAGCTTCGACCTTGCCCGTCTCGGTGGTCCGGGACACCTTACCTCGGCTGTCCTCGGGGGCGGCCCCGCGGTGGTCAACTGGTTCCAGTCGACCTGCGTCGCCTGCCAAGCCGAGCTCGGGGGCTTCGCCGCCGTCGCCAACTCCGAACGAACGCGGGTGCACTTCCTCGGCATTGACATCAACGACCCGTCGTCGCCCGCCGCCCTCGCCATGGTGCGGCGCGCCAGGGCCGAGTACCCCGTGGCCGTCGCCCCGGGTCTCGCCAGCATCGACCTTGCCACCCGCTTCGGTGTCGGCGACCTGCCCGCCACCGTCTTTGTGAGCTCCTCCGGCAAGATCCTCGGTGAGGTGCTCGGCAAGGTGCCCCGGTCCGAGCTCGTCGACTTGCTGAACAACCTCGTGGCGGGCCGTCCTCTCGACTCTTGAGCTCACTGAGCTTGCGCTCCTAGTGGCGCTTGGCTTTGTGCTGTATCTCGTTCGCTTTCAACTGGAGCTTTCGCGCCGTCTGCTCGAGCTTCTCGAGGGCCTCCGCCTTGGCCTGAGCCTTCACCGCCGCTCTGATGGCCGCCCGGCCTTCGGCGGTTCGCGCTCCCGCTCCCGTCGGGATGCGAGCACATAGAGCCGGGACCTGAGACTCATACAACTTGGCCCCGCCTTGAAGGAAGTCGATGATCGCCTGCAGGTCGGAGACCGAGAAGCGCTGCGCGGACTCATACCAAGCCTCGGTGAGGGCCGAGCGCAGCTCCTTGAGCTGGTCCCTCGCGAGTGGGACGAGCTCTACGAGCACCCGTCGGCGGTCCTGCAGGTCACGGACTCGGCGTACGAAGCCGCTGCGCTCCAGCCGGTCGAGCAGGAATGTCACAGCCCCGGTGCTAAGCCCCGCCACCTCGGCGAGAGCGCCAGCTGTCATGGTGCCGTACTGGTCGAGCAGGTCCAAGCAACGCAGGTCGGTAGGGTTCAGCCCGAGCACCCGTCCGAGCGCCTCGTCGAACGCGTCCGACGCGGACAGGAACGCCCGCAGCCCCCGGGTCAGATCTTCGAGTGCTCGCTTGCGGTTCTCGTTGCCCATGATCTACCTTAGTTGTTAAGATATCTTGCAACTAAATGATACAGCTTCTTAGTTACTTGCGCCGGGTCGCCGGCCAGTGCACCCAAGGAGAACCCGCATGACCCTCGCCATCCAGCTGGAGGACCTGCACAAGACCTTCGGGCATACCGTGCGGGCCCTCGACGGGGTGAGCTTCGGAGTCGAGACAGGAGCCATTTTCGGTCTGCTCGGCCCTAACGGGGCCGGGAAAACGACTGTCGTTCGGATCCTCACGACAGTGCTGGCAGCTGACAGCGGCCGGGCCTTCGTCCTTGGCCACGACGTCAGGACCGAGCCCGACGTCGTGCGGAGGTTGATCGGCCTCGCTGGCCAGTTCGCCGCCGTCGACGAGAACCTCACCGGCGCCGAGAACCTCTACATGGTGGGGAGGCTAAACCACATGTCCAAGGCCCAGCTCAGGCAGCGGACATCCTCCCTCCTCGAGCAGTTCGGGCTCACTGACGCCGCTGACCGTCCCAGCAAGACCTACTCCGGAGGCATGCGCAGGCGCCTCGACGTCGCCGCGTCCCTGGTCGCCCACCCCCAGGTGCTGTTCTTGGACGAGCCGACAACGGGCCTGGACCCGGCCAGCCGGGCGGACGTTTGGGCAATGATCGAAGCGCTCGCGGCCGAGGGTACGACGGTGCTCCTCACAACCCAGTACTTGGAAGAAGCTGACAGGCTCGCCGAGCAATTGGTCGTGATCGACCACGGCAAGGTGATCGCAGAGGGCACACCGGCAACCCTGAAGGCGTCCATGGGCGCAACCGTGCTCGACCTCGGCCTCGCCGACGAACGCACGGCTCAGCGAGCCGGCGAGGTGCTCAAGAAGGTGAACGACAAACCGCCGGTCGTGCTCGGCAAAACCGTCGAGGTCAACGTCAACGACGGCCCTCGCGTCGTCACCGAGGCCTTGCGGATTCTCGAGGCCGAAGGTATCGCCCCCACCACGCTCGCGCTCCGCGAACCCAGCTTGGACGATGTCTTTCTCGCTCTCACGGGCCACCGGGCCGAGGTCGAGCCTGAACAGGGGCAACAGGACCCAGCTAGTCCAGACGCACGACCACAAAGACGCAGGAGAGGACGAAACTCATGACGACGACATCGATCCCACTGCCTCAGCCCGTGCTGAGCTCACCGTCGCACGGCCGGCTCTACTGGACCATCGTCGACAGCTTGACGATGACCAAGCGCAACCTGATCGCTTACACGCGTGTCCCCGAAGCGATCTTCTTCTCGAGCGTGCAGCCGATCATGTTCGTGCTGCTCTTCCGCTACGTCTTCGGGGGCGCCATACCAACCCCTGGGTACCACTACGTGCAGTTCCTGATGCCCGGAATTTTCGTCCAGACAGTCGCCTTCGGCTCGATCGGTACCTCTATAGGCCTCGCCGAGGACCTGCAAAAGGGCCTCATCGAGCGATTCAGGGCCCTTCCGATGTCGCGCTGGGCGGTTCTCGCAGGCAGGACTACGGCCGATCTCTGCCGGAATCTGTTCGTGATGATCCTCATGACAGCTGTCGGATACGCCGTCGGATACCGCATCGGCACAAACGTCGGCGAGTATCTGGGCGGGATCCTTCTCCTCTTGCTGTTCGCCTATGCCCTCAGCTGGGGCTTCGCCTTCATCGGGCTAGCTGCGCCCAACAGCGAGACGGCGCAGCTCATGTCCTTCCCGCTTCTCTTTCCCCTCACCTTCGCCTCCTCCGCCTTCGTTCCCCTGCAATCCATGCCGGGATGGCTGCAGGGTTTCGCCCAGCACCAGCCGGTGTCCATCGTGGTCAACGCGGCCCGCGACCTGATGTCCGGTGTGCCGAAACCCGACCTCGTTTTTCCGCCTTTCACGACCATCGTCAGCACCGGCCAGACAAGCTCGACGGTCTTCTGGGCGGTCATCTGGTCGCTCGGCATCCTCGCCGTGCTCGCCCCGGTGTCGGTCCGCCGCTACCGGCGCCACAGCCTTTAGGCGACTCAGCCGACTTGGTGCCGGCCACGCGAGGCCTGCCGTGCCTGAGCAGTTCCAGTCGCGCCTACGATGACCAGGCCAGCGCCGGTACGCGAGAATCGACCGACCTTGGCTTTGGAGAGCCGCCCGGGTAGCTCAGTGGTAGAGCAGCGCACTCGTAATGCGCAGGTCATGGGTTCGAATCCCATCTCGGGCTCGGGTTGGCTTATCTGGGGCCTTGTTCCCACGATGAACTCCCCACTGCCGGTGAACGCGAGGTCTCCGCGCCTCGCCATGTCCGGCGACGGTCCTGGCCGTCGGTTCCTGCAGCCGACTCAGCACTCAATGACCAAACCTCCCTGCCGTGCGAGCCAGTCTGCCCGGGTCCGCAATGACTCGCTGTCAGAGCGCGTGCACCCATACTCGCCCTAACCGGCAGCGGCGTTGCAAGGTATCTCCGGCCCGTCGCAGCCTCGTCGACGATCGACAGCGCTTCGCTGCGGTCAAGATAGAAAACCTGTCCCAACAGTTGAGTCCTCACGTCTTGCACGCAGCTGCCGGAGATCGCCACGTCCTCGACCTGGGCTCAGATCTTTCGCGACGCCGTCGCTGTCGCAGCAATGATCGACCACCTCCGTCCACCACGCCGCTGTCGTGAACCCGAAAGGCGACAGCTGCCGCCTAAAAACGGCGACATTAGGAGGATGACGACGGACAGGGAGGGATGATCGGACAGCCGGAAGGGAGGTCAGTCTTCGGGCCGTCATTGACACCCGTGAACGCCTATTAACGGTGTCGCTTGTTGAGATGAGCGACGCGAGTATCCTCAACAATGCCACGAGCTGAACAAGAAAGCCGACCTGCGATTCAGCAGTAGGCATGAGCACCTGCGTGTGTGAACCACTATCGACATCGGGGGGAAGCAGAAGTGCCAATGTCAAGATTGCGGGCATTCCAACTCGGGGCCGCAGTAGTGCTGGGCGGAGCTCTCATGTGCTGCACATACGGGCCGGCTGGTGCCATCGGTGTCGCAACGACCCCGATCGCCAAGCCAGTCCCGACCATCCTCAACAACGGCCAGTTCGCTCTCCCGGCCAAGTACTACAGCGGCGCCACCGTGCCTGCGGGAAGCACAGTGTTGCCGGGCTGGACGGTCGGAACCGTCGGCACCGGCAGTGGAGGTATCCAGGTTTACTCATCCACGTACCAGGGAATCCAGGCCCCGCCCGGCGCTACCTGGATGGTCAAGTTGTCATACTTCGCTCGGGGGAGCGTAAGCCAGAACGTCAAGACCACCGCCGGATGGACCTACCTATTGCAGTGGTACGAATCGGGATACCCGAACTACGGCCCTCCTGAGTTCAAGAGTGTCAACTGGGTCAAGGTGGTGGACGTCAACTGGGCGAACAAGCTCGTCGCATCTCCGACGTTCAACGCCCAGCCCAATACCGACGCCAATATGCACTGGACTTTGCGGCACGAAGTGCTTACAGCTACCTCGAACCGGACCACTCTCGAGTTCGCTGACGCCACGGTCCAGACGTCCACTGGCTACGCAGCCATTATCGGCAACGTTTCTCTCGCTGGCGATGCAAAATTTTACCTTCCCTCCCAGGCCACGCTCGCCCCCACCGGCAAGTTGGTCGCCGTCGTCCAGACCGCCACTGGGTACGCCTTCAGCGATCCAAGCCTGACTGTAAAGCTGTACGGGACCTGGAAGCAGAAGACCACTTCCTACGCCCCTCCGACCGTCGTTACCAAGGTGATAGCCGGCGGACCTGTACTCGATGGCAAGGCGGAGCTCCCGCTGCACAGCATCCCGGCGTCTGCGATCGGCAAGACAATCTCGGTCTCGGCCGTCCTCACAGGGCCTGGCTTCATACCCGTGACGCATCAACTCACTATCAAGGTGTCCTAGTCGACCGATTCTAAAGAAACCCCAGAGCTAGTCGTCGCCAGTATTAGGGAATGGCGAGCCTGGTTGCGCGCCCACCACTCCGACTCAGAGGGCGTGTGGGTCGTGCTGGCCAAGAAGGGTACGACCGACCCGACAACACTTTCGTACGACGAGGCGCTCGAGGAGGCAATCTGTTTCGGGTGGATTGACGGCCAACTTGGTCGGCGTGACGCGGCGACCTTCCGTCGACGCTTCACGCCTCGAAAGGCTCGAAGCCCGTGGTCTCAACGCAACGTCACCATCGTCGAAAAGCTGACCGCAGCTGGTCGAATGCAGCCGCCTGGAGACGACGAGGTGCAAAGGGCAAAGGATGATGGGCGATGGGAAGCCGCTTATGCCGGGTCTGCCGCGATCGAAGTTCCCGAAGACCTCGCCAAGGCCTTGAATGACAATCCTCAAGCACGGGCAGTGTTCGAGCAGCTCACAAGCTCCAACCGGTACTCCGTCCTTTACCGGATCGCCAGTGCGAAGCGAGCGGACACCCGCGCCCGGCGTATCGAGCAATTCGTCGACATGCTGGCCAGAGGCGAGACCATTCACCCTCAAAATTGTTTCGTAGCTAGATGACGCGACGCGAGCTGCGCTCCAGATCGCTGCCGGCTAGAGACGCGGCGCGTAGTCGTCGTACGCGAACCTGACCGGTCGGGGCTTCATGGGGGCATGAAGACAATGAAGTTGCGCGCGCCGGCGATGGTGGTCGTAGCCATAGCGCTCATCGCGTTCACTAGCTCGCAGACCTTTGCCACAACGAGAGTGCCGGCCACGGCTAATGCGCTGCCTGCAGTCGACCTTGCCGCAACACCGACTGGCTGGGTACCAGTGGCCTTCGGTGAGGGGCAAATATCGGTACCAGCTGGGTGGTGGGTGCTCTACGACTCGGCGCCGTGTCCTACCGGCTCGCCGCCTGGGGAGGTATTCGACGATCCACTTCCTGGCGTTTTCCCTTGTCCGCTGGAGACCACTCCCGGTCCGAGCACCACGGTGAGGTTCGGGCCACCGACCTCTCCGCACAGCACCGTGCTTGGGAAGCCGCAGGTCATCAACGGCATCTTGGTCTATCCCTACCCGACGGGACCGCAGCGAAGCTACCTGGCACCATCGCTCCAGGTTGAAATCACTGTCGACGGGCCGCTCGGTCAAAAGATCCTGCACACGCTCACGTGGTCACCGCGCTCTGTGGTGCTTGCATCAGGATCTCCGTCGATCGTGCCGTCGTCATGGCACTCGGTGAGCTTCGCGGGCTTGCGGTTCTCGGTCCCGGCGAACTGGCCCACAAGTCGGACCCAGGTGACTCCCGGCCTGGGAGCGATCTGTAGGACCCAGGGCGTGGCGTTTGTGGACACGGCAGTCACCTTGAGCACCGATGCCCGTCCTCATATCGTTCCCTTTTGCCCTCGCATGTCACCGACTCCGCAACAGCCGGAGAACGGCGTCCAGGTCGATTCCGGTTTGAGTACCGAGCCAGAAGTGACACTCGTCCTTTCAGCTCACTGCCTTGACCTGAGCGGTCTGGCGGCCTGCCCCGCGACCTCGCCCGCTTACTCAATGTTGGTCCTGAAAGTCCGGGTGCCGGGGCACGCCAAGCCGGTCTTCGTATCCGTCGGCTTGGCAGGCAATGGGGTCGTCGCGCGGACCATCCTGTACTCGTTGACAACGACGTGATGCACCACTTCCTCCTCGTCGTCCCACTGGCGTCGTAAGAGCTCAGCCCTGGCGTGTGAGGCGAACGTAACGCCGAAAGTGGGGCCTTTACGCTCGCCTGACGGCTCCGCTCCGGAGTGACCCCGGTGGGATCGGAGTTCCTTCCTCTTGACAGCGGCCAGCAAACGGTTCTCTGACTCGCCAAGTTCGCAGCCCATGATGCCTCAGCGCGGGCCGGTATGGTCCAGCCTTCCGCCGACCGTCCGATGGAGTTCAGGTGTGAGCCGGTCGCGTGATCACCGCCGCTTGCCTGTCTGCATCTCGATGTCCGGCCGCGGTACGCGAATGGACCGCTCTGACTGCGTTGGCAGATGGGCAAGGTGAGATGAGGCCGGTTGCACACGCCAGATACAGGTGCTGTCGTGCCTGTCGTCGACGGCGCAGGCAACGTGGTTGACGGTGCCGCCAGTGGCGGGACCGAAATGCCGAGAGCGACAGTCAGCAACAGTGACGAGCGGGAGCCATGCGTGGAATCGACCTGACGTATTCACAGGTGACCCGCAGTCGAGATCCAGCCCAGAACCAGACCACTCACTCATGATCGTCCTTGTGGTTCTCGATCCCGAGCAATGAAGGAGGAGTCGGTCATGGAAAGTGCATCGTCGCCAGAAGGAGGCGGAGATCCGAAATGGGCACGCTCGTCGTCGCGGGAAGGGCCAATCCTCGCCAGTCCCGACTCGGCCGACGCCTCACACGGCTACGCGCGACCTCCGGCAGAAGCGGTGGCATCGACCGGCGAGAAAGAGAGCGTGCCCCGCCCGCAAAGCCTGCCGGGCCAGTGGCCCGACAAGGCGCTGCCTGCTTCGTCGCGTACTTTGCGGATGCGGCTGTTAGGGATTGTCGGTGCCACGGTCATCGTGATTGGCTCCGCCGGAGGTCTGCTTGGGCTGAAGCTGAACACGACTCACCGCGCCACAAGCGAGCTGGCGGGAACACCCACTCGTCTCATCGCGGCGACCGCCAAGGTCGCCAATGTCACCGCTGTCGCAACTGTGGTCGACCCGGCCATCGTCGACATCAATACGACCCTCGCTGGCAACGAGGGAACCGCAGCTGGGACTGGAATGATCATCACTTCCGACGGCGACATCCTCACGAACAATCACGTCGTAGAGGATGCGGTCTCGATCAAAGTGACCATTTTCGGCCGTGGCACCTACTCCGCGAAGATCGTCGGAACGGACGTGGCCGCCGACCTCGCCGTGATCAAGTTGAACGGATTGACCCGACTGACGACTGTTCGCTTCGATACCTCGGCGGTTGCGGTTGGCACTTCTGTCGTCGCGATCGGCAACGCGCTTGGGAAGGGCGGGACTCCTTCGGCCGTGTCCGGGACCGTCTCTGCGCTCGATCAGACAATCTCTGCGGAGTCAGAATCCGGCGATATCGAAACACTTCACGCGCTCATCGAGACGGACGCGCGAATTGAACCTGGAGACTCGGGCGGCCCACTTCTCAATGCTGAGGGTGAAGTCGTAGGGATGGACACGGCTGCGAGCACCTCGGGCCGCTCGACATCGTCGACCGCCTTCGCGATCCCCGTCAGCACGATCCTCCCGGTCGTCGAGAAGATGCTCGAGGGCAAGAGCGGGGACGGAGTCATTGTTGGCAACGTCGCCTTCCTCGGCATTGTTGCCTTCGACTCCGGCGACACGGGCGGACCGGGCACGCCATTCGGATCGAACAGCCCTAGGTCCGCTGGGAGCGGGGTTGTGGTTCAAGAAGTCGTCGCGGGAAGCCCGGCGGCGAAGGCAGGCCTCGTAGCTGGTGATGTGATCACCAAGTTCGACGGCACGACCGTCACGTCTGAGAATCAGTTGAAGGATCTGATCACCACCCGACGTCCGGGTAGCACTGTCAGGGTGACGTACACGAACGGTTCGGGCATCAGTTCCACCTTGGAGTTGAAACTTGTGGCAGGACCGGTGGCGTGAGCAGGAAGCACAGAGCCACGGCGGGAACGACCGGGACAAGCCCACGAAGAGGCCTTGGGTCGAGCTGGACCGGCCAAGATCACCGCACGCTAAGAGGCTCATTGATTCGGATGATCCGGCCACTCCCCATCGGACGCGAACAGGATCGGCTCAGCGGACGCTCGACTTGCCCAGGTGATCACAGCCCGTTTCACTCCGAGGCCTTTGAAAATCGTCTCGGCGCGACCATCGCCCGTCATGTCTGTTTCCCCCCTGTCCCCAGATGATGGCGATTTCGCACGCGCGAAGCGGACTCCGATCGCGGACCTAGCGGCGAGTGCAAGCGCGAGCTCGTAAGGCGCGTCCAGATCTACGGCTCGCGCAATGGCCTCGCCCAATGATTCGACCCATAGGGACGGACCGCCACTCAAGGTGTCGGTCAGCTCTGCAAACCCGCTTGCTGTACCGAGCAGTCGCAATGTCGTCAGCTCGACCTGTTCGAGTCCCGGCCGGCCCCTAAAGCCCGCCAACAAGTCGCGTGAACGGGCGACGGCCTCGGCGAACTGGCCCTCGAGCACCAAGCACTCGGCGAGACGAACCTCCGTCTCGGCGATGAAGATCGGCGAGCGAATTCCGCGGAAGTCGTTGAGCGCCTCTTCGAGCAACTCGCGCCCACGGCCTACGTTGCCGGCCCTCGCCTCGAGGCGGCCCAGGTTCGAGGTGGCAAGAGCGACACCGACGCGATAGCCGGCCCCGGTCCAAGTCGCCCGCGCCGATTCGAACAGCGGTCGCGCCGAGTCGAGATCTCCCTGGTCGGAAAGGATCTCGGCGATGTTGTTCTCCTCCGTGGCGGCACCGACAACGTCGCCCGAGCGGACACGTGCTTGCCGGCTCGCCTGGTAATGGTCGAGAGACTCCGTCCACCGTCCCCGGTAATAGGCCCCGATACCGAGGTTGTTGAGCACGTTGCCCTGCCCGACGAGGTCGTCGATCTCGCTGAAGATCGCGAGAGCCCGGAAGGCGAGTTCGTCCTCAGGCTGGGCGAGATAAACCGACATCATGTGCTCAAGGTAAAGGGCGTGCGCCAGGCCGGAGAGGTGACCGGCAAGTTCTGCCTCCCCCGCCGCCGCTGTGGCAAAGCGCGTGCAATCTTGATAGCGGCCCTGACGCGAGCAGATCCCGGCCGAGGCGAGACCAAGCTCGGCGCGCTCAGCCCGGGCGCCGTCGGACGTGCCAGTAACGAGGCGGCGGCCCTTTGTATATAGGGCGAGCGCATGGCTGTAATGACCGAGGCGCTCGTGAATGACGCCGGTCTTGCGCAACAAGCGGGCCCGTACGATGTCGTCACCGCCACAACGCCTCGCCTTCGCATAGGCGACCCGGGCGCGGTCGTAGCTGCCCGTGAGCTCGCACACGTCTCCGAGAGCCTCCGCCACGGCCTCGACCTCAGACGCCGGCAGCTCGCGGAGGCGCTTGGCGGCTTCAAGCGCCCGCTCGTAGAAGGTCGCCGCTTCAGCATTCGCCCAAAGGGCCCGGGCGCCTCCACCCGCGAGACGCGAATAGTGCCAAGCCTTGTCGTAACACTCAGCGTGGAGCCAATGGAGCGAAAGCAGGTCCGCGCCATGGTCCGGCTCCGCCATCCTTGCCTCGATGGCCCTTGCGGCGCGCCCGTGCAGCTCCCGGCGTCTCTTGAAAGAGAGCCCTTCGTAGGCCGCATCCCGCATCAGGCCATGGGTGAACCTCCAGCCTGCGGCCGTGGGGGCGACATAGGCACCGAGACGTCTCCAGACGTCGCCGTCGACGATGGACCCGTCTTCCAGCAGCTCGAGAAGTAGGCCGGGATCGAAATGGCCGCCCAGGACCGCCGCGGCGCGCAGGATCTTGCGGTCCGAAGGCGAGAGCAGGTCGATCTGTGCCGCCAGCAGGGGTTCGAGTGACTCGGGCAGGTCCTCTAGCCCTCCCGCTTTGCCGGCCGCACGGAGAAGCTCGCGTAGGAAAAGGGGGTTGCCGTTGGCCCGTTCGACTATGGCCGAGACCTGGGCTGGCGCGAGCGCCAACCCAGCTCGGTTGCCCGCGAGGCGCGCGGCGGCCTCGGCCCCGAGCGGCTGGATGTCAATCACAGGGCGGTCGCGGTCGTCGGCCAGCGCGACGGGGGTCTCAGGACCTCGAGTGAGCACCACGAGCAAGGGCAAGGAGCTCACGTCACCGACCAGCCTGGCGAGCAGACTCACGGAGGCCTCGTCCATGGCATGTGCATCTTCGAACACAAGCGCCGAAGGGACCTTGACAAAAGCCCGCAGTAACTCCACGGCGCTGTACTCGAGGCGCACCCGCCGGAACCTGGGCTCCAGCTCGTCAACTTCGCGTGTCGACGACATTGGCAGGCCGACGACATCGGCGATTAGGGGCAAAAAGGGCTCAAGGACCGGAAGGTCCGCCGCCACCGCCCGTCTCAGCTCTCGAGCGACGACTTCGTTCGGAGCGTCGGCCGCCCCTCCGAGTAGGCGGCGAAAGATGCGCCGGAAGGCTAGGTAGGGAGTGGCACTCCCGTATTCCTCGCATGCGACTCGAAGGGTGAGCAGATCCCACCGTCCGATGGCCTCCGACACGAGACGCGACTTGCCGACACCTGGCGCCCCGACTATCTCGACGACCCTCCCCGAACCGGCCGCGGCACCTCGCGCCTGAGCCAAGAGCTCGTCGAGCTCGTCGTCTCGTCCGACGAAAGGCATGTCTTCACCCATGGACGTCACGAGATCGTGAAGAGGTGCCCCGACGGCCGCGGCGACAACGGGCTCGGACTTTCCCTTCACGTGGAAAGGTGGAACGGCATCTGTGTGGAAGGGATTGCGGGCCCTGCTAAGGACGGTCTCGGTGGCGAGCACCTGCAGGGGTGCCGCATGGCCCATGACTCGAGCCGCAAGGTTCACGGCGTCGCCCGTGATCGAGAAGATCCGCCGATGACCGAGCCCGGTGTCTTGAGAGAAGACGAAGACCCTTCCCGAGTTCACGCCCACACGGAGAGAAAGAGGTGAGCCAGCTAGGTGCGAGTCGACTATCTCGCGAGCTGCCCGCAGCACACGCTCGGCGTCGTTGCCGCGCAGTACTGGAACCCCACCGAGGAGAATGATCTTTCCTCCGTCAGGCCCTATGTCGGTCCCGTGAAAGCTGGCCCCGTGGCGCACGGCCACTTCTTCGGCGCAGGCCACAAGCGGCTCCAGCCAGGCAACGACAGCCTCGGGCCCTTTGTCCTCAGATAGGGCGTCGACCCCCGAGAACTCGACGAAGGCGATCGTGGCCTGCCGGTGCTCGGCCTGCTCGCCGTCACCAAGCAGATGGGACCGGGTCTCGGCCGGCAAGAGAGATTCGACGTTGACCCCTGTGAGGCCGTGCACGACCTGAGGGCCACTCTCCGCTGCTTTGGGCGCCTGGCTAAGGAGCACTCCTTCGAGCTTGGGCTCACCAAGAGCTTCCCTGTCGAGCCTGTTGGCGCTCTCGGTACTCACAAGCACCTCACCGGCCTCTGCGATCGCCTCCATCCGCGCGGTGACCGTGGCCGCGGGTCCGGTGACGACGAGCTCGCGATGGCGCTCACCGAGCAGATAGAAGTCGAAACCCCCACTGTGGGCCCCGATCGACACACTGAGCGAGACACGTCCGACAGACGTCTTCAACCGGCCGACCCGGCTCATCACCTGTGACATGAGGGCCGCCGCACGACAGGCCCGAACGGCTGAAGCCGGCTCGGCGAAGAAGAGGAGCGAGGCGTCCCCGCCCCATTTCAAAAGGTCTCCCCCGTAACGGGCGGCGACGCCCAGCATCTGGCTGAAGACCGAGCCGATCACGTCGGTGATCTCCTCGGCGCCTACCTTGCCTCTGGCCGCGAGACGTTCGGTGAGCGCTGTGAACCCGGAGACATCGACAAAGAGCAATGTGCCTTCGAGCCTGCGGTGGGCGGTCGCAGGCGAGTCCGCCAGCCACTCGATAGCGACGCGCGGGACATAGGCGGCGAGCCTCTCTGCGTCTTCGACCCCGGGCGGACGGAGAAACTCCAGCCCGACGTCGCGAGCGAGCTGCTCTCCCGAGATCCCCACATTTCTTGCCGCTCTCACCTTTGCACCCCGGGCATGATCGTACGTTTCCGGCGAGGCTCGCCCGAGACCGGGTCCCCGCCGTGGCCCTTTCTCAGCCCCGATCGCGATCAGGAGGCGAGAAGCCCACCCTTTACGGCTAGCTCCTGGTCACGGTGAGGTTCGTAGAGCTCGTACCACTCGAGCTAGCTAGGTTGGCATCGCCTCCGTAGGTTGCTGAGACGGCATAAGAGCCGGCTGCCAGAGCATTGTTGGCGATCTTGCATGTGCCGCTGCCGCCGCTGAGGGTGGCAGTGCACGAGGCCGTGCCGACAGTCACCTTCACGGTCTCGTTGCTCGGGACCGCCTCCGCGTGGGCAGTTGTCACCGTCACGGTGAACACTGCGGCCGACTCGGCCCCGGAGGTGACCTTCGTCGGGCTTTCCGAGACCTTGGTGGTGGTCGTGTCCTTCGCCACGGTGAAGCTGAGCGCGGGCGAAGACGACGACCCGGCAAAGTTCCCGTTCGCTCCGTAGCTGGCAACCACGCTCGAGACAGTGCCACCCGCCAACTGGCTCGGCGTCAGGCGGCAACTTCCCGAGCCACTTACGAGGGTGATCTGGCAGAGTGTGCCGGCCGAAGATCCGACGGTCACCGTCCCGGTCGGTGTGCCTGCCGACGATGTGACGTTGGCCGAGAACACCTCGCTCGACTCGTTGCCATAAGTGACGCTCGAGGCGGACAGGCTAAGACTTATGGAGGTAACAGCCCCGGTCACGGTAAGGCCTACGACGGCCGACCCACTCGATGCCTTGAGGTCGATGTCGCCGGCATACGACGCCGACACCTTGTAGCTGCCGACAGGCAGGGCTGCGGATGCAACCGAGCAGACGCCGACGGCGCCTAGCGGCGTGGGGGTCAACGAGGCGACGCATGAGGTCGTTCCGACGACGACAGTTATCGGCTCTGTCGCCGGAAGCGGCTCACCGTTTCCAGTCAGGACTGCCACGCCGAACACTGCCTTTTGCTCGGAGCCGTAGGCGACCGCCGTTGGCAGACCCTGGAGCACAGTCGCCGTGGAATCCTGGTTCACGCTCAGGCTCTGCACACTCGAGGTAGAGCCAGCATTGTAAGAGTCGCCGCCGTAGACAGCAGTGACCGAATAGGTCCCCGCCGCCTGCTCGGCCGGAGAAAGGCTGCAGGTGGCCGTGACCGAACTCGAGGTCTTCTTGGTCAAGTTGGTCGTAGAGCACAAGGTCACCGACCCTGTCTTGACCGACACCGTTCCCGTCGGAAGCGAAGTGCTCGTCCCGGTGACCGTGACTGTGAACGTCTCGCCGTTTTCGGCTCCGTAGGTGACCGAGGCCTTCGACAGCGACAATGCCGTCGTCGAGGAATCGCCGCTGACGGTCACATTGAGCGCGGCAGAGGGGCTCCCCGCGGTGTAGTTCGGGTCGGATCCCGGAACATAGACGGCTGTGATCGAGTGCGGGCTTCCTACCGTCGACCCGTAGCTCACCTGGCAGGTGGCAGTTGCACTGTTGGACGAGCCGCTAAGGGTCTGGTCACCACCGGCACATGAGATCGCGCTCGATCCGTCCTCGAAGCTCACCGTGCCCGTCGGGGTGGCGCCACCACTTGGGCCCGACACGGTTGCGGTATAGGTGTCGCTTTGGCCTACAACGGGCGCGGTCGAAGTCGCCGACAAAGATACCGAGGCGCCGACAGGTCCCACCGTCACCGTGACGGCGCCCGACGGACTCGCGGCGAGGTAGTTCGGGTCAGATCCCGGAACATAGACGGCCGTGATCGAGTGTGGGCTTCCTACCGTCGAGCCGTAGCTCACCTGGCAGGTGGCAGTGGCGCTGTTGGACGAGCCGCTCAGAATCTGGTCGCCCCCGGAACATGAGATCGCGCTCGAGCCGTCCTCGAAGCTCACCGTCCCCGTCGGAGTGGCGCCACCACTTGGGCCCGACACGGTTGCGGTGTAGGTGTCGCTCTGGCCGACAACGGGTGTGGTCGAGGTCGCCGACAAAGATACCGACGCCGATATCTTCGTCGTCGATTGGACGGTCTCGTCCACCGGGGCCAAGGTCGTCGAGCCGACAAAGGCATTGCTGCCCAGGTAAGTAGCCGTGATCTGGTGCAGGCCCGGTGACAGGTAGGTCACCGAACAGCTCGCCAGCGTGCCAGTCAGGCTGGTTCCGCTCGCTCCACCGCAGGAGGCGATCGGGTCTCCGTCGTCGAGGAACTCGACGTTTCCGGTGGGGTTGCCGACGTTCGAGGCGGCGGCGCCGACAGTCGCCGCGAAGTTGATCTGCTGACCCACGAGCCCGGGGTTGACCGAAGACGAGAGGGTGGTCGTCGTCTGTGTCAGCGCGTTGAAGTCGACGCCCTCGTTGTTGGAAACCGCAACGTTGCCAGCCGCGTCGACGGCTTCCACGATGTACTGGATCCTCGTGCTCGCCGAGGCCGATGTACGCGTCCAGTCCTGTCCGTCGGAGGAGGTCAGCAGGACCTCGGTCCATGTCCCGGGGCTCGTGGCGTCGGTGTACAGCACGGCGACCTCTTCTACTGGGTCGGATGCGCTCGACGGAGTCGTGTGGACGTCGAAACTGAAGCCCGCACCCGAGCTGAGCGCCTGCGAGGAGTCGATCGTCGCCGGTGTGTAGTCACTCGCGAGAGGTTCGGAGCTGTCGTAGAAGACCTGCGCCCCGATCGAGGTGAACAGCCGCTGAGTGCCGGTTCCCGTCGCGGAAGAAGGGTCGGGGAAGAACTGGCCCACGACAAGGTCCAGCTCCGCGTCCTGCGAAGTCCCGGTCGGCGTGAAGGTCCCGAATGTCGCGACCCGTTGCAGTGTGCCAGGAAAGGCGGCGTCACCGATGACCGGCTGGGCGGAGTCGTCCGCACCGACGGCGGGCATCGAGTAGGCGGGCAGCACGCCGGGGACGTCCTCAGAACTGAGAGAAGTGATGAGTGCCCCGTGGGGGACGAGCCCGGACTGTGTCACCGGGACGGAGACCAGTGGCTCGATGGGACGGTACTCGGTGGCTTGCGTCCCCCCACCTACGGCGCCGTTCACCTGGTAGTACTCACTGTTGGCGTCTGTGACGAGGCCGAGCTCACCTGGCGATGTTCCGACGGGAAGGCTCAAAGACACAGGGGCGATGGTGAGACCTGTTATCGGGTCGGTCTCGGTCGGGGGCGTGACCGACAAGGTGTAGGTCCATGTTCCGAGGTCTCCTGCTTGGTCGACATCTGTGCCCGTGGCCGTGTACGTGCCGACCGACAAGCTCGCCGGTGCCGACACGGCACCGCTTGAGTTGACCGTGATCGCAGCCGACCCGGTGCTCTGGGTGTAGGTGACCGTACCCGAGGCACCCGTGACTTCAAGTTGGTCGCTCAGAGCTGTGCCGGCGTTCGTCGCTCCCGATGTCGGAGCAGCCTGGAAGAGAGTCGTCCCGTTTACCGGAGCCGGCGAAGTGTTCAAGTGGTACATGGGCAGGCCGTAGAAGGTGGACTCCATCAGAGCCTTAAGGTCATAGGGGCTCAAGATTGCGTTGCCCGCGGCGTACTGCTGTTTTGCCGCTGTCAGCGCCTCACCGATGGTGAGGGGTCCGTTGAGCTGGCCAGCGAACTCGGCCATGAGCTTCGCCGAATAAGCAAGGGTGTCGGTGTCCGCGTAGCCGTAGCCCGTGTTGGCAACCCAGAGAGCGCCGTCATCGGCAAAGGTCTTGGCCCAGTCCGAGACCGGGGTGGCGATCCCGCTCGCGGACACCTCCGCGTCGTCGACGTCGAGACCGGCGTGGCAGCCCATCGAGAACAGCAACCGGCCCGCGTAAGAGCCGTTCAAACTCGAGGTGGTGAACAGGTCCGTCTCGGTGCTGTTGGTGTTGTCGATGGCAGGGAGCCCCCGCGAATAGTCGAAGTGGGCGTTGATGCTGTCCACCCCGGGCGCCGGGCAGTCGCCCTGGCCGGCGAGGGCAGACTCGAGGTTGCTCGTGTCCCAGGACTCGTTTATTAGGTCACAGGCGCTCGTCGAGCTCAAGCCGTCGGCAGCCAGGTTGGCCTCCACCGCCTGGGCGCCGGAGGTTAGAAACGAATAGCCGGTCGTGAGGCTCGAGGTTGCGTCGAGGTCGCCGTTCGAGGTCACGAAACGATCGAGCGCGGACTCGATCTCGCTGGCCGACTCGATGAGGCGTCCTACAGCGAGCTGGGGCGTGTAGAGCGTGGCACTGCCGACACCGATCGGCTCGTCGCTCGCGTACGGGTCGTCACTGAAGTAGTAGCCGAGGGACAAGGCGTCCGCCTCGACGTTGTTCTCGCCGGCAAATGTCGCCGCACCGTAGTCGCGCTCGTTCGACTGGCTGGCGCCGTCCGCGAGACGAGCGAAAGGAATCTGGTCGTCCGCGCCGACGATGACGACGTTCTGGATCGAGGGATATTGGCTGCGCAGCTGGTCCACCACAGCTGATATCGCCGATACGACGCCGTTGGCAGCATCGACCGAGCATGGGTTCAGGTTCCAGGCGGCGTAGGCCTCTTGCACGGCCGAGTAGGAGTCGACAGGGATGACGGCTCCGTAGACGCCAGCGCTCGAATCGGAGGCGATCGCGTTCAAGTCGGTGACGATCGTCTCCTGGCCCGGGTCGCCCTGGTCGTCGAAGTCGGAACCGAAAGCGGCCTCCATGCGCTGGGTGTTGACGAGGAACAGCGTGTTCACCTTGCTCGGCACGGTGGTGTCGAGGTCAGCCGGCAAAGTGGCCACGCCGTTGCTGGCATCTGGCAAGGGGTTCGGGTACGAGATGCCGCCCGGGCAGCTCGGCGCCGTGTCGCCTCCGAGAACATTGGCCCGTAGCAGGTAGGGCTGCGAACTGAAGGCGCCGTTGTAGCCCGACACCTGGACGATGTAGGTCCCCGCCGCGAGTGGCGGCGTCTGGATGTACTGGCTCTGAGCGTCCGGGTTGTTGGAGATCGCCTCCAGCTGGTCCCCCGAAGGCGGGGTGACGGGAAGGTCCTGCGAACCAGGCGTCGACTCGGTCGTCGTCCCCGGGGTGACCGACGGCAAGGTGTCGGCCACTCCTGTCAGCTCCTGGCTCGGCGTGCCCTGTAGCTGGGTCTGACCCCGCTCGGGCCGAACAGCGCGAGGTCGTAGGTGGCGGGCAGGTTCGTGAGCGCCAAGCTGAGCTCCTCACCGGCGCTCACGGGCACAGACCAGTCGTCGATGTCGCCCGGGGATGTCAGGTAACCGATGTTGAGGTTACCTTGCGTCGTCGTCGGGGTGCCCGGCGTGATCGGCAACGAGTCCCCGGCCGTGTCGATTGTGGGTTGCTCTCCGTCGATGACGTCAACTGAGGCCGATGTCGTCGATGAGAAAGTCCCGTTGAGCGAAGTGGAGACCGTTGCCGCTGTCGGCCCGAGCCCGACGCCTGCTCTGGCCTGGAAGGTGACGGTGTAGGTGGCCGGTTCGAGAGCAAAGTCCCAGCAGAGCGAAGAGCCGCACGGCGTCGGGTCCGCCAGCGAGGGCTCGCCGCTCAAGGTCCCGCTTCCTGGCACGTACGAGAAGGATGGGGGCAAGGTGAGGTCGACCTCCACGTTTCCCGGACCGTTGCTGAGCGTCAGGGTCATCGTGTATGTGACCAGCCCACCTGATGTCTCGTTGGCCGCCAGCGGCAGCGCGGGCAATGGCGACACGCTCTGCCATGGGGACCAGGATGGCGGCATTGTCGACACGAGCAGGTCACCGAGAGTGATGTCCGGGTAGCCCTGCTGAGCACTGCCGCGGTAGCAGGGCACATCGTTTTCACGGCACATCTGCTCAATGGCATCGTCCGACGGGTTCGTCGACGTGGCCACCACCACGCGATCAATCAGCGTGGCTCGTTTGACGCGCTGAATCACGTGCCACAACATCGGCCGTGCTTCGATTTCCGCAAGACTTTTTCCCGGCAACCGCCGCGAACCCATTCGTGCCTGGATAACTGCAACCACCGGCCCTTCGCTTTGGTTTTTCGTCCAATTGAGGATTTGCGGCCTGCCTTCCACCGATGATTTCTTCGCGGCTTCCACCACCCGAATGACATCTCGGCCCTGTTCCAGATCCACCACCGGACCCGTTCCGCTCCCCAGCGAATTCAGGAAGTGAACGATCTCAGCGATGTACATATCATTGAGTTCGAATCGGTACGGGATACTCTTCCATCCCGGCTCCGCCGCCGAGAACCAGCGCACTTCCTGCGAACTGAAATCCCAAAGCGCAGTGCCCGTCTCACCCACCACTTTGCAAGTGCGTGTGTACGTCCTCTGCACGAAATCCAGATGCAGTTCCGCCCGGCGGCGCTCGGGAAAGCTCAGATAAATCCAGGCCGAGTCTTCGACATCCAACTCCAGGCTGCTAAGGTGTTCTGCCCGGCAACTGACCTCAGTCGGCCGGCCCAGCAGCCAGCATATGTAATCGAGTTCGTGGGAACCGTCGAGAATAATTCCCCCTCCCAGTTCACGCCGAGCGCTGTAACTTTCGCGATAATTCTGCCAGGGACGCCAGTCCGGGAGATACTGGCCCGCCTCCACGTTAAGCCAAAGCACCCGGCCGATCCTGCCGAAATCGATTAACTCCTTCAGAATTTTCAAGCCCGGATGAAAGCGCATGTTGTAACCGATCTGGACGTTTCGGTCGCGGTGGCGGGCTTCCGCCATCAGCGCTTCGATTCCACTGGATTCATGGGAGAGCGGCTTCTCGATGAAGACGTGGGAGCGAACTCGCAGCGCCGCCAGCGCCTCCTCGACGTGGCACACGGGAGGCGTGCATATCAGCACCACTTCGGGCTTGAAGGCTGGCAGGGCTTCGCTGTAGTCGGAAAAAAGTTCACCCTTGACGTCCCGGCTGCATTGTTCGAGCGCTTCGCGGTTGGTGTCGCAAAATGCGAGGTGCCGCAATCCAAGAGACTTGAGATTCTTTGCATGCCGGCGACCGATGGAACCGCAGCCGACGATGAGGGCACGGTATCCTGCCCAGTCAGGAATTTTGGACATGCTCTACTCGAATCCTCGCTACTGCGATTTCTTCAACTCGAGTGCCGCAGCACACTCGCCCTCCGCAGCCGCCAGGACTTTGCGCAGCGCGCGCACGACATCGTCGACATCCTGGGACGTCATGGAATGAAACATTGGCAAACTGATCAAGCGCTCGTAAGCATCCTCGGCCACCGGGCACGCGCCTTTAACTGAAGTTGCAGGGAAACGCTCGCGATAATAGGGGTGACGATAAACCGGAATATAGTGAACGCTAACTCCAATGTTCTCCGCCCGCAGCGCTCGAAAGATCTCTCCCCGCCGTGCCGAAAGTGATTCCAGATTCAAACGGATCGGATACAGGTGCCACGCCGGAACTATCTCCTTGCGAACCGAAGGAACTACGACAGGCAGTTCTCGAAATGCCTCAGTGTATGCCGCGGCAATCTGGCGGCGACGCGACAAATTCTCGTCGAGCCGCTTCATCTGGGACAGGCCCAGGGCGCACGCAATATCGGTCAAGCGGTAGTTGAATCCGAGCAAAACCATCTCATAGAACCACTGCCCGGCCTCTTGGCGCTGGCGGGTCTCGCTGCTGATCCCGTGATTGCGAAAACGCCGCAGTGTTTCGGCCAGGCTCGCATCATTAGTTGTCACCATGCCACCTTCGCCGGTGGTCAGGTGTTTCACCGGGTGGAAGCTGAATACCGTCATATCGGCGATGCCCCCGACGCGCTTTCCCTGGTATTCGGCGCCCAGCGCGTGGCAGGCATCTTCGATCAAGAGCGCTCCGCTGGCATTCGCGAGGGCTCGCAGTTCCTGAAGATCTGCCGGATGACCCGCATAGTCAACTGCAATGATGGCTTTCGTTCGGGAGGAAAGCTTGCGGGCAACTGCCTGCGGATCGAGATTCAGCGTGTCAGGGCAGACGTCGGCGAAAACCGGCGTGGCGCCCTGATACAAAACGCAGTTAGCCGTCGCACAGAAAGTCAGGGGCGTAGTAATCGCCTCGTCGCCAGCCCCCAAGCCGGCAGCGAACGACGCTCCATGCAAGGCAGCCGTGCCCGAACTGAAGCTGACCGCACATCGCGCATCCACCCGTTCTGCGAAGGCTTCTTCAAATTCGCCAATTTTCGGTCCTGTCGTCAACCAGTCCGACTTCAATACCTCCACCACCGCCCGGATATCTTCGTCATCCAGGCTCTGCCGCCCGTAGGGCAGTAGTTTGTCACGCCCTGGGGTTGCGCAGGGTAGCGCTTCCGGTTTTTTGTACGAGGAACTCGTCATTAGAAACTCATCGTGCGAAACTTACGGTTGGCGGTTCATGCTGCAGAAGTAGAAACCGTCTCTGCGGACCTGACTTCGGGCGCAATCAATTCCTGCAGTTCGCCACGTGTGAGCCACTGCTCGTTGGTGTCGCTGGAGTAACGGAATCCGTCGGGAAGTGGTTTGGCTTCCACCCAGTTCGCGGACTTCCACCAGGGATGGGCCGGTTGAATCACAAACATCTCCTCGGTAGCGAGCGTTTGCCGCGATTCATCTTCCGAGACCAATACTTCGTGCAACTTCTCGCCCGGACGAATCCCGATGTACTCCACTTTGCAACCGGGTGCGATCGTTTCCGCCAGGTCCAGTAACCGCATGCTTGGAATTCGTGGAACGAAAATCTCGCCTCCGTGCATCTGCTCCAGGCAGCGTATGACGAACTTCACGCCGTGTTCCAGCGTCAGCCAGAAGCGCGTCATTCGCGGATCGGTGATAGTGATCTTTCCCTGCCGCCGCTGTTCCATGAAAATCGGAATCACGCTCCCCCGGCTGCCGACCACATTGCCGTAGCGGGCGCAACTGAAACGCGTATCCCGGGCGCCTGCATAGGCGTTGGCCTGCACGAACATTTTTTCCGCGCACAGTTTCGTGGCCCCGTAAAGATTAATCGGATTGACGGCCTTATCGGTGCTGAGAGCGAGAATACGTCGCACGCCCTGATCGATCGCCGCGTCAATCACATTGCGGCCCCCCATGATATTGGTCTGGATCGCTTCGAAAGGGTTGTACTCACACGCCGGCACCTGCTTCAGTGCGGCCGCATGCACCACCAGGGTCACCCCCGAGAAAGCGCGTTTCAAACGGTCGACGTCGCGGACATCCCCGATGAAATAACGCAGGGTGGGATCATCGAACCCCGCAGTTCTCATTTCATGTTGCTTCAACTCGTCGCGGCTGAAAATCACCAGCCGGTGCGGCCGGTAGTCGCGCAGCATGACCTCCACGAATTTCTTGCCGAACGATCCGGTCCCACCGGTTACCAGTATCGATTCCTGCGACCAATTGACCATTTTTGTTCCTTTGACCCGAAGAAATGATCCGGAGAAAAACGCCTCTTTTTGTCGGAGCTGCGCTTTTGACCGCTAGTATAGCCGAGTTCCATCCCGCGAAAACGGGCCCGCATCAAGGGAACATCTCCGGATCGCAAATTTTTGAATCAGCGCAATCGCATCCGATGCTAGAATCAGGCAAATTCTCTAGTTTGAATTCTGCTTTTGTAAGCTTCCGCGCGCGGCAGCGGTTGCACTGGATTGCGCACGAGCACTGAGCCGCCTCCGCAGTGTCGGCGGCCAAGGAGTAGCGATGGCATTGGGTCCACTGGTTCCACGAAACGGCGATGGATTGCGCGAGATCCAAGTCACCGACCCTCCAGAATTCATCCGGCCCGTTGGCTCCCCCTTGTATGATTTGTTGCCGGCGCAGGAATCCGTATTGCGCGAATACTTTCGCGTGCTCATTAAGCGCAAGTGGCTCATTCTCGCGTGTGTTTCCGGAATTTTCGCGATCGTGGCCCTCGCCAGTCTCCGGCAGACCAAAATCTATGAGACAACCTGCCAGATCGTCGTCAACAGGGCCGATCCCAACCTCATCACGTTCAAAGACTCGATGCCGGTTGCCGACTACTACGACCAGAGCGATCTGGATACCGAAGTCCGCATTCTCCAAAGCGATCTGCTCGCTTTTCAGGTGATCCGCCAGCTCAATCTTGATAAGCGTCCTGAGTTCGGTGGTCACCCCGATCAAAAACAATCCAACCTGCTCGCCAGCCCATTGCAGGAGGATTCCAATCTTACGTCGGCTTTGCTGGGAGCATTTCGCAGCCGTCTCCGCGTAGCGCTGGTTCCGAACACCCGGATCATCGAGATTCACTACAGCAGCGCGGACCCTCAACTCGCCGCCAGCGTGGTCAACACCTTGGCCACCACCTATGTCGATCAAAACTTCAAGACAAAGTACGAATCCACCACCAAGGTTTCCGAATGGCTCAAGAAGCAGCTCATCGATTTGCAGATGAAGGTGGAGACCTCGCAGGAAAAACTGGTTCGCTATCAGCGAGAGCACGAGATCCTCGGCATCGACGATAAGCAAAACATCACCATCGAAAAACTTGATGAACTCAACAAGGAAATGACGACGGCAGAATCGGACCGCATGCAGAAGGAAGCCGCCTATCGTCAGACCCAGTCAAGCGATCCCGAAGTGGTCGCCGCCGCCATCGTCGCAGATTCAGGTGGCGGGACCTCAGGTTCCAAACTCCTCGACAAGTTGCGCGAACAGCAGGCCAACCTGGGCATCCAGGTGGCCGAACTTAGCAGCCAGTTTGGCCCGTCCTATCCCAAGGTCGTGCAACTCAATAACCAGCTCAAGGAGATCGATCGCCAACTACAAAGCGAAACCAACAAGGCGGTTGACCATCTGCGCGGGGAATATCTGGCCGCTCTGCAGCGCGAAAATATGCTGCGCGATTCTTTCGAAAGGCAGAAGCAGGAAGCGAACAAGCTCAACGAAAGCGGGATCGAGTACTCGTTGCTCAAACGGGATGTCGAATCCAACCGCACACTCTACGAAGGATTGCTGGAAAAGCTCAAAGAGGCCGATGTGACGGCTAGTTTGCGTTCCGATAACTTTCGCATCATTAGTCCGGCGCGTGTGCCCATGGCTCCTAGCGAACCCAATATTCCCCGCAACCTGACCTTTGCGCTTGCCCTCGGGTTGATCTCCGGCGTAGGCATGGCCTTCCTCGTCGAGAACATGGACAACACCGTCCGCACTCCCGAACAAGCCCAGGCGATCTCGGGACTTCCGTCCCTGGGCATGATCCCCCTGGGGTCCAAAGCCAATAGCCGCGGATTAGCCGGGGCGCGTCTCGCCTTGACATCGTCCAAGGAAGCCGTCGAATTGGTTACCCAGGTCCGTCCGCAGTCGCAGATGGCTGAATCTTATCGTGCCTTGCGGACTTCCCTCCTGCTTTCCAATCTGGGTGCGCCGCCCAAAGTAATTATGGTGACCAGCGCTCGCCCCCAGGAGGGCAAGACGACCACCAGCATCAACATCTCGATCGTCCTGGCGCAAAAAGGAATCCGCGTCCTTCTCATCGATGCGGACCTACGTCGCCCCAGTGTTCACAAGACGCTCGGCATGGGCCCGCGCAGCGGCCTCAGCAATGTTCTTACTGGTAGCGCCACTCTTCAGCAGACCGTTACCACGTCGCCGGTGCTGCCGAACCTGTTCATCCTGCCCGCCGGTAGCCCGCCACCCAACCCCGCGGAATTGCTCGCCTCCTCCATCATGAAAGATCTGATTATCCAGTTGCGCGAGCAGTACGATCACATCGTCATCGACACTCCCCCCACCCTCTCCGTTACGGATGCGGTTGTGTTGTCTCCGAGCGCCGACTCAAGCATTCTTGTCATACGTTCCGGCCAGACTACGAAGCAAGCGCTCCGCCGGGCCCGCGACATACTGACACAGGTGAATGCTCACGTCGCCGGAGTGCTTCTTAATGCCGTGGATCTCACTTCGCCCGACTACAACTACTACTACGAGTACCAGGGCAAATACGGCGAGTACTATCAGGAAGATCCTGTGGAAACCGCAAAAGAGAAGGAGGCAAAAGCGGTTTCAGGCGGCCTTTAGGCCCCCTCGATGCCCGCCTCACGCGGTTCCAGTTCCGGCAGAATGTCACAAATGGCAAAGCCACTCTCAGATCGACAACGACACCAGTTGGCTGCTGGCTTAACCATTTTCGCGGCTCTGTATTTATTGCTGGCTGGAAGAGAATTTGCCGCCAGCGTGTACGCCTCACACCCCGATCTTCGGGCTCTCAAGCTCTCAGTACTCCTTTCTCCCGGAAATGCCGATTATCGGCATCGGCTGGGCCGGTACTATGCCTTTGCTGCCGCTGATCCTCCGGCTGCGATCGATAGCCTCCAGCGAGCGGTAGCTCTTGATCCCTACGATGCCCGCTACTGGTTCGATTTGGCTGCTGCCTACCAGGTTACCGGAGATATTGCCAGCCAGCGGGTGGCACTCGAACGCGGCCTCCAGGCCGAGCCGACCGCCCCCGATGTAGCATGGGAAGCGGCAAATTTCTTCCTCGTAGACGGCGAGATTGACCGCGCCCTGCGCGAATTTCACGTAGTACTCGCGAACGATACCTCGCTGGTCGATGCCTCCCTGCATGCCTGCTGGCGAGTGCGTCCAGACGTCGATGCTTTGCTCCGCGACGTGGTCCCGGCGCGCAGCGATACTCTCCTCGCATTTCTTTCACTGCTCATGAGTAAACAGGACACCGAGGGCGCCGCGAAAACCTGGGCGCGCCTCATCCAATTGCACGAAAAATTCGATGCCTGGCATCTATTCGAATACATTCACTATCTGATTCAGGTCCGCCGGCCCGATGCCGCCATGTCTGCTTGGGAACAAGCATCGAGTTCTCTTGGGCTCTCCGCGTACCTGCCCAGCGAGGACAATCTGGTAGTCAACAGTGATTTCAGCCTCGACATTCTCAACGGCGGTTTTGACTGGTTGTATGTCGATCGGACCGGCGTGCGCCCCTTGCTGGATGCCAGCGAAGCTCATCAGGGATCCCGCTCACTCTCTCTCAATTTCGAGGGGCCACCCGTCTCTGACGCGGGCATTCAACAACTCATCCCAGTGCACGGAGCCACCACCTACGATTTTTCCGCCTACTACAAGTCGACGGACTTTGAGGGCGTGGGTGGACCGCAAATCGTTCTCCGGGATGCCTACACCGGCGCGCCCCTGTTCGCCAGCGACCCGCTCACGGGCGCTGATTTCTGGAAGGAAGTTCACTCCAGGATCATGATTCCCGAGTCAACCTCCCTGCTCAGCCTGGTGATCGAACGCTTTCCCGCTGGCAGCCCGATTAAAGGCAAGCTCTGGCTCGACGATTTTCAGCTTTCCCCGGATAAATCCGATGCCCCAAAGGACAAACCGTGAGTTCCGCCCTCGCCGTTCAGCCCGAACCTGCGCCCGTTTCAAAGGCCTCGCGACCAAAGCTCAGTAACTCCGCACTTCTTGCCGGCACAGGCGCCGTGCTTTTGCTGGCTCCTCTGGCGTTCGGAGCGGTCGAACCGTGGTCGATTTTTGCTCTGGAAGCCTGCGCGGTTCTGCTCATGTGCGCATGGGGATATCGTCAGTGGCTCGAACGTCAGGACGATCTTTCCAAGAACGTCCTCTACCTCCCGATGGCGTTATTTCTCGTGCTCACTTCTACGCAGTGGTCAACCGGCATCACCGCCTATCGCCACGTTACTTACGCGGACCTCCTGTTGTACGCCGCCTATGGAATGCTCGCGTTTGTGGCGACCCAGGCTTTGCGCCGAGCCTCGCAGTTTAACTGGGTAGCCAATACAGTCACAGCCTATGGCGCCGTGATCGCTTCGTTTGCCATCGTGCAGGGCGTCGCGCCCAATGGCAAGCTCTACTGGCTGTGGACGTCGGCGCAAGGGGGCGCGATTTACGGGCCATACGTCAATCACAATCACTACGCCGGGTTGATGGAAATGCTCACGCCTTTTCCGCTCGTGCTGGCGGCGGCGCGTTCGACCGAGCCCAATCGCCGCATTCTCGTCACCGCGGTCGCCGCTCTGATGGCAGGCAGCATTTTCCTGTCGGGTTCCCGTGGAGGAATGCTGGCTCTTAGCGTCCAGTTGATTCTCTTCGCTGTTCTCGTACTGCGCTCGCAGCAAGGCGGCTGGAAAAAACCGCTCATGCTGGGAGCTTTCATGGCGCTGCTGATTGCGTTTCTGGTGTGGTTCGGCGGCAGCGAACTTACGCACCGTCTGGCCAGCATTCACTCGGAAACACGAACGGAGATCAATGGTGGCACTCGCATGGCGATCGACCGCGATTGCCTGCGCATGCTGGTCAAACGGCCTTTCCTCGGTTGGGGACTCGGCACATTCCCGATCGTCTACCCGCAATTCCGCAGCTTCTACACTACTTTTTTTGTGAACCAGGCTCACAACGACTATCTGCAACTGCTGGTCGAAACCGGGCTGGCGGGATTCGCCATCGCATTATGGTTTCTCGCCTCGCTCTTTCGGCAGGCAATCGCCAAGCTGAAGGATTGGAACCAAACCAGTACCGGGTTGCTGACCGTGGCAGCTCTGCTTGGATGTATCGGCATCCTCGTGCATAGTTTTCTCGACTTCAACCTGCAAATCCCGGCTAACGCCGCATTGTTTTATGTTCTCTGCGCGATTGCCGCCTCCAAACCACTGCATGAGTCGCACCGGCGGCGCGTTCTTCGTCGCCGCAGCCGGGTCGTCGAAATCAACTCGGAAGCCGTTCAATCCTGATCGGAATCGTTGACTTGTGGCTCAAATAGGCGCTTTCCCGCTTCCAATCCTGGGGAGGTACCTAGTTGCTACCTGTGTTACGAAGGTAATGAGGGCTTCTTTCGGGCTATTTTCCGTGATATAACGCCGATAGCTGCTCATTCAGGCTCTGGGCCGGGAATGCCGTGATTTTCCGGTTTTAGGGGTTGCAGAGGAATGGCAGAGGAGGCGTTGTGTCCGAAGCGCGTACGGGAAAAAGATTTCCGCTGCACCTACCGATCAAGATTCATAGTGAAGACTCCGCCGCTGACGCCAGCGGGATGACGGGTAACTTGAGCGCCGCCGGCGTTTACATCCGCGCGGATTCCGCCCTGGAAGTCGGCTCGCCCGTGGAGTTCGAAATCACTCTGCCTCCGGAGGTCACGGGTGGCAAGGAAGACGTAACCATTCAGTGCCGCGGCCGCGTTGTGCGGACCGACGAACCGGGCGCTGGCGAAGCCCCCGCAGACAATCGCGGCGTCGCCTGCGTAATTGATTCCTACGAATTTGTGCGCAATACGTAAGGGGAGCTACATCCATGTTAAAGCTTATTCTCGCCGACAATCAGGCGATCTTTCGCGCCGGCATCGCCAAGGTCCTGGCAGTAGAAGACGAAATGCGCATCGTAGCCCAGGCGCAGACCGCCGAGCAGATGTTCATGGCGCTCGATAAATTCCGCGCCGCCGTGCTCGTCATTGCCGGAGGTTTCCACTCCGATTTCAATTCTGTCCTGGCGGCCGCCACCAGGAATAAAACCCGCGTCGTCGTCCTGGCCGATACTGGCGAGAGCGCGCAGCGCTACATGGCCGCTGGCGCCCACGGCGTGGTCTATCGCAACGTGACCAGTCCCGCTCTGGTGGACTGCGTCCGCAAGGTCGCCCGGGGCGAAACCTGGGTGCAGGATATGGCGGTCCCCAGCGAACTCACCGAGAACGATATGGTCGGTCTCAGGGTCCGCGATCGCCTGACCGCCAAGGAACTCCGCATCGTCGCCCTCATCGTGCAGGGCTACAAGAACAAGGAAATCGCCACCCAGCTAGGCACCACCGAGCAAGTTATCAAGAACTACCTGCGCAACGTCTACGACAAGATCGGAGTCTCCGACCGCCTGGAACTGGCTCTCTTCACCATTCACCACCGCATCCTGAACGAAGCCGCAGCCGCGACCGCAGCCGCGGCTGGCCCGGCGGCGCAAAGCGCGGGGATTAGCAACTAGCGATTCCGGATTCCCAACCGCATCAAACAGAGGCCGCCCGCAGGGCGGCCTCTTCTTTTTTGTGGGCGGATGCCCGTCGTTTGTCAAGTAATCCAACATGAACTTTCATCTATCCCCACGCCCACAGTTGTTCCTAACCCACTTGACATATTTTTTCGTAGCACTCACAATGATCGGCCTCACAACGACACGAAATGAAACGTCAAGGAAAGAGGGATTGAATACCCTGAATGAGGAGAACGATAGTTATATGAGGATCACGACAAGTGTTAGTTGCCTTATTGTTTTCGGAGCGATGCTCATCGTAGCGAGCTGTGAGCAACCCCAGAAACCGATCATCGCGAGTGATTCTGAAAGACGTATTGGCCCGCTAGGGATAGTTACACAAATTCCAATCAAGATTAATGGCTGTCAAACAGACGCGGTTGTTATTGCTCACGCCGCAGATCCCATAGTATGGGTCTTCATTGACAAGACTTACACGATCAGTTTCAATTCAAGAGTTGATCCAGTTACAAAGAAACCTATCACACCATCGAATTTCTATGGAACAAAGAATGCATTCTTCTGGGATCCATCTGGTACCCCATCTGACTGCAACGAGTCGGTGACCACAGGCCACACTACGATCAGTGGGGGTTGCAGCATCAAGTACAACATTACGGACGGAGGCGCCTGCAACAATGATCCCACCGTCCAGATCATCCCCGATGGTGATGTCGTGATTAGCGCGACAATCAAGTAGGGGGCAAGAGAAGACGCATGCGCTCATCTGTTCGCAAGCGGTCGAAGTCCGGCGTGTCTCGGATCTGTGTCCGTGAGCATCCTGCTTCAACCGCGTGCCGCAGGTACTCGAATGTCTTTCCGCGGTCCCCGGAGTGGTTGTACAGGATAGCAGCGCGGAGTAGAACGTCGGGGTTATTTGGTTCGATCGCCAACGCTCGGCCAAGATGATCTTTCGCCGGTCTTGCCTCGCCTAACATTGCGTAATAATCGGCGCTCAACGAGAGGGCGCTCACGTCTTTCGGATTTACCTCTAGCCTCTGAGAGACAATTTCTATCGCCTTACGGTAAGCACTGAGCGCCTCTGCTCGGCGGGAAGGAATCTGGTAGAGAGCATCTCCAAGATTCCCCAGTTCTCCCAGTTTTTATCGTCTAGTTTGTTAGCTACTTGAAGAATCTCTGCACTGTCCTCATATCGTCGCAGATAAAACAGAGCTGCGGCCAGGTTTCCATAGGCTTGAAACGTGGGACGCAGGTCAATGGACTTTTTCAGAGCATCAACGGCCTCTTCATACTGCCCCTCAGTCAATTCAATGCCTCCAAGATTGGCGTACCCCCGATAGTTTTCAGGAGCAAGTTGTACTGCCTTCCGAAACATAGCGGCGGCCTCCGCGTATCGGGCCTGGCCATTGTAGAAAGCACCAAGTGAGCTGTACACGCCGTAATAGTTGGGCCGCAGCGCGATCGCCTTGCCGTAAGTCTGCTCCGCGCCTGCGATGTTCCCCATCTTCTGATAGGTGGCTGCCAACAGTCGCAAAGTTTCGTCACTCTCGCGATTTAGCTCCAGCGAACGCTGAAACTGTTGCACGGCATCTTCGTAATGCCCTTGGGCGAAATCCACATTTCCCAGGCAGGTGTGGCCTTCCGCCAGTTGAGGCGTAATCGCCAGCGCGCGTTCGCATTGGAGTTCCGCTTTCTCCAGCCAGTCTTTTCCCCGATTCTCCCACTTGAAACCTGTCGTGTAGGCTAAGCCCATGGCAGCATACGCAGGTGCGTAATTCGCATCCGCCTGAACAGCGCGCTCAAACTCCGCAATGGCGTGCTCAAGGTTGTTGGGAGTCTTGTAATCCTCCATGTATCCCCGGCCCCGCAAATAAAAATCGTAGGCCGTTGAATTCGTCTCCGGAAGCGTCCCCGGCCGCACGCGCTCATCTTTGCCCAACACCGTGGGCAGCATCGCCAGCACCTGCTCCACCAGCGAATCCTGCAGCCGGAATATGTCGCTTGCGGCGCCCGTGACCGTGCGGGCGGCTAATTGCAAGTGTGTGCGGGAATTGACCAGGCTGCATGTAATCCGGATCTGTTCGCCAGACTGCTGCAAACTCCCTTCCAGCACAAGGTCGGTGCCAAACTCGCGCCGCGCCTGGTCCGCCGTTTTAATTCCCTGCGCTACCAGGTCGTGCGTGGAAACCAGTTGCAGATGACCGTTGTCGCTAGCCTGCACGAGTTTGGCCGTAACGGTTTCGCTTAAGCCCACGCCCAGCGCATTGGTGGGCGCATCGTTGGCCACCGACTCAAAGGGCAGAACGGCCATCACCTGCTCTTCCGCTGGAGGCTGCACCGCGCGTCGCCTCCACCAAATCCCGGCCACGGCCAACAGGATCGCGAGCACTGCCGCTCCCCACCACCACAATCGTCGCGGACTCTCCGGCATCGCATAAAAAGGAACCGTTCCGTTTGCGAGGCGATTTAGATCAACCCGCAGCTCGCCCGCCGATTGATAGCGTTCCTTCGGATCCTTCCGTAAAGTTCGTAGGATGACCCGCTCCAACCCGGCGCTGATCTTCCCATTCAGCGTGCGCGGCGCTGGTGGAGCCTCTTCCAGGATGGCTGCAATCAGCGCGGGACCCTTGAGATCGCCATAGGGCGGCCGCCCGGTCGCCATCTCGAACAGCACAGCGCCTGCCGACCAGATGTCGGCACGCGCATCCGGCTTCTCTCCCTTGACCTGTTCGGGAGACATATACGGAACGGTTCCCGCATTGTCGTAGGTATTCATGGACGTGAGGCTGGCCGTGTCGTCCCGCTCGGGCTGCAGCAGGAAGGCGATGCCAAAATCCAGAATCTTCAGGCGTTTCCCGGGCGTGACGCGCAGATTGCCCGGCTTTAGATCACGATGAATAACATTCTGCTTATGCGCGGTATCGAGTCCGGAGGCAAGCTGCTGGCCCAGTTCGAGGACCTCGGATTCGGGAAGCGCGCGTCCCGCTATTTTGGCGTTGAGAGTAATCCCCGGAACGTATTCGGTGACCAGGTAGTCGAACCCGCCGTCGCGGCCAAAGTCGAAAGCCATGGCCACGTTCGGGTCGGTGATGCGCGCCAGGCTCAGCGCTTCGCGGCGAAACTGGCGCCGTGCGGCATCGCTCAAAAGGCCCAATCTCGGCAGGATTTTGACAGCCACGTCACGCTGCAGTTGCTCATCGCGCGCGCGGAACACCACCCCCATGCCGCCCGAACCAACCAGTTCGACGATACGGTAATGGCCCAGCACCTGACCGATTGCTGGTGTGGAATCCATAGGTCAGCCCGGATACTAGGCTGGCGAAGGTGTGCAGGTCAACTTATTAAGTTTTGCCGTGTTCTGGCCTGAATCCCACAACAAAGTGGGCGCCGGAACTCCAGCTTCGCGAGAGGATCAACCACGGGTCGCGCCGTAGACTTATCGTCCGTTAGGACGATATTGCCTGCTTTTTCCACGCGCGCAGGTTGATTCCATAGAGCACGATGCAGAATACATTCGCGGGTATGAATCCGGTTTGTTGCGTCCTGACCGCGATGACACAAATGATGACGCTATTAATGGCGGCGAGCACCCAGCCCTGCCAACATCTCCGCCCAACCAGGATGGTGGAGAGAACAGTCAGTAAACACGAAATATAATCGGGCCGAAACACAGATGAAGACCTCCCTGGAATCATTTTGATCCAGAGTTGGCTGTGCCCCGGTGATTTGCGAACATCGAAATGCACGAAGGTAATTGTCGCGCGCGCTCCGCGCAAAAAAGCGCGGGCAAAGTGCCCGCGCCCTACCCCCCGATCTCTGCTAGATCTTTTCGCCTATGCTCTTTGCTTGCGTGTACAAGTAGAGGTAGTCGGGACCACCCGCTTTGGAGTCCGTACCTGACATGTTAAAGCCGCCGAACGGGTGCGCTCCCACCATTGCGCCCGTACACTTCCTGTTCAGATAGAGATTGCCCACATGGAATTCGCGCACCGCGCGGTCGAGCTTTTCCCGGGAACTCGAATACACCGCTCCAGTCAGGCCAAATTCTGTATCGTTGGCAATTTCCAGCGCATGATCAAAATTGCGTGATTTGATTACGGCCAGGACAGGTCCAAAAATCTCTTCCTGTTCGAGGGTGGATTTCGGCTGGATGTCGGCGATGACGGTCGGCTGAATAAAGTATCCTTCGCCAGCGTTCGTCGCGCGCCCCCCGCCGGTAATCAGGCGGCCTTCTTTCTTGCCGATTTCGATGTAGCGCAGAATGTCGTTCATCGAACCTTCGTTGATGACGGCAGCCATGTTCGGATTGTCCACGGGATCACCCACGGTGATGCGCTCGACGCGAGCCTTCAGCTTCTCGAGAAACTTGTCGTAGATGCGCTCGTCGATAATCGCGCGCGAGCAGGCAGAGCATTTTTGGCCCTGGAAGCCAAACGCCGCCTGGGCAACGCCTTCAACTGCCGAGTCGATATCGGCGTCGGAATCGACGATGATTGCGTCCTTCCCTCCCATTTCGAGCACGGTGCGTTTGATCCAGATCTGACCGGGCTGCTGGGTGGCAGCCGAATGGTTGATGTGCAGTCCGACTTCACGCGAGCCCGTAAACGCAATGTAGCGAACCTTGGGATGCAGGACCAGCGCATCGCCGAAGCTTGCTCCGCCTCCGGGACACAGATTGACAACACCTTCGGGCAGGCCGCACTCCTCGAGCAACTCGACAAACTTCGCGGCGATGGTAGGCGAATCGCTCGATGGCTTCAGGACAACCGTGTTGCCACAGACGATCGAAGCTACGGTCATTCCCGCCATGATGGCAGCGGCGAAGTTCCACGGTGGAATCACGGCTCCGACACCGAGGGGAATGTAGGTCAGGGTGTCGCGCTCGCCGGGCAACTGCACCGGTGTTTCAGCCTTGGCGAGGCGCAGGGCTTCACGTCCGTAGAACTCGCAAAAATCGATGGTCTCGGAGACATCGGCATCGGCTTCCAGCCAGTTCTTGGAGACTTCGAAGACCAGCCATGCCATGTATTCCAGCTTGCGCTCGCGCATTGTGTCCGCGACGCGGAATAAAAGGGCCGCCCGTTGTTCCACTGGAGTACGGCTCCAACTGGTGAAGGCCTTCAGGGCCGCGTTCACTGCGGGCTCCACGTGTTCCTTGCCGGCCTTCTGGTGAATGCCGACTAGCTCGGACGGCTTCGCAGGGTTAATGGAACGGATCTTGTCCGCCGTCTTGATGCGCTTGCCGCCAATGATGAGATCGTATTCCCGCCCTAATTGGCCGCGCACTGTATCGAGCGCGGAGCGCATTTTGCGTATATTGTCCTGCCGGGTGAAATCGACGAATTGTTCGTTCTTGAATGGACCTTCGTGCAGACGAGACTGCACGCGCGGGGGAGCTTCCATGGTTGCCATCGGAATTCCTTTCTGAGATGGGGGATCGAAGGATTGCAATATAATATTTTACACCTGCGGCTCCCGGCTCCCGGCTTTCGGCTCTTGGTTCCCGGCTCTCGGCTTTCGGCTTTCGGCTTTCGGAATATGAAAAACCACAACTTGTCGTTTCAGAGGGATTTTGGAATTCCGTGTTTACTCAGGGGGTATACCCCTCCCCCAACCGGTCTATTAGAATCAATACTTTAGGGGAATTTTCTCGCAAAGTATTCAGCCTTTGGCACTTAAAGGCAAAGTATTCAACTCAAACGAGTTAACTGTCTCCGATTCGATTTCCCCGGCGAGACTACAATCGAGCAACTGTCGTATCCGCTCAGAGCGAGACATGGACCAATTAAATGTCCGCATGCCGTTTCCCAGGAGAATGTAGTCTCGCCATGTGCGGGCTCGACTTACGCAGTTCCCCGATCAATTTTCAATTGTAATTCTAGGCTGACCATGGCGTAAGTCAAGGATTAAGAGCCCTTACGAGTGCCCACAGCATCGATTGAAACGCTGGAAATTACAAGAGGGACCAACACTCCGTGTAAGAGACACAGCTTCCAGTCAACCAGCGCTTGACACTCCAACAAAATGTTATGGAATCCTCAGCTAGGACCGGCAGTTCACCCGCACTGGTTCGTGGATCTATGTGGCTATGTCCGGGACCTTACCGAATTAATGGGATCCATGGAAAGAGTCTGCCAGCAAGGGTTTCCCCGGATGGAGCGCGTTGAGTTTGGTTTACAATTCCGCGTGAGTAGTGGTAGTTTTAATCGCCCGGCTCATCCGAGGCTATGTGGGGAGGACAACAATATGCGTAAGTTCAGTGTAGCTCTATCTCTTCTGGGTCTGGTGTTAGTCACTGCGACCGGAATGTTCGGGCAAGACAGCCATCGACTGCCAGAGAATTTTCTCGCGAACATGCACGCCAAGTTCATGACCGTGGCTCCGCACGTCAACCGCAACGGGACCGAAACCAATGGGACTCCGGGGGTTGATTCCCTGACCAACTGGAACGGCTACTACGAGGCTCCCGGATTCGATGAAAATGGCAAGTACCGGCACACCTGGTACTACAACATGGTCGGGAACCCTCCGCAGCGCGGCGGGACGACGACGATCAATGCTCCCGTAGTTCCCGTGGCGGTCACCCTTTTGAACCCGGACGGCAGTGTGCTTTACACCTACGAACCGACGCCGTTTGTGGCTCCGGCGCTTGGGTCACCCCTATTTCAGAACTCCACTTTCAGCAGCAGCCCAACTCCAACTCAGATCACCGATGCGATCATGCGCGCGCAGTTCTGGAGCGTAATGGCTCCGGACTGGCACACCATGCTGGCTGCCAGCCAGAAAACGACGCGGACGATGTCGGTTCCCTCGGGTTATTACTACTATCAGCTCAAGAAGAATGGACAGTGCTGCGAATATGTCCTGATCGACATCAACGAGTTCGGCAACCTGCTGTTTCCGTCAACTCCGACGGACACGACGACACCAATCGGAGCCGCCGAGAATGCGGGTGATATCACCACCAAGGACATCTCGACTTTTCTTTTCCCCAACACCTATCTCTATTTTGGAAGTCCGAATAATTGCTGCGTGCTTGGTTATCACACTTACGACGAGGAACCGGGAGACGCTTCGAACGGTAACAAACAGAAGCGCTATGTAGTGGACTACGCGGCGTACATCAGTCCGGGCCTGTTTGGCGCGTCATTCGTCGATGTTACGGGACTGGGGCACGAAATTGCCGAGAGCTTTAACGATCCCTTCGTCGTAAGCGACAACAAGCACAATCTCACGCCCTGGTGGCTCTCCCCGAACGGAAACTGCCAGGACGATCTGGAAGTCGGCGATGTGGTTGAGGGCCTAAAAAACGCAGCCTATCCCGTAACAATCAATGGGAAGACGTACCATCCACAGAACGTAGCTCTGCTGCAGTGGTTCGAATTCCAATCGCCGTCAACAGCGATCGACGGAGCGTACTCGTATCCGAATGAAAGCGTGATTCCTTCGCTTTCTCCGATTGAGGACGTGAACTGCACGGAGTAAGAGTCATCTTTCGGGGGCGCTTATGGAGTTAGCGTCTCTTAAAAGCATCAGGGCCGCAGAGATGCGGCCCTTTTCTCTTGCGTTCCCTTGGACTCGCCAGCCCTGAGCGTTACTTAGTTGCAGCGACCTTGGCTTCCATGGGCTCCAGCTTAGCCGTGAAGTGCCGCAAGAAGGGCGCTTCATAGGTCAGGTTCATTCCCTGTATCTGATCACGGTTCTTCCAGACTTCCAGAATTATCTCCACGACGTAGTCGATGTGGCTTTGGGTGTAGACGCGTCTTGGAATGGCGAGGCGGACCAGATCCATTTTGGCGGCTAGGCCGAACATCAACGTGCCGATCTCGACCGAGCGAATTCCTCCCTGGAGGTAGAGTTCGTTGGCCAAAGCAACCGCCGGGAAATGTTCGGGCGCGACGTGGGGAAGGAAAGCGCGAGCATCGATATAAATGGCATGGCCTCCGGGAGGCTGGACGATGGGCACGCCATGATCGGAAATATGGTTGCCCAAGTAAGCAGTCGACGATATGCGGTAGTGGAGATAATCCTCGTGCAGGGCTTCCTGCAGGCCAACGGCGATGGCTTCCAGATCGCGGCCAGCCAAACCGCCATAAGTGGGATAGCCTTCGGTTAGAATGAGTAAGTTTTTCTCCTGTTGCGCTAATAAGTCGTCGTTCGTGCAGAGAAAGCCACCTATGTTGGCCATGCCGTCTTTCTTGGCCGACATGGTGCAGCCATCGCCATAGCGGAACATTTGCTGGGCAATTTCTTTGGGAGTTTTGTTCTCGTAGCCGGGCTCGCGGAGTTTGATGAAATAGGAATTTTCAGCAAAGCGGCAGGCGTCGAAGAAGAGGGGGATGCGATGCTTGCGGCAGACTGCGCTGACCGCCTGCACGTTCTCCATGGAGACGGGCTGACCACCTCCGGAGTTGTTGGTGACTGTCAGCATCACCATGGGGATACGCTCGCGGCCTACCTTCTGGATCAACTTCTCCAGAGCAGCGATGTCCATATTGCCCTTGAAAGGGTGCTGCGTGCTGGGTTCGCGGCCTTCGGGAATCACCAGGTCAACCGCTTCGGCCCCTACGAACTCCACGTTGGCGCGGGTCGTATCGAAGTGAGTGTTATTTGGGACCACGTCTCCCTTCTTGCACATGCAACTGAAGAGAATGCGCTCGGCCGCGCGACCCTGGTGGGTGGGGATGACGTGCTTGTATCCGAAAATGTCCTGCACGGAGTCGCGAAACTGGTCGAAGCTGCGGCTCCCGGCGTAACTCTCGTCGCCTTCCATGATGGCGGCCCACTGATGAGTGGACATAGCCCCGGTGCCGGAGTCGGTAAGGAGGTCAATGAGGACATCGTCAGCGGGAAGAAGGAAGAGGTTATAGTTGGCCGCCTGGAGGAATTGCTCGCGCTGGGCGCGAGTGGTCCAGCGGATAGGCTCGACGCTCTTGATGCGGAAGGGTTCGATGATGGTGCGGGGCATGGGCTTCGTCTCCTTTATTAGGACACAACCGGCCGGCGCGGCGTGTCAATGATGCGGCTCACCAGAACCGGGATGAAGCCGCAAGAGAATCAATAGTTTAGATGATCGTGCAACCGGTTACCATCGTCATTCGTCGAATCTAGCAGGTACATTCGTGATGTTTTCGATTGCGCGCTGACAGGGTAGAGTAAACTGTAATGGCCAGGACGAATCAAAAGAAGGTATCCAGTTTGGCTACGTCACCGCTAAAAAGGCCGAGAAAAAAGAGCGCTGAGGATGCGCTTCTCGATCGCTTTAACGAGATCATAGAAACCGGCGCTCAAAAGATGGATGCCGGTCAGTTGCGCGAATCCGAAAAGAAGTTTAACGATGCTATCGATCGTGCTGTCGCGAATAAACCGCGTCGCGAAACAGCATAACCACCTCTTTTAGCTGTTCATTAGTAATCTGCGGATTAGCCGCTTTTGCTGCTTCCACCACCTCAGGCTCGGCTTCGATCCCGCATTCCACCAATTCACTAACCCTCGCCAGCATCCTGCGAGTGCGCTCGAGCTTCTCCTCGTCTAGGTAATTGGGTCCTGGATCGCGACGCGGCTTCGTCCATTTGGTCATAATGGGTGCGCCGAAAGCTTACCCAGAGAGCACGAATCGTAGACAAGACTGTCCGGCGCACATCAGACCTTGACCGAATCCCTCCGCTCGGCCGGGACGTACTTGACCGCGGCGGTGCGGTCCAGTTTATCCCACGCAAAGGGACGGCCGGTCAGGGCGCGCTTCAGCGTCCGAAATAGGACCAGAGAAAATACCTGGCGATAAGCGAAACGCTGCAGCCAGACCTGGCTCAAAAGCCAGCCATCCTCGCGGGCTTCGGGCTGGCGGCGTTCCAGGGCGAAGGCCAACGCCGAGGCCAGGAAATCGATCACCAGGAACGCTCCAAAGAAAATCAGCAGGCGCTGGAAGCTGGCGGGGTCGGTCGATTCCGGGTGGAAATATTTTTGAACGAAATACCAGATCGTGCCCACGGCAAACATCACGTCGATGAACGGTGAGACAAGCGGCAGCAAAATCTGGAAGATGAGGATATTGGGCAGCGCGATCCAGCCCAGCACTCCTTTACGCGCAACGACATCGCGATGCTTGAAGATGGCCTGGAGGATTCCGAAAGACCAGCGAAAGCGCTGGCGCATGAGCGCGTTCGCACTGGTGGGAGCTTCCGTGAAAGCCAGCGCCAGATCTTCGTATTCGACGCGATGGCCGTTGCGCAGCAGGGCCATCGTCAGATCGGCGTCTTCGGCGACGGTGTCGACCTGGTAGCCGCCGGCTTCGCGAACAGTGGAGACTCGCCAGGCCCCGATGGCTCCGGGCACCACGCTGACCGCGCCCATCGTGTTCAGCGCCCGACGCTCGAAATTCTGGCTGGTGATGTATTCGAGCGCCTGCCAACGGGTCCAGAGGTTGACGCGGTTGCCGACCTTGGCGTTTCCGGCGATGGCTGCCACGTTGGGATTCAGAAAGTGCGGGACCATGCGCGAGATCGCGTCCGGAGCGATGATGGTATCAGCATCGATGCCCACGAACAGCTCCGCGTCGCCAATGTGCTCCAGCCCATAGTTCAGAGCCTCGGCTTTGCCGCCGTTAGCCTTGGTAAGAATGAGCACCTTGCCAGCAGCTTCCTCCCCGGCAAAAGCCCGGCGGGTGACCTCCAGCGTCCGATCCTTGGAGCCGTCGTCAATCACGATCACGCGCAGATTGGGGTAGTCCGAGTCGAGCGCCCCCTGGACTGTGCGCTCGATGACCTTCTCCTCGTTGTAGGAAGGAATCAGCACTGCGACTTTCGGCTTGTAAGCGGCGATCTGCTCGGGCGTGCCGTAGACGTGAGAACGCAAGCGGTCATAAATGGCAAGAATGCCGATCGAGACCAGGCGCCCCGTCATCAGGATATCCCCCAGAAAGAAGACGACGGTGATCATCAAGATGGTCGCGCTGAAGAGCCAGAAGCTGATTCCATTCAGGCGGGCAGCCCAGCGTTGATTGGTGGGCAGCGGCGGCATGACATCGGCCTTAGTCTTGCCCATCAACTGGTAGACCGGCACAAACTGAAATCCGCGGGCGCGGGCGCCCTCGATGATCAACGGCAAGGCCAGCACAGTGCGCTGCCGGTTCCCGCCACCATCATGCAGCAGGATGATGTTGCCGCATCGCGTGTCGTTGGCTTTGCACGGCGGCAGGTGGTTCAACACCTCGTCAGCGATCTCTTGCGGAGTCAGAGGCGGATCGTCGTTCCAGTCTTTGGTATCGATCTTGTTGCCGATGGTGATGTAACCCATGCTCTGCGTGAGTTCGAGCGGCCGCACCTGGTCTTCGGTGTCGGGCTCGGCATCGACCGAGTAAGGTGGACGAAACAGGATGGTGCGAATACCCAGTTGGCTGGCGAATAACTGCTCGGTGAGATTGAGTTCCACCTTCATGTAACGGGATCCGATCGAACTGATATCGGGATGAGTGAAGGTGTGGTTGCCGATCTCGTGGCCTTCCTGGTAGATGCGTTTGGCCAGGCCGCCAAATTTTTCGGCCTGGATTCCGATCAGGAAAAACGTCCCCGGCACCTTCTCGCGCTTGAGGATGTCGAGAATCTTCGGCGTCCATTCGGGATCGGGACCGTCGTCGAAAGTCATGGCCAGTTGATTTTTGCTGGCGCCGTAGCGCGCTACGCGGTAAGGCTCGGGGAGGGTCTTGAAGGTCTCGTCGTCGATCAGGCCAGTATCTTTGTCGATGCTGATTTCGCGCTCTCCATCAGCGGGCTTGGCCTCGATGTGCAGAATTTCGCCGTTGCCCTCCATATCGACATCCTGCCCGGGAGGTACATCCTTCAGGCGGTCGGGTGCGCCCGCTTCGCCGGGCACGTCCCACACGCGCCACAGGGCGCGGTCTTCGGAGCCCAGCCTCCACAGGGCAAAGGTCTGAATGCCGACGGACTGAGCGGCGCGCATCTGGTTCAGCGCGGTCACGGCATCGAGAAACCAGATGTCGTGGTGGCGATTGTCGTCGTCAAGATAAGTGAAATGCGGATTCAGCGCATCGCCGTCGTAATCGATATCTTCTTCCGAATCGCGCGAACCGATCCAGGCTTCCTGCACGGAGACGCTCTTATCGCCGGTGCCGGGCGCAAGTTTGCCTTGCTTCGTGCGTTCGACCCAGTCATATCCGTAGTTGCCGATGGCACAGATCAGCTTCTCCTTGGGAATCTCCTTGAGCGCCGCGTTCAAATTGGCTGTGAACCAATCCTGCGAAGCGACCGGACCCGGCTTTCCACCCGGAAAGTGCTCGTCGTAATTCATGATGACGACGCCATCCACCGCTTTGGAAATTGCCGGATAGTCGTAGTCGGAATTGCGCACCTGCACGCTCACATAGAGCTTCATCCCCTTGGCGTGCAGGTCCGAGGAGAGTTCGTTGAGCAGCGCGACGTATCCTGGCTGTCCCCGCTTAGGGAAGGATTCAAAATCGACCATCAAGCCGCGGTAGTGATCGGTAGCGAGAAATAGAGCGACCTCACTGCGAAAGCGGGCACGCGCTTCCGGATCGCTCAGAAAATCGGCAACAGCGGGAACGAAGTCGGTGCCATCGAAATTCTGGACGACGGGAAAAACGTCCATGTTGGTGTCTTCCGTCTTGAGGAAAGGCATCACCTGGTTATCGACCGGATGAACGCTTTGTCCGTGAACCACGTCGAACATGTCGTTGGTTTCAGGATCGACGGCTTGCAGGTGGCCGTCTGCGCTCAGTACCTGGAGCCAGGTTGGAAACAGCAAATCAATCTGGCGGGCATACTCGCGCAAGGATGAAAAGCTGGCGGGATCCCATGAAACGTAGAAGGCGCTCCGCACACCTTCCTCGGAATTCAACGTGATCTGGGAAGGCGTCTTCTTGGACTTGTGACGGTGGCCGACGCGAGCTATGGTGGCGAGCCGGCGCTTCTCGCGCGCCCTTAATTTCTCGTCCTCTTTCAGCGCATGATATGGGCGCTTTTCCGCTCCCCAGGAAAGATCAGGCAGAGGCTCACTACGCAGCGCGCTATAGAGAAAGAAAATCAGGAGCAATGACAGGGCCAGTGCGGCTATGTCAAAAACGCGGCGAACACGCTTCCAGCGCGCCTGCAGCGGGTCGTGAAAGATCTGTTTGGCCATCTCGTCGGTGTATTCATCCTAAGGGTCAAGGGGTAACGGGTCAATTGCCGCCCCGTTTGCGCGGCCCAGCCACCCACCCGCCCAGCTTAGCTCCGGAACGCCACTGCGAGAACCTCGGCCACCACCGGGATGGCCCGCTGAAAGGCGCGATTCGCGTTATATTTTCAACGTGCTCAGCCTGCTGCGCGAACACCGCAGATTCTTTCTCTGTACGACTTTGGCGGCCCTGGCTTTGCGCCTTGCTTTCTTCCTCTATTTTCCCGCAGTCACCGACGATTCGCGCGTCTACCTTGACCTGGCTGACAACTGGTTGCGTCACGGCATCTACGGGCAGACGGAACTCGGGCAGATCGTGCCGACCGATACTCGGTTGCCGGGGTATCCTGCGTTTCTGGCGGTGTTTTTCGCGATCTTCGGATCGAGTCACATCCGCCCAGTTTTGATCGCGCAGATACTTCTGGATGTGGGCACGTGCCTGATCATCGCCGAT
>CAVRYE010000009.1:0-594779 GCA_963725355.1 uncultured Acidimicrobiaceae bacterium
GATGGCGGCCCCTCGAACGTGGCACAAGCGTATCGTCCGATCGGGACCAAGAACCGCTTCCAGTCCTGCCGCAGACTCCGGTGCGGTGGGCTTCTTGACCGTACCGTCTGACGCAGAAGAATCGAATCCGAAAGGTCGGGTTCTGTGCGCGCTCGATTGAGCTCCCGCGGCTCGTCGAGGTCGTGGAGGCTCAGTTCCAGCTCGGTCCTGCTCATGAGCGCGGGCAGCTTCCCAAGGACGACGGTTAGGTCATCAAGCTCGACCACCTGATCAATGGCATCGCTCGTTCTGGGCCCTTTCGACCATCACGCGGAAGGCTCGAAGCTGAGGAGGCTCTCGGGTTCGGCGGCCCGCGGCGGACAGGGGAACGGAAGGCACTCACAGGGCTGTGACCGGCCCTGTGAGTGTTGCTGTGAGTGTTGCTGTGAGTGTTGCTGTGAGTTGCCGGAGCGCGCAGACACAGCATTCTTTGCAGAAATCGCCCTGCTGTGAGTACTCCTGTGAGTAGTGCTGTGAGTCGATCAGCTCACTATGACGCGATGGCTCGGCGGCTCCACTCGACTAGTCGCGACCGCCCGGCGTTGGCGTCATCGCGACGACCCAGGCCCACGCCCGTTGCACGGCCAAGGGGGACATCCAATGTCCACGCGCGCGCGGCCGCCCGCGTCCTCAACCGCATCGTGTGGGCAGGAGCCGAAAAAGAGCGACAGCTCTCGGGAGCCGAGCTCAGTGCCGAGGAGTGGGGCTCGGGGACTTCGCCGACGGCACCTACCGCGTCGGGAATGGACCTACGAGAAGTCGGATGCAACCTCGGCGAGCACACTCCCCTCCACGCGCGTCCGCGTGGCTAGCGACACAACCCTGCACTGGGCGACTGCCGCGGTCCTCGATCGCCGGAACAGATCAGAGCCACCACCATCGACGTCCCGGCAATGGACGCCAGCCCGGATTCGGGAACGATGACGAGGGCGTCAGCGGCGTCGTCCAGCTCCGCCTCGGCTCAACAGGCCAGAGGTAGTTTTGGAGAGCGTGGAAACTCGGCGACACACGGGCCTGGGTCAATGGATTTCATCGCGGTCGACGAGCCTGAGATGAACCGGGAAGTCGCCGCGGCCCTTGCTCGCATCGTCCGTGCCCTTCGCGTGCAGCTGCGAAAGGAGGCGGCATGATCCGCTTCGCGCTGAGTGCGCGCACCTCGACTGACGATCTTCAGGACCCGGCAGACAGCCTTCGCTGGCAGACGGACACGGCGAGACGGCTCATTGCGCCTCACGGTGAGATCGTCACCACCTATCACGACATCGACAAGAGCCGAAGCCTGCCGTGGGAGCGGCGCCCAGAAGCCTCCCGGATCCTTCGCGACTTGCGGAATCCTCACCGGGGCTGGGATGCACTTGTGATCGCGGAACCACAACGGGCGTTCTCGGGGACCCAGTTCGAGGGCATCTTGTTGCAGTTCGCCCACTACGGAGTCGGACTTTGGGTGCCCGAGCTCGGCGGCCCGGTCGACATCGACAACGACGGGCATTACATGGCCTTGTCCAACTACGGAACCATGAGCCGCGCCGAGCGGAACAGGACCAGACTGCGGGTCGCGAACGCGATGCGCGCTCATGCACAAGCCGGGCGCTGGCTCGGTGGCCGACCCCCTTACGGCTACCGCATCGCCGACGCGGGGCCGCACACCAATCCATCCAAAGCCGCGTCAGGTGCGCGGCTGCACCAGCTGGCACCGGATCCGGAGACGGCACCGGTTGTGCGGCGCATCTTTGACATGTACCTGGCCGGAGCGGGTTACAAGCAGATCGCTGCTGTTCTAACGAACGAGGGGATCCCGAGCCCGTCCGCACACGACCCGAAGCGCAACTCGCATCGGCCCGGTCATTCGTGGGCGATGTCTGCCGTGAGAGCGATCCTCATAAATCCGCGCTACCTCGGCTACCAAGTCTCGGGCCGTACCAAGAAGAAGGACGTGCTGCTCGACCCTGACGTGCCGGCGCTGGGTCACGTGACCCGTCAACAATGGCAGCAACGCGACGAGTGGGTGACCTCGACAGTCCAGGCATACGACGCGATCGTTGAAGAACAGATCTGGCATCGAGTCCAAGCGCTCGTGGCCAGCAACACGCGCACCAAAGCGGTGACTCCATCGCGCCGGACGCACGCGGGAGTCCGCCGATCCGATTCCTCGCGGTACCCCCTCGCCGGACTGGTCATCTGTGACGCTTGCGGCAAGAGGCTTCAGGGCAACACGGTGCGCGGCTACTCGCTCTATCGCTGTCGCGTGAGCTCCGACTACGCGTCGCCCCTCAAGGATCATCCACCATGCTTGTCCGTTCGCGAAGACCGCCTGCTCGCACACATCGACCAATGGCTCTCGAAGCTGTTCACCCCTGAGAACATCGAGGCGACCGCGGCATCAATCGTCACGGCTGATTCCGAGGATCGTCGCGAGGACCCCGAGGTCGCTCGGGCGCGGATCACCCTGGTCGAGAGCGAGCGCAAACTCGCCAAACATCTTGACGGACTCGAGGCGGGCATCCCGGCCGAAGTGATCGCACCTCGCATCGCTGCGACCCAGCGCGAGAAGGCTGCCGCAGAAGCCGTACTCGCGTCCGCTCCCCCAACTCCCCAACCACTCACGCTCGACGAAGTCATCGAGACGCTCTCGATGTTGCGTGACTTGCCGGAGCTGCTCGGCGCCATCGAACAAGCAGATCGTGCCACGCTGTATCAAGCCCTGGGTCTCCACGTCACCTACCGACGCGTGGGAGCCGTTGAGCAAGTGCGCCTGAGGACTTCGCTCCGTGCCGTGGACCTGGAGCGTGTCGGTGTGCGAGGTCCTGAAGAAAACTCCCTGGTACCAGCTCTGCGAAGCGTGGACCTGGAGCGTGTCGGAGGGGGGACTTGAACCCCCACGCCCTTGCGGGCACTAGCCCCTCAAGCTAGCGCGTCTGCCTATTCCGCCACTCCGACATGGCCGCCTTCCAGACTTCCGAAAGAGCCCGGGGGCGCCCCGTACTGTACCGCAAACACCTTGGGGCCCACCTTGGCGACAGGGGGGCGGCGAGTTTTGCTAGCCGGTCGACGGGGTGAGCTCGATCACCCAGTCTTCGGCGTCCCACATCGGCCCCGCCGGGGTGGGGCTCTCGCTGACATTGACGATGTCGGCCCGCTGGACCAGGCTGATGGGCTCCTGGAAAAGCGGAAGTGTCGGGAGATAGCGAGTCAAGAGCTCGTCCAGCCTTGTGAGCCGCACGATCTCGGTCTGGGTGTTTAGCTCGATCATGACCCCTACGAAGCCTCGTGAGACGGCAGGGACGTCGAGCCCGGTCACGTCCCGGGTCACCCCGCCCGCGCTGACGGCCCCCGGCTCTGTGCCCTGCGGGGTGGACACGTACCAGAGCAAAGCGGTGCCCGTGGCCGGGACCGCGGGCGTGGTGACCAATGACCCACCATGCACACTGAGGCTCGTCGGAGTAAGCGAAGGCATCACCGGGTCGGTGTAGTCGAGGGCCTCCCAGGTCGGGAAAGCGGGCATCACGTAAGGAGCGAGCGCCAGCTGGTACCTACCCTCGGGCAAGGCTCTGCTCAAAAGGTCAGTCGTCGACACGTTGTGAATGACCAGGGTCAGCCCGCTTGCGGCCCACTCGGCTTGGAGCTGCAGCTCCAGGGCGTAGATGGCGGCGTCGTCCGAGGGGCCAGTGATTGTCAGCCTGAGCGGGGCCCCGACTCCATCGTCGCGAAGAATGCCGTTCTCGTCGGGAAGATAACCGAGCGTGGCGAGGAGCGACGTAGCCCCTACCGGGTTGTACCCGAGAGACCCCGTGTCTGTGCCGGGGCCTGGCTCGCCTTCGGCGAAGATGCGACTGCCGGCATCGACAGCGCCCGGGTCGTCAAAGCCAATCGAGTCCGCCACCAGCTCGTCCCTATCTGTCAGCTCCGCCAAGGCCTCGCGCATGAGTGGGTTCTCGAGCAATGGGTCGTTCAAGTTGAAGACCAGCTGCCACAGCGTTTGCGAGGGGGCCGTGACAATCGAAAGCTGCGGCTCGACGGCGTCATCGCGGGCCACGGCACCGTCGAGGACGACGCTGGGCGGCAACTGAGCGATCGAGATCGTGCCCTTCCTCAGACCGGCCAGGGTATGTCCCTCCGAGCGCTCGACGAGAAACACGATGCTCTCAAGGTGGGCCGGAGGCCCCCAATACTTGGTGTTACGCGTCAGCACAAGCCGTCTTCCGGGCTCGACGGTACTTACTTTGAAGGGGCCACCCGAGATGACCTCAGAGGGGTGAAATCCGGCGAAGGCGGCCTCCCACCCAGCCCGCTCGGCTATGTGAGCTGGGACGAGATCGGCAAAAAGGCCCTCCCAGTCCGAGTAGGGGGTCTTGAAGACCACAGACACCGTCTTGCCGCTGTCGCTACCCGTGATCGATTCGATGTCGCGGTATCCGGCCAGCACTCCGGCAGGTGCGAGCTCGGGGCCGGAGGCCAAGCGCTGCTGCCAGTTGTACTCGAAGTCCGCTGCTGTGATTGGGTACCCGTCCGACCAGGTCGCCTTCGGGTCGATGACATAGCTGACGGTCATCGGGCGGAGGCTGACAACTTCGGCGCTGTCGATGAAACCCTGCGTCTCGGCTTCGAACTCGGAATCGACGACGAAGGCCTGAGGCCAGACCTGCTCCATGACCATCTGGGTAACGCTGTTGGCGCCGGCGGGCGTCGAAGGATTGAAGTTGCTTGGCAGGTAAGGCACCGCCACCGTGACAGTTCCACCACTGGCGAAGATCGATGTCGTCGCCGTCGCCTGGGTGGCCGGGCTAGCGACCGGGGTTGAGCCGCTGCATGCTGAGGTAGCAATAGCGACGCCCCCGAGGAGGGCGAGTGCTGCCCGCCTCAGCTCCACCGCAGTGACAACACGACCGTCACGAACGCGAAAACAAGCACGAACACGACAGTTATCCGGTCAAGGTTGCGCTCTGCGACCGTCGAACCGGCCGCGGCTGAGCCCGTGGAAGCACCGAACATGTCCGAGAGGCCACCACCTCGCCCGCTGTGCAGCAAGACGAGAACAATGAGCCCGAGCGCGACCAGCATGTCGATCACGACGAGAGCGTCGGTCAGCACTTCGGACAACCTCCTCTAGGCCCCACTGCCGGGCAGCAGGTTACCACTACCGCGAACCGCTCCTAGGCTCGGGTAGCCCGACCTAGGAGCTCCCGACCTGGTAAAGGCACTTGTCGGCAGCTACCGGGCGCCCGAACGGGCTATGGCCACCAGCTTGTCGGCATCGAGACTCGCCCCACCTACGAGCAGACCGTCGACATCGGCGCATGCGAGCAGCTCACCAGCATTGTCGGGGGTGACTGAACCCCCGTACTGGATCGGCATCGAACGCGAGACCCCGCCGCCCAGCACCTCCAGCTCGCCTCGGATGACGGCCGACATCGCCTGGGCGTCGTCGGCACTCGCCGTCCGGCCTGTGCCGATCGCCCAAACCGGCTCGTAGGCGACCACGATCGCCTCGAAGGCCTCCGGCCCGCGCTCTTCGAGCGCCGCCTTGAGCTGACGGACGACCGTCTCCTCTGCCACGCCGGCTTCGCGTTGGTCAAGAGTCTCGCCCACACAAAGGATCGGTGTCATGGCGTGACGGAGAACCGCGTCCAGCTTGAGCCGCACGATGGCATCAGTCTCGCCGAAAAGGGCTCGGCGCTCGGAGTGCCCGACGATTACATAGTGGACGTTCAGCTTCGCCAGCATTTCAGCGCTCACTTCGCCCGTGTAGGCGCCGGCATCCTCGAAATGGCACGTCTGGGCACCAAGAGCGACCGGGACCGAGTCGGACTCGAGTGCGGTCTGCACCGAGCGCAGGGACGTGAAGGAGGGGTGCAGGGACACTTCGGTGTCTTCTGGCAGCGGCGCGGCACGTAAGAGGGCGGCGAGCTTCTGCACGACCTGGATCGCCTCGTAATGGGTGTGGTTCATCTTCCAGTTGCCGCTGACAAGGATCCTGCGGCCGCTGCTCTTCGCGGTCATCGACATCTACCGGGGGTCATCTGGGCTCACCTTGCTCTCTCGCGCGGGTCGCCGCGCACACCGCGGGCTCAACTGCCGGCGTCGGAAGCCAGCTTGGCGTTCGGCGCTTCCCGCAGTGCCGCCAGGCCCGGCAGGTCACCGAACTCAAGCAGCTCCAGCGATGCCCCACCGCCAGTCGAGACATGGTCGATCTTGTCTTCGAGGCCGAGCTGGGCCAGGGCCGAGACGCTGTCGCCCCCGCCCACGACTGTGCTGCCGGCGCATTTCGCCATGGACTCCGCGATCGCCTTGGTGCCCGCTGCGAAGCGCTCGTCCTCGAATACGCCCATAGGTCCGTTCCAAAGCACGGTGCCGGCCGAGGCGATCACCTCACCGAAGCGCTCGATCGTGGCCGGCCCGATGTCGACGCCGCGCCAGCCCTCGGGTATCTCGAGACCGAAGACCTCGACCTCAGCTCCGTCGGCGGGCACGGCCTGCTCGGCCTCGATGCTGAGGTTTCGGCCCGGGGCAAGTGCCACCGAGTCGGAGGGAAGCATCAAGTTGCCCGGGGACCGCAACAGCTCGGCACAATCGTCGAGATGGCTCGGGTCGACCAGGGAGGCGCCAATCGAGTGGCCGAGTGCCTGTAGAAAGGTGTACGCCATACCGCCGCCGACGAGCACGCTGTCGGCCTTTTGCGAGAGCGAACGCATGACGCCCAGCTTGTCTTTGACCTTGGCGCCACCCACGATTACGACAAAGGGCCGGGCCGGGGCGTCGAGAAGCCCCGTGAGGACCTCGACCTCGCGGGCCATGAGGCGCCCCGCGGCCGAGGGCAGGTACTTGGGCGGCCCGACGACCGAGGCGTGAGCTCGGTGTGAGACGCCGAAGGCGTCGTTCACATAGAGGTCCTGACCCTCGATGAGCTGGAGCACGAACTCGGGGTCGTTGCCCTCTTCCCCCGGTGAGAAGCGGAGGTTCTCGAGCAGTTTCACCCCCGGGATCAGCTCTTCGAGCCGCTCGCGCACAGGTCCGAGGTCGTAGGCGGGGTCCGGCGTGCCCTTGGGACGGCCGAGGTGGGTGCAAGCAGTGATGTTCGCTCCGTGATCACGAAGCCACGTGAGGGTTGGCAAGGCGGCGCGGATGCGGAAATCGTCGGCGACGACGCGTCCGCCCTCGGGGGTCCTAGAGATCGGGACGTTGAAGTCGACCCGGACGAGGACGTACTTCCCCTCTATGTTCCCGAGGTCTTCTAGGAGGGGGACGCCGCGGATCACAGCGTCTCGCTCACGCCGCGCCGATGAGCTTGGCGAGGTCGACGAGCCGGTGGGAGTAGCCCCACTCGTTGTCGTACCAGCCGAGCACCTTGGCAAGCGTCGTCGACTCGTCGATGGCAATTGTCATCGTGAGAGTCGAGTCGAAGGTGCACGAGGCCGAGCTGCCGACGATGTCGCTCGAGACGATCTCGTCGGTGTTGTAAACAAGGATCCCGCTGAGACGCTCAGTCTGCGAGGCGGCCTTGAAAGCCTCGTTGATCTCATCTGCTCCCACCTTGGCACCAAGGATGGCCGTCAGATCCGTGATCGAGCCGTCTGGCACCGGCACCCGCAGCGACTGGCCATCGAGACGGCCCTTCATCGAAGCCAGCACAAGGCTCGTCGAGCGCGCCGCGCCGGTCGTCGAGGGAATGATGTTCACGGCGGCAGCCCGGGCCCGGCGGAGGTTGTCGCGGCCGAGGTCGAGCACTGACTGGTCGTTGGTGTAGGCATGCACGGTCGTCATCAAGCCCTGGCGCAGGCCGAAGGCGTCGTCGAGCACCTTGACCATCGGCACGAGGCAGTTGGTCGTGCAGGAGGCGGCCGAGACGACGAAGTCGTGAGCAGGGTCGAAAGTGTCGTCATTCACGCCGACGACGAAGGTGTTGTCGGCTTCCTTGCCCGGCGCGGAGATGATCACACGCTTGGCTCCCGCCAGGAGGTGCCCGCTCGCCGCTTCCCGGCTCGTGAAGCGACCTGTGGACTCGATGACGACGTCGACGCCGAGCTCACCCCAGCCGATCGCCTTCGGGTCCTTCTCGCCGAAGACCACGATCTCCCGGTCGCCGACGCGAAAGCCTTTGTCTGTCTGGGTCACCTCGGCCCCGAGGCGGCCGAATGTCGAGTCGTAGCGCAGCAGGTGCATGTTCGCCTCGAGCGAGACGAGGTCGTTGATGGCGACCAGCTCGATGTCCCCGCCCTCGCCGGGCTTAGCCTCGAGCTCGAGCAAGGACCTGAGGAAATTCCTCCCGATCCGTCCAAAGCCGTTGATGCCGATACGAACGGTCAACTAGATCACCTCTCTTGCAGTCGCTCTCGCGAGCCGGACCTTAGGCTGCGCCAACCACTCTCCCTCACCCGCCGGGGCCTCCGCAAAACGCCCTCAACTGGCGACGAGCTGGGAAAGCTGCTCCCCGAGCAACCTCGGGTCGTGCTCACTGAATCCGCTCACGGCAATGGCAGCCACGACCACCGAGATGTCGTCGGGCACCTCTCCGAGAGCCAGCGCGTCCTTGTCCGCCACGACCACGTCGACAGGGATGCCGTGCTCGCGCAGCGCACCGAGCAGGTCGGAGACGTCGAAACCGGCTGTCTCTGGCGTCTGCTCGCGCAGGTTGGCGACATAGACACACCTCCCCCGCGCCGCACGCAGGCCCTCGCGGATCGCTGGGACGACGCAGGCGGCGAGGACGCTAGTAAATAGTGAACCGGGGCCGAGCACGATCTGATCCGCCCCTGCGATCGCCTCGATGACCGCGGGCGGCGGCGCAGGGTCGGGCGGGACGAGAGACACCGTGGCGATCTCGTCGCTTGTCATGACCCTTACCTGACCGATTATTTCGCCGCCGGCTGTCTGGGCCTTGAGCACGACCGGGAGCTCGGTGGCCGGGAGCACGCGACCGACGGCGCCGAGCACACGTCCGGCCTCCTCGACACCTGAGACGAAGTCGCCCGTGGCCAAGGCCATGGCTGCTATGAACAGGTTGCCGAAGGCGTGCCCAGCGAGCGCGCCGGAGCCAAAGCGGTGCTCGAGAGCCTCGACGAGCGGTGAGCCCTCGGGCAAAAGGGCGCTCAGGCACCGGCGCAGGTCGCCAGGGGCAGGAATGCCAAGCAGTTCTCGCAGACGGCCGCTCGAGCCGCCGTCGTCGGCGACAGAGACCACCGCCGTGAGCTCGCCGGCGTAGCGCCTGACGGCCTTGAGGGTCTGGGCGAGTCCGTGACCGCCGCCGATGGCGACAACTCTCGGGGCGCGGCTCGGCGCCCGTGCGCTCATCGATCGATGTCCCGATGGTGAACAGTCGGGCTGTAGCCCCGCCTTCGCATCAACGAGGCGATCTCGTCAGCTAAGACAACCGAACGGTGCCGGCCGCCGGTACAGCCAATGGCGATGGACAGGTAGGACTTTCCCTCCCTTACGTACGCGGGAAGGAGCAGGTCGAACAGATCATCGAGACGCTTCAAAAGCTCGGCGGCCTCCTCGTTTTCGAGCACGTACTGCCGCACCGGGGCGTCGAGCCCGCTCATGTGACGCAGCGCCGGCACCCAGTGCGGATTGGGAAGGAACCGGCAGTCGAACACGAGGTCGACGTCGAGGGGGATCCCGTGCTTGAACCCGAAGGAGACCACGGCCGTCTGCATGCCGGCTTCGGTTCCTACGCCGTCTACAAGCTCGATCAGCCGGTCACGAAGCTCGTGCACGTTCAGGGCTCCGGTGTCGACGACCACGTCGGCTTCGTCGTGCAGCGTGCTGAGCATGGCGCGCTCTTGCTGGATGGCTGCGAGCACGGTCGACGCCTCGACCGGGTGGCGCCGGCGGGTGCCCTCGTAGCGGCGCACGAGGACCTCGTCGGAAGCGTCCAGGAAAACCACCCGCACCCGGGCTCCGGTCGAGCGAAGCTCGCGGATCTCCGGGGCGAGCTCGGCAATGCCCTCGTAGCCTCCCCGCCCAGCTACTAGGCAGACGCGCTCGTACTCGGCGCCGGCCTGGCCCGTCAGCTCGGCGATCTTGCCGATGAGAGCGGGAGGGAGGTTGTCGATCACGAACCACCCCCGGTCCTCGAAGGTCGCCGCCGCCGTGGAGCGGCCGGCCCCCGACAACCCGACAAGGATCAGGTACTCGGCCATAGCGTTATCTTCCCATCTGCCCCGCGCCGAGCCGCTCGAAACGGAGCAGCAAAAGCCGGGGGATGGCGGACTCGAGGTCGAGATCGACCGAACCCTCGAGGAAGGCGAGCGGCGGCTTCGGCTCCTCGAGGCGCGTCAGCACGCACCCGAGAGCGGTGACCGGGTTCACGTAGCGGGACAAGGGCCGGTGGGCAAAGGGCAGCTTCACGCCGGGGTCGACCTCCTCCATGACGACGTCCTCGGTCAAGTAGGGTCCCACCCTCCAGTAATGCTCGCCCAGGATCTGGTCGTCCACGAACCCGCTCCCGGACCCTTGGAACAGCGGGTGGTTCACAAGAAGGAGGAACCGGCCCCCGACGGCGAGCACGCGCACCGCCTCGGCGAGCACTGCGTCGGGGTCGTTTGTGTGCTCTATGACTAGGCAGCACACCACGGCGTCGAACGAGCCGTCTTTGAAGGGCAGCTGCTCGCCTATCCCACGCACATAGCGGGGCCTGTGCTTGGCGCGCCGCGCGGCTCCCTTCTCCTTTGCGAGGGCGCCGGTGAGCTGGGCAACCGACGGCTCGAGGCCGACGACGAGATCGCCGCCAGCGCCAGCTCCGGCGACGTGGCGGGCGAGATGACCTTCGCCGCTGCCGAGGTCGAGCACTCGCCTGGTGCCCGCTAGGTGGGCGGCCGCCAGGGGAAGGATCTGCAGCTCGTACTCGAGGTCAGCCCCGTTCGTGAACGTCTCGCGCCACCAGGTGGCATGGCGTTCCCAGGGGTCCTCGCTCGTACTCATCCGGCCCTCGACGCCCGCCGGGCGTGCAGGTGGTCATAGACGGCACGCGCCACTGCCTCAGGCAGCCATCCAAGGCCGAGCAGGTCCTCGAGGGAAGCTGCTTGCACGGCGCGGACTCCCCCCATCTCGGAAATGAGCCTGCGGCGGCGGGCCGGGCCGAGGCCAGCGACCCCCTCCAGAGCGCCGCGGGTCATCCGGCGCCCGCGGAGTTCCCTGTGGAAGCTGATGGCAAAGCGGTGCGCCTCGTCCCGGGCCTGTTGCAGCAGATAGATCGCCTCTGAGTCACGGGGGATCTGCACCGGATCGGACCGTCCCGGCACGAACACCTCCTCGAGCTGCTTGGCGAGGGAAGCGACGGCCACCTTGTCTGTGAGGCCGAGCTCTTCGAGGACGCGCACTCCCACTCCGAGCTGGCCTTTGCCCCCGTCGAGGAGGAGGAGTTGGGGTGGGTAGGCAAAGCGCGGCTTTGCCCGGCGCCGCCCCTCGAGAGCACCGTCGGGCGCCTGAGAGGCACCCGTGGCGGCCACGGGGCCGTCTTCACCTAGAGGGTCGGTGGCCTCGTCCTCGTGCGGAGAGCCCTCCGAAAGGCGCCTCAGGCGGCGAGTGAGCACTTCGTGCATGGCCCCGTAGTCGTCGTTTCCCTGCACGGCGGACACCTTGAATCGACGGTAATCACTGCGTTTGGGCAGGCCGTCCTCGAACACGACCATCGAACCGACGTAGTCGCTGCCTTGGATGTGGCTCATGTCGTAGCACTCGATGCGTAGCGGCGCCTCCATCAAGCCGAGGGCTTGCTGCAACTCCTCGAGGGCGACGGCCCGGCTCGTCAGGTCGGTCGCCCGTCGCAGGCGGTGGCGCTTCAGCTGTTCCTCGGCGTTCTGACGGGCGGTGGCGAGAAGCTCGCGCTTTCGCCCCCGCTTGGGCACGCGGACGCTTACCTTGCCCCCTCGCAGGCCCGAGAGCCAGGCCTCGTAGGTGGCCACGTCCTCGGGCAGCTCGGGAACAAAGATCTCGCGGGGGATCCCGATCGGGGTCTCGGCGTAGTGCTGCTCGAGAACTCTGCCCACAAGTTGGGCCGAAGTGAGCGGCTCGACCTTCTCCACGATGAAGCCGTGACGCCCGACGACCCGGCCCCGGCGGATATGAAGCACCTGCACGGCAGCCGCCAGCTCGTCCTCGGCGAGGGCGAGGGCGTCGAGGTCCTCCGGGGTGTCGGTGACCATCTGCTGGCGCTCGATGGCGAGACGGACCGTCGCCAGCCGGTCCCTCAGGCGAGCTGCACGCTCGAATTCGAGCTCGGCGGCCGCCCGGCGCATCTCGGCCTCGAGGCGGTCGACGACGGGTTTGGTATCGCCGTCGAGAAACGCCATCAGCTCGGACACGAGCCGGGCGTACTCCTCGCGTCCGATCGCACCGACGCAGGGCCCTGAGCAGCGCTCGATGTGGTAGAGCAAACAGGGCCGCCCCAAGAGCTGGTGGCGGCGCAATTTGGCGTCCGAGCAGGTCCGGATCGGGAACGATCTCAACAGCAGGTCGAGGGTCTCGCGAATCGCGTATGCATGGGCGTACGGCCCGAAATAGCGGGTGTCCTTCCGCCTCGCACCGCGCATCACCGTGGCTTTGGGCCACTCGTCGCCGACGGTGACCGCCAGGTAGGGATAGCTCTTGTCGTCGACGAGGCGGATGTTGAATCGGGGCCGGTGCGTCTTGATCAAGTTGTACTCGAGCATGATCGCCTCGACGTCGCTTCCGACCACGATCCACTCGACCGAGGCTGCCCGCTCGACCATCTGGGCGGTGCGCGGGTGCAGGTGGACTGGATCCTGGAAGTAGTTCGAGAGGCGGCTGCGCAGAGAGCGCGCCTTGCCGACATAGATGATCCGGCCGGCTGCGTCCTTGAACTGGTACGAGCCGGGGGCGTCGGGAACCGACTGTGGGCGCTCTAGCACTAGAGTGCAGGTTACGGCCGGCCTGGTATCCCGGCTGACATATTCGCTTCGTGACCGACATACCCGCGGTGGGCGACCAGGCTGTCCCCGCCGGCCGACACTCGAAGCGTCCTATAGGGGGTCACCCAAAATGTTCCGCCTACAGCCGCCGCTTCCCGACGACTACTCGACGGCATCGGCCGACGATCTGGTCCGGCACGTCACCGCCGCCCGCGCCCAGCTCGGCAGACGCCTCGTCATCCTCGGGCACCACTACCAGCGCGAGGAGGTCATCGCGTTCGCCGACATGCGGGGCGATTCGTTCGGCCTGTCGCGTTTTGCAGCCGAGCAACACGAGGCCGAGTTCGTCGTGTTCTGCGGCGTGCACTTCATGGCCGAGTCGGCCGACATCTTGACCGGGCCCAATCAAAAGGTGATACTCCCGGACCTGAACGCGGGCTGCTCGATGGCCGACATGGCCGACCTCGAGGGCGTCGAGCAGATCTGGGCCGAGCTCGCCGAGGTGACCGATATCGAGGCTGTCGTGCCCATCACCTACATGAACTCGGCCGCCTCGCTCAAAGCTTTCGTCGGCCGCAATCTCGGCGCTGTCTGTACATCATCCAATGCCCGCGCCGTATTGACTTGGGCGCTCGGCCACGGCCGCAAGGTTCTTTTCTTCCCCGACCAGCACCTCGGGCGGAACACGGGCTTCCAGCTCGGCTACGACGCGTCCGACATGCAGGTCATCGACCCCCGCCAGCGCCTCGGCGGCCTGCAAGACCGCGATGTGAAAGAGGCCACATTGCTTTTGTGGAAGGGGCACTGCTCGGTTCACCAGCGCTTTACGACCGGCCACGTCGAGGCGTTCCGGGCGGCCAACCCCGGCGGGATCGTCATCGTCCACCCCGAGTGCAGCCGTGAGGTCGTCGAGGTGGCCGACCAGGTGGGCTCGACCGACTACATCATCGGTGCCATCGCTTCGGCCCCGGCGGGCTCGACGATTGCCGTCGGGACCGAGATCCACCTCGTCAACCGGCTCGCCCGTGAGCATCGGGAAAAGACCGTCATCTCCCTCGACCCTCTCGTATGCCCTTGCTCGACGATGTTCCGTATCGACCTCCCCCACCTCGCCTGGGTGCTCGAGGGCCTTGTCAAGGGCGAAGTGCGCAACCGCATCGTCGTCGACGAGGAGACCGCCCAAGACGCCCGCGTTGCGCTCGAGCGCATGCTCGCCATTGCGTGAGCTGACACGACCTGGTGAGCTTGGCGAATGGAAGAAGCCATCGAGCTCGCCGTCGAGGGGAGCAGGGAGGCGACCGGTCGCCTGTTCGACACCCTCGAGCAGATCGACCAGGCTGTGGCTGTCCGCCCAAGCCTGCTCCCGGGATGGAGCATCGCTCATGTCCTCACCCACCTCGCCCGTAACGCAGACTCGTTCGTCCGGATCCTCGCCGCGGCGGCCGAAGGGCGCGAAGTGCGCCAGTACGCCGGCGGTGACGTCGGGAGGAACCAGGACATCGAGGAAGGTGCCCTGCGGCCTGCGGCGGAGATAATCGACGACCTGCGCTCATCCTGTGTGCGCCTCGACGCCACCTGGTCCGAAATGCCCGAGCAGGTCTGGCAAGCACAGGGCCTGCGCAACAACGGCGCCCCGCTCCCCTGCCGGCTCTTGCCGATAAGCCGCTGGCGCGAGGTCGAGGTGCACCACCTAGACCTGGGGCTCGGCTATGCGGCGGCGCAATGGCCCGCTGAGTTCGTCGACACAGATTTGCCGAACGCCTTAGAACGCCTGCCCGGGAGAATCGAAGCCGACCAGAAGGCAGCGTTTCTCGCCTGGGTCTACGGACGTGGCGAGCAGCCCGCTGGGCTGGTGCTGCGCTCGTTTTGAGCTGGCGGGTCGGCTCGGCCGAGCCGGCCGAGGGCCCGGCCCCCTCAGGCCTCGATCAGCTCGATCCTGTTTCCGAAGGGGTCAAGGACAAAGCAACGGCGCACCGTCTCGAGCTCGGCGTCCCAGCTGACGGGATGCCCCGCTTTAGCGAGAGCCGCAACGAGGTTGTCGAGGCCCTCGACCACTAGCGCCGGATGGGCCTTTTGCATCGGGCGGAAGTCTTCCTCGACTCCGAGGTGCAGCTTTACCTCGCCGTCCTCGAACCAGCGCCCACCGCAGCGCCGCGAGCGGCTCCGGCTTTGGGCGGACTGAGAGACCGAGGATGGTGCCGTAGAACGCCTCCGCCTCGGCCTCGCCATCGCGGGGCATGGCGACTTGGACATGATCGAGGCGGACGATCCGGTGACCGCTCGCTGCGACCCCGCCACCGCCTGCTGGTGCCGCCGGAGGCGGGATGGAGGCCAGCTGTGAGGCGACCAGGTCACGGTCCTCCTCGTCTTCGAGGCTGTCGATGGCCTCACGGGCGAGCGCCGCCCAGTGCTCGTAGCCGGCCGCGTCCCCGGCCGCTGCGTGGGCCCGTGCCATCCCCTCATAGCAAGATGCGAGGCGCCAGTCCGTCCAGCCGTTCTGCTCGACGCGCTGCAGGGCGCTGGCCGCCCTGGAGAGGGCAAGATCGCCATAACCGATCCAGCTCGCCACGTGGGCGATCTGCCAGTCTCCGACGGCGCGCTGCTCGTCTCCTCCAACCGACTCCCACAAATAGCGCGAGGCGAAGGCGGCGGCGAGCATCTCCGCGTCGTCGGCTGGGCTGCGCTCGGTCAGCTCGATCAGCTCCCATGCCCTGTTGAAGGCGGCGATCGCCTCCAAACGTCGGCCGCCTGGCTCCTCGAGGTCGGTCACGCGTTCACGCTCACAACCCGAGCAACGGGGCGAGGAAACGGCCCGTGTAGCTCTCCTCGGTCTTGGCCACCTTCTCCGGCGTGCCCTCGACCACGACCGACCCGCCTCCGTCGCCACCTTCGGGACCGAGGTCGATCACCCAGTCCGCCGACTTCACGACATCCAGGTTGTGCTCGATGACACAGACCGTGTTCCCCTGGTCGACGAGGCGTTGGAGCACATCGAGCAGCTTGCGGACGTCCTCGAAGTGAAGACCTGTCGTCGGCTCGTCGAGGATGTAGAGAGTGTGCCCTGTCGATCGCTTGGCGAGCTCGGACGCGAGCTTGACCCGCTGGGCCTCGCCCCCCGAGAGCGTCGGAGCCGGCTGGCCCAAGCGGACGTAGCCGAGGCCCACGTCGACGAGCGTCCTCAGGTGGCGTGAGATCACCGGCTGGGCGGCGAAGAACTCGAGCGCCTCCTCACAGGACAGGTCGAGCACCTCGGCGATGTTCTTCCCGCGCCAGGTGACCTCGAGAGTGTCGCGGTTGTCAGCGCGCCCCCTTGCAGACCTCACAGGGGACGTACACGTCAGGGAGGAAGTGCATCTCGATCTTCAGCGTGCCGTCGCCCGCGCATGCCTCGCAGCGACCACCGGCCACATTGAACGAGAAGCGACCGGGCTGGTACCCGCGAAGGCGGGCCTCCGCGGTCTGACTAAAGAGCCGGCGCACGTTGTCGAACATGCCCGTGTAGGTCGCCGGGTTGGAGCGCGGGGTGCGCCCGATCGGCGACTGGTCGATGTCGATCACCTTGTCGAGGGCCTCGAGACCCTCGATCGTGCGGTGCCGCCCGGGCACGACGCGCGACTTGTAGATGCGCTGCATGAGGGCCCGCAACAAGATGTCGTTGATCAGGGTCGACTTGCCCGAGCCGGAGACGCCCGTCACCGAGACGAAGCAGCCGAGAGGGATCTCGACGTCGATCCCCTTTAGGTTGTGCTCGCGAGCTCCTCGCACGACGAGCCAGTCACCGCCGGGCTCGCGACGCATGCTCGGCACCGCTATGGAGCGCTTGCCGGCTAGGTACTGCCCTGTGATGGAGGCCCCGCAACTGACGAGGTCGGCGAAGCTGCCCGCGCAGACGACCTCGCCCCCGTGCTCGCCCGCCCCCGGCCCTATGTCGACGACATAGTCGGCCACTCGGATCGTCTCTTCGTCGTGCTCGACGACAAGGACGGTGTTGCCGATGTCGCGCAGGCGCAGCAACGTCTCCACGAGCTTGCGGTTGTCGCGCTGGTGCAGGCCGACCGACGGCTCATCAAGCACGTAGAGGACCCCAACGAGCCCACTGCCAATCTGGGAGGCAAGGCGGATCCGCTGCGCCTCGCCTCCGGCGAGGGTGGCGGCCGAGCGGTCGAGGCTCAGGTAGTCGAGCCCGACGTCGACGAGGAACTGGAGGCGGGCACGGATCTCTTTCATGACCCGGGCGGCGATCATCTCCTCGCGCGAGGTCAGCTCGAGCCGGTCGAGCAGGTCGTGAGCCGTCCGGATCGACAGACCGGAGAGCTCGGCGATGCTGCGCCCGCCGATCTTGACCGCGAGCGACTCGGGGCGAAGCCGCGACCCCCGCACTCGGGGCAGGGTACTTCGCGCATGTAGCCCTCGACTTGCTCGCGCACCCAGTCCGAGTCGGCTTCGCCGTGGCGCCTTTGCAGCCAGGGCACGACGCCTTCGAACTGGGAGTCGTAGCTGCGCAAGGTGCCGTAGCGGTTGCGGTACTGGACATGTACTCGTCGCGTGCCGGCTCCATACAAGAGGATCTTGCGTTGGGCCTTGGTCAGCTTGGACCACGGCTTGTCCATGCTGAAGCCGTGTGCCTCGGCCACTGCCTTGAGCACGCGGGAGAAGTACTCGGTGCGGGCGCCGGCCCAGGGTCCGATTGCTCCCTGGGAGAGCGACAGGTCCGGATTTGGCACTACGAGGTCCGGGTCGACCTCGAAGCGGGTGCCGAGACCGTTGCACGACGGGCAGGCGCCAAAGGGCGAGTTGAACGAGAAGCTCCTCGGCGCCAACTCGTCGAGCGAGATGCCGCAGTGGACACAAGCGAGGTGTTGGGAGAAGGTGAGGACCTGGTCCCCACCCGGGTCCTCCACCAAGTTGTCCTCCCCGTCCGCGAGGCCGTCCTCCGCCGCGTCGGCTTTGGCCGCCGCCGCTTCGGCCGCCGCCTTGGCCGCGGCTGCCTTCGTAGGCTTTTTCGCCACAACCTTTTTCACCTGTTGCTTGGCGGGCTCAGCGAGGGCTGGCTCGGCCATGAGGAGGATCTCGGCGATTCCCTCCCCTAAGCGCAGTGCCGTCTCGATCGAGTCGGTCAGGCGGCGCTCGATGCCCTCGCGGCGCACGAGGCGGTCAACGACGACCTCGATCGTGTGCTGCTCGTAGCGGGCGAGCTCCAATGCGCTGCGCTCAGAGAGCTCGATGAGCTCACCGTCGACGCGTGCCCTGGCGAAACCCTGTTTGGCGAGGTCGTCGAGGAGGGCTGAATACTCCCCTTTACGGCCTCGCACGACCGGGGCGAGGACCTGGAAGCGAGTTCCCTCGGGCAGGTCGCTCAGGCGGTCGACGATCTGTTGCGGGCTCTGGCGCGTGACGAGGCGGCCGCAGTTGGGACAGTGAGGCTGTCCGATGCGGGCGTAGAGGAGTCGCAGATAGTCGTAGATCTCGGTGATGGTCCCGACCGTCGAGCGCGGGTTTCGCGAGGCGGACTTCTGGTCGATCGAGATGGCGGGCGACAGACCTTCGATGAAATCGACGTCTGGTTTGTCCATCTGACCGAGGAATTGCCGGGCGTAAGACGAGAGCGACTCGACGTAACGCCGCTGACCCTCGGCGTAGATCGTGTCGAAAGCGAGCGAGGACTTCCCCGATCCCGACAGCCCCGTGAACACGATGAGACGGTCCCGCGGCAGCTCAATGGAGACATTCTTCAAGTTGTGCTCGCGGGCCCCGCGAACGACCAGGGTGCTAGGCACGGGCGAAGACTACCGACCGCCAGGCCTCAGCCAACCGGTAGGGCTTGGTTCCGGCCGTGCTGTATCGGTGGGAAAAGGCGCCGTTCGCCGGCCCGGCGGGGCACCGATCAGGCTCACCCGACCTCCTTGAGCTCACGGCGAAGCGACCGGATCTCGTCACGCAGGCGCGCCGCGTATTCAAAGCGCAGCTCGGCGGCCGCGGCCTCCATCTCGAGCTCGAGAGTGGCGATCAACCTGCCGATCTCGTCGGAGGGCAGCTCGCCGCTTACGCCGCGGCGTGGAAGGGACACATCGAGCAGATCGGCGGCACGCTCCACCGCTCTCCGCCCGGCGCGGCGCGACCTGTCCGAACCCGCGCGGCTCGGCAGCGGTGAACCCGCACCGAAACCGTCGCCGCCCGCGCCCGCCGCGCTTCGGAACTGCGCCACGAGGTCGGTCACCGCCTTGCGGATCGTCTGGGGGTCGATCCCGTGCTCGCGGTTGTACTCCACCTGCACGAGGCGGCGCCGCTCGGTCTCGGCGATCGCCCCCCGCATGGAGTCGGTGATGACGTCTGCGTACAGGACCACCCGACCAGAGACGTTTCGGGCGGCGCGTCCCATCGTCTGGATGAGGGAGGTCTTCGAGCGCAGGAAGCCTTCCTTGTCGGCATCGAGGATGGCAACAAGAGCCACCTCGGGAAGGTCGAGGCCCTCACGGAGAAGGTTGATCCCGACGAGAACGTCGAACTCGCCGAGGCGCAGGTCCCTCACGATCTCGATGCGCTCGATCGTGTCGATGTTCGAGTGCAGGTAGCGAACTTTGAGCCCGGTCTCGAGCAGGTAGTCGGCCAGGTCCTCGGCCATCTTCTTCGTGAGCGTGGTGACAAGAACGCGCTCGCCCCGGGCGATGGTCGTGTTTATCTCTGCGATCAGGTCGTCGATCTGTCCCTTGGTCGGCTTAATGACGACCTCCGGGTCGACGAGTCCCGTCGGACGGACGATCTGCTCGACGACCTGGCTCGAGACCGAGATCTCGTAATCGGACGGCGTCGCCGATAAGAAGATGCACTGGTTGATCCGCGCCTCGAGCTCTTCGAAGCGAAGGGGGCGGTTGTCCTTGGCCGAGGGGAGTCGGAAGCCGTGCTCGACGAGGACGTCCTTGCGCGACCTGTCCCCCGCGAACTGCCCGTGCAGCTGGGGCACGGTGACGTGGCTCTCGTCGATGACAAGGAGCCAGTCCTCGGGAAAGTAATTCAAAAGCGTGTAAGGCGGCTCCCCCGCCGCGCGCCCGTCGAGGTGCCGGCTGTAGTTCTCGACGCCGTTGCAGCTGCCGAGCTCGGCCAGCATCTCCAGATCGTGCTCGGTGCGCATGCGCAGGCGTTGGGCCTCGAGCAGCTTGCCCGCCCCTTCCAGCTCGCGCAGGCGCTCGCCGAGCTCGACTTCAATCGAGGCGATGGCGTTGCGAGTGCGCTCGTCGCCGGCGACGTAGTGGGTGGCGGGAAAGATGATCAGCTCGTCGAGGTCGCCGAGCAGCTCGCCGGTGAGGACATCGAAGCGGCTGATGCGCTCGATCTCATCGCCGAAGAGCTCGATGCGCACGGCGTACTCCTCGTAGGCGGGGTGCACCTCTATGGTGTCGCCTCGGACGCGGAACCGCCCCCGGACAAGGTTGGCGTCGTTGCGCTCGTAGTGCATGTCGACAAGGCGCGTGAGCATCGCCCTTTGGTCATGGGTCTCACCTGGCGAGATGACAAGGATCGAGCCCCGGTACTCCTCTGGTGAGCCCAGGCCGTAAATGCAAGACACCGACGCCACGACAATGACGTCGCGACGCGTAAGGAGGCTGGCCGTGGTCGAGTGCCGGAGCCGGTCGATCTCGTCATTTATGGAGGAGTCCTTCTCGATGTAGGTGTCCGAGGAGGGCAGGTACGCCTCAGGCTGGTAGTAGTCGTAGTAGGAGACGAAGTACTCGACCCTGTTGTCGGGGAAGAAGGCTCGCAGCTCGCCTGCGAGCTGCGCCGCGAGCGACTTGTTGGGTGCGAGCACGAGTGTCGGGCGCTGCACTTTCTCGATCGTCCAGGCGATCGTGGCGCTCTTGCCGCTCCCGGTGATGCCGAGCAGGGTCTGGAAACGGTCGCCTCTTTGCACCCCATGCGACAGGGCCTCGATAGCAGCCGGCTGGGCACCTGCCGGCTGGAAGTCGGAAACGACACGGAAGGGAGGCACTTTGGCATGGTACCGAGAGGGTGCGCGCCGGCGTTCGCCGCCTCGGTGCCGCCCGGCGGTCGCTGGGGCCTCAGCTCGCTGTGGGCCCCACCTCGAACACGGCTGTCACCGTCACCACAACGCTCAGGTCCCCGAGCTCGACCGGGGGCGACGACAGCGGCACCATTGCCGCGGCCCGCCTCAAATGCTGGCTTCTAGAGGGAGGCCACTGTCCCAGGACCTCGGCGAGCTCGACGAGCGGTCCGAGCGCAACCCCGGCTGCCTCGGCGAGCTCGCGGGCGGCGCCGAAGGCGCGAGCGACGGCCTCACGCCGGGCGAGAGATGCCAACGAGGCCCGGTCCTCGATGTCGAAGTTGACGTTGTTGACCACGATCCCGGTTCCGGCCGCGTCAACGGCCGAGGCGATGACCCTGCCCGCCGCCTCCGGCGGCCTCACCGTGACGACCAAGCTGTTAGACGCCCGATAGGTGACCATCTCCTCTTGGCCCCCGACGTGGCGCTGGTTCAGGTCGATCGAGGTCGTCTCGAGGTCCGCCGGGGCGATGCCGGCTTCTCGCAGGGCGGAAAGGACGCGCTCGGTGAGCAGGCTGCAGGAGGTGAGGGCATCACCCGGGGCGGGATCGTCGGCAAAGCTGACTAGTCGGATCCGCGCGTTGTCGGGCGGAGCCGAGGCGGTGCCCGACGCCGCAACCGTGATCGTCGCTCGCTCGCTCATAGGCCGAAGCTAGGGCCACCTGCTCGGCCGCTACAAGAGCTCACCGAGTGCCCCCGCGGTCGGCCTCGGTGCCTTTGGCCGCGTCGCGGAGGCACTCCATCCACGCCCAGGCCCGACCGGTCATCTCCTCTAGCTCCTCGAGGGTGCCCATGTTCATGATCACGAAATCAGCCGAGGCGATGCGCTCGAGGCGGCCAGTCTGGTTGGCGATGCGCGCCTCGGCATCGGCGCGATCCATCTGACGCAGGTCAACCAATCGCTCGAGGGCCAAGTCGAGCGGGGCATCGACGACGAGAACCCCGCACAGGCCGTAGCTCTCGGCCTCCTTTTTCTCGACAAGGAGAGGAAGCTCGAGCACGACGACGCTGTCAGATGATGACTCGGTCCGCAGCCGTGAGGCGATCTCGCCTCGCACCTCTGGGTGGACGATCGACTCGAGATCGGCGAGGCAGACCGGGTCGCGGAAGACCGTGGCGGCGAGCGCCTGGCGGTCAAGGCGCCCGTCTGGAGCGACGACATCGCCGCCGAAGCGCTCGACCACCTTGTCATGGGCTGGCCGCCCAGGCTCGACCACTTCGCGGGCGATCTCGTCTGCGTCGATCAAAACGGCGCCGCGTTGACTCAGCATCGCGGCCACGGTCGATTTGCCCGAGCCGATCCCGCCGGTGAGGCCGAAAACGATCATGTCTCACCACGAGGCACAACAAGGCCCTGGTCCGTCGTCGCGACTGGCTCGAGCGGCTCGGCGGCCACTGACATGGGCGCCTACACTAACCGGGCCGTGGCTCGAACGAGCAGGACCCGCCCCCGTTTGTTGCGAGTCCTAGAGGGCGCTCTGCTCGCCTGCCTCGCCTATGTCCCGCTTGTTTGCACCAAGCCGGGCATCCTCGCCGACGACACCAAGCAGTACCTTTACCTCGACCCGGGCCGGCTCTTGAGCTCGGCTCTGTCGATGTGGGACCCTTCGGTGGGGGGTGGAACAGTCACCCACCAGAACATTGGCTACCTCTTCCCTCAAGGCCCCTTCTACTGGGTCTTCGCCGAGCTGGGCGTGCCCATGTGGGTGGCCCAGCGACTCTGGATGGGCACCGTGTTGTTCGCGGCAGGTGCCGGCGTCTGCTACCTCGCCCGGACACTAGGGGTGCGCGGCCCAGGCGTCGTCGTCGCAGCTCTCGCTTATGAGCTCAGCCCGTACTTCCTCCAGTACATCCAGCAGACCTCGGCCATCTTGCTCCCATGGTCCGGGCTCGGCTGGCTTTTAGCCTTCGCCGTCCTCGCAGTCCGGCTCGGGGGGTGGCGCTACCCCGCCCTTTTTGGCCTCGTCGTCGCTCTGGTGGGGGCAACCAACGCCACCTCGTTGATCTACGCCGGCATCGCCCCGCTGGCGTGGCTCTTTTATGCCGTGATCGTCCTTAACGAGGCACCAGCGCGCCGTGCCGTAGGCGCCGGGGCGAAGATGGGGCTGTTCTCGCTCGGGGTGTCTTTGTTCTGGATCGCAGGCTTGCGCGTCGAGGGCGCCTACGGCGTGGCGATCCTCAAATACACCGAGACCTTGCCTGCCATCGCCGGCACCTCGCTCGCCTCCGAGGTCGTGCGCGGGCTCGGCTACTGGTACTTCTACGGCAGTGACCGGCTCGGGCCCTGGAAGCAGGCGGCCGTCAAACTCGAGACCACTGCCTGGTTGCTGGCGACGAGCTTTGCCGTCCCAGCCCTCGGCGCCGCGGGCGCCGTTTTCTCGCGTTGGCGCCAGAAGGCCTTCTTCGTGCTCCTAGTCCTCGTCGGGGTCACACTTGGCGTGGGGCTGCACCCGTTCTCGGACCCCTCCCTTTTTGGCCGCGTCCTGAAAGCCTTCATGACGGGCTCTTCACTCGGCCTCGGCCTTCGCTCGAGCGACCGCGCCACGCCCCTTGTCGTGCTCGGCTTCGCCATGCTCCTCGGCGCCGGCACGAGCGCCCTGTGGTCACGGCTTCCCCGCCTCGGGCTCGCCACCGCCTGTTGCCTGGCAGCTCTCGTCATCCTAAACAGCGCCCCGTTCTTGGAAGGGGGCGCTCTGGCGCAGAACTTCGAGTATCCCGAGAAGATCCCCTCCTACTACGCCCGGGCCGCCCACTACCTCGACGCCCAGGGCGACTCGACCCGTGTGCTCATAGAGCCCGGCCAGAACTTCGCCTCTTATGACTGGGGGACGATGTTCGACACGATCTGGCCCGGGGTCATGACCCGACCTGAGATCCTCCGTGAGCAGACGATCCAGGGGTCGTACGCGACCACGGACCTCCTCCAGGCCTTCGATCTCACTCTCCAGCATGGGACATACGAGCCTTCGACACTGGCGCCGATAGCCAGGCTGCTGAGTGCCGGCGATGTCGTGCTGCAGTCGAACCTCGCCTACTGGCGCTACAACACGCCGCGGCCACAAGAGACCTGGGCGCTGTTCAACCCCCCGCCAAAAGGGGTGGGAGAGCCGATCGAGTTCGGCAAACCGGTGGCGAACACGGCGCCCAAGCAGTACAGCCTCACCGACGAGGAGGCATTGGCCGAGCCTGCCGACGCCGCCTGGCCGCCGCCCCTCGCCGTGTTCCCGGTCTCCGATGCCCGGCCCATCTATAGGGCGGAACCCGCGGCGGCGCCCGAGGTTATTGACGGCAGCGGAGCAGGCGTCGTCGCCGCGGCAGCGGCCGGGCTGCTCGACAAGAACCCGACGATCTTCTACGCCGCCACCTTGGACGCCAGCGCCAAGGCATTGCGCGAGGTGGTTACTCCGGCAGCCCAGCTTGTCCTCACCGACACCAATCGCAAGGTCCTCGAACGCTGGTCGTCGGTGAGCGACAACATCGGCGAGACCCTCCCGGCCGGCTCAGAGCCGACAGCGCCTGACCCGACATCGGTCGCCCTGCCTTTGTTCGAGCACCTCCGCCCGGGCGCCGAGAGCGTCGCTGTCTACTCCAACGCCCGTTACGTAGCAGCCTCGGGCTATGGCAACCCGGTCAGCCTCACGCCCGAGGATCGCCCCGCCGAGGCCTTCGACAACAACACCGAGACCGCCTGGAGCGTGGCCGCATTCTCGTCCGCCACAGGCGACTGGCTCCAGGTCCGTCTGAATCGGCCCGAGCGAACCGACCACTTGAACCTGGTCCAGGCGCTCGGAGGCACGGTCAATCGCTGGATCACCAGGGCGACGCTTAGCTTCGACGGTGCCCACCCCGTCACCGTCAGGCTGGGCGCCACCTCTCGCACGGCCGCCGGCCAGACAGTCAGCTTTTCCATGCGCTCTTTCTCTACGCTGCGCATCACGATCGATGCCACGACGTGGTCCGGGCGGCGCTCGATGCTGGCCGCTTCGGGAGTGGGCTTCTCCGAGGTGCGCATACCAGGCGTGAGCATCCAAGAGACGATCAAGATGCCCTCCGATCTCTTGCGAGCTCTCGGGGTCTCCTCGCTCTCCCACCGGCTCACGATCGTCATGACCCGCGAACGCGTCTCGCCCGTGCCGCCCCGCTCCGACCCGGAGCTGGCCATGGACCGCAGTTTCTGGCTCCCGACGGCGCGCAGGTTCTCGGTCTCAGGGACGGCGAGGATCTCCGCCCTCATCCCCGACAACGTGATCGACACCCTCCTCGGCGGCCCAGATGTCTTCGGGGGGGCGGTCATCGGCTCGAACGAGCGGCTGCCCGGCGACCTCGATGCCCGCGCTGTTTTCGCCTTCGACGCCAACGCGAAGACGTTCTGGAGCCCGGGCTTCGACGCCGCGGCACAGATCGGCGCCTGGATGCAGGCCTCGCTCACCCACACCGTCAGCTTCGACCACCTCGATCTCGAGCTCTTGGCCGATGGGCGCCACTCGGTCCCGACGCGGATCAAGATAACGACTAATACCGGTGAGCAAGCTGTCATCTCCGTGCCGCCCGTGCGCGATCGCTCGGCGCCCAATTCCGTCGTGAGCGTCCCTGTCAGCTTCAAGAGAATGCAGGGCAGCACGATACGTTTCACGATCGAGGCGGTGCGCCGGGTCACGACCACCGACTGGTACACCCAGCGCCCGATCGTCATGCCCGTTGGGATCGCCGAGATAGGTCTTCCCGGCGTGAGGTTCACTCCCGAGGCGACAGGCGCGTCCATCGCCTCGGTGTGCACCGACAAGCTGCTGCGCATCGACGACAAGCCTGTCTGGCTGCAGGTGTCAGGCACGGTCGGGGCGGCTGAGAAGCTGCAGGGACTGACGGTCTCGGGATGTGGGCCGAACGCGAAGGGCGTCGCGCTCGGCGCCGGCACCCACGAGCTCGAGGCTACCTGGGGCAAGATCACAGGATTTGACCTGGACCGCCTCGTGCTCGACTCGGCCCCGGGCGGCGGCGCCCTCCCCCCCACCGGCGGTGGTCTCGCCCAGCCGGCACCGGGGACGATCGCCACCTCTAAGGCTCCGGCCCTCCCGGCACCAAGTGTGAGCGTCGTGTCCTCCTCGGCGACCTCGGCCAAGCTCGATGTCAAAGGGGCGAAGGGCCCGTTCTGGCTCGTGCTCGGCGAGAGCCTGAACGCGGGCTGGGAGGCGACTGGCCCGGGAGGTCTATCCCTCGGGTCGCCTCAGCTCATCGACGGCTACGCCAACGGCTGGTATGTCTCGCCCGGTCGGCTCCAGTCATTCGTCGTCAACCTCGAGTTCGCGCCACAGCGCAGCATTACCCCGGCCATCATCATTTCGGGCGCAGCCCTTCTCCTTTGCATCCTCGTCGGACTCGTTCCCCTCGGGCCCCTGCGCCGGCTGCGCAGGCGCCGCCGGGCCCACTCGGCCCTGGGCGACGTCGAGCTCGTAAGGCCAAACAGTGCCGCGCTCGGACATCTAAGCGGCGCGCCTGTGCTCGGATGGCCCGCCGGCGACCGCGGGCGCTCACCGGGACTGTTCACCTGCGTGCTTGTCGCCCTCGCTTGCGGGGTGGTCTCTCTGGCCGTGCTGGCCCCGCCGGAGGCACCTTTTCTCGCCGGCGGCGTCGCCCTCGCCGCCCTTGGCGGGCTGCGCTGGTCCCCCGCCCGCTCCCTGCTCGCCTTGGCGGCCATCGCTTGCCTGCTCGCGACGGGCGCGTTGGCAGTAGTCCTCCAGGTCGAGAACCGTTTCCCACCTGGGAGCGCCTGGCCGCACAACTTTGCCCTCGCCGGGGTGCTCGCCTTCGTCGGCGTCGTCGCTCTTGCGGGCGACTCCGTCGTCGAGCTCGCGCGACGCAAGGGACCGATGACGCTGAGAGACGAGACAGGCGAGAGCGTCTTGCCGTCATCTGGAAACGCGCCCGTTCCCCCAGCCGGTCCGAGCGAGGCGACCGAGCCTTAGTCCGGGCCTTAGCCCTTTCGGCCTCTGGCCTCGTCCGCCAGCACCGCCAGGGTTCCCCGCGCCGCCGCCTCCCAGGTGAGCGCTGCGACACGCTCGCTAGCAGCCCGGCCGAGGCAACGCCGTAACAGTGCGTCGTCGAGAAGCTTTTTGAGCTTGCTCTCGAAGTCCTCGTCCGAGCCCGCCAGCACGCCGGTGACCCCATCCTCGATGGCGTCAAGGTGACCAGGGATCCGGGTCGCCACCGCCGGCGTGCCGCAAGCAGCAGCCTCCGAGACCGTCAGCCCCCAGCCCTCTCGGACCGAGGTCGAGGCGACCACCCAGGCTCGGCGGTAGAGCTCTACAAGCTCGCCCGGGGTGAGGCGGCCTGGCAGTGCCACATAGCCCCCGGCCCCGAGGTCACGGACCTTTGCCTCCAAGCTGGAACGCTCCCTTCCCTCACCGACGATGATCGCTTCAAGCCCCGGGACAACCTCGTGGACGCGAGCCAGTATCGCGATCAGCCGAGAGAAGTTCTTCACTGGCACGAGCCGTCCAACGGCGACGACGAGCGGGTGCTCGCAGCGCTGCCCGCCCGGAGAAAATCGCGGGTCGATGCCCGGGGGCACGACGTACACCCGACTCGCCCGGAGCCCGGGCAAGGCGACGATCTCACGACGGGAGGACTCCGACAAGGTGACGATGGGCGTTGCGCGGTAAAAGGGCGGGGCGAGGCGCGCCTCTAGGTACCTGCCCGCCTCTGCCAGGGGCGAGGGCAGCGCCATGGGCCACATCTCGCCGTGCACGTGATGCAAGAAGACCACCTTGGAAAGGCGCGACCAGACAGGGCTGAAAAAAGGCATGCCGTTCCAGATCTCGACGAGGCCGTCGAGCGGGCCGAGACTGCCCTTGGCGATGTCGCGCGGGCCCGTGGCGAACACGCCGTACCGGCCGGAGCGACGCACCACCTTGTAGCCGCCCCGCTCTGCGAGCACTGCCCGGCCGGCTACAGACGACGTCCTCGCAACGACGTCCAGTCCGGCTGCGGCCCAGCGGCTCGCCACTTCGTGGGCGTGCAGCTCCGAGCCCCCCGCCTCGGCGTCATCTAGATCCCGCCAAGCGAGCACCGCCACTCTGTGCAGACCGGCCCCGGCTGCGAGCTCGGCCATATCTGCGAGCTCGGGCACCGAGCCCGGCGTGCCCGGCACCTCAGAGGGCCCGGCGCCCCCCGGACGGGGTCCGAGGTCCCACCTCCTCGGCATGTGACGGGCGCGGGTCTTCATTGATAAAGCCTCAAAGCTCCACCGTCATGGGGACAGCACGGCCCCCACCACTGCCGTTTGGGTCCGTCGGGCTGGGCTGGCGTCCCACCTGCTGTTCGTGATAGTCGGCTTCGACGTTCACGTCCCAGGTGTTGAACGCCTCGCCGTAGAGGGTCTCGACGGTCAACATGGCGGTGAGCATGGAGTGGTCCTGGTTGTTGTAGCGGTGCATCCCGTTGCGCCCGACCGGATGGACATTTGGCACTTCGGCCTCGAGCCAGTCGCGAATCATCTGCAATCTGGCGCCATAGCCCTCGTCATAGACGGGATAGGCCTTGTAAACCCTCACGACATAGCCCCGCTCGACGTCGCCGGGCCGCACGAGTCCAAGCGTAATGAGCTCCTTGGTCCCGAGCTCGACTAGGTCCTCGTCGTCCATTGACCACATGTCGTCGCCCTCGAAGACGAAATACTCGAGGCCGAGACAGGTCCGCCCACCTTTGACGAGGTCGGGCGACCAAGACCCGAAATTCTGCACACGCCCGACCCGCACCTTGTCGGAGTGGACGTAGATCCAGTTGTCGGGAAAGCCGAGCTCCGCCGGCAGAACGAGGGCGACGGTGAGGAAGTCCCGGTACCGCAAGGCGCGGGCCGCCTCGAGAACCTCTCTCGGGGCGGGCGGGTCCATCGCCTCGACGAGGCCGGAGAGGGGCATCGAGGAGATCAGGTGGTCGAAGGACCAGGTGGTGAGGGCAGCGTCGCCGGCCTCATCCACCGGGTTGCCCGGGTCGCTGAGGGGCCGGGTCACCGCCTCGATCGCCCGCCCAGGCTCGCGGCGGATCGTCTCGAGCCGTGTGCTCAACAACACCTTGGAGCCCTGGGCCTGTACGAGCTCGCTGGCACGCTCCCACATCATCCCGGGGCCAAGTCGCGGGTAGAAGAACTCCTCGATGAGCGAGGTCACCTTGGTCCGGCAGCGGCGCGGTGACAAGGCGTTGCCCAAAGCCTTGCCGAGGGTAAGGCTCTTGATGCGCTGTGCCGCCCAGTCGGCTCTGATCTGGGTCGCAGGCATACCCCAGATCTTCTCGGTGTAGGTCTTAAAGAACGTCCGGTAAAGGCGCCAACCGAAGGCCCGGGCCGTCCATCCCTCAAAGGTGTCGAGATCCTTGGGCGGCCGCAGGCGTACCCAGAAGAAGGAAAGGCCGCAGAGGACCGACTCGGCGAGCCCTAGGCCCCGCAAGGCATTGCCGAGCCGGATCGGGTAGTCGTAGTAAGTGCCCTCGTAGTAGATCCTGCTGAGCCTGTGGCGGCGGATGAAGTCCTCCGGCTTGAGCAGCTCCTGCCACAGCTCTTTGACCTCGGGCACCTTGGTGAAAAAACGATGCCCCCCGATGTCAAAGCGCCATCCCTCCCGCTCGACGGTGCGAGAGAGGCCGCCGACGACCTCGTCCATCTCGAACACGGTGCAGCTGACGCCCCGCTTGGAAAGCTCGTAGGCGGCCGTGAGACCGGCCGGGCCCGCGCCGACGATGACGACCGCGCCCGGCCCGCACCCTGGGCCAGTCTCGTGATCGCCGACTTTGTCAGCTCGCTCTCTCTCTCGCGAGGCAGAGCTTTTGGCGCAGAGCCTGTCTCTTGGGCCACCCAGGCATCATCGCATGGGACCGGCCCGGTGCCCGCCTTCATCTGTTCAAGGGACGTAGAGGCCGAGGAAGCTCAGTACTGAGAAGGTGACCAGGAGCAGACCGGAGATCCCGAGCACAGCCTTGAAGGTGTTGCGCCCCCTTGTGAGCATTCCCCCGGCGATGACAAGAGGAAAGCACCCGAGCCCGTAACGCTCGAGCGAGGAGAGGTTCGAAGCGGTCAGCACCACGGCCAAGGTCGCGACCGCGTACCAGCCGTAGGAGGCGGGCAGCTTCCAGAGGATGTAGAGGCAAAGGAGGGCGAAAAGGACCGCCCAGATGGCGTGCTCACCAACCCCGAGATGGATGCCGTCGACGAGATCGCCGATGTCGCGGGCGATGGTGAGGAAGGGGTCGCTGAGGCTCCCCCTGTTGGCGAGCGAGAGCTGCTCTCTGAGCGGCAGCAGGAAGTTCCCGAAAACGACCTGCACCCAAGAGAAGTAGGCCGCAGCACCCAACGGTGCGGCCAGCACGGTGCCCCCAGCCATGAGGCGCTCACGCTTCGACAGGGAGAACCAGTTCGCCGCGAGCTCGATGGCGGCAGGGATGGCCAAGAGCATCCCCACCGGCCGGCAGAGCCCGGCGAGGAAGGCGGCGCACACCGCCAGGCCGTAGCGGCGCTGGCGAAAGCCTAGGAATGCAGCGAGCGAGGTCGCTATGAGCAGCGAGTCGGCGTAGCCCATCACGAGCACGAAGGCGGGCGGTGCGAAGGCCAGCAGCCAGACGGCCCGACGAGCGCAGCCCTCGTCCCCGAGCTCGAACACGACGAGACGCCACAGCATCACAAAGGCACCCAGGCAGGCGAGGTTCGCGACGATTATGAGAGACGTCCCGGCCGTCATGCCCGGGATGGCACGCAGCGAGCGCGCCAGCACCGGCAAGAGCGGGAAGAAGCGCAGGCCCTGGTCGCCGAGACCCGAGTAGCCGCCACCGGCGATCCGCTCGTACCAACTCGCGTCCCAGCTAAGCAGGCCGGCGTGGCTGGCGTTTTGGGCGGCGGCACCGAGCTTGAAAAAGTGCGTGGCGAGGCGGACACCGCCGAGCACGAGCAGGACCAGCACCCTCGAGGCCAAGAACGGCATCGCTGAGGCCCGCAAGGCGGGAACGGCGACCGCCCACTGCGACCGGGTCGTGGCGGCTCCGACCGTCCTCACGTTCACGAGGGGTAACGGTAGAGGTTCTCGCCCTCGAAGATCTCGAACGGGGTGTCTGAGCCCTGCTCAGCTACGACCTGCTGCATCGGCCGGCGAGCGGCTAGGTCGCTGGCGATCGCTTGACAATCGTCCCCGTAGTTCAGGTACCCGGGTGCCCAGACGTACCAGATGGCGCCGCGAGAACCGGCCCGCTGCAAGACGATCCTCGCGAACTTGGCCGGGTTGGCGTGCTCCACGGTGGCGGCGTAGTCAACCCAGTTCACGATCTCGGGGCTGTTTGCGCGTGGGAAGGCGATCTCGTCGAAGCGACCCGTGAGCTCGCGGCTCACGGCCGGACCGAGCTGATCGGGGCAGTAGGCCACGACGTCTCCTGCTCGGGCACGGGCGAGCACGGCCAAGGCGACGTGGCCTGCCTGCGTGCGTGTGAGGAAGGCGTTCGGCACCGACGCCGCCAGGCCGAAGGCGACCGCGGCGGCGACGATCCCCTGGCGCACCCGGCGGTCGGCGAGAACCGTGGTGCCGTAGGCGACCACGAGCAGACACGGGGTCAAGATGACGGCCGAGTACCGGTCGGCGAAGGTGCTGCCCGCCAGCTTGCCGGCTATCAGCGCCAAGAGAAGCGTCCCTCCGGCCAATAGGGCGAGGGCCCGTACGCCCGGGCGGGTCCGCAGATCGAGGACGACGCGACGCCCGTCGAGAGCGCTCCCGGCCAGAGCGAGCAGGCCGAGGAAGGCGAAGACGAGGGCGAGGGCGCGGCCGGCGTCCGAGTCGCCCCCGGCGAACTGGGTGAAGGTGAAGACCAGGGCGGTGAAGTCGGCCGGGCTCGCCCACGGCGTGCCGGTGTGGTGAAGCTGGTAGAGCAAGGTCGGCACCCAGGGCAAGAACCCGCATGTGCCGGCCACGAGAGCCCCGAGCGCCATCCAGCAACTGCGTGCCCGTGGTCCGAACAGGGCGCAAAGTGCGGTCCCGACAGCCGCTGTCGCCACTAGGTAGAGCGCCCAGTAGTGGGTGTACAAGAGCGCGCAGCACAAGGCGGCGAGCCCGAGCACATTGGCAACGGTCGGCTTGGACAAGATGGCCACGTAGGCGAGCACGGCGAGGGTGGAGAGCAGAATCACGAGCGAGTACATCCTCGCCTCGGTGTCGTAGTAGACGGCGAAGGGTGATGTCGCCACGAGCAACGTGGCCGTCCAGGCGACGACCCGGCCCGAGTGCTCCCGGTCGGTGAGCGCGCTTGAGCCGGCCTCAGCCAGTAGCTGGCCGGGGTCGGCTTCGTACCGCCAGGACTGGGCACCGACCCTGTATCCGGCCAGCCACACAGCGGGCAGGGTGAGGACGCCTATCACGCCCGAGAGCGAGCGCGCCCCAATGTCGCTTGTCCCGAAGGCCTCCATCCAGAAATGGAGCAGCACGTAGTACAAAGGCGGCGCACCGTCGTGGCGCAGTAGCCCGGGAATCATGTGCAGCGGGGCTCGGGAGATGTTCACGGTGAGCGCCTCGTCGAGCCACATGGGCGAAGGTGTCCAAAAGCGCAGCACGACCGCGAAGACGAGCACCGCCCCGCTCGCAGCGGCGACGGCGCCCTGTGCGAGCTGCCCGTCCCAGGTCCATCGGCGCGCGCCCACGGCGTCCGCAGGCGTTGGCGCCCCAGGTGACCGCGCCAGCGCCGTCACCGATGCGCCTAGCTATTCCGCGGGTGCCTCGTCGGAGCTTGCCACGGGAGCCTCAGGTTCAAGGCTCGCCTCTGTCGCCTCCTCGGCCGGCTCGACTGCCGGCGCGACATCCGCCTGCGGGAGGGCATCTACGAGTTCGGCCGACTCGACCGTGCCGTTCGCCGAATCCTGCCCAGCGGGCGCCGCTGGCGCGACGGCATTGGCGGCCTCGTTGGCGGCGAGGAGGTCGGCCCAGGCAGCCTGGCTCTCGGTCTCCGGGGTGAAGTCCGTCGCCGAGTAGTCGTAGCCGATGTAGTTGCCCTCGGCGTCGTAGGCGTGCTCGCCAAAGGCCTCGCGGTACTCCTCGGCTACCTCGCCACCTTCGGCAGCCTGCTTTATCGAAAGGCTTATCCGTCGGCGCTGGAGGTCGATGTCGATGATCTTGACCCAGAGCTCCTCGCCCGGGGTGACCACTTGCTCGGGCAGGTCGACGTGGTGAGCCGCCATCTCCGAGATGTGCACGAGTCCCTCTATGCCGTCGCCCACCTGGACAAAGGCACCGAAAGGCACGAGCTTGGTGATCCTGCCGTAGACGAGCTCGCCGATGCGGTGATTGGTGGCGAACTCCTGCCACGGGTCGACCTGGGTCGCCTTCAGGGAAAGGCTGATCCTCTCCTTGTCGAGGTCGACGTCGAGCACCTGGACGGTGACCTCGTCGCCGACGGCCACGACCGAGGAGGGGTGGTCGACGTGCTTCCACGACAACTCCGAGACGTGCACGAGCCCGTCCATCCCACCGAGGTCGACAAAGGCGCCGAAGTTCACAACAGAAGAGACAACGCCCTTGCGGATCTCGCCCGGCTTCAAGTTGACGAGGAACTCGCCACGCTGCTCACGCTGAGTCTCCTCCAGCCACGCCCGCCGAGAGAGCACGACGTTGTTGCGGTTCTTGTCGAGCTCGATGATCTTGGCCTCAAGGGTCTTTCCGATGTATGGCTGAAGGTCGCGCACGCGTCGCAGCTCGACCAGCGAGGCTGGCAGGAAGCCGCGAAGGCCGATGTCTACGATGAGCCCACCCTTCACGACCTCGATCACGAGGCCCTTCACGACTCCGCCCGACTCCTTGACCCGCTCGATGGTGCCCCACGCCCGCTCGTACTGAGCACGCTTTTTCGAGAGGATGAGGCGACCCTCCTTGTCCTCTTTTTGGAGCACGAGCGCCTCGATCTCGTCACCGACCGAGACGACCTCGTGGGGATCGAGGTCGTGGCGTATCGAGAGCTCCCGGGCCGGGATCACACCCTCGGACTTGAAGCCGATGTCCAGCAACACCTCGTCCTTGTCGACCTTGACCACCTTGCCGGTGACGACGTCGCCGTCCTCGAAGGCGACGATCGTCTGGTCGATCGCGTCCTCGAAGGAAAGGTCGCCGAGGTCGTCCTCGACGATCTTGCGAGGGACATAGACCCCGTCGGCATCGAAGGTGCCGTGGCCCTCCAGCTCTGCAGACGCTTGCGGGGTGGTGCTCATCGTGTCGGACATGGAAATAGGTCGCTCTCTTTTCGGACAGGTCTACCAACGGCGGGCCGCGCCGGGCCGCCTCGGTTATCTGAATGTGGAATTCTGCGCCGGCTGACGCAGCGCGCCATTGCTCGGCCGCCGCCGTCATGGTCGCTTAACAATCGTACCCCGCTCGTGGGCCGAGCCCACAATGGCAGCCTAAGCGATCACCTCATCGAGGGGATCACCCTCGTCAAAGCCGGCGCCGGGGTCGACCGCCGGCTCCTTGCCAGCGGCCCAACTCTCGCCGACGGCCAGGTGCACGGCGAGCGGGACGTTGAGCTCAAAGGCGTGCTCCATTGTCTCGACGCTGAGCGAGATCACCTCTTCGCGCTCACTGGCGACTGCCTCGACGAGGATCTCGTCATGAACCTGGAGCACGATCCTGCTGGCGAGTCCGCGGGCCTCGAAGGCCTCGTCGAGGCGGACGAGAGCCACCTTGAAGATGTCGGCCGCCAAGCCCTGGATGCCGGCGTTCATCGCCTGGCGCTCGGCCGCTTGGCGGACGCGGTAGTTGCTCGAGTCCAGCTCAGGCAGATAACGACGCCGCCCAAGGAGGGTTTCGGTGTACCCGCGGGCACGCGCCTGTGCCACCGATCGCTCCATGTAGCGCTTCACGTTCGGGAAGGCGGCGAAGTACTGGGCGAGGATCTCTGCCGCCTCCTCCACGGGCACACCTAGGCGTTGGGAGAGACCGTAAGCCTCCATCCCGTACGCCAGGCCGTAGGAGATCATCTTGGCCTTGGACCTCATGGCGAGAGTCACGTCCTCTGGGGCCACGCCGTAGACCCTCGCCGCAGTCGTGTTGTGGATGTCACGCCCGGAGCGAAACGCCTCGACGAGACCCGGGTCGTCGGACAGGTGGGCGATCACGCGAAGCTCGATCTGGTCGTAGTCGGCGATCAGGAGCTCCGAGCCCGGGCTCGGTACGAATGCCTCCCTGAATCGCCGCCCGATAAGGCTGCGCACGGGAATGTTGTGCAAGTTGGGCTGATCTGAGGAGAGCCGGCCCGTGCGGGCGACGGTCTGGTTGAACGAAGCATGGATCCGCCCGTCAGGCGCGACCTCGGCGAGCAGGCCCTCTCCGTAGGTCGAGCGCAGCTTTTCGACCTCCCGGTAGCGCAACAAGGTGTCCACAAGTGGGTGGGCGTCACGCAGCCGGGCAAGGCTCTGAGCGTCGGTTGAGTAGCCCGTCTTCGTGCGCTTTTGCGGAACGAGAGCGAGCTTCTCGAAAAGGATGTGGCGCAGCTGCTGGGTCGAGTTGACGTTGAATTCCTCTCCCGCCAGCTCTTGCACCTCGGCCTCGAGCCGGTGCACCTCGAAGACGAGCTCCTCGCTGATGGCCCGCAGCTGCTCGATGTCGACAGCGATGCCCGCCACCTCCATCTTCGCGAGCACGCGAACCAGGGGACGTTCCACCTCTTCGTAGAGCCGGGTCGCTCCAGTCTCCTCGAGGGCCTGGCAGATCCCCGGGGCGAGGTGGGCCAGCATGGCCACCTGCTCGGCCGCCACGACGGCGTCCCCCGGTGCATCCGGCTCGTCTTGGCTCAAAGCACCGTTGCCGCCGAGGTCGAACCCGAGCTGCTCGGTACCGGTGCCGGCGGGCTGTCGCGGCCCTCCAGAGCCCAAGGTCGGCACGAGACCGGCCAGTCCGCTCAAGGAGGCCTGGCCCGCGCGGGCGTCGAGCAGGTAGGCGGCGACGGCTGTGTCGAGATCGAGCCCTGTGAACGAGATCCCTTGCGGCTCGAGCACCCGCATGAGCTCTTTTGCCCGGTGAGCGATGATGCGCCGCCCGCCATCGACACCGCTCGCGAGGAGGGCCTTCAGAGCCTCTGCGACCTCGGCGCGGGCGATTAGGCCGCCGTCGAGCCAGCGAACCTCCAAGGGTTGCTCGTCAGGCTCGCCATCTCCCTCCAAGTGCTGGGCCACCCCAAGGGCGGCGAGGGCGAGCCCGGTCAGAGGGGAACGGCCCGCCGCCGCGGCCCAGACCGGCTCGAGCGCGACCAGGCCCGGCGCGCCTGCCAGATCCGTGAGGAAAGCGACCGCCTCGCCAGGACCCGCCGCCACGACGACGTGGACCGGCCTCGGCCGGTCGATCGTCTCCTGTGCGGTGGTTGTATCTCCCGTCCCGGCTCTGACTAGCCCGCCCGAGGCAAGCGGCTCGAGGCGGTCGAGCTGTTTGAATATGCGGTCGCGCGGGCCCCGGATCTCGAGCAGGTCCAACAGGCTGCGCATCTCCTCCCGGTTGGACCGGCCCAGGGTCAAGTCGTCCGCCTCGCAGGAGACCGGCACGTCGCGCACGAGTGGGGTCATCTGCAGATTGAGCCTCACCTGAGCCTCATGCTCGCCAAGGGAGGCCCTCAGCTTGGGGGTCAGCTCGGAAAGATTGGCATAGAGCGTGTCGATGTCTCCGTAGGTGTTGACCAGTTTGGCCGCCGTCTTGTCCCCCACTCCGGGCACGCCCGGGAGGTTGTCGGAGGGGTCACCCTTGAGCGCCGCCAGGAACGGGTAGAGCTCGGGTCGTACCCCCGTTCGCTCCTCGATCCCGGCTTCGTCGTAAAGGACGTAGTCGGTGACGCCCCGCCGGTTGTAGAGGACCTTGATGAACGGGTCTTGCACGAGCTGGTAGGCGTCCCGGTCACCGGTCACGATGATGACCTCGTGCCCCTCGGCGGCAAGCTTGGTGGCGATGGTCGCGATCACGTCATCGGCTTCATAGCCCTCCGCGTCGATAGCTGGAACGCCGAGGGTTTCGACCAGCCTGCGGATCAGCCCAAGCTGTTCGACCAAGGGCTCGGGAGTCTCCGGGCGGCCCGCCTTGTAGCTGGCAGCAAGGGCGTCGCGAAAGGTCGGCTCCCGCCTGTCGAAAGCGACGGCCATGCCTGTTGGGGACTGGTCCTCTAGGAGCCTGGCGAGCATTGAGGCGAACCCGAAAACGGCCTGTGTCTCCTGCCCGGAGGCGGTCTGAAGCTGAGCCTCTTGCAAGGCGAACCACGCCCTATACGCGAGGGAGTGGCCGTCGAGGAGAAGGTCGCGAGGCACTCAGGCCATGCTAAGCGGAGGGCGACCATCCGTGACGGGTCACATAGGCACCGGAGTGTTCCTAGGGAACTACCGAGCCCTCGACGATCTTTTCCGAAATCTCACGCATGGTCGTGCGCTGGTTCATGGCCGTCTGTTGGATGAAGCTGAAGGCGTCGGCCTCGCGCATGCCCTTTTCGTCCATGAGCTTGCCCTTGGCCCTGTCGACCCAACGCCGCGTGACCAGCTGCTCCTCCAAGTTGCGCTTGTCGTCGGCAAGGGCGGCGTTCTCGGCCTCAAGTGCTTGCATCTCGGTAAAGCGCGCCAACGCCACCTCGATGGCCGGCAGCAGCTCGTCTTGCTGGAACGGCTTGACAAGGTAGGCGAGCGCGCCGGCGTCCCGGGCCTGCTCGATCAGGTTCCGCTGGCTGAAGGCCGTCAGTATCAGAACTGCAGAGTGACGCTCGACGTTTATCTCGCTCGCGGCCGAGAGCCCATCGAGCCCGGGCATCTTGATGTCGAGGATCACCAGATCGGGCTTGTGCTCCTTTGCCAGCTCGACGGCCTCGTCACCTCTTCCCGTCTCGCCGACAACCTCAAAGCCTTGCTCTTCAAGGATCTCGCGCAGATCGAGACGAACTATCGCTTCGTCCTCTGCGATCACGACGGTTCTGGCCAAGGGGTCCGCTCCTTTGCTAACTCATGGCGCCTGGTTGCCGCCGGCTCAAGGCTCCTCGTGAGGACCGGCTTCCGTTCAGACTACGAGCTTGCCGAGCAGCTCGTCTTGCGTTCGTTCCAACTCGGCGACCCGAGCTCTCGCGCTTTCGCGGGCGCGCATCATCGCTTCGGCATGCCTCTGAGCGTCTTGCCATTCTCGGTCAGCAAGCGGAGTCTCAGACACAAGGGCCCGTATGCGCGTCTCTTCCGCGCTCTCGAGGAACACATCGAGCTGCTCCTCGGCGACTGCCAGCTCCTGCCGGGCGCGCACGAGGCGAGCGTGGACCTCCAAGAGGCGAGTCTCCACTTGCTCGCGCTTCATTCTCAAAGTGTAGGACCGGGACGCCCGCAGCGGAAACGCCCCTAGCGCAGCACCGCCATGGCGGCTAAGGCCAGCCCGCTCAGGGCCAGCGTGTACACGTCGACACCTCCCAGGCGGTGTGTCTCCGGGGCAAGGGTGGGCACTCCTCCCCTCGCCTCGATCGCCTCGGCGATCTCCCGAGCCCGTCGTATGGCGTTCGCGAGAGCGCCGAGAACGCCTTCGACCGCCTCGTCGCTGAGCTCGCGGAACGTCCGGGCACCTGGCGGCCTCCTAGATCTGCGGGCAGCCCGCAACACTCGGGCCTCTTCGAGCAACAGGGGAAGACAACGAATGGACAATGCGATGGCGCCGACGAGCTCGTCCACGGGCACACCCAGGCGGCGCAGAGGACCGAGGAGCTTGCCGAGGGCCGGGGACAAGTCGGCAAGAGGAGTGGTCCAGCCGAGCAGGGCGGCTGCGCCGAGGACATCGACACCTACCATCGTGAAGCGGCCAAAGTTGTCGAGCCCGCCGAAGCCGATCCTCGAGCTGCCCAAGCGGACCTCCGGCGCTCCCCCGGCGACGAGAGCGAGGACCGCGCCGATGGCGAGCACACCGAACAGCCACCAAGGGATCCTCGGACTGATCCCCCTTGGCAGTCGGGCGGCGAGGAAGGCCGCCAGCAGGAGCGCTCCCATGATCCCGATCGATTGCCAAGCGGGCCAGAGCAACAGGCCGATCGAGAGCACGGCGAGGCAGACGAGTTTGGTCCCAGCCCACATGCGGTGCAGCGGGCTCGAGCCCGGAACAAAGCGCACGACGTGGATCTCGCCGAGACGCAAGCCCCGCGCCCGCCGGCGCTAACCCACCCGCCTCGGCCCGAGAAAGCCGCCCGGTCCCAGCCGCGGTCACGACCGGCTCCCGAGAGTGCGCTCTTTGACCACTTGTCCGGCTTCGAGGACGACCACGCGGTCGCCAAGAAGCTCGGCATTGTCGAGGTCGTGGGAGACGACGAGGGTCGCCATGTCACGTTCTTCCCGCAACCGAGCGAGGATCGCAGCCAGCCCCAGCGTGCCTCGTTGTCCAGACCGGCGTAAGGCTCGTCCAGCACGAGCAGGACGGGATGGCGCACGAGCAACCCGGCGAGGGCGACTCGCCTCTGCTCACCACCCGATAGCTCGTCGACGCGCCTTTGGCCCATGGCACCGGGATCCAGCCCTACCGCTTGCAGGGCCGCCGCCGCCCGCTCGGTGTCCGCCCCATAGGCAACGTCTGCGAGCACCGTCGGGCGGATCAGCTGCAGGCGGGCGTGCTGGAAGGAGATCCCGACGGCCCCCGTGCCGGCGACGATGCTCTCGCCGGCTAGAAGGGCCTCACCCTCGCTCGGTGTGAGCAGTCCTGCAAGGACCCAGGCGAGCGTGGACTTGCCCGAGCCGTTGTCCCCCGTCACGACTACACCCTCACCTCTTGTCACGTCGAGGTCGACCCCCGCCAGGGCGCGCCTCGCCCACGGGGTGCCGTTGGCATAGACATAACCCAGCTCCCGCACCCGAAGCAGCGCCCGTCGCGGGGGTCGGGCCCACTCGGGGACAGTGATGGTCTCCTCGGCGCTCGGGACGCGGCGGGCGCCTCGGAGAGTCCTCTGCGAAAATGCTTACGCTCGAGGGTGGTCCGTCGTGGGCCGGGGATGGCACCAGACGACCTCCCAGCATCAAGATGGCCTTGTCAGCCTTGGCTGCCTCAGCCTCCCGGTGGGTTACGTGGACGACGGTCATGCCGGAGGCGGCGAGCGACTCGAGGAGCGCAACCACCTCGGCTCGCCCCGGGCTGTCGATCATCGCCGTCGCCTCATCTGAGATAAATAGTCTCGGCTGGCGCGCGAGACCGGCGGCTATTGCGAGGCGTTGCAGCTCGCCCCCCGACAGCCCCGCGGTCTCCCGCTCTTCAAAGCCTCCGAGGCCAACCCGGCCCAGCAGCGCCGCGACGTCGGGACACTGGCCGGGCGGGATACCCCAGACGACATCGTCTCGGGCGCGCACACCGAGCACCTGGCTCTCGGGGCGTTGGAAGATCATCGAGGTCCCGCCGGGGGCACCGAAACCAGGGGCGCCGCCTCTGCGCACGCTGCCGAGCGTCGGTGACAAGCGACCAGCCAGCAGGCGCACGAGTGTCGACTTGCCCGAACCGTTTGGCCCGACGACAGCGAGGAACGCGCCTGGCTCGACGGACACTGACACCTCCGCCACAGCCCAGGCCAGGCTCCCGGGGTACTGGTAGGAGACTCGCTCGAGAGCGACCGGCACCGGCATGGGTTCAGGGCGGGCGACACGGGTCTTCGAGGCCACCCCGCCCCGCCCGGGAAGCGCCTCGGCAGGTGCGGGCTGATCAGCTTCGAGGCGCACGAGCAGCGGCCACAGATACCGGGCACAAAGGGCGGCAGCGAGCAGGACGGCGAGCAGCTCGAACACGGGCACGCTGAGCCACCAATGAACGATGACCCAGCGAAGCGCTTGGTCCCCGAAAGACGACGCAGAGCGCATACCTGCGAGCATGAGGACGCGGCGCATGTCGCGCCACAAGATCTGTACCTGAGCGAAGGCCAGGCGGCGCAGACCAGGCGAGAGGGCTTGGGCAAGCAGCGATATGGCAGCCACCGGGATGGCAGTGGTAACGCCCGCGATGAGCACCGCCGCACCCGGGTTCCACCGGCGCCGATAGGCGGTGCCGACGGCTAGGCCAAGGGTCCCCGCCACGGCGGTTTGGAGGACTATCCCCACGCCTCCTACGAGGAAGGAGACCGAGCTCGCAGCGAGCATGGCCACGACGGCCGTGCGAGCGCGTTGGCGGGCGGCGAGAGCGGCGAAGGGAACAACGGCCAGTCCCTGGAATGCGGCTCCCACGAGGGGCACGAACCAGCCCAGTACCTCGAGGACAAGCGCCAGGTCGCCGAGGACGGCAGCCTCCGCCAGCTCCGAGGGTCCGAGGGCGCCGCGCAGCTCGTGGCGGGCGACGACGCGCGCCCCCGACCGAGCTTGCCAAGAGAACCCCTTGTCCCCGCTAGGGGCCGCAGGCGGCGCGAAGGCGGACGGGACCTCTTGGGAGCTGGTCTGTTCGGGGCGAGACGGTTCGCCGCCCATGACCTCTCCCATCGCCTTCAGATTTGCAGGTCCGAGAGGTGCCCGGTGCGCACCTTGACAGCTACGCTCGGGAACAGGAGCCCGGATGGCGGAATGGCAGACGCGGCGGCCTCAAAAGCCGTTGTCCGAGAGGGCGTGCGGGTTCAAGTCCCGCTCCGGGCACCACTCCGGGCACCGCGTATCCGACACAAATCGCAGCTCACGGGCTTACGGACAACGTTGCGAAGGGTCAAATTCGGCCCGTTGATCACAGTTTTGATCACAAGGGGTGTCGACCATTGCCGCGAGTGCCGCGGCCGCCTCCGAGTCGGCATCCTCGAAGAGGTGGCCATAACGGTCCTGCGTGAAGGCAGCCGAAGCGTGACCGAGCCGCTTTATTGTCTTGAGCGGTTGCTGCTTGGCCGCGATCAGGAGAGCGACGTGCGTGTGGCGAAGGTCATAGAACCTAAGCCGCTTCAGCCCGAGCTGGGCGATCCGGCGGTCGAGCACCTTGGCGACAGACTCTGGATCGAGCGGGTGGCCGGCCCGAGCACCTGGTTCAACGGATCGGGGCACCGCCGGACACGCCCGCGGGCAGGGCCGTTTGGTGCCACCACGCCCTCAACATAGAAGCCGTTCTCGATCAAAGTGGCGGCCTCATACCGGCCTCGGCCGGGTGGAGCTCACTACACGATCCAGCCCGAGGTCAGATCGCAGTCGCCGACCGAATGCTCGAATAGGTCTTCTCCTCGAGGGTTTAGGGACGATGGCGACACGATTGCCGAAGATTGATGGCCCGATGTCCTCGTAGTTGGCCTCCCGGTGATCGAATGTTCTGGCGTCAGTCAATCGTGCCCGCGGGTACTACCCATTGGCTGGGTTGGCCGGTGACTTCGGAGATGAGATTGAAGTCGGCCTCGTAGTGGAGAACAGAGATGGACAGTTCCTCGGCCGCGGCCGCGACGAGCAGGTCTGGGATCTTGCGGCCTCGTTGGCTGCGCTCGGCCAAGAGTCGCTGGACCTGGAGCGCCCGGCTGACATGAGCTGCCGTGGTTGGAACCGGAGTGAACGCGTCCAGCGCCAGTTGCAGTTCGCCCCACTCCACGGCGTTGCGAGCGGAGTAGCCGACTTCAAGGTCGCAGATGGTCGCCCTTGCAAGCTCTCCTCGATCTGCAAGCGACTCAACCACCCGTCGGACCTCGTGGCGGCCGAGGCGTTTCAGGACGCTGGTGTCGATCAAGAAGCTCAGAGCCACGCTTCGGCTCGGTCCTCGAGGTCAGCCTCGGCCAGGATGTCAAGAGCTGAGGCCACTCGGCGGTGCCGACTAGAGGTAGCTCGCTCGAGAGCCTTGTTGACGGTGTCTTTGATCGTTTTCGTCCCCAGTTCCGCCTGTGCTGCGCTGAGTGCCTCTTCATCCAGATCTACTAGGTGCTTTGTCACCCTTTCAGTATATACGATGTAGGCGTCGTATATACGAAACCGAGCTCGGCGTTCTGACCCCCCAGAATCGCCAGAGCGGCGGGATCGACCCTCCTAAAGCGGGACGGCAAGCTCCCGGAAACTACCCCTGAGCAGCCACAACGTCATTCGGCAGGATGTGCCAGGATGGGCTCGGTCGGAGTTCAAGTCCCCCTCCGGGCACGTACCCAGGCTGCGGTTTGGCCCAGGCTGCGGTTTGGCTAAGCCGACTCTCGTGCTGGGAGATCTCGGGACAACTCCTCACACACCCGGCAGACATGTTCCGCGCCGGTGTTTGCCCGCCACTCACCCACTGGGACACGAGCCGAAGCCATGAAATCGTGAAGATCGACGGTCAGATTCCTGCAAAGTGTAAGACAGGGGCCTTCTGAGCGCGACTCCGGGACCGTAAAGAGGTGCCAGTCCGAAGATCCGTTCGGTTGCCAGGAATGGCGACCCTCGTGGACGTAGATGGCGTAGCGGACCACTGAGTCGAGATTAGGCCCGCGATGGCTTCGGGCGCCAAGCGTTGAAAGGACGTCGGCGACTTGGGAACGAATTGCCAAGGACCCAGCGCCCGTTCTCGGCTCGACCAGGCCGGGCCGTACGTGTGCCCCGGCGCTGTCAAAGGGCTTCGTGACAAGTGCTACCTCCAGCCCGAAGTGACCTACGAGCTGGGTTTTCAGGCCCGAAGCCGCAGGGTCCCAATCGAGGGGGCGCGGTAGTCTCTAAAGCGAGAGAGAGGGGTGCTCGCATGGACGAGGAGGCAACGGACAGGGCGAAGGCGGCAGCAGGTACAGCCGGGACCTTGGCAGGGGCGATGGCAGGGGCAAGGATATTCGCGACGGCGATACCGATCCCCTTCGTCGGGCCAGTCGTCGGTGGCGTTGTGGGAGGAGTGGTAGGCAGCGAGCTGGGACGACGGCTAGGCAAGGCAGTCCTAGATGGGGGCTCTGCGTTTCTGAAGACCTTGACCGAGCAGCCGGCTTCCTAATATCGCCTCTACGGTCCTTTCCCTCGGCCTGGTGGCGCCGAAGACCACTGTTAAGGATCCTCGGACAGACAGCTGATTCCGACATAGCTCACCGAAGACGCTGGGGACCCGACGAGCTCCGGCGACGATTCAGAGGAATTTTGAAGCCTTCGACTAGGTGCTGGATCTAAGGATTACGCCCATCACTGACATGGTCAGCCCGCGCCATGTCGCTCACACGGGTGGGCCGAGCGAACGAGCACAGCCAAAGACACAGCTTGGTGAAGTGATCAGCTCTCGGAGGCGGCCGCATTGGCGCTGGCGCGCCTCGCGTGCAGCAATCCGAGCAAGGAGAGAACCAGAAGCAACCCGGCGCCGATGAAAGCCGCAAGGGATGCCCATCCCGCGATCTGACCCATGGTTCCGAACGCATAGGCATTGAGCAGCAGGCCCCGCAAGGTGTCACCTTTGAAGACAAGATCGACCTCGGACTGCAGCGCCGTGTTCGAAGGGTCCTGCAACGCCTGAGTCGAAAGTTGTGAATAGGTCTTTCCACCAGCTATCGCCTGCAAGTCGTTACCTATGAGGTCGTTGGCGTATACCTCAGCCTGCTGACCAGTGAGGACTTGTTGGCCTGATTCGGCCCTCACTGCGGCGTATTGCGGTTGGGCGATAACTGGGTCGCTCTTCACCGTCGGAAAGACGATCTTTTGAGAACTGAGCTGACTTGTCACCTGGCCGTCGATGTAGTTGTGGCCCCACAAGAGCAAACCACCGGCAACAGCCAGGACAGCCACGAGCAACAGCCCCGCCGTGCTCACAAGGTAGTCAATCGTCCTTCGCTCCACTGGTCCCCTCCCGGTTCTGACTACACCCATGTAACGGCGTCGGCGAACACGATAACGCTCTCAGCGCTCCACGCACGAACGGGCCCCCGATGCCTTTGTCGGGCACCGGGGGCCGGTCGTTGGGAGACACAACCTTGGAAGGGAAAAACTAACCTTAGAGCCGTTGCCTCAGAATCTCTTGAGGATTGTCTGACGATCGGCTGACGTTCCGGTGGCGAAACGCGAAGCGCGCCGGCATGCGAGCTCATCGCCCGACGCGGCATGCAAGGCGGCTGTATCTTCGGTACGGCTGCCCGCGTGAACGTCCAAGGGTGAGCCAGGGGGACCAGAGCAGCGAGCGGCCCAGGGTTAAAGAGCCCCTGGGCCGCTTCGCGGTCCGCAGGTCATCGAGCGGGGCTTCGGCTCTCGACTGCTGGCCCGGGCGTTGTCGGGACGATCCATTCCTTCGAGCTTGTTGCGCAACAGCCGCCCGAGCGCAACAAAGACAGCGACAATAGGCCTAAAGGCAAGGCGCGGAGAGCCGATCAACTAAGAGAGCGCACGACCCCCTGTTGCTTAGCGAGGGACGCACGGAGGCCGTGCGCCCGCCTCGATAACCCGACGAGATGGCGAGAAATGGTCGCTCGTGTGGGCTGTCGAGTCGGGCGCATGGGCAACCGAATTCCTTTTTGCGGTCGAGGCTGCGACTTTCGACGGCGCCAGCCTGCGCCAGCCTCAGGACTTGCTCAGCTCCGATGCTGCCCGTGCCATGACCTTGGCGATCGCCACCGACGACCAGCTCGCGTTGAACGGCGTGCTCAAGTTGATGAACGACATCGAGATCTCCGCCCCACCTTGGACATAGAAGTACTCGTCGTCATACAAGTTGCCCGGCAACAACCCTCCGTGCTCGATGAACCGGATGTGGAGCCCTCCGCTGCCCCCGCCGTGGTGCGGGGCGGACATGTAGCTTGCAGTGCCCTTGATTCCCTTGCCGGCACCGCCGAGGCTGCTGTCGCCAACAAGTTGGGCCGTCAGGCAACCAAGCGCTGCGCTGCGTCCGATGGTGGAGAGGTCGGACACCGCGGCCGAGGTCGTCGACAACACGACGACTTCCGAGCTTGCGCTCGGCAGCTGGATGAGGGGCGAGGCCTTGTCGTAAAAGGTCGGTGAGGACACATCCGCGAGGACAACTCCCCCGCTCTTGCCAGTCGTGCCGAACGGGTCGGGGCTGACCGGACCAACCTTTTTCAAGCAGGAGAGGGTCTTGGCGGCGAGCGCCGCCACCGCCGCCGAGGAATGCCCGGGGGGGGCGGCTTTCCACTTCATGGCCGTGGAGAGGTCTGTCACCTTCAGGTTCACCGCCTGTGCCTCGGCCACGACAGACGATGTCCTGGCGGCCGACACAGGGACCCTGGCAAGTGTGGGGAATGCCAGGACTGCCCCTGCGCTCAAGACGGCGAGCCCTTTGGGCAAAACTCGATGCAAATGTTGAGCCATGGCCTGGAATATAGGTCCGGCGTGGTTCACTAGGCGCTGATAGGCCCTGGTCCGACAGCTCCCGGGAAACTAAGCGCCCCCTTTTCTGTGAACCAGGCCATGACCTCGACCTCGAGACGGCCCGCTTGCACGGCCGGGTCCGATTCGGCTAGGCGCCGGACCTCTTCGAGCGAGCCCACCTGGTATAGGGCCATGCCCCGCCAGTGCTCGTCGGGCTGTTCGGCGAAGGGCCCTGCCACCTTCAAATACCCGGCCTCTTTCATGAGAGCCAGGTGCCCTAGGTGCTGGGCCTGCAACTGTTCGGCCAGCACCTCGTCGAGCCGCGGGCCGCCCATCGGGCCAGGCAAGCAGAACGAACTCATAGGCGTCGAACTCAGTTGGCGGCTCTGCTGTTCGGGGTCCGTCGGGAGTCATCGCGACAGAGCATTCGAATTGCTTAAGGTGCATGTCGAGGTGGTACGAGGCGTTCCCCTCGACGAGGCTGCGGACTGGCATCGGCTCGTCACGGACGATTCTTCCCGAGTCGACTATGAGGCAGGCCACGAGATGCTCCCGGCTCGCCTCATCGAGGGCCGAGAAAGCCAGAACCAGCCGTCTGGCTGACGCCTCGACGGCGGTGGCCAGGCCCTCCAGGCCGCCCGCCTCGTCTGCAAGAGCCTGGAGCTCGGACTCGTCGACCGCAGAGCGATTGTCATAGCTGGGCCGAACCCCGATGACGAGTTGCTCGGCCACCTCCGACACGAGGTCGTTGTTGCGGGCGACGTGTGCGGCCACGAGCTCAGCCGGCCACCCGTCTGCCGGGGCTTTGAAGCCACCTCGCCGCAACGCGGCGACGAAGGGCTCATAAGCATCCTCGATGCTGGCGTGATCCATGGGCTTCTCTCCTTGGTGGCGAACTCGCCTTACAGAGTCTCGCAGCGCCCAACGCGCCCCGGGAGTGCGCCTGCCGGGCTCCCCACCCGATCTGGGACCTTTAGCTACTTGACTGTCAACTACCTTGACTAGACCAGGAGGCAGGATTACCCTTCCCCGATGGCTCCCCCACCCGACCAGGACGTCCCCAGTATTCCGGCCCTTCTGCGCTGGGCTCGTTCGTGTTACGGCGAGGCGATAGGGTCCCAGCTCGCGAGGGCCGGATTCGACGATCTGCCCCGCAACGGGCCCTTTGTGCTCGGGGGGATGGCGCATTGGGGGGGATCCGCCGCGGAGGTGATCGACGGCCTCGGGGTGACCAAGCAAGCGGCCAGCCAGTTGATCGACACCCTCGTGCTACGCGGCTACCTCGCCCGAGAGATCAACCCCGAGGACCGGCGGCGGATGTCCATCGAGCTAACAGAAAGGGGGCGGGCGGCCGCGGCCGCGGTACGAAGTGCGATCGAGTCCGTCGACGACGATCTCGCAGCGAGACTGACACTGTCCGAGCTGAGTGGGCTTCGTGCCGGGCTAACGGCGTTGACGGAGATAAGAGAGCAACGAGCAGCGCGACACCATCATCATCACCACGACGACGATTGAGCTTCCTCCTGAGTCATGGTACTCTATCTAGAGTAGCCGGAATGGAGGACTCGAAATGGCGCGGGCCTACCGCAGCAACCCCCTTGCCTTGGCCGTGATGATCTGCCTCTACGAGAGGCCGATGCATCCCTACGAGGTCTCTACGACCCTGCGCCAACGTCAAAAACACGAGAGCATCCGCCTCAACTACGGCTCGCTTTACGCCGTGGTCGACTCTCTGGAAAAGCGTGGGCTTATCGTGGCCACAGGCACGCAACGCACCGGGCGCCTCCCGGAAAGGACCATCTACGAGCTCACCGACGCCGGACATGTCGAGATGCACGACTGGTTGACCGAGCTCGTGTCCACCCCCGTGAAGGACTATCCAGGTTTCGAGGCCGCTCTCACGTTCCTTCCCGCCCTGCCGCCTGGTGACGTCGTCAATCTGCTGCGCGAACGGGCCCAGCGCCTCGAGATCGAGCTCGCCCAGACGGCCTCTGCCCGCGATCTCGTGGAAAAGCGGGGCCTGCCCCGCCTGTTTTGGACCGAGGCCGAATTTCACCAGGTACTACGCGAGGCCGAGCTTCGCTACGTCCGCGAGCTCGTCGACGACATCGAGAACGGCACCCTCGGCGGGCTCGCTTGGTGGCGTGAGGCGCACGGACCTGACGGCGGAGCCGCCGTGGCCTCGTCACTGCTTGAGGACGAAGGCTGGAAGCCATGACGGGCACCAACGGACTAGTAGAAGGGGGCCGAGACTTGGACACGATCATCTCCACCCACGAGCTGCGAAAGAGCTTCCGCTCCAAGCGGGGGCCAGTTGAGGCCGTCCGCGGGGTGAGCATCGAGGTCGGGCGGGGCGAGATATTCGGGTTCCTCGGCCCGAACGGAGCCGGCAAAACCACGACGCTGCGCATGCTCACGACGCTGTTGCCTATCGACAGCGGAACGGCGACGGTCGCGGGCATCGACGTCGCCCACCGGCCGAAGCAGGTGCGCCAACGCATCGGCTATGTGAGCCAGCTCGGAGGCGCGGATTTACTCGCCACCGGCCGCGAAAATCTCATTCTGCAGGGCCGCCTTTATGGAGGAGACCTGGCCACGGTGACGAAGCGGGCAGAGATGTTGATGCAGGTGCTCGACCTCGGCGAGTTCGCCGATCGCCGCGTGCGGACCTACTCAGGTGGCCAGCGCCGGCGGCTCGACGTCGCCCTTGGCATCGTGCACGAGCCTGCTGTCTTGTTCCTGGACGAGCCCAGCACGGGACTGGACCCACAGAACCGGGCGAACCTGTGGGACCACGTCCGCTCCCTTAGAGCCCGCGGCACCACGATCTTTCTCACCACGCACTACCTCGAGGAGGCGGACGCCTTGTGCGACCGGCTGATGATCATGGATTATGAGAAAGGCGCAGCGTAGCCTCTATTTTGATGCACTATTTGATGCACTATGACCGTGGAACCATTGGATTATCTGGTACTTCTCGAACGGGCGAGCCAGCCGAGATGACGTAACCATCTCGACTGGCTCTTGCCTAGAGAGTAGTCCTGCGGGGATCTCAAGCCCTGAGCCCTGAAACCATGGAATCGTCTTCGGCCAACGTGGTCGTGCCGCTAATGCCGATACAAGTACCGTGGACATCGTGAGGACTGCATCACGCCTTGGCCTTATTGCCTTGATGGCGGTGTGCTTTGCGGGATGTGCGAAGGATGCCTCGAACCCGCCGAACCCGAACCCGACATCAGGCACGTCGAGCACTACCACCACGGTCACCACGACGGCCTCGTTGAGTGGGCAAGTCTTCTACGTACCTTCTGGCTCGATGGCGCCAACGGTGCGAGTAGGGGAATCCGTGGTCGTGAGAAGGGTAGCGATCATCCAACGAGGCGACATCATCGTGTTCAAGCGGCCACCCGCAGACACCGGCACGACAGACGCAGACCTGCTGAAGCGGGTAATCGGCCTACCAGGTGAGACAATCTCGTCCCTAGGTAACACTGTGCTGATAAATGGCACTCCACTGAAAGAACCATGGCTACCGACTCTTACCGGTTCCTGTGCTGAAAGCGCCTTGAATGTTGCCCTCACCAAGATTGCTCCGGCTCATTACTTCGTAATAGGGGACTGCCGGGGAGATTCCGCAGATAGCCGAACATGGGGGACCCTGGCAGCCTCGCTCATCGTGGGGAAGGTTGTTGCCGTTATCAAACCGTGAGGCGATCCACGACCGAAGACGTGCGGAGAACATCCCAGTAGGCGAGACTGTCTCCGTGCCACGCATCATGAAGGACGAGATACTCAGCGAGATTAAGAGATGCGCCGCTGAGTTAGATGGGCGGGCACCAGGTCGTCGGGTATTCGAATCGATGACCGGTATCCGAGAATCGGAATGGCTAGGCATCCACTGGGTGAAGTGGAGTGATGCGGTTATCGAGGCTGGTTTTGAGCCAAACGAACTGCAAGCCCGTTATACGAATGCACAGGTGTTAGGCAAGCTTGCCGATTACATTCGGCTGTTAGGTCACTTTCCTTCCACTCCCGAACTAAGGATCAGGCGCCGCCAAGACTCGGCGTTCCCTAGCGACGGTGTTTATGAGAGGTTTGGACTGCGAGACGAACTTGTGGCGGCAGTCTGTCAATGGTGTGAGAGTACTGCTGACTACGAGGACGTAGCAGCTATTTGCAAGACGCTGCTGAACAATACTGTTGCACCACGACCTGAGTCACCGGTCGGCGCCCGAGGATTCGTCTACCTCATCAAGTCAGGGAACCGTTACAAGATTGGACAGACTTTGAACCTCGGTCGCCGGACGGACGAAGTGATCCGGCAACAGGCCGTGAACGCTCACCTGGTGCATTCGATTCCGACTGACGACCCCTTAGGGATCGAACGCTACTGGCATGAGCGTTTCGCAGACAGGCGTTACAAAGGTGAGTGGTTTGTGCTCACCCGAGAAGACGTGGCGGCGTTCAAGCGTCGGCGGACGTTCATGTGATCATTAAATACCGGCTCGCAAAATGCCGATAGATGTACTGTGGAGAGAATGAAGGCCGCAGCACGTTTAGGCGCTACTGCCTTGGTGGCCGTATGCCTCGCTGGATGCGCAAAATCTGGCTCGAACCCGACAACGACCACAACGACCACCACTCAGGCCGCCACCACAACAACGACAAGCACGACAACGACGACCATTCCGGTGACAACTACCGTAACCACGGTGCCACCCGACAAGTACCATTTTGCAGACACAATGGCGACATTGGTGGTAGCTCTTCGGACGTGCAATAACGAACTTACAAGCTTTCAGGCTAGGGAAGCTGCTGGCGCTACGATAAGTCCGAGCCAAAGCTATGCCTGTATTGGTCCGGTCGAAGTGGCGTTAGGGAAAGCAGCCACGCAACTGGATGCGCTTGAACCGCAGCTACAAGGACAGGCGCAGGCAGACGTTGGCGATCTGATCAGCGAGATTGCCACAGATGTCGAAACCTACAAGACCATGGGTCCACAGACCTACGCCAGCCTTGCAAACACATATACGAATCTACTGCAAGGCCAAGTAAGGTTAGATCAGATGGCATACGCTGGCGAGGCGACAAGTATTCTGTCTGTGATGTGATCAGACTGGGACGGCGCCAGATCAGTCCACCACCTAACGGGCGTGCTTTGCTAACTTCCCACTAGGTAGCGGGACCGGCCCGAGAAGGCCGCAGGGACGCCCTGTAGCCCGTCGTGAGCCTGCGAGAGTGGCGTCGGTCGTTGGTAGCCAGCCTGAACTAGTCGAGCGGCTCAGCTGCTAGCCATCTCTCCACTAAGGCGTGACCTTTTTCAGTGAGCAGGTAGTGGACAGCGATCGGGAAGGCGGCACTTCCTGACCCGATCGTGCCGCTGTTCGCATATCGGATGACCAATCCATCGTCGATGAGATTCATCATCAGAATCTCGAAGCCACCGGGAAGAACAATGCCTTGGTTCACGTTGAAGTGGCGCTCAGCTGCCATTTGCAGAAAGCGTTTTTCAAGTTCAACGTAGCGGCCGCTAAGGACACTCAGATTGAGCTTAATCTGCAGGATCGCCTTTCGAGGAATCTCGCCCTTCGTCGCCCGCTGGTGGCAGTTGGCGCACAGGGCAATCAGATTGTCGAAGGTGTGCTCCCTCACTATGGCGAAGTCGTTGATGTGGTGAACCTCGATCTGTGTCTCCCGGCAGTGGGGCATGGCACAGCGGTAGCCGCTCTCGATCAAAACATCCCGCCGCATCTGACTTGGGATTGCAGGACGATCGGGCATGAACGCAGCCTACTGGCCTGTAGGTCTTCGGTGCTGCGGTCAATGAGGGGAACTATGACGTGCAAGCTGCCACATCCACGAGGCCGCCCGTGTCTGTAAAGGCGTAAACTGCGAGCATGGTTCTCGGTGGCGTGCTTGCGACCAGTTTGCAAGACCTCTTCGACCTTAAATTCGTTGGCTGGGCGCTCGATGTGCACATCGGGATTGTGTTTGGTGCTGTTGTGCTGGCACTTGTCATTCTTGGTTGGGTCATTCGACGTTCTACCGGCGGATGGCAGATGACCTCGGCTGACTTCAATTTCGCCGGATGTGCCACCGTCACGATGTGCCCGACCGACGATGTTGCTGGGCTTGCCCATCAGGCATGGGTTGAAATCACAACTCGCAAGGCGGCGCTCCCTTTCGATGACAAGAACGATGTCGTCGTTGAGGTTTACAACTCATGGTACGAACTCTTCCGGGCGCTCCGAGAGTTGGCTAAGAACGTTCCGGTACGGAAAGGTCTTCACAAAGAGAGCGACGCTGCGAAGCTAGTTGAGGCGCTGACAGGAGCACTCAACGAAGGTCTTCGTCCGCACCTGACCCGATGGCAAGCCCGCTTTCGCCGTTGGTACGAGGAAGAACAAGGGAGATCGGAGAATACCGACGCCTCGCCACAAGACATACAACGGCGCTTTCCTCAGTACGACGAGATGATCACCGACCTCAAACAGGTGAACGCAGGCTTGGTGATCTTTGCTGAAGCTCTACGCCAGATTGCACACGAGCGAGAGCGCCGTCACTGGTGGCAACGGAGCCACACAACAAGCTAAGAAGCGTCAAAACAAAGGGGAAACTGATGGCAACTAACTCCCAACGAGGTCTTCAGACGAAGATCAACCTTCGAGAAGTCTTCCTCGCAAAGTCCCTGACACCTGCGCAGCAGGCCGTTCGGCACAAGTCCTTCGTTTGCTATCACCACGACGATCAAACAGAAGTCGAGAAGTTCTTGGACGATTTCGAGGATGCCTTTATTCCTCGTGTGCTCGGAGTATCGGATGAGGACGACTTCATCGCCAGCGACGACACCGACTACATCATGGACCGGATTCGAGAGAAGTATCTCACCGACTCGACCGTGACCATCGTGCTCGTAGGCAAATGCACATGGGCAAGACGGTACGTTGACTGGGAGGTTTACTCCACGCTGCGCAACGACAAGCTGAATAGACGAAGTGGTCTGATGGCCATCACGCTTCCGTCGGTTGCCGACTACGCAAGTAGGCAGCTGCCGCCAAGGGTTAGCGACAACGTTGATGAGGACAAAGGCTACGCTCGCTGGTGGAAGTACCCAACCTCCGTTGCTGACGTGCAGACACTAATTGAAGAAGCCTTTCAAGCACGCACGTCAAAGGAGAGTCTGATCGTTAACAACAGACAGCGGAAGACGTACAACTCAGAGTGCTCGTGACGCTACGAACAGGCGTTCGCTAGTATCCACCACCCACGGTGGCGAGACAGGTAACGTCGTCGTCCAGGTCGTGCGACTGACCCGAAACGGTCACGGGCTTGCCCGTAGCGCACCGTAAGCCTGCGAGAGTGGCGGCGGGTTGGTGGAGCATGCCAGCAGACCAGAGCTAAAGCCGAGCAGTCGCACTGCCGATACTTTCTTACCACAGGGCCCGTGAGTTCAGGCGCTCCGAGTAGGAGGAGAAAGAATGCAACAAGCCCGGCACGCACTTCATGTGACACCGAAGTTCGTTTGGGTACTGAGCGCTCTTCTCCTGGCGGGCGTGGTAGCGGGCTGCAGCAGTGCAGCATCCGGCGGACCTCCAACCACAGCCAGTCAACTAACCTCGTGGGAAACGAGCGTGGGGCCAACGCTCACGTCGGTCCAGGGTGACCTCTCCTCCATTAACTCAGCCACCAGTGGAACCACGAACATGTCGGCGCTTGGCAGCGCCTGCAGGAGTCTGTTAAGTGACTCGGTTAACGGACTCCTGTACACGAAATCCGGGCCAGACCCCGGATTGAACACAGACTTGTATAACACCCTTAATGACTATGCTACTGCAGGCCGGGAGTGTGCTGCGTTCGTAAAGTCCGGAGATATTTCTCAGCTACAGGACAGTTCTAATGAACTCGGAAGTGGTAACACGGCTGAGGACAAGGTCTACAATGATAGCCAGCAAGCTTTGGGCTGGAATCCGAACGGCTAAACGGAACCTTGCACAATAACGTGGAATCGTTGGAAGGGATGGCAAGCCCAGGCCTGTCCCTACAGCCGGGGAGACAACCGGCAAACGAACACCCCGCCCTGGCGAGACGAGCACGAGAGCAGTTACCGTAGCGCACAGTGAGCCGGCGAGAGTAGCGGCGGGTTGGTGGAGCATGCCAGCAGGCCAGAGCTAAAGCCGAGCAGTCGCACTGCCGATACTTTCTTACCACAGGGCCCGTGAGTTCAGGCGCTCCGAGTAGGAGGAAGGACGTTGAAACACGTTCGCTACGGACCAGCACTGCTCGTCCTAGCAGATACACGGTCTTGTTCGCTCCTCCGGGCCGACTCCTCTACGTCCCGAGTCACGCTGTCGGTCCCTACCGGCGTCTGGGTGAACGAGTACAAGCTCTTGTCCGAGGATCGGAGGGTCCATGAACTCTGGCGCCTCGGGAAGCTCTCTTGAGCGAGGGGAGGGGGTGAACTAGTGACAACGCACCCACAGCAACTGACGAAGGTTGAGCGAGGTGGGCAGGTTGCCCTTAAGGTCGGTGCTTTCGTAACGGCTTTCTTGTGCATTATCGCCGGTCTGTTCGCAGGCCTCCTCGGTGTAGCCATCGTCCTCGGCCTGTTCTTCTTCGTTTTCCTTCCGATCATGTTCTGGATCGGGATAGCCGAGATGGGCCGGAAGAAGGCCGCCGAGAAGATGAAGGCCCGGAAGCTGGCCAACATGCAGGCGACCGTCATGAAGCAACACCGGCAATAAGGGAGATACCAGTAGCTCGCTGATTACCCTTACCGCATAAAAGAAATAGCCGCCTGCAGGGCGGCTATTTTCATGCCTAGGCATTAGAGAGGCCCCCGTCGTGGGGCACACGTGCCCGATGCCATTCTCGCAGGCTCACGGTGCGCTACCGAAGGACAGCCAGCTTCGTAAGGACATCTACCAGTGGGTCCAGACGGCCCGGTGACCGGGATCGCAGACGGAACGCCAAACGGTGGGAAGCTCAGAACCGGGACTGACTTCCTTCTCATTAGTCAGCCAGGATGACCTGTAGCTGAAGTTCCTCAATTGCCTGTGCATGACAGGCTGCATAGTCCTTTAGATCCTTGATGGCTGCCTCGATGGCTTTAAGCGCCTAGTGATCTCCTCTAACCATGCCTCGGTCATGACTGCTGCTCCTTGATCCGCCGGTAGTTGGCCATGATCGCCAGCTTGTCGTCGTCCTCGGACTCGGCCTTCTCGATCTCGATGCGCAACCGGCGGCCGCCCTTGTAGCCCGCCGTGAGCCTGCGAGAGTGGCGCTAGGCCTACGGTAAGGCGCTGCGACTCGATGGTTGGCGTTAAGTGTTGACGCCCAATCTGCCGATAAGCACGTAGTACACGACTGCGCCCTGTTCGAGGGATGGCGGCGGGAGTCAAGAAAGGTAGAAAGGGAATGCAATGCAGAGGATTGTTGGAGTAGCGGCAATCGTCTTAGTACTCGGGCTACTTGCCTGCGGGTGCAGCATCACCATTGGCGGGAGCAGCAAACCAACGCCGGTAGTTATTGTCACCACAACAACAATACAGGTAGTGGTTTGCCCAAAGGGCACAACCGTATCCGGTAGTAATTGCGTGCTACCTGGCGGTCGTGCGGGTACTCGGATTGAGGCTGAGTATTCGTTTTGTGCTGACGCACAAAACTATCAAAGCAATCAAGCTAGTGGCACTCAGGGCGCCATGACACTTAACCCGGTACCTAAGGCTCTTATAGCTGAAGCTAAAGCGTCGGGTGAACCTTGGTCGAGTGGCGTAGTGCTACTGGTAAAGGACACGAGGGCAGCCAAGTATGACGCCGCAATCGACCAGCTATTGAAGCTATTAACCGAGTGCGGCAATGACAACCTGTTCTAGTCCACGGTAGAACCTAGTCCGTATCGTTCCCTTAGCGGTCGGGTATCGGGCTAGTTCCTGCTTTGGAATGGGGTATTAGAAAGGGAATCCGGGAAGGACACAACTCCAGAGTCCAGCTGTCGCCAATGGCGAACCAAAGTCCCTACGGCGGGACAACACAGCCCGCAAGAACGAACCCCGTAGGAGACCGGCTCCTACGGGGCGAGATGTGACAGATCCCCGCCACCGGACGAGACTCGAAAGGCCGGTAACGGGGATCCGTGGAAAGGCAACAGGTCAATGGACAAGCCCTATTACCGAGCCTGAGGGGCGAACCTCCCTCAGGCAAAGACCGGCCACGAGGATGAGAACCGGTCAGATTAAATGGGCAGCACCGGATAATTAGTACCGCCCGGCTCAACACAGGCGCCAAGTCACCTGCGGAGCAATCTCACGCAGTGGAAAGGTGAGGCTGCCTAAGACCTTGAGCGGAGGCGCAATAGCCGTAGCTCGTGCTGCGCCTGGCGCACACTACGAGGTAGACGTTTCCTGGCCCTCGTGCCCGCACCATCGTCGCCCACGACAGCGATAGGGAACGGCCCCTTGCCTTGGCCCTGTGTGCCTGTCTTAGAGCCCACAGCGCCCCCGGAGTTTGTGCCCTTAACATCTGGCTTCTGGTCGTCCACGTACTGTTGTAGAGCCGCACGAGCCGCCTCTAGAGCCTTTGCAGCTTGTGGTTGAGACTGCGTGCGTGCCGTTTCGAGATCAGCAAGCGCCGCCACTAGTATCGCCTTAGTGGTGCTGGTCAACCTACCGGCCATGGCGCACCTTCAGTGCTTCCAATAGCTCGATGGGTCGAAGCTCTCGCTCTTGCGCCTCGTAGTCTCTCGTGAGCGCCTGGGCTATCGAATCCCGTACATGCGTACCGATAGCCTCATCGGCTTGTCCGTTCGCCCAGCCTTGTAGCCAGCTACAACGAGCCTCGTTACTGCGTACATCCTTTGGGAATGAGACACCGTAGTAGACACTCAGGTTATGAGTAGCATTCCTAACCCCTCGGTAATCCTTACCGGCAAAGGCGTCCGGCCTGTGGACCTTGCGAGCCTCTACGAAGTCCTCATAGCTCGGGTACTTCATGCGAAATACCTCAGCCTGTGCTTGCTTCACGGCCCCGGAGATACCCCGACCAATGCTGCGCACACTGCGCAATGGGCTGACGGAGTGGGCGCTACGCTTGGGGACTTTGCCCAACCGGGCAGCGTCTTGTCGGGCGCAGTTGTCCGGCCCCATACAGTAGCTAAAAGGCATTAAACTGCGGTTGCTGCAGCCGGGGCGGACACACGTATAGGGATCACCCGAACGCTCAACATGCAGGCACTCAGCCAGCTTGCGGAGGTACTTGTCATCAGTCATTTTAGACCGTACCCCTCTTAAGACCAGTGCCACCGAGAACAGCAAAGCCACTGGGCAGTCGAGTGCAATAGGCCACGTACTGGCGTGCTACAAAGTTGACCTGTAGCGACTGGGCGCCAAAGCCCTCGTCTACAAAGTTGAAAGCTGGCTGAGACACGAGCAGCAAGGCGTCGGCCTCGAACCTGCCGATCACGACAATGTTCTCGTCACCGGTAGCGCCATAGCCGTATCCCGTACCGTAAGCACCGAGGACTGGAACGCCAGCAATATAGCCGAGGACGTCAGCGGAGTGGACAACACCTTCGTTGTCGTCATCGCCCTTGCCGGTAGGCTGGAACGGAATCGAGCCCGGAGGGACATGCCCAGCAATGGCGTGATATAGCTCGGGCAACATGAGAAGATGCTGCGGGGGACGCCTGCGGTTTTGATCGACCGCCTTGATGCCGGAGATGATTGCCTCGTACAAAGCAGGCACGCTCGGACTTCCGTCCGTATAGGTAACCTGTGGGATGTATGGATTAGATGCAACACCGAGGATCTGTCCGGCGACGGTACCTGCCACGCCAGGAATGATGGATTCCGGCAAGCCATTGCCAGCAATGAGGTCAACGTCTATCTGCTCTGCCAACCCAGCGTTAGCGTCAGCAATCAAAACCGACTCAAAGAACGATCCGCCACGCTCCAACAGTTGGAGGCTAAGAGGCACGATCTGTGCGTACTGACGAACGCCCACCATGACCGGATAAGTCGTGACCTGTGGCCCACCCTGGAACGGCGGGATGTCTTCGGCAGTAATCGCCTGGGCGTTGTAGCTCTCGGTGATGCCAGGAATGAGGATTTGGTCACAAGCCGGAGGCAATGGAAGTGTGCGACAGACAGACTGCGCCACACTGTTCGCTCTTGCGGCCTCGACCCACTGATCGAGCATGATTTTCGGAGGCACGAAGGCGCTGGCGTTAGAGAGGGTCGTAAGATCCCTATAGGACACAGGGGCACCGTTACTCAATGCACGCACGCCAAGGTCCGAGTGCGCTTTCTCAGTCGCCTTGTTTCTCTTGGCCTCTAACTTCGTAGCGTCATATTGTGCATACCTCGCCAGGCGGGCCTGAGCCTCGAACCTGTTTGGCAGTAGTTGTGACAAGACCTGGGTCTGAGTCGCTATGACGTCGGCCACGATGCTGTATGGAGATCCGGCGCCGTAAGTATCCGGCTCATGTACCTGGAAGCTCTCGGCTACTCGTAGCTGTGAGTCAATCTCAGCGGCCCGAGTCATGGCAAAGGAGACATCAGCCTCTCGGCCTTCCTGACCGGCCAGAGATTCCGCCGCCTTAATCAGACTCGCCCGATTGGCCTTGAGTTGTTTGGTTAGTTTGGACATGACGCTCCTATTTACTTGGGTGCTCGTCGTACAGCTTTTGCTGAAGATCAGCAATGGATTGCCGGAGAGCAGCTAGCTCTTCTATGACCTGGGCCATGGTCTCTTCTATTCCTTGCATGCGGGCCTGGTCGATGTCGAACTGCGTCGATATGCCCATTGCCTTAAGCGGATTATGCTTGGCGTATAGTGCGGCGCTCGTTGCGAGATCGTTGAGGCGGGCTTCCTCTTGTGCTGCTTCAGCAGACTTTTGTAGCTCGTTCTGTAGAGCGTTAGAGTAAGCAATGTTGGGATGGAGAGTGTTCGGTAGTATTCGACGTTTGGACACGGTGTGGGTTCCTTTCATTTGGGATGGTGATAGGAATACTTGAATGGCGGGGCCGACAGAAATGACCGGCTGCGGCTAAGCTGCTATTGGAGGACAACGGTGGGAAAGAGCCGCCCCCGCCATACAAGCTACCTACCAAAGGAAGGCTAGACTGGACCTATCTGCATAGTATGCCATGCGTTAAGGCTCGGACTCCGAGCCGGAACTAAGCCGGTACTCGGTTTTTGAAACGCAGCACTAAGTCTCTTGGAAACATATACCTGTTACCCTGCTTAATGCCGCCTAGTTTGCTAGCAATCCTCGTGATATACCTCTGTGTACATTCGAGAACTTCGCTCGCTTGTTTGCTGGTGATTAGGTCAGGCGCGCCGTGAAGGACGTAAGCCTCTGCGGCATCCTCTAGTTCAGTCACGAGGTCTATAAGGCGCCGGTCATACTCCTCGTGATAAAGCATGTACTCTCGCCAATAGCTTTTAAGGGCCGTGGCGATGGTTGGCAGTAGGTCGGCGTCTACTGTAATAGTGATTCCCTTGTTAACGTAAGGCATTTATCCCCATACCCTTCCCTTATATCAGTGTCGTCCGGCAGTTCGGCCTGCTGTGCTTGCATGTAGCGGATCTCGTTGACGTAACCTTCCAGCAGGTCGAGGCGCTTCAGCATGTCCTTTGTCGCTTGGTAGTACTCTGCTTGTGTCATGGTTCCTTCGTCTTTCTTATCCAAATGGCGAGTGTGGTCCCATCGTCTCGTATGTCTTAGGAACCACAATGACGACCGGTTGCCAAGCACAGATATGCACCTATGCGGGCGAGGTCCAAACCGGTGCTGGCCTGCTATTGGAGGCTTGCGACCAGGGGAAACGCCAGGTGGCAACACGAAAACCCTGCATCGTGTGCTGCGTAGCTCATGAAAGTGCTGCTCAGGGCATGTTTTTCGGTACCGGGGGTATTTGAAAGCATGGAGGCACCACAACACGTACATCCTGGCAGGCGGGTCGGCCGTGAGAATCGGGCAAAACCGATAGGGTTCTACCCCCCGGAGTATCTATTTGTACAGTCTTTATGCAGCCCTATGCATGACGACCATACAGGTTAGCGAAGCCGATAGCCATACAACCTATCTGGTCTTCATAAGCTTTAAGAGGCTCGATAGCTATAGAGCCGACGTGGTTTTCATACACGGACACTCGCACTATCTCGGAATGATCCGGTCACGAATGCCTTGTAAAATCAGGGCAATCTCTATGGAGTCTCGTAACATTAACGTGTATTTCAGAAGCCCCGGTTTCTATGGTCTTTCTCGCCGGACATCCTGTCTTGCATCACAGAACACGGATGGTCACCCACCGAGGCTTGGTCACCTGTGCTGTCGCAACGTCTAACCTGGTCGTGATGTCATCGACTCGATCCACGAACGCCTTATATCTATTGCTCTTTCTCGATGTCGAGATAACCCTTATAACATCAGGCCTTTCTCACTAGCTACTACTAACAGCACGCTGTACGCTGGCAGTCTCTTACAAGCGGGAGAGGTTGTGTTGTTGTCTTGTTTACTGTCAACACTCTTGTTGTGTTGTTGTGTTGTTGTCTACAGAACTGACATGACATGCATCGCATTTGTTGCCCAGTACTGCCACCGCTAGACATTCAGTCTGCTGTGTTAGTGAGGCATTTTCTCAAGATGTCTGCCTACTGCCGACTCTGATAGGTAAAGAGCCTCACCACTATGTGCGGGCTCGTATGCCATGTTGTGCTTGTTGTATCGACCTTTGCCATGATTCATGTCAGGTCGATAAGCCTTTGCATCTGAGGCATTCCGACCTCGTTCATGGTAATGGCACTGCTCATGACCTAACGTTTGATTGCAGCAACCCCTAACACTACATTGCCAGTGCCCTTGTGTTTCCTGCATGTCCTCGACTATCTCAAGATTGCCTAGCATTTTCCTGCCTTTCCAGCCCCGAGCCCAATCGCCCGGTCAATAGCACTATTTCTGTGGCACGCCTCAAATGCCAGCAGTTACCTATGAAATCTCACCGCTTAGCCCCTGGTAGGAGCATCGCCCGATCCGTCGAAGTTTGCGGGTATTACAGTCCACTGACGACCCCGATAGCTTAGAACGAGCCACAGGCCCCTCTGAGCGTATTTCACAAGCGTTCGCCTCGGCGCTGGCAGACCACCACCGGAGATCCAAAGCCACCTTCTCGCTCTATAGTCACAGACCAGCCACCGCTTGCCTCTAGGTACGCCATCGCTCGATAGTCGAGAAGCGTGAAGGGCAGCAAGGCCCTGTAGACAAACCGACCGGCCAGGAGATCCCAGTGGGCAACGTTGTTCAGCCATGCGCACCGGTCAAAGCCTCCGGACCTCATGTACTCAACGGGAGACGCCGCCACGATGTCTAACGAATCAATGGGTGTTTCAACGATGCTCACCGCAACCTCCTCAAAAGATTGTGCGCAGGCTGGCGCACATTCGAGCCATTATGCGCAGTAAGAAAGACCAGGTAAACATTGGTATTGCGCACAATGCGCACAATGCGCACAATATTTGACCATGACACACCGCTTTTATTTAGGGCTATTTTTGCCCTCGCACGTAGACCCCCTACGAGTTATTGTGCGCATTGTGCGCAAGAAAGAACAAAAACCTTTATTTACAAGGGATAACTCTCTAAATACCCTTCTCAGATTGTGCGCAGATTGTGCGCAGATTGTGCGCAACCTCATAAGATTGTGCGCAGTCCAGATCACGGCACTATCCTGACAGCGACACACGCTTTTGAGATCAGTCATTAGTTTCCCTGGCTTTCCACGAGCGGCCAGCGCAGGCAGCGCCGGTACCCTGCTACTCGCCGGTCGAACTCGACCGCTTGGTACTTCTCCTGAAGGTATTTGCTAATGGCTTTCTGCCCGCCCGGTAGGTCGGCGTCTTGTCGGTTCTTGCGGATCCACTCGACAAAGGCTCCCACTCGAACGTACCGAAAGCCCTCTAGGTCAAGCACAACGTACCGGTCGTCAGAGTCCGTAACTCCCGCCGCATCGTCCAGTAGCTCCTCGAAAATGTCTACGTGCTCATTTTGCCCTTGTTCTACCAGGCTAATGTCCCACGACGGCAGCACATCTCCGAACCCGACCAGGCTACAAAATGACCGCAGCAGGCCATAACCCCACTTGGCTACCGCTCGACCGTGCTCCTGGCGGTTGTAACATCGAGGGAGATCGGGCAACAAATCGTTGACCTTCAAGTACAAGAGCCACTGAAGGTATAACGAAAAGAACATCGGCAGCCTTCCGCCGCCAGCGTCAACGATCCGCAGCGCCTCGGTGTTGCGGCCCGATTGACCAATGTCTATCAGGACTGTGCGCTCGACATGCGACGTAGCAGTGAACCTATCCTCACCGCTCACGATCACCGGAGCAGAGATCCGAACGGACGTGACCGCTGACAGGTCGTCCGCATTCATGCCGCCTCGTGGCGAAGCACTGCCATCATAAGCGTCACGCACTACCTGATCGACGCACGCTCGGGCCTCGCCTCGGATGGTGCCTCGATACTCATCGATCCAAACAGGGAATGCGTTAGTTCCGCTCACCGCAGCCAGAACGCCGTAGCGTGTGGCATCCTTCATGCCAATGCTCTCGTGGTGGAAACCAAAAGAACCGAGAACAGTCTCGATAATGGTGGTCTTTCCCCAGCCGGAACCACCAAATAGCCCGAGAATAGGGAACTTTGAGAACATCGACCGCAAGGGTGCCGCCGCCATCCAACCAAGTATTGGCGTCATGATGTCCGCATTGTGCAGCTTTCCTAAGGCTTCAACTTCCCGCTGCCACTCCGGCAGCAAAGCTTCCCCGTCCAGCAGAGTTATCACCGGCATGGCACCTTCATGGCTGAAGTCTGCCAAAGTCGGGTACTCGGCAATCTCGATCTTGCGAGTTGGGTCATACATCTTTGGCTCTACGTAGGCGTACTGTTCGGCGTCCTGACCAAGCACCTTGTCTTCGAGCACGAAGGCGTTATCGTGCAAGCCCGTTGTTGTAACGCCCTTCAGCTCTGGCACAAAACTCATGTTCAGTCGGTTGAACAGGAGCGGCAACCACAATCGATTACCGTTCCACTGGAACCGGCGCATGTTGCACCACTTCTGAAAAGCGCCAGGGTTACTGAACAAGGTAGCAGATATCTGGTGTTCCTCACCCTCGACCGCATGTCCGTAGGCGAAGACCCGCACAAGAAAGATGGTCTGCGCCTCGTCACCGTTTACTTTGATGGTGGCGATAGGCTCCATCACAAAGTCGGACAAGGCGATAACCTTTGTTTCTCCTAGCTTTTTGTCCTCGAACTCGTAACCGTAGAAGGTACCGTCCGGGGCGATGGGAATCGGATCCAGCGGCGACGGCAAGATGATGCTCACCAAGTCCCCGTTTTTGCTGGCGATTGCGCCTTGTGGTAGCACAGTCGGGATCGTTCGCAACGGATGCCCAGCAGCCTCCTCGTATTCTAATGTCAGTACATTTGTCATTTTATTTCCTCCGGGTGATGTGCCGGACAGCAGGAACCCCGGAGGAGATTCCCACTGCCGACACGATTTGCTCTACCTCTGCTCGGGCAAGCATCGGGAGATTTCTCTTTGATCTTGCGGGCTCTGTGTCAGGGATCCGATTCGAGCGGCATCCCACAGAGCCCGACTCTGTTTGATTCCCCGCCAGATAGCACGATGTTCGGCGGTGCGGGCAAAGTGGCCCGGACCCGTCAAGGTCAGGTACTCGTCCAGACTCAGACGTGTGTCCACTTCTCGCACCGGCACTGCACTGTCTCTTACTTTGTCGGGGCTTTGTCAGGACGGCGCCGACAATAGATGACGCCCTTAACGGTGCGGGCTTCACAGACGCCGCCGTGCTGGCGTTTGATGTTGCCGACGATGACGCCTTTTGAATCTTCCTTTGAAGTCCAAGGCAATCGGATCCACCGGCCACTGGGATCAGCCAGCGCCGCTCGAACGTACTTGGCAACGTCCCGTCTAGGTGCCTCGGGCAATGATTCAACGAACTCGAACTCTGGCATGGGAACCTCCATATAAACACTGGGGAATCTTTGTCTTCCTCTATATTCAGTATACCATACGCTAAGAGGTTCCCATGCCAGACCCTATATTTCATAAGGGCTCTGTGCATTCCCAGGCAGGCCGTACAACCTGAGCCGAGGAGCCCGCCGCATGGCTACGCCGCAGCCTCACCGGCAAGGAACCGGTCTAAAACGCTGCGAAGAACTACGTACCGCTGGCCTACTTGACGGATGCCGGGCAACTCCCCGGCTTTCGCAAGCGAGTAGGCGAGACTGCGCCCGATGCCGAGCAGTTGCGCAGCTTCAGTGATGCTGTAGACCTGCCGGTCAATCAGTCCAGCCTTGTCAGTGGCGGCTGGTGCCTTGGTAGTTTGGCCTTTTGTCATTTGGGTTTTCTCCACTTTCTACTTGGTGCAAAGGATCCAGTAGTTAACTGTCTCTCCACCCGGTTTAGGGTCAAGGACTGTGCCTGTTACGTAAACGGTCCAAGTACTTTCATTGACCGGATAGGCCACGTTTGGTGCGTTGTACGCTCCTGCGTTCAGTGCCACAGGAGTATCTGCCGGACACCCCATGCCAACCGGGTTGTCTTGTACTGGGAAACCGTTGGCACTTGAGATGACAGTTGTGAACGGCGCAGCAGCGCAACCGGGCAAGCCCTTTACTCCCTGAGTCCTACAGGCCCCGTAGAGCCAAGCTGCACCTTCACCGCACCCTTGACGGTACAAGCCTCTAAAACATGGGCCTTCGTGGCACAGGCTGTATACGGTCCTGTGTACTTGGCAACAGTTGCACCGGCAATCCCGGCCCCCGAGAGCCCGAGCACACCTGCTGTCACCAACATCGCTAATCGTTTCTTCATGGCTTCCCTCGCATTTCTGTTGAAACTTGGACTACATACTAAAGACTATCATATATTGGACAGTCTGTCCAGTGGTTGGCGCCGACTCCATACATACCAGTTGGACGAATACCTCCTACACATTCAAGACTAACAGTAAAAGGACACATGTGTCCAGCGGTTGGAGGCTCGGAGGGCATAAGCCCAGCGTACAATGCCTTTGCTCTTGTATGGGCTGATGCCTAACATGCTCTACAGGATCTTATATAGGCTTGTCTATTGGATCCTTCCATTAACTCACGCAGTACTCAATGATGGTCTTTGGTACAGTTTCCAGTTTGCTCATGGATCCACTCATGACTAGACTTGGCGACGAGGCACGTAACGCCTCGGGAGGAAGTCAAGACATGGGAAACACCAGAAGGGCCAAGGGTGAAGGGTCAGTTCGCTACGACTCTCACCGGCAAGCATGGGTAGGCACCATCACCATCGACCGCACCAGAAAAGCCGCCTACGGAAAGACCAAGGGCGATGTGCTCGACAAGCTGGCCGCATTCCGTAAAGACTTTCAGGCCGGTCGAGTCGCAGCCGACAGTGACCCGACAGTCGGAGATCAACTCGAAGACTGGTACTCGACACTCGAAGCAACTGGGCGCAAGGCAAGCACCCGCAGTAACTACCGGATGGCGATTGATTGCCTAATCCCCGCCAAAATCAAGGCGACCAAGCTGCGCAGTCTCGAACCGTCCGCAGTGCGGAGTATGGTTCAAGGTCTTGCCGATGCTGGGAAAAGCCCCAACACACAACGCCTTACCCGCACGGTACTGCGCAGGGCTCTAGAGGTCGCAGTGCGAGAGGGCAAAGTTACCCGCAACGTGGCGGCGCTGACTGACGGCGTGGCACTAAACCGCCAACCTCGTGTACCGCTCACGACCGAACAGACCAAGCAACTCCTGGCTTATGTCAACGAGCATGAGTCGATTCGCTGGCAAGCCATCTACACGTTGACGTTGCACACCGGCCTAAGAGTTGGTGAACTGCTCGCACTCCGCTGGGAAGACATCGACCTCGATGGCGGAATGCTCAGCGTTACTGGAACATTGGACCGGTACAACACCAGGACCGAACCAAAGACCGCAACGGGTCGCCGGACGATTGCCATTAGTCCTGCGGTTGTCGAGGCACTGCGTGCCCAGCAACTAGAGCAGAGCTACCGAGGAAAGGTCACCCCCGAGGGTTATGTGTTTACGAGTCGCTTTGCGACTCCGATGTCAGAGGCGACATTCAGAGATCACTTGCACAGAGTTTGCAAGGCGCTCGGACTGCCACCTGTCCACTGGCACGATCTCCGACACTCTGCGGCGACGATCATGCTGGCTAATGGAGTGCCGGTCCAACTCGTGTCCAAGATCCTCGGACATGCCAGCATTCAAATCACCATCGACGTGTACAACTACATTCCGCCAGAGGCGACCAGGGAAGCTGCCGACGCCATGGACAAGGTGCTCTCGTGAGTATCTACCAGATGAGCGCAGACGGTCTATACGAGGCACTCAAAGACGGCTGGTCCTATGACGACATGATCCTTGAGAAGGATGCTGAGTTGATTTTCACCACTCGTGAGGAGTGGAAGTCGTGGAACATTGAACTTGGCGCCATGTGCGGAGGTTGCGAGCACATGGCGACAGATCACCAGCCGGTGGGTGACGGCTGGTCCGTATGTACTGAGTGCGCAGTACCGAGCGTTCTTCCCTCCGGTTGGGCAGTGGGTTGCGTCTGGCGGTACGGATACGGTGCCTGTGTAGCTGACTACCTGAAAGCTGCCGAACAAGGCATCGAGTCCCCTGACGCCTATCGGTACATTCCGCCAGAGGACAAGGTGCTCTCGTGACTACCCAGCAGCAACGTGATCGCCTAGCTGAGCGAATAGAGCGGGAGTCCCTGTGCGGTTGCGAGCATGAGTGGACCGAGCACCGGCCACGAGCCCGACACCGTTTTTGGAATCGGCCCGTTCTCGGTTGTCGGCGCTGTTCGTGCCTCTTGGATTCACTCGACCTCTGTGGCCTCTCTGTGTTTGACCTAGACCCGTTGAGCCCCGACGAGTACAGGTACATCCCCGAGCCGCCTTAGCGCCTCTCAAAGGCGTACAGCGCCTCTCCTGGCCTCCCTCGAAGACCCGCCTCTGGGCGGGTCTTCTGCTGTCAGGGCGCCTGATGCACTATTGATGCACTATGCCCAAAGCAGTCCAGGTCAACCCAACAAACCCAGATGGATTACCTGGACTTATGTGGAAGGATCAACATTTAGCCCCTTACGTTTTCCCTGGTCCGAGCGTCATTATCTATCCACTCATGATCATGGACCACGGTGTGATCGTCGCCGAGGGGACACCACGTGACCTTAAGCGCCAGGTCTCGGGCGACTCGGTGCTGTTGAGCGTGCACGACGAAAACGGGGCCCTTTCCAGGGCGCAACAGCTCATCTCCGCCGAACCCCATGTCCACGAGGTGACTACCGACGGCGACCGGCTCCATCTCTATCTGAAGGACGGCAGCGCGGCGCTCCCAGGCTTGCTCAGGCTGCTCGACGCCGAGCACATAGTGCTCAAGTCGATCAACCTGTCCGAGCCGACCCTCGACGACGTCTTCTTGCACCAGACCGGGCGCTCGCTTCGCGATGCAGGCACGACCGGCTCGGAGAGTGCGGCATGAAGACCTTCCGAGACGTGGGACTGCTATTTCGCCGCTACACCCTGCAGATGCTGCGCAACCCCATCTGGCTCTTCGTCGGCTTCTCGACGCCCATTCTCTACCTGGCCCTGTTCACTCCCCTGCTCAAGCACGTCGCGCCGACCCTTGGGGTCTCGAGCGTGCTCGAGCTCTTCTTGCCTGGGATCTTGTGCCTCCTCGCGTTCGCGAGCGGTGCCAGCATGGGCTTCGGCACGATTTTCGAGCTCCAGGCAGGCGTGATCGAGCGCTTCCGGGTCACGCCAGCGAGTCGCTTCGCGATCCTCGTCGGTCCCATGCTCTCGGGGCTCACGATGATGATGGTCTTCGACGCCGTCGTCGTCGCGGTCGGCGTCGGCTTCGGTTACCGCGTGCACTGGCTCGGGCTGCTGGCGCTGGCCGTCCTGCTTGCCCTCCTCGCCGGGCTCATGGCCGCCTTTTCCACGGCGACAGCGCTCGTGACCAAGGAGATAAACAGCTTCGCGGCAATCATCAACGGCATAAACCTGCCCATACTGCTCCTGGCCGGAGTCTTGTTGCCGATATCGATCGGGCCGCTGTGGATGCGCGTGCTCGCCCATTTCAACCCGCTCTACTACGCCGTGCAGGGCTCTCGTGCCCTCGCCACCGGCACATTCGGCGCCCCGGCGGTCTGGCAGGCCTTCGCCGTCCTCGGGCCGCTGTGCGCCTTGGTCGTCGCCTGGGCGACAAGGGTGTTCCGAAAGGCGGTCGCCTGACCTCCGGCCCTCTTTGTGGCGGTCGCCTATCAGTCCTTGCCGATCATGACCTCGGTCGCCTTGATTACCGCTGTGACCGTATCCCCCTCGGCGAGCGCAAGGTGCTCGGCCGAATCCTTGGTGATGGCTGCCACGACCTCTTGGCCACCGCTCAAGCGGACGACGACCGTGGACATCACCGCGCCGTGCTCGACGTGGACTACGACACCTTCTAGCTGGTTCCTTGCGCTTAGTCTCATGCCGGGAGGCTAGCGACCACGGCGGCCGCGGTGAGCTGAACGATGGGAAACTGACATGGAACTGATTGCCGTGCTCGAGGGCGCAAGAGACCAGATCCTCGACGAGGCCACCGATGCTGTGGCGCGCTCGCACCTAGGCCATTACCAGGCGACTGGGCAGGCCGAGACGAGGCACCGCCTCGAGGGGCTTTTCGACATCGTCGTGGGTTGCCTCGACAATCGGCGCCTTGACCAGGTGACCAGGTACGCAGACCAGATCGCCGAGGAGCGCTTCGCTGCCGGCTTTGGGATCGGCGAGGTGCAGACGGCCTTCAATGTCCTAGAGGAGGCGATGTGGCACCACATCGTCTCCGGCGTGCCAACCTCGGAGCTGGCCGAGTCGCTCGGCCTGCTCACCACGGTCCTTGGCGTCGGCAAGGACAACCTGGCCCGGACCTATGTCTCGCTCGCGAGCCACGAGCACGTCTCCTCGCTCGACCTGCGCGCCCTGTTCCAGGGCACCTGAGGCTGGCCGGCCTGTGGCCGATCTCGTGATCGCCACGTTCAACGTCCACGCGGGCGTGGACGGGTGGGGAAGGCCCTACGACGTCGTGGAAGCCTGCGCTGCCCTCGACGCGGACGTCTTGTTCCTGCAGGAGAACTGGATGCCTGAGGCGGGTGACAGTATTGCCTGCCTCGTCGGTGCGGCTTGCGGCTACGAGGTGCACGAGGCCCGCCTCTGTGACGCCATGATCTTCGACCCCATCGCCCAGCCCGGGCGGCGCTGGGGGCCGTCGCGCAGAGACCACCGAAGTGGCCGCCCTCTTTGGGTGACCGACTCGGAGACCTTGGGCCGCGTGCGCGCCCATCGACGAGGCGAAGGGGTCCGCCTCGGCGCTTGGGGCATAGCGGCCCTGTTCCGCGTCCCTCAGCGGCGGCTCGAGATAGTTGAGCTCGGGCAGCTGTCACACGACAATCGCAGGCTAAGGGCGGTGCTCGTGGCCGAGGTCGATCTCGACGGCTCGCCGCTGACCGTCGCCGGCACGCATCTTGCCCACTTCATGCACGGGTCTCCCGTCCTCATGAACAAACTGCGTCGAATCCTCCCGGGGCCTGAGCGGCCAGCCGTCCTCGTCGGGGACATGAACTTTTGGGGACCTCCTGTCTCTCTAGCCTTGCCTGGTTGGCGAAGGGCCGTGCGCGCCCGCACATATGCCAGCTGGCGGCCCCACAGTCAGATCGACCACATCTTGGTAACAAGACCGGTGAGTGTGATCTCAAGTGGCGCTGTGCACGTTGGCCGGTCAGACCACTGGCCCGTGCGTGCCCGCCTCGGCTTAGCTGAGAGGCCTCGGCCTCGCCGAACGAGGATGTAACCGATCGCAGTCAGCTGAGGTCAGACTTACGGAGCTGAGGTTCCGGGCATGGCGCCCGACCTGGAGGGGGAAAGGGGCGAAGGTTGCTGGCGTTCACGTTTCCCGGCCAAGGCTCGCAGCGACCGGGCATGGGCAGCGCATGGGTTGACCATCCGTCGTTTGAGCTCGTGGCGCTTGCCTCGGAGGTCACGGGGCGTGATCTCGCCCACCTGCTTCTCCACGCCGACCAGGAGACATTGACAAAGACCGACAACGCCCAGATCGCGACTTTCGTCCAGAGCCTGATAGTTCTCGACGCTGCCGAGCGCCTAGGCATCGAGCCCTCCGCAGCGGCCGGGCACAGCTTGGGTGAGTACACGGCGCTTGTCGCAGCCGGCTCGCTCGATTTCGAGGAGGGCCTACGGCTCGTCGCAGAGCGGGGCGCGGCCATGCGCGAGGCAGCGGAAAGCGCTCCGGGGACGATGATCGCCATCCTCGGCCTCGACGACGACAGCGTCGAGGCCGCCTGCCGGCGCGTGGACGGCGAGGCGTGGGTGGCGAACTTCAACGCCCCTGGCCAGGTGATCGTCGCCGGCACGACCGACGCCCTCGATGAGCTGAGCACCATCGCCAAAGAGCTCGGGGCTAAAAGGGTGATGTCGATGCCGGTCGGTGGGGCGTTCCACACCCCGCTCATGTCGAGCGCCCGGGACCGGCTCCGAAAGGCCCTAGCTACGACGAGCTTCCATGCCCTCGACCCGGTCGTGGTGGCAAACGTGGACGCCCGGCTCCATGACGATCCCGACGAGTGGCCCCAGCTGCTGTCGGCTCAGCTGTGCAGTCCGGTCCGCTGGCGCCAGACCCTCGACACTCTTCTCGGCGAGGGCATGCAGACCTTCGTCGAGCTCGGCCCCGGCGGTGTGCTCACAGGCCTATTGCGCCGAGCCGCCCCGACAACCGACACGATCGGGGTCTCGGTCTCGACACCGGACGACCTTGCCCGCCTCGTGCAGATCCTCGCCGGCAGCACGGCCGCTGCGGCGCCGACCGGGGAGCGCTTCGAGATGACCGAGCGCCTCGTCGTGTCCCCCGCCGTTGGCCTGTTCGAGCCCGCGCCGAGCCTCAAGGGCTACCTCCCCGGAGATGCGAGCCGGCCGGAAGACCGAGTGACGATTGAGGTCGGTGGCCTGCTCGGTCTCGTCGGTGGCACAGAGGTGCGCTCAGCCTTCGCCGGCACGCTCGAGGGCGTGCTCGTGCTCGCCGGTGAGCGTGTCACCCGCGGACAGCCCGTCGCCTGGCTGCGGGCGCCTGTCGAGGACGCCAAGGCGGCGCGCGACGCCAGGCGCATCACCGACGAGAGGGCCGTTACTCAGGTCATAGCCCTCCAGGACGAGAGGACCGCATGAGAGGCGCGCAGATCACCGGCTGGGGCATGGCGCTCCCGGACAAGGTAGTGACCAACGCCGACTACGAGGCCCGCCTCGAAACAAGCGACGCCTGGATAGTCGAGCGCACCGGGATTAGAGAGCGGCACCAAGGTGGGACGACGTCGGCGCTCGCTCTCGGAGCCGCCCGGCGAGCCCTCGAGCGGGCCGGGCGGCGTGGTGCCGAGATCGACCTGCTCGTCCTCGCCACTACAACCCCCGACCAGACCGTGCCCGCAACATCGTCGTGGGTCCACAATCAGCTCGGCTGCCGCGGGGCTGCGTTCGACCTGAACGCCGCCTGTGCCGGCTTCGTCTACGGACTCGTCACCGCCGTCGCCCTGCTCGACGCCGGCCACGAACGGGCCCTGCTCGTCGGGGCGGACACCTTGTCCCAGATCACCGACCAGAACGACCGGAACACTGCCGTCCTGTTCGGCGACGGCGCCGGGGCCGTAGTCGTCGAGGCCACCAACGGCGAGCCGCTGATCTTGGCCCACGACCTCGGCCTGGACGGGTCATTGACCCCGATTCTCTACTGCGACAAGGGCGGCTACATCTACATGGAGGGCCGTGAGGTCTTCCGCAAGGCGGTGCGGGCGACGGTCGACTCCGCCCAACGTGTGCTCAAGCAAGCTGATCTGAGCGCAGAGGACATCGCGTTGTTCATCCCCCACCAGGCGAACATCCGCATCATCGAAGCAATGGGCCAGCGGCTGGGCATCGACTCGTCGCGTTACGCGATCTGCCTCGATCACACCGGGAACACCTCGGCTGCGTCCTGCGGGATCGCCCTCGCCGAGGCGGCCGAGGCGGGGCGTCTCAAGGACGGCGACCTCGTGCTCTTCTCGGGCTTCGGAGCCGGTATGACCTGGGCGAGCGCCGTTGTGCGCTGGGGCGGTTCGCCCGAGGCAACCCCAGGAGCGGCCGGGTGACAATCCCGCTGCCCGAGGTGCCGATAAGTGCCGGCTCACCCGGACGCGTCGTCCTCGTCACCGGTGGCTCACGGGGCATCGGCCTGGCCTGCGCCCGGCGGCTGCAACAAGGCGGAGACCGTGTCGCTGTCACCTGGCGGACAAAGGCGCCCGAGGATCTCGACGGGTTGGCTGGCACACACCGTCTCTTGCCCGTGAGCTGCGACGTCACTTCCCCCGAAGAGGTGGCCGCGGCCTTCGACGAGGTCGAGCGTCCCTGGGCCCGGTCGAGGTGCTCGTGTGCGCCGCCGGCATCACCGAGGACGCGCTGTTGTTGCGCATGTCTCAAGAGCGCTGGGACGCCGTCATCGACACGAACCTGACCGCCGTCTATCGCGTGGCGAAAAGGGCCCTCGGGCCGATGGTGAAGGCCAGGCACGGCCGCATCGTCTTCATCTCGTCAGTCGTCGCGCTCATGGGATCGGCCGGCCAGACCAACTACGGGGCCTCCAAGGCGGCCCTTGTCGGATTCGCCCGATCCCTTGCCCGCGAGGTCGCCTCGCGCAACATAACCGTCAACGTGGTAACCCCGGGCTTGGTCGCCACGGATATGATCGCAGCGCTAGGAGAAGATCGCGTCGCGGCACTGACCGAGCTGATACCGCTAGGACGCCAGGCTGAGCCGGACGAGATCGCCTCCGCCGTCGAGTTCCTGGCCTCAGACGGTGCCAGCTACGTGACGGGAGCGGTCCTGGCCGTTGACGGTGGTCTCGGTATGGGTCACTGAAGAAAACGGCCATGCCCGAAACCGACAGAGCGACGAGACCCAACGCCAAACAACCCGAGAGAGAAAGCAGCCCACGAATGGACAACGAAGCGACGTTCGACAAGTTCCGAGCCTGCGCGGTCGAGATCTTGAACGTACCTGCGGAGAAGGTGACCCTCGAAGCGAACTTCGCCAACGACCTCGATGCGGACAGCCTCGACCTGGTTGAGCTCGTAATGGAGCTCGAGGAGGTCTTCAGCATCACCGTCGACGAGAGCGAGCTCGAGGGCGTTGAGACCATTGGCCAGGCCTACGAGCTCGTAACTTCGAAGCTTTGATGGCCAACGCTGAGCAGACGGCCGGCGGGGGTGCCCGTCGCCGGGTTGCGGTCACCGGACTCGGCGTTGTGTCTTGTTGCGGGATCGGCAAGGAAGACTTCTACGCGGGCCTGAACGGGCCAGCGCCCGAAGGCGAGCACCGCGTGCGAGCTTTCGACCCTTCGCTTTGGTTCGACGCCAAAGAGGCGCGCCGAGTCGACCCGTTTGCTCAGTACGCCGTCGCCGCCGCCGACTTGGCGCTTGCCGATGCCGGCCCGGTGGACGTCGACCCAGCGCTTGCTGGCGTGCAGATCGGCACGGGCGTCGGTGGCCTTAGCACGATGGAGTCCCAGATCGGGGTGTTGCTCGAAAAGGGCCCGCGGCGGGTGTCGCCCTTCTTGGTGCCGATGATGATGGCCAACACGGGCGCGGCGGCTATCTCGATGCGCCTTGGCTGGCGAGGCCCGTGCGAGACCATCGCCACAGCGTGTGCCTCCGGCACGCACGCCATACTTGCCGCCCACCGGCTGATCGCCTCAGGACGGTGCGAGGCGGTGCTCGCCGGCGGCGCCGAGGCGGCCATGACTCCTGTCGCCCTGGCAGCGTTCGGCAACATGACGGCGCTCTCGACGAGCGGCCAGTCGCGCCCGTTCGACACCCGTCGGGACGGCTTTGTCATCGCCGAAGGGGGGGCTGTGATCGTGCTCGAGGAGCTCGAGCGGGCAAGAGCCGCGGGGCGCGCATCTACGCCGAGTTGCTCGGCGGGGCTTCCACAGCAGATGCACACCACATAACGGCGCCTGCACCCGGAGGAATAGGGGCGATCGGCTGCATGGAATTGGCCCTCGAGGACTCGGGGTTGGCGGCGGCCGAGGTGGCCCACGTGAACGCCCATGGGACTTCGACGCCGCTCAACGACCTGGCCGAAGCCGAGGCCATCGAGAAGGTGTTCGGCCGCCCCGGCCCGCTCGTCACCTCCATAAAGGGCGTCACCGGCCACTCGCTCGGAGCGGCAGGCGCCATCGAGGCCGTAGCCTGTGCCATGTCGATCGACCGGCGGCTCATCCCACCGACCGTCGGCCTAGAACAGCAGGATCCGGAGATCCATCTCGATATTGTCCAAGGCACCCCACGAGAGTGGGAGCCAGGGCCGATCCTTTCGAACAGCTTCGGTTTCGGTGGGCACAATGGGTGCATCGTGCTCTCCCCCTTATCCGGCTGAACCACCGACGGCGAGGAGTTGTCGATTACCCCAGGTCCTGGCCCTAGTAGCTCTCGGCCAGCTGATTGCGAGTTTGCCGGCTTCAGCGACGACCCTCCGTGGCTGGTCGTCCCTAGCGAGCTGCGTTGGCTCGAGGGGATCGAGGTCATTCGGGCGCGTACGCGCTCCGAGGTCCCCGAACTGGTCAAGCGCCGCTATGTCCCCCCGGCGCACCGCTTGGTGAAGGTGGGCTGGACACTGGGCAAGGCCGTCGGCGCCTGGTACCTGCTCGACCGAGGCCGAGGCAGACCCCGATCAAGGCTCGGGCTCTCGCGCCGCTTGCGTATCGCCTTCGGCAAGCTCGGACCGACCTACATCAAGCTCGGCCAGATCCTCTCCTCAGGAGAGGGGATCTTCCCAGAAGAGATCGTCTCGCAGTTCCGGCTCCTTCGAGACCGCGTGCCTCCTGATCCATTCGACACGGTGCGCAGCATCGTGGAGGGCGAGCTTGGGGGCCCGCTCGAGGACACCTTCGCCGAGTTCGACAATCGGCCGATCGCAGCAGCCTCTATCGCCCAGGTCCACGGCGCGCGGCTGCGTACCGGCGAGCGAGTCGTGGTCAAGGTGCAGCGCCCAGCAGTCGCCGAGCTCGTGCGCAGGGACCTGGCGGCGATGAGCTTCTTCGCCCCCTTCCTAGTCGGGCGCATCCCCGTCGCCGCTCTTGCCAACCCCCCAGCGCTCATCGAGCTGTTCGCCGAGACAATCGTCGAGGAGCTCGATTTCCGCCTCGAGGCCGCCAACATGCTCGACGTCGGGCACGTGCTGGCCGAGACTGACCAGCGCTCGATAATCGTGCCCCGACCCCATCCGAGCCTCGTCACGCGCCGCATGCTCGTCATGGAGCGCCTCGACGGCTTCGCGTGGGACGACGTCGAGGGCATGCGTGCGATCGGCATCGACACGACGGCCGTCTTGCGGGCCGAGATGATCTCGTTTCTCGAGGGAGCGTTTCTCTACGGCGTCTTTCACGGCGACCTCCACGGAGGAAACCTTTTCGTGCGCGCGGACGGCCGGGTAGCCCTGCTCGACTTCGGCATCACTGGCCGCCTCGGCGAGCGCCAGCGCCTCGCCTTCTTGCAGCTGCTCATAGGCGGTTCGACCAGCAACGTCCCGCTCCAGGTGCAGGCGCTTAAGGACCTCGGCGCCCTACCTGCGGAGGCAGAGGTCAGCGACCTCATAAGGGACCTCGGCCTCGACAAGCCGTCACCGGACGTGGCCGCGTTGACCGCCGAAGAGCTCACGGCTCAACTGAGGGACCTCACCAAGCAGCTCCTCGCCTATGGCGCCCGTATGCCAAAAGAGTTGATGCTCTTCGTCAAGGACATGCTCTTTTTGGATGGGGCCGTCGCCACCTTGGCGCCCGGTATCGACCTCTTGGGCGAGGTGGCCCACATTGCCACTTACTTCGCCGAGCGCTACGGCGACCGCATCGCGGCCGATATCGGCCTCGATCCCCGGGCGGTACCGGTCGACTTAGGGGGCTTGCGGGCCTCGATTGGCCTGTCGCCCGAGACCGAGCAGTTCACCTACCGGGAGCTACAAGAAAGACGCGAGACCGTCCGCAAGAAGTTCGAGCGCAAGGACCCTTAGCTCCCAAGGCCGCCAGGAGAGGCTCTCGAGACTCTGCCCGATTAGTCTCAGCTAAGGCCGATTAGTCTCAGCTAAGGCCGATTAGTCTCAGCTAAGGCCGATTAGTCTCAGCTAGGGCCGATTGGTTTCAGCTAAGGCCGGACTCCGGCTCGATCGTGGCGCTTTTTCGCCGCCGTGAAGACCGACACGACGGGAAGGAACCCCATGCGCCCACCCCTCGACGTTCGCGCTACCGCGATCCTGCGCGACAACGTGCCCGAATTTGAGAGCCACTACCTCGACTTGTTTGACCTCTATGACGAAGACCTGACCCCACAGGTGGTCTTCAACGAGCTCGCCGAGTTCGTGAGTGATCTCATCGCCTGCGGCGAGGAGGACGAGACCGTGGAAAGGGTCTGCGCGGCCCTTGAGCTCGTGGCCCTCGAACCGGGAGCCGACGGGACGGGGCTTGTCGCCTTCTGCTTCTTCGACCAATTGCCGAACTTCGCCCTCGAGGCAGTCCGCAGCTATCTGCGACCGGTGACTGAGACCATCGTCGAGATGCTCGAACAGGACCTCCTTATCGACGACGACGGCGAGACGGCGCTGTTGTCCTCCGAGCACCCTCTGCCCCCCTCGACGACAATTGCAGAGGACTCCTGAGGCCTCGGTGTCGGCGGCTTTGCCCAGCTGCTCTCGGCTCATGTCTTACGTGGGCAGATGCGGCGAGCCTTATTGCTCAATGACCAAGGCTCAATCTCAGCGTCGCGCGCGCCGATAGATGCTGGCAGACAAGTTACACCTGATGGCAATGGACCAGAGGGGGCGCGCAATAAGATGAGCGATCTCGACGAACTTGGCGAGCTCGACGCACTCCATAAGGATCGAACCGGCAGAGGCATCGAGTTCTCCGCGGAAGAAGCGCGGTTACTCGACGAGCTTCTCGCCTCTGCTGACATCGGCTCGCCGATCCCACCTCCGGTCCGCGCGCCCATAGACATCATTGGTACCGAGACCTCGTCTCCGTTCATTGGTACGGAGACAGATTCTCAGTACATCGCCGACGAGCCGAGATCTCCGCACCTCTCTATTGAGCTAACCGAGAATGAAGCTCACATCGCAGAAGCGCCGCTCGATGACACCGCGGACACCGCGATGCTGGCGGCCCCACCGCTACCGGTCTACGGACCGCCTTCTCCCACCGTGTCTTCCTGGGACACGCCGACATCGCCCGAGAAGAACGGGCCGGTGGCAGTCCCTGTCGTGCGTCGGCGCGACTGGGTAGGCGAGGCCGGTGGGTCGTCACAGACCGAGGACATCGAGCACGGCGCAGAGTCTGCGACGTCCCTCGCGCCGGACTCGTACTCCCTGGGTGAAGCAGGCCTTGAGGCCGAAACGGACGTTGGGGAGCTCGACGAGGTGGAGACCGAGCCTCTCGGAAACGAGCAGCCCTCGATCACCGCGCTCGTGGCTGCGCCTCTTTACGGCGAAGCAGTAGCGACGGCTACCAATGCCGAGGAGTCAGCGGCAGTGGAGACGATCAGCGAGCCGGAATCCTCGCTCGAGGTTTGGACTGCTCCCAAGGCTACTGATGAGGAGGCACGCCTCAACGAGGCCCCTGTCTCCGTCAAGCTCGAGTCGGACGTCCTGGCCGGGCCTAGCGCTGATGCCGGGACAGACGAGACCGCGGACACCGCTGTTGTCGAAACGGCCGAAGAGGCGTTGCCCGAAAACCTAGAAGACCTCTGGCACCTGCCGGCGATCGTGACACCGGCTGCCCACGACGAGGCCGCTCCCCCGACGGAGGACTCCTCGTACACAAAGACAGAGACCGAGGACATCGAGGCCACTGCCGAGGGGGATACGTCTCTCGACGCACAAGGCGCTGCCGAGTTCGGTGATGGGGAGGCGGAGCACAGCGAGGATGTCTCCACATCCTCCGAGAGCGAGACGGTCGAAGCCGCCGAGACCGAGACCGACGATGACTCCGAGATCGAGACGGTCGAAGCCGCCGAGACCGAGACGGTCGAAGCCGCCGAGATCGAGACGGTCGAAGCCGCCGAGACCGAGACCGACGATGACTCCGAGATCGAGACGGTCGAAGCCGCCGAGACCGAGACTGACGAGGACTCCGAGATCGAGACGGTCGAAGCCGCCGAGACCGAGACCGACGATGACTCCGAGATCGAGACGGTCGAAGCCGCCGAGACCGAGACTGACGAGGACTCCGAGATCGAGACGGTCGAAGCCGCCGAGACCGAGACCGACGAGGACTCCGAGATCGAGACGGTCGAAGCCGCCGAGACCGAGACCGACGAGGACTCCGAGACCGAGACCGACGAGGACTCCGAGATCGAGACGGTCGAAGCCGCCGAGACCGGCGGGCCGGAACCACTTCTTGAGGAGCACGAGGCGGAGGAGCCTCCCGAGCCGGCAAACACTGGGTCACCAGCTTCGCTTAGCGCATCCCTGCTCTCGGGCAAGACAGAGACCGCCAAGCCGGCGACGATTGCGGAACAAGTCAGCAGAGCACCCGAGCCCGCCTATAGGCCGTGGGCTGGCGCTGCCAGCTACCCTCCGCGGAAAATAGAGACCCCCGAAGAGCCTGCCGCTTCCGTGCCCTCCCGAACGGCGACAGTCGCGGACGCTCAGGAAAGTGCGGAAAAGACGGTTCCCCTACAGCCAGCTGCACAGGCCGCTATCGGGCCACGCTCGCAGCCGGCTGCGACCTCGCAAGCGCCGGCGACTCAGGCCGTAGGTGCCTTCAGTCTGTCCGAGCCGATGACATATGCCGGATCGCGACCTCGCCGGCGAGCTCGCTCAGTGCTCGTGACCGTTCTCGTCGTCGTTGTGTTCGCGGCCGCACTCGGCGCAGGTTTCATGGCCTACAAACAGAACAAATCGACGACCCAGTGGCGCCAACGCGCCAACAGTGCAGTGATACTCAACCGTGGGCTCACAATTCGCGACAGTGTGCTGTCAAAACAATTGCTGTCGGACCATGCCGCAGTTGCCTCGCTCGACACCAGAACGACCAACCTGACAAGGCAGGTAACGAGCCTGCAGGCACAGCTGTCCGCGATCTCCAAGGCGAAGGCAGCGACACTAGCCAAGAGCGAGTTCGGACGGCTCCAAAGCGAGGCCGGCACTGTCACAAGCGCTCTATCGACCTGCGCCGGTGACACGAGCTCGCTCACCGCAGAGGTTTCCAACGACCTTACCCACCCGAGCTACAAGGACCCCCACCTGCAGCCCAACACTCAAGCTGCCGAAGGAGCCTGTTCCACGGCTCGGCAGGACAGCCTGCAACTGCAGTCGACCCTGAGAGGGGCTCAATAGGGACAAGAGCACGCGAGAACTGCCTCGACCCGCCTCTTGCGGCGGTCGAGCCACTAAAGCAGTCCCGCGACCTGGCCTGTCGCATTGAAGAGCTGAGTGAGCCAAAAACGCTCTTCTGACACCCTAAACGCCGCAACCCACGGCTCCAGATTGGCTATGACACGCCGATCCCCGCCTCGCGGCGAACCATGACCTGGATCTCTTGGCGACCCCATCTGGAGCACGACCGCCCATGCATCTCTACACGTCAGCCTACGCAACAGCCGGCCTGCCGCTGCTCGTCCTCATCACCTTCGTGGGCGTCCGCTTGCTCTCGTACTGGAGAAGCTTCATCTTCCACTCGGACCGCTACCGGCATACCGACACCGTCTCCTCCGAGGAGCTGGCCCGCCTGGCCTTGCCCTATCTCAAGATCCAGATCACGACCCGCGGCTCGGCGGGGAGCACCGAGGTCATCCTCCGAGGCATCCGCAACGTGCAACAGCTCGGCGCCGAAGACCCGGAGCTGTTCGGCAGGCTCCTGTCGGTGGAGCTCGTCACCGAGTCGAGGACGCAGGCCGAGCGCGTGGAACGCACCTTCGCCGGCCACACCGTGGCCGTCGAGGCCGTGGTCCTCCCCGCGAGCTACGAAACGCCAAACGGCACCAAGCTCAAGGCTCGTGCTCTCCACTTCGCCGTCGAGCGCCGGCGCGCCGGGTGGAACCGCCGGCCGGGCACGACCTTCGTCCTCCACTATGACGAGGAAAGCGTCATGGTCCCAAGTGAGCTGCGCAAGCTCCTTAAGCTGCTCGCGACCACTTCGCACCGAGTCCTCGAGGGGCCCATCCATTACCCGCTCGAGTACCTCAGCACGAGCCCACTCTGCCGGTCCATGGAGGCCAACAGGCCTATCGGCTGCTTCGAGTGCCGGCATGTTATGGAGTCGGGCATCCCCTTGCACCTGCACGGGTCGAACTTGGTCGTAGAGGAGGAGTTCGAGAATGGGCTCGGCTGGGACATGGGCTGCCTCGATGGCCAGCCCTTCATAGCCGAGGACTACGTCTTTGGGATGAGTGCCTTCCTCGCCTCTGGCAAGGACGTGTTCGGCTGGCACGGGTGCGTCATGCTCGAGCAGCCGCCGATCTCGTACCGGAGCGCTTTTCGCCAGCGCTACCGGTGGATCTTCGGAGTCCTCCAGGGCCTCACCATGATCCGCCGCTCCCCAGAATTCGTCACGCTCTCAGGCCGTGTCCGTTTTCAGCTCATGGCCGGAACGGTCTACCGGATCACGACCTTCGCCCTCGGAGCCGTCGTCGGAGTTCTCTCGATCGCCTTCGGCCCGCTGTTTTTGACTCTGGCAATACGCAGCCTGGTGGACGGCCTGCACTTCTACCTCTCTCCTTGGATCACGCTTTGGCTCACGACTGTCGGAGGGCTTTGGTTGGGCTCGGTCTTCATCGGCGCCTGGTACAACCTGGCCGAGGCGGGCCTTACCGGGATGCAGCGCATCGGACAACTGGCCCTCGTCGTCGGTTTGGCCCCGATCGCCGGCATCTTCGAGAGCTGTGCAGGCCTGTGGGCACTGCTGGTCTGGTGCGGAGGAAGACGCAAGGTCGAGTGGCGACCCACGCCCAAGACCTCGGCGGCGGACGCCAGCAGCACAGCGCGGAGCGGTACCGACCGTCGGGAGCTGGCCATCCCTGCTAGCTGACACAAACCTGCCGGCGGTGAACCGGCGCATGGGCGCGAGCCAAAGAGCTCGCCTGAAAGAGGAATGGAACGATGAAAACAGCAAGTGACACGTTGTTTGAGAGACCAGCGCCACGAGCGCCTGCACATCTCAAAAGACGCCCGCGAAGCGGTCCTCGCTCGAGGAGATATCACGGTTCGGTGCCGGGCCTGAGCCATCGCCGTTGGCGCCGAGCCAATCGGCTTGCCCACCGTGCGGTCCCGATCTCTACTCCCGTCGCGGAGCTGGTCCTACCTGCCGCCCCGGTCGAGGACCAACATGAGACGGCGATCGAGAGCCCGATGCCAGCGATCTCCCAAAGAGCCGGCCTGAGGCTCTACTCGGCTCTCACCTTGCCGGTCGCCGTGCTTGTGGCCTGCATCTACATAGGAGTGCCGCTCGCTTTGTTCACCCACGACTTCTCCAACCACCGTCTGCTCGCCACCCTCGTCGCCTCGACCCTGGTCTTCGCCGCCGCCTTCGGCGGCGTACTGAGAGTGCTGAGGACGACAACGAAAGCGCCAGACACGCACCCAGGCCCAGAGGGACGAACCGCCCGGGACGAGAGGAAACTCGCGTCAGCGGGCTTTACACGCGGGTCTAAGCAACAAGGCGAGCACCCCCGTCTTGCCGAGGCCTAAGCCCGATGCTTCAGCTTCCCCATGATCTCGGTGTCAGGTCTGCAAGCAAATGACCTGGGCTTGGCAGTGACTAACCCGACATCTGGGGCGCCCGTTTGGACACGGGCCAAAAAGCCGCGGCGTGGCCGCGCCCTCCATCGCGTCCGCTCCGCCCCCTTCCGTGATGACATCCAGGGACTGCGGGCCTTGGCAGTCATCCTCGTGCTCCTCGCCCATGCGGAGATCCCCGGGTTCAGTGGGGGATTCGTGGGAGTCGACGTCTTTTTTGTGGTGAGTGGCTTCGTCATAACAGGCCAGCTGCTCCGCCAGCCCGCCGCTCCGGTTCGCACCAGGCTCGTCGAGTTCTACACGCGCCGGGTCAAGCGCATCGTGCCCGCGGCGACAGTTGCCCTCCTTGCGACCTTCGCCCTCAGCTACTACTGGCTAGGGGTCCCGGCTGCGCAGTCCCTCGCTGTCGACGAGCGGTGGGCGTCGCTGTTCGGTGCCAACTGGCGCTTTGCTGCCACAGGTACGAACTACTTCACCGCCCACCAAGGGTCATCGCTCATTTTGAACTTCTGGTCCCTCAGCGTGGAGGAGCAGTTCTACCTGTTCTTCCCACTTCTCCTTGTCCTTCTCATGAGCTTGGTCGCCACCCGCAACCGGCGCCGAGCCCTCGTCGGCGTCTGTCTCGTGCTCGTGTGCGCCTCGGCATGGTGGTGCGCATATCAGACCCGTGTCGACCCAGTAGGTGCCTACTACTCCCCCTTCACCCGCTTCTGGGAGCTTGGCCTCGGCGCGCTCTTAGCATTGGTCCCGCGGCCGCAATGGATCCCTAATGTCGTCCGCGCCGCTATCACTTGGGTCTCTCTCGCAGCCATCGTGGCCTCGGCCCTACTGCTGAGCGACAACGGCTCCTATCCCGGCGTGGCAGCGTGGTGGCCGGCCGGAGCCGCCGGAGCACTCCTCGTCTTCGGTGGCCTCGGGGGCCGGCACGGGGCCGAGCGCCTCTTGGAGCTCCGCTCCACGCGGTTCACCGGAAACATCTCCTATTCGCTGTACTTGTGGCACTACCCAATCCTCATGTTGGCGATGACATACGCAACGGGCGGTGTACTGCCCCTCTCGGCCCGTTTTGAGCTTCTTGCTCTGAGCTACCTCGTGGCGATCGCCTCGTACTACTACGTCGAAAACCCCATAAGGCGCCTGCGACTACCCGGTCGCCGCAAGGTGGCCGGCCTCGTTATGGCCCCGGCCATGGCGGCATCGGTCTGGGCCGTGACAGGCCTGGCGCTCGGCCTCACCACTGCTGGGCCGACCACGACAGCGTCGTCTGCTGTAACGCCCGGGTCCGCAACTGCCGTTGCCCGGGCAGTGGCCGAGGCAGCGGCGGTCAGGACCATCCCCGAGGACAGCCTGCCGAGGCAGGCGACGTTCGACTCGGCCCAAGCGTCGTATGCGGCCTCAGGTCCCGCCTTCTTCTCTGCCTGCGACCCCTACCTGCACCCTGGCCTTGCCGGGCACCCGGTGCCTTGCCTGCTGGGCGACCTCCACGCCAAGCGGACGGTCGTCCTCGTAGGTGACTCGACGGTAGGCAACTGGGCCCCGGCGCTGGACGGAGGGCTCAAAAAGCGCGGCTATCGCCTCGCCGTGTTCGGCTACGCCGGTTGTCCAGCGCCTGACATCATCTACAGCGCCGAGACCGCTGCGCAGTACGGAAACTGCAACCTGTGGCACCTTCGCGTCGGGCGGGCGATTGCCGCCCTCCACCCCGAGGCGGTCATTGCCGTTTCCGGGGCGACAGACCTCGGGCTGGTCTCGAACAGCGCCTGGTCGGCCGGCTACGCCCGGTTGTTCGCGGTGGCGACTGAGAAGGACCCGTCGGCGGTCCGGGTCATCATGGGGACGAGCCCGGAGTTCGCCGAGTCGGTCCCGGCCTGCCTGGCGGCCCACCACGATCCCCAGCAGTGCTCTTCGCGTTACACATACGGAGCCGGGTACTACGGGTCATACCTGTCGCGTGACCGCGAGGAGGCGGCCGCCGCCCGGGCCCGGCTCGTCCCGACCCACCAGTGGTTCTGCGACGGCGACGTCTGCGAGCCGGTCATAGGGCGCTACGTGGCCTTCGCAGATGTCGAGCACCTCACCATCGACTACAGCGAGTACCTGTCCAGTGTCGTCACAGCTCGCGTGCTCGCCTCGCTCGGCACCTAATGTGCCTTCAGCAGACCGCCGGCCCCTCTCGGCTCTGGTGGTCGACTCGTTTCACCCAGGTGACAACTGTCTTTACGACTGCGACCCGCGGCCGCTTTTCGCCTTAGCCTCGGAGCGTGGCCTGGAACTCGCTTTCCACTGCCTCTATGCACCGGGCCCTCAGCTCAGCCACCTCGGCATCGGTCAATGTCCGGTCGAGAGCACAAAACCGCACGCGGTAAGCCAGGCTCCGTGAGCCTTGGCTCAGGCCGGCTCCTCGGTAGACGTCAAAGAGCACGACTGACTCGCACAGCTCGCCGGCGGCGCGCCGAAGTGTCGCTTCGACCTGTGCTGCTGGGACCGAGTCGGCCACCACGAAAGCGAGGTCGACGTCGCTCGAGGGGAACCGACTCACGGGCCGAGCCGCGAGCGGCAGGCGCGGCGCGGCATCGAGCTTGGCGAGGTCGAGCTCTAGCCAACCAACCCGTGCGTGCACGAGGTCGAAGGCAGAAAGGGTCTCGGGGTCGATCTCGCCCACCACGCCCAGCACCTCGCCACCGGCGACTATCTCGGCGGTCCGTGCCGGGTGCAAGCCTGCCCTCTCTGCGGGCCTCAGCTCGACTCCTTCCAGCCTGAGGGCATCGCAGACCACCCGCCAGGCGTTGACGGCCGCGCGGGCGTCGTCGTCGAGCTCGGCGAGGATCAGCCCGACTAGCTCCCACTCCATGGGCAGCTCGTCTCGCACGGGCATCTCCGGTCCGTCCAGAGAGAAGACGTCGCCGATCTCGAACAGCCGCAGCCACGGGTTGCGGCGACCCACGTTGTGACGAAGCGCCCCCAACAGTCCCGGCAGCAGCCCGCCCCTCAAGGCGGACTCCTCGGCGACCATCGGGTTCAACAAGGTGACCGGCCGGCCCACGACCCCGGCTCGAGCCTGCTCGCGGGGGTCGACTATCGACATGGTCCAGGCTTCGTGCGCCCCGAGGCCGGCAAGGACGCGCCTGAGCCTGCGGCGCAAGCTCTGGCGCTCGGTAAGGCGCCCCACATAAGGGGACCGGCGTTGGGAAACGGGCAGCTCCTGATAGCCGATACGCCGTGCCACTTCTTCGGTCACGTCCACCTCGCGACGGACGTCAGGTCGAAAAGACGGCACCTCGACCTCTAAGAGCCCGACGGAGGCTGCATCGGCCGCCGCGCTCGTGACAAAGCCCAGGGGCTCGAGGAGCTGGCCGACCTCTTCGTCTCGCAGCTCGGTGCCGAGCAGGCCGCCGACACGGGCCGTGCGGACGCGGATCCGCCGGGGCAGGTAAGCAACTGGATGATCGTCAATCAGCCCGGAGGCGATGACTGGCGGCTCCTCACCGGCGGCGCGTGAGGCAGCAACGACGAGCTCGCAAAAGCGCAGGGCCGAGCGCTCCATCATCGCCGGGTCCACGCCCCGCTCGAAGCGGACCGAGGCCTCGGTCCTGAGCCCGACCGAGCGCGCCGTGCGTGCGATGGCAACAGGCACGAAGTAGCCCACTTCTAGGAGCACCCGCGATGCCTCAGAGCTGATCTCGCTCGACTGGCCGCCCATGATGCCGCCGATCCCCACGGGCCGGTCCTCGGCGTCACAGATCACGCAGTCGTATGCCGAGATCGGGTCGTCGCCCTTAGGGGGGCGGTTGCCGAGGACCCTCGTAACTGCGTCAAGGGTGACGATCTCCTCGCCAGGGCGCGCGGCCCGCACGCGGAGGCCGTGACCACCGAGCCGGTCGAGGTCATAAGGATGTGTCGGCTGACCGAGCTCCAACATGACGTAGTTCGAGGCGTCGACGATGGCGTCTATCGGCCTCATTCCAGCCAGAGTGAGCCGGCGGGCGACGACAGGTGGTGAGGGCAGGCTGGTCACCCCGACCAGCACCTTGCCGATCATGCGGTGGCACAGCTCGGGCGCCAGCACCTCGATGCTGGCGAAGGCGGTGGCCGGTGCGGTCCCTTCCTCCACGACGGGCTCGGGAAGCTGCAGAGCCAGTCCGAGGCGCGCCGCTAAGTCACGGGCGATGCCCGCCACACACAGACAATCGGGCCGGTTGCCCTCTATGGCCAGGTCGAAGACGACATCGGGCTCGTATCCCGCCCCGAGATGTTCAACAAGGGGAAGGCCGAGCTCGAAGCCGCCGTCACGGCCGAGCACGAGGATTCCGCCGTGATCCTCCGACAGGCGAAGCTCACGACCCGAGCAGAGCATCCCGTTGGACACGACGCCACGCAGCTTGCGCTGCTCGATACGGAACTCCCCCGGCAGCACGGCACCTACCGGCGCGAAGGGCACGACGTCTCCGACCTCGAAGTTCCAAGCACCGCAGACGACCTCTACCGGCTCGGGACCACCCGCGTCGACCACGACGCGCCGGATCTTGTCGGCATTGGCTATGGCGGCGATCTCGAGCACGCGCGCCAGCACAACGTCGCTCAGGCCCTCGCCGACCTTTTCGACACCCTCGACGACAAGGCCGAGCGCGTCGAGATCGGCTGCGAGCGCGGCAACCTCGTGGTTGTCAGTAGGTCGTGTCTTTAGCGGTGTCAGTTCCCGCAACCACGACAGTGGTACGCGCACTTCCTCGTCTCCTCAAGCTTGGTCCAGGTACTTCCTGGCTTGTTCTTGCTGCCTTGTTCTTCCTCGGAGAACCGGCACCGCACCCTGCCTGAAAACGCTGGCACGCTGTCGAGGAGGGTCGCGCACGGCTTGTCCTAGCGCTCAGAACTGCCCGAGGAACCTCACGTCGTTCTCGATCATCACTCTCAAGTCGGCGATGTTGTGGCGCATGATGGCGATCCGGTCGATGCCGAAGCCGAAGGCGAAACCGGTCCACTCCTCTGCATCGACGCCTGTGGCTTCGAAGACGGCCGGATGCACCATCCCGCAGCCTCCGAGCTCGATCCAGCCCACGCCCGAACAGGTCCGGCAGCCCTCGCCTCCGCACATCACACACGACATCTCGAACTCGGCTGACGGCTCCGTGAAGGGGAAGTAAGCCGGGCGCAACCTCGTCCTTGTCCCCGCACCGAAGATGGCCCGGACGAAGGTGTCGATCGTGCCCTTCAAGTCTGCGAAGGTGACCCCGTGGTCGACCACGAGCCCTTCGATCTGGTGGAACACGGGCAGGTGAGTCGAGTCCGGAGTGTCCTTGCGGTACGTGCGCCCCGGCGCCACGGCGTAGATGGGCAGCACACCCCGCTCAAGGAGCCGGATCTGGACCGGTGAGGTGTGCGGGCGAAGCAGTACGCTCCACGGCTCGCCGTGATCGACGTAGAAGGTGTCGAGCGGGCTGCGGGCAGGATGGTCCTCGGGGATGTTGAGCGCCTCGAAGTTGCGCCACCCCGTCTCCACCTCAGGCCCCTCGGCGATTTCGTAGCCCATGCCGACAAAGACGTCCTCGAGCGCCTCGCGCACCTGGGTCACGAGATGCGCGTGCCCGGCCAGGCGCCCAGGCAGAACCTCGGTCAGGTCCAGGCGGTCAGCAGCCAGCCGCTCGGCCCTGGCGGCCTTGGCCAGCTCCGTCCTCCGGCTGGCGGCGACGGCCTCGAGCCGGCCCCGCAGCTCGTTAAGGAGCCGGCCAACCTCGCGACGCTGGTCGGGCTCCATCGAGCCGAGCTGCTGGTAGAGCTCTGCGTACCGGGACTTCTTCGACCGGAAGGCGACCCGCTCGCGCTCTTCCAGCTCGGCGAGGTCGACGGCGCCGGCAAGGGCCGCGGTCGCCTCGGACTCGATAGCGGCGAGCTGCTGAGGAAGCTCCTTGGTCACGACACCGCCGTCTAGCGGCTCGTTTGCTTGTGGCACGGGATCATCGTAGGGCACGCTTAGACCGCCGAGCGGTGGCGGCGCACGGCCTCGAAGCAGAGCACTGCGACTGTCATGGCCACGTTGAGCGACTCGGTCCCCGCTTGCATCGGGATTGTCAGAGCGCCATCGAGGAGGCCCACGACCTCGTCAGCCAACCCGGCGCCCTCGTTGCCGAGCACGAAGGCACTCGGCCCGCCCAGGTCGGCCACGGCGTAGTCCGTGCCCCCACTCGGAACAGTCGCCCAACGCCTGTAGCCGCCACGCCCGAGGGCCTCGAGCGCCTCCACCGGCGGGGTGCCGACCACGAGCGGCACCCGGAAGACTGCTCCGGCGCTCGCCCGAACGACCTTCGGGTTGAAAGGGTCGACCGTCCCCGCGCAGCAGATCACCCCCCTGGCGCCGGTGGCGCCAGCTATGCGCAGAACTGATCCGAGATTGCCCGGGTCGCGGACGTCCACACAGACGACCACCACGCAAGCCGCCTCGCACTGGCCCGCCGGCCCGAGCTCACCTCCGAGGGGCTTCGAAGTCCGCAAGAGCAGCTCGTCGAGGCCGATGTCGACCGCCTCTACGACCGCACAGACGGGTTGCGGACTGACGGTATCGGCGACCCGCTCCATGACGCCGGGACCGAGCTCGAAAACAGTCACGCCAAGCGCGGCCGCCCGTTCCACGACCACCGCCGCCGCTGTCGCCGACCGCCAGTCGTCGGCCACGAAGATGGCCTCGAGACGAGCGCCGGCGTCGAGGGCGGCCTCAACCAGCTTTGTCCCCTCCGCCACGAAAGCATGCTCTAGGTCACGCACATTCGAGCGGCGCAGCAACCGGCGCAAGCGCTGAACACGCTGGTCACGGGCACCGAGGCGCCTAACGCTAAGGCTCATGTTGATACTTTGGGCAGACGCCAAGTCTCAAGTAACAGTTGAGACTTAGGAGGCTGCCTCGTCCAAGCTCTCCTCGGCCTCGGCCCCAAAGTCCTCGTCGGCGCCCAAAGCTGCCATGGAGGCGCTCACTAGAGCAGCGAACGCTTGTGGGTCGCGCACTGCGAGGTCGGCGAGCATCTTGCGGTCAACGTCGATCTCCGCCCGGTGCAGCCCGGCAATGAACCGGCTGTAGGTCGTACCGTTGAGCCGGGCAGCCGCGTTGATGCGTTGGATCCAGAGCTTGCGGAAATCTCCCTTGCGCGCTCTGCGGTCGCGGTAGGCGTACTGGAGCGAGTGCATGACCTGCTCGTTGGCCGCCCGGTACGAGCGCGACTTGTTGCCATAGAAGCCCTGGGCGCGTTCGAGGACGGTCCTCCGGCGCTTCTTGCCGTGGACTGCGCGCTTCACCCTGGCCATTTCTGGGCTCCCTTCATCGTTGATACCAGTGCGATCGTTTGGTTTGTTTGGCCTCGGTCAAAGAGGCGGGACTAGGTGCCCGACTCAGACGGCGAAAAGGCGCTGTCGGCGACGGGCCTGGCGGCTGCTCTCAGATGCCGAGCAGCCGGCGAACGCTCTTGCGGTCGGCTGAGGAGACGCCGACCTCGTGGCCCAGGCGGCGCGTGCGTACAGACGACTTCTTCTCCAGCATGTGGCCACGGTTCTGCTGCCGGCGCCTGATCTTCCCGGTCCCGGTGATCTTGAAACGGGCCACTGCTCCCCGGTCCGTCTTCTGCTTCGGCATCTGGGTACCCCTTCGCCTTCGTATTCGGTTCTGTCTTCGTCTGGCAATACACCCGGTGCCTGTCTGCCACCGGGCCGTCTGACCGGGAGCCTCCGGTCAAGACCTTTCGTGTTGTGCTGCGCTCTCTAAGGGTGGCTCTCCACCTGCTCCAAAGCCGGCTCAGCCGGCTCGGGGGCAGCTAACTCGACTGGCGGCACCTCTGGTGCCGGCGTGTTGCCGTTGGTGGCCACCCGGCTTCGCTCCTCGGTCAGGTGCTTGGCCTCTGAGGACTGCTTCGCCCTCTTGTCAGGTGCGAGCACCATGACCATGTTGCGTCCGTCCAGGCGACCCTCGGTCTCGATCTTGGCCACTCCGTCGATCTGCTCCGCGATCCTGTCAAGGATCTTCTTGCCCAGGTCGGGGTGGATGACCTCCCGTCCCCGGAACATCACGGTCACCTTGACCTTGTGGCCTTCGTTAAGGAACCTGAGCACCTGGCGGGTCTTGGTTTCGAAGTCGCCCGGGCCTATCTTCGGCCGGTACTTCATCTCCTTGATGCCGATGTTGCTCGTCTTACGCCGCGACTCCTTGGCCCGTTGCGCGGCATCGAACTTGAACTTCCCATAGTCCATGATCCGGCAGACCGGGGGATTCGCCAGAGGCGCCACCTCCACCAGGTCAAGATCCTGCTGCTGGGCAATGGCGAGCGCCTGCGCTAAAGGCGTGATCCCGAGCTGGCGACCTTCAGCGTCGACAAGCCGGACCTCACGAGCACGGATACGGTCGTTGATCCGTGGCTCATTGGAGCTGGGAACAGTGGTGATTGGGCGTCGTCCTCTCGCTGGGGCCGAGACGCTGCTCGACCGGTACGAAAGGGAAGCCGGGATGCCGGCTGGCCACACTCAAGACCCGACGCACGCCTCGGCAAAGCCGCAGTGGCCGGGTGGGAGTCACGCCATAGGGCGCACCCCGCTTCCCCTACTTGTCACACGTAGGCTAGCAGCATGAGCAGCCTTTGGACACCAGAGGGGGAACATCGTGTGCCTCGAGCGGGCGAACAGGCACCCGGCAGTGGCGCTTCGGCTCCAGGTGCAGCCGGCGGGTCCGGCCCACAAGGAGGATCGCCGCGCCGAGATGCGCCTAGTGAGGCTGGTGAGGCCGGCACCATGACTGAGGAGGAGCTGCGGGAAGAAGAAGAACTCCTCGAGGTCGCCAAGCACCTAGCCGCGGCCCCGGCTGAGGACGTCATCGCAAACCACTGCTACGGGCTGTTCGAGCTCGCGGCCTTGCACCTGTCCCAGCAACCTCCCCAGCTCGACAAGGCGCGCCTTGCGATTGACGCCCTCGGCCTGCTCGTCGACGGGCTTGGTGAACGCCTCGGTCAGCATGCCGGGGCACTAGCCGATGGCCTGTCACAGCTCCGGCTCGCCTTTGTCAGGATCTCTTCGGCCACCCCGGCTAGCGACGGCCACTCGAGCCCCGAGACCGCGATCTGACCGGTTATCCGGGTAGGCCCACGAACTGGAGGAGCTCGGCCCAGCCCCCGTCCTTGGCAGCCGCCGTCACCTGATCGGCCCGTGCCAGGGCAGCCGGCGTCGCGTCGGCCACGACGAGGGCGAAGGCGGCTCCCTCCAACAGCTCCACGTCGTTGTCGGCGTCACCGATGGCGAGCACGCGGCCGCTGTCAAGCCCCCAATGGGCGCAGAACTCCACGACTCCAGCCCACTTGTTGACCCCGAGCGGGCGGAAGCTCAGGTGCACTCCCCCGAAGCTGCGGTCGGGCGATAGCGCTGCCGAGACCGGCGCCCGTGCGGTCACCTCGGCCGCGAGCTTGGCCGTCTCGGAGTGGTCCGAGCCGAGGAGGGAGAACGAGAGGACGTGCAAGGTGCGCACGGCGGTCCACGGGTCCTCGTCGCGCACCCATGGCTGAAGACGGCGCACGTACTCGGGATGAGTCATGGGATGCTCGCCGATCACGATGTCCCGCCCCGGCCCGTCGACGTTGATGCACGGGCTGACTCCCAGATCGTCGAAGATCTCGAGCACCTGCGCGGCCAGTGCTGGACTGAAGTCGTACCTGTATACGGGCGTCGTGGCGCCGAAATCGAGACCGATGGCTCCGTCCAAGAGCACGGCTGGAAGCTCAATCCCGTTCGCCTCCATGACAGGCCAAGCGCTCCTCGCGCTGCGTCCTGTGGCAACAAGGACGGGGATGGAAGCGGCCTGGAGGGTCCTGAGCGCCCGCAGGGTGCGGGGATGGGCGTGCCCCGTCCCGTCCCAGATCGTCCCGTCGAGATCCGTCACGACAAGGTCGATCGCCGGGGCCCGCTCGCGCTCGACGGTCGCGGACGGCACCGCGGAGCTTGAGGTGCCCCCTTTTGAAGGCTCTTCTGCCGGGGCGTGTGTCATCTGTGTTTAGCCACCTCACCGAATCTGTAGGCGAGTACCTCCGAGACAGCCTTGAAGCCGAGACGGCGGTAAATCGCGTTCGAACCTGGGTTGCAAAGCTGGGCGTAGAGCACGGCGTTGGCACCTTGCTCACAGCTCAGCCACTCGCACAAGGCCCCGACGCATGCCGAGGCGTAGCCGTGGCGGCGCCAGCGGGGCGGGGTGAAGACAGCGCCGATACGCGAGACGCCGCCAAGGGGCTCTGTGGCGCGCGCCACGCAGCGTGGACCATCGTGGTCCCAGACGAAAAGGCGCCCACGAGCCAGGGCCAGATCGACCGCCGCGGAGACATCGAGACGGGCTGAGCCTGTCTCGACCTGGAACGCGGCCCACCACTCGGTGAGAAGTCCCCGCTCAAAGAACTCAGCGCGCCGAAGATTCCCCGGCACGGCTTCGGCCGGACAAAGGCAGTCGAGCACGTAGAGGCGCTGCGCTTCCTCCACGACGGCCGAGGTCGCAGTCTTCTCGGTCCAGCGGCCGGCAAAGGCGGCCGAGGTGGACGCCACTCCGCTTATGCCCGTAAGACGGTGGCCTTCGCCAGATATCGCTTCGGCCAGGCATACGGCCTCTTCTGGCTGCACCGGTGAGATGGCTGCCCCGTGGGCGGGTGGCGACTCAAGAACGATGCCCGTCGCAACGCCATCGGCCTCGAGCAGCCAGTAGCTACCCGGCACGCCCGACTCGGCGCGTTGGCGCAGGATGCTCCAGACCAAATTGAGCTGGACGGGGTCGGCGGCAAGATAATGCGCCGCCCGCTGCATGACAGCCGTCGGGTCAGACATCGCCTCGACGAGAAAGCTGCCCATGCCCCAAGCCTGCCACGGCCGGAGACGCACTCGTGACATCTAGGCTTTGGGCTATGGGCCGTACTTACGACGTTATCGACGATGGCTTGGCGAGCTTCCTGCTTGCCCAGCCCGTTTTCTTCGTCGCCTCGGCTCCCCTCGGAGGCGACGGACTCGTGAACTGCTCGCCGAAGAGCAACAACGACGAGCTGGCCGTTCTCGGACCAAGCAAGCTCGCCTACCTCGACCGGACCGGTAGCGGCGTCGAGACGATCGCCCACCTGCGCGAGAACGGCCGCGTCGTCCTCATGTTCTGCGCCTTTGAAGGCAGGCCGCGTATCGTGCGAGTCCACGGCCACGGGTCTGTCGTCGCTCGAGACGACGACGCCTTCGACGAGCTGGCTTCGGCCTTTTCGACAGACCAGCTCCTAGGTGCGCGTTCGGTCGTCGTCGTGTCCGCCGAACGCGTGGCGGATTCCTGCGGCTACGGAGTGCCCCTCATGACCTTCGCTGCACATAGGCCCCTGATGGAAAAGTGGGCCGCTGGCAAGGGTGACCAGGGCATCAGGGAGTACTGGCGAGCCAACAACGCGACAAGCCTGGACGGCCTGCCGGGCCTTGAGGGTGAACCGGCCTGACCGTTCGGGCAGGTGCGAGCCCGACCCGAGAGCAATGGCGAGTTTCGCGTCGAGCGGCGCGGGCTCTATAGGTAGGTAGAAAAGCCGACTGGGCCGTCGGCCATGTCGTGACCCGAGTCGCTTCGCGGAGCGGGAGATGAACGAAGAGTACCGACTGGGCATGATCTTCGAGGGGTCCTGAGCGCCCGAGCTCTGGTTGCTTTGTGGCACTAACTGTGTCACCTGTGCTGATCAGTTGGCGCCTTCCGGGCTGTTCAGAGGCCACCTGATTTCGTGCCAAAATAGCAACGTGGCCTTGAAGCTTCCGTAGGCTATGGGGCGATCGGCGGGCTAATGGCGTGTCGCGACGATGAGCTCGAGAGGGCGGCCGAAGCTGTAGGGACTGCGCTGTCGGTATCCCCAGGGCACACTGCGTCCGAGCAACTCGCCAAGAGCGGGGAGCGCTTCCGTCTCGCGTTCGAGAACAGCATGGCCGGAACGCTGTTCGACGATCTCGAGGGCCGGGCCCTGGAAGTCAACGACGCCTTCTGCCGAATTCTCGGTATCGCCAGGGAAGATCTCATCGGAAAGGACATGGAGGAATTCACCCATCCTGATGACCGCGGCAGATCAGAAGAGGCTCGTCGGCGCCTGATCGCAGGTGAAGCAGACCAGGTGACATACACAAAGCGCTACTTGAGACGCGACGGCCAAGTGATCGACGTAGAAGTGGCGAAGTCCCCTGCTAGGGATTCGAACGGGTCGACGGTCTATTTCGTTGCCTCGGTCCGAGACGTCACCCGGGAAAAGGCGCTCATCGCCCAGCTCTCTCACCAGGCGATGCACGACCAGCTCACCGGGCTCGCCAACCGAGCCCTCTTTGAGGACCGGCTTCTGCAAGCTCACGCCCGGGCCGCTCGGCGAGGCGACTGGAATGCCGTCATGTTGTTGGATCTCGACGACTTCAAGGTCGTGAACGACACCCTTGGCCATCGCGTCGGTGACGAACTGCTCGTCGCGGTCGCACGTCTGCTGGAACAGGTGACTCGATCCTCAGACACCCTGTGTCGCTTGGGTGGCGACGAGTTCTTGTACCTGGCCGAGCAGATTTCATCTCCAGCTCAGGCCGAGGAGGTGGCTAAGCGGCTTCTCGGCGTGTTCGCCGCCCCTATCGTGCTTGCCGGAGTGAGCCGTGAACAACGGGCAAGCGTCGGCGCCGTGGTGGTCTTCGGCCAGACAAGCCGGGACAGCACCCAGCTCATCCACGAAGCCGACCTCGCCATGTACGAGGCAAAGCGCCAAGGTAAGGGGCACTGCGTCGTCCGTTCGTAGCCACGGAGAGGCTAGGCAGTCGGCACTCTGCCTGCCGCCTGGAACCGCACCGTCGGATCGAGTGCCGTCAGTACGCCGATGACTGGTGTGCGCTCTATATCGGGCCCGAAGACGAGTCGAGGAACCGGATCCTCACGATCTGGCACAAGGAAGACAGAACATTTAACGAGAACCCACACAAAGCCTCAGCGCTGGCCTTGACCGGCTGAGCGCGATCGTTGACAAGAACGAAGCTGCGCCCGCAGTCCCCCGTGACGGTGGCCGAACGTGGGGCCGCCTCATGTCTCAGTTGGCGTCTCCCCGAGCGAAATCGGGGACGATCAGCCCGACGCCGCCTTGTCGGCTTCGACCGGTATCAACACCAAGACCTCAAAGCGTCCGCCGACGGCCGCGGCAACTGTGAAGCTGACCGCGGTCCCAGGCAAGATCTGCCGGCTGCCGTCGCCAATCGCCGTGGAATGGAACGCGAACTCGGTCCCTTCTCGCGATACGACCACGCCCAAGCCCCGCCGAGCGTCGAACCGCGTCACGACACCAAGGCGCGGGCGACGAGAGCCGTTTGCCACAACATCTCCAAGAGCTGTCCCATCATGGCCGGGCCCGGTCAGTGAAGAAGGGCTCAATGGACGATCTTGGCGATGGCAAGCTCGATGATGTCAGTCGCTCCACGCTCTTTGAGGGCCGGGATCAAGATGTTGATCTCGGACTTGGGCACTACCGCCTCGACGGCATAGCCGGCCTCGCCGAAGAGCTTGGCGACGGTCGGAGACCGCATGGAGGGAAGCACGGCGATGATCGAGGGGAGGTCGATCGGAGCCACGTTTAACTTGACGAGCACCTTGCCGCGCGCCTCGAGCGCACCTTGGAGGAGCACGAGGAGCTGTCCCATGGCCCGCAGCTTCTCTGGGTCGGCGACCGAGACGGGATTGGCGATCAGCTCGGTGTACGACAAGAGCAAGGTCTCGATCACGCGCAGGCCCGCGGCCCGGAGCGCTCGGCCAGTCTCGGTGATCTCGACAACCGCATCGGCGACGTCGGGGATCTTCGCCTCGGTCGCCCCAAAGGAGAAGCGGACGTCGGCCTCTACGCCTCGCTCGGCCAGGAAGCGCTTGGTAAGACGCGGGTACTCGGTCGACACCCGGCAGCCCGCCGGCAAGTCCTCGACCTTTTGTACAAGAGAATCCCCCGCCACGGCGAGCACGACCTTGACAGGATCAGTAGAGACCTTGGAGTACTGCAGCTCGCCAAGACTGACGACATCGGCTCCGGTCTCCTCAACCCAGTCGCGCCCGGTCACGCCCAGATCGAAGAGGCCCTCAGCCACATAGGTGGGGATCTCCTGGGGCCGCAAGATATGCACCTCGGCCACACGCGGGTCGTCGATCGTCGCCCGGTAGGCGACGTCCGAAGCGCGCCGGACCGCAAGATCCGCGGTCGCGAACAGCTCGAAGGTTGCCTGCTCGAGGGAGCCCTTTGGCAAGACCAGGCGCAGCACGCCTAGGGCCGGCTTCCGGGTCCCGAGGTGGACGCGGCACCGGCAACCTCGGGCGGAGCAGGCGAGGACAACTTGAGCCGCCGCAGGACCTCCGACATCTCGACGGCTGTCATGGCAGCTTCTGTCCCCTTGTTACCGAACGCTCCCCCGGCCCGGTCCAGCGCCTGGGCCAGGTTTTCGGTGGTCAGAACTCCGAAGACCACGGGCAGGCCAGTCTCGAGCTGGACGCGCTCGAATGCCCGCGGCGCACTCGCCGGCGACGATGTCGTAGTGCGTGGTCTCACCGCGGATCACCGCTCCCAAGCAGATGACGGCGTCGTAGCGACCGGTCCTCGCCGCGGCTAAGGCGGCAAGCGGCAGCTCGAAGGCCCCCGACACCCAGACGACAGTCCGGTCAGTCGCGCCCACGCCACTGCGGTCCAGCTCGGCGAGGGCGCCGGTCAGCAGCAGGCTCGTCACCTGCCCGTTGAAACGACTACAGGCAATTGCGACCCGCAACCCCGTCCCATCGCCGGATCCCCGGACACCTTCCAGGTCGCCCAGCTCGAGGGCAGGAAGACGGTGGCTTGGTGCCGGGACCTCGCCGAGAGTCTCGCTTGGTTCACCGGTCTCACTCAAGGCCATCGAATTCCTCCGACTCGAGCAGCGGTCCTGCGAAAAGCTCGTCGGTCTCGAGGTCCGCATCGAGCTCCGCGTCGAGGTCTTCGGTGAGCAGCTCGGCCTCGTCGAGGCCCGTCAGCAGGTGGCCCATCCTCTCCCGCTTGGTCCGCAGGTACTCGAGGTTCTCAGGGTTCGCGGCCAGCTCCAGGGGCACCCGGTCGACGATGTCGAGCCCGTAACCTTCGAGACCGCCGTACTTGGCCGGGTTGTTCGTCATGAGGCGCATCTTGGTCACGCCGAGCTCGACGAGGATCTGGGCCCCAATGCCGTACTCGCGGCTGTCGACAGGAAGGCCTAGCTCGACATTGGCCTGGACGGTGTCTCGGCCTTTGTCTTGAAGGTTGTAGGCACGCAGCTTGTGGGTGAGACCGATGCCGCGGCCCTCATGGCCACGCAGGTAGACGATGACACCGACTCCCTCTTCGCCGATCCTGCACATCGCCGCGTCGAGCTGGGGCCCGCAGTCGCAGCGGAGCGAGCCGAACACATCGCCCGTCAAGCACTCGCTGTGCACCCGGACGAGCACGCTCTCTTTTTGGGACAGATCGCCCGCCACGAAGGCCAGGTGCTCTTGGCCGTCGATGATCGACCTGAACCCGTGGGCGATGAACTCTCCGTACTTGGTCGGGATGCGGGCGGCGGCAACCCGCTCCACGAGCTTCTCGCGGTGGCGGCGATAACGCACGAGGTCGGCGATCGAGATGATCGGCAGGCCGTGCTCGGCCGCGAAGCGTTCCAGCTCCGGCTGGCGAGCCATGCGCTGTTTGTCCTCGGTGACTATCTCGCACAAGAGCCCGGCCGGATAACACCCAGCCATGCGGGCGAGGTCGAGCGTCGCCTCGGTGTGGCCAGCCCGCTTCAAGACACCGCCCGGTCGGTACCGCAGTGGAAGGACGTGGCCGGGCCTGGCGAGGTCGGCGGGCTTGGTGTCGTCGTTGATAAGAGCCCGGATCGTCGCCGCCCTGTCGCCGGCCGAGATACCGCTCGTAGTGCCGTAGCGGTAGTCGACAGTCACAGTGAACGCCGTGCGCTGGGACTCGGTGTTGTGCGACACCATCAAGGGCAGCTCGAGCTCGTCGGCCCTTTCGGCTGTGAGCGACACGCAGATCAGGCCCGAGGTGTAGGTAAGGAAGAACGCAACCTTCTCAGGGGTCGCGAACTCGGCTGCCATGACGAGGTCGCCCTCGTTCTCACGGTCGGCGTCGTCGACGACGACGACCATCTCGCCCCGGCCGATCGCGGCAATCGCCTCTTCGATGCTTGCCATCGACACGGCTCCATCTCCTTCTCCCCCCTTCGAGCCTACCGGCCGCGGGGGGTGCTCCACCTCGAAGCGTCCGAGCAGGACCGGCATCGAGACCGCCTTTGCGTCAGACTCTGCCATGGCCGACACCCTTTCTCCATCTAGCGACAAGGGCGTCGTCGAGGCCCGCTTGGCGATGCCGCTGGCCGAGGCGATGCTCACCCAAAGAGCCGTGCGCCGGGTGAACCCCGACCCGGTCGACGACGGCATCGTGCTGCGGTGCTTGGAGCTTGCCTTGGAAGCGCCCACCTCCTCGAACGGCCAGAACTGGGAGTTCGTGATCGTGAAGGACCAGGCGGTGAAGGCCGCCCTCGCAGCCCAGTACCGGCGCGCCTCAAAGCTGTACGAGTCCGTCTCGAAGCTCGTGAAGACCGACGAGCAGACCGCGAGGATATTGAAGTCGGTCCACTGGCAAGTGGAGCACTTCGAGCAGATACCGGTTCTGGTCGTCTGCTGCCTGCGAGGCGGGACCCCGGTGCCCTTTGTCCCCAAGCCCCCGATCGTGGCCTCCAGCCACTATGGCTCCATCTACCCGAGCGTGCAGAACCTCCTCCTCGCGGCGCGCGCCGTCGGCCTCGGAGCCGCCCTCATCACCATGCCGCTTTGGTCGAGCACCGTCGCTCGGCGGATCTTGGGATTGCCCCTCGGGGTCGAGCCGTGCTGCATCGTGACCCTCGGCTGGGCAAAGGGCCACTATGGACGAAAGACCCGCAAGCCGGTCGGCACAGTGGTCCACCTCGACCGCTACGGGCATCAGCCCTGGCGCGACCAAGCCGAGGCGTGACCGCTCAGGCGAGGACCTCGTCGAGGAAGGCCACTGCACGGGGATAGGCGTCCAGCCGGTTCTCGAGGCGCCCGAGGCCATGGCCCTCGTCGTCGTAGATGAGCAGTTCGCAGCGCACTTTGCGGGCGCGAAGACTCGAGACGAGCTGCTCAGCTTCACCGACGGGCACCCGGGGGTCGTTGCGTCCGTGGATCACGAAAAGCGGGGCGCGCATGTCGTCTACGTGGCGAAGCGGCGAAGCGGCGGCGAGGAACTCCCGGTCTTCGCTAAGAGAGCCGTACTCGCGCATGCGGTGCTCGCGCCGGTAATCCGAGGTGTTCTCCAAGAAGGTGACGAGGTCGGAGATCCCGACGATGTCGACTCCGGCGGCCCACAGCACGGGTTGGAAGGCCAAACCGGCCAGCACCATGTAGCCGCCGTAGGAACCGCCCCACAGCGCCGCGCGACTGACATCGAGACCGGCCGCGGCGATCCAGTCGTGCACCGCAACAAGGTCGCGGACCGAGTCGAGGCGCCGGGTGGTGTCGTCAAGGCTGGCAAAGCGCTTGCCGTAGCCGGTCGAGCCACGCACGTTCGGCACGACGACGGCATAGCCGGAGGCGACAAGGCCCTGCACCATCGGGCTAAAAGAAAGCACGGACTGGGACTCTGGGCCGCCATGGATCATCACGACGACAGGTAGGGGCGCCTTTGGGGCTCTCGGCCGGTAGGCAAAAAGCGGGATCACCTCTTCGTCAAAGCTCACCGCGCTCACCGACTCGGCATTGACGAGCTGGTCTGGGGCAATAAGCGAGGGACTCACCGTGAGGCGACGCGTCTCGCCCGTGGCCCGATCAAATGCCCAAACGTCACCGGCGAGGCGCGGCGTGGAAAGGGTGTAGTAAAGGCGCGAGCCGTCCGTTGAGAACTTCGGAGGCGAGATGACGTGGGACTCCACCACGCCTGGCTCAAAGAGGGGCACATCAATCCCACTGCTGGGGCGCCCTTGGTCACAGAGCCTCATGTGGCTCTGGCCGTTGCGGTTCTCGATCACGAGCAGGGCCCGTCCGTCGCGGCTTGTGACCGGCTCGGCGTCGAAGCCCTCCCCCGTCCCCGCCACTGGGGTCGTCTCGCCGCTGGCGATGTCGTGACGCACAACTGCCGCCAGATCACGCCCAAGGTTGGAAGACACGTAAAAGCTCGTGGCATCTACCCAGGCGGGAGGCCCCACAGCTGCCGCCTCGTCAAGGTGGGCAAGGACGACACTCACCTCGCCGGTCGCGACCTCGATGAGGAGCAGGTCGTCATCTAAAGGGCGCGGGCCCGGCCGCAGGACCGAGATGAAGCGCCCGTCGGGAGAAAAGCCCGAACCCACCTGGAGCCAGGCACCGCCTGCGTGCACGAGCCTGTGCTCGCCGCTTGCCAGCTCCAAGACCCACAGGTCGAAGTCGACGCCGTTGGCCTTGTTCGACACATAGGCCAAAAGGGCGCCGTCCGGGCTGATCCCCGCTAAGTGGTGGCCGAAGGAAGGCTCGCGAGTAAGGGCCGTGAGGCGGTCCAGGCCGGCGGGCGCGACCGCGGGGGTGGGATCGAGATCGACTAGGTACAGCTGGTGCCGTTCGTTGCCACCCTGGTCGACCTCGATGATGGCCGCGCGCCTTCCCGGCACGTAGGCCGCCGTCGCGACCGGCTCGGAAAGATCGGTCACCTGGGCAAGCTCGCCACCTTCTTCGAGCTCGTAGAGCTGCATCGTGCCCGTGAGGTCGCTGCGCACAAGGAGGCGCTCGGTCGTGCCGACAGTGGCTTCTACGTCGGCGAGGAGGGCCGACCTGGACTCGAGAAGGGCTGCGAGGACGTTGGCCACCGAGCTCATGATGCCAGCCCGTCCTCGCCAACATTGTGCGCAGGGGCGGCGTGAGACTCGGCCCCTCGGGCCTCGAGCGGCTCGAGATCGATGCGCAGGTCCTCGCCGAGGTGTCGCGCGGACACGAGTCGGCCCCGCCAGGCATCTGCCATCGTCGCCACTCCGGGACCGGCGAAAACTGGCCTGCCGTCGTCGCCCCCGAGGAAGGCCGGCGCGACGTAGAAGACGTAGCGGTCAACCAGGCCCGCCCGATGGAGCTGGCCGGCAACGCTGGCTCCGCCTTCGACCAGCAGCTGCAGGACGCCTCGGCGGCCGAGCTCGTCAAGCACGGCGCCGAGATCTCCGCCGAGCTCGAGCACCGGCTGGACGCGAGCGCCCGCGGGCACGTGGCCGAGGACGACCCTGAGCGGCTGAGGATCCTTCCCCACTCCCGCGTCGCGAACGGTGAGTTCCGGGTCGTCCAAGCGCACCGTCGCCGCCCCTACGAGCACCGCGTCGCTCTCTGCGCGAAGCAAGTGGACGTCGTGGCGTGCCTCGGTGCCTGTGATCCACCTGCTCGAGCCGTCAGGTGCCGCCGTCCTCCCGTCCATGGTGGTCGCGAGCTTCAGCACGACGAAGGGACGACCCGTCGAGCGCTGCACGAGATAGGGGCGGAGCTGTTGGGTCACCGTGGCTGAAAGGACCCCGGTCGTCACTGCGACGCCGCTGCTACCCAGAGCCGACAAGCCGCCGCCGGACACCTTCGGGTCCGGGTCTTCGATGGCGGCTACGACGCGAGTGATCCCGGCCGCCACGAGTGCAGCCGTGCACGGTGGGGTCCGGCCGTAGTGAGCACATGGCTCGAGGGTCACATAGGCGCTGGCGCCCCGAGCCGCCTCGCCGGCCTGTGCCAGGGCAGCGACCTCGGCGTGTGGCCCACCGGGGGGCGCCGTTGCCCCTTCCCCCACGATCTGGCCCGCGGCGTTAACGATGACACAACCCACCCAGGGATTGGGAGACGTGCTCGTCCGTACCCCCTGCGCGAGCTCGACCGCCCGCTCCATGTAAGTCTCGTCGCTGCCAGCAACCCCGAGGTCGTGCTGACCTGACAGGCCTTCCCGTTCGCTCATCTCGCCCTTGAAGACTTCAAGCTCAGTGCGGCCTCTCACCCCTGAGCAGGGCCAGGGCGTGAGGGAGCACGTCGAGAACTGCCTCCAGGCACTCGACTGCCCCTGAAGTCGAGCCTGGCAGGTTGAGCACGAGGCAAGTGGCGAGCGTCCCGGCCGTCGCCCGCGATAGTCGGCCCAGGGGGCTCGCGAGACGCATCGCCTCAGCCAGTCCGGGAGCTAGTCGATCTAGCACCTGCAGGCTGCCTTCAGGGGTGAGGTCCCGGGGCCCGAAGCCCGTGCCGCCGGTGGTGAGGATCAAACCGGCGAAACCGTCAGCCAGCTCGGCGATCACGGCCGCGACAGACTCGACCCCGTCGGCCACTACACGTCGCTCGACCACCTCGTACCCGGCGGCTTCGAGGCGTCCGGCGACCGCAGCCCCAGAACGATCCTCGCGCACGCCCGCGACGACACCGTCGGAGACCGTGCAGACCTTGGCCAGCAGCCGGCCCGGGGTCGTCGAGGGCGACTGGCCGCTCATCTGCTCACCGAGACAGCCTCCGAAGCGGCCGCGTGGATCCGACGCACCGAGTCTGTCGGGTCAGGTGAATGGAAGACCGCCGAGCCGGCGACGAAACAGCGTGCCCCGAGCGACGCTGCCACCGGGGCGGTCTGCTCGTCAATGCCCCCGTCGACCTGGAGGGTGACACGGAGGCTCTCGCGCTCGGCCTGGTCCCGCGCCTTGGTGAGTTTGGTGACCGCTTCTGGCATGAATGACTGGTTGCCGAAGCCAGGATGCACCGTCATGATCAACAACAAGTCGACAAGACCCAGGTAGGGTTCAGCCGCCTCGTAGGGGGTCTCGGGATTGACGACGAGGCCGACGCCGAGGCCGAGCCGCCTCATTTCCGCGCACAGGACTTCAGTGTCGCCTACCTCCACGTGCACAGAGCAGGAGTCGGCTCCGGCTGAGGAGAAGGCCTCCAAGAAGTCCCCGGGGTTGGTCATCATCAAATGGCAGTCGAAGAACATGCCCGTGTGCGGCCGGAGCGAGGCCACGACGGGTGGCCCGATCGTGATGTTCGGGACGAAGTGTCCGTCCATGACGTCAAGGTGCAACCAGTCGGTCACACCCTCCACCTTTGCCACCTCGCCCGCCAGGTTGCCGAAGTCGGCCGCCAGGACTGATGGAGCCACCTTCAGCTCGCCCGCGGCGAGCCGGGGAAGGCCTCCGCTGTGGGTTCGCGTCCGTTGTTGAGCCACTGCTCCACGGTAGCCACCACCGCCCTTGTTTCGGGCGCTCGCGCCTGTCGCTAGTCCCCCAGCCGCTCGCCGGGTAGGGGGCGCGCCCCGTGGCGCCAGGCGTCGAAACTCTGGGCCGACCGGGCCTCGGGGCGAACCTCGAGGAGCTCGAGACGCCCCGACCCACAGACGACCTCGCTTCCGAGAAGCGCTCCCGGTACCAGCTCGGTGGCGCCGCGACTGCCCGTTTCGTCGTCCTCCCCCGTACTGAGAGCGACCAAGCGGGCCCGCTCGACGATGATGCGTTTTCCCCGAAAGGTGGTCCAGGCGCGCCCGATGCGGACGAGTCTGTCGAGTTCGATGGCGGGACGCCCCCAATCGATCCTCAATTCGCTTGGGTCGATCTTCGCCGCGTAGGCAGGCTCGCCATGTTGTGGCACAGGCGTGCCAAGTGTGGCGACGCCGCCAGCGAGGCGTTCGACGAGCATGTCCGCCCCGATGCCAGCCAAGACGAGCTTCAGCTCGGCTGCGGTCTCGCCAGGAAGTATCGGTACCTCGACGCGGGCGTAGATCGGGCCCGTGTCCAACGTCTCTTCGAGGGCCATCAGACAAACACCAGTGCGATCGTCGCCGGCAAGAATGGCGCGCTCGACGGGGGCCGCGCCGCGCCAGCGGGGAAGCAACGAGAAGTGCACGTTGACCATCGGCACCTTGTCGAGCACTTCAGGGCGGATGAGCCGGCCGAAGGCCACGACGACGCCGAGCTCGACTCCGGCCTCGACGACGTCAGCTACACGGCTCGAGACAGCGATCGCGAGCTCGAGAGCGCACTGTTTGACCGGTGTCGGCACAAGGGCAGCGCCACGGCCTCGGCGGCGGTCGGGGGCGCTCACGACGAGCGCCACGTCATGTCCGGCATCGTGGAGGGCGCGCAAGGCACCGACGGCGATCTCAGGTGAGCCTAAAAAGGCGAGCCTCGTCATCGGCTCGTGCCGGACGACTTGGGCTCAGGCGCCGGAGGTGCTCCCGGCGGCGTCGGGAAGCGCCCGGGCACGAAGGATTCGCATTGCCTGCTTGCGCTGGTCCTTGTCGAGGCGCTCGATGAGAAGGATCCCGTTGAGATGGTCGATCTCGTGTTGGAAGACCCTCGCCAAGAGCTCGTCGGCCTCCACGGAGATCTCGTTTCCCTCGAGGTCGAGGCCAATAAGGTGGACCTCTTTCGGCCGAATGATCGGCCAATGCAGCTCGGGCACCGACAAGCAGCCTTCCTCGTACTCCCACTCGCCGTCTGACTCCACTATTTGTGGGTTGATGACCGTTTGGGCACCGTCGCCGACGTCGTAGACGAAGATCCGGCGCTCTATGCCAACCTGCGGCGCAGCGAGGCCGACACCGGGCGCGTCATGCATTGTCTCGATCATCTCCTCGGACAAGCGGGCGATCTTGCCGTCGATCTCATCGACCTCGGCCGCGCGCTGGCGCAATACGGGGTCGCCGAACACCCGGATAGGAAAGATCGCCATACGCCACTTTACCTTCAGCGTGCCGCGCTGTGGCCGGCCACAGCCTTAGAGCAGCCGCGCTGCCATGACCTGGACGCCCGGTCAGGCGAAGCGGGCACGGACGACGTCCCCGGCCGCGGTTCCAAACAGCGACGAGACCGGGTAGGAGTCCGCACATTGGACCTCGAACCGCTGAGGCGCCCCGGCCGCACGAACTGGCACGATGATGCGCGCCCGGCTTGGCCCAGTCCCGTCGTCGGCCAGGACAGAGCCCAAGTACTCGCCTGCGGGGGGCAAGAGGATCTCGGCGGGAATCTCGAGCATCAAGCGGGTCGGTTCTGCTGACGCCTGCGGGATCTCTAGGGGAACCACGCGCCCGCGGACTTCGTGGGCCCGGCCCAGCAGGGCGTGCGCTTCGGCGAGCTCACCAGCCGCGATGAGCCCTCGGATCCGTGTCGAGGAGACAATCTTGTGCTCCCACTCGTCAGAGACGAGGTGGACGGGCTCGACCGAGAAACCCGCCTCCTCCCCCATCGTCCTCAGCAGCTCCACGTTGCCACGGCGCTCGTTGCCAAAGTGGAAGTCGTCCCCGACGACTACTACGCGGACGGCGAGCTGGCGCACAAGGACCTCTGCCACGAAGTCCTCGGCCTTCTCCTTGGCGCGCTCGGCGTCAAAGGCGAGGACCAGGATCTGGTCGACGCCGGTCTTGGTCAACAGCTCCAGCTTTAGGTCGATGTCGGTCAGCCGGGGCGGGGCAGAAACCGGATTGACCACAGCGGCGGGGTTTTTGTCGAAAGTCACGACGACACTGCGCAACCCTTCATCTGCCGCGCGGCGGCGGACGAGACCGATCACCTGGCGGTGGCCTATATGGACCCCGTCATAGGCACCGATCGTGACGGCACTGCCGTTTGCGAGTCCCACCGTCGAGCGAGGCTACTCGTCGGCCGCCACTGAGCCGACACCCGCGGGAGACCCCTCGCTCGTCTGCACGACGACGGTGGGCTTGACACGTTCGAGGCCGACTGGCTCGCAGATGGCCACGAGCCGGCCCGAGCCGTCGAGAACGGCCCAGGGACCGTCGCCCACCACGCCAAGGGCCAGCCTCTCGACCGTCCGGCCGTGCCCGATCGCCCGGGCTAGGTCCTCCCCCGCGACTGCGCCCGGCATGTCCCGGACGAGCTCTTCGGGTGGACGGACACGCTCAGGAGCCACCTCCTCGAGGGCGAGCGCCTCTGAGTCGGAGAACGAGCCGACGGAGGTCCTGCGCAGTGCTCGCAGGTAGGCGCCACCGCCGAGGCGAGCCCCAAGGTCGGCCGCTAGCACGCGCACGTAGGTGCCCGACGAGCAGTTGACGAGGACGCGGAAGCATCCGGGCTCGCCCGTCTCGAAGACGTCGAAACGGAAGACCTCGATCCCCCTCGGCGCTCGTTCGACCTCGATGCCCTCGCGGGCGAGCTCGTGCAGGCGCCGTCCTCCCACCTTGACCGCAGACACCATGGGTGGCACCTGCTGGATCCGTCCGGTCAAAGAGCGCGCCACGTCTCGCAGCTGCTCAAGGCCGACACCGGTCATGTCGTAACGGCCTGTTACCTCCCCCGAGGCATCAAGGGTGGACGTCGTCGCTCCGAGCACGACCTCGCCCACATAGATCTTCGGGAGTGCCGAGGCGAAGCGCAGCAGGCGCGTCGCCCTTCCCACACCCACGATGAGCACGCCGGTGGCGTCCGGGTCGAGCGTCCCGGCGTGGCCCACCTTGCGGGTCCCGAGCAGGCTCCGGCAACGGGCGACGACGTCGTGGGAGGTCCACGCCGGCTGCTTGTCGACGACCACGAAGCCGCCCGGGCTGTCGGGCACGCCCGGCGTGCGCCGGAGCTGTGCGGTTCGCGCCGACTGGCGCCGATCGCGCCCCTGGCCGGGGGCCCCTCAGGTGTCATCGTGGCGGACACGGCGCAATGCCTCCTCGACACGCATGCCGGCAGCCATCGCCGGGTCGGCGACAAAACTGAGCGTGGGCGTGCGCTTCAGGCGAACCTCACGGGCTATGGCGCCTTGGAGCTCTAGGCGCCGGGCCTCTAGGGCCTCAAGCGCCCCCTCGGGCAACGAAGCCATAAAGACGGTGGCGTGGCGCAGGTCGGCCTCCACACTCACGGCACTCACGGTGAGCAACGGCAGTCTCTCGTCGTCGTCCCGCATGCGCTCGAGGGCGTCACCTAGCACCTGGACAAGGACGGCATTCACCCGCGCCGTGCGGGGGTAGCCCGCGGAAGAACGGCGGTCGTACTGCCTAGGCACGAGGCACGCCCAGCTCAAGCACCTGACCAGCCGACGACGTCGTAGTGCCGCGCCACAAGAAGCTCACGCTACTCGCAGCCTCGAGCCGGCTGACAAGACGCGAGCAACAAGCGGTCGGTGTCCCGGCCCCTGCCTTTACACCGAGGTGCCTGTCAGATACGGGGAATCTCCCGCTCGTCGTAGGTCTCGATCACGTCGCCTTCCTTCAAGTCCTGGAAGTCGGTCAGACCGATACCGCACTCGTATCCTGCCTGGACCTCTCTCACGTCGTCTTTGAACCTGCGCAACGAGGAGACGGCGCCTTTCCAGATGACCACGCCCTCCCTGAGGAACCGGACCTTGGAGCCTCGGGTGATGACACCGTTGGTGACATAGCAACCCGCGACGGCGCCCACCTTCGGCACGCGGAAAACGGTGCGGACCTCGGCGTCGCCCGTGACGATCTCTTCGATCTCGGGGGTGAGCATGCCGACCATGGCCGCCTGAACGTCCTCGATCAGCTTGTAGATGATCTCGTAGGTACGGATCTCGACCTTATGGCTCTCGGCAAGCTCGCGCGCCCTACGGTCCGGGCGGACGTTGAAGCCGATGATCGTTGCCCCAGAAGCAGCGGCGATCGTAACGTCGCTCTCGGTGATGCCACCGACGGCGCGGTGCACGAAGGCGACCTTTACGTCGTCGCGCTCGAGCTTGAGCAGGCTCTGGGTGACCGCCTCTAACGAGCCCTGAACGTCCGCTTTGAGCACGAGGGTGAGCGTCGCCGTCTCGCCCCGGCGGATCTGCTCGAAAAGGTCCTCCAGCTTCGCACCCGGGCTCGTCGAGACCGTCGAGGCCTGGGCGAGTGTCGTAAAGCGCAGCCGCTGCTCACGAGCGTCGCCCACCGTGCGAGCGATGGACAGGTCGGAGGTGACCCGCAGCTCGTCGCCGGCGATCGGCGGCTCGGACAAGCCGAGCACCTGCACAGGCATGGAGGGGAAGGCCTCTTTGATCTGGTCGCCGTGGTCGTTTATCAAAGCCTTGACCCGACCCCAGGCAGCTCCGGCCACGATCGGCTCGCCGACGCGGAGGATGCCGCGTTGCACGATTATCGTCGCCACAGGCCCGCGCCCGATGTCGAGGTTCGACTCGAGCACAGTGCCTCTGGCGTCGCCCTCGGTGTCGGCCCGGAGCTCGAGCACCTCGGCGAGCACGACAAGCTGCTCGAGCAGCTCGTCGATCCCGAACGACTGCAGGGCGGAGATCTCCACCGTTATGGTGTCGCCACCCCAGGCCTCAGGCACAAGACCCTGCTCGGAAAGCTGCTGGAGCACGCGATTGGGATCGGCGTCGGGCCGGTCGATCTTGTTGATCGCCGTCACGATGGGCACATTGGCAGCCTTGGCGTGGTTGATCGCCTCGATGGTTTGCGGCATGACGCCGTCGTCGGCAGCGACAACGAGAACCACGATGTCGGTGACGCTGGCGCCTCTGGCCCTCATGGCGGTAAAAGCTTCGTGACCCGGGGTGTCGATGAAGGTCAGGAGCTGGCCGCGCCATTCCACCTGGTAGGCACCGATGTGCTGAGTGATGCCGCCGGCCTCGCCGGCGACCACATTCGACTGGCGGATGCGGTCGAGCAGAAGCGTCTTGCCATGGTCAACATGGCCCATCACGGTGATGACCGGCGGCCTTATCTGGTAGTCATCCTCGTCCTCGTCCTCGCCGTCGTCGCCGAAGAACTTGGCCCGTAACGCCGCCTCCTGCTCCTCGCCGGGGTCGACGAGGCGGACCTGGGCGCCGATCTCGGCGGCGAACAGAGCGCGGCATGACGCCGTCGTCGGCAGCGACAACGAGAACCACGATGTCGGTGACGCTGGCGCCTCTGGCCCTCATGGCGGTAAAAGCTTCGTGACCCGGGGTGTCGATGAAGGTCAGGAGCTGGCCGCGCCATTCCACCTGGTAGGCACCGATGTGCTGAGTGATGCCGCCGGCCTCGCCGGCGACCACATTCGACTGGCGGATGCGGTCGAGCAGAAGCGTCTTGCCATGGTCAACATGGCCCATCACGGTGATGACCGGCGGCCTTATCTGGTAGTCATCCTCGTCCTCGTCCTCGCCGTCGTCGCCGAAGAACTTGGCCCGTAACGCCGCCTCCTGCTCCTCGCCGGGGTCGACGAGGCGGACCTGGGCGCCGATCTCGGCGGCGAACAGAGCGATCATGTCGTCAGTGAGCGGCTGAGTGGCCGTGACCATCTCGCCTTGGAGCAAGAGGAAACGGACGATGTCACCGGCGGAGCGATTGAGGCGTGGCCCGAGCTGCTGGGGCGTGGATCCCCGCTCGACTATCACCTCGTGGTCAGGAACTGGGGCGCTCGAGGGCAGGTAGGACGCTATCTGTATCGGCTCAAGCTCCTCCATGTTGCGACGGCGCCGGCGTGGTCTGCGCTGGGGCGGTCGTCCCCTGCCGACAGGGCCACCGCGGGCGGCGCCCGTCGGGCCACCTGGGGTATAGCCACCGGTGCGCGCCCCGGGGGCGCCACCGCCGCCGAAGCCGCCACCGCCGGTGGGACGGCCACCGTCGCGAGCCGGGAAGTGCCCTGCAGGACGCTGGAACCCCGTCCCTCCACCTGGCCTCGGACCTACCGGACGGCCACTCGGGGGCCGGGCGCCACTGGGGGCAGGACGGCGCCGTGCCCATCCCCGGGCGAGTTCCAGGCGCGCTCGGACGGGCCCCCGGCCCACTTGGGGGCAGGGGACGCCGAGAGCCTGGTGGGGGCGGGATGGGGCGACCGGTGATCGAGCGCGGGGGAGGTGGGATGGGCTTGCCCGAAGGGCTGACTGGACGGGGCGAGCCGGGGCCGCGATCGACGTGGGGCGATGTGGTTGTGCTGGACGCGGATGTCCCGGGCGCGTCGCTCGAGGCTGCAATGGGCGCCAAGGGGGCGCTCTGCGGCCCGAGAGGCGCTGTCGCTGATGGGTCCAAAGGCACAGACGCCGGCGCTGAGGCTGGCCGAGGCGCAGCCGGAGGTGGCGGAGCAGCCGGGCGCTGCCCGGAGGGGGCGCTGGCCGGCCTGGGAGAACCCGGGATCGCGCCCGGGCGGGTCGTGCCCGGAGGGGGCGGGATCGGGGGCCTCGGCAAAGACGTGCGCGGCGCCTCGACGACCTCGCTGGAGGACTTGCTTACGACAAGACGCTGACCTGGGCGCGGCTCGTGGTTACCGGGGACGCTTTCCGCCGGCCGAGGGGCGGCGCCATCACCGGTAACGGTGCGGGGCGGGGCGGAAACCGGGGCGGGGACGGCCGCGACGACACTGGGTCTGTCGGCCGCCGTCGGTCTGGCGGCTCGCTGGGATGACGCCGAGGATCCAGGTTTGGCGGCTGCTGCGGGCGCCGCGGCCGGCTCCTCGGGCTGCACGGCACGCCTGAGCCCTTCGCGGTCGGCCTTGCGTCGGGCACGGTCGGCTTGCGCGTCCTCGATCGACGACGAATGGCTCTTGACGCCGATTCCGAGGTCGATGCACATGTCGAGGGCTTCCTTGTTGGTAAGCCCCAGCTCTCGGGCAAGCTCGTAGACGCGGATTTTCTTGGGCAATTGGTGATTCGGTCCTCTCCGATCGAGGGGCAGCGCAGCGTTCGGGTACCCGAGCCTGGCGCGGCCTTACATTCTCACACAACGCCGGTGTTCCGTACACCCGTGCTCACATACTACGGCCAGGGACCCGTCGCCGAGTCGCCCCAAGGACCACCTCGAACTACATTGCGACCGGTGGGATCGCCCTTTGAGCCTCAAGACGGCGTTGTCCTGGTGGCAGTCGAGCGCGCCAACGGAGGCGAGCTCGCCCCGCTCGAGCAAGTTCTCTGGACCCTTGACTCACTCACACCACCGGGCTCGAAGCTAGACCCGGCTTCCTTCGCGGAGTCCGCCACGGCCCTGGTCGAGTTCGGAGTCATCGAGTACGTAGAGGGCCAGCTCGGCCTCACCGTGGAGGGCCGCAAGCTCCTCAGGCGCTCCGGGCTTCTCAATGACCCGCGGCACGTTGCCCACGTCAACAACCTGCTGGGGCAATTCGACGAGTTCGATGTCGAGCAACACAAGCGGGCTGAGCCGCCGCCTGCGCCGACCGAGGACGACGTGCGACGGGCGCTGAGCGACGCAGAGGAGATCGAGGAAACCCCGGGCGGCGTCGGGACTCCTGTGATCGGTGAGGAGGTACCGGTCGGAGCCCTGTGGGGTGGCTTCGGTTCCCGCTGGGTGCCAGCAGTTTCTTCGGAGGGCGAAGATGACGCCGAGCCGCCCCCGCTGCCGATTGACTTCGATCGAGCCCCAGCTCATCGCCTGCTAGGTCGATTGTTCGGGCGTGGGAGGAGCGAGAGAGCCTAAAGCTCGGCTGCAGCACCAGAGGAAGGCCGGTACTCGGGCGAGGCTCCAACCGGCCCCCCGTCCACAGCGCCGGGAGCCCTCTCTGCTGGCCGCGACAGCAAGACCCGCAAAGCTTCTATCGCCTCCGGGCTGACGGGGCGCCTCAAGGCTCGGGTGAAGGCGTGACGCCTGACAGCGAGCTCGAGACAGGCTGAGGAGTCACGACAGAGCCAGGCACCCCTTCCTGCCAGGCCGCATCCAACACACAAAGAGCCGGCGGCGTCGGCGCGTACCGCGCAGGAGGTCGTGGGCTGGAGCGACCCTTTGGCAGCCGATGCACGTGCGAAGCGGTGGCGCTACTGGACCTGCCCGTCGTTTGTCGCGCCGCCTTCGAGGGTCACTGGGCCCTCGTTCGGCTGGGCCTCGAGCTCGGCGACCACCTCGATCTCCTCAGCTAGCTCGACGGCTTCGGCGATGAGCTCTTCGGAGGCCTCGACGGCTTCGGCGATGAGCTCTTCGGCGGCCTCGACGGCTTCAGCGACCAGCTCGGCTGGCGTCGCTTCTTCGGGTTCGGCCGCCTCCCCGGCGGCCCACGCCTCAGCGGAGAGGGTCTCTCCGCCCTCGGCCGGCTTCCAGACCATCTCACCTGACTGCTCGACCCACTCTCCTTCGGCCCAGTCGCCGTCGCCGTAATGGGCTTCCTCGGCCGCCGCCTCTGACTCGCTTTTGATGTCTATGTGCCAACCGGTCAACCGGGCCGCGAGACGGGCGTTCTGTCCCTCCTTGCCGATGGCGAGCGACAGCTGGTAGTCGTGGACGATCACAGTCGCCCGACCGCGCTCCTCATCGAGGAGGACCTCTTTCACCTTTGCAGGCTGAAGGGCGCGCGAGACGAATTCGGCCGGGTCGTCAGAGAAGGGGACGATATCGACCTTCTCACCCCGAAGCTCGGTCGTGACCATCCGCACCCGCGCCCCTCTGGCACCGACGCACGCACCGACCGGATCGACATTGTTGTCGTTGGACCAGACGGCGATCTTGGTCCGGTGCCCAGGCTCGCGGGCACAAGCCTTGATCTCGACCACCCCGTTCGATATCTCAGGCACCTCCAGCTCGAAGAGACGCTTGATGAGGCCGGGGTGGCTGCGGGAGACGACGATCTGGGGGCCCTTACTCGTTTTCCGCACTTCGACGATGTACGCCTTGAGCCGGGCTCCATGGTCGTAGCGCTCGTAAGGGACCTGTTCGGCCTGAGGCAGGAGCGCCTCGACCTTGCCTAGGTCCAACAGGGTGTAGCGGTTGTCGCTCTGCTGGATGATCCCGGTGACGATGTCACCCTCCCGCCCGGCGTACTCCTCGTACTTTCGGTCACGCTCGGCTTCGCGGATGCGCTGCAGGATCACTTGGCGCGCGGCCTGGGCGGCGATGCGCCCGAAGTCGTCCGGCGTGTCGTCCCACTCCCGGGTGACGTTTCCTTCTTCGTCCAGCTCCTGGCCGTAGACGCGGATCTCACCCGAGTCGGGGTCGATCGTGACCACGGCCTCCTCGGCCGCTTGCGGGAGCCGCTTGTAGGCGGCCACGAGGGCGTTCGCGAGAGCGTCGAACAAGGTGTCGACCGCTATCCCCTTTTCGACCGCGATCTGCTGCAGTGCTTCTAGAAGGTCGAAATTCGTCGAGCTCATAGATTGTCCGCCATCTCTTTCTCGACGTCCTCTCGTCCGGCCGGCGACGCCTTGGCCTGCAGACGCCGGTCACTGCGAGTGGTGGGAGACGGAGTGCGCGCCAAGGCGGCCCTCCAGTCAAAAACCGTGTGAGCCCGTTCGATATCGCTGTAAGCAAGACGGCGGCCACCTTCGGGCAGGCCTGCGCATGCCACGACGACCCCGTTGTCGTCGGCGTCGACGATCTCGCCCTCTATGCGCCGATCACCTTCGACCCCGGGCTGGGTTCTGATGGCGACCATGTAGCCGACGTGGCCACGGAAGTGATCGGGGCGTCGTAACCGACGCTCGAGGCCCGGGCTCGAAACTTCGAGCTCGTAACGGCCGGCCGGTCCCACATCCTCGCGGTCTATGGCCGCCGAGATCGCTTTGCTCGCAGACGCGAGCACGTCGAGGTCGATGCCGCCCGCCCGATCGACGGTCACGACGATGTTGCCCGACCGGAACTCGACGTCGATCAATTCCAGGCCAGCGTCCTTGAGCACGGGCGCGGCGATGCGCTCTACGTCGTCTGACGTACCCATCGCCGCTTCCTCCTCGTATGTACGTGCCCTGAAAATGACAAAACGTGGGCTGCCGCCCACGTCCACGCCTATGCATATCAATCGAACGGTCTGGGTGACTTTAGCAGTCCGTTAGCACCTCGGCACCCCCCAATCCGTGGGTCTCCCGCCCCCGGTCCGATTCCAAGAACCGCTCAGACGGGCAGCTGCGGCTCTCCCACCAGGGATTTGAGGTCTTCTCGGGCGAGGCCCAGCTGCTTGCGAACGGTCCCCTCCGCGATCCCGAGGGCGTGCCCGGCCTCCTTCGGGCTAAGACCCACGACAAAGCACAACATGGCGCATGCTCGCCGTCTGGCCGGCATGGCACCGAGGGCAGCTTCGAGCTCTAGTTTGGTGACCGCCTCCGCGGCGGTGTCGTCACGCGAGGCCCGCTCAAGCTCCGGCGCGTGCTCGTGTTTCCAGTGGCCGCGGGAGAGTCGAAATGCAGTGCGGTAGACGTACCCGGGGGGATTGCTCCCAAGTCGCACACGCCGCCAGTGCCCGAGCGTGCGGGCGAAGGCCTCCTGCGCCACGTCTTCGGCCGAGGCCTTGTCCAAGCCACCGATCTGCAGTGCTCGCACGAGACGCGGGTAGTGCGCTTCGTACACATCTACGAAGTCGTCAGCTACGCCGGGCTTGCGGTCGTCCACGATGACGACAGTCTGTCCCACCGGGAGGCTCCCGGGGTGTCCTGGTCTATCCCGCTTTTTGCGTCGTCGAGGGCGTTGTTCGCCGAGAACTTGACGAGCCGGAGCGGGCTGTGGCCGGCGGCCCGGAAGCTGCAGAGGCGGGGACCTTGCTCATCGCTCTGCCAGGGTCGTAGCAAGCGGCCACGGGCAGAGCCAAGGCACCGGATCCTGGCAGGTCAGCGTGCTCTAGAACCGTCCCCTCGCCGGACAGTGCGTACACCTCCGCCTGACCTGACATCGTCGCGGTGCCCTGGCTTGCGCTCCCGCCACCCGCTGTTTGCGTCGGCATATGGACGAGAACCGCCCACCCGTCGACGACCGTCATCTCGTCCTGCCCGCCACCTGCGAACTCGAGCGCGCACTGTTGCTGTCTGATCGCTCGTGTGTGCTACCACCACGACCATTGGTGCCCGCTCGGCCGATCCGACCACCTCATCGGAGAGCGCCCCGATGGGCTCTTTGACCACCGAAGCGACAGGTACTGTGACCGTTCCGACCGCACCGACGTCTGAGACCTCCACTATGAGTGCCTGGTTGATGTCACAGCTTCCCGGCAACACCACCGTCGAAGGCGAGGTCACTGAGCCCGGCTTTGTTAGGAACGTCGTCGTCGTGTCGCTGCGGGTCGGCGGAGGACCCACTGGGGTGGAGGACACTGGCGTCGGTGCCGTGGTCCCCGGGGTGGCAGTCACAGTGGGCGAAGACGAAGGCGCGCGCGCGAGGTACTCGTGGCGATGCTCGTTCCGGAGGCTCCTGTGACGTCTCGGCCTTCGGCAGAACCGCTCGCGCTCTTGCCCAAGCTGGCTGCGCCCGATCCCGATGCGACCGGGACGAGGTCCAAGGGCGCCAATGCCCACCTGGCCATGAAGGCGCGAACGGTGACTCCATCGTCCGTGCGGGTGAATAGGTGAGTAAGCACCGACCCAGCCAGGGTTCCGTAAGGGCCGTATGACGGGCATCCCGAGCTCGTGCACGGTTGAGAGGCTCGGGTGGCCCAGAGCACGCCCGCGGTGGGCGTGCTGGAGACACCAACCGCAGAGGCGTTCTCGGGCACTGTGGTTTCGGAACCAGCGACCGGGCCCATAGCCGCCGATCCTGTCTCGGTACCGGAGCCGAGACTGACCCAGACCAGCCCCCGCGGAGCAGTCCCGCGGGCAGCCGCTGGCACGCTAGGAGAGCCCGTCTTGCCGAAGGGCCCTGGCAAGGCGGTCGTCTTAGACGGTGCCTGGTTGTTCGCCTTGAACTGCTGGTCGCCCGGGACCGTCCCCGAAGCCGTCGTCGTCGTCCCGCCGTGATTGTTGAGGCCGATCCCAACCCCGAGGCCCGCCAGAGCAATGACAAGGCCGAGCGAGGCCGCCATGCGGGCGCGACGCGCCCGCAGGCGGCGATGCCTACGGACGATGCCGTCGAGGACCTCCGACGGAGGCTTCTCGCCGGCATCATCCAGCAGGTGGGAGAGATCAGGACCGTCCATGACAGCCTTTCAAGCTACAGAGGAAGAGGCCCGAGGCTTAGGAGGAGATGGCCACGAGCTGGTAAACAACCGTCACCTGTACCGAGATCTGCTGCTGACCTGCCTCGACAGGCACAGAAGCGGTGCCCGCGTTGGTAGCCACGGCGACGGGGAAGAAAACCTGCTGTCCGGCGTTCTCCTGGTCGGTGACCTTGACAATCGGGCCGACTGCGAGCCCGGCGCCGGAGGCAAGCTGCGACGCCTGGGTGGCCGCTGCCTGCATTGCCTGGGCGCGGGCGGACGCGAGCAGGGCCGACTGGTTCGAGATCGAGAAGTTGATCCCGCCCAAGGTGGCGCCGTCGCCGACCGCGTGCACGGCAGCGTCCAGAGCCTCACCGAGGTTGGAGAGGTTAGTCATGGTCACTGTGAGGTCGTCGTCAGCGGTAAAGCCGGTGACGTTACCGTCCGAGTCGGTGTTGGCCGAAAGGTTCAGCCAGCTCGTCTGGATCTGATTTGCCTGGACTCCGTTCTGTTCCAGGGACGTCTCGAGCGCCGCGACCTTGGCATTGTTCTTCTCTAAGGCGGCGACGGCACTCTTCGAGGTCGTCTCCACTCCGACGTCGAAGGTAGCGGTGTCGGGAGTTCCCTCAACTTGTCCCGTGCCCGTCACCGTTATCGTCGCTCCGGAGGCCGCCGCAGCACTGTGAGAGGCCGTCAGCTCGGTCTTGAGCCGGGTCGAGCCGCGAGATGCACCGGCGCTCGTCAGTACCGAGGAGCCGATGATCGACCCGACGACGACCAAGGCCGCCACCCCGGTCAGCCTTACAGCCCGAGCCCTGAAGCTCCGGCCCGTCAGGTATGCCGATCTTGTCGGCTCCCCGGCCGGCGTTGGCGTATCGCCCGAACCGGGCGTGAGTGCGGGAGCTTGCCCGCTTGTTCCGTCTGGGTTCACGTCGAAGGCTCCTTGTGAGTTCTCTCGACCCCCTCCTTGGGGGTCTGATGATGCAAAGCACGCAATGCACCGTTTCGCGTACGCGCCTCGGTAGGTCGATGGGTACCGGCTTGGTCGAGGATCAGGTCGTGCCACTCGCAACGGCCCCCGACGATCGATCCCGCCCGGGCGGAACGATCCCTGGGGAGGGCACCCTGTCCTGCGGGTCACGTGGTTCGGCTGGGCTCCGCAGGGAGCCATTTGACATGATGTAGCCCGACCCGAGGTCTTCCACGACACCACGGGGCGAGTCCTTTGTAAGAGACAACGAAATCAGCCGGTCCTGTGCTCAGGAGGCGGCCACACGCATCTGATACAGGAGCCTTCCATGAGCTCGCCGATTCGGGGTATCTCGGACAGCGGCTGTGGAGGCACGCTCCAAGACGGTCCTGCCCGCGACGAGGACACGAGCACAGTCCCGCCCTTCGAGAATCTGCCCCAGGTAAGCGCGCTTGCTCTGAGCGGCCTTTTGGAGGTACAAAGGCCGTGGTCCGTCGCCTCGCCGACAAGCGAGCCACCGGAAAGAGGCTGGAACAGTTACCTGGCGGCCGGACCGTCGCCACAGCGGGCGGCGGGCAGCGTCTGGTGGCGTGTCCGAGTGCACCTTGAGGACCCCGAATGGAGCCGCCTCGCGCTCGGCGCCTCCGCGTATGCACTGAATTCGCTCGGCGTCTCGGAGAGGGCACAGGTCGTCCAACTCGACCCAGACTCGGTGACAGTCCATCTGCCATCGCCCCAGCCACCAAGCGGACCGTTCGAGCTAGGTCGCCTCCCGTCTTCGTGGAAACTCGCCCGCGACCCGGGCATTATCACCTCTTTGCCCGTCACTGCCGCAATCACGAACGCCACCGGGAGGGCCGGCCTTGTCACCTTTTCGGAGATGCAGGGACGGCGAGTGCTCGTCGACCTCGTCGCAGCCGGCACGACCGTGCTCAAGGGAGCCCCACAGGAACTTGGAGTGAAGCTAGCCGAGATCGCCGTTGAGCTCGCTTCTCGGCGTTGGTCGGACCTCGAGTCGGTCATCTTGGTTTCTTTCGACCAATCGATGCCACGCCTCGCAGGAACAACGCGCGTGCCGAATGTGGCCGCGGCGTTCGACGAGCTCGTTGCCCGAGCGATGGGCGACGAGTCAGCATGCGTGATCGTGCCCCCATGGGCCTGTTGCGAAGACGACCCACTTCTCGGCGAGCTGCTCACCTTCTGCGGGGAGACGGCCGGCCTCGGGCTGTTGTGCTGTGCGAGCACTACTGCAACCCGATGCCTCTGGACCCTCGACTGCGGAGAGATGGGCTCGCCGACCCTCAAGTTCGCAGACGGGCGCCAATTCACAGGTGTCGAACTCGCCGACTTGCCGGTGTCTGGCGCCAAGCCGTCCGCGGCTGTTCGAAGAAGGGCGGACGTGACCGAGCCGTCTCGCCCAGCAGGACCGATCGAGATCTGCCTGCTCGGCAACGTCCAGGTCGAAGGGGCGCCTGAGTCCTTCCGATACCGCAGGCGGTTAACCGAACTCGTCGCCTTCCTCGCCATGCACCCTGAAGGTTCCACCTCCGACTCCTTCGCCACCGCGCTATGGCCCGAGCGAAGAGTCCCGGTTCAGACCCTCGCCAACCGGCTCTCGGAGACAAGGAGGGCGCTCGGCCTAGCGAGCGACGGGCTCCCCCGGCTCCGCAAGGCGGGCAGGAGGCATCTAATCGCCGACGCCCAGACCGACTGGAAGCGATTCAAGGAGCTCGGCGCACCTGACCAGGATCCTGAGTCCTGGCGCAGGGCGTTGGCTCTCGTGCGCGGACGACCGTTCGACGGTCTCGAGCGCGGCGAATGGGCCCAGCTGGAAGGTTTCAGCGCTGCAATTGAGGCTTCGATCGTCGATGTTGCCTGCCGGCTGGGTGAACATGCCCTTGCCCAGGCGGAGGCAGGACTCACCCACTGGGCAGCCTTGCAAGGGCTCTTGGCTTCGCCCTGGGACGAAAGGCTCTACCGTTTGCTGATGCGCGCAGCGGACGGCCTGGGCAATCGCGGCGGCGTCGACGCTGCACTGCGTAGCCTGGCGCTGGCGTTAGAACTCGAGGGCGATCCACTTCTCGGTATCCATCCCGAGACCTCGGCTCTCTACCGCCGGCTCACCTCCAGGCCCCGTACCTGATCTCGGAGGAAGTACTGGCAAGTCAACGCGACGGAGGAAATGTGGGGATACTCGAAGGCAAGCGCATCCTGGTTACCGGGGTGCTCACTGATGACTCCCTCGCCTTCGGCGCGGCGCGGCTGGCCATAGAACAGGGTGCAGAAGTCGCCCTGACCGGTTTCGGCAGGGGTTATTCGCTCACGGCGCGTGTCGCCCGCAAGCTGCCTGCCGCGGTCGAAGTGTTCGAGCTCGACGCGACAATCGAACAGCAGGCCACTCAGGTTGCCGAGCAACTCGAACAGCGATGGGGATCCCTCGACGGAGTCGTGCACGCCATCGGCTTCGCGCCTGATATCTGCCTTGGTAGCGGTGTACTCCCAGCAACCTGGGCTGACGTAGGAACAGCAATCGAGATATCGACCTACTCGCTGAAGGTCCTCGCCGCAGCTTTCGCTCCTCTACTGAGCCGAGCCGGAGGTGGCGGCTCGATCGTTGGCTTCGACTTCGACGCCACAGTCGCCTGGCCCGGTTACGACTGGATGGGAGTGGCAAAAGCGGCCCTGGAGTCCCTGGCCCGCTACCTCGCCCGCGACCTCGGACCGAGCGGCATCCGGGTCAACCTCATCGCCGCTGGTCCAATCAGCACAGTGGCCGCCAGGTCGATTCCCAGCTTCGAACGATTCGAGGGTGTGTGGGACGGACGGGCCCCGCTTGGTTGGGATGTCCGAGACTCCGAGGCGGTCCGCGTGCTTGCGTGGCGCTCTTGTCTGACTGGTTCCCACGTACCACAGGCGAAATCATTCACGTCGACGGCGGGTTCCACACGACCGGCGTCTGACGAAAGCGGGTCGCCCGGCGCTCGTCAGAGAACGGCCCGGACTCGTCCCCGTCTCCCTAGCAACCCTAGGCAACGGCCGCCGCGACTGGATCCACCTGATGAGGTCCGTGTGGCCTCGGCAACCTGACCGTCGCTGGGAGCGAACCGTGCGACCGGTTCGACTCGGCCGACTCCAGTCCTGCTCGTCGCCTTGCGGCCATTCGTAGACGTTCCAGCGTGGCCAGAGAGGTCTGACATCGAGTGCTGGACACGCCCTGAGCCCGAGCCGGAGGCGCGCGACGATGCCCGACCCCAGTGATCTCGCCTTGCCGGACGCGATCACCGGCGCGGTAGGGTTGGGCCGCTCGATAGGACGCAGCTCGGTTCCAGCCGGCGGCGTTCGGAGTGATAGTTGCTTGACCGGGCGGCGTGGCCGAGTGGTTTAGGCAAGGGCCTGCAAAGCCCTCAACCCCAGTTCGATTCTGGGCGCCGCCTCCAGCAATTTCGTGGCTAAAGTAGCAGGTCAGGGGCCATTTTTGGTTTGACCATGAGAGACCACGAGTGACCGTCCGAAACCCCTAAAACCCCCTGTTTCGCTCCCCGCGTGCTCCCCGCACGCTCCCACGGGGAGCCGAGAGGAGGAAGAGATGGGGTTCATCGAACGACGCAACGGCCGATACCGCGCCCGCTATCGCGACCCGCTCGGTCGCCAGCTCTCCGAAACGTTCTCGCGCAAGCTCGACGCAGAGCGGTTCTTACGAGAGGTGCAAGTCGACATCGAGCGGGGCCGCTGGCTCGATCCAAGCGGGGCTCAGCTCACGCTCCAGTCGTGGTCGAAAGAGTTCCTCTCCTTGGCGCGTCGCCTCTCGCCGACGACCCAGCAGACCTATCGCCGCGACTTGGACAAGTACATCCTCCCCCGCTTTGGCGCCTACCGGATCGGTAGGCTCCCCGCAGATGAAATAGAGAAGTGGTTGATGGACGAGATCGAAGCCGGGATCGCGTCGAGCTCGGTCCACCGCCACTACCGGACGTTCCGGCGCATGCTCCAGGTCGCCGTGGAGAAGGAGAAGATCCTCGCCAACCCGTTCGATCGGGTGGAGTCACCACACGTCCCTAGTCGGGAGATGGTCTTCCTCTCCTGGCAACACGCCATCGAGCTCGCAGAAGCGCACAGTGAGCGGTACCGCGGGCTCATCTATCTCGCGGTCGACTCGGGGATGCGCTGGAGCGAGCTCATCGGGCTGCGTCAGTCGCGACTTGACCTCTTTCATCGTAAGGTCCGCGTCACCGACCAACTCGTCCGCCTCGACACGAAGGAATGGCTACGCAGGGAACTGAAGACCTCCGCGTCGCTGCGGTCGATCACGATCACTCCGTCCACCGCGGCGATCCTGGCTGAGCATATGGAGCGTTTCGCCGAACCCGGACCCGACAGGCTCGTCTTCACGAACAACGCTGGACACCCGATCATGTCGTCCAGCTTCTGGAACAACCATTTCAAGCCCGCCCAGGACAAGGCAGGCGTGTCCTGCCGCTTCCACGATCTCCGGCACACGAGCGTCGCGCTCGCGATCGCGGCGGGAGCACACCCGAAAGCCATCCAGACGCGAATGGGCCACAGCTCGATCAACGTGACGCTCGACCGTTACGGTCACCTCTTCCCCGAGCTCGACGAGGCGATCGCGTCGTCGTTCGAAGAGCAGATCGCAACGCAGCGCGCTGCACGCGCAGCCAACGTCATCTATGGCGCGTTCGCAGGCTGAGCCGCTTTGCCTTGAAAGGGTTGCGTAGTAAACCGAGTCTTGGGGCAAAGCCGAGTGACGGATGCGCTCCGATCACCTGAGCGAAATAGGAACCTGCAAGCCGAAATAGGAACTTGCAAGCAAGGTGGAGCGTCCAAAGGTTCCCCCCAATCTCATTCTGCCCAACCTGGAGGGGTCTTCATCAACCTCATGGACACAAGCTGCCAATCACGCCGAGGGTCCTCGTTCGCTCCCAGTGGGCATTAAACACGACCAGGTCACCCTTCCCTTGGCTTCACTTGCGTTTACTATCGTTCTACTCGCTACTCTCCGTACCTCGCGAGCATTGGAGCATTCGTCCTTCGTTAGACCAGAGAACATCCTCCCGGAAGCGGTGCTCGACTGACTGTAGACTGCGGTAGTAGCGCACGACCTGGGCGGCAGGCACGTCGTCTTTGTCGAGCGAGGTCGTGATCAAACAGCGCCCGCATAAGAGCTCCTCGTCATAGCGCCGAGCCTTCTCGTCGAAGTCCTAGGAGAACGAGCCCTTTCTCACGGTGATCTTGAAACAGCGGCTCACGCCTGAGTCCTAAGGATGCGATCAGCGGCGGCACCGATCTTGGCTGGGTCGCTGAGGCGACCGGCACGCACCCGGGCTTCGAGGGCGATGAGGCCCTCCTCCACCTTGGCGCACAAGATGGGATGGCGTGCGCGGTCTCGGAAGTAGCGCACCGGCGAGAAGACGACGACAAAGCGGCAGTTGTTATGGCTTATCTCGGCACAAAAGCACCGGGCCTCGGGCACGGGCGTCCAGTGGGTGTCCTTGGAGATGGCTTCTTCGAGCACAGCGGCGACCTCGTCGTCGTGATGAAGCCGCGTCGCCGGCACGTGCTCGAAGCCGCGGGCAGTCACCTCGTCCAAGTTGTCCTCTGAGATGAGGCCCCTATCGGCGGCAAGAGCGATGCGCCCGATTCCAAAGCGCACCTGCAAGTCCTCCATCACGCCCGGCAGGGTCGAGACGTCCGAGGTGTTGCCGGAAAAGACGTGATGGGCGATGGGGATGCCGTCTCCTGTGACGAGCAGCCCGATCACGATCTGGGGCCGGTCTGATCGGTCCCGGCTGTAGCCGAAGGCGAGGGAGGAAAAGCGCTTCTCCCCGACGGCGAGTCTCGAAGTAGCTCGAGGTGATGTCATAACAGACCAGGCGAAGATCGAGGTTCGTGAGATTGCGGAGCTGGCGGTAAAGGTGTGCCTCGGTGGCTTCTTTGGCTCCCGAGACGGTGTCGACCGCCCGGTAGCACTGGTCGAGGCTCGGTGGATTGACACTGGGAGGAAGGGCGACCGAAGAGAGCCACTCGGTGATGGTGCGCCTTCTGGAAGCCGGATCGATGAGGCGGTTGGCCACCATCGCGAACACGGTGTCAGAGACCACCTTCGACCTGCGGCCGTCGCCGAGCAAGGAGAAGTACTCATCGAGGCCCAAACGGCAAAAGTAGGACCAGACCGCGGCTGCTGCCCCGAAGCTCGGCGCACCGTTGCCGGACTCTCCCGCCTCGAGCCAGGTTCCCTCCGCGTAGACACGAAGTACCCTGATGATCCGGTCTATCTGCCCACTCGCGCGCAGCTCTGTGACCTCGCCTAGGCGCAACAGCCTGCGGTGGGTGTTGCGGCCGCCTTCCCGCACAGCCTCGACGAGCGAGAGGTACTCGTAGGACTTGTCGCCACGTCGGCGCACCGTCCTCTTCACGAACACGGCCACCTCTTACAGCACTGTAAGTCAGATGTAGTGGATATGTCGCGCCTACATCCTAGGTTACAACTCCGGACTTATCCACAGCTTGCCCAGGTCAGAGGCTCGCGAAAGGTTCCTGGGGCGCAAGTCGCGCCAAAGTCCGGTCCTAGAAGACCGAACAGTCAATGTACCCGCTGCTTCCATCCTCCAGTTCTCCGCTGACGCTCACTCTCTCGCAACCGAACCGACCGAGGCCCCGTTCCATCGGGAGCGGCATCGGTACCGAAGCTGCCCGATGCCTCGGATCGTGTCTTGACGCGCGCTCGAGCACAGCGCTGGTGGCCGCGCCGCCAGCAGCTGATATCGGGACCTGGCCCTCTTCAAGCCCGCGTGTCCAGGTGTTGTCGGGCGCGTCCGTCACGAGTCACCTGACGCTCGCCGACTTCGACGCGGGCGAGCTTGTACTCGCTGGCGGCCACGCGCTCTTCGAGCCGCTCGATCCAGCGCCTTGTGCTCGGGTGCTCGCGTAGGAAGGACTGGCGACGCTCCTGTGCGGCGCCTGCCTCGCTGAGCTGGCAAGCAGCGCTCTCGGCGTCCTCGAGGCGATAACGCGCACGGTCGTAGTCGCGAAGCGACTGCTGCTCGGTTCGTCGCGCCTCGCCGAAATCGCGTCGGCTGGCGACCGCCTCGGTTTGCGGCTCTCCTTGAGACGGCGTTGACTTGTCCGCCCGTCACGCTTACAGTCACGTAGTAGTAACGCCTACAGGTACGTAGTCGTTCGCACGACCGCAGGAGGAGGGACACTCACCGCTGAGGATGATGCGCAATAGCGGCAAAGGCGGCGCCTGTGGTGCCGGAGCCACTGCCGTATCCGGAGCCAGGTGGATAACGTTTGACAAGCGTCGCGAGAACCGTCGTCGGGCACCTCGTCATGCCGCCAGCGGCGATGAGCCTGACAGCTCGTAGTCAGAACGCCTGCCAGATCATCACCAAAACTCGGGCTCTACGGTAAGCAACTGGTCTAGGAGCACAACTGCGCCGAACTCGATATGCACCTATGCGGGGTACTTCGAAAACGGCACAATCAGCGCCTGGAGCGTAAGGACCCGCCTGTCGCCAAGGCAACAAGGCAACGCCAACTGGTTCGGTCCAGGCAGGTTTCGGCGAACGATCATGCGGGCCAGCCCTGCGGAGCTGAGCGCTAGTGCGCAGCAGATGCAGGCATGTTGGCATCCTTGGTCTCGGCATTCGGCGAAGCAAGAAGGTGATTTCTTTCACCCCAGCAGTATTCAAGTAACTAGCAGTGTGTCTACGAAACTAATGGTGAACAACAAAACGCGAAAGGATTAAAATGTTCCAGCACCGAGGCCGCCGATCACAAATCTTTGCCATATTAGGGTCTGCGGTAGTCGCCCTAATGTCGTTTCCTCTAATGTCACTACCCGTGACAGCGGCAAGCGCCTCGTCGGTGGAATCGGCCGCGCATCATGTAGTCGCGCTTCCGGACACCATGCCGTGTAACCCTAACATCTCGTCGTCGCAGCCTTGCACCATCAGTGTCGGCCCGGACCAGGTCACGACTTGTTTGATCGAGTCCGCAACGCCCGTCCATCACGGCAGCGGCGATGGCCAGACCATCACAGGCACTGGCTACATACTCAGCTGTACTAGTCCTCCAGAGGCCTGTAGTGTTCAGTCCGATCTGCAGGAGTACGATACCAAGTATGGCGCGTGGATCACTGTAGCGGTTGGCCCAACAAACTACGAGTGCCCACCCCCCTCGCAGAGTTCGACAGCGACGTATAAATGTGAGACGCAGAGCGAGAATTACGAGTACTGGACGCTGACCATCGCGACCGTCACCGAGGGAGGCGAGTTGGGCACCGATGATGTCTTTTCGAACTCCGTGAACTACAAGTGCCTGTAGGCGAACTACAGGTTTCTTTAGGCCGCCCTGTGGTCAAAGCTTGGTTGCGTGAGTCGCTCTGGCGGGGATAGAGCCGGGCACGATGGCGAGCGCCTCGACTCCTCCTGGCTAGCTCCTCCAGCAGGTGAGGAGCCTGGGAAAGTCGAGGTGCCGCCCCTAGTAATTGTGCGGACATCTGAGATCTCGGTACGCATCGTTGACCCGCTCGTGTACTCGACGGGGTTGCTGTTGACGACCTCGATTGGCGGCGTTCCGATGTCTGAGCCCGACATCGAGCCAATCCGCTCGCTGTATCGAAGCGGTCGGGAGCACCTAGACGGCGAACTCTTAGTCGGCATCCGGATGTCTGACGGCCGGGAGACGACGAACTGCGATATTCCGTCAGCGATACGCTCCCCGGTTCCACCGTTTGCCAGGATGCGGCTCATCAAGGGTTCGACACGCGGAGGCCGGTGGACGCTACGGTGGTGGTTGGCGCCCTTCCCGGCGACTCCGAGTGATCTTGCCGTTTTCTTCGAGTGGCCACGTCGTGGGGTATCGAGATCCGAGGTCGTCATCTCGAAGAACAGCCTCAGGAATGCTCGCGAGCACGTCCGGACGCTGCGTGGGCGTGTCTGAGCTTCAGGTGCCTTCTTGCCGCTCAGGTACCTTTTGGCGGGGGTCCACCTGCGCAGCCGACGCGGCTACCGCGGAGCATTCCGAGCAACTCTTCTTCGTCGAGTGCAAATGCAGCCTCCTACAAGGAGTTCGCGGCCGAGATGGGCATGCGGCGTTACTCGCCTCGCCATACGACAGCGATCGCAGAGCGCGACGGCCGCCATCACACCCACGACGCCAACCGCCGTATCTCCTCCATGGCTTCAACATCCGCTTCGACGCTCAACTACGGCTTCGACGCCCTCGGCAGGATTCAACTACAGGTTCGAGGCCTCGGGCAACCCTGTCACCTTCCATTCTTGGTATCAGGCTGTAACCTTCCCTTGGTCGGGAGAGTGACAACGGAGGACCGCAGGCTTGGAGAAAAGGCGAAAGACGCGGCCATCAGATCTGCTGGGACCCCTCGAGGCCCAGATCATGGCGACGGTCTGGCGCCATCCCGGTGTGAGCGGCGCCGAGGCGACAGAGCTCATCAACGGAATGCGCGATGTCCCGCTCTCGCCCCGGACCGTCCTTACCGTCCTCAGCCGACTTGAGGCCAAGGGCTATCTCACCCACGTCGTCGATGGAAGGACCTACCTCTACACTGCAGTCGTGCTTGAGGAGGACTTTGTCACCTGGCACGCCGCGCGAGCGATCAGGGCGCTTCGTCAGCGCTACGGCGACGATACGACCATTTCTGGACTCGTGGGGGCCGCAACTGCCGACCCCGCCGTGCTCGAGCGCCTCGACGATCTCCTCGGTCGATACCGCTCCGGTGAGACGTAGCTTCTGGCTCCTCGTTGTCGTCGCCCTCGGAATCGAGGCGGCCGCCGCCTTTTTCGCGCAACGTGTGCTCGTCCAGTTTGCCTGCTACGTGCCGGGCTGGAACAGGAACCTGGCCGGGGTCTTCGCCTGCATGCAACGGGTACCGTTCGTCGGGCGTCGGCCGTGGCTCCCGGCGCTTCCCATAGGACTCGTTGTCGTCGCCTCGGTCGCTCTCTGCGGCTATGAGTACGTCCGCCAGCTGATCCGGCTCTACCGGCTCAAGCGCACCCTGGCATCCTTCGGCGAGGCGCCAGTAGAGCTCGCTCGCCGTGTCACCGACCTTGGCCTCAGGGACGTCCAGGTCGTCCCCACCGACGCGGTCCTCTGTTTCTGTATCGGCTTCCTCCGCCCGCGTATCGTGGTCTCGGCTGGGCTCATCGAACTGCTCGAACCGGACGAGCTCGACGCCGTGCTCGCCCACGAGGCCTCCCACCAAGGCCGCGGGGACCCGCTGCGGCTGTTGGTCGCCACCGTGGCTGTGCGAGGGCTCTTCTTCGTCCCAGTGCTCCCGGACTTGGCGCGGGCCGCACGCATCACGACCGAGGTCGAGGCCGACGCTGCCGCGGTGGATCTTCACGGCTATTTGGACCTGATAAGTGCCCTAAGGCGCGTGCTCGACGCGTCGACGCGAACACCTCTCGGTGCGAGTGCCATAGTCGCGCCGGACATGATGAACGAGCGGGTACAGGCCCTCGGTGGCGACTATCCCCGCGTAGTCATTCGCCGGCGACGCCTCGTCGCCAGCATCGCCGCCCTCGCCGTGCTATTGACCTTAGGCTTCGCGGTGCCTAGCGGGACGAAGCCACCACCGGTTCTCCCCGTTCACCGCATCATCCCTTCGCCGAGCAGCTAGCGCCCGCGTCTTTGGCAGTGGCGTTGACGCCGCGACCCATCACGACTACAGTCACGTAGTGGTGAAGCGACTACAGCTACGTAGTTGTTCTCGGGAGCAGTGGAGGCGGACACATGCGGCAAACGATGATCCGGTCTGCAGGAGCCCTGGCCACCCTCATGCTCTTCCTAGTCGCTGCGGTGCTCGGGACAACCGGGCTCTCGTCTGCCAGCGTCACACGGGGCGCCGTCGTGGTCTCGGCATCGTCGCCCGGGCCGATGGAGCTGACGGCCTGCGACCAGAACACCTGCCAGGTGATAGCGAACTCGGGCACGATGGTGACGGACTGGGCCACTAGCACGACGGCGCCCAACTCGGTCTGCACCTATGCCGAGTACATCGAGAACGGGACGATAATCGCGGAGAGCGCGACGACGTGTCTGTCAGCCGGACAGGAAGGCGACGCCAACTGGTCTGATCCCGGCAAATTCCCAGCGAACGCGAAGCTTTGCACGGTCTGGACGGGAATCGCGGGCAAGCCATGCAACACGGTGTGATGCCGCGTGAGTATCGGACCTCCCCTAGAACTCTAGGCGAGGGTCAGTCACCCCGGTTGACAGGAGTCCACCGGCCTTGTCTGGCACTTGAGAACAAGGTTCCCAGCAGCTGCGCGGGGTTGTTTCGCATGACAAGCGGGGCGGTAGAGGGTCGACACCAAGCCCTCTTCGGCTCGGCCCACATCACCGACCTCCACGGTCACGAAACGGAGCGCATGACCCGTCCCCTCGCCGGACACCGTCCGCACCGCGATACCCACTGGGCTCACGCAGGGCTCCTGGCCGCTTCACCCTTGCGCGAATGCAACACTCACACCCATCTCGCAACAGCTATCAGGCGGACAGTGGCCTGCCCCACGGAGCGGGCACCGCCAAGCCTGGGCACAGCAACCTCAAATCCTCAGTCGCTCCGCCAACGACAACGTTGAGCCCACCCACGTTCGTTGTGCACCTACTCAGTACCTACCAACCCCCCGAAATGGAAATGAGGCGTTATGCGCCGACTTGTTACGCTCCCATTGACCCTTCTTCTTCTTCTTGCGATTACAACCACGGCAAGCGCTGCTGGAGCCAGTCCGAAGAGCGCAATCCCTTTGCATACTTGTGGCATGGGCACTTACTTCGAGACGGGCAATATCACCTCAGGTAACGCCTACGAGGGCACCTCCGGCGATATTGACGCTCAACAGTGGAACTTATCCGGCTACTATTCAAACTCCCTGATAGCATACGTGGGATCACAGACACCTCCTGACGACACAGGCCACGGCATATACAACAATACGGACGAACTATACACAGGCTTTGGCTTCGGTCAACTAGACAACTTGCAGGCGAATCCCACTGAAGCCGTTGAGGTCGCAAACGACATCAATACTGGTGGTACAGTGGTTGTCCACGGTTTCGACGAATACACAAGCGGACAAAATGTCTTCTTTCAGACATTTTGGTCTGGAAGTACCGATGGAAACGGTCGAGGCCTCTATTACGCCTACATCGGGACGAGCGACGTTGGCTCCTCACGCATGCTGAACCCGACGGAGACCTATTCCTTGGCGCAACTAAACGTTGCAGAATACAGCGGTCTAGGTACTTGCCCTGACGTTTCCGAAGTACTCTTTGGCACAACAGGCAGCGCCGATAGCTGGAACGCCAACACTGATCTAAACGTTATTACCCAAGGCGGCAACAACGATACCTGGGTAGGCAGCTCGATCCCGACAACACCTGTATCGGCTTCGCCCTATTATCTTTCATATTGGTGGGCCACTTATCAGGCTTTTGAATCCTACGGAGGCTAGTGACGATGACGCAAATAGGCTCCCACCCCTTCTTCCTTCGTCGCGACCCTCGCCGCTATGCGGGCGGCCCACGCCGAGCGACATGGAGGCCGATCCTTATGTGTGCACTGCTGTCCCTCGCTGCTGCTCTAACTCTTGTCGCATTGTCGATGTACCCCTCCCCCAAGGGACGCGCCAACGCCGCAACCGACGTTCCTGGAACTTTGACATTGCAAGCTCAACCTGCGTCTTCAGGTGTGACTGTTAGCTATCCGACACAGGTCCCCAACGGCTATGGTGCACCGACCGGTCTAGTTGCCGATCCGAATGGAGATGGAGTTTGGTTTTTCGCCGAAAGCGACCACGAGATCACTGTGTTCCACTTTCGACAGTCTACTGACTCCATAACTAGCATTCCGCTCGAGGTATCGCCACAGTTAGCTGCCGGTTATGTAACTCCAATGGTGTCGGACACAGCTGGCAATATTTGGATTGGTATTGACGCCACGCTTGTGCAAGTCTCCACATCTACAGACTCCGTCAACTACATTACTCTTCCCGCGCCGCCGCTCGTGTCCTCATCTGTTGTGCACCTTCCCAGGGCCATACCAGGTGTGCCGGAAACGGCTTTTGCGGACATCGATAGCTTGGCGACGATGCCGAATGGGTCGATCTTGATTGGCCGTATGTTCTCAAGTGTGTTACAAATATATAATCCCGCGAGCACTGACTTTTCGTCCATCGCCTTGCCGCAGGACACCGTAATCGAGGGAACCGGTTCCGATCTCGCTGTTACGGCAGCCGGCGAGATTGATACCATTCTTTTGAATGGGACTGGCGGCCCACAGATACTGGAACAGTTCGATAATGAAACGTGGGTGCCATGGGCGCCCACAGATTCAGGCTGTGATCCAGAGAGCGTCATCGCGGCAGGGGGCCAACTGTTGGTAGTCGGAGCCAGCTGTATTTTCGAAGGTCCGACGAGCACGATAGAGTCCGCACCAACGGCAGTCAGCGAGGTCGCTCTTGACCAAAGTGCTCTCGGTGGTGCGACTCTAACCGCTGTAGGTTTGCCCCTCTCAACTTCGGAGACGATCTTGGGAACTTCTTCGGGATGCATCTTAACGGGGACCAGTGGAGAGACAGCTATCCCTCTCGGCACCGTTACCGAACCGGCGTCCAACATCGGAGGGTTCAGTGGCGATCTTGTCGTTCCTGTGACATTGGGTTTCGTGAGTGGGGCTCACCAGGACGGCGTGTGGTTCACGAACGGGCGCGGTGGTTCACAGATTGGGTTACTTTCGCTTAGCCAGTGAGGCGCTGCAAGGCGCACTTAACGGCGGTCAGTAGCGACCGAAACAACTCGAAGATCTAGACCAACCGTTCATGGAGGTCGCCGCCGATTCGCCCCTGGAATCAAGCCGTTGACGAAGGGCGGTCTCAGGGAAGGGGGTCCATTTCTGGACGGAATAATTGCCGACTGGCGACAGGATTCTCCAAGCTCGTCGAGCTAACGGCGACGCCCGATAATGCTGTCCCTCGATGAGTGTCCACTGGCCTTTGCGTGCTCAACTGGTTCAGTTGGCAAGGGACCGCCGGGCCGATGGAGCCAGCATGTGAAGGAACGTGCAGGTTCGATCTGATCCCTTGGCGCCTTGTCACCTCTTGAAACAGAAGAGCGTATACTCTGGGCGTGAAAGCCTTTGCGTGCCTGGCAGCCATCGTATTAGCTGCGATCGTGATTGGCGTGAGCGTGAGCGTTTCGATGTGGAATCAGGAGCTCGCTCAGTTTAGTGATCAGCTGCTTCGTTTCGATTACCCCTCAGACTGGAATGCCCAGGTCTACCAGGACAGCGTTGACATCGGCAGCAGCCCTGCTAGGGCGTTGGTGTTTCTTTCTAACGAGACAGTGCATGCTCCGTGCACAGAGCACGTCGAAAGACTTGGAAGCAAACTGACCTGTTCCACGGCAGTGAGCGGACTTCGTCCCGACGGTGTTTTCGTCGAATGGACAACGAAGGCATGGTTTAAATGGACTCTCGCCGCTGCGCCGGGACGATCCATCCATATTGACGAACACCTTGGCAAAATAGCAGTTGTCTCAGGGCGTGGGAGCTGTGTCAGGGGTACACAGCAGGACGTTACTGTCGTCATTCCTCGCGGCGTTGTTCACAACTATTTCGAGATGAATGCCTGCCTGCGCGGGCCGAAGTTGGCCAGGGAACGCTCTGAAGTTCTCGCGATGGTCGCCTCCACAAAGATTCTGCAACCATGACCTGCCCGTTTACTCGACGGTCTCTTACGGCATTCGCCGCGGGCAGCTAGCTATCGGACACTCGACTGTCTAGTCACGGTCTCTCTCGAATGGAGTGTGCCAACTGTGGACATGGTCCCGCCTGAGGTCAATACCTTCAGGCGAGGCTGAAAATCGGATGCAATGGACGCTAGGTGGGACGTGGGGCATCGGAGGGCTAGCGTCCGGGCCAACTGCGACGGTGCGCAAGTCATGCGAGGAGCGTCGCTCTATTGCTGGACGCGTGAATTCGCCGTCGGCCGGCTCCGCCCTACCGCTTAAGGCCCGGCCCCTCCCGTTCCGTCGGGCGCGGCGGCGGTATCGGCGGCGCCCGATACCCGGGATCGTGCCTAGGTGCGCGCCCGAGCACGGCGCGGGTGGCCGCGTCGCCGGCGGGCGACGCCTCAAGCCTGGCCCCATTCGATCGTGCGCGTCCAGGTGTGTGCTCGGCGCGTCCGTCACGACTCGCGTGACGCTCGCTTGGCGAAGTACAGGCGAGTTCGTAGTCGCGTACAGCCAAGCGCTCTTCGAGCTGCTCGATCCAGAGCCTTATGCCCGGGTACTGGTGTAAGAAGGATCGGCGACGCTCCTGTGCGGTGCGTGCCTCGCTGAGCTGGCGAGCGGCGAGCACGGCGTCTTCGAGGCGATGGCGCGCACGCTCGTAGGCGCGAAGCGACTGTTGCTCGGATCGTCGCGCCTCGTCAAAGTAGCGTTTCGCCCTTTGCCACTGAGTCTCTATCTCGCGACAAGCTTCGTTGCCGAGGAGACTGGGAAGGAGCGCACGGGTCAAGCGGGTGTTTGCCGCGACGAGGGCAGCTTCGGCCCTCTCGCGATCCTCTTCCGAGCTCCGCAGAGAAGACTGCGCACCCGTCAGCTCCTGCTTGGCGCGTTGCACGTCGGATCGGGGCTGCAGCGCGACGATCTCTTCATTGCGATCCGGCCCCGCCCGCTCGTCGAGGTCGCGCCGGGCCTCGGTGAGGAGGTGACCCAAGAGCCCGATGTCCTCCATGTGAGCGAGATTCTCGCGAGCGAGGTCGTGTGCGGAGCGCCCTGCGCCATCGCGCCGCATGACGTTTGCCAGCAGCTCGACCGGCGTGAGGCGTCGCGATCCCCACAGGATGTCTACACCGGGGTCGCAGCGTTGCTCGACGACGAGCGCCGTGTTCATCTCCCGTCCCCGGCTCATCGCCACGTAGAGTTGCTGGGTGGTCATCTGCTCGTCGACGAGGACGATCCCCCAGTCGACCGTTGAGCCCTGCGCCTTGTGGACCGTGAGGGCATAGCCGAGGACGACGTGCTCGGCTACGTAACCCGGCGGAAGTGTGACGCGTCCGCATCCCTCGATACCCTCGACGGTTAGTGCGCCAGACAGCTCGCGGTCGACGACGCGCCAGCGCTCGCCGTTGCGAACGAACTCACCGGGAGCCCACCTGAGCATGCGGTCGTTCTTCAAGGTCACGATCTCGTCGCCGACACCGGCTTTGCCATTCGCGATCCTTGCGCCCTCGCGCTCGACCTCGCCCAGAGCGACGAGGTCCTCCCGACAGCGCCTCGCCAGCGCGTCAACGGTGGCGTTGTCGCCGGCCATGACAAGGACCGAGCGTCTCTCCTCGCGAGCCCGGCGCCAGAGCTCGAACGCCTCGGCGCGCATCTGCTCCTCGCGCCCGCCGACGATCCGGCCGTGCGACGCGTACTCGGCGAGCACGCTCACGTCCCGTGCCCGCAGCCGGAGCGAGGCTTGGGCCTCCCATGCGTTCGCAAAGCGGCGCACCGTCTCAAGCTCACTCGCGCCGCGTGAGTCGACAAGCGTGGCAAACAGCCCACCCGGGCCGACCGCGCCGAGCTGGTGCGGGTCGCCTACGAGGACCACCTTGCAGCCCACCCGCGCGGTGTGGGTGACGAGGCGATCCAGGTCGTCGGTGCGCGTCATCGTCGCCTCGTCGAGGACGATCACGTCCCTATGACCGAGGCTGCGACGCCCGTTCTCCACATCGAGGAGGAAGCGAGCCAGGGTATCGGAATTAAGTCCCGCTTCGTCGGACAGCACGCGTGCCGCGATCGCCGAGGGCGCGAGCCCGATCGGACGGTAGCCAGCGGCCTCGAAGGCCTCGCGTGCCGCGCCGAGGGCGCGGGACTTCCCCGTGCCCGCCGGACCGACGAGGAGGGCTACCTGCTCGCCCCCACCGAGCAGCTCGCGCACAGCTCTTTGCTGATCGGCGCCGAGCATCGAGCCGGAGAGCGCCATGTGCACGGTGCGCTCGGGGACGAGGCCGACTCCGGCATCCCTCCCCTTCGCCACCGCGTAGAGAACGCGTGCCTCCCTCAACAGCGTGGCCTCGGTCGTGAAGCGCGTCGCCCCGTGGCGTTCGATGGCGCTCATCCCGTCCCGGCGGCGCATCTCCTCGGGCGGCTCGGCCGGCAGCGCCGCCGCGAGTGAGCAGACCCGGTGGTCGGCGAGCACCTCGTCGGCGGCGTCCTCGACGCGGGCGCGAAGCACGTCTGCGTTCGTGCCGGTGAGAAGCGTGGTGAGCACCTCGGTGACGTCCGAGCGCCCCCAGGTGGCTCGCGTCTCCTCGAGACGGGCGATGGCGACCTGTACAACCGCCTCCCGGTCTTCGGGGGTCGATGTCCGCACTTGGCCAACCACCCGAGGCAGCCAGCGCTCCGGTGCCTGTCCCCAGGAGGCGGCCTCCGCGCGCCAGCGGGCGACGAGGACTTCGGTCGGCGTCTCGGCATCGAGCTTCGGGGCCCGGCTGCGATAGGCGGCGAGCTGGAGACAGCGCGCCCGCTCACCACCCGAGAGCTCGCGTCCGAGCTCGGCCTCGCGTCTCGCGACGAGCTCTGAGCCAAGGGACTCCACTTCGTGACGACGCGTCGACCAGGTCTCGATGAGCGCCTTGGGCACGCCCTCGATCTCGGCGATACCGTTCTCGTCGACCGGCGTCCAGGCAACCTTGAGCGAGGCGGTGAGCTCTGCTCGAAGCGCGGAGCGATAGAGCATGCCGGCACCCTTCTGGTGCTCGTAGAGCTCGCGACCGTCGAGGCTGAGCCACCTGCCGTCCTCGGCGAGCACCTTGTTGGCGACTAGGACGTGGGTATGCAATTGCGGGTCCGCGGCGCGCGAAGTGCGGTGGAGAAAGCTCGCCGCGACAAAGCCCTCGGTGTCGACCTGGAAGACCCCGCCTGCGCCGCGTCGCGTGAAGGCGGCGTGCTCCTGCAGGAAATCGAGCGTGCTCGCAATCGCGCGTTCGTGCCCGGCGACGACGGCGTTGCGGAGCTCGTCCTCCCCGGTTCCCCACAGCACCGAGACGCTCTTCGGGGGCGAGAAGGTCAGCCCGTAGCCGGCGACGACGTTGTCGTTGTCGGGTGAGAAACCGCGACCCATCGCGGCGCCGTCGCGGGGATCGGCGCCGTGACCGATGAGGCGCTCGAGGCCGAGCGCGTCGACCTCCGCGCCGGCGAGCCCCATTGCCTCTGCTCCGCGGCCGAGATAGCGGCCAGGGTGCTGCGCGGAGCGAGCGAAGTAGTCCTCGCGGCCCGTAGCGATCTCTTCCGCGAAGTAGCGCCAACCAGAGGGGGAGAGCTTCGTGAGGCTCATCACAGCTGCGAGGCTCCCGAAGAACGCGCCCGTGCCGAGCGCACTTCGAGTGCAGCAGTGTCTGGCGCTGGGGTCACGAGAACCAGTTAAGACAGGCGAGAAAAGCCTTGTAAATGGCTGCAAGAGAAAAGGTGAATGGCGGTCAAGAATGGTAAGTGTGCAGGTGACGCTGTGAGGTGACGGGACTGCCGAGGGGCGACATGCGCGAGGGGCGCTTAGGCGAGGAGCTTCCGGAGCCAGACTCGATAACGCCGATCCTCGGCATGAGCGAGCCGGCGATAAGCGCGTGCCCCAGCGACCGGGCAGTGCCGCAGCGTGTCGATGGTGAGGGGCTCCATGCGAAAAGAGAATCCGAGGCGCTGGTCGCGTTCGCTCTCGAGGTCGTTCACGACGTCGTGGAGCACTGACCGTCCGAGATGGAGGCCGATCAGCCTTCTGCGGACTCCCGGAAACCGAGGAGGCGAACAGGGCTCGTGACGCGAGCGGTCTCCGGCAGGGCTCCACCACGTCTGGAACGCGTCAAAGGATGGGGGCACGCGCCCGGCGCAGCGCGCCGTCAGCCGGTTCGTGGACTGCGACCCGTCGCGGGTCGCGACGCGCCCGAGTCGCGCCGCGCGTCGCGTTCTGGCGACGCGTCGGCATCGAGTCGGAAAGCCAGTGCGTCCCCCGCCATACCTCCCACATAACGAGCGCGTTCTGACGCTCGGCAGGCTCGATGACGTCCAGGAGGTCCGGGAGATCGATGTCGAGCCGACCGGGCAGACCGATTCGTACTTCCCGAGCCGGGAGCGGTCACGGAGCATCCTGGACGCCAGCCCGGAATCCCTGCGTGGTACATCACTGCCGCTATAGCCCATGGTACGGGTGGGCGGGTGAGTTTCGCGAACCGCAAGAAGTGGCCTCTGACCTGCGCCTGTGAGGTTTCCTGTGAGGTCGGCTGTGAAGTGGCCGCCGAAAAACTCTCCGGAAACCCGCCGCTGTGAGCGTTTCTGTGAGTGTTCCTGTGAGTGTCTCTGTGAGTGGCCCTCTTCAAACTTCGGGTCGTGGACGCTGCCCGAAAGAACCCAGCGAATGCCGTCGCGAACCTGCAACGTCAGGCACCGCCCGTTCGTACGGCCATTACTCCCTTGGAGAGGAGGATCTGGCGAAGCCTGCCGGGGTCCGGTGGTGCCGCTCGTGCGCTCGGCTCGGACAAGGTTTCCAGGAGGATTCTCGGATAGCGCAGAGACGCCCGGTGATTGGTCAGTGATGGCGATCGGTGTGAGCGGTTCCGTGAGCGATCTGGGAGCTGCGTGTAAGTGGAGCGGCGCACCGTATGAACCAAGCGGCGCCGCCACGAAGTGGGCGCCGTCCGGCGTCCAATCGTCGTTACCGCCATCCGCAGGTTCTGACCGAAGACAACACGAGCTGACGAAATCGAGCACGACCCTCGCTGCTGTCAGCCAAGACGCAGGAGAGAAAGGACATCATGAAGACTGTCGAGCAGTTGCCTTTTCCCGAGCTATTGGACATCACCGAGGCCGCCGAGTTCCTCTGCACCTCGATCCGCCACATGCGTCGGCTCGTGGCCGAGGACAAGCTGTCGGTCGTGAAGATCGGCGGCAAGCTCCGCTTTGACCGAACCGACCTTCAGAAGTTCATCGACGACCATCGGCGGCCCGGACACGCGTCGTAGAGAAGATCGCCGCGGACCCAATGCGAGTATTCCCATGGCGCCGGCTAAAAAAGCTGGCGTAACTCCTCTATCGTCAACTGAGTGTCAGCGAGAATGCTGCGCAAAGTACCCTTCGCGAAATCACGGCCCTGACTGTCGTGCCACGACCGTCGGGTGACGCAGGACGTAGTGGCTGCCGGTAATCCGAGCGAATGGACGCAGAGAAGGCACGACCAGCGTTTGGCAGCTTCGCGTAGCGTCTTACCGACATCACTGGTAGCATGTCGACCATGAGCACGACGAGTGTGGCGCCGGAGATACGCAAGCGGGTCTTCGCCTCGCGCGACCGCTTCTGGCGGCCCGAGGACTTCGATGGCTCTCCCGACGCGGTCGCCCAGACGCTCTCGCGAATGACTCGAACCGGAGATCTCCGCCGAGTCCGGCGAGGGCTCTACTGGCGCGGCACACCCACCCGACTCGGCATGGCTCCCCCGCCACTGGATCGCCTCGCTGGCGAGATCGTCGGTGGCACAGGCACCGGTCCTAGCGGATGGAGCGCCGCGCTCGGCGCTCGGCTTTTCAACCCAAGTGACGCGCCGCGAGGCGATCGCCGTGCCAGGACGAGCGCCACGCAGTCCAGGTCCCGTCCACTACGTCAGTCGTGCGGCTAGCACCAAGCGCCGCGATGAGCGACTCCGCCCTTTAGAGGTCGCGCTCTTTGAGGTCCTGCGCGACTGGAACGCCATCGTCGAGGTCTCAACACACGACGCAGTGGATCGGATTGCCCATCTCGCTGACAACGGTACGGTCCGTCTCGACCGGCTCGCCCGCGGATCGGAAACCGAGCCACCCCGAGTCCGGGAGCGACTTCGCCGTCTCTTCGGCGCGCTCGGCCGACCGGCATTAGCCGACACCGTTCGACCACCTCGCAGCGAGTCGGTTCACAACGACCTCGCACTGACCGGCTGACGATGCCCCGATTTCGGGACTTGGTTGAGTTCGGACCGACGCTCGATGCCGCGGCCGAGCGCCTCGCTATCAGCCCCACCGCCGTCGAGAAGGACTATTGGGTGAGTGAGGTCCTTCGGGTGCTGGTTCGCGACTTCGGCGCTTTCTTCATCTTCAAGGGCGGAACCAGCCTGTCGAAGGGCTATCGCATAGTGGAGCGCTTCTCGGAGGACATCGACGTCCTCGTGTTGCCCACAGGACGCGGACGTGGCGCGACCGACAAGCTGATGAAGGAAATGGGTGAGGCCTCAGCCGAAGGTATCGGCGGGACAGCGACAGCGACCGGCGGAGCAGAAACCGGTCGGCACCGCGCCTACGAGGTGGCCTATCCGGCCACTCGCCAACCGACTGCTCTGATCCGCACGAGCGTGCTCCTCGAGATGGGTATCCGTGGTGGACCACATCCTCACGAGCTTGTGCCGATCGGATGCCTCCTCGGCGATGTCCTCGAGTCCGCAGGAACGGATCTCAGCGAGTTCGCGGACCTGGCTCCGTTCGAAGTCGTAGTGCTTCACCCCGGACGTACCCTCCTCGAGAAGCTCGTTCACGTTCACGCGCTAGCCCAAAAGCTAGCTACCGATGCCTCCCAACCAGTCGATCCGCGTAGCGGTCGTCACTTCTACGACGTCTACAAGCTGCTCGGAGACTTCCGCGTCGTAGAGCTGCTTACCGACCGTGGGCAGATGCATGAGGTCATGAGTAGCGTCGAGGAAACCACGCACACCTACTTCAGTGGTGGCGAGGGCACCGAGCTGCGTCCGCCGGGAGGCTTTGGCACATGTCCGGCGTTCGACCCCAAGAGCGATATCTCGCTCCGTCTACGAGCGGCCTACGAGGCGACGATGCCAGAGTTGTACTTCGGAGCTGAACCGCTGCCGACGTGGACCGCGATCTGCGGACGCGTCGCCGAGATGCGCGAGCTGCTCTGATCGTCTAGATGCCTGACCGCGAAACCGTCGACAACGTCCTACACCGGACCCATACGAAGCTCGGAACCTCCGGATGCCCCACTGAAAAACCCGCCCGGCCCAGTGTCCGCACGGCACGTTGGCCGGGGACCGAGGGCACTTCGGGCATCAGACCACGCCCACCGTCAACCGTCAACCCATCAGGCACTCCGAACTCGGCGATCAATCCCGCTAAAGCCTCACGAAGATCGTCAACCACCTCCTCGGCGCCGACGCTGGGCCGTAGTTGCGCGTGAGCGCACTACACCCCGTCCTCGTCCTCTTCGACCCTGTAGGGAACGTGCGCAGCTTTGGTCATCACGGCCTGCTCCTAAGGCGGTGAGCTCACTTAGCATTGATAGGGGCCGACACGAACACCGTCCCCTCGCTCTCCGTCAGCCCATCTCCGCGCACTCGGAGTAATCCGCGCCAAGAAGCCACCGATTGCTGATCGGAAGGCCGACACCGACCGTTGATGACCACAACATTGATGACCACTTGTGCCCGGTCTTGCGCTCCCCGCCGCTCCCATTTCGCTCCCATCGGAGCCGATATAATGGCATCCACCAGGTAGTTTTAGGCAATCGGTACGGTACTGCAAAGCCCTCTACCCCAGTTCGATTCTGGGCGCCGCCTCGAGGGGATGTTCATAAAACTCTGGATCATCGGATTCTGACGGGGTCGCGCTCTCAACGCACCACGATCGATCCGAGCACGCGCCAGTTCGGCCTGCCGGCGTAGAGAAGTGCCCGGATCCGGTAATTCGCGAAGTTCCTGAACCCGAAGCCGATCCGTTTGATCCTCTTGATCAGGTTGTTGAGCGCTTCGGTGGGTCCGTTCGTGACGCGGGCCTTGTGCCAGTTGCAGATCTTCTCGAACCAGCGCTCGATGGTCCTGCCGAGGCGCTGGAGCTCGGGCGGCATCGCGGTTCTCACGCAGTGGCGCCGGAGGTCATCTAAGAGCGCCGTTGCCTCGTTCGGGTCGTCGGTCCGGTAGAAGTCGCGAAGGCGCTCCTTTACCCGGTAGGCGATCGCCACCTCGGCGCCCGGGTCACCGAGCTCGAGGAGTGAGCGAAGACGCTCCGCTGCTTGCTCACCGAGGCGTTCCTCGCCGACTAGCAGCAGGTGCCGGGCGCGATAGAGGGGGTTCTTCCCCTTGTTCTGCCGGCCGCCGAGCTCGTGCTGGACGCGCCGGCGGACGCTATCGAGCGCCCGGTTGGCAAGGGCGATGACGTGGAAGGGGTCGACCACCTGGTCCGCCTTCGGCAACACGACCGAGTAGACCGCCGCGTAGGCGCTCGACATGTCGAGGGCGCCCCATCGGATGCGTTCCTTCCAGCCCTTGGGCTGTTTGTCGAGCCAGCGCGCCACCTCCACGAAGTCGCGCGAGGGCAGGATCTCGATGATCTGGTGGTGCTCGACGTCCGCGACGGTCGTCGCGTAGTCCGTGTGCCCCTTCCTCTCAAGCCGGACGAAGGAGGTCTCGTCGAGGCCGATGGCGCTCGTGTTGTTCATGCGTCTGCGGTCGGCCAAAAGGAGCGCCTCGCCGTAGGTGTGCACGGCGTCGTTCACGGTGTGCCAGTCGCAGTCGAGCTCACCGGCGACCTCAAGGACCGTGCGCCCCATGCCGACCTGGACGGTCGCCCACTTGGCGGCCCGCGTAGTGAGCAGGCAGTTCTTGGCGGCAATCCGGTGGTCTGCGAGCACGAAGCTCCGGCGTGGGCAGTGATCTGCGACACAGACCATCCGATGCTTCTTCCAGGCGAGGCGCATCGGGGTGCCGTAGACGGGCAGGTCTACGTAGCGGACGATCGGGCGCTCTTTCACCTGGGCGCGATGACCGCAGCTCGGACAGCGCACGTCAGAGACGACCTGCTCGATCATGAGCTCGACGTCACGACCGCGGCGTTCGTACGCGAGGACGCGGACGTCCTTCAGACCAACGAGGGCCTGGAGGATCTCACTAGGGTTGACGAGGACGAAGGTGCTTCGGTTTTGTTGGCTCACACCTCAAGCCTGAAGCGCCTTCGCCCAATTCTGGGGGACCCTGGGACGCGGAGCTCCCCGCTGAGATCCGAAGATCCAAAACTCTCGCCCGAGTGTTCACAAAACTGTCCCCGGGATGCCTCACGGTGGTCTCTGTGCCTTGATTCGCGCCAATCAGGGCCGGAACGATCATCGAAGAGCCGGTCGAAACGGGTGACCGCGCGCGGAAGTCCTTCGCGGACCCGCGAAGGACTGAGGTCGGAGACAATCATCGGTTGGCGAGTCAGAACTCAGCCGGGTGGGCCCGTGTCCTCTGGGTGAGGTTGTGTGAGCTCGCCGAGCAGCTCCGACCAGATCCCTACCCTGCGCTTGGGCCGTGTCCGGGGTTGGCGCTCGGCGTCTTCGAACTTCGCGCGAAAGCTGCGGACACGGTCGAGATTGACGCCGGCGATGGTGAAACCAAAGAGCACAGTGCTCTTCAGCAGACCGAAGACCCGGAGAAAGCCTCGCTGGACATTGACAAAGCCTCCCTTCAGTGCAGCGTTCACGGACTCGACGGCCATCCTTCGGTTCATCGAGACCCGCCAGGCCGTCGACCCAAACGGGATGCGCTGTGTCAAAGGAAGGTCTGCAGGTGGAGCCGACACCGTGCCATTGCAACAGGTGTGCTGCTCAGCGGGCAGCACGACCATCGGCACCTTGGCCGAGCGGCGCATGGTCTTGGGGAAGTTGCGGGACTTAAGGAAGCCAGCACAAAAAGGACAGCGCCAGCGCGTGACACCGTCGCTGTCGGGAGCGCTGTGTCGCGCCAGGCGCCAGCGGGCGCGCCGGTTGAAGTCGTCCTCGTAGGCGAGTCGCCACTTGCCCGTGGAAAGCCGGGGAGGAAGGACAAGGTCACGAAGCTCGGGCGGAACGAGGCGCGAGTACAACTGGCCGTCGAGGAGGATCGCCTCCTTAGAAAAGGGGCGTATCCCGCGTTGCGAAGTCACGAGCTGAAAGGTCTGTGCGATGCCGGCGCTTGTCAAGGGATACGTCGTCGTGTCCGCCGTGCAGAGCGAGTAACCCGGGTCCCAGATGACGTCGTCGATGTCGTGGCCGGCAGACTTGTCCGCGATCAGTGACCGTACGACGGCTTTCGCACGATGCGAGCCTGCTGGCACGAGCACCGCTGTCGTGATCACGTTAGGCACCTCTGGCTCGAGCACGGTCCTGTCGATGTAATTGGTCCAGCGCACGTCGCGGGCTTGCACGGCAAGGTGAAGTTCGTAACCGATATACGGCCCGGCGTTGTGGTCCCCGTTTGCGGAGCGGTGCCCCGCTCTTGCGTCGGGATCGGGCGTGTAGATCTTGCGGCCGTCTTTTCCGATGCCCAATACCTTGGCCTTGCGCACCACCTTCAAGGCATGCGGCGGCTGATCCATCAGCTGTGACTCGGCTGCCTCTCCATCGAGCTCGAGAGTGTTCACTGAGCCCTGGAATGCGCCCCAGGTCTCGACGTCGGTGCCGTCGACCGCGACTGAGCGGCTCGAAAGATAGCGCCCCGGTATCGCCGCCCGAGCAAAGCGGTTTGCGAACCACTGGGCATCCATGTCTTCGGACGCTTCCTCCAACAGACGACACAGCTTGGAGAACAGCCACGTCACCCGCGCGTAGGCCTGGTCATCCTCCCACTCCTCGATCCCGATCCTGCGCAGGCAGTCCTCATCGAGACCGTTAAGTATCCGCGCGGCTTCGATCAGATGGGCCTGGTGGTCGCGCTGCAAGGCGTTGATCTGCAACGCGACAAGGAGGCCCTCGAGCGATAAGCGGCGGTGACGACCTACCTCGGAGTCCATATACGGCGCAAGAGCTGCAACGACACCGGAACGGGCGACTATCTGGCGGGCGATGTGGAACTCATCCGATGAGCACGCCCGTCCGGTTAGATCGAGCGGTGGCCGGCTCACTGTTGTTCTCGGCGAAGCTGTCTTCGTGAGCCGGCACCGTCCAAGGGTTCGACATAAACCATCAGGTCCGAGAGCACGAGAAGGCTCTGGAGACCGGCGGCCCGACACAGCTCGGTCACGCGCGTACCCGCCGAGAGATGAGCAAGCAACCAAGTCGAACGAAGCCGGCCGGGACTGAGACGGGGATGGCCAGCGGGACACACGAGGGACTTGACGAGATCGCCAACGCGGTTTCTGGCATTGGACCGCGTGCCGATGAGACACCCGTCGCCCGCGCTCTCGGCGAGGTCGAGTACCTCGTTCTCCCATTCGGCGACGACGACGACCCTCCTCGGTGCTGGCTCGCCGACAGCGATTTCGACGACGCCATTGTCACAGGTGACATTGTCCGGCCCGACTTGTGCCAACCAGCGCCCGTCAAGGCCCGCGCCGATCCCGAGCGCGAGTAGGGCGCGCGCTGCGCGCCGTCTTGCAGGTGTTGGTTGGTCCCAGGCATCGTGCTTTAGGACCCCGACTTCGGAAGCGTGGTAGGGAGGAGCCAGCTGACGCTTGGACATCGCCACAGGGCGCGGTTCCCAGGGAGCCGACTTGGTGAGCAACGGCGCCATGTAGCGCAGGTCCGAGCGCAGCGTGGCCCGGGAGTTCCCGTTGGAAAGTGCGACCCCGCAAAATCGCTCGACCACCGCCGGATCCAAGATCGCCTCTCGGTCCAAAGGCAAGCCTTCGGTGGTTGCCCATTTGGCTATCAGATGGAGAGCACGGCGGCGGCGCTGGTCAACAGGTCGCTCGCCGAGACGAAGGCTCTCGCCCATCTCGGTGACGAACCATTCGATGGGCGAAACTAAAACGTCAATTTTGGCACTTGTCGGCATGAGCACCTTGATCCGGGCACAGCTGGGCTAGTTCGATCAGGGCGCTAAAGGCCGATAAGAGTCGCTACTTTCTACCGCCCGGTTGTTTCACTCCACCGGCGAGGACAGGCTATCTAGCAGTCGAGGCCCCTTTTCAGGAGCACTCGATCACAGCTGCGAGGCGCGCCGGACCCCGAAACACCTGCCTCTTGTGCCAGGAGACGTGGTGAGCAGCGGGAAGAGCCTGACCGCTCTGCGGTGGGACAAGAGGTCTGTCGACAAGAGCAAGCACGAGCTGTTCGGCTGCTGCGCTGCGACCGATGAAGCGGGAGGACACTGTGACTTTGTGGTCGGCTGTGAGTCCGATCGCTCCCCTGTCGAACAGCTTGTGATGTAACGAGCACAGGGCTACTCCATTGGCAAGCTCGTCAGGCCCGTTGGCCGCCCACCAGCGGACATGAGCGGCTTCGATCCCGACTGCTTCGTGGCCGAGCCCGCCGTCATATCCGCAGGCCGCGCACCTGTACTCATAGGCGACGAGAACCAAGTCTCTAAAGCGGGGGTCGCGCCTTCTCACGCCGTGAACGAGCGGGGCCGTCTCGCCCAGTTCCACAGGAGCGAGCGATATTCCGACGCTGTCCAAGATGTCTTGATGCAGCGTCGACGCGAAGTTCGATTCGAGTATCGCCCGTACCACTGAGGCAAATAGCTGAGGGCTGTATTCAAGGGCTCTTGCGAACTCAAGGTCGAGCTCGCCCAGAGCGCCACCCCTCAGAGCTCCGCGGTTCGCGCCAGGGCTACCGATCCCAGAACGAGTACGAACGGTCCAAAGGCCGTCAGAGACGAGATGGTGGAACGGGTATCCGGGGTTTGTCTTCCTGGGTGGACCGAACTCCTCCAGAAGTGCGTCGAGATCGTGTTCGACATCCGCGAAGACCATGGCTGATGAACCGGTCCGCTGGAGCCTGCCGAGCGAGTAGAGCAGCAGGAGCGGCTTGTGCGGCGCACGCTCCCCTCCTCTGCGCCACTGGTTAAGTGACGTCACCCTTTGCACCCAGTCAGTCATCAACTAGCCGCTCTGAATCGCTCGTAGCGCACCTCGAGCCGCTCGGGATCGGGCTGGGCAGCACGGCTGTTGGGAACAGTCAACCGGACGCCGGACATCTCCTGCAGACCGTGGCGGAGCATCGGTCCGTCCGACTCGAGGAGCAGTTCGGGACGGACGTCAACAACAAGATCGGGCCTAACGGCGATGAGGTCGGAATCGTAGGCGGCGTGGTGGATCTTGCAAAGAGAGAGGCCGTTGGGCACCACCGCTTCTCCTGAAGGCTCTCCGTCGGGGATTATGTGGGCCGCATCGAGCAGTTCGGCATGATGCAGGCGGCAAATCGCGGCAGCGTTCCCCATAGGCATGAAGCACACGCGCCCGAAAGACGGGCTGATGCAGTCTCGCCATGGTGAGGCGCGCCACGTAGGCACGCTGGAGCACGCTGAGCTTCGACAGCTCGAGCGCCCGCTGGTCTTCATCGAGAGCAACTACGAACTCGTGGGCTAAGACATCTTCTTCCTTCAACCAGACCGGGTAGTGAGAGAAGTACACGCCTTTGCCGACACCGACGAAGTACGCGAGCGGCAGTCCCGATTGCATGGCCGCGCGAAGGGCGCGGTTGTCTGATTGCGACGGATCTGTACCTCGGTACTTGTAGCGCACAAAACCGTCGTCGCCTACCGCGTCGACGTAGGGAGGAAGAGCATCAGGCGGTGTGTAGGTAGTGCGAATCGTTAGCGCCGCCTTAAGGTTCGCCGGCTTCCAGATCCCTGTTTGTGCGATGAGCCGAACGGGTCGGCCCTCGAAAACGAAGGTGTTGATCAGCCATGAGTTGAGCGTTCCGCCTGGATTCGCAGCGCGGAGGCGGTCCAGATGAGCAAACATCGCCGCTCTGAGCTGGCTGTCTACCGAATCAGCGAACGTCGTCACTGTCGCAGTTGTATCAGCCTCAAGCATTCACTTCAGGGACTGTCCCACCATGATCGAGCTTGCTTTCCGGACCCGGGTATCACCGACCTCAAGCGCCCGACTAGCCACGCGCAACGCGGGCGGCGTAGAGACACCCGCGCTGCATATTGCTCTATTCCGAAAAGACCGTAAACGCGGCGCCGGGTCCGCGTCGAAGCCGCCGACTTCTTAGAAGGTGTGGAGACTCACCCTCCTAGCCTGTGGAGATCTTCTCCGCGGACGTTACTCTATGCTGCTCACGTCAGTTCCGTGAACAGTCCTCGAGCAATTTTGTGGCTACAGTGGCAGGTCAGGGGCCATTTTTGGTTTGACCGTGAAAGACCACGAGTGACCGTCCGAAACCCCTAAAACCCCCTGTTTCGCTCCCCGCGTGCTCCCCGCACGCTCCCACTGAGGGGTTCTGGTTCGCGACTTCGGCGCTGCCTTCATCTTTAAGGGCGGGACCAGCCTGTCGAAGGGCTATCGCATAGTGGAGCGCTTCTCGGAGGATATCGACGTCCTCGTGTTGCCCACAGGACGCGGGCGTGGCGCGACCGACAAGATGATGAAGGACATAGGTGAGGCTTCAGCCGAAGGTATCGGCGGGACAGCGACAGGCGCGGCTGACGATTGGGCGGGGCGGGGCGTTCGCCTGCGAGCAGCGCGATCGGCTAGGGCTGCTCCGAGAGAAAGCGGGCGGCATCGAGAAGCGGCGCAAGGTATCGGCGGCTGCGTCTCTCGATGTCGGCGAACGCCGGGACCTCGCCCGGTAGGTAGTCGCCGAGCTCGCCGTCCCATCGATCGCGATACCCAGCCATGCGTCTCTCAAACGTTGCCGACCACTCCCGAGGTGAAGTTCGCTGCCGTCCCCGCCCTTCGTCGTTCTCCGCCTTGCGCAGGTAGAGGTGCCAGGCTTCCAAGGAATCAACTCCGTCGTCGAGCAGTTCGTGAATGTCGTACAGGTCGCGGCATTGCAAGCGCTCGGCAAGGCATCGAACCTTCTCCGCCGCTACCTCGTCGAGGGTGTAGCCGTCGATCGCCGTGCCCTCGGGAAGGTCGGGCCAGCGTGGTTGCAACGCGATCCTGCGGTGCGACTCGACCAGTTCGGTATCGGAGATGTCGAGCTTGAGCTTCCGGGGCTTGGCGCCGAGCGGCCCCACGTAGTTCACCCACGGGGTACCACCCTCACCGTCAACGATCTCCAGGAGGGGTACCACGAGGCGCTTGCGGCAGGTGTCCACCGCAACCGCGACGAGGGCGACGGCGTCGCTGCTCGAGAGACCGTCGATGGCGGAGAAGTCGAGATCGGCGGAGTAGCGGTAGTCGGCGAAGTAGCAAAGGCGGAGCAGGGTGCCCCCCTTGAACACGAGACGCGGGTCGCCGACGGCGCCGATATCGGTGCAAACGTGGGCCAGCACGTAGTCACGCTCGATGGTCTGAGCGGGGAGTCGCTCATCGTTGGCTCGCTGCGTGATGACACCCTTGGCGATCATGCTGCCACGACCGCTTCCAGCTCGGTTGCCGGATAGGGCCAGGCGACGCCCCATGTCTTGTCGACCCAGCCGTTCCCGTCGCGCGCCTTGCGATCCAACTCGATCAGGGAGCGCCACACGGGCAGTTCCAGCGCCTGCGCCACGGGGAGCGCCAGCGTGGTCGCGATAGACCCAATCCGGCGGTAGGCGGCATCGGCGTTGATCTCACGGGCGAGGTCGCGGATTCCCACGACGGTGTCTGCCGCAGCGAGGGCCTCGGCGACCCGCGACGCGCCTCCCACCAGGAGCGGGCGCGAGGCCGCGTCCAGGAGTGCTCTCGGCACCGTTGCGACGCGGCGACGGGCCGAGAGGTTCTGTCCCGACGAGGACGGTGTCCCCTTTCTCACGGATGACGCGAAGGGGCCGTCCGGTCAGCGCCTTCTCCCGAGGCCGATACGGGCTGGCGACTTGGATGGCACGGACCGGCCGCACCAGCAACCCGTGGTGATCCAGAGCCGTCAGGAATCCGATGCGGTGGGGGTGGCCGGAGAACACTGCGGCCACCGCCGAGCCGAGGTCGTCCCACACCGCTGCCGTCCCCAGGGAACCGATCTGGCGGACGGCGTACCTTCCGACCGCCAGGCGATCCACCAAGCCCATGCTCGTCCAACGGGCGAGCAGGTTAGAGGTGGCCTGAGGCGACGTACCAAGGGCCTCTCGAACTTCAGCCGCGCTGAAGGCCGTCTGCCCTTCGCTGGCGAACCGGTCAAGGATCTTCAAAGCCCGATCGTTTGCCATGGTCGTCTCCAGTTCACGCTTGACGTGTATCGGTGACAACTATAGCAACTTATACTTGTCGAAGGTGTCGCTTGTACACGCTGTGCGTGAACTAGCGCCTGCTAGCACAAACAATGTGGGCCGGTCGGCCTTTTTTGCCTGACTCCAATTCCCTTGACGCCGCCCGTGCCGGTGCGCCGCCGAGGATGTTGCCTGGGCGGAGGGGCTTGGGACAATCGACTCAGGGCGAGAAGACAAACCCATCGTCGAGGATGACCGGCCTCTATTCCCTGGCCGATGGTCGACGCGGGCTTGGCAGTCGACGAGCACGGCGATGCCGACACCGTCCAGCGCCACGGGCCGAGACCGACCTGTCTTGTGGTCTTCTCCGACAGCCCGCCGGGAATGACGATGACAGAACGGACTGTGCTCGTAGCGGAGCGGTCTCGAGCCGGGGAGGCTCCGAGCGCTGGCAGCAACCATTGTCGGGTATACCGACACTTGTGTCGATGTTTCCCGACAATGATTCTCGTGGACTATTCACGACCTCTGGAGGCGGTTATCCCAGGTACGCCAGGAAAGGTGCTGGGTGTGTTAGCACGCACCCACGCCGAGCTGCCGACCGCCCCGCAGTGGCATGGCCCCAGTAGGCACCGCCTCAGTATCTCGGCAGGAGCCTTAGAACTGAGTCATAGATATACCGACGTGCCGGAGTACGGTACTGATCTGCTCTACGTAACTTGCGCCCCGCGACACCGGCAATTCCAGGTAGGGCGATTCAAGGCAACACACCCCTAAAGCCCAGGTCAGACCGTGCCGATGAAGCAACCACCGGAAGACCCGGCGCTTTTTTGCGAGGAAGGTGACGGTATGAAGAAATGGAAGTCGCTTGCGATCCAGGTCGCTATCACGGCCGGCGGATTTGCAGCTCTTGCGGCAGTCTTGTCCGGCCCCGCTAAGTGGGCCATCGGGGGGGGATTCTCGTAACAGCCATCAGTGGCCCCGGGGCGATACTGCCTCGGGGCCACCCCTCAAAGCTGTTTCGCTCACTTCGTGCACCAAGTCGTCTGAGCATCTTCCTCGCTGCGGTCATCTTGACCGGGGGTGCTGCTCTCTTCCTCGACGGGTTGTCGATTCGGGTGCCCCATATGACCGCGCACGATGCGGCGGTGACTACCATTCTCGCCGCCTCGGTTATTGTCGGCGAGCTCTTACCCATCACAGTTCGTCGCGGTGAGACCTCTGAGCCCTATACCTTTTCTGGAACGGCGGCGATCGCCCTGATCATCACCGGACCACTGTGGATTGCGGCTGTGGCTCAGATGAGCGCCGGGCTGCTCGACGACATCCGTGGTCGTCGCCAGCTCGTGAAACTGTCGTTCAACGTCTCCCAGTACGCGATCAGCATCACAACAGCCCGAGTCGTCTATGCGGTGCTTTCGAAACAAGGTGTTACAAGCTTCACACCATCGTTCCGACCTCGTGAGCTCCTTCCCGCGCTTGTGGCAGCATTGGCGTACTTTGCCGCGAACATCTGGCTCGTCGCAATCGTCAGCACGCTCGCGGAGGGCCGAGGGGCATTCAGCTATCTATGGGTCTACACGCGGGGCGAAGCGACGACGGCCCTGACTTTGCTCGCGGTCGGACCGATCGCGCTTATCGCTCTGAACTTCTCGCTCCTCACTTGGCCGCTCTGCGTACTGCCCGTGCTCGCCGTGAGTGGAGCGCTCGCCGCGGCAAAACGTGAGCTACTGGCTATGCACGACCCCTTGACGGGGCTCCCCAATCGGACACTGTTGCTCAAGAGAGCAGAACGAGTGCTCCGCAACCGTAGTGATCGGCTCGTCGCTCTGTTGCTCATTGACTTAGACCACTTCAAACAGGTCAATGACGCGATGGGCCATCCAGTCGGTGATGAGCTGCTTTCTGAAGTCGGGCGGCGGCTTGCTGCTGTGATACGTGAGGACGACTTTGCAGACGCGCCTAGGTGGTGACGAGTTCGCCGTTCTCTGTAACGACCTTCCAGACACCGAGACGGCGCTCGGCCTAGCTGATCGGATTGTCAGCGCGGTCGCTGGCCCAGTCGTACTTCGAGGCGTCGGACTCCACGTCGAGGCAAGCATAGGAGTTGCGTTGAGCCCCACCCACGCCAGCGAAGTCGACATCCTCCTTCAGCGCGCCGACGTGGCCCTTTACAAGGCAAAGAGGACAGGTCCTGGATCGGTTGTTCTGTATGAGAACGACTACGACGACAATTCGATCGAACAGCTAGCGCTTATGGAACAACTGAGAAGTGGGCTCGCGCGGGAACTTGTGCTGTACTACCAGCCAAAGTGTCGACTGTCTGACGGTGCGATCGTCGGAGTCGAGGCTCTCGCTAGATGGCAACATCCGACCCTTGGGTTGTTGCTGCCGGCTAACTTCCTGGTCGCAGCCGAGAACACGGGTCTCATGATGCCCTTGACCTTGCGGCTGCTCAGGCAGGCGATCTCGCAATGGCGCGACTGGCAGGATGAGGGACTTGACGTCTCGATATCTGTGAACGTATCTGCTCGCAATATCCAACCAGAATTGCCAGCGAGTATTCGGGAGCTGCTCGACGAGTTCACAATGCCGGGTCGGTCACTTCTCCTTGAGGTGACCGAGAGCTCCGTGATCGCCAATCTTCAAGACGCAACCAGCGTTATCGAGAACTTGCGGTCGATGGACGTTGGTATCTCGATCGACGACTTCGGCACCGGCCACTCGTCGCTCGCATCTATCAGGGATCTAGCGCCCTCTGAGGTAAAGATCGACCAGTCCTTTGTTCGGGCGTCAGCAACGAGTGTTCGCGATACGGCAATCGTCCGTGCCGCTGTTGAGCTTGGTCGCAGCCTCGGGCTCCAGGTCGTCGCCGAGGGCGTCGAAACGCCCGAGGTCCTCAGGATCATCTCCGAGGCTGGCTGCGACCTTGTCCAGGGTTACCTCATTCTGCCCCCGGTCCCGGCCGACCAACTTGTTGCCTGGTCCAGACAACGACAGACCTGGCCGCGGACCTTGCGTGCCCAAGCAGTTACCGGTCTCCACTCGAAAGAGGCGGCCTTGTGATCATCGTCTATGCCTGCCTTGTGCTGTTTGCCATCGAGGCGGCGGTACTCAGGGAACGCTTGATTCGGCTGACTAGTCTCAAGATTCGTCACCTCTACCTTGTTTGGATTGCTCTTGCGAACGAGGTATTAGTCATAGCCGTTTTGCCGGGTCACCAGAGTCTGCTCTTTGCCTGTGGCAATATCTTGTCGTATGTGGCCGGGGGCGTGTTCGTATGGTGCAACCGGGAAGTACCTAGCTTGGCCCTTATCGCTTGTGGTGGAGGGCTGAACCTTACGGCGATGGTGGCGAACGGCGGTGTCATGCCTGCCAGTGCGAAGGCCATGGCCGCTTCTGGGTGGCGACAGCCAAGAGGTCATTTCGCAAACTCGGCCGTTTTGGCCCATCCCAAGCTCGCTCTTCTCGGTGACATTTTCGCAACGCCTCGTTGGGTACCTGGCCATGACGTGTTCAGCATCGGTGACGTGATTGTCGTCGTCGCCTTTGGGCTCCTCGTCTACAGGGTCTGTGCAAAAGTCCCTGGCGCCGCGAGCGAAAACATAAGTTTGGGTGCAGCACAGCCGGGCTGAGGTCACTCACCATCGCCTACTATTCGGGCATCGGCACTGACGACTGTGTCAGCCCGCCAAGCAAACGCGAAGACACTTGCCCCAGACCCGACCCGGCAGTTGGTGACCTTAGAACTTAACCGTTGGGCCCGACAACACGCCCGGGCGTGATTCCTGGCGCGCCAAAGCCCGATCTGTCCTAACTCAGGGTATGCGCGGGCTAGTCGGGCAGGGCCGGCCGACAAGACCAGCGCCTCTTCGCCTCACGACATTGCCGTAGTGGGACCCTTGGAATCGAGCCCAGAATTTCCAATTCGCCAGGGATGAATTCGCGAGACCTGCGACGTCGTATGAACAGTGAGGTACGAACACTGAGGTACGCCCGCTGGGGCTCACGCAGAGGGCAGCCGCAGAGCGACGGAGAGGACTGGCCGTGGCAGAGGAAGACAAGCTGATCAGAGCGTCACGCCGAGTCGAAGCACCGGCGGCCCTCGTCTTCACGATCCTGGCGAATCCGCAACGTCACATGGACTTCGACGGCTCCGACATGCTCCGGGGAGCCGTACTCGACCATCCCATCTCCGACGTGGGCGACACCTTCACCATGAAGATGCATCGGCTCGGAGACGACTATCTCATGCTCAACTATGTGGTGGAGTTCGAGCCCAATCGGCGCATATTTTGGGAACCGGCTCCCGGAGACCCTTCTCGGGCTGAGGGTAACGATCCATCCAAAGTCGGCATTCCTGCGGGCTACCGCTGGGGCTACATCCTCACCCCGGACGGTGACGATGCCACCATCGTCACCGAGGTCTTCGACTACGGCCCCTTGTCAGATGAGCTCCTGCGTGATGGCGGGTCGTGGATCAACGGGAGCAATTCGGTGCTTGAGTCCATGACGGCCAGCCTGGAGAGGCTCGACAAGATCCTTACCAAATAGGGCCGCTGCCAGATCGCATATGCGAACCGAATTTCGGCGTGTTCTCGTAGGCGGAGCCCCCGTCCCACATCGCTGCCGGGATTGCGCGTACCGAATGTTTGAGACACCGGTCCCTGCGTGCGTCCGACGGCCAAGCTCTATTCGACGATCTCATGTGCACGCCGAGCGGGCGATCGGCTTGCGGTCTTGCCCTGTTTCGGCAACAGGGGCGTTGTCCGCCCAAATCAAGGATCTCGGGGACCTTCGGCAAAGTCTGCACGAGCCCGAGCTCTGGTCCGAGGACCATCTCACCGATGCGGAGAGCTGCGGCGACCCGGGAACGGCTCCACAGAGATGGCGGGTGGCACTATGAAAGCATCTGAGCGGATCAGCTGATCGACCGTCAAAGAAAGGAGGCAACAATGCCGGCAATTCTGAAACTGACGCATAAAGCGATCGGAGTGGAGGTCCGTCGCGGCCCGTACGATGCCGTCGTCGACGGAGACCATGTTGGGTCGGTCGAAATGAACGACACGATCGAGATACCAGTCGAAGCTGGACATCACACCCTGCAGGTCCGCAATGGCCGGAACCTAAGCCGCACGCTGGCCTTCGACGCGGCCGAGGGCCAGGTTGTCGCGTTCCGATGCACTGGAAAGAGGTTGTTGCCGATCTTTCTCGTGTCTTTCGTCCTGCCACGTCTGGCTCTCTCACTCCGCCCGGAGTAAGCAGAACCTACAGGATCGAAGGACTCCGAGGCCCCCTCGCCTCACCCGCACGGCGCGCCCGAGAACAAATGCGCCCTCACCATGTCTACAGCTCGGAAGAGTTACTAGCACCGGATTGCCTCCCGGCTGGAGTCCGATGCTCAACCCAGGCGCAGCGGTACGTCGTGAAACACCCTGCCGTGACGCCACCATGCGCTATCCCGAAGGGCTGCAAGAACTCTCTCCGAAACTCGAATAAAGCCAAGGGCTACGCCTAATCGCGAAGAGCACTTTCAAATTGTTGGGATCGGCTACCTGGAGTTGCTGTCGGACAGCGCGTCCTTTGAACATTCGAGCACCTTCATCGGGGACGGCCACACGTCAACGAGTACTGCGCGGTACAGGTCGCGCCTGCGCCACATCCCGGGCTAACTGGGCCGTAGATACCAGACTGAGATCAGCCGGTCGGTGTCTGCCTCGTCCGGAACCCACCGGCACTCTAAAGAGGTAGCCCGAGGGGACCAGGGATCCTGCAATCGGTTCGGGACGTCGTTCCAGTCGACAGTTTGGAGCTCGTCCCACTCGAGTTGTTCGGTTGACCTTTCCAGAGCGCTCAACATTGACCCCCTGTCAAGTTCATCCTGTGTTCATCTGTATTTTGATTTTAGTTCACTTTACGTTCATTTGCAATTCACCGCTTCAGTTGGCCATTCTTCGCAGCCTGCGAGTAATTCCGTCTCTTGCCCTGGCACCCGACTTGCTGAAGCTGGCAGTGATAACCGGTACCGCACCACCGTCGTCAACGCGTCTTCGGTCCCGCCGCATTCGGAGGTAGAGAAAATTCCGGATCGTCGCCACCCGTCGCCGTCGAGCGCGGCCGCTGAAACCGCTCCTGCCCTGGACACCTCATTTCGCTCGGGCACGGGCGGTTCAACCGCAGGTTTCAGCTCGACCTTGGCGCGAAGACTTAGCTGCCTACCTCGACCGGCGGGCTGGTGAACCTCATCGGATCCGCTCCGACTCAGCTTTGACGCCATTCAGGCTTGCGTGTCTGCTCGCCGACATCGTCTCCCTTGGTCGAGACAGCCGCTCGTTGCACGCTCACCTCCGGCGAGAAAACGTGCCCGAGGCGACGAGGATCCTTCGCCGCGGGGCGCAGTGGCAATCTCGGCGGGATTACCCTCCATGCTTCCGGCTTGAGACTGCTAGGAGACTGCTGATTTAAGCCGTCTACCTCAGGATTCGCGATTTCGGCCTGGGTCTAGAAGAATTGTGGGATGCAAGGTTCTTCCCGGCCGGACCGCAAGCTCGTCGATGCCGCCTCGCTCTGCAGCCATCTCGTAAAGCAAGGTTCGGTGTACGCCTTCTTGGCCGAGCACCGCCAGAAGCTGTTTCCCGATGACATGTTCGCCGATCTGTTCCCCTCCGATCGAGGCAGGCCCTCGGTGCCGGCCGACGTTGTCGCCACGGTCATGGTGCTGCAGGCTCTGGAAGGGCTGTCCGATAGGGACGCCTGCCGCCAGCTCGAGACCAACATCTCTTGGAAAGTCGCCTGCGGCCTGGGCATCGGGGACGAGGCCTTCCACCCAACGGTGCTCGTGTTATGGCGCAACAAGCTGCGGTCATCAAAGCGCCCGCAGCGTATCTTCGAGGCAGTGCGGGAGGTGATCAGCACCTCGGGCGTGATCTCCAACAAGACGCGACGGGCCCTCGACTCGACCGTGCTCGAGGACGCCGTCCAGCGCCAGGACACGATCAGCCTCCTGCAGAGCCAGATCCGCCGGGTGAGAAAGCTCATCCCGGAGCTGGCCGAACGGGTCTACGTCCGCGAGCACAACCTCGGACCTGGGCGCCCGCCCTGCGACTTCGAGGACCGAGACGACATCGACCGGCTCATCTCCGAGCTCGTGGACGACGCCTACGAGCTCGTCTTCGCGGCCGAGGACCTCGCCTTGGTGCTCGACGAGCAACAACAAGACGCTCTCGCCCTCCTCGCTCTGGTGGCCGGCCAGGACGTCGAGCCCGGGAACCGCCCAGGCCGCTGGCGCATCGCCGAGCGCACGGCCCCGGACCGCATCGTCTCTGTCGTCGACCCCGAGTCACGCCATGCCCACAAGACCCAGCACTCCTACCGCGACGGCTACAAGGCCCACGTGGCTGCCGAGCCCGAGACGGGGCTCGTCACGGCCACCGATCTCGGCCCCGGCAACACCGGCGATGCCGAAGCCGCCCCCTTCCTCATAGAAGACGAGCCGGCCGGGACCGAGGTGCTGGGCGACACCGCCTACTCGGCCGGCGAGTTCCGCAAGCACCTGGAAGACAACGAGATGACAGCCGTCATCAAGCCCATGCCCCTCCGCCCGGCCGTGGACGGCGGCTACACCATCGAGGACTTCGAGATCGACATCGACGCCAGCACAGTCACCTGCCCGAACGGCGTCACGCTGAAGATCAACCCGAACGGCCGGGCCCGCTTCGGGAAGAACTGCGCCACCTGCCCGCTCCGAAGGCGCTGCACGAAGTCCAAGGCCGGGCGGACGATAGTGCTCAACGAGCACCACGACCTTTTGGTGGCTGCCCGGCATCTTGCCGCCACGGTCGAGTTCGACGAGACCTATCGCACTTACCGCCCCATGATCGAGCGCACGATCGCCTGGCTGGTGCGCGGCCCGAACCGCAAGCTTCGCTACCGCGGCATAGAGCGCAATCGCCTCTGGCTCTCCCACAGGGCGGCGGCCGTCAACCTGAAACGCCTCCTCGGCCTCGGCCTCGCTCACGACGGGGAGAGCTGGGTCATCGTCGCTGCCTGATAGCCGGAATGGCCAAAAACGGCCCGGAGGCTCGCTCCTTAGCCCCTCGAGGAAGCACTTTGCCTTGTAGTTCCGGCCCAATCGAGCTGTCGTTGTTCGATCTGCCCCGGCCCGTCTACAGCGCTCATTCCAGAACGGCGTTGATCAGCGGGCTCCTAGAGGCCAGACAGGCTGCGTCTGACCCGCGCTACGGATTCACGATCGGCAGCCGTACCTCGAAGCAACACCCTTCGGCGGGATCGGACGTGACGACGTGGACCTGACCGCCGTGGACCTCGACGATTCGGCGGACGATCGCGAGACCGAGGCCCGACCCGGCCACTTTGCGCTCATTGGAACCGCGATAGAAGCGGTCGAAGATATACGGAAGATCTTCTGGCGCAATTCCCGGCCCCTTGTCAGCCACTGAAAGGACCGCCGCTGAGTCGGCCCTCAAGGTCACTTCGATAACCGTGCCCTCTGGACTCCACTTCGCCGCATTGCTGACAAGGTTCGCCACCACCCGAGCCAGGTCGTTGCGTACCCCACGAACGAACACGGGACTTAGGCTGTCTTTTATGTCGATATTCGGGTCGCGCCGCATGTCCGCGAGGACGTCGCTGACAATATCGTGAAACCCAACGATTTCCGTTTGCTTGGACAGTTCGAGTGTCCCTTCTTGTCGGGCAAGCTCAATCAGGTCGCCGACGAGACGACCCATCCTTTCCAGCTGCCCGACCACGTCCTCGAGAACCTGCGTTCTCGCCTCGGAATCGATCTCGATGGGACTTGCCAGAATGTCGACATTGGTGCGGAGACTCGTCAATGGCGTTCGCAACTCATGCGAAGCATCAGCGATGAGCTGACGTTGGGCGAGCTGGGAGCTCTGAAGCGCCGCCAGGACGGTGTTGAGGCTGACTGCGAGCCTGCTGAGTTCGTCGCGGCCCTCAACGGGGATCCGCGTTCCAAAGTCTCGGGTTGTGGCAACACTTTCCGCGGCAAAACTCAGCCGTCGCACAGGTCGCAATACAAGTCCAGCAATCCCGGTCCCGAGGAGCAGTGCAAGGACAACGCCGGCGGCCGCCGCAAGAGCGAGTGCCACTGCCAGCCGATCGAGCTCGGCATTACGGACCGGCTGCACGAGCTCGAGAGCAAGGCCCTTGCCGAAGCCGGTCACTAGCTCTCGTACCGGTACAGAACCGACAGCCGTGCTTGTGAAATAGCCTTGGACCTTGCCGGCGGCGACAGCGCGCATCCTCGCTGTCACCGGAAGCTCAGCTGAAATTGCGCGACGGAGTGACGAACCCATCAGCCGCAACGACTTGTTCGGCGGGTTGGTTAGAGAGCAAGGATGGCGGGCTAAACAGAAGATCAAGGCCGGCTTGGAGGCCGCCGTGAGCACGCGCGTTGTTTAGCGTTTCGGCCTGGCTTGTGAGCGCGCCGTCGACCGCGTCGAGCAGGTCGTGGCGAAACAAGACATATGCACTAGCCGAAACCAACACGACCGCAACAGAGACAGCGAGCGCAGTAATGAGAGCGACGCGCGAACGCACTTGAAGTCTTGCTGCTCTACCTCCTCCGCCGATCCAGCCTCCGCGGCTCTGGAGGGTGCCCCCGCTGGTCCTCATTCCCGAAGGACGTAGCCGACGCCCCGGACTGTTTGAATTACTCGACTTTCCCCCTGTGACTCAGTCTTTCTACGTAGGTAGCCGATGTAGACGTCGAGGGAATTAGAAGCTGGTCCGAAGTCGAAGTCCCAAACGTTCGCTGAAATGGCCTGGCGCGTGAGAACCCGACCTGGATGGCGCAGGAACAGCTCGAGAAGCAGGAACTCCGTGCGAGTGAGCTCGATCACTCGGTCTGCCCGGCACACCTCTCTTGACCCGAGATCGAGGGAGAGATCGCCGTAGCGCAGGACTTCACTCGCCTCGGCGGGACCGGCACGCCTAAGCAGCGCGCGCAGCCTCGCCAGGAGCTCCTCGAGAGCGAATGGCTTGACCAGATAGTCATCTGCCCCAGCGTCGAGCCCGGCGACACGGTCGTCGACACCTTCGCGCGCGGTGAGCATGAGGACAGGCGTCCTGTCTCCCGCTGCCCGCAGCCGGCGGCAGACCTCAAGGCCGTCGACCCCTGGCATGGACACGTCGAGAACGACCGCGTCCGGGGTTCGCGCCGTCAAAGAGTGGATGGCCGCCGTACCGTCGGCGGCCGTCTCCACGTCGTAACCGTTGATCACGAGTGCCCGGCCGACCGCCCGAAGAATCTCTTCCTCGTCGTCGACAACGAGCACTCGTGATCGCTGTTTGCTCATCTCATTCGTCCCGATGACACCATCTTGGCGCCTGAGCGGTGCAAATGGTTGGTTTAGGGGACGAGCTGCTCACGCACCCGTGTAGCCGCCGGACGCCAGGCCGATCACGCTAGCGTCGTAGTCGGCCCGGGCTATCGCGATGTCAGCGGCCAACAACTCGTGGTTCGCATTGACAAATACGTGCGTGTCACCGGGAAAGTCTTGCGGCAACTGCGCGATCACGACCGTCGCGACGTTGGCGGAATCGGCTGCAGCTAGATTGACCTGAGCGACGTACGCAGTGTCATGCTTGAGAGCATTGGCATATCCCGGTTGACCCTGCAGTGTGTTGATCTCAGCGAGCAACGCCGCCTCACCCGCTTGCATCGCCGCTGCTTGCACAGCGATGGTGTCGGCTTCTATTACCTGGAACACCTGTGGCGTTAGGACGGCGAAGACACGGTTTCCCTGAATCATTGTCTTCTGGGCCGCCCGCAGCTCAGCCATCGTCGTGTCACCTGGCACCTGAGCGAGCAGACTATTGATGCTTGCTGTAGCGGCAGTGAGGCGAGCGGAAAGCGTGCTCGCGTCACTCGGAGTGAGAGAGGTCGCTTTCGTCACGTCTGTGGAGAGGACCTGAAGCTGGTTCACACGGTACGTCAGCTGTTGTTCCAGCTGCGCCTGCAACTGCCCAATCTTCGAGGCAGGAGCGGAAGTCGATGCTCCGGCCGACATGGCGAAGAAGAGGCTGCCCGAAGCGATTACTGCCCCGGCGATACCAACCCGGATTGTGCGATTGATCCTCATGATTCCTCCTACGGTTCGAATGATTGGACTGGTGACGACACCGAAACAGGCCCGCCACTCAGCATGTAACCAGACGGAGATGAAAATCACGTGAGACGCGGCAAAAAGTTGCCAACCTCGCTAGCCCTGCCGCTGCGCCTCTCCCTTGGCCGCCGCAACTGTGCCAAATGCGTCGTCTTGCCCGTTGTCTTCTACCGTCACTTAGGGGTCGTCCTACCTCCCGCCAGTCCCGTGACGTGTACATGATGGGCCGACTTTCGACCGTAAGAGACGCTCCGTAGCTGCAAGACCCTCACCGGAGCGAGCTTTCGGATCCATCCGACCGAAGCGTCTCCACTTCGAAGCCCCGACGAGCCAGCCTTTACCTGCGACGACGACCGGTGCCGGAGTCAAGGCGATTCGCAGTTCCTGCGCTCCTGCTCTCCAGGAGAGCAATGTCCCTCTGATCAACGCGCCGAAGTTCTGGTTCCCCACGCAGCAGAACCTGCGCTGCCGGTGACACGCAATGGACAGTGCGGCCGCCAATAGTCCCTATGGAAACGGTAGATCCCAAACTATCGGCAGAGACACCGTCAAGCGAGCTGACCTCTGACCGGATTCGTGTCCAGTCGAGGCTCACCAGGTCTACCCGGTGGTGGGTATCATCTTCAAGGCCACAGATACACGGCATCAATGCAGTTCGAGCTCTCGCCACAAGGCGAAGGCCAATCGCCTCAAGTGCCGCGCATGCGGCGTCGATGTGCTGGTCAAAGTCCTCGAGCACTATGTCGACGTCGTCGTGTCGCCGCGTCTGCTGTCCGAGCAACGCGTCGACACCCCAACCTCCCGTGAGCCAAAACTTGATCTTGGCCGACTCAAGGACTTCGAGCACCCTCAGCACGTCATCCTTAGTCATTTCACCACGCATCGAAGCTCTGATCGGCAGGAGTAGCCGCAATGGAGACCACTTCGGCGCCCGTCGCACGCGTTGGCTCGCAAAGCTCAACAAACGACGTCCATGGCGCCGCGGGGCGCCCGTGGCACGCAATGGCCCTCCTTGTCCGCTAACACCACCATGAATGCGATCCTCGGCTACCACCGCACTCGGACCTCCAGGTCGTAAAGCGCGAGCGGCTCGTTTGCAGGACAAGTTCGCACACTTAGTGAACACGCGGCCGCGGCCTCACGCCAGCAAAACATTGACACTAATAATAGTCGTGCGAATTCAACTGAAGATAACGTGGCTCCTCGACACGACACCGGGGCAAGAATCAGTTGGTGAATTGAAGGTTGTCTCCAACGTCTCGAAGATCGGCGCTGCGCCTCAGTTCACAAGTCGGTAGGGCGGGCAACACTTGCGCGGCTTCGCGTCGTTCGCCAGCTTCGCCATAAGCTCGACCGTCCGCGCGAGGTCGGCTTATGACGCTGCCATGGCCGTTGCGACCTACCAGCTGGTAGTACCGGGGACGCGCAAAGCCTGAAAGGCTTTCGTCCACGTCGGAGAACGCCCGCTTGAATCTGGCCCGCTCACTCCGAAACTCGCTCACACGACCTCGGCACTTGGAACGGCCCGTGCCGGATGTGGTCGCTAGATCAGACGCCAGCCGTGCAAGGGAAGGACCCTTTGGCTGCTTGCTCAGTCCCCGAGCTTTCGCATGAGGTCGCGCAGCTGCACCGCTTCGGCATTTGTGAGAGCGTCGAAGCTAGGGGGCGGTTCCGCGAGCTCGGCCCTGGCCCGCTTGGCCAGAAGAGCACCTTCCTCAGTCAAGGAGATGACCTTGATTCGCCGGTCGCTGGGATGCGGCCGCCTTTCTACGAGACCCTTCTCCTCGAGGACGTCAATCACCGAGGTGACATAGGAGTTGTCACAGTGGAGGGCTGAGGCGAGCTCGCGCATGGGGACCGGGTGATCCGCCGGGAGCTGAACCAGAGCCTTGCCGACTCCGGGAGTGATGCCCGCCTCGTCATAGAGCTTGTGGAGCTTGGCCAGATGGGCGGGCAGATGCGCCAAGGCGCGCATGCGGCGCCACGCCTCGCGTCGCGAGCTCTCAGACATGACGGCAATGATATACAAGGTCGACGACTGGGTCAATAGTTGACTAACTCAGTGACTCTGTGTACAATGACCGGGTGCCCCGACGAGATCTCAACCAGAAGGTGGCGGTGGCGGTCGTCTATGTGGCCGCCATGTTTATGGCGATCCTGGACACCACGATCGTCAACGTCGCCTTGCCTACACTCGGCCGGGACTTTCATGTGGCCTCTACTGCGCTTGACACTGTGGTGATTGGGTTCCTCGTCAGCCTGGCCGTCTTCATACCGGCGTCGGGCTGGCTGGGCGACCGCTTTGGCCCGAGACGAGTACTGCTGACGGCGATCTTCATCTTTACTGTGGCGTCCGCGCTCTGCGGGATGGCCAGCAGCCTCAGCGAGCTGATTGCCTTCCGTGTCCTGCAGGGTGTCGGGGGCGGTCTCATGACGCCTGTCGGCATGACGATGCTCTGGCGAGCTTTCCCACCTGCCGAGCGGATCAGGGCCTCCGCCATTCTGGTCGTGCCAACCGCGCTCGCCCCCGCGCTTGGTCCGGTCCTCGGCGGCCTTTTCGTGACAGACCTGAGTTGGCGGTGGGTGTTTTTTGTCAACGTGCCGATCGGCCTGCTCGCGATCGCCTTCGGTACGGTCTTCCTGCGTGAGCAGGCGCGCCATCTTGTAGGCAGCTTCGACCTCCCCGGATTCATGATGGCGGGTGTCGGTCTAGGTCTCTTGATGTACGGCCTATCTGAAGGCCCAGTCAAGGGCTGGGCAAGCCCAGACGTGGCTACGACGAGCATCTCCGGAGCGGCACTTCTTGCCGGGCTGGTGGCCGTCGAGCTCCGCCGATCGGATCCGCTCATCGCCTTGCGGTTGCTGCGCGACCGCCTCTTTCGCTCTAGCAACATCGTGATGTTCTGTGGCGCGGCTGCGTTCTTGGGCATGCTGTACCTGGCGGCGCTCTTCTTTCAGGACGGCCTCGGGCTATCCGCGCTTGGCGCGGGTCTGACTACCTTTCCCGAGGCGTTAGGCGTCATGGCGGGCGCCCAAGTTGTCACGCGAATCCTCTACCCACGTCTCGGCCCCCGGCGGATCATGATGGGTGGCCTCGTGGGAGTGGCGCTGGGCATGGTGGCGATGTCATTTGTCGGTGGCCATACCAACCTCTGGCTGGTCCGGGCCATCATGTTGGAGATGGGGATGTCCATGTCAGGCGTGTTCGTGCCCACCCAGGCCGCGGCCTTTGCCACCATAAGTCCCGCTGACACCGGCCGTGCATCCACGTTGTTCAACGCGGAGCGCCAGCTCGGTGGCGCTGTCGGAGTCGCCGTCCTCACGACCGTGCTGTCGGCCGTCGGAGTTACGAGTTCCGTCGCCGGCCGCGCGACTCCGCACTTGGCCGCTTATCACATGGCCTTCCTGACTGCGGCTGTTCTCGCCTTGATTGGCGTAGCCGCCGCCGCGACCATCAAGGACGCCGATGCCACCAGTACCATCACCCGCAGGCGCTTTGTGGAGGTTCCCGCCCAGGAATCTAGTGAGGTCGCGGCCCAGGCGACGATCTGACCCAGGCGACGTGAGCTGAACCGAGGCCAACCATCTCCCGGTTGTGTCGCCGCCGCCGACGATGTCGCCCGATCAGAATCGAGCGTCGAAGTAATCCGGGGGTGGGCGACATCATGATTTACGGGTAACACCCTCGCCAGTCCGACGCTGAACCCTAGGGACAGGAGAAGATGTGACAATAGGCGCGCAGGCACCCCAACCTCCAGGTGGCACGGCCCTCCTCGCCGGGAAACCGGTAGCCCGCGTCGGCTTCGGCGCCATGCAATTGCCCGGCCCCCGCGTCTCTGGTCCACCGCGGGATCGCAACACGGCTCTAGCGGTGCTCCACCGAGCCGTTGAGCTAGGTGTCAACCACATAGACACGGCCGAGTTCTATGGCCCGCACGTTGCCAACGAGCTGATCCGTGCCGCCCTCCATCCCTATCCGCCGGAACTCGTGCTGGTCACCAAGGTTGGAGCCCAAAGGGACGACCAGGGTGGCTGGGTCCCTGCCCAACGACCCGAACAGCTCCGCTCCGGTGTCGAGGAGAACCTACGCAGCCTTGGGGTCGACCAACTCCACGTGGTGAATCTCCGACTCCACGACGGGGACGGCAATGCCGTCGATCTTGACAGCCAGCTGGCCGAGATGGTGGCACTGCGTGACGAAGGAAAGATCGGCGGTATCGGGATCAGCAACGTGGCTCTTGGCCAGCTTCGTCAGGCTCTTCCAGTCGGGATTGCCTGTGTGCAAAACGCTTACAGTCTCCTCGACCGATCGGCCGAGTCAATCTTCGATCTCTGCCGGCAGCATGAAATCGCGTGGGTACCCTACTTCCCGCTTGGCTCTGCTTTTCCCCACATTCCCAAAGTGACTGATCACCCCACTGTTGTGGCGGCGGCCATTGGCCTCGGGGCCACTCCCGCCCAAGTCGGTTTAGCATGGCTCCTCGCCCACGGCCCTGGCGTGTTGCTCATTCCGGGAACCTCGAGCGTGCAACATTTGGAGGAGAACGTGGGGTCCGGGCGAGTACTCCTCGGTTCAGCCACCATCGCTGCTCTGGACGGACTTGCAGAGACCGCTAGCTGATAGGTGCCCTGTTTAGGGTGCTCAGTCCCACAGCGGACTCATCGAAGCGCTGGAGTTACTGTGGCGTCTAATGTTGCGCTCCGCCTGAACACTGACGCCAGTAGCTTTTGCCTATTAATCAGCGCCATCGATAAGGATGCCAGACGGGAACCTTCTCGGACTCAGTAGGTCTTGACCAGTAGACGCAACCCATACTAACTAACGAGCGCGGATACGGTTGCCGCTTGTCTGATGCTGGCATGGGCGAGCTGCCAACCTTAGGTTTGAACTGCTAACGCTATGGCAGTCGTGGAAACCTTAGTCACACGTTTGAGCACAAGGCCACCCGATCAGGCACGGGATTGCAAAGTTGCCCGAGTGTTCGGTCTGTATTCCGTCTTAGACGCAGCAAAACTCGAGCGATAAGATGAAGGCTGTGCACCGAACGAGCAACTTGGGTGGTTTCGTCTTTTCACTGGCCACCAGAGCTATCTTGACAGTAGTGGCGCTCGCCCCTCTTGTAGCGAGCGCCTCTGTCCATGTTCGTACATCGGAACGCCCAGTGGCCCAATTCGGCAACCCGTACGGCCATGTGCTCGTACCCTCGGCCGGCGATGAGGTTGCCACCAACCATGCCGATCACGTAGTTGGAACAGGCACGCCGGCCAGCTGCACCTCCGCCGCGGTTGTCAGGGCCGTCGCCAGCGGTGGTGTCATCACCTTCGACTGCGGACCAGGACCCGTAACCATAGTTATGGCCGCCACGGCCAGGGTGGTAAACAGTAGCCACCGAATCGTCATAGATGGCGGCGGAACGGTCACCCTCAGTGGTGCTGGAAAGCGCCAGATCCTCTACATGAACACTTGTGACCCGAGGCTGCAGTGGACCACTTCCCATTGCTACGACCAGGAATGGCCTCAGCTCATCGTCGAGAACATGACCTTCGAGGACGGCAATTCCACGCTCAGCCAGTCCGAGGGGGCGAGCTTAGGTGGTGGTGGGGGTGGCGCCATATTCGACGAGGGCGGCCAACTGAGGGTGGTCAATTCTCGGTTCATCGACAACCGTTGCTACCACACAGGCCCGGACCTCGGCGGCGCGGCAATCCGCGCCCTGGCTCAGTGGCACAACAAGCCCGTGTACATCGTCAGCGACACCTTCCGAGGCGGTCAATGCTCCAACGGGGGTGCGCTCAGCAGCATTGAGGTTTCCTGGGTAGTGCTCAACAGCATCATGATCAACAACGACGCGATCGGCTACGGAGCGAACCCGGCAGCTCCAGGCACGCCGGGCGGGGGCAGTGGCGGAGCCATTTACTGTGACGGCAGCACGTACGCGCTCGAGATCGAGGGCACCGTGCTCCGTGACAATCGTGCCCGCGAAGGTGGAGGTGCCATCTTCCTTGTGAGTAACGACAGCACAGCCAAGCTGACGATCGATCGCTCTACCTTGGACGACAACCCGAGCGCGGGCTTCTGGACCAGGCCCTACCCGGGCATCTTCTTCCAGAGCTCCGGGCACCCGATAGTGAACGACTCCACGATCAGGTGAACCTTCGTCCTGCTGCGAAGTGTGCCGATGTCCGGGCGCTTGGCTAACCCGTCAGCTCCCGACCAGGTGTTGACCTCCTGCACCCTTCAACAAGACGGGGAAACGCCTTGCGGCCAGCGTCGGCCCGGCTATCAACAACCGTGATGTCAGACGCGAGACGTGGATGTGAGAGCGGTGGAGGCCCCATTAGATTCGGAGTTTTCAGGCTGGTGGTCGTCGGTACGGGGCAGTGTCGGGGCAATCGACTTGCGCAGTGACTCGTAGATGGACAGACCCTGGCCGACGAGTCCCGTGAGGACCTCACCCAGGCCGTCGGCACCGTTAAGAACGGTGAGGTTAGCCCCGGCTATCCCCTTCAACGATCTCGGGGAGCACGTCTACAAGCTTGTTGGCAGCGATGAGCGCCTGGTTCCCGTCACCCAGGGGCCTCGGCCCGGGCGTTGATGGCGTCGGCTTGCGCGACTTCGACAGTGCGCTCGGCGTAAGCGTCTCCGTCGGCTTCGCTCATCTTTGCCTTGGCACTGCCGGCCGCCCGAAGCTTCGCGGCCTCCGCTTCGGCATTCGCCAACGTCTTCTGCTTGTTCGCCTCGGCCTCGGTCTCGAAGGCAACGGTGTCCTTCGTCGCTTCAGCGAGAGCGCGCTGGCGGAAGGCTTCGGTTTCCGTCTCAGCCTTGACCTTGTCGCGCTCGGCTTCGGCAATGGTCCTTGTCTTGTAGGCCTCCGCATCGGCCGGCCGTCGCACGTCCGACTCCAGGCGCTTTGCCGTGAGCTCTGCCTGCAGCTCGGCGAGATGGGCCTGTTGCGCGATGACTTCCTGAGACGCTTGGGCCTCGGCCAGTGGTCCGGCCTGGGCGGCGCGAGCCTTGGCCTGCTCAGTCTCGGCCGCGAATCCCGCCTGTTTGATCTCGGTGTCGCGCAGGTATTGGTAAGGAAGTGCCGCCGCCTCCTGCTCGCGCTGCGCGGCCTCTTGGTCGGCTTTGGCGGCGGCGATGCGCGCCAGGCTCGCTATGGCCGCTGCGTGCGGGGCAGCGATGTTGTCGATGTATCCGCTCGCGTCCTCGATCTCCTGGATCTGCAGCGAGTCGACACGATTCCAAGCTTTTCCATCTCGCCGTGGCTGCCATCTTTTGCTTCCTGGGCCAAGCGGTCTCTCTCCCGAATGATCTCCTCGACAGTCAAGCTCCCGATGATGGACCGCAAGTGCCCGGCGAAAATTCGTCCGACCAGCTCCTCCATCCGGTCCTGTTCGGCGAGGAAGCGTCGGGCCGCGTTCGCGATCGAGATCGGGTCATCGCTCACCTTGAAAGCAGCGGTCGCCCGCACGTGAAGACGGATTCCCTGCGTCGTAATGCACTCCTCGGCGATCTCGGCCTCGCGCAAAGACAGCGAGAGGAAGCGCGCCTTTTACTTGATATGGATGACTATGCACCCGTGGCCCGTAACGATGCGGAACTGCGCTGCCTGGAGCGGGCTCCTCGCGAGATTGACGGCAGCCGGGCTCTCCGATCACACGATCGAGCCTTTTAACCAACTACGTGGAAACCTCGCTTGTCTTGGCGCCGCAGTCGGTGTCTTCGTGGTGTTTGCTACCGCCATGTGGGCGCAGCTAAGCGTCGGCTGGCAGTGGTCAAAGCCGGGGGCCGGCGCCACCTTGGTGGCGATGGTCATCATGTCGGCGGCCATGCTCGTACTCTTTTTCCTAACGCTGCTTGCTGCAGTCCCGATCGGGTCCTGCGTTTTGCGTGGAATTTGCCGGAATCAACGAGGGCTGCTGCGCCCGAGCTTGCTGCTCGTCACCAGCACAAGTTTCCTCGTCCTCGGAAGCCGACACTTCGCGAACGGTTGGCCAGGCACCGGTGGCAACCTTTGGGCGCTCCGGGGGCTGGTTCCGGCGACGTGGCGGCCTTCACCTGGGCGTCGACTCGAAAGGGGTACCCATACGAGTGGCATCGGGCAACTCGGACCCGTTCCGCCCCGGCGTCGAAGCGCTTGCTGCGGCACTTCCGAAGAGCGCGGTCGTGGACTTTTCCCAGGGCTGCCACTTGGGGCCGTTCTTCACTGACCAGGAGACACCGTCGCTTGCCTTCTTGGCCGAGCACCTCACTCGGTGACTGCCCGACTCACCTCAGGCTCGGTGTGTCGTGCTCGTTTCTTGGACAGCCGGCTCAGCCGCCCGCTGTCGCGTCCGGCCCGTCGCCGCAGCTCTAAAATCCGCGCCACAGCTGCAAGGACTACGAACAATCCGCCGATCACGGCCGCGAGAAGAAGCGCAACCCCTTCGGGAAGATGGCCGTGAAAACCCACGAAGGAGACGCTCGCTCTCTGGCCGTTCTCGAGGATGAAGACAATGAGCAGGACAAGCACCAGCAGTCCTACGACTACCGCCGCCCAGAATCCGCTCGCGCGGGTATGGGTGTAGGGGGGCACCTGCGACGGATCGCCAGGGAGGACTGGTGCTGCCACGTCTTGAGGAGCCGGGATCGTTGGGGATTCCAGCTGCCCGTCTTCAGCGGCCGGGACTTCGCTCATGAAATCACCTCACAAGATTAATACCCTGGTCGGTCACTCCCGACGCACTGAGCCGTTATCGGTATTGTCGCCCGTGCGCAGTGTCGGTCCGGCGGGAAACGGGTACACCCGAAGACATGACCACACCTACTCCTACGAGGGACGGGACGTCCCGATCCCTCTCTGCGAGGGGCAGATCCTGGCCTCAGATCGAGCCGGACCGACCCGGTCCCAAACAATCTGGCGAGGACCTGCGCCCGCTTGCAGGCTATCGCGTGCTCGTCGGGGTTTACGGGGCTCTTGTCGCGAGCCTCGGGTGGCGACTACGGCGGTCGGGGACCCCAAAGCCATTGTCGGCACTGGAGCTCTTATCCTTCTCCCTCGCCACTCAGCACCTCAGCCGGCTCGTAACCAAGGACTCGGTGACGGCGGTATTGAGGGCGCCGTGCCCGCCGGCGAAGGAAGGGCTAACGAGACCCCCGTCGGCGCGGGAGTTCGCAAGGCCATTGGTGAGCTTCTCACGTGCCCGTTCTGCACAGCGCAGTGGGTCGCCACTGGGCTCGTCGCCTGCTGGATTGTCGTGCCGAGCCTCGCCTCAGCCGCGGTCTCGACTTCCGCCGTGGCGAGGACCAGCGACTACCTCCAAGTGGCTTACGGTCTCTTGAGGCGGGACAAATGACTGCCGCCATGAGCGTGCCGGGATCGCCCGAGCCCTTGCCGCCCTTGCCTGATCCGACGCCGAACCCTCCGCCCGTCGATCCAGGCTCGCCTATCCCACCCTCGCCGATACCCACCGTGAGCGTCACACGAGCCCCTGCTGGCTTCTTGAGAACTTAGGACCCGCCATATCACCTTCGTGTTGTGAGACCGCGTAGTTGGCAGTGTCCGACCAACGTGCTTCTTGCATCTCTGCCGAGGGGACCTAGCCGGAGAGCGAGACTGGGTACCTCCCGACGGCGGACGGGGATCCTTCGGAAACTGTCCGGCGACGCCGCCGGCTCCTGCGGTCCAGACCCAGGGACCACAGGCGGGAACCAGCCGTTGGCAGATCCGATACCTAACGTTGTGGCAGACCCTCGCCGCGATCCGGGAAATCGCCAGCACGGCTTGTGAGAGGCGATCGGCCCTGATACCGGAGGCCGAGAGACCTTCTGTATTCTCATGGGATCATGACGCGGGGGATCATGAGCAGGGGCTTGGTGGCGGGGCTGGTCTCGGCGGTGCTTATGGCCGCACTTATTGTCGCGGCTGTCTCTTCACCCCCGAAGGCTCAGGCTGCGGTTCCGTCGCGCTTTGTCGTCCTGGGCGACAAGCGCGAACCCGGTCCCGCCAGCGCACTCGAAGTCTCTCGGCCCTTTGTCACCTGCCGCCGACCTGCGTGTCGACGTCACCCTCCGTCTGCCGCATCCGTCCGCTGTGGGAGCGTTCATCGCTTCCTTGTCCAATCGGAGGTCGTCGAACTTCGACCGCTTCTTGCGGCCCGGACAGTTCGGACAGATCTTCGGGCCTCCGTCGTCGGAGATATCGGCTGTGGAAGGTGTCCTTCGCTCTCTGGGGCTGCATCCCAAGGGCGCGACCAGCGACCGGCTCCTTATCCCGGTGACCGCCTCCGCAGGTGAGATAGACCGCGCTTTTCACGTGCAGCTCGTGCGCTACCGACTCCCTTCGGGGCGCGTGGCGTTCACGACGCTGTCGCCGCCGAGCATCGTGTCGTCAGTGGCACGAGATATAGAAGGACTCGTTGGACTGAGCGATCTCATCCAGCCCCACGATTTTCTTGCCCGCTCTGTTGCCCACCGCAGGATCGAACCACAGCACGTCGGCCTGGTCGCGGGCGAGGCGAAACCGAAGACTGCCGGGCCGACACCGTGCCAAGGCGCAGCAAGCGTGGCGAGTGAGTACGGGGGATTCACCGCCGACGAGCTAGCGGCGTTTTACGACATGACGCCGCTCTATTCGCTCGGGGATTTCGGACAGGGTGTCCATGTCGCGGTCGCCGAATTCGAGCCCGACCTGCCGAGTGATATCGCCGCCTACCAGGCCTGCTATGGCACCTCGGCCACGGTCAACTATCTCCCCGTTGACGGCATGTCGGCCACCGGGCCCGGCAACGACGTCGAGGCCGCCATGGACATAGAAGACGTCATCGGCCTGGCGCCACAGGCCACCATCGATGTCTACCAGGCGCCCAACAGCTCGAACACCGATGTGCTCGACGTGTACTCGACCATCATCAACGACGACTCCGACGCTGTCGTCTCTACCTCTTGGGGCGAGTGCGAACCTGGCCAAGATGCCAGTGACGCGTCATTCCGGACTTCTGAGCAGAGCCTCTTCGCACAAGCAGCGACCCAGGGCCAGACCATCTTTGCCGCCGCCGGCGACGACGGGTCGACGGACTGCTTCGGCGACGCAAAGCCGGACGCCTCACAGCTGAACGTCGACGACCCGGCCAGCCAGCCCTATGTGGTCGCCGTCGGCGGCACCTCGATCATGAACGGATCCGAGACGGTATGGAACAACTCGGGGGGGGCCGGAGGGGGCGGCCTGTCGTCAACTTGGTGCATGCCTTCGTATCAGGACCAGCCAGCGATCCCAGGTCTGATCAGCTCCTACTCTGAGCTGGCACCCGCCGCGGCCGACTGCCCGCCAGGGAGCTATATGCGCCAGGTTCCCGACGTCAGCGCCGACGCCGACCCGGCCACGGGTTACGTCATGTATTGGAAGGGTGCCTGGTCGGGGAGCTCGGGCTACACCTATGGAGGCACAAGCGCCGCCGCTCCCCTCTGGGCGGCGGCGGCAGCACTTATCGACTCGTCGCCGTTCTGCACCGACTACGGGTCTGGAAATGCCGGTGTGCGCCCCCAGGGCCTGTACTCCCTCGCAGCGCTCGGCTCTCCCTATTACGGGCTCGCCCTAAACGACATCACCACGGGTAACAACGACTTCACCGGCTCTCATTACACCGGTGGCCTGTACCCGGCGACTGTCGGCTACGACATGGCGAGCGGACTCGGGACGCCCCACCTCGCATCTGTGGGCAACTACTACCCGGGACTAGCAGCTCAGATGTGCCTCGCGTACCGGACCCAGCTCGGCGTGACGGAGATCACGAACGTGTCGCCGAACCTCGGCCCGAGCGAGCAGCCGGCGCAGGTGACCATCACGGGATCGGGATTCCTTCCAATCGCCGGGGCCGATCAGCTCCAGGTCGGAACGAACTCGATCACGGTTTCCTGTTCAACAAGCACCTCATGCACTGGCGTGCTGCCTGCTAGTGGGCCGGGAACGGTCGACCTCGTAATGTCGGTCGAGGACACGACTGTCAGCCCGGTGAGCCCGAACGACGAGTTCAGCTTCATCGGACCACCGACGATCACCCAGATCGCCCCTCCTGAGGGTCCAGAGCAGGGCGGTACTGCCGTGACCATAGAGGGAAGCAACTTTGCCGGTGCGGTGTCGGTGGAATTCGGTGGCGTCGCCGCGAGAGCTGTTCATGTGGACTCGCCCACCGAGCTGACCGTCACCACTCCCCCAGGATCAGGAAATGAGCCAGTGACGGTGACCAGCATCGCCGGTTCCACCCCGGCCGAGCCCGCTGCGAGCTTCAACTTCCTCGCGGCCCCGATCATCAGCAGGATCACTCCAGCCATCGGCCCCACTAAAGGCGGCACCGTGGTGACAATCTTCGGAACCGAACTCGTCGGAGACCTCTCGGTCCTCTTCGGCAACAGGCCGGCGCGAGCAGTAGACCGGGTCTCCTCAACTGAGGTCCGTGCCATCACACCGCCGGGTTCGGGCACGACACAAGTGACGGTAGGAAATGTCGCCGGGTCGAGCCAGGCGAGCGCAGCCACTGCTTATGACTTCCTGGCGCCTCCGACCGTCACCGAGATCACGCCTGCGATCGGGCCGCAGAAGGGTGGTGCGAAGGTCACGATCGAGGGAAGTGGGTTCGTGGGCGAGGTCTTTGTCCGCTTCGACAACACCCCGGCGAGATCCGTGAAAGTGGTCTCTTCATCAGAGCTCAGCGTCGTTGTCCCCCCGGGCTCGGGCACCTCTCTGGTCACTGTCTCGACCGCCGGTGGGTCGAGCACGGCGGGCCTTCGGGCGCGCTACAGGTTTCTCGCCGTCCCGATCGTCACACGTATCTCACCAGTTCGTGGGACCGCGAAAGGGGGCACGAGGGTAACAATCTGGGGGAGCAACTTCGCAGGGGCGGTATTGGTCCACTTCGGTCTCAAGACCGCGGCCCATGTGCACCTCGTCTCCTCCTCGGAGCTCACAGTCAACGCGCCGCCGGGCTCCGGCACTGCCTATGTGATCGTCGCCACGGTCGGAGGGGTCAGCCGAGCCGAGCCGGCGGCTGCCTACCACTACTAGTCGGTCGCCACGTAGCTCCTCGGGATGCCGGGGCATGATTCGCAGGACAGGCGACGGTGTGCCTCGGACGGGTTGCGCTCCCTACAATCGGAGTACCAGCTCTGCCGGGCCGGACCATCGAGCAATACGAGGAGCCAGAGATGCGTTCCGTCATCGCCTACGCCACGCCGGGCCCGAAGGCCCCGTTCCAAAAAACCACCATTGAGCGGCGCGACCTGGGTCCAAGAGACGTTCTCATCAAGATCGCCTTCGCCGGTATCTGCCACTCGGACATCCACACGGCACGGGCCGAGTGGGGCAAGGTCATCTTCCCCCTCGTTCCCGGCCACGAGATCGCCGGCATCGTCGAGGAAGTGGGCGATGCTGTCACCCGCTACGCCGTGGGTGACCGTGTGGGTGTCGGCTGCATGGTCGACTCCTGCCGCGAATGCGAGAACTGCCTGGCGGGCGAGGAGCAGTACTGCTTGAACGGACCGGTCCTCACCTACAACGACACGGGCAAAGATGGTCGTCCCACCGAAGGCGGCTACTCGACCCACATTGTCGTTGACCAGGACTTCGTGCTCGCCATCCCCGAAGGTGTCGGACTCGACATCGCCGCGCCGCTGCTCTGCGCCGGTATCACCCTGTACTCGCCTCTAAAGCATTGGGGGGCAGGAGCTGGAAAGAGGGTGGCGATTGTCGGCCTCGGTGGCTTGGGCCACATGGGTGTCAAGATCGCCCACGCCCTCGGCGCCGAGGTCACGGTGCTGTCGCAGTCGCTGTCCAAACAAGACGACGGCAGGAAGCTCGGAGCTGACTACTACTACGCCACGAGCGACGAGGCCACCTTCAAGGATCTCAAGCACAGCCTCGACCTCATAGTCAGCACCGTCTCCGCGACACTGCCAATCGACAGGTACCTTTCGCTGCTGCGCCTTGACGGGTCGCTGGTCAATGTCGGGGCACCACCGGACTCGATGTCGGTGCGCGCCTTCTCGCTCATGCCCAACCGTCGCAGCCTGGCCGGCTCGAGCATCGGTGGCATTCGTGAAACCCAGGAGATGCTGGACTTTTGCGCGGCACATGGTCTCGGAGCCGAGATCGAGGTCATCGGCGGCGAACAGATAGACCACGCCTACGACCGGGTGGTCGACAGCGACGTGCGCTACAGGTTCGTGATCGACACCGCCAGCTTCTGAGAATGCCAGCCGAGCGATGACGACCGAGCCGGCGACAGCGAGGCCACCAGCCAGGGCCCCGATCACAGCTCACACCGGCCTCGCCATGGTCGTGGTCATGACCGGTGTGCTCATCACCGCCGTCGACACAACGATCGTGGTCCTCGCTTTGCCCGAGATCGAGCGCGGCCTGCATGTCGCGCTTTCCTCCGTCATCTGGATCGTCATCGGCTACCTGCTCGTCATTACCCTTCTCGCCACTCAGGTCGGCCGCCTCGGTGACATGTTCGGCAGGGTGCGGATGTACGAGGCAGGCTTTCTCGTCTTTGTCGTAGGCTCGCTCGCCTGTGCGCTGGCCTGGAACGAGGGCGCCATCATCGGATTCAGGATCCTCCAGGGCATCGGCGGCGCCTTTGTCACGGCCAACAGCGGGGCTGTGATCGCCGATCTTTACCCCAAAGAAAGGCGCGGGCGAGCCTACGGTTACAACGCTGTCGGCTGGAGCCTCGGAGCTGTCCTCGGCATTGTCATCGGAGGCCTCATCGTCACCTACATCTCGTGGCGGTGGATCTTTTGGATCAATGTCCCGATCGGCTCCGCAGCGCTTTTCCTCGCCACGAGGGTGCTGCACGAGCGCGGCGAGCGTACCCGTCGTCACTTCGATCTCGTCGGCATGGTCACTCTCGGCCTCGGGCTTTTCGGCGTCTTGTGGGCGATGACGACGCTCGCGACGTCGTCGTTTACTGCCTCTGTGACCGGCTACCTCGTCGGTGGCGTCATATTCATCTGCACCTTCGTCATCGTCGAGCTGCGCCAGCCAGAGCCGATGCTCCACCTGTCGCTGTTCAAAGTCCCGACTCTCGCCCCTTCACTGCTCGCGGCACTGTTCCAGGGGCTGGCCAACTACGCCGTTCTCTTCCTCGTCATCATGTACTTGCAAGGCTCGCGTGGCCTCTCCCCGATCCACGCCTCCTTGCTGCTCGTGCCCGGCTACATAGTGGGCTCTGCGGTGGGCCCATTCGCCGGACGTATGGCCGACAAGGTCGGGCCGGTGCTGCCGGCGACGGTCGGCCTCGGCGTGCAGGTCGTCGCGCTCTTCCTCTACGCCCACCTCTCGCTCGACAGCGGTCTGTGGCTCGTCGTGCTTGCCAGCGTCGTCAACGGGGCGGGCGGGAGCGCCTTCTTCCCGGCCAACAACTCAGCAGTGATGAAGGCTTCGCCCCCGGAGGTCTTCGGGATCTCGTCTGGCATGTTACGGACATTTGCCAACGTGGGCATGGTCTTCTCGTTCTCGGTAGCGATCCTCGTCTCCTCGCGGTCGATCTCCAAGCACCTGGCTTTCGCAATCTTCGTGGGAACTACGAGCCTGCATGGTCATCTGGCCGAGGCCTTCACGACGGGCCTGCACGCCGCCTTCTACGCTTCGATGGTGTTCATGGCCCTGGCCGCCCTGCTTTCGGCGACGAGAAGCGGCCGTCTCCGGGCAAGGTCGTCACAAGCAAGGTGACGGCATCGCGACAGCCCTGAAGCTCTTTCGCCGTCGTGTCAACCATTCGGGGGCCAGGATGGCTTTAACAGGCTGATGGCGAATTTGGGCGGCGGCCCGGCGGGTGGATCCCTCGAGGGCACGGCGGCGCCCACGGAGCGGTCGAGTGAAGGCGAGGATTTCGACGAGTTCTTCCTTCGCATCCTCCCCCGCACTATTCGGGCGGCCCGCCGCCTGACGGGAGATCCCTGGATAGCAGAGGATGTGGCTGTCGAGGCCCTTGCCCGCGCCCATGCCCGCTGGGGCCGGGTCGGGCCGCTCGAGTGGCGTGACGCCTGGGTACTCAAGGTGGCCTCGAGAGAGGCTCTCCACCAAGTGCGCCGCCGTCCGCCCCTGCCCCCACCCGAAAACGACCGCGACGAGTCGGACGATGTAGTGCTGCGGGTCGCCCTTGTCGCCGCTCTCGTCGGCCTGCCCCGTCGCCAGAGGGAGACAATCGTCCTGCGATATTTGTGCGACCTGCCCGAGGTCGACGTAGCTCGCGCCCTCGGCGTTTCGCCTGGAACCGTCAAGACCCATATCCACAGGGCGCTCGCCGCGCTTCGCGCCAGCATTGGCTCCGACTTCGAGGAGGGGTACGCCCATGAGTTCCACGTCTAGAGCTTCGAAGCCTCGCTACACGCCAACTCCCCCCGAGGAGCTTCTCGCCCGTACCAAACAGCGGAGCGCCGCTCACCGCCAGAGGCGCCTCGCCGGAGGTGGCGGCGGCTTTGCAGTCGTCGCGGCCCTCGTCTTGATCGGGGTGCTCCTCCCCTCTAATGGGGCAAGGTCGCAACAAGCCAGCGATAAACCGGGCAAGGTCGTTGTCTCCGCGCGGATCGGGGTCGCCTACGAGCTGACCACCAACGAGCCCACCGCGCCGAACGCTGCACACCAAGTGGCGGTGGCGGTCGACAACGACGAGGTCGGATTCTCTCTCGACTTGCTCAACAAGCTCGCAACCTCCAGTAAAGCAAGTGGCTCGGGTAACGTCCTCGTCTCGCCTTCGAGCCTGGCGACTGCACTTGCCATGCTGGAGCTCGGTGCGAAAGGCGCTACTCAGGCCGGCATCGCGGCCGCCCTGCACACCTCCGGGCTCTCGGCGGCTCAGCAAGCCGAAGGCTGGCACACCCTCGCCGCCCTGCTCGCTGCTGAGACCTCGACGAGCGGAGCGCACCTCAAGCACGAGCCTGAGTTGGACATAGCCAACGCACTGTTCCTCCAGGAACACCTCCCCGTCCTGCCCGCTTATGTCCAAGCACTGTCGAAGGACTTCCAGACGGGGCTCTGGCAGGTCGACTTCGAGAAGGACCTCGTCGGCGCTACCCGCGCCATCAACTTGTGGACGAGCGAGAACACAAAAGGCTTGATAAAGCAGCTTTTCAGCCCAGGGGCCCTCGACGCGACCACGGTCCTTGTTCTCGCTGACGCCGTCTACTTCCACGCCAAATGGTCGAGCCCGTTCGGGAACATGACCCCAGAGCGCCCCTTCTACCCCACCGAGGGTGCCCCGGTGCGCGTCGCGTTCATGAGCTCGCCATCGGCTGAGACGCGTAGCGCTTTTCACATCCCGGTCGCGCTCACGTCTCGCTACGTCGCCGTAGAGCTCCCTTATGCCGGAGACAAGCTGAGCGCCCTGGTGTTGATGCCCACCGGGACGACGCTGCCGGGCTTTGTCGCTTCGCTGACGCCATCCTTGCTCGCTCAGATCGTGGGCGGCATGTTCCCCCAAAGCGTGCAGCTCTCAATGCCTACTTTCACGGAGCGGTCTGACTACGACCTGATCCAGACGCTCTCATCGATGGGGATGGCGCAAGCCTTCGGACCCGGGGCCGACTTGACCGCGATCGCACCGCGTCCCCCGCTGTATGTCCACGCCGTCGAGCAGCACGCCTACCTGCAAGTGACACCGAAGGGGACGACGGCCGCCGCCGCGACCGGCGTCGGGGTGGCGATGTCGGCCACCGAGGCGACAGAGCACCCGATCGTCATCGACCACCCGTTCTTGTTCCTCGTGCGCGACGACGCCACCGGAGCGATCCTTTTCGAGTCGATGGTCGAGAACCCCGCTTCCTGAGCCCGCTTGGCCACAGAGCGACCTCTAGTCGAGGCAGTCCTCAGTAAGTCCCCGGCGCGAGGGCCCCCGCCTCAGCCAATAGCCCTAGTAATGGGGCCATCAACGAGCCGTTAGCGACAACGACAGCGGGACCGAGCCCATGGGCCGACTCAGGAAAGGCGACCTCGGCGCCTGCTTCACGGGCAATGACCGCACCTGCCGCATAGTCCCATAGCGCGAGGTCGAGCTCGAAGAAGCCATCAAGGTGGCCGGCAGCGACATGGCACAGGTCGAGGCTGGCCGACCCGCTGCGGCGGATGTCGCTCACGCGGCTGAGCATGGCGGTGAGGACGCGACCTTGGCGTTCTCGTTGCTCGGGATCGTAGGAGAATCCTGTCCCAAGGACCGCATGAGGCAAGTCGCCGAGATGGCGGGCACGGATTGGTTGCTCGTCGCAGAAAGCCCCCCAGCCCTCGACCGCCCTGTAGCAATGCCCCGAGCTCGAGTCAAAGACAACACCTATGCGTGCACGCCCGTCGATCTCGACCGCGATGGAAACGGCAAAGGCCGGGTAGCCGTAGACATAGTTCGTTGTTCCGTCCAAGGGATCGATCACCCAGCGCACTCCGGTCTTGGCCTCCCACAGCGTCCCCTCCTCAGCAACGACCGAGTCGTCGGGGCGGGATTCCCGCAACCTTCCCACGATCAGCCGCTCACACGCGCGGTCAACATCTGTGACGAGGTCACTTGCGGATGACTTCGTCTCCACCTGGCGGGCCTGCCAGAGGCGCTGCTCTTGCAGCTGTCCCGCGGCACAGGCGAGGTCGACCGCCAACCCAAGTAGCTCCTCAAGCTGTTCTGCGTCGGCGGTGGGCCAGCCCGGGCGGCAGGCCTCCGTCACCGGGACCTGACCCGGTCGCTCGCAGCGCGCAAGTGCTCACCGTCCGGTGAAAGCTTCGACCAGAAAAACATGTTTATTCGCACAGAAATCCTCGCTATAGGTTTGCGTTTAAACGTGAGCCGCCTGTACATTCGCACAGTAGTGGACAGCCAGACAAGGCGCGAAACAGCTCTCGAGCTCCTTCAGCAAAAAGGCGAGCTGACCGTGGCGGAACTGAGCAGACGGACTGGCGCGTCACCGATGACGATCCGGCGCGACCTTGAGGCATTCGAGCAGGAGGGGGCTTTACGCCGTGTCCACGGTGGCGCCATAAGTGTGGCTTCGAGAGGTTACCTCCCCCCCTATTCGGTAAGGGAAAAGCGCGAGCTGGCAGCCAAGGCACTCATCGGCGAAGCGGCGGCCTCAATGATCGGCGAACGCGAGACGGTCATCTTGGACGTGGGCACGACCACGCTTGAGACCGCCCGGGCACTTCGCGGGCGGAGAAACCTGACTGTTCTCACATCAAGCCTGCATATCGCCAACATCCTTGCCAAAGAGCCCGGAATTCGCCTGATGGTCTCCGGGGGCACCGTCACGCCTGGCGACCTGTCGCTCATAGGCGACCTCGCCGAAGACGCCTTCTCGCGGCTTCGCTTCGACACTTTGGTCATGGGCGTGGCCGGAGTGGACGCAGAGGTCGGTTGTACAGAGTTCAGCACCGACGACGCCCGAGTAAAGAGGGCCGCCCTCGCGACGGTGAGACGCTGCATCGTGGTCGCCGACAGCTCCAAGCTCGGCGTGGTCACCTTCGCCAGAATCTGCCCTCTCGACTCGGTCAACGTCGTGGTCACAGACGACAGGGCTCAGCCCGAACAGCTGGCGGCCCTCGAGTCGACTCATGTCCAAGTTGTTGTGGCGCATGACAAAACCAGGCGCCGAACCGGGAATGGGAGCTGAGTGATGAGAACACTTATCAAGAACGGAACGGTCATAAGCGCTGAAGGCGAGACGCGCGTCGATGTTCTCGTGGAGGGTGAGCAGGTTGTCGCCCTCTGCGCCGGGGGGTCAGAGCTAGCCCGGAGCTTCGAGGTCGGCGCCGACCGTGTACTTGACGCCGCGGCCAAGTACGTCATCCCAGGCGGCATAGATGGTCATACCCACATGGAGATGCCCTTTGGTGGCACAACGGCCGCCGACACGTTCACGACCGGTACCCGGGCGGCGGCCTTCGGCGGCACGACCACGATCGTCGACTTCGCGGTCCAGACGAGAGGCGAGTCGCTGCAAACGGCCCTGGACGCTTGGCAGGCAAAGGCGGCTGGGGTCTGCGCCATTGACTATGGATTCCACGCCATCATCTCCGACGTCAACGAGTCGTCCTTAAAGGAGATGGACGTGCTCGTCGACGAAGGAGTGACGAGCTTCAAGCTCTTCATGGCCTATCCCGGCGTCTTCTACGCCACCGACAGGGAGATCTACGAGGCCATGGACCGCGCGGCGGGCAACGGGGCGCTCGTCATGGTGCACGCCGAGAACGGCATCGCCATCGACGCCATCGTCGCCTCGGCCTTGTCCAAAGGCCACAGCGAACCGATCTTCCACGGACTGACCAGGCCGCCAGAGCTTGAGGGCGAGGCTGTCCACCGGGCGATCGTCCTCGCTCAAGTCGCGGGCGCTCCGGTGTACATCGTGCACGTCTCGTCCTCGCACGCTCTTGCAGCCGTCGCCGAAGCGCGCCACCGCGGCCAGAACGTCTTCGCTGAGACGTGCCCGCAGTACCTGTTCCTCTCAGAAGACGACATGCGCAGGCCGGGCTTCGAGGGCGCCAAGTTCGTCTGCACCCCACCGCTGCGGCCCAGCTTGCACCAGGCCGCGCTCTGGCAAGGCCTGCGCATAGACGACCTCTCCGTCGTGGCGACGGACCACTGCCCGTTCACCTACGTCGGGCAAAAACAGCTCGGCGTAGGTGACTTCACGAAGATACCTAACGGCCTGCCCAGTCTCGAGAACCGGATGGACCTCATCTTCCAAGGAGTCGTCGCCGGCGAGATCTCGGCCTCGCGTTGGGTGGAGGTGACCTCGACCAACCCCGCCAAGACCTTCGGCCTCTACCCGAGAAAGGGAACGATCTCCGCGGGGTCGGACGCCGACATAGTCATCTACGATCCACACGCCAGCCAGACGATCTCGGCCGCAACCCATCACATGGCCGTGGACTACTCGTGTTATGAGGGAAAGGCGATCACAGGCCACGTCGACACGGTGCTTTCGCGTGGCAAGGTCATCGTCGATGCGGACACCTTCACCGGCGCCGCCGGTCACGGCAGGTTCCTCCCCCGCCAAGTCTGTCAGCACCTCCGCTGAGCTGAGAAAGGAAACAACATGGACATCGGGCTCGTCCTACAAACCGATCCGCCGGCTAGCCACGTCATCGAAGTGACGCGCCAGGCTGAGGACGCCGGGTTCACCCACGTGTGGACCTTCGAGTCCTGCGTGCTGTGGGAGGACACTTTCGTCATCTTCCCGGCCATGCTCGCCGCCACCTCGAAAGTGATCGTCGGGCCCATGGTGACAAACCCCGTACAGCGGGACTGGACCGTCATCGCCTCCATGTTCGCCACGATGAACGAGATGTTCGGCGACCGCACGATCTGCGGGATCGGCCGTGGTGACTCGGCACTTCGCGTGATAGGTGGCCAACCGATCTCCATGAAGGGCTTCGCCGAGTCGATCACGACCATCAAAGACCTCGCCGAAGGGCGTGAGGGGATCATCAACGGCAAGCCGATCCGCATCCCCTGGGCGGGAGCGTCCAAGCTGCCCATGTGGGGTGCTGGCTACGGGCCGAAGGCGCTCCAGGTGATCGGCGAGCTCGCCGACGGCTTCATCCTCCAGACAGCTGACCCGGTCATCACGCGCTGGGTCGTAGAGACCGTCCGCGAGGCCGCCCGCTCGGCCGGGCGTGACCCGGCGGCGATCACCATATGCGTCGCCGCCCCGGCCTATGTCGGCGACAACGTTGCCCATCAGCGCGACCAGCTGCGTTGGTTCGGGGGCATGGTCGGCAACCACGTCGCCGACATCGTCGCCCGCTATGGCTATGACTCCGAGGTCCCCCATGAGCTCACCGACTACATAAAGGACCGGCAGGGCTACGACTACAGCCACCACGGTCGGGCCGACAATCCGTCGGTCAACTTCGTCCCCGACAACATCATTGACCGTTTCTGCATCGTCGGGCCGGCCGAGAACCACATTGCTCGCCTGACCGAGCTGGCGGAGCTCGGTGTTGACCAGTTCGCGCTCTATTTGATGCACGACTCGGCGGACGCCACGCTCAAGGCTTACGGCGACACCGTCATCCCTGCCGTCCGTAACCTTTGACGCCTCTTCTGGCCAGGGCCACACGCGCCACGGGCAAGAGACCCAGCCCTTGCCCGTGGCGCGCCGGTTCCAGTCAGTCGCCGGTCAGGATCTCTCGGGTCTAATACCAGCCGCGAAAAAAGCCACACCGAACAGCGCGAGCGTCGCGCCGATGACGAGGAACACGGACCTCAGCCCAGCCAGTTGCAAGCTGAGGCCGAGACTGATGGGGATGACTATCACCCCAACCCGGTTGATAAGTGTTGCGGCTGCCATGGCCACGGCCCGGTGCTCGTCACTGCTCGAACCAACTGTGAGAAGGTTCATAGCGGCCACCCCGACTCCGATCGCCACACCTTGCAGGCCACAGCACAAGATCAGCACCGAGTGCGGACCGTTGACTCCGAGCCCGACGCCGGCGGCACTCACCGCGGCCAGGCACAAGGCGCTCACCACCATCTTCGAGGACGAGGCGTCTTTGCCTGTCGCTACCACGAACACGCCCACGGCGATGGCCACGATGTCCCTCGCGCCAAGGGCTGCGCTCACCTCGACGGCCTCTCGCAGCCCGTGGTGGGTGTCGATCAGAGGGACGAACGAATTCGTCTCGATGAAGATCAAGTTGACGGCGACGCTCACGAGCGCCGCCATGACGATCCTGCGTCGGAGGAACATCTTGAGACCTAGCCGGTAACCGTCGCGCAAGAGAGGCAACGCGCCTGGAGGACCGCTCCGCGGAGGCTTTAGCACCAAGCGCCGAGACCTCGGCGTCCGCAGGTACACGACGATCATGGGCACGAGACATGCCAAACCAGCCGTGAGGGCGAGGATGTCGTCATGACCGCTCGCCAATGTGATGCCGATCATCACAGCGGCAAGCAGGGCTCCGGTGCGCTGGACGCTTACGTTGAAGCCCTGCGTTCTCGCCTGGCTGTGGTGGTGTGCGGTCGTGGTCAAGAGCGCGAGCAACGGGTCGAAGATGGCGGAGTTGCCCAGGCCGAAAAGGAAACATCCGATGTACAAAGCGGCGATCGAGTTGTCGAGGACGACGAGGAAAACAGCACCTAGAGCGCACCCGAAGCCGGCGACGACGACCTGCTCCCGGCCCCGTGCGTCGGCATAAGCGGCGAGCCCGAGGTCTGTGACAAGACCGATACCGCCTCCGGACAACAAGAGCAGGACCCCGAGGACAGCGCCATCGGCCCCGAGGTGAGACGCACGGAAAGGAACGTACGCCTGCAGAACTCCCATGAGCAGGAAGTAGCTGCCCATGACGACGAGGACCCGGGAACGAGACAGAGCGCTCGCGGGATTTGGTTCAGCCTCGGGAAAAGACGCCATCGGCGGCTACCGCGCCCCGCATCGCACCTGGAAAGAAGTCACCTTCGCCTCGGAAACCTCAGCTGATGAGCATCACCGCGAGATCATTGACATTGGTCCGCGTCAGTCCGGTTACAACGGCATCACCGACTGCTGCCAAGGTTGCCCGCGTCTCGTGAGCGACGAGGGCTCTTCGCAGGTCTATGCCGAGCTTGGTCGCTCTCAGGTGGGTCGACCAGTCGACGAGACCACCGGCGACCTCTGTCCCGCCGTCGGAGCCGTCGGTGTCGATGAAAACCACCACCACTCCTTCAACCCCGCTCAGAGCCAAGGCGGCTCCGATGGCGGCCTCCTGGTTCGGGCCGCCCTGCCCGAAGCGACTTGCCGCGTCGGCGCCGAGGGTGACAGTGCTTTCTCCGCCGCACGCGACCACGACAGCACCCTGCGGCCACGGTGATGCCTCAAGGCGTGACTCACGCGCCAATGTCGCGAGCATCCTGCCCACCGTCGACGCCTCGCCCTCGAGCAGGCCCCCAAGCCGCACCCCGGCGAGCCCCCTCGAGCTCGCGGCGGCGACAACGGCGTCGCTCCCGTCCCGACCGCGTGTCACGATCACCGTCTCGATGTCGATATCACCTAGCTCGGGCGATTCGGCCTCCACCTCGGACCTAAGGTGCTCAAGTACAGAGCCTGGCACCTTCGTTGTCAGCTCGTAGTTATCGAGAACCGACAGTGCGTCGGCCACCGACGAGGTGTCCTCGACTGTTGGATCGGTGATGCAGTCGAGCGGGTCACCGACCACGTCCGATACCGTCAGGTTCAAGATCCGGGCCGGGGCAATCAAGCGGGCGAGCCTGCCCCCTTTGATGGCCGACGCGTGCTTTCTCACGGTATTTATCTCGACTATCGACATCCCCGACGCCAGCAAGAGCTGGTGCAGGGCCGCCTTGTCCCGGGCAGGCACTCCAGGAGGGGGAAGGCTGGCAAGTGCCGAGCTCCCGCCCGTGAAGAGGCAGATCGCGAGGTCATTTTCACCGAGGTCCTCTGCCCTTGCCACAAGGGCCCTGGCCCCCTCGACACTCGCGGCCGAGGGCAGAGGATGGTCCGCCTCGATTAGCTCGATCCGTCCAGGCACAAGCTCTGCAGGGCGCGGCACAACGACGAGCCCTCCGCTCAGGTGCGCTCCGAGGAGGCCCTCGAGGCAGAGCGCCAGCTCCCCGCTCGCCTTGCCCGCTCCGAGCACCACGACCCTCTCGAAGCTCGAGAGGTCGTAGCTACGCCCGGCGGCGATTAGCTCGTCACCTTCGAGGTGAACGCACCGGCTCAGGCCGACGGCGGGACTGAGAGCGGCTAGTGCGTCCTCGACGAGGTCGAGGGCCAGTGCTCTCAGCTCGCGCTCGCCGTGGTCACAAAGGCGCGAGCGGTTCAGCACGCACCCGACAGGTACTGACGACACGCTCTCTTCCTCAGCAGGGGCGCCGGTACGCCCGCCCGGCATAGGTGGCTGCGGAACCCAGTTCCTCCTCGATCTGCAAAAGCCTGTTGTACTTTGCAGTGCGCTCCCCGCGCACAGGAGCTCCCGTCTTGATTTGGCCGGCGTTGAGGGCGACGACAAGATCGGAGATGAGGGGGTCTTCGGTCTCACCTGACCGCTCCGAGACAACGACACTCCACCCGCCTTGCACGGCCTGGCGGGCGGCGTCGAAAGCCTCAGACAAGGTCCCGGCCTGGTTCACCTTGAACAGCAAGGAGTTCGCCGCCCCGAGCGATTGGGCGCGGGCAACGCGGTCGCGGTTGGTGACGAGGAGATCGTCGCCGATGATCTGAACGTCGAGGCGCCGCGTGATCTCGGCGAAACCCTCGAAGTCGTCCTCGTGGAGCGGGTCCTCGAAAGAGACGACGCCCCAGTCACGAGCGAGGCCCTCGTAGAACGAGATCATCTCGTCTCTCGAGCGGGCCTTGCCCGCGAGCACATACTCGTCGCGCTCGGCGTCGTAGAAGTGGCTCGCCGCGCAGTCGAGACCGTAGACGACAAGCTCCGAGTACCCAGCCTGCTCGACTGCCAGGTGGAGCTGTTCGAGAGCTTCAGTCGGCTCGATGATGGGCGGGGCGAAGCCCCCCTCGTCCCCGGTGTTAACCGCTGACTTTCCGTACCGCTTCTCGAGGATGTCGTGAAGCACGAGGTTCACCTCGCTCGACAGGGCCATCGAGTCCGAGAAGTTGGACACGCCAACCGGCATGATCGTGAACTCCTGGATGTCGAGGTCGTTCGATGCGTGCCTGCCCCCGTTTATGAGGTTGACCTGTGGGACAGGCAGCACGTGGGCGTCGGCGTTCAGGTACCTGTAGAACGGCAGGTCGCTCTCGGCAGCCATCGCCCGCGCCGCGGCGAGGGAGACCCCGAGAAGGGCGTTGGCCCCAAGGCGGCTCCGGTCCTCGGTCCCGTCCAGCTCGACAAGACGCGCGTCGAGCTGTCGCTGGGGCGCCGCAGGCGAGCCGATCAGGGCCGGGGCAAGCACGTCGGTGACGTTCGCGACGGCGCGACGGACACCGGAGCCTCCGTACCGCGAACCACCGTCTCGAAGCTCGACTGGCTCGTGTCGGCCCCGCGACCTGCCAGCGGGAACATCGGCTCTGCCCAAGAAGGCGTCGTCGAGCACGACGTCGACCTGCACTGTGGGTAGGCCACGACAGTCGAGCACCTCACGGGCGCGTACCTCGGTTATCTCTGGCTCACTCAACATGCGGACCTCCACTTTCTGACGGGGAGCTATTAGATCTCTTGAGGCGACACGGACCCTCAGCCGGGGAGGCCGAACTCGAAGGCGGCGATCTCCCTAAAGGAGGCGAGGAGCTGCCGTTGCCAGTGCTCGAAGATTCGTCTCCCGGTCTCCACGTTGGCGGTGCGCGGATCGCCGATAACACCGTTTCGGGACAGGTCTCTCGTCAACCACGCCGTTGGCAACGGGGCGCCGCCGCGCCGCTTGAGTCCCGAATAGGCGGGCGGCGGACTCGCCATCGGCCTCGGCGAGATCGATGTGCACCAACGAGCTGTCGAGGGCGAGCATCACTGAGGTCTCCAGGTAGTCCGCATGGGCGGCGTACTGGGCGTCGGGGCACTCCACCAGCTCGGGCAGACCGAAGTGCGAGGCCATGATGCGGAACACCATCATTCCCGTCTCTACCCTGATGTCACGGGCGACGACGTCCAACAGCGCCACGTTGCCCCCATGCCCGTTGACAAAGACGAGCCGGTGGAACCCAGAAGCGGCCACGGACCGACCGACGTCCCGACATACGGCAATGAGGGTGTCGGTCGACAGCGTCACCGTCCCGACAAAGCCAGCGTGCTCGACCGAGCGCCCGTAGCTGAGGGTGGGAAGGACCCAGACGTCAGGGTCGTTCTCGTCCAGTAGGCCCACCGAAGCCGCGCACAAGCGACTCGGCCATATAGGCGTCGGTGAACACGGGCAGGTGAGGGCCGTGCTGCTCGACAGACCCGATCGGCTGAACGACGACGGCGTCTTTCGGAGTCGCTGCGAGACGGGCGGCACTGAGCCGCCCCCACTCGTGGGACATGTAAGAGGCGGACATCGCCCCGCCTTTCAACTCGGTCACTTGTCAGTCATCGCATAGATGAACGAACCATTCGGCCCGGTCTACTTCTTGTGCACAGCGGCCAACCTGGCTGGCTCGGCGAGCCAGCTCTCCCGCTTGGTGCCTGCCACGCGGCGACCATTCGTGATGACGTGAAGGCGATCCACCTGGAACTGGATCGCCTCGCGGGGATGAGCGCAGTCCAACACGACGAGATCTGCCCTGCAGCCGACCTCCAATCCGTAATTCTTAAGGCCGAGGGTTTTCGCCCCGTTGACCGTGAGCATGTCGAAGACCTGCTCGATGCCTTTTGGATAGGCGAAGGAGCCCGCATGGGCCATAGACCATGCCCACTCGAGAGGGTCCTCTTTGCCGAAGGGGTAATAGAAGTTGTCGAGATCGTCCTGCCCAACCGAGACATTGATCCCGTAGTCGACCATTTCGTGCACACGGGTGAGGATGCCGAGCAGGTTCACCTGGCTGTTGCAGGAGATGCTCATCTCGGCGTCACGGATCATGTTGAGGACCTTGACCGCGTGGGCGTCGGGATAGGTGGAAAGGGCGCCATTGTGGCTCGAGACGACCCGCCCGTAGCGACGCGACTCGATCGTCTTGGCCGCGACGTACTCGAGGGTGCGCGACATCGGGCTCGCCACGTCGTCGCAGAGAAAGTGCACGGGGGCGTCGAAGTGGTCGGCGAGCTCGAAGCAGAAGTCGGCATGCTTGTGGCACAGCTCGTCGGTCCACTCGACGTGAGGCAGGCCGCCCACCACGTCTGCGCCGTTCTCCATCGCCTGCACCATCAAGGACTCGGTCTCTGGGTCAGAGTGAAGGCCCTCTTGGGGAAAGGCACAGATCTGCAGCTGCATGAGGTCGCCGAAGCGACGCCTTGCTTCGACAGCTCCCTCGAGCTCTTTGAGCTGGGCGTAGCTGTCGACGTCAACGAACATACGGCAAGCGACGACTCCGTTGGCGAGGCCGAGGCTAAGGGCGTCGCAAATGCGATCAGCGACGTCGCCGGGCGTGTAGCCCTCCTTCCAGGCCCACTGCTTGACGAGAGGGACCACGTTCTCGTGGTAGACCTCTAGGTCTCCCATGCCTGACCGGAAGCGGTGCCGGTACCGGTCGGCAAGGTCGGCCGGGTCAGACTCGGCTTGCTGGTAATCGTAACGATGCGTCTCACGGCCGAAGAAAGACTTGCCGATGTGGAAGTGCGAGTCGATGAACCCCGGCACTACGAGGCGTCCGGCAGCGTCAATGATCTCGGCGGCGTCCACAACAAGTTCCGGCTCGACTGAGGCTATGTGCCTGTCGGAGATCCCGATGTCCATGAGGTGTGGCAAGCCGCGCAACTGGGCGCTGCGGATGACCAGATCGTATGCCATGCGTTCTTCTCCTGTGGTGTGCTGCCCTTAAGGCTTGTGGCTCTACTGCGCAGGCCACTGCGCCCTCCTGGCAAGGATCCTCGAAACGAACGAGGACCTTCGCCGAGGAGGGCACATATGGCTGTGATCACTTCACAAACAACTGCTGACAGTCTTGCTACGCGAGGATCGAGCTCTTCCCGTCGTAGATCTCCTCGAGGATCGAGTTGTCAAAGAGGCTCGCGCTCGCCTTGACCTTGCTCAGGTTGAGGCTGCGAAGGTTCTCTTCGATGTCGCTCTCGGACATCCAGAAGAGGCCGTGCTCCTTGGTAGTGGCGTTCTGAATGAGGAGGTTCACTTGGTCCACGCTCTGGAGCTGCTGCACCTTCTCGCTCAAGCCGAGATGCTTGCCCCACACGTCCATCGTCAGCTCCAGCCCAAGAGCCTGGTTCCGGCATTCGACCTCCCAGCCGCGGATCTCGCCCGTCATGAGGGCGACTATCTGCTTGCGCTGGGTGGCGTTCTGCAGAGCAGACTTCGCCACACAGTAGGTAAGGTCGAACAACTTGAGGCCGGTGTCGCCGAAGAGCAGGTAGTCAACATCTTCACCTTGGGTGACAAGACCCAGCACATCGCTCGTGACCCAGCCCACGTAGGCGTCGCAACCACCAGAAGTCAAGATGGAGGCGTCACGGCTTGTCAGCAGTGACTTCACCTTGCTCTTGATGCCATTGACGTCGAGCCAAGCAAACCATGGGACCGCCATGTTCGGGCCGTAGCCGACCGTCTTGCCAATGAGGTCCTTGGGCTCTTTGAGGTCGAGGTGCTTGTTCAACGACATGACACAGAACGGGTTCGTCTGGTACTGGGCGCCGATTAGCACAACCGAGGCACCCTGGTCGTTGGCCGCGGCCGACGTCGTGGGGTCGGTCTCGGCACACAGAGCCTTGTTCTGCATCACCAGGGGTTCACCGTCGAACGAGTCGCCGCCGGGGAGGAACGTCACATTGAGCGGGCTGTAGTAGCCCCGCTTCGCCGCAATGTAGGACCCCGCCTGCTGAACGTCGAACAACCAGGAGAACGCCAGGGTCACGTTGCCGAGGCTGGCCGTAGCTTCGTCTCTGAATGACCCGATGCCTGAGCGCAACCGCGGATCCAACGCTGCCACCCCAGCCAAACCTGCGGCAGTGGTTCCAATCCCGCCGAGGAACCGTCGACGGCTCATGGCCGCATCGAGTCTCGGATCTGTCATTTGTTTCCTCCTATCTGTTCTAACTGTGTCGCCGAATAGAACTCTGGAGACCGAGAGCTGCCGGTTCCCCCCCAGTGTCCGACTAGCCGGCGTACGAGATCGTGGTGAGAGCTGATAATTGGCTCTTCGTCGACGGCGAGATGACCATCCCAAACGGCAAAATGGCCGTCGACCATGACATGTGAAGCGTGGGCCGGAGGAGCGAGCACGAGCGCCGCCACTGGGTCGTTCTCTGTCCCCGCCCCAGCAATGCCCTGCAGGGAGAACAGGGCGATGTCGGCCCTCTTCCCGGGTGCTATGACCCCGATGTCGTCGCGCCTCAATGCCTTGGCGCCGCCTGATGTCGCGAGCTGCAACGCCGCGCGAGCCGACATGAGCTCGCCGCCCCCTGAGGCGACGCGAGACAAAAGCATCGCCTGACGCGCTTCGGCGAGAAGGTTGCCCGCGTCGTTGGAGGCGCTGCCGTCGACACCGAGAGCGACTGTCACCCCTCGGTCCCGCATGGCGAGGATTGGAGCTATGCCTGAGCCGAGCCTCATGTTTGAGCTCGGGCAGTGGGCAACGGCAGTCCCGGTGGCGGCGAGGCTGGCGATGTCGGAGGCATTGGCGTGAACCACGTGAGCCAGCCACACGTCATCACCGAGCCATCCGAGCTCGGCGAGGCGCTCGATCGGGCGCAGGCCGTAGGTCTCGGCACAGTGCTCTTCCTCTTCGATGACCTCGGCGACGTGAGTATGCCGGGTGACACCTAAACGATGTGCCAGGCCCGCGGTCTCGACCATTAGCCGCTCCGAGCTGATGGTCAACGAACACGGAGCCAGGCCGATCCGGACCATCGCCCCCGGGGACGGGTCGTGAAACTTACGGACGGCAGATTCCATGGAAGCGAGCACGTCGTCGGTCTCCTCGAGGAGCTCCAGTGGAGGGCTCCCGCCGGCCCCCATGCTCACGTCGATGGCGCCTCTTGTCGCGTGGAAGCGCATCTTGAGCTCCCTGGCGGCGACGATCTCCGCCTCGAGCATTCCAAGGGCTCCCCCGCCGCGTCTCGGATAGGCGTAGAGGTGGTCACTGCTCGTGGTGCAACCAGAAAGGAGCAGTTCTCCGATAGCCACCCTGGCGGTGGTGTACACGGCCTCTTCATCGATTTGCGACCAGATCCTGTAGTTGGCGGAAAGCCAATCGAGGATGCGCAGCTCCTGAGCCTGGGGAAGGACGCGGGTAAGAGTCTGGAAGAAGTGGTGATGAGTGTTGATCAGCCCCGGAACCGCCACGAGCCCACAGCCGTCGACACGACGTCCCACCTGCATCTCGGGGGTGCCTGTCCCGATAGCGACGATCGTGCCGTCCTCAACTGCCACCCAGGCGTCGCTCAGCTCGCGATTGTCACCGTCCATCGTGACAAGGACATCGAGGTGCTCGATGACGGTCGCAGGCGAAGAGACACTGGACCTGATGGGCTGGGCTGAGGCTCTCGAGTTCACCTCAGTAGCCCCGAGCGGCTGCAAGCCGCTCGCCCGCGCCGGCGATGCTGTAGAGCGTGATCGAGACCACAGCGATGATGACGATCGCCGCCCAGATGAGGCTGAACTGGGACTCGTTGGAGGCAACTATCACCTGTGCGCCTAGCCCGTTTCCCGTGACGGTCCACTCTGTTACGAGCGCTCCCGTCAGTGCTCCCGGGGCGGCAATCTTCAATGCCGCGAAAAAAGCTGACAACGAGGAGGGAATGCGAACCTTGCGCATTGTCTTCCAACGGTTCCCCCCGTAGGAGTGGATCAGGGCGATCGAACCTGGCGTGGCTGAGTTGAGCCCGCCGACCATGAGCACAAAGGTGGGGAAGAACGAGATCATGGCGCAAACGATGATGGCGGCGATAACTCCGCGGCCGAACACGGCTCCGATCAATGGCGCCACCGCCGCCAAGGGCAGCACGCGCAAGGTGATGCCCCAGCTGAGGACATACGACTCGATGCGAGGCATCAGAACGACGATGAAAGCAAGGACGCATCCCACGACGCATCCCGCGATGAGCCCGAAACCTGCGTCTCGTAGTGTCGTCCAAAGGGCGGCGATGATCGGGTCACGGTTCTGGGACGCTGTCGGGCCGCTGAACAAGTAGTCCCAAACATCAATCGGGCCCTTGGCCACGTAGTTGCTGAGTCCGAACAGACCGAGTGACACGTTCCAGGCCCCGAGTACGAACGCGACGGAAACGAGCGGCAGCCCGATGCGCGATGCCAGCACGCGCAGCTTGGACAGGCCACGAGCGTCACTCAAACTGGCGTGAGCAACCACCGGGATGGTCCCCATGCTCGTCGAGCTCGAGCTGCCGGCTTCGACCGACCAAGGCGCCAGACGTCGTCCGATCAGGCCAAGCACGACGTAGCAGACGGCGGCGATGACACTGCTTACGATGATGAGCCCCCACATCAAGGTGATGTGAAGCTCGGCCTGAGCCACGATCATCGCGACGCCGAGGCCCTGAGTGCCACCGAGAAACTCACCCAAAATGGCGCCGAGCAGAGCCGTCGGCGCGGCCAGCTGCAGGGCGCGGAACAGGTGGGGAAGGACCGTCGGGATGCGAACCTTGCGCAAGGCCTTCACCGAACCGCCCCCGTAGACCTTGATCAGTTCCAAGCTCGCATGGTCAGCCGACCGCAAACCGGTCAGAACGATGATGAGCGTCGTGAAAAAAACCGAGATGGCGGCAAGGCCGATCTTTGGTGACTCGCCTGTCAACAGGATCTGCAAGATGGGAGCGATGGCGACAATAGGCAGGCAGTAGCTCACGATCGCCATCCCCATCCCTACCCGCTCGGTTATGGGGACGAGGAGGAACAACAATGCGACCAAGATCGCCGCCAGGTTCCCCCAGAGAAAACCAAGAGCTGCCTCGTGCACAGTGGTCGGAACGGAATACTGATAGATCCCTCGGTCCTGCCAGATTCCCCAGAACACCGTTTCAGGTGGCGGGATAAGGAACCGGCCCGCAAACACGGTGCGTGCGAGCAGCTCCCAGATTGCGAGGAAGCCGACGACAAGGCCGGCCATGCCGCTGTTAGCGCGTACCTTCGAGCTCACCCGAGCCCATAAACCTCCTGGCGACTCGAAGGCTCTGTCAACTGCCGGGTTCTGCTGCGAACTACTTGACATCGTCGGCTGCGGCGATCGCTCGTGACCCGAACAGCGCGGCCGAAACGGAGTCGCAGATGTCGTGGAACTCTCGACTGTGCATGAGTTCAGGACTGCGGGGCCGCTCGAGGTTGATTGGCATCACCGTGGTCACCCGACCGGGGCGGGTGGACATGACCACCACCTGATCGCCTAGGAAGACAGCCTCCGAGATCGAGTGCGTCACGAGAAGGGTCGTAGTCGCGCGCTCGGTCCAGACCCTGAGCAGCTCGACGTTCAGGTATTGGCGAGTCATCTCGTCCAAAGCGCCGAAGGGCTCATCAAGAAGGAGGATGTCCGGATTGAGCACGAGCGAGCGGGCGATCGCGACACGCTGTCGCATCCCGCCCGACAATTCCGCGGGGCGCGCCTTTTGGAATTCCTCGAGCCCTACGAGCTTGACGAGGGCTCGAACGATCTCATCGTCTGGCTTCAGCCCCGCGACCTCGAAAGGGAGCCGGATGTTGTCGAGCACGGTCCGCCACGACAAAAGGGCTGGGTCTTGGAACGCGATCCCAATCCTGCTCTTGGCCCGGAGCGCGCTCGGATGCTGGCCGTTGACGAGAACCTCTCCCGTTGTCGGCGTCTCGAGGTCAGCAAGCATGCGAAGCAGGGTCGACTTGCCGCAACCCGAAGGACCGATGAGTGCGACGAAGGCTCCGTTTCGCACGGTGAGGTTGACGCCGGACAGTGCGTCGATCGTGCCTCGTCCCAGACGGAAGGTCTTAGAGACGTTGTCGATGAGGATTCCCCAGCCGTCGTCGTTGTCTCCGCGGGTGCTCTGAGGCCGGGCGGGCATCGCCGAACCGTTGGCGTCGTTCGCCGAGCCTGGTCCTTCGTTGCGAGGGGTGAGGCCGGCCACGAAACCGGTTTCCCCACTAAACGAATTGGAACCGACTATCTGGGATGGGGTGGTTGCACGAAGTTGCTCTGAACCGCTCGGATCCACGCACAACGTCTACACCCGCGCTGCTAAGCTGTCAAGCTTGTGAGAAATGGGCTGGAAGCGCGGGTGGGGAGTCCAGATGCTCGGTGAGCGTCGCCGTCGCGATATCTGCCAGTTGATCGAGCAGTCAGGCTACGTCGAATCACGGCAGCTCGCCCTGAGCCTCGGCGTCAACGTCTCCACGGTGCGTCGCGATCTCGAAGCCCTGGCGGACGCCGGCCTAATTCAGCGCACCCACGGGGGCGCCATGCCCGTCACCGACGGGGACCCGATCGACGTGCCATACGAAGTGAAACGACGAGAGCGCCTTGCAGCTAAGCGAGCCATCGCCGCCTATGCCTCCACTCTTGTCAGCGGGGGCGGCTCCTTGGTGCTCGACAGTGGCTCTACGACTTATGCTCTGGCCCAGGAGATCCGGGCGCGAGGCGACGTGACGGTTGCGACCAACGATCTCCGCATCGCCCACTACCTGGCCGAAGGGGGCGGAGTTCGGCTCCTTGTGACGGGAGGCCAGCTCATAGACTCGGTCTTCACGCTCGTTGGCCCGAGCGCCCTCACCAACCTCGAGAGCCTCCAAGTCGACTGGGCCTTCCTCGGCGCAGATGCAGTCGACCCCGAAGCGGGCGTCACAAATGTCAACACCGTCGAGGTCCCTATAAAGCAGGCAATGCTTGCTGCAGCCGCTCGAAAAGTACTGCTTGCCGACAGCTCCAAGTTCGGCCGTCGTGCCTTAGCAACCGTCGTCGGTATCAATGCTTTTGACTATGTAATCACAGACACGGGTCTCGCTCCCGAACAAGCTCTTCGCTACGGAGACGGGTTGGTCCGCGTACCTGTTGAAACCAAAGGCCGGGAGACGAATCACGAGCTCAACGAGGCGCCCGGTGGCGAGCACCGGGCCCTTCTCGCGAGTGGTCCGAGCGTCACCTCGCGGCCGGCACAGCGCCGTCGCTGAAGCACCCTTTCCGCGTCAGAGGTTGAAACTGGCACGTGCCGGTGCTAGACCCTGTTGCATGACCGTAAGCGAAAACGTGCAGGATCAGGCAAAGATACTCCGACCCGATCCCGGTCGTCGCTTCAGGGAGATATTCCCAGGCGTAGAGAAGCCTCTGATCGCGATGGCGCATGTCCCAGCCCTTCCAGGCACTCCGCTCTACAACGGGAGTGGTGGAGTTTCGGGCCTCGTCCGGCACGTCCGCGAGGAGGTCGCCGCTCTCGTTGAGGCGGGTTTCGACGCGGTCATGTTCTGCAACGAGCACGATCGCCCGTACACGCTCAAAGCCGACATGGTTGCGTCTGCCACCATGGCCCGAGTCGTCACCGAGTGCCGGCCTGAGGAGATCCCCTACGGCGTCGACTATCTCTGGGACGCCGAGTGCGCCCTTGCCGCCGCGGTGGCGACAGAGGCTTCCTTTATGCGGGAAGTCGTTACTGGCTCTTGGGAGTCGGACATGGGTCACTGGTCCCCCGACGCCGCCGCCCTGCTCCGGCGCCGGCGCTACCTCGATGCGGAACGTCTGGCGATCTTCATGAACGTGACTCCGGAGTTCGCCTCCAGCACAGGACACCGGTCGCCGGCCGAGGTAGCAGTATCAGTCGCCGTGTCGAGCATGCCTGATGCCATCTTGATCTCTGGGCCAATGGCGGGCGCTGAGCCGAGCGTCTCGACAGTGGCCGAGGTGAGAAAGGCCGTGTCGCCGAAGATGCCCGTGCTCTTGAACACAGGCGCCCGTCCCGACAACATCGCCGAATACCTCGAGTTCGCCGACGGCTGCATTGTCGGAAGCTCCCTCAAGGTCGAAGGCGACACCTGGAACAGGGTCGACTCACAGCGCGCGAAGCGCTTTGTCCAGGCAGCCCGCAGAGCCTGAGGACGCTGTGAGCCAGCTACTACTTGGAGTCGATGTCGGTACGACAGGAACCAAGGTCACGCTTTTTGATCCCGACAAGGGCGTCCTTGCCTCAAGATCTGAGTCATCGCCTCTTTTCTCGTCTGAAGCAGGATGGTCCGAAGCAGACACGAGCGTCTGGTGGCACAACCTCTGTGTGCTCGTACCCGCGGTGGCCGAGGCGGCTGGTGTCACGCCCTCTGAGATCTCCGCTGTCGCCTCGAGTGGGATGGTGCCGGCGGTGGTCCTCCTCGACAGGCAAGGCAGGGTACTGAGACGAGCGATACTTCAGAACGACTCGCGGGCTGTCCAAGAAATTGACGAGCTGTCTGACAAGCTCGACGGCCACGGTTTCGACGTCCTGGCGCGCACCGGCTCTGCGCTCACTCAGCAGTCGGTAGCTCCTACGTGGCTCTGGTTGACTCACCACGAGCCCGAGGTGGCCCAAGGCACCGCCGCCCTCGTCGGTTCCTATGACTGGATGGCGATCGCACTCGGTGCAGAAGTGCACGTCGAGTCGAACTGGGCTCTGGAAAGCGGCCTCTACGAGCTCTCCGGCGAGCGTGCCGAGGCTGTGATCACGGCCTGCGGCCTGCCCGACTCGCTCTGCGCACCGATATTGCGCCCTGGCCAGGTTGCCGGTGCTGTAAGCAAGGCGGCCGCCTCGGCAACATCTCTCAAAGAGGGCATTCCCATCTACGTCGGTGGGGCCGACCATGTGCTGGCTGCCTACGCCGCGGGCCTCAACGCGCCCGGCGACTGGCTGGTCAAGCTCGGCGGCGCGGGCGACATTCTCGTCGTGACCGATATTCCGGCGATCGATCGTCGCTGGTATCTCGATGAGCACCCCAGGCCCGGGTTGTGGCTACCCAACGGGTGCATGGCCACGTCGGGAAGCCTTCTCCGTTGGGTACAGAACCTGGTCGGCGGCCCGCCGCTGGCCGAGCTCGATGCTGAAGCTGACGCTTCTGCCCCGGCTTCGCTCATCTGCCTTCCTTATTTCCTAGGGGAGAAGTCACCTCTGCACGACCCGGATCTGAGAGGGGTCCTAGTTGGACTTCATCTCGGCCACACTCGAGGAGACATCTTCCGCGCTTGCATGGAGGCGGTCGGCTTCGGTTTCAAGAACCACGTCGAGGCCTTTGCCGACGGAGGCATCACGCTTTCCAGCGCCAAGGTGAGCAACGGGGGCAGCGGCTCGCACGTGTGGAAGCAGATTATCGCCGACGTGCTCGGCGTCGAGCTCAGCTCGCTCGTCGACCACGGGGGAGCCTCGCTCGGTGCCGCCTTGGTGGCCGGTGTCGGCTCGGGTGCTTTGAGCGGCTGGGAGGCGGTCGCTGACTACGTCGCGCTCGGTGAGGTCATCATCCCCAACAAAGTCAACGTCGAGATATACGAGGAGGCCTACGAGATGTACCTGGAGCTGCAGCAGACCGCGGCGCCTGTGGCGCACCACCTCGCCCGAAGGGGCAGGGCATGAGCGGGCCAGTCGCAGTCGTCACGGGGGCGGGTTCGGGCATCGGGGCGGCGATCTCGGGCGAGCTAGCCCAGAGGGGATTCACGCTCATCCCGACCGACCTCGATCACGCCTCTGTTGCCCTGACCGCAAAGGCGTGCGGGGCGCCGGCCGCCTATGAGCTCGACGTGCGCGACGCCGCGGCGGTGAGCACCGTGACGGCCGACATCGTGGACAACCACGGGGTGCCGGCCGTTTGGGTCTCGAACGCAGGAGTGTCCAAGATGCGCCGCTTCTTGGAGATCACGCCGGAAGAGTTGGATTTCACCCTCGGGGTCAACCTACGGGGAGTCTTCCTCTCGAGCCAGAGCGCGGCGCGGGCCATGGTCCAAGCCGGCACGCCCGGCTGCATCGTCAACATTGCCTCCATGGCGGGCAAGCAAGGCCGAGTCCCGTTCCTCGCCGACTACGTCGCCTCCAAGTTCGGCGTTGTCGGGCTAACCCAGGCGATGGCCTTCGAACTCGCCCCACACTCCATACGGGTGAACAGCGTCTGCCCAGGCTACGTGGCCACACCCATGCAGGAGCGCGAGCTCGCCTGGGAGGCAGAGCTGCGGGGCACGACCGTCGACGAGGTACGCAAGCTCTACCTGGCCGACACTCCGATGGCGCGCCTTGAGACCGCTGAGGACGTCGCACGCGTCGTCGCCTTCCTGGTCGGCCCAGATGCCGAGTTCCTGACTGGAGAGTCGATCGCTGTAAACGGCGGCGCCTTCATGGACTGAGCCCAAAAGGACGACTCGTGATCAAACAACGAGAATCCCGGCGGTTCTGGCAACAAGGTCGAAGAACGACAACGAGTGGGGCCCCCGCCCTATGGAAGGAGAGGCAAAAGAAATGGTCACCAAGCTGCTGAGGGGGCGAGACTTCATATCCCTCGCGGACTTCAACAAGGAAGAGCTCGACACCATCATCGACACCGCGTTCCAGCTCAAGCTCGAACGTGCCCGCGGGGTACAGCACCACCTCCTCGCCGACAAGACAGTCTTTTTGATCTTCTACAACCGTTCGCTTCGTACCCGTAACAGCTTCGAGTGCGGCATCATGCAGCTGGGCGGTCACGCCAACTACCTCGACTCGAACATGGTGTACACACCGGCTGCGGCCGGGGCCGAAAAGGCCTATGTCACCGAGCGGCTCGACGACGTGTCGAAGACCCTTTCGCGCTTCGGCGAGGCGATCGCCATCCGCATATACGGTGACCCGACGGGTTGGAACTACGGGCAGGGCAACGCATATGTCCGCGCCTTTGCCGATGCGGCAGACGTGCCCGTGATCAACATGGAGTGCGACAAGTACCACCCCTGCCAGGGCCTGGCCGACATCATGACGATAAAGGAGAAGCTGGGCGATCTCGCAGGCCGCAAGATCGTCATGAGCTGGGCCTACTCGCCGAGCCGGAAGAAGCCGGTCTCGGTTCCGCATTCGATGATGGCAGCCTGCTCCTTCTACGGCTCGCAGCTTGTCTTCGCCCGTCCGGCGGGATTCGAGCTCGACCCAGAGCAGATCGCCTTCTACAAGCAGAACGTGGAGCGCTATGGCGGCTCGTTCGAAGAGACCGATGACATCCGCGCGGCCTTCGAGGGAGCTGACGTCGTCTACCCGAAGAGCTGGGCCAGCCTCAAGTACGTGTCTCCCGAGGTGCCGGTTGCTGACTGGGACGCGCAAGACAAACTCTTCGACGCCAACCAGGACTGGATATGTGACGAGTCGATCATGAAGCTCGCAAACCGGGACTGCCTGTACATGCACTGCCTGCCCTGCGACCGTGGATTCGAAGTGACAGACGGCGTCATAGACGGGCCGAACTCGGTGGTGTTCGACCAGGCAGAGAACCGCCTGCATGGGCAGAAGGCGGTCATGTCGCTGACGATGTGACCAGCTTCAGGTCGGGCCTCCCCTGGCGCCGTAGACGGACCGCTCCAGTCAAGGTCACATCGGACAGTCCCCGTCCTATGTGACCGATCTCGAGCAAGCTCCCTACGGCGCGGGGGTGGCCGGAGCTGGGCCTTGCCGTGCCAACAGAGAGCTCCAGGCGTCGTTGTCGCCTGGAACGATGGACCGGGGCGGGTCGGCAACGAGCACATGTGCCTCGCCTGTCTCGATGGCAAAGGCAATGGTCTCGCCGACGAGCTCCGGCGGGTCTCGAGGGATGTGACGTGCCCCGCTGACGATTCGACCCGCCCGGAGGCGGTCGTGGAATTCAGTGGCAGTCACCGATGGGTACACGACCGAGACGACCACGCCCGAGGCCTCGAGCTCGACCCTTGCGACTTGGGAGATCATGTTCAAAGCCGCCTTGGTGGCCGAGTACCCGCCCAGGCCTGCGAACACGCGCAACGTCGTTGCCGAGCTGACATTGACAATCGACCCGCTGGACTGGGCCACCATGACAGGCAGGACGGCTTGAAGTCCGACGAGGGGAGCGATGACGTTCAGCTCGAACACGGCCCTGAGGTCTGCGGCGTCCAGTTCCTGAAGGGGGACATGCAAGCCCTGGCCGGCATTGTTCACCAAAACGTCGACACGCCCGTGACTCTCCACGGTCACGTCCACGAGCCGTCGCAACTGCGCAGGCACGGTCACGTCGGTAGGCACGGCAAGTGATCCGGGCAGTCGTGCTGAAAGAGCTTCGAGCCGATCGGCTCGCCGCGCAGCGAGCACGACTCTTGCCCCCCGCGCTCAGAACCTCCGAGGTCGCCGCGCCGATGCCCGAGGATGCTCCCGTGACTATGCAGACGGCTCCGTCGATCTTCATGATCTCTCTCTTCGCAGCTTGGTCATTGCAACGCTCTGAGACGCCCGGTGAAGCTAAAAACGGTCGCCGGGGACTCCCGAACTCGCACCCGAACGCGAGCCGCCCCCGGGACCCGAGGTGCCGGGGGCGGTCACGGAGTGCCTCTCGCGAGGGACGGCAGCTCCGAGCGCATTCTATGGGCCAATTGCATTGCGTGCTAGGCGGCAGCTGTCCCGACATCGCCAAGCAACACGCCCTGGCTAAGCAGCGACAGCCTCAGCGCGGCGAATCGCCTCTCTTGGTCAGAGCCGGCGCCTGCCGGCGTGACGAAAGACGAGGTAAAGCACTCCACCGATCACGACGATGACAACGGCGGTCTTCACCAGCAGTGCAATGATGCCGACGATGGCGTGCAGGGCCACGTAAGCGACGAGGACGGCAATGACCCCGACCGCCACGACTGTCAGCTTGTGGCCCGGTCGCAGCCCTCGTTCCTGCTTGCTTGTTGGCTCAATCATGAAACCTCCCGCTACACCGTACCGCCGCCCGGCAACACCCGGCAGTCGTGATGATCAAGGCCTTGACCTCCCCGCGAGGCAGTGACCAGGCCCCGGCTGCCGAGGCTGGTACTGGTGTCCGAGATGGCTGCGACCCACGTCCGGGAGGCGGCCGCACCCCGTCTATAGTCTGAAGGACCGCGTGTAAGACAGAGGGTGGAGAGCCCGAATGGGCCTAGGTAAGGGCACGAAAGCCGCTGGCCGGAGTGAACGGTGGCGCGTCCCAAGCATCGTCACCGGCACCATCCTCGCCGTGGCCCTCGCAACGGTAGGGACCTTGATCGGCCTGCAGCGCGCCAATGACGCCTCTCCGCACAGTCAGCGCCCCGGAGGCCAGCAGAGCCACCCGAGCACGACCGTCCCAGCGCCTTTAACGATCACGTCGGTCTCCCCCGCTCCTGGGACCGCTGACGCAGCTTTCGACACGAGCGTGACCGTGGACTTCTCCCAGCCGCTGGCCGGTGACAGCCCGCTGCCTAGTCTCACGCCCGCCCCACCCGGCAACTGGGTGAGAACGGCACCCGCCGCAGTTCGCTTTGTGCCCGATGGGTACTTCACCCCTTTCACGACGGTGCAGCTGAGCGTCCCAGGCGGCCCGAGTGGCGTCCGCAGCAGCTCCGGCCAGGGCCTCTCGAATACTCTCCGGAGGAACTTTGTGATCGAGGGGGGCTCAGAGCTGCGCCTGCAGCAGCTTTTAGCGGAGCTCGGCTTTCTTCCCCTCGAATTCGTCCCCGCTACGTCCTCGTCGACAGCCCCGACGACAACTGTCGTAACGGTGCCCGCCTCGATCCACCAGCCAGCTCAGCAAGCCGACGCAACGACAACTGCGGCTATGCCCCTCCCAGCCGTCGACTCCGAGCCCACCGACCCCAACCTGATACCTCTTCAGGCCGTCGCAGGCAGCTTGAGCTGGCGCTTTGCCAACGTGCCGAACTCTTTGAAGGCTCAGTGGATCACAGGGCAGCCCAACGTGATCGTCCGCGGCGCTGTTATGGCCTTCGAGAGTGCCCACGGCCTCGCGACAGACGGGTTCGCCGGCCCGAAGGTGTGGGGCGCGCTTCTCCAGGCGGTCGCCGAGCGCCAGGTGACGACGCAGCCGTACGACTATGTCGTGGTCAACCAGACACTGCCCGAGACAGCCACGGTGTGGCGCAATGGCCGCTACATATTCACGACCCTTGTGAACACGGGCATCCCCGTGGCTCCGACTGCTCCGGGAACCTACCCTGTCTATGCCCGCTATCTCGTTACGACCATGACAGGGAAGAACCCCAACGGGACTCGCTACAGCGACCCCGGCATCCCCTGGGTCAGCTACTTCAACGGCGGTGACGCCCTTCACGGCTTCATCCGTGCGAGCTACGGCTTCCCCCAGAGCCTTGGTTGTGTCGAGATGACATACGCCAACGCCGAGACGATGTTCCCCTTGACACCTCTCGGCACGCTCGTCACTGTCCTCTAGCGCCTACCCACGGGGACAAGGCACGGGCTCTCAGCAGAAAGTGGCGCCTATCCCCCAGCTCGCTTTCCAAGCGCCACCCGTTGGGAGCTCGATCAGGCTGGTGCCGGTTCGAAGCGCGTTCGGCGGACAAGTCATGGGCTCTATCGCTATCGCCCTGCGACGATCCCGGCTTTTCGCGAGCGAGTCGCCCGTGTAGCACATGGCGTAGCGGAACTCGCCGTCGGCCCAGAGCTCCGAGCGTCCCCCGGGCAGCTCCACAAACGCGTGCCAGCGGTGGTCGCCTGCGAGGGCCAGGCCCGAGTAGCACTCGTCCAGCTTCAGGTCCCCCAGCTTTGCCCCGTTGAGCTCGAAGGCCGTACCGGACACGGGTGCATCGCCGATAGGCAGACTCCGATCGTCGCTGATGAGACGCCGCTGGGCTGCCAGCTCCACCCCGGCCTCGTCTACACCACCCGGCCCGGCAAGCAGGTAGGGGTGAAAACCGAGGCCAAAGGGCGCTGTCTCGGAACCGGCGTTAGTCGCCGAGCACGTGACAGTGAGGCCGTCGTCATCAAGCTCGTAGCAGAGCTCGAGGCGCACCCGGAACGGGTAGGCCGGCTGGGGGAGATCGTCCAAGAGAGAACTGCCGTGTCGTGTGAGCATTCCTCGATCGACCATGGCACCCAGCGCACCAGTCCGTGGATGGCGTTGTGGCGCTCCGGCTCGTCGAGCGGTGCCCGGCCGAGGACGGGCCCGAAGCGGTAGGAGCCGTCCTCGAGCCGGTTAGGCCAAGGGGCGAGCACCTGACCCTGACCGCCAGAGGCCATCTCGGTCTCGGCGAACTCCCAGACGATGGGCTGGGACCCGAACCGCAAGCAGCGAAGCCCTGCGCCAACCTCGGTGACGACGGCTGTCCAGTCTCCTGAGGCCAGGACAACCTGTTCGCCTGATGGCGGGAGCACGGCGGTATGGTACCTGCCGAGTACTCCGCTTGCCGACGGCTGCGGAGCCTCGAATCCTGGCCATCGAGCGATTCTCAAAGGAGCGAGGGGCCATGAGAGTTCTCGTGACCAACGACGACGGTGTTGCAGCGCCCGGCCTCGCCGCTTTGGCGCGTCGTTTCGCCGAAATGGGCCATGACGTGATCGTGGTCGCCCCGATGACTGAGGCAAGCGGAGCCGGTGCCGCGATCGGGCCGGCCCACCTCCGAGAGCACGGCATCCATGCCGAGTCCGTAGCCCCGCCCGGTCTGGACGGAATCGAGGTCATCGCCGCGGACGCTCTGCCGGCGCTTATCGCAATAACAGCCTGCCTCGGCGGGTTCGGGCCCGTTCCCGATCTCCTTGCCTCGGGCATCAACCCCGGTCGCAATGTCGGACGCGCAGTCATGCACTCGGGCACCGTCGGTGCCGCCCTCACCTGCGCCCAGTTCGGCGTGCCCGGGCTGGCCACGAGCGTCCAGGCCGGGACCATACCTTCGTCGTCCTACGAATTCGACGATGGAGCCCCGATCCACTTCGAGAGCGCCGCCGTGCTCGCAGTGAGCCTCGCCGACCAGATCGAGGCGGCCCCGACTCGGACAGTGCTCAATTTGAATGTGCCAAACCTCCCCCTAAAAGACATCGTTGGCATTCGCCGCGCGACACTTCGCGAGTACGGGCCTGCTCCTCTTCACCAAGGTCGCGGATCGCCCCCTCGGCCTTGGCGCCGAGCAGCGCACCGGCAAGGACCAGGAAGGCTCAGAAGAGTCCGACGACGCTCTTACCGAGCTCGGCTGGGCGGTTGTGACTCCGCTCACTAGCGTGAGCGAAGATTTGCGATCTGATGTCGGCGACTTCCTGACAGAGGCCCTGCTGTCAGCGTCCCGCCTTATTGGCGCTTAGCTGCCACTACCACCTAACTGCACCAAACAAAAGGTCTCTCGTGCGTCGCTGGGCTGCCGCCACCTCGCCGCCAAATGCATCGGGAGCGTTGAAAGTGCTCGTCTAGGGCATACCTGTGACGCCGTCCCGACATCTTAATTGACGATAGACGCTATCTCCAGGGCTATTCCCGCTTGCGCGACAGCGGATTGTCTCGATATGGTTTCGGGCACACCAACTGTCAACGACGAGAGGTGCCGACGTGCCCGGTCCGTGTTTCCGGGTTCGGGGGTAAGGCCTCGGCCTCCCCCACAGGCACAACTCGGTACCTCGGCGCCTGCGAGCCGAGCCGTGCAATCTGCGGCGCCCCTCGTCCCGACCTGCGCTCCGTTACGGAGCGAAAAGGAGTCGCGACAACAGAGAAGACAGGGCGAGACCCGTCTGCACTTCGTACGGATGTCCCAACGTCCAGATTCGGCCAGCCCTTCCGGCCCCGCATCGCGAGTCGCATGCAATAGACGGACCTGCCCGCATCAACGCATCCCACCTGGAACCCACCGGGGTTTCCGACACTCCAAGGAGGAGCCAGATGCGCAAGCACCCCCTGATCGCGCTCATCGCGTTCACTTTTCTTGCGGTATCCATCTTCATCGGCGCAGCTGGCGCCAGCAGCATCAACTCGATACCCGCGCGGGCCACTTCCCACCTGAGCAAGGCGGAAGCTAGTTCGGCCGTGCGTACCAAGAGCATCCGGTGGTTTGCGACCCTCGCGCGCGAGCGCGCCGCCCGCACGGCTTACGAGGCGGCCCAGATCTCGATTGAGAGAAGCTCGCCTGCGTGGCAGGGCCGAGCGGCGGACCTGGAAGCAATTCACGATGTAGCTCGACCGGCACGGGTCCTGCTCCCGTCGCTGTGGCACGCTGCGATCCTGCAAGCCGCAGCTGCTCATGCGGCTCAGGCGGCTCAGGCGGCTCAGGCGGCTCAGGCGGCTCAGGCGGCTCAGGCGGCACAAGCAGCACAGGCAGCACAGGCGGCTCAGGCAGCACAGGCGGCACAGGCAGCACAGGCAGCACAGGCAGCACAAGCAGCACAAGCTGCAGAGGCAGCGCAGAAACGAGCCGAGGCGGCAAAGGCAGCGAGAACAAATGGAACGAGAACGACTCAGGCTTCACAGCCCGCCAAGGCCGCGGTCGTACGAGCCACAACTCCTTCAGTTCTGGGCGGGGTCTGGCTTTCCTTGCGGATGTGCGAGTCCGGTGACAACTACGGAGAGGACACCGGCAATGGCTACTACGGGGCGTACCAGTTCGCGCTAGCGACCTGGTGGGGTCTCGGCTACGCCGGCCTACCGAATGACGCCCCGCCAGTGGTCCAGGACCAAGCTGCAGAAAGGCTGCAGGCAGAATCAGGATGGGGCCAGTGGCCCGCCTGCAGCGCAGAGCTCGGGCTCTAAGAGGCTTGTCAGTGCAGATGTTGTCAGTTTTCGGGCGGGATCAGCTCGAGTCTGAGGCGTGGCTACTGACACTGTGATGTTATAAGAGTCTCCCGCAGCGCGATGAGATTCCTAGTTTTTTGACGTATCTGCTGTCACAATATTACGCGAGCGCCCGGTGTCCCGTCTACGGCACCGGGCGCTCTCTTGCAATCACCGGCCTTTCGCGTGTGACGGCGCCGCTCAAGTGGGCGTCATAAGCTGGCTGAGGAGGTCTCAGGTATGAAGTTCAGCATCTGGCTCGAGACAGAACAGAGTTGGGAGGACCTTCTCGGATCTGCAGAGCACGCGGAACGGACCGGTTGGGCCGGTGTCTGGGTCGCCGACCACTTCATGCCCAACGGAGAACGCAGCGACGCACCACGTCTCGAGGCGTGGACGACGATCGCGGGCGTGGCGGCGTGCCTGGACCGGGTTCGCGTCGGCGTGCTCGTGACAGGCAACACGTACCGACATCCCGCCGTTCTCGCCAAGATGGCCGCCACCGTCGACCGTATCTCCGAAGGGCGGCTCGTGCTCGGACTGGGGGCGGGATGGCAGGAGAACGAACACGAGGCATACGGGATCGACCTTCCCGCCATCCCAGAGCGCCTCGCTCGCCTAGAAGAGGCTTGCCAAGTCATCCGGCTCTTGCACAGCCAGGAGCGCAGCAACTTCGAGGGACGCTTTTACCGGCTGCGCGATGCACCCTGCGAGCCAAAGCCACTACAGCAGCCACTCCCGCTCCTCGTGGGCGGCAGCGGTGAGAAAGTCACGATGAGGATTGCCGCGAAATACGCCAACGAGTGGAACTGCTGGGGTTTGCCCGAAACGATAGAGCGAAAGAGCGAGGTCTTAAGTCGTCACTGTCTCGAGGTCGGCCGCGACCCGAGCTCGATCAAGCTCTCAGCACAGGCACTCGTCTACATGAGCGACAACAAGGAGCAGCTCGAGCGCTGGAGCTCGCGAAACTCCACAACACCGAGAATCATCGGCACACCTAGCCAGGTCGCCGAGGTCGTCAGTCGCTATGTTGAAATAGGTCTTGACGAGTTCGTCGTCTCTGATCACACCCTGGGCCGCGAGGCTAACGAGAGGCGGGACAACATGGACCGCTTCTTGGACGAGGTCACCTTGGACCTGCACGACGGCCCGGTCTCCTGAGCCGGATCGCTCTTATGGGACATCTAGTCGCGGCTCCAGACAAATTTCGCGGCACGGCCAACGCCTCGCAGGCTGCTTCTGCCGCTGCGCGCGGGGCGCGCCGCGCTGGCTGGACGGCTGCAGAAGTGCCTCTCGCCGATGGAGGCGACGGTCTGCTCTCGGCTTTCGAGGGCGAGACGCACTACGACGAAGTGACTGGGCCACTCGGCAAACCGGTGCTCGCAGAGTGGAAGCTCGTTCAGGGTGCAGCTGATGGCATCCTTACCGCCATTATTGAGATGGCAAGTGCGTCCGGACTGCTCATCGCGGGTGGGGAGGAGCACAACGACCCAGTAACGGCGACAACCACCGGGACCGGTCAGCTCGTGTTGCGGGCCGTGTCTCTCGGGGCGCGTCGCGTCGTGGTCGGTTGTGGCGGATCGGCCACGACCGATGGTGGCGCAGGTGCTTTGGGCGCGATCGGCTCACTACGGGAGTTAGAGGGTGCCGAGCTCATCGCCGCCTGCGATGTGACCACGCGTTTTCTCGAAGCAGCCAAGGTCTTTGCCCCACAAAAAGGCGCCAGTCCCGAGCAAGTCGAGCTCCTCACGGACCGTCTCGCCCGACTCGCCGACAGCTATCGGGCCGAGTTCGGCGTCGACGTAACGACCCTCGCCGGCGCGGGTGCAGCTGGCGGGCTCGCAGGAGGGCTCGCGGTGCTCGGTGCCAAGATCGTCTCTGGGTTCGAGCTCGTCGCCGACTTCGTCGGCCTAGACGACCACCTCGGTCGAGCCGATCTCGTCATGACGGGAGAAGGTTTCCTCGACCAGCAGTCCTTTTCGGGCAAAGTTGTCGGCGGCGTGATCGCACATGTGGCGGGGCGGGTGCCGATACTTTGCGTCGCCGGGGACGTGGCCCCTGGTCTTGACCTGCAAGGCCTGGATGTCGTGGGCCTGGTCGGCCGAGTCGGGCTGGAACGCGGAAGGGCCGAGGTGGTAAGCCTCATCGAACAGGTCGTGGCGGAGTACGTCTCATCTAAGTCGTGACAGGCCTTGGCGAGCCTGCGCGTTAGCGGATCCCAACGCCGAGAGATGCGACGTCGTAGAAGAAGCCCGGATAGGTCTTGGCGACACAGGAGGGGTCAGAGATCTCGACCCCGTGCACGGCTGCTCCGAGCGCCGTGAAGGCCATGGCGATGCGATGATCGTGGTAGGTCTTCACCAGTCCGCCGTGCAGGGGCACTCCCCCGCGCACGGTGAGGCCGTCCGGCGTCTCCACGACGTTCGCCCCTAGGCGCTTGAGCTCGGTTGCGACGGCCCGGATCCTGTCACTTTCGTGTCCGCGAACGATGGCCGCGCCTCGAATCGTGGTGTCGCCCCTCGCAAGAGCACCGAGGACCGCTACTGTCGGGACCTGGTCGGGCATTGACGCGAGATTCACCTCTACACCTCTGAGCTCACCTCGCCGCTCGACAGTGGTGCCACCGGGTCCGCGCTCAAAGCTGGCACCCATCTGGGACAGAATCTCGATCATGCCGCCGTCGGGCTGCGCGGTCTCCAAGGCATTGACGACAGTCACAGAGCCCCCGGTGGCGGCGGCGAGAGCATAAAGGTGGGCAGCCGCGCTGGCATCATGCTCGACTTCCTCGTCCCTCGAGAGATAGTGCGCCCCGGCGCCGATCTTGAACACGCCCGGACCGGTTTCAGAAACCTCTGCCCCCCAGCGGGCCATCGCTTGTGCGGTGAGGCGGACGTAGCCGAGCTCCTCGAGGCCGGTCACCTCCAAGACGAGATCGTCGCTCGCATAAGGCCCTATGAGTAGGAGCGCCGTTGCGAACTGTGAACTGGCGGACGCGTCGACGCGAAGCCGGCCCCCGGCAAGGCCGTGCCCGGATATACGTAAGGGCGGCCTGCCCCGGTCTGTCTCGAGGTCCGCACCTGCAGCTCGCAGGACCTCGAGCAGCGGAGATATAGGGCGGCGGCGAAGTGGCTCCTCGCCGTCGAGGACGACGGTCCCGGCCGCCAGCAGCGCCACCGCGGCGAGAAACCGCAGCGTCGTCCCGGAAAGCCTGGCGTTTACCGGGGTGTCGCCTGCCACGGGATGGCCCGCGATCCCGGTCACCTGCGTGGAAACTCCCTCGGCCTCAATCCTGGCGCCGAGCGAGCCAAGGCCTTCCCTCATCGCCCTGGTGTCGTCGCTTTCCAGTAGCCGGCTAAGCACGCTCCGGCCCTCTGCGAGTGCGGCGATAACGAGCAGGCGGTTGGTCAGGCTCTTGGAGGCCGGGGCTTCGACACGACCGTGAACGGGACCTTTTGGGATGATCTCCAACGATGGCTTCGCCAGCCAGTCGAGCCTGTCGGATCCGCTCATCACCCAGAGCGTAGGGCCATGCCCGACCGGCGTTGTCGCCGGCCAAGCACCGCCGCTGGCCCGAGCTGGCCCGTTACCGCCCGGCGAGCGTGGATGCAACGATGGCTCTGTGAGATACCGGGTCTGTTTCGTCTGTACCGGCAACATCTGCCGCTCGCCAATGGCCGAGGTCGTCTTTGAACACAAAGCCTCCCTGCTCGGGCTCAGCGCCCGATTCGCCGTCGACAGCGCCGGCATTGCCGCCGACGTCGGCTTTGGAATGGACCGACGCGCTCTTAGTGCCCTCGAGCGGCGCGGGTATGCGCCGAAGAACCACAGGGCACGCCAGTTCGAGCCCGACTGGCTCGACGAGCGTGATCTCGTATTGGCGATGGACAGGGGGCATCTCGGCTGGCTGGAGCGCAGAGCGGTGAACGAGCCACATCCAGCGAGATTGCAGCTTCTCCTCACCTACGCCGCGGGGAGGCCCGAGACGGGCGCCTCTCTCGAGATCTCCGACCCCTACTTCGGGGCCGAGCGGGACTTCGACTCGTGCCTTAGCCTCATCGAGGCCGGCTGCAACGGCCTTCTCTCCGAGCTTGCCTTAGACCTCGGCCGCTAGGGCTTAGGTGGCCGGGCTCACCGAGCTCATGTTGAACTCGGCCACCCGGAGCGGCGGCATGGCCGTCCGGTTCAGCCACTCGTTCCACTCGCGCGAGAGCGCCCGCTCACTGCGACCCGCTTCGATTGTCTTCGCCAACAAGTCGACGGGGCTCTCGTTGAAGCGGAAGTTGTTGACCGAGCCCACGATCTCGCCGTGCTCGACGAGATAAACGCCGTCGCGAGTGAGGCCGGTGAGGAGCAGGGTCGCCGGGTCGACCTCTCTTATGTACCAAAGACATGTGAGCAAAAGCCCCCGCTCGGTGCGCCCGACGAGGTCCTCGACGCTGCTCGTGGCACCGGGCAGCTCCAAGACCAAATTGTCTGCGAACCCGGCCGGTTCGGCTCCCGAGCGCGCCGCGGCCGCCCGGTGGTAGAGGAGGCGGGCTAGGCGCCCCTGCGCTATCCAATCGGTACGCTCGAGGGGAAGGCCGTTGTCGAAGACCGACACGTCTTGGCCCGAGGCCGAAGTGGCAAGAAATGGCGTGCACTCGAGTCCCGGCGCTCGTGGGTCGCTTCGAAGCGAGAACGGGTGCGGGGACAGCGACTCCCCCAGCTTGGTCGCACCCCCTGGTGCCGAGAAGACGCTGCGCCCCTCTTCGGCCTCGCGGCCCGAAGTCGCCAGGCCCAGCATGATCACGAGGTCGGCCACGGCATCGGGCGGCATCACTACCTCGTAACGGCCCGGGTCGAGCTCGACGGTGCGTTCACCCCATGCGAGCCGGCGCATGAGCCGCTCCTCGAGCTCTTCGACATGAACCGTGGCGAGATCCGCCGAGCCCGCCCCCACCCAGGCAGAGCGCGTCCCCCCATCGGTGCGGGCCACGACCTCGAGCTTGCCCGTCGGCTGCACGTACCTCAGCCGGAGACCGGTCGAGGACCCGAGGTAGGCGGTGGAGACATTGTGCTCGGCGAAGCCGAAGAGGTTGATTCCTCTCGAACGGGCCCGTCCAAAGGCATCCCCAAGGCCGCCGAGCACATCGCCGAGACCCGCCAGGCTCGTCATCTGCGGTGGGTCGCCAAAGTTGACCGTGGCCACAGATTGCTCAGGGGTGACCAAGGGCCATGCGTCGTCGGCCGCCGGGGCCGTGGCGGCGTTCGCCTCGAGCGCGGCGGACAAGATCGACGGCATCGGCTGCCCCGCTGCTGCTCGCTGTGCCAACGGCGACCCCCCCGTCGGTCTCGCGAAAGGCGATGACGCTTACGCTGCGGTCGCGGCGCGTCCCATTGGTCGTCACCGTGTTGTTGGCGAAGCGCAGCTCGGCCTCGCTCGACTCCTCGACGATGACAATGCAGTCGTTCGAGCGGGAGGCTGCCAGCGCCTGCTCCACGACGACGTGCGCCTCTGTCAGCCGCCCTGTGTCAGTGCTCATCGACCCGCCTCCGTCCGCGTGTTCAGCACATTGATGCCACGAAACAGCGCCGGTGGGCACCCGTGGCTGACCGGAGCGACCTGACCGGGCTGTCCCTTCCCACAGTTCATCGCCCCGCCCAGGCGATAGGTCGGCTCACCGCCGACTGCCTCCATCGCCCCCCAGAACTCAGTCGTTCGGGACTGGTATGCAAGATCCTTCACCTGGCCGACGAGCTGGCCCTTCTCGATCTTGAAGAACCGCTGGCCCGTGAACTGGAAGTTGTAGCGCTGCATGTCGATCGACCAGCTCTTGTCACCGAGTACGTAAAAACCGTTGTCGACAGCCGAGATGAGCTCCGCGGTGCTCGGGCCCTCTCCGGGCGCCGGCCGTAGCGAGACATTCGCCATCCGCTGGATGGGTATATGCCCGGGCGAGTCGGCAAAAGCACACCCATTGGAGCGCCCGAGGCCGCTCGAACGGGCTATCCGCCTGTCGAGCTGGTATCCCACAAGGATTCCTTCGCGGATGAGATCGAAGCTCTGTGCCTGCACGCCCTCATCGTCAAAGCCGACGGTGGCAAGTCCGTGCTCGACCGTCCTGTCGCCGGTCACGTTCATTACCCCAGAGCCGTAACGCAACGTGCCGAGCTTGTCGAATGTGGCAAACGAGGTCCCGGCATAAGCCGCCTCGTAACCCATCGCCCGGTCGAGCTCGGTGGCGTGCCCTATCGACTCGTGGATTGTGAGCCACAGGTTCGAGGGGTCGATGACAAGGTCGTAGGCACCCGGGACGACTGTCGGGGCGTGCAACTTCTCGGCCAGGTACTCGGGGAGGCGGGCAAGCTCCTCGTCCCAGTCCCAGCCGTCGCCGAGCACGTACTCCCATCCGCGCCCGACAGGCGGGGCGAGAGATCGCATTGTCTCAAAGCCCGCCTCCTCGCTGTCTACGGCGGTGGCCTCGACCACCGGGTGCAGGCGGACCCTGCGCTGGGTGGTGACGGTGCCTGAGAGGTCGGCGAAATGCTTGTCCTCGACGACGGCGAGCACGTAGGCAGTGACGTGGTCGACACCGCTCGCACGCAGCACTCGTCCGCTCCAGTCCTCGAGCAAGGCCACCTTGTCCGCCATCGGCACCTCGGTCGGATCCAGGCGATAAGAAGATGTCCACCTCTTCTCGCCGTGCGAAGGCTCTTCGGCAAGCTCGACGCGCTCGGTGACCGCAGGCGCCGTCGCCCGCGCCGTGGCCACGGCCTGGTCGGCGAGCGAAGCGGCGGCATCGGCGGTGAGCTCCACGGTCGCCGCGAAACCGAAGGCGCCGTCGTGCACGACCCTAAGCCCGAGGCCGAGCTCGTGATCGTCCGCCGAGGTCTCGAGCCGGCCGTCGCGCAGGCGCGCGACCTGGGATCTGATCCGCTCGACACGTATCTCGGCGTGCTCGCATCCGAGCGCGCGCGCCCGCTCCAAAGCAGCATCACGGACTGCCTCAAGTGGGAGTGCCAGGAATTCGGCGTCGAGCTCTACGGTCGCCATAAGTGATTTGCCTCCTCGAGTGCGGCTGCCAGTGTATGGCCTTCAGGCCGTCCCGCCCGGTCCAGTTCCCTCCTCAAGCAGGCCGGTGCCTGTCGTCGTAGAAGAGCTTTCCCCCAGGCGCACGGTGCGGAGGCCGGTTGGGGGCCATCGTCTCGAGGGGAAGGTGGCGACGCGAGCCCGACCACGGCGCCCGGGGCGCGACAACGACATCAGCCAGGCGGTAGGCAAGCGCCTCGTAGTTGACCCGCCATCCTCGAAAGTGCGGCCAGGCGTCCTCGCTCGAGCGCTCTACGACAAAACCCGTGTCGCGTATCAGCTGAGCCGCCTGGGCGAACTCCTCGTAGGAAAGCTGCAGGTCCGATTCTGGCAAGGGGTCGGCCTCGAAGCTCCAGTGGAGCATGCGCGCGATGCGCCGAAGGGCTGTAAAGCCCATCCGCAGGCACATACGGGCCTCCGACGGAGCGGCCTCGGGGCTGAGCGACAGGTGCAGGGCTGCCGCGTCGAGCACCGCCAGCAGCGACAGCACCCAAGAGAACCCGGGCTCAGGAGAGCGGAACCACAACAAGACGGGGTAAGAGATGTGGCTCTCGGCTAGGTCGGCCGACCACAGCTCCCAGTCGGCGTACAGGCCCGGGAGGGCATCGGTGATCCTCACGAGCTGGTGGCGCATGAGTATCTCCGGGCCCCAGGCCGGCACGCCGGCTCGGCTCTCCATCAAGGTGACGAGGGACTCACGGCGGTTGAAGGCCTGGTAGATCGCGGGCAGGTAGCCGATCTGAAGAGCGACGGCGATGGCACCGGTCGCGCCCGCGAAGACGACGAGGATGTCGTTGCCGTTCTTTGCAGGCTGCACCAGCCCGACCGAGAACAACGTCGACCCGGACTCGGCGATCCCGCTCGTCAGCGTGCCCGTCCAGTGCCACTGCATGAGGCCATAGCCGAGCACGTAGAGCCCGAGGAAAACGGCCAGCTGGGCGATCAACGACACGGGACCGACCGCAGCCAGGATGCCGTCCTTACGGGCAAAGCTGCGTGCTGGTCGGGCGAGGAGAAGCAGGCCCCGGCGCACGACACGGCCGACGAAAAGTGGCAGTGCCTGCACCTTGGAGCCACCGCGAGGGAGCACGAAGGTGGAGACCAGGCTCACCGTGGAGAGGACCACGATGAGCAGGCCGAAGGAGAAGCCGACCCAAACCATGGGCCTTGTTTCCTACACGATCAGCTCGCCGCGCGCCAGGGTTTGGCAAATATTGGCGCCGGCGCAGCGTCCCGGCGAGCGAAAGGATTGCCCCTTAGGACTCAGGCCTCTGCATTGCGGGTTGCGCCCGGGCCTTGAGCACGGACCTCCTCGACGCGGGCGAAGGCGCCTCGCAGCTCGTCGATCCACTCGGCCTCGTTCTTGCCGACGAGATCGACGCACCAAGAAAGAGCCTCCGACCGAGAGCGGGCGATCCCGGCGTCGATGAGAGTGTCGAGGACCTGGCGCTGCGACATCCGCAGCCTGGTCATGACCGGCACGTTCGCTGTCGTGAAGAGACGGGTCGTATCCCCCGAGCGCGCGCCCCAGGAGACGACGCGAGCAAAGCGAGCCTGTGCCTCCTCGGCAATACGCATCCGGTGCTCGCGAGTGTCCTCGCGGAACCTCTCGATACGCGCCTCCTCAGCTGTCCTGGTTGCCTCGGCCGTCGCCCCTTGCTCAAGGTCCACGGCGCTGAGCGGGCCGGTGACAAGGATCTCGTCGTTGTCAATGCTCACCTCGGGAGCGGCGGTGTAGAAGTCGTCCGGGAGCCTGCCGGTGAACCAGGCCTTGATCTCTGCACGCTGCTCTGCCGAAGGCCGTTCCTCTGAGCCGGCGGCCCAACGGCCGCGCCCCCATCGAGGCCCCGGACCCCGCCGCCCTCCGCGCAGGCGAGGTCCGTGTTCGTGCTGGTAATCCTCATGTGTCATGCATGAAGATTACATGATTACATGTGATGTTGCAATCCCAGCGACAGCAATTACCAAGAAGGTGAGGCGCGGGCCGCCCAGCGCCCGTCCTCCCTGCTCAGGCTCACCGCCAGGCCGAAGCAGCGTTCCAAGGAGTGCTCCGTCATGACCTCTTCTATGGACCCCATCGCCACCACCTTGCCGGCACGCAACATGAGGACGTGCGACGTCGTCGGTGGCAGCTCCTCGAGGGTGTGGCTCACATGGACCGTCGTCGGAGGATTCGCCGAGCGTGCCAGCGCGGTGAGGGCAAGGACGAGAGCCTCTCTCCCGGGGAGATCGACTCCGGCGCACGGTTCGTCGAGGAGCAGGAGCGGATGCTCCACAAAGAGCGACCGGGCCAAGAGCACCCGCTGGCGCTCGCCCTGCGAACACGACCCGAAGGCACGATCGACGAGTCCCGCGCAACCGAGCGCGGCCAGGATCCTCGCCCCCCGTACCCGGTCGGGTTCGTCAGTCGACGCCCACCAAGGGGCGAGCACTCCCCGCCCGCCCGTAAGCACGACGGCTAGAGCCGGGGCGCTCGGGGGAAGCCGGTCAGCCACGGCATGGCTGACAACGCCGACCCGCGAGCGAAGCACCCTCAAGTCGCTCGACCCGAGGCGGGCGCCGAGCACCGTCACAGATCCGGACGATGGGTGACGCTCGGCAGCAAGCAGCCGCAGGAGCGTCGTCTTGCCCGCCCCGTTTGGACCGAGCACCGCCCAGTGCTCCCCCCTGCGGATTGCCGCGGACACCGGGCCCAGCAGTGTCCGTCCGTCCGGAGTTCTGACCAGGGCGCGGTCCAACAACGCCGCGAACGACTTGTCGGACTCCGCTTCAGCCTCGGGTGCCCGCTCACTCGCCATGTTGGCCGAGTCTCGCACGCGAGGGACGTGCCGAGGCCAAAAGGGGCCACGACCGGCGAGCCGGGATCAATCCGCGGGTCCTGGTGTCAGGGTGATGACACCGCGCACGGTAGCTTTGAGCTGCCCGGTTATAGTTGGAACAACATGACGCTCAAAATGGTTGAGTGAGTAAGACTCAACTGAGAGGATAGATCTACTCGTGTCGAAGACTGAACAGCTCCCGGTTCTGCCACTAGCCGACGTTGTCGTGCTCCCCGGCATGGTCGTGCCAGTCGAGCTCGACGATCCCGAGCGACAGGCTGCCATCGACGCCGCCAGGACGGCCGCCGACAACCGCATACTCGTCGTGCCGCGCCTTGACGGGGATTACGCCACCGTTGGCGTCGTGGCCACGATCGAGCAGCTCGGAAAGCTGCCGGGAGGCGAGCCCGCAGCCGTTCTTCGGGCAATGACCCGGGCGCGCGTCGGATCGGGCGTCACCGGCCCTGGCTCGGCCTTGTGGGTCGAGGCCGAGATCCTCGACAGCATCACAAGCGGCGAGGCTGTGGGCGATCTCGCCCGCGAGTACAAGAACGTCGTCGTTTCGGTCCTCCAACAGCGGGGGGCTTGGCAAGTCATCGACTCGGTACAACGCATCTCCGACGCGTCTGAGCTCTCAGATCTTGCGGGCTACGCCCCTTACCTGACCAACGAGCAGAAGCTCTGGCTGCTGGAGACGGTCGACGTCGAGCAACGCCTCGCCAAGCTGATCGAGTGGGGCCGCGAGCACCTTGCCGAGCTCGACGTCGCTGAGCGCATCCGCAGCGATGTCCACGAGGGGATGGAAAAGAGCCAACGAGAATTCCTTCTCCGTCAGCAGCTCGCCGCTATCCGCAAGGAACTGGGCGAAGGAGAGCCGGACGGCGCAGACGACTACCGCACCCGCGTGGAGTCTGCCGAACTGCCTGAAAAGGTGCTCGAGGCTGCACTACGCGAAGTCGGGCGCCTCGAGCGGGCGAGCGACCAGAGCCCCGAAGCTGGTTGGATCCGAACGTGGCTCGACACGGTGCTCGAGATCCCGTGGAACCTGCGCACTGAGGACACCGACGACGTCATAGGCGCCCGCCAGGTTCTCGACACCGACCACGAAGGCCTCGAGGACGTGAAGGACCGCATGGTCGAGTACCTCGCCGTGCGAAGCCGCCGCCAGGCCCGCGGCTTGGCTGTGGTCGGCGGACGCGGGTCAGGTGCCGTACTGGCTCTAGTCGGCCCCCCCGGAGTCGGCAAGACATCGCTCGGGGAGTCCGTCGCCCGGGCCCTCGGACGCAAATTCGTCCGCGTGTCCCTGGGCGGCGTTCGCGACGAAGCCGAGATCCGTGGGCACCGTCGGACTTATGTCGGTGCCATGCCGGGCCGGATCGTCAGGGCAATCCGTGAGGCCGGCTCGATGAACCCGGTCGTCCTACTCGACGAGATCGACAAGCTCGGCAGCGACTACCGGGGCGATCCCGCCTCCGCACTCTTGGAGGTGCTCGACCCGGCGCAGAACCACACCTTCCGGGACCATTACCTCGAGATCGAGCTCGACTTGTCCGACGTCTTGTTCCTGGCGACCGCCAATGTGGCCGACACGATCCCGCCGGCGCTGCTGGACCGCATGGAGATCGTGCGCCTCGACGGCTATACCGAGGACGAGAAGGTCGCAATCGCCCGCAACCACCTGGTCCCTCGCCAGATCGACCTGGCCGGACTCAAGGCTGACGAGGTCAGCATCGACGACGAGGCACTGCGCGTCCTAGCAACCGAGTACACCCACGAGGCGGGTGTCCGTCAGCTCGAGCGTGCCGTCGCCAAGGTCCTCCGTAAGGTGACCACCCGGCTCGCGGGAGATTCCGGGGACGCTCCGGTCGAAGTGGGCGCAAATGACTTGAAGGAGTACCTGGGCCGCCCGCGCTTTACCCCGGAGTCAGCCGAGCGAACCGCCATTGCTGGAGTAGCGACCGGCCTCGCCGTCACCGGTGCCGGCGGCGACGTGCTCTTCATCGAGGCGACCGTCATGGAAGGCGAGCCCCGTCTCGTCCTCACCGGTCAGCTCGGCGACGTCATGAAGGAGTCGGCACAAATAGCGCTCTCCTACCTTCGCTCGCACTCGAGCCTGCTCGGCATCGACGCCCGGCAGCTCGCCGAGGGCGCAGTTCACTTGCACGTGCCTGCAGGCGCCGTCCCGAAAGACGGCCCCTCAGCGGGTGTGACCATGGTCGCCGCCCTCGCCTCCCTTGCCTCGGGGCGCCCGGTGCGCTCAGAAGTGGGCATGACCGGCGAGGTGACCCTTAACGGACGGGTGCTCCCCATCGGCGGGGTCAAGCAGAAGCTGCTCGCCGCTCACCGAGCTGGACTCACGGAGGTTTTCCTGCCTGCACGCAACGGACCGGACCTCGACGACGTCCCGGCCAATGTCCTCGAAGGTCTTAAGGTTCATCTTGTGACAGATGTAGCTGACCTCGTCGCGGCAGCCCTTGAGCCGGCGGCGGCCGCCCTGTCCTCGGACTCGGCCGCGGCGTGACGGGGCGGACCGGGACGAGATGAGGGCTTGGGCGCTGGACCATCCGGCGCCGGCCGCCGAGCATTCATTGAGGCTCGTGGAACGCCCCGTCCCAGAGCCCGGCCCCCACGAGATCCTCGTCAAGGTGCAGGTTTGTGGGGTTTGCCGCACGGACCTTCACCTTGTCGAGGGTGATCTTGCCCCGCGTCGACCCGGAGTCGTTCCGGGCCACGAAGTCGTGGGGCACGTGGCCCGCAACGGGCGCGAGGCAAGGCGGTTCGCCGAAGGCCAGCGTGTGGGCATCGCCTGGCTGCGCTCGACTTGCGGCGTATGCCGGTTCTGCCTGCGAGGTGACGAGAACCTCTGCGTCCAGCCTTTGTTCACGGGCTGGGACGCCGATGGCGGCTACGCCGAGTACGCCGTCATCGACGAGCGCTACGCCTATGGCCTGCCTGACGCCTTCTCGGCCGCCGAGGCCGCGCCGTTGCTCTGCGCCGGGATCATCGGCTACCGGGCTTTGCTACGCGCCAACCTGCGGCCCCGCGGCCGCCTCGGTATCTACGGATTCGGCGGTTCGGCGCACCTCACAGCCCAGGTGGCGATCCATCTTGGTGCCACGGTGCACGTCATGACCAGAGCTCGAGAGGCCAGAGAATTGGCGCTCTCCCTCGGGTGTGCGTCTGCCCAGGGGGCAGACGATCCACCACCGGAACCTCTCGATGCCGCCATCTTGTTCGCTCCGGTCGGGACACTTGTGCTCCCGGCCATGGCGGCTTTGGACCGGGGCGGTCGCCTCGCCATCGCCGGCATCCACCTCTCAGACATCCCCCCGCTCGCCTACGACGCTTACCTGTTCGAGGAACGCGAATTGGTCAGCGTGACAGCCAATACCCGAAGAGACGGCGAGGACTTCCTGCAGCTCGCCGCGGAAATACCGATCAGGCCGACAACGAGCGAGTATGCCTTTGAGAAGGCCGATGCCGCCCTCGAAGACCTGGCAGGCGACGCCGTGACCGGAGCAGCTGTGATAAAGGTTGCGCCGAAAGACGCCTGATCTGGGCTCTCGGCCAGCGTCGGTACCTTCGGCCAGACACTTAGGGCCTGCGCAAAGGCTTTTCCGCCTCAGTTGGACCTCTCAGAAAGCCTCCAGCTATGGTGTGAGTACAAGCCTTTGGAGGGCCAAATGTCCAGCGCTGTTACTGCCGAAGCGTCGACGGACGACAAGAAATGGAAGATGATCGACGCGCGAATACGTCGGCGTGGCAACTCGCCGGACACGTTGATTGAAGTCCTTCATGCCGTCCAAGAGGCCTTTGGTTACTTGGAACCCGACGTGCTCGAGTATGTGGGCGACGCCCTGGGTGTCCCGCCCAGCCGTGTCTACGGAGTGGCCACTTTCTACTCGCTCTTCATGCTCAAGCCTCAGGGTGAACACACGGTCATCGTGTGCACCGGCACGGCGTGCTACATCAACCACGCGACTGCCCTATTGAGCCGGATCAACGAGCTGTTGGGCATCAAGACCGGTGAGACGAGCGACGACGGACTGGTGTCGCTGTTGAACGCCAGGTGCCTGGGGGCCTGCAGCATGGCCCCGGCCGTGGTCGTGGACGGCAACGTCCAGGGTCGGGTCACCCCCGAAGCTATGGGCACCATCTTGGAAGGGCTGAAGCCATGACAGACGTCGCCGAGCACGAGATCGCAGAGGACGCCGTCCCGATAAGAGCCTGCGCCAACGTCTGTGAGGCCGCTGGGTGCATGTCGCTCGACGCGGAGAGGGTGCTGGAGTCGCTGCAGGCGCGCATCAACGAGCGCGGCCTCAGCGGCGTCGCGGTGAAAAGGGTCGGCTGCCTGCGCCTGTGTGCGGGCGGTCCCCTCGTGGAGATTCCCGAGAGCGGGCAGCTCTTCGAAGCCGTGGACCCCACCTCCCCCGAGTCTGTCGACCGCGTGGTCGACGCGCTCGACGGCAGAGAGGGCGGACGTCAGACGGCTGATGACCCGTTCTTCGCCCGGCAGGTGCGGATCGTCCTCGCCAACTCAGGCATCGTGGACCCCGAGGACCTCGACGACTATGTGGCCCACGGCGGCTACAAGGCGCTCACCCAGGCCGTCACGACGATGAGGCCTTACGAGGTGCTCGAAGAGGTCGTCCACAGCGGCCTGCGAGGCCGAGGGGGAGCCGGCTACCCGACGGGCCTTAAGTGGAGGACCGTGGCCAAGTCCGCCAGCCCCGAGGGTGGCAAGTTCGTCATCTGCAATGCCGACGAGGGCGACCCCGGGGCTTTCATGGACCGCAGCGTGCTCGAGAGCGTGCCCCAGCAGGTCCTTGAGGGAATGGCGATCGCCGGATACGCCGTCGGGGCCAACAAGGGTTATATATACGTCCGGGCCGAGTACCCCCTGGCGGTCAAGAGGCTGAGGCTGGCGATCCGCCAGGCGGAGCGGGCCGGGCTGCTCGGAGCGAACATCGCCGATACGGCCTTCAGCTTCGATGTCGACATCCGCATCGGCGCCGGCGCTTTCGTCTGCGGCGAGGAGACGGCCCTCATCGCCTCTGTCGAGGGCCGCCGGGGCACACCGAGGCCACGCCCGCCCTTCCCCGCCCAGTCCGGGCTCTGGGAGCGGCCGACATTGATCAACAACGTCGAGACGCTCGCCAACATCCCGGCCATCTTGCGCAACGGCGCCACCTGGTACAGGGCGATCGGGACACCGAAGAGCGCCGGCACAAAGGTCTTCGCCCTCGCCGGGAGGGTCGTGAACACGGGCCTTATCGAGGTGCCGATGGGCGTGAGCTTGCGCGACATCGTCTTCGAGATCGGCGGGGGCATCATCGGCGGTGCCGAGTTCAAGGCCGTGCAGACAGGTGGCCCGTCGGGTGGCTGCATCCCCGCCGCTGACCTGGACATGTCCGTCGACTACGAGTCCCTCGCCCAGGCAGGTTCGATCATGGGCTCAGGCGGCATGATCGTCATGGACGAGACGTCCTGCATGGTTGACGTCGCCAAGTACTTCATGGACTTTTGCCGGGACGAGTCTTGCGGCAAGTGCGTACCGTGCCGCGTGGGAACGGTGCAGCTGTACAACCTGCTCGAAAAGATCAGCCATGGCGAGGCCCAGCTGGAGGACCTCAATACCTTGGAACGCCTGGCAGAGATGGTGAAGAGCACGAGCCTGTGCGGCCTCGGCCAGAGCGCTCCCAACCCAATCTTCAGCACGCTTCGCTATTTCAGAGATGAGTACCTGTCTCATATCGAAGACCACGTCTGCCCAGCTGGCGTGTGCTCCATGACCTCGGCGGTGACCTCGTGAGCGTACGGACCCTAGTCATCAACGGCCTGGACGTGGCCGGCGATGAGGATCAGACGATCCTCGATGTCGCCAAGGAAAACTCCATTGCCATCCCGACCCTGTGCCACCTCGACGGCATCTCCGACATAGGTGCCTGCCGCCTGTGCGTGGTAGAGGTCGCCGGGTCGAACAAGCTCTTCGCCGCTTGTGTCACAAGGGTCGAAGAGGGCATGAACGTCACGACAAACTCGCCCCGCTTGGTCCAGTACCGCCGCACGATCATCGAGATGCTCTTCATGGAGCGCAACCACATCTGCTCGGTGTGCGTGGCCAACAACCACTGCGAACTGCAACGCCAGGCCAAGGACCTCGGCCTTACCCATTTCGAGCTGCCCGCCCTCGAGCCGAAGGTCGAGATAGACGCAAGCCATAAGCGCTTTGTCATCGACCACAACCGGTGCATCCTCTGTACCCGATGTGTGAGGATCTGCGACGAGATCGAAGGAGCCCACACCTGGGACGTCTTCGACCGCGGGGCCGGCACTCGCGTCATCACGGACATGGGGACCCCATGGGGAGAGTCCAAGACGTGCACGAGCTGCGGCAAGTGCGTCCAGGTGTGCCCGACCGGAGCCCTGTTCGAAAAGGGCCGGTCGGTCGCCGAAGCCAAGCCTAGGCGGAGATTCATTCCTTATCTCAGGGAGCTGGGGCAGGATTCCAAATGACCAAAGCCAACATCGCCACTGTCTGGTTGGACGGCTGCTCCGGCTGCCACATGTCGTTTCTCGACATGGATGGCCGCCTGCTCGATATCGCCGGCAGAGCCAACCTTGTTTACAGTCCATTGGTTGACGCGAAGGAATTCCCGCTCGACGTAGATGTCACCTTGGTCGAGGGTGCCGTCAGCAGCACCGACGACCTCGAGAAGATAAAGCTGGTGCGCTCTCGCACCCGCATACTCGTATCTCTGGGCGACTGTGCCGTGACCTCCAACGTCCCCGGCATGCGCAACCCATATGGTCCCGCCCCACTTTTGCAGCGTGCCTACATAGAGAACGCCACGATCAATCAGCAGCTGCCCGGCCCGTTGGTCCCGAAGTTGCTCGAGCAATCGCGACCGGTTCACCACTTCGTGAAAGTGGACGTCTTTTTGCCAGGCTGCCCGCCATCAGCTGACCAGATCTTCTGGGTGGTAGATGAACTGCTCTCTGGTAGAATTCCAGATACGACAACCATGTCACGTTTCGGAACCTGAGCTCGGAGAGACTATGTCTGAGATCATTATCGACCCGGTAACTCGGATAGAGGGCCACTCCAGGATCAGCATCCAGCTCGATGATCATGGGGAAGTGGTTGACGCCCATTTCCATGTCACCCAGTTCCGCGGCTTTGAGCGCATCAGCCAGGGGCGCCCCTTCCACGAGATGCCGTCGCTCATGGCGCGCATCTGCGGCATCTGCCCGGTCAGCCACCTCATCGCATCGGCCAAGGCATGCGAAGAGGTCATGGCCGTGTCCATCCCACCCGTGGCCGTGAGGCTGCGCAGGGTCATGAACCTCGCCCAGATCGTGCAGTCGCACTCTTTGAGCTTCTTCCACCTCTCCTCGCCCGACCTGCTTCTCGGCTTTGACGCCGATCCCTCCGGCCGCAACTTCCTCGGCGTCGCCGAGGCAGCCCCGCAGCTCGCCCTCGACGGCGTGGCCGTGCGCAAGTTTGGCCAGCAGATCATTGAGCGTCTCGGTGGAAAACGGATCCACCCCGGCTGGATCGTCCCTGGAGGCGTTAGCCACCCGCTGCGAGCCGAGCAGCGTGACGAGATCCTCGCCGCCATTCCCGACGCCCTCGAGCGCATCCGCAGGACGCTCAGCTGGTACAAGGCGAACGTGGCTCGTTGGGCGGACGAAGCCGCGGCCTTCGCCAACTTCCCCACCTTGTACATGGGCCTCGTGCACGAGAACGGCAACATCGGCTACTCCGACGGCGACCTGCGGGTGATCGACGGGGCCGGGAAGCTACTGGCAGACCACCGCGACCCGAAGCCCTACTGGGAATACCTCGGCGAGTCCGTCGAGCCCTGGTCGTATTTGAAGTCGACCTACTGGAAAGACCTCGGCTACCCGGGCGGCCTGTACCGGGTAGGACCCCTCGCCCGGCTGAACGTCATCGACCAGTTCGGCACGGCCGAAGCTGATGACGAGTTGAATCAGTACCGCGAGCGCCTGGGGCGTTACCCGTCGAGCTCGTTCTACTACCACCACGCCCGTCTTCTCGAGATCCTCGACGCCATCACCTCCATCAAGGAGAACCTGTCGCACCCCGAGATCCTTGACGACCGCGTGCGGGCGGTCGCCGAGCCGAACCGCTCCGAGGGCGTGGGCGTGTCCGAGGCACCTCGCGGCACCCTCATGCACCACTACAGGGTCGATGCCAACGGCTCGGTCGAGTGGGCCAACCTCGTCATCGCCACCGGGCACAACAACCTGGCGATGAACAAGGGCGTGCTCGAGGTCGCACGCAAGTACGTGCACGGGACACAGATCCCCGAGCCCATGCTCAACCGGGTGGAAGCCGTCATCAGGTGCTTTGACCCCTGCCTCAGCTGCTCGACGCACGCCATCGGCGAGATGCCCCTCACCTTGCAGCTCATCGGGGCGGACGGACAGGTCCTCGACGAGCTGGCTAGGTGAGCCTCGCCGACGACGTCCTCGTCATCGGCTACGGGAACCCGCTGCGCAGCGACGATGGGGCCGGCTGGAGGGCGGCCGAGATGTTGTCCGAGGACCCGAGGACTGCGGGTGCGGTCGTGTTGGCCTGTCACCAGCTGACCCCTGAGCTCGCCGAGGACATCAGCCGCGCCCGCCTCTTGGTTCTCATCGACGCCTCCGGGGAACCGGGGACAGCTGGAACCGTGTCGAGCTGCCCGCTCGGCCAGCAGCCGAGCTCCGGGGCGGTGTTCTCCCACCACGTCGACCCTGCTCGCCTCCTTCAGCTCGCCTCCGAGCTTTACGGCCAGTCACCCCCCGCCGTGCAGGTGAGCATCCGGGTGGCAGATCTCGGGCCGGGAACGGACCTTTCCGCTCCCGTCGAGGCGGCGATGCCCGCGCTCATCGATACGGTGATCGATGTGATCAACCAGTACGACCACGCCAGTGCATGAGCTTTCCCTCGTTGCCGAGCTCGTCGAGGAGTGCTGCCGCCGGGCCGAGGGCGAAGCAGTGGCCGTGGTGCGCGTGCGTTGTTCGGTCCACGACGCCGAGGGCGAACTGCAGCAGGCTTTTTTCATGATGAGCACGGCGACGCCGCTCGAGGGCGCCGTCTTGGAGCTGGAGACGGTGGCAGTGACCGTCGAGTGCCCGTGCGGCTACCGCGGACCCGCCGGCGAGGGTCATGTCGGTCATCTCTTCGTCTGCCCGAGGTGCGCCAAAGTAGGCCCCGTCCGCTCGCCGTCGCTCGAACTGCTCGAGGTTCGCATGGCCGAACCGGTCTAAGGGCCGCCCGGCAACCTGGAGACCTGGTTGTCACGGTGGATCGCGTCGCCAGGCCGAGGCGCCGGACCTGAGGTTCAGCCCTGTGTCGCCAGCGCCTCGTAGTTCTCGTAAAGGCGGGGCTCGCCGATCCGTTCCCGCTCTTTGAGAGCCGCTGGCCCGACCCGGTCCCAGGTTCCCTTGACCCACCACAGGTCGAGCACGAGATCCTTGTCGAGGATGTCGTGTTTTACCAGTGCGCCGACCGTCTCGTAGAACGAGAGCAGCTTGCCCACTGGCGAATCGTCTGCGGAAGCCGCCCGCACGTCGAAGTCGGACGCGAACACAGCCTGGCCGGCGTCATCGATGCCCATCTCGGTGCCCCATCTGACGAGCTGCAAGATGAGCGCGGCATCATCGTAGGTAGCTGGCATCTCGTCCCCTTTTGCTCGAAGCCGCTTTCGGCTCTGATCGGAATCCGTTGGCGGCAAGTTGACCTTTCAGGGCGGGAGCGTACCTTGGTCGGGCCTCTTGCGCCCGGCTCTGACGGCGCCTAGCAAGAAGCCAGCCAAGAAGGCGCACCCAAGGCCTGACGTCGCCGGGGGTCACGAGCCTTAGCCCACCTGACCCGACCTAACGCTGAAGGAGGCGCAGACCTCGTCAAGATTCAGTTCCGCGCCGATGTCGCCCATCTCACCCACAGCTGGCCGCCCTGGCCCCGAAGTCCGCATCGGTGCGGAGCACCAACTGCAGGTATCCGCCCCGCGATGACCTCGCCGAGCAGACTGCCCACCACGCCCGGCGGTAAGGACGCCTGGTCTTGTCGATCAGGCGCCGGCGGAACTAAGCCCGACCTGGCAAGCAACACCAGTGCCGCCAAGGCCGCAGTAGCCATTCGGGTTCCTCGCTAGGTACTGCTGGTGATAGTCCTCGGCATAGTAGAAAGGCCCGGCAGGCACGATCTCGGTCGTGATCTCGCCGTACCCCGCCGCCTTGAGCGATCGCTGGTATTCGTCGCGCGATGCCTCGGCGGCGACCTGCTGAGCAGGCGTCGTCGTGTAGATCCCGGAGCGGTACTGAGTGCCGGAGTCGTTGCCCTGGCGCATGCCCTGGGTCGGGTCGTGGCTTTCCCAGAAGATCGAGAGAAGCTTGTCGTAGCTGGTCTTCGCCTCGTCATAGACGACGAGGACCGCTTCGGCATGGCCCGTGCGGCCCGAGCAGACCTCCTCGTAGGTCGGGTTCGGCGTGTAACCGCCTATGTAGCCAACCGCCGTCGTATAGACGCCGTCGACCCCCCAGAACTTGCGCTCGGCACCCCAGAAACAGCCCATGGCGAAGATGGCGCGGCCGTAGCCGTCGGACACCGGCGGTCGCAGCGGCGTGCCGAGCACGAGGTGACGCTCAGGCACGACCATCTCGTTCTCGCGCCCGGCCAACGCCTGGCTGGCCTCGACTAGATGGGCCTTGTTCTTGAAAAAGCTCATTGTTTCCCCTCTTTAATCGTGAGCGAGAGCGAGTTGATGCAGTAGCGCTGGCCGGTCGGCCGGGGGCCGTCGTCAAAGACGTGTCCGAGGTGCGAGCCGCACGCCCGGCAAAGGACCTCGGTCCGCTCCATCCCGAATGAGCGGTCGCGGTGAAGCTCGACGGCACTGGCGACGGCCGGCTCGGTGAAGCTCGGCCATCCCGAACCGGAGTCGAACTTTGCCTCAGAGGAGAACAGCTCGGCGCCACAAGCCCCGCAGTGATAACTACCGTCCAGGTGGCAGTCGACGTACCGGCCGCTGAAGGCGGGCTCGGTGCCGGCCTTGCGCAGCACTCGGTACTGCTCCGGGCTAAGCCGACGGCGCCACTCCTCGTCGGAGAGCTCGACAGCGCGGGGCACCGCGTTTTCGGTCGTCTTCAATTCTCGTGATCGGAACATGCTCTTCAGTCTCACAAGAGGGCCTTCGCGTTACACCAAAATCAGGGGTGGACGGCTCTTTTTTCGGCAAGCGGCCCGCACCCATTTGGTCAAGACGACTGCACAGCAAAGCCCTCGCGCAGTGCCCTCAACCGACGCGTGCACGCTCCGGGCGCACCGGTACCGATCGGCCTTGCCTCTACGAGGGTGACGGGCACGATCCCGGCCACCGAGCTGGCGAGAAACACCTCGTCGGCCGCGAAGAGGTCGTCCGGCGACAGCCGGTCCTCGCGAAAAGCAAGACCAAGCCGGGGTGCGCCGGAAGACAGGACCCAGGCCCGCGTGGTGCTGGCGAGGATGCCGCACTCGAGCGAGGGCGTCGCCAACCCGGAGGACCCCACGAGAAACAGGCTGGCCGACGTCGCTTCGGCCAGGTACCCCCCGGTGGTGAGGAACAAGGCGTCGTCGGCCCCACGCCTGTTGGCTTCCAGCCGCGCGTAGACGAACTCGGCTCGGCTTGTGGTCTTCACCCTGGCGAGCGGGCTCGCCGGGTCGCGACGCACGCTCGAGATGACGAGGCGCAGGCCTCTTTCCAGAACCGACTGGGGCGGAGGCTCCACCGGCCACGCCTGTACCACGAGCGTCGGGCTGGCATCTGCTGGTGGGAGGAGCGCGCGCCCCTCGACCGGGCCGCGGCTAGCAGTGACCCGGATCGCTGCCTGGGCACCCGGACCGTCGAGCCCGTTGGCAGCGCACACCTGCGCGATAGCACGCGCCAGGACCACTTCGAGATCGCGAGGCAGGGCGATGGCAAGCGCAGCCGCAGAATCACTGAGACGGCTCATGTGCGCCTCCAGCTCGAGGACGATCCCCCCGACGACGCGCAAAGTCTCGAATACCCCGTCGCCGAGCTGAAAGCCGCGGTCGGAGATACTGAGCGAGGCTTCGCCGGCCTTCTCGAGGCGCCCGTTCACCCAGACGACTGCGGCCGCGCTCATCGCCCTAGGTCCACAAGGGCCTTCTCACGCCGTTCGAGCCTAACCTGCGGACCTTCCTACCTAGGGCCGAAGTGCTCCAGGCGCGGGTCTCGTACTTGCGCCCGCGCCGAGTCGGAGTCGGCGTCGCTCCAAAGCGCCTGCGCGGCCGCCTCAGCATTAAGGCGTGCCTGGTAATGCGCGACCTCGCTCTCTAAGACGGCCTGGTCCCAGCCGAGCACCGGAGCCATCAAACGGGCGACCTCGGCTGCTGCGAGCTCACCCCGGTCGGGTGCCTCGAAGGCTATATGGGTCCGGCGCGTGAGGACGTCATCGACGTGCAGCGCACCTTCCCGGGCGGCCGCGTAGCTGATCTCGGCGGCCACGTACCGGTCGGCTCCGGTGATCGGCGACGCCAGGCTGGGGTCGCTCGCTATGAGGTCGAGCACCTCTGAGGCGAGCGTGCCGTAGCGGGCGACAAGGTGGTGCAGCTGGTCGGGCTCGAGCTTGTCGGCGCCGGGGTGGCTCGTGAGGCGGAACTCGGCACCGCCAAGACCTACCGCCCCGAGCAGTGGGAGCTCGGCGGTGCGGCTCGCGTCGACGGCGAATCGCAGATCACGAGCGGCCAAATCGACAGCGTCGCGGGCCATGAGCCGGTAGGTCGTGTACTTTCCCCCGGCGACGCTCACGAATCCGGGAGCGCTGCGCCGCACCGCATGCTTGCGCGACAGCTTCGCCGTCTCGGCTGCGGTGCCACCGAGGAGCGGGCGCAGACCGACGTAGGCGGCGATGACGTCATCGAAGCCGAGCGGGTCGCGAAGCACTTCGTTGGCATGATCAAGCAGGTACTCGATGTCGGCATGGGTTGCCGACGGATGGTCGAGCCCGTACTCCCAGTCGGTGTCCGTCGTGCCGATGATCCAGCGGTCACCCCAGGGGAGCACGAAGAGCACGCTCTTTTCCGTCCTCAAGATGAGAGCGAGCTGCGAGTCGATACTGTCGCCCGGCACGACGATGTGGACACCTTTTGAGGGCCGCACGATCATCGGCTTGGCCACTCCGGCGAGGCGTTCGGTCTCGGTGGTCCAGATCCCGGTCGCGTTGACAACCGTGCTCGCACGCACCTCGAACTCGCCTCCCGACTCGAGGTCCTGCACCCGGGCCCCGGCAACCCGGTCGCCTTCATGGACAAAGCCCACGACCCCTGCCGCCGAGACACAGACCGCCCCGTGAGCAGCGGCGGTGCGCGCCAGCACGAGTGAGAACCGGGCGTCGTCGACCTGGGCGTCGTAGTAGCGGATACCTCCGGTCAATGAGTCCGAACGCAGCGCCGGGACCGCCCGCAGGCACGAGCGACGGCTCAGGTGGCGGTGATGCGGCATGGCTGGGTGTAAGCCGGCGAGGGCGTCGTAAAGAAACAGCCCCGAGCCCATGTAGAAGCGGTCCCAGCCGGGATGCTTGAGCGGGAAGAGGAAGGGTGTCGGGTGCACCAAGTGAGGGGCAACCTTCTCGACGAGTATGCGGCGCTCGTGCAGGGCCTCGCGCACGAGCTCGATGTCGAAGTTCTCGAGATAGCGCAGCCCGCCGTGAATCAGTTTGCTGGAGCGACTGGAGGTGCCAGCGGCGAAGTCGCGCTTTTCCACCAGCGCCACCGACAAGCCGCGGCTGGCCGCGTCCAGGGCGACCCCGCAGCCGGTCACGCCGCCGCCCACCACAAGCACGTCGAATTTCTCCGATCCGAGGCGCTCGAGGGCACGCGCCCGCGAATCTGGCCCGAAACGGCTCCCGGTTCCCAAGGCCATCAGATCATCAACCTCCACAGTCGTTAAGAAATGGCACAGTCGCATGCACCTCAGAGGTCCGGGGCGTCGTTCCGGCGGCTCACGCACAGCTCGAAGACGTCGGCGAGGTGCCACTCCGACGACAGCATCACAGGGCGACCACGCTCATCGAAGTCGACCTGTTCGATCTGCTGGAGGGGCGAGCCCAGCTTCACCTCCAAGAGCCGCGCGAGGCGCGCTCCTGCCACGACAGGGCGCAAGGTCGCAAAGGCGCTCCGGGCGGGCACTCCGAGGTCCTCCAACAGCTCGTAGAGCGACCCGTCGCCGACCGCCTCGACTGCGTCGCCCAGAATCGACAAGGGGATCCTGTCGGTCGAATACACGACGGGCCGGTCGTCGCCAGTGCGGATCCTCTCTATGAACAACAGCGGGTCCGAGGCGCTGATCCCGAGCGAGACGGCCTCTTCATCTTTCGCCTGGCGGACGAGCTTTCGCAAGAGCCGCCTGCCCGGCTTCAGGCCCGCTTGACGGATCATGGCCGTATAGCTCAAGTTGGCGTTCAAGGTGTGGCGATGACGCGAGTTGGCGGTCACGAAAGTTCCTGTGCCGTGGCGCCGCACGAGATAGCCGGCCTCCACGAGCCCTCGGACAGCTTCGCGAACCGTCGCCCTGCTGACATCGAACCGGGCGGCGAGCTCGTCCTCGTTGGGAAGCTGGTCACCGACTGAATAGACGTCGGAGAAAATGTCGCGTAGCAACTCGTCCCGGACGTGGTCGGGCAGCGTCCGGTGGGACTTCCTGTTGGCCTGCGACACTTCAGTCACCTATGAACTCAGCACCCTCCATATTCAATACCGAGCTGATCTGGGCAGCGAGGTCGGGCGCCCCAGGTAGCCGCCCCTCGAAGATGGCGCCGCCGATGGTGAATCCCCAGGCACCCGTGGCGGCCACCTTGCGGATCTGCTCGGCGGTCACGATCGAGCCGGCCACGATGACCGGACCGGCGGAGGCGGCCACCACGGCGCGGGCTACCTCGAGCGGGTCCTCGCTCGGGTGGCGGTAGGCGAGCAAGTCGAGGCCGTACACGCCCGGCTTCGCCGTGAGCTCCTTGGCATCCTGGGCGATGTCGGCCACGCTTCCGAGCAGGATGCTCGGGTGACCTTCGATCTGGCCCGGGAAGGGGCAGTACTTCACGCCGCTGCCGGCGAGAATTTCTACGCCCTCTTCGGCGTGAGTGCCTCCCATGACCCAGTCGACGCCTATCGCCCGCGCAGCCTCCAAGGAGGCAAGCTCGGACTCTTTCGACGTCGACACGACCTCCAAGAAGACCTGCAAGCCGTCGGCGTGCGCCTTGGCGGTCACGACCGATAGCTCCTCGGGAGTGGCCCCTATGTCCTTGAAGCCCACATGGCGAAGCGCCGTGCCCCGCAGACGCTCGTAGACGTGAGCAGCGTTCGGCACCGTCGTGTCATGGTGGGTCAGCATGAAAATGAAGTTCATTCGGATTCCTCCTCAGGTAGCGACGAGCCGTCGGGCCCGTCTGGCGAAAAACTCTCGGGCAGGAGCTCGCTGAGCGAGCTGATCATGTGGTCGGGCTGGACCGGGGCTCCGAAGAGGTTGTCGGCACTCGTCGCCCCGGTGAGCACCAAGATCCCTGTCATACCTAGCGAGCGTGCCATCGCCATGTCGGTGAGCAACCGGTCACCGATCACCGCGACGTCCGAGGCCTGCATGCCGAGACGGCCCAACAAGGCACGCGCCATGTGGACGCTCGGCTTGCCCACAACGGCTTCGGCAGTCCCTCCCGAGCAAGCCTCTATCGCGGCCAGCATGGCTGCGCAGTCGGGGATACCCCCCTCGGGCGTCGGACAATAGGGATCGGGGTTGGTGGCGACGATGGTCGCCCCGCGGTAACGGACAGCCTGGAAGGCGGCGTTCAGCTTCGCGTAGTCGAAGGTCCGGTCGAACGACACGACGACAACTTGGGCTAGGGAGGGGTCCATCGTCATCTTGAAGCCCGCCGCCTCGAGCTCGTCGATGGCTGACCTCTCAGCAACAGGCAAGACGACGGCCCCTGGATGCTCGCGCTCTAGGTAGTCGACGAGGGCGTCCACAGAGGTGACAACGTCCGAGCGCGTGGTCGGCACCCCGAGGCGAGTGAGCTTGCTGGCATAGTCGCCGCGCCGTCTCGAGCGGCTTGTTGGTGACAAAAACGACCCTAGATCCGCGGCCGCGAAGGTCATTGATCGTCTCGGCCGCGTGTGGCAGCAATGAATCGCCCAGATAGACGGTGCCATCGAGGTCGAAGACGTAACCGCGATAGATGCGCTTGGGCCTACCGAGGGACCTCACATCGCCGCCGCTCACTGTGCAGCTCCTAGGGTGCTCGCCTCTTGGAGGAGGCTGTCGACGAGCTCCTCGTTCCAGATGCCGAGAAAGCTCGCCAGGTCGGCTACAGAGAACCGCTCTCTCATCAAGTTGCAGTTGGCCACCGCCCATCTCGCGGCCTCGCCAGGGACAGAGGGAGTGAGGTCGGCAAAGCTCACCGGCGCCCCGGCACCACCCAGCGCGTCGACGATCTCGGCCGGCGAGACAAGAAGGTGGCGTAGTGCCTCTTCGTGCAACGGCCACTGCGCGGCGGCGAGCGCGATCCGCTCAGCCGACCGTGACCATCGCACAAGCTTTGCCTCGTGCTCGTGCCAGCACTCTGCGGCCATCTCGCCGCTTGGGTCTACAGCCAAAAAAGCGGCCCGTACGGCCATCTCAGAGGCGACGGGGTCGGGCTCCGAGAGCCGCTCGAGGCCCCCGTCGGAGATCTCATCGAGGACCCTTTGCCAGACAAGGGCGGCAACCACGCTGCTCGCCCCGACCTGAAGGCCGTGGAGCGCTGCCTCGTCGCCAGCTTTGACCGCGGCCATCTCGAGCAGATGGCTGACGGCATGCTCCATGCCCGAGCAGGGTGCCGTCGTCCCGGCGATACCCATGGAGATCCCGCTCAAGGTCAAGGTGGCTGCAATCTGGCCGAGCGCGACACTGTCGGCTCCGGGAATGCGTCGGGCCGCCTGCAGCAACGCCGGCCCCTGCTCGCGGGCCAGGGCGACCACTGTCGGCGAGTAGGAGTCGTCCATGCCCAGCAGATTGGCGAGATACCAGTCGGCGGGCGCAGTGAACATTGCGATCAGGTCGGCCAACCCCGAGGCGTTCATCTCAACGGGGGCGTCGACGAGAACGTCGGTGTCGGCGACAAGGACATTGGCCCAGGTGCTTGGCACGGTCCGCTTCACGCCGTTTATGAGCAGCACCGACCGGTCGTCGGCGAAGCCGTTGACGCTGTCCGCGGTCTGCACGATGACGTACGGCACGTGGTGTGAAGCGGCCAGCACCTTGCCGACGTCGGCGACTGTGCCAGAGCCCACGGCAACGATGCAGCTCGCACCCTCGGTGTCCTCGGTCGCCCTAGCGATGGTCGCCTCGTCGGCATGCACGTTGTGACCGGCTGTGCCGACGAAGACCCCGCGCACGCCGGCGGCGGACGCTATGGCCTTGGTGGCGTATTCCAACAGCTCCCCCGAGCAGTAGCGCTTCGGCGTCAGATCGGAGAGCACCGCCACCGGTCCATGGTGTTCCCCGCTGGGCACGAGGGAGGCTACGACGTCGGGCAAGGACTCGAGGGCTCCTGCACCGACATGAACGTCCTGTAGGCCGATCGGCCTCAGGCCAGCCCCGTCTGGAGCCTCTGCCAATCGCCGCTTGAGCGCCGCCAAGTCGAACACGCCTGTCACGGAAGAGCCACCTCCACGGCATCGTAAAGGGCGAGGTACCTCTGATACGCCTCGTCGTAGACAGACACCGCCTCGGGGTTCGGCGGGATCGGCTCGGACGCGAGCTCGACTACTTGTGCCACCGCGTCCTCGGCGTCAACGAACAAGCCCGAAGCCAGGCCGCTTAGCATTGCTGCACCGAGAGCGGTCGGCTCCTTTGTGAGCACGGCGCGCACCGGTTTCGCGGTGACGTCGGCCTTGATCTGCATCCACAGCGGGCTGCGCGCACCGCCACCGACGACGCGGATCTCCGGGCCGCCGAGGCCCATCTCGTCCAGGCGCTGCACGATGTCGCGCAAGGCGAAGGCGCATCCTTCGAGCACTGCGCGGGCCAGGTGACCGCGATCGTGGTTGAGGGAGAGACCGGCGAATACTCCCCTGATCCGGTCGTTCCAGCGCGGAGCGGTCGCTCCGCACAGCGTCGGCAGGAAGAGCACACCTTCTGATCCCGCGGCCACCTTGGCGGCATGGTCGAACACCTCTGCTTGTGAGGTCCCGAGCACGGTGCCGGAAAGCCACAAGGTGCTCCCACCTGAGACAAAGCCGGGGTTCTCCACCAGATAAGCGCCGTCCACGGCGTGAGCGTGGGTCTCGACGAGCCGCTTGGGATCAAAGACGAGGTCCGCCGCGACGGCGGTCACCGGCTCGGCCGTGCCGGTCACGTCGGTGATCGTCCCCGGCAGCGCCGCTCCGGCGCCGAGGGAGGCGGCGTGCTCGTCGCCCGAGCCGACGATCACCTGGCAGTGCGTGGTGAGGCCGAGGCGCTCGGCGGCCTCTGCTCGCATGTTGCCTGCAACCTCGTGCGACGGCCGGATCTCTGCGAGCTGGGTGGGATCGATCCCCGAGGCCTCGAGCATCGGCACGGACCAGCCCGCGCGACGAGACGTCGTAAAGCAATGTCGAGGAGGCATTGGCATGATCCTGGGCGATCACGCCCGTCAGCCATCCGAGCAGGTAGCCACCGACCGGCGCCATCACAGCGGCCGCACGGTAGGTTTCCGGCTCTTCGTCGTGCAGCCACATGATCTTCGGGGCGATGTGGGAGGCATCCGCGTTGAGGCCGGTCGTAGCGAACATCCAGTCCGCACCTACCTTGTCCGCCAGAGCCTGGGCCTGGAGGGAGGCCCGCCGGTCGAGCCAGATGATGCCGTCGCGGACTGGGCCACCTGAGCGGTCGACCGGGACGACGCCGTCGACCTGGCAGGCGAGCCCGAGATAGGTGACCGCGGCCGGTTCCAGGCCGGCGGCAGCCATCAGCTGATGGACGACTTGCTCTATGCCGCGCTCCCATGATGAGGGAGCCTGGTCGGCCCATCCGGGAGCCAGATTCGTCATCGTGCAGGCGGCGCTCGCCGCACCAAGAACCTCGGCCTCAGGTGAGAGGAGGATGCCCTTCACGCTCTGGGACCCGACATCTATTCCGATGATGTGGCCCAACCTGGCTCCTTCGCTCAGCCCTATCGCGTCGTGCTAACTGATCTGAGAACGCCGGGCCTCCGGGACTGATCCTAACGTCAGTCGTCTGATGATTGCATCAGTCCCGTAGGCGAGGCAAAACGAGGGAGCGGAGCACCAGACGGTGCTCCGCTCCTCAGTGAGGTCCTGACCTACAGGCCCTTGTTGAGCATGCGACCGAGAACCTCGTACTTTTGCGGGCTCCGCTTCTTGATCGCCACAGAAAGGCCGAGGCCTATCACGAACCAGGCCGAAGCAATCCAGGGCAAGGCGATCACGATGTTGATGTGCCCTCCGCCGAGGGTGGCGATGTTCGCCCACAACAAGTAGAGGGCGTATGCCATGCCCAAAGAGGCCAGCCCCGGCGCCAGCAGCCACTTGCCCCAGTGCTCGAGCTGGCGGTGGCCTTCCTGGCCGAAGTAGCGGATGGTGGCGATGCCGCTCAGGGTCATCATCACGAGCACCCAGAAGGTGCCGAGGATCGAGAGCCAGCCGTAGAGCTCCGCGTAGGGCGCAGTCTGGAAGTTGGCGAAGCCCTGCGTCGACTTGCTGACGTACCACATGATGATGAACAGCGTCACGAGCACGGCCGCGACCCCGGACTGGAAGAAGCTGCCCGCGTACGGGCTCTGCCAGCGCTTGTGGGTCATGCCCAGGCGCTTGTTCAAGATGCCTTCCCGGCCCATCGCATAGAAGTAGCGGGTCGCAGCGGCGTGGAAGGCCATGGCACAGGCAAAGGTGCTCGTGATGATGAGCCATTCCATGACGTCTTTGGCGAACGGGCTCACGAAATGACCCGTCACGCCGAAGAAGAAGGTCCCGGCGTTGGAGGCCGCGTCAGAGGCGGCGGCCTTGAGGCCGTGGCCCAAGATGACGCACCATGCCGTCAATGTGAACAAGACGCCCAGGCTGATAACCGCTATGTAGGTGGCCCTGGGGACCATCTTGCGGGGGTTGCGGGCTTCCTCGGCGTAGTTGGCCGTGCACTCAAAGCCGATCCAGGACCAGAGGGCGAAGAAGATGCCCACCCCTGGGGCAGCCACCTTGATGTTGGCTCCGCTCAGGGCCGCGATCGGGTTCAGGGGGGAGAAGGTAACGCCTGAGGATCCGCCCCCCTTGCCCAAGATGAAGAAGTCCATCACCAACAGCAGCACGACCTCGCACAAAAGCGCGACGCCGAGAATTGTGGCGGAGAGCTTGACGTCGAAGTAGGTGAGCGCGCCCACGATCAACAGCCCGAGGAAGGCGTAGAAAGGCCACGGCAGGTTGATGTGAAGGAACTGACCGAGTGTGCTGCGGGTGTAGTAGGCGAAGATGCCCCACTCCCCCGCCTCGAACACCGAGTAGGCCGCCATCCCCGACCAGCCCGCCGCCATGGCGAGCGGCCGGCCAAGGCCGTGGCTGATAAAGCCGTAGAAGCCGCCGGCCGTCGTGAACTGACGAGCCATGGCGACATAGCCCACGGAAAAGAGGAAAAGGACAACGGCAGCAAGGATGAAGCCACCGGGCGCGGCTGTGCCGTTGCCGTAACCGACGGCGATCGGGACATTGCCCAGCATGGCCGACATCGGCGCGGCACCGGCGAGGGCTATGAAAAGCACGCCTGCCAGTCCGAGGGCGTGCGGCTTGAGCTTTTGGATGTCATCTCGCTGCGAAACGTCGAACGACTCGTCGCTTCCGCCGGGCGGTCCTGTCGCCGGTTGGGGCGGGACGGACTCAGTGGTAGCCATCTTTACGGATCCTCCTTGGTCTCCTCACCTGCTAACGGGACTCAACGGACTGCGCTGACAACTTCGTGCTACATGTCTGTGGTCGCTATGCCTGGGCCTAGCCGCTCGACGCTGAAGCGGACCCAGTCGGCCACGTGGTACTCCACTGAGTACACGGCCGCTCTGCCGTGCTGGTCGAAATCGACTTGTTTCATGCACAAAAGTGGCGCCCCAGGCTTGACGTCCAAAAGGGCGCGCAGCTCTGCGGTCGCCTTGCAGGGGATGAGCTCCGCCTGTCCGCGGTAGATGACTATCCCCCGCAGCTTGTGGAGCAAGGAGTAGAGGGACTGCTCGCGTCCGGCGAGGACCGAGTCGAGGTCCTCTCTTGCGACTAGGTACTTCGGGAGTGAGTCAATGGAGAACACGACCGGCCGCTCATCGGCGAGACGGACTCGTTCTATCTGCCACACCGGGTCCCCGACAGCGAGGCCGAGCGCCTCGGCAAGCTTGTCGTCGGCTGTCACAGCGACGATGCTGCTGTCTCGCACCGAAGGTGCGTAGCCAGCAGCGCGGATCATGCTCGTGATGCCGAAGTTGCGGTTCAGCTCTTTGTGGATGGGCCGATCTCGCACGAAGGTGCCCCGGCCGTGGCGGCGGCTGATCATGCCCCGCTCTTCGAGGAGCCGCAGCGACTCACGCAGTGTCGGGCGCGAGACGGAGAGCTGCTCAGCGAGCTCCTCTTCCGAAGGTAGGCGGCTACCGGGCCGGTAGGTGCCGAGCTCGATCGCCTCCTCGAGCGCTTCGGCGCAGGACTGGGTGAGCGTGACCCGGTCGCGGCGCACGACACGCAGATCGACCGATCGCGGAGCACGAGGCGCGGCGCTCATGAACCGAGCCCCGAAAGCGAGTCGAACACCGGGCAGAGGGCCTCGTAGGTCTGGTTGTAGATGGCATATGTCTCGTCATAAATGGCGAGGTTCTCCGGCCTCGGGTCAAAGGTCTGGTCGATCTGGACCATCTCCTCGGCTGCCTCCTGCGCGCTCGCATAACGCCCGAGGCCGACGCCGGCGAGGATCGCCGCCCCGAGAGTCGCCGCGTCGGGCTGCTGGGTCGTGAGCACCTGTCGTTTGGTGACGTCGGCTTCGATCTGCTTCCACAACCTGCTCCGAGCCCCACCGCCGAGGGCGCGGATCTGAGGGATCTCCAGGCCGAGGTCTTCGAGGACCTCGACATTGCGCCGCACGACGAAGGCGATCGACTCGAGGATCGCCCGGGCGACATGGGGCCGCCCGTGGCGCAGGCTGAGACCGACGACAGCGCCCCGGGCGTTGCCGTTGTTCTCCGGTGCCATCGCCCCTTGCAGGTGAGGGATGAGCACCAGGCCCTCGGCCCCGGGCGCCACCGTCGAGGCCTCTTGGGCCAACAGGTCGTAGGCGTCGGCCCCGGCCGCAGTCGCCACCGACATCTCGGCCTGTGAGAAGTTGTCGCGGAACCAGCGCAGCACGACGCCACCACTGGTGAAGGTGTGGAACATGTAGGTGTCCGGCACGCCGTGGTAGTGACAGGGCATGCGCCGCTGTGGATCGAGCCTCGCCTCATCGAGCGTGGCGCACAAAGCGACCGCTGCCCCGGTGTTTTCGCTGAAGCGGCCTGGGCCGACTGTGCCGACGCCGATGGCACCGCAGGCTTGGTCGAGCGCCCCGGTGCAGACAGTCGTCGAGACAGGCAGCCCGAGCTCACGGGCGACTTCGGGCAAAAGCTTTCCCACCGCGGTGCCGGGCTCGACGATGGCCGGAAGCCTGGACTCGTCGATGCTCAGGGCTTCGAGCATCTCGGGCCACCACTTCTTGGTGCGAAAGTCCCAGTAACAAGTCGAGGTGAGCAGTGACCCCTCGCTCACGTACTCACCCGTGAGGCGCCACAAGAAGTAGTCCTCGATAAGCAAGAACCGCGCCGTGCGCTCGAAGGTGGCTGCCTCATGACGAGCCAGCCACAAGATCTTGGCGGCGGGCCAGGTGGGCAGCATGGCCGGCTGGCCGGTGACCTCGTAGAAGAGCTTCTCGTCAAAACGCGCAGCGAGCTCGTCTGACTCAGCTGTGGCACGCCCGTCCAGCCAGACGATGGCATTGCGAGCAGGCGCGCCGTCCGCGTGCACGGGGATGAGTGTCTCGCCCTGGGCTGAGATGCCGATCGCCGCTACCCGTCCGGCGTCTACGCCCGGCTTGCCCAACAGCTCGCCGATGGCGGCGGAGAACTCGCTCCAGTAGGTGAACGGGTGCACCTCGACCACGTCGGCCGCCGGGGTGAGCAGCTGGTACTCCTTCGTTGCGCTTGCGACCAGGGTCCCGTCTTCTGAGTAGGCGGCGCACTTGAGAGCCGTCGTGCCGAGGTCGAGCCCGATTAAGAGCGAACCCGTGGTCTCACTCACCGGGGGCACCCGACCATACGACAGTGGCGGGGATCTCGCCGATGTTGATGATCGTATGTGCCAACCCAGGGGGTATGAGCAGGGCGTCTTTGGCCCCGAGCTCGTAATAGCGCTCCCCGTCGTAGATGAGCACGTGGCCTTCAGCACAGAAGAAGACCTCTTCGGACACGCCGTGACCGGGGTCGATCTCGCCCCGCTGGCCGGGAGGGACGACAGAGGTCCCGAACCACAACTTGGAGTCGCGTACGTACTCCCGGCAATGCTCGACACCCTCCATAAAGTTCTTGGCGTCGGACTGCCTGATTATGACGGCTTGCTGGTCTGCCACCCCGCCCCTCCTCGTCACGTCCTTCAATCCCGCCAGTGCGCTTTCGCGCAAGATACGCCGACGCGTGTCATCAGTCAAGTAGACGTCTGACAACTTTCCTGGATCAGGTTGTGGGCAGCTCCACCATCCTGCAGGGGATGTCAGCGTTCTCGTCGAGGTGCCTGCTGGCACAGATCCTGTGGTAGCCGTCAGCGATCTGCAGAGCAAGGCCGCGACGGGCGTCCCCCCTTACGAGCAGCACCGGGGAAAGCTTCTCCCCTTTGGCGACCTTTTTCAGGTCCGTTGCGACATGCGGGTTGTCCGCGGGCAAAAGTGCCAGGCCGCTCGCCCGGAGAAGGTCCTTCGCCTTCCAGTGCCCGATCGGCATCGCCCGTAGCTCGGCCACGAGCGATGTGACCGACTGAGGAGGAAGAAGCAAAGACAGGTAGCTCTCTGCTGCCGGATAGTCGTGATCGTCCGGTTCGGTTTTCCACCGCTCCTTGGTGCTCATGGTCCAACCTCCTTGTCAACGTCCTGGCTTTGCCATCGACAGCTTCCTCGTCACCCAGGCCATCCGCGCCTGCTTGGCGGACCTGCACCATGAGTCCCTCGAGACGGCCCTGGGCGGCTGTTTGCCGCTCTTGGACGGGCGCCCGGCTTTCGACGAAACATCTCACTAAGGGCGGCTCGACGGCAAGGATCTGCCACAGGTAGGTAGGGCGTCGGTCCGCGGTCGTCCCGGCGATCTGCGCCCGCCTGCCGCTGTCGGACATCGGCTCCCAGGTTGCCAGACATCCGAAGCGCGTGCCGGCTAGGGCCCGAGTGGCCCTGGCTCGATGCGAACCTTTGAGGTTGAGCGATCCTGAGGATCTTGGCCGCTTCGAGCGCGATCGGGCCGGGAACTAGCTGGGGGCGACAGCCCCGAGCTCTTCGAGAGCCTGGTGCTCGAACTGTGTCCGGTAGAGATCGGCGTAGACGCCACCGGCGGCGAGCAGCTCCTCGTGCTGGCCGCGCTCGACGATCCGGCCGTCCGCCACGACAAGCAGCTGATCGGCCCCGCGGACCGTAGACAGCCGGTGGGCGATGACGATCGAGGTCCTGGACTCAAGGGCGGTCTGAAGTGCTCGCTGCACGGCCAGCTCGGACTCGGAATCGAGGTGCGCCGTCGCCTCGTCAAGCACGACCACGTCCGGAGCCTTCAAAAGGAGCCGGGCGAGGGCGATGCGCTGCTTTTCACCCCCCGAGAGCCTGTAGCCGCGGTCGCCGACGACGGTCTCAAGACCGTCGGGCAAAGACTCGATGAATGAAAGGATCTGGGCTCCAGAGAGCGCCTGACGAATCTCTTCTTCTGTGGCTTCGGGCTTGGCGTAGAGCAGGTTCGCCCGAATCGTCTCATGGAACAAGTGGGCGTCTTGGGTTACGACTCCGATCGAGTCCCGCAAAGAGTCAAAGGAGATGTCTCGCACATCGACGCCATTGAGGCGCACCGCACCTTCCCTCACGTCATAGAGCCGGGAGACGAGGTGGCTGATCGTCGTCTTGCCGGCGCCCGATGGGCCGACGAGCGCCACGAGCTGTCCGGGCTCGGCTCGAAAGCTGACGTCATGCAGGACCTGGCTCGACGGCGTCTGGTCCAGGACCGCCACCGACTCGAGCGAGGCGAGGGAAACCTCCTCTGCGGTCGGGTAGCTGAAGTCGACGTGGTCGAACTCGACGGCGACCGGTCCCCTGGCGAGGGCGACCGCGTCAGGGCGCTCGGCGATGAGGGGAGGAAGGTCAAGTACCTCGAAGACCCTGTCAAAAGAGACGAGGGCGGTCATCACGTCGACGTTCACGTTCGACAAGGCCGTCAAAGGGCCGTAGAGGCGTTCGAGCAGAGCGGCAAGGGCCACGACAGTCCCGACCTTGAACCGGCCGTCGACTGACAGCACACCACCCCAGCCGTAAACGAGGGCCGTGGCGAGCGAGGAGGTGAGGATCAAGGAGAGGAAGAAGACTCGCCCATACATGGCGGTCTGCACGCCGATGTCGCGCACGCGCGCCGCACGGCTGGCAAAGGCCTCGTGCTCCACGTCCGGCCGGCCGAAAAGCTTCACGAGCAGGGCGCCCGAGACGTTGAACCGCTCGGTCATGGTGTTGTTCATCTGGGCGTTGAGGTCGTAGGCCTCGCGGGTGAGCTGCTGGAGCTTGCGCCCTATGCGACGGGCCGGAAAGACGAAGGCGGGAAGGAGCAGCAAGGCGACGACAGTGATCTGCCAGGATAAAAAGGCCATTACCGCGACAGTCAAGATGACAGTGACGACGTTGCTGACTATCGACGACAAGGTGTCGGTGAACGCTTGCTGGGCGCCGAGGACGTCGTTGTTGAGCCGGGAGATGAGGGCACCGGTCTGGGTCCGTGAGAAGAAGGCGAGCGGCATCTGCTGGATGTGGGCGAAGACCTTCTCCCGCATGTCGTAGATGAGGCCTTCTCCGACTCGAGACGAGATGTAACGCTGCCCGAGCGACAACAAGGCGTCGCCCAACGCCAGGCCGGCTAGCAACAAGGCGAGCATGACGATGAGATGGGTGTCGTGCTTTTCGATACCGCCGTCGATGATCTGCCTGTAGATCAAGGGGTTCCACACCCCGATGAGGGCGTCGACGACAATTATCGCCAGGAAGAACCCGAGGATCTTGCGATAAGGCGCGGCAAAGCGCATGATCCGGCCGAGAGTGCCGGGAGGCAGCTTCTGCTTGGTCACGGTTTTGTCCTTCATGAACGACCGCATGCCGGCCGCCCCATGGGCCATCGAGTGTCCAGGTCCCATCTTCAAGTCCCCCTCTTTGTGTGCGCGTGCTGAAGACGAGAGCCGCTCCGGCCCACGCGCTCCTCCCCCGGGTTGCAGCATGACCCACATACCATCGCCAGAAGCCTTGTCAGCTCCGCCCGCTCCGAAGCAGAAAGGGGGCTGAAGGTGACCTCGGCGGTTCGCCGCCTGGCCTTGGCAATGCGGTCATGCAAATGTGCCCCTCGGTCAGTCAACGCGACGAGGACCGAACGCCGGTCGCGTGAGTCGACCGCTCTTGTGACAAGGCCCGCCATTTCGAGGTCGTCCACGACCGAGGTTGCGGATCGGGGCACCACCTCCAGGGCCTCCGCGATGTCAGCCATCCGGGCGGGGCGCCCCAAATGCTCGAGGTAGCCGACGACGCGGGCCTGGGCACCGGTAAGCCCTATCGGGCCGAGCTCGGCCATCGAGCTTCGCCGAAGGCGCCGGGATGCCCGCACGAGCAGCTCGGCTAGCTGGGCTGCGTCCTCAGCACGAGGCATGGGGCCCTGCGCTGATTTCTGCGGCGGAGGCGGGCCATTAGTGAGCATGACTCACTATAACGTTGGCTCAGCAAAATCATTCCCGGCACGGTACCTACAAGCACGGGCGGTTGCCCCTTGGCCGAAGCTCACCGAAAGTCCCCGCGAGCATCCTGGCGTTTCAGTACAGTCACCTCACTCACGACCCAATGAGAAAAGGGGGACTCTTCGATGCGCTGGAACCTTCCGCCCGGCCAGATGCCCGAGGCCTGGTTCAATGTCGTGCCTCACCTGGCAGAACCCCTTCAGCCCGATCTCCACCCCGGCACGCGCGAGCCCGTCGGACCCGACGACCTCGCCCCTTTGTTCCCGATGGCGCTCATCGGCCAGGAGGTGACCACCGAGCCCTGGGTCGATATCCCGGGCGAAGTCGTCGATGTGCTCCGTCTGTGGCGCCCTACCCCGCTCGTGCGTGCCGAGAGGCTGGAAAGAGCGCTCGGAACACCGGCGCGTATCTACTACAAGGACGAGTCGGTCTCACCGGCTGGATCGCACAAGCCGAACACGGCCGTGCCTCAGGCTTTCTACAACAAGCAGGAGGGGATTGCGCGGCTCGCGACCGAAACCGGAGCCGGCCAGTGGGGCAGCGCCCTTTCTTTTGCCTGTGCCCTGTTCGGTCTCGAGTGCAAGGTGTACATGGTCCGCGCCTCGTACAACCAAAAGCCTTACCGGCGCATCATGATGGAGACCTGGGGTGGCTCTGTCGTGCCCTCCCCCGTCGACGACCCCGAGAGCCCGGGCTCGCTCGGTTCGGCCATCTCCGATGCCGTGCGCGACGCAGTCTCGCGCGAGGACACCCACTACTCGCTCGGCTCGGTGCTCAATCACGTCTTGTTGCACCAAAGCGTCATCGGCCTTGAGGCCAAGGACCAGCTGGCGCTGGTGGGTGAGCGCCTTCCCGATCTCGTCGTCGGATCATGCGGCGGCGGCTCGAACCTGGGAGGCATATCGCTGCCATTTGTGCCCGAGGCCGGGGTGGACCTGCTCGCGGTCGAGCCCACCTCCTGCCCGACGCTCACGGCGGGCACGTTCCAATACGACTTCGCCGACGTCGCCGAGATGACGCCCCTCCTGCCGATGTACAGCCTCGGGCACAAGTTCATGCCGCCCTCGATCCACGCCGGCGGCCTGCGATACCACGGCGATGCCCCGATCATCTGCAACCTCGTCAAAGCCGGCCGTATGCGGGCGGTCGCCTACCCGCAGGGCAAGGTCTTCGAGGCAGCCGTCCAGTTCGCCCGCACGGAGGGGACCATCCCCGCGCCGGAGACCGCGCACGCCATCCGGGCCGTCATCGACGAAGCGCTCGCAGCCAAAGAGGAGGGCGAGGAGAAAGTCATCCTCTTCTCCTACTCAGGTCACGGTTTGTTAGACCTCGCCGCCTACGACGATTACCTGCACGGGCGTCTCGACGCCGGCTGAGAAGACGCTCGCTGGCAGTGTGTGCTGAGATGCTCGCGACCGTCAAGGGACCGCTGGCGGAGGGCCACGGTGGCTGACAAGACACCGATGACCCGGTATGTGGCTCTTTTGAAAGGCATCAACGTCGGTCGCAACAAACGCATTGCGATGTCCGACCTACGGGCTCTGCTGGCCGGACTCGGCTATGAGGACGTCGCGAGCTACCTGGCGAGCGGCAATGTACTTTTCACGACGTCCAGCGCTAGGCCGGCGGGTTTGTTGGCCGCCGACATAGAAGAGCAGATCACAGCCGAGCTCCAGATGGTTGTCCGCGTGATCCTCAGGACCGGGGGCGAGCTTGCCGGCGTAGTCGCTCGCAACCCGCTCGCCGCGGAACCGGAGAACCCGTCCCGCTTCTTCGTGGGGTTCCTCAGCGCGCGGCACAGCTCCTCGGTCGTGCGCGCTGTCGAGAGCGAGCTACGAACAAGTGCCCCCGAAGGGGACGCGATCTGGTTGACCGGAACTGAGGCGTTCTTTTGGTGCCCGGGTGGTTTCTCGTTGTTGGACCATGCCACCCTGATCGAAAAACGGCTCGGCGTGGCGGTGACGACGCGCACATGGAACACGGTCAGAAAGCTGGTGCAGATGAGCGCCAGCTGAGGCGGTCGCCGCGACCATGCCCGGGACTGTTCGGATGCCGCCAGTCTGTCCCGCGCCACCTCGCTCAGATGCGCCTCAGCAGAGTCTCAGTAGCCCACAGGCCGGGTCAGACCACGATCGATGACGAAGTCCCGGCTCAATCTCACTGGTGCCCCGGGTGCGGCTCAACGACCGAGCTCGGGGTCGAGCTGGTGCAAGAAGAGGGCGCACCTCTCCTCCTCGTCCGCCTCGCCGATTGCCCCGGCGCTTTGCCGCAGAGCCTCGAGGGAGCGGAGGAAACCCCGGTTCGACTCGTGGCGCCAACGCACATAGCCCGAGCCCCGCCATCCGGCCGCCCGCAGAGCGTCGAGGCCGCGGTGATACCCGACGCGGGCATAGGCATACGACTCGACATCGTCGCCGGCGAGTTCGGCGAGCGTCGCCCACGCCTCGAGATGACGCGGGTGTGCCGCCGCGGCTGCCTTTGTTGCTTGCAAGCGGGCAAGTCCGGACTCCTCGTTCGCCCTTGCGAGGGCCTCGGCCCACGCGGGCGGTGGCTGGGGGAGCACCGTCTCGGGAAGGCCCTGGCTCAGATTGACCGGCAAATCATCCGTCATGGGCTCCATATTCGTCGCGCTGAGCGGCTGGCGCGGCGCGGCATTAGCTTTCACGACATGAAAAACCGAAGTCGGCTTCTCGAGACCACCCGGGGCGCCCTCGTCGGCCTCTGCCTGTGCCTTGTCCTCGCCGCGTGTGGCGGGACCAGCTCTTTGGCCGGGACCAAAGCGAATGAGACCACCACGACGAGCACAACCACGACCACGACGCTGGGCCTGCCCCAGCCAACGGCTTCCAAGCCGATCACGATTCTCGATGTAGGCGACTCGCTCGGTGAAGACCTCGGTCTAGGTCTTGGCTACACCCTCGGCAACAACCCGCTCGTGCGCGTCGTGCAGGCCGCCCGGGGCGACACCGGGCTCGCCCGCCCCGACTACTACAACTGGCCCGCCCACTTCGCGGCTCTCTTGAACGAGTACCACCCCCAGGTGGTGACCATCCTCATCGGCGGCAACGACTCGCAGAGCTTCGACGCCGACAACCAGGTCGTCGTGTTCGGCACCTCGCTCTGGCGGACGATCTACACCGAGCGCGTCGAGCTCATGATGCATGAGGCACAAGAGGCGCGGGCACGACTGCTATGGGTGGGCCTGCCGATCATGCAGAACCCCGTCTTCGGAGCCTCGATGCAGACCTTGAACGCGATCTACAAAGCCCAGGCGGCACTACACCGAGGCGTCGAGTTCATGTCGACGTGGGCCCTTTTCTCCAATGCTGAGGGACAGTACAGCGCCTATCTGACAAACAGCGCGGGCCAGACCGTGCTCGCCCGAGACCCCGACGGCATCCACATCGCTCCGCCGGGCGGCTGTGACATCGTGGCTGTGGCGGCAATAAGACAGATCGAGAAGACCTGGCACATAAAGCTCAACGTGTGAGCAGCCCTAGGGCTAACAGGTCCCGGCTCCTGGGCACTAGCTACCGCTAGAGGTCAGTGGATATCCGAGAAGGCGCTCCAGTCTACGGGCCAAGGGCGAGACCGTCTGGCTCGCCCCCGCCGTCCCAGTCCTCCACCAAGGTCCCCTCGCCATCGCGGCGAAAAACCGGGATTGCCCCAAGGGCGTGGATTATCCCGACTGTGTCGGCCAGCTCCCGACGCCACGTTGCGGCCTCGGTGACGAGGGTCCCGATAGCGACTGGCTTGGCACCGACCTTGTTGAGCAGGTTCAGTGCGGCCCGCATAGAGGCGCCGGTCGAGATGACATCGTCGACGAGGCCAACCCGCTTGCCCTTCACGACGTCGACACGGGCGGCATCGAACAACAGGCGCTGCTGGGCGCCGGTCGTGATGGACTTGACGGGCTCGGTGATGGCGTCGCGAAGGTGCAGCTTCGGAGTCTTTTGCAAGATCAGGTAGTCATCAAGCCCGAGAGCCCTTGTCACCTCGATGGCGAGGGGGATCCCCATCGTTGCCACCGATACGACGAGGTCGAGATGGAAGGGCTCGAGCAGCTCGGCAAGCTCCGTCGCAGCCCTCTCGACGAAATGAACTCCGTGATCCACTGTGATGAGAAGGGCGATGGCAAGGTCGTCGGTGATCGGGATGAGGGGAAGGTCGATTTCTTGGGAGCCGACCGTCGCGCGATAGGTACCTGCAGCTATGACCATGGTCGCGATGCTCGCCCGTCCGGGGCCGGAGCGCAACTAGAGACCGGCGCCACGATGCGCCCGACGCGACCGCGCCCTCAGACAGTGGGCAGAGGCGAGTCTGGTGGCAGGCCGAAGAGACGGTCGCCGGCGTCGCCGAGACCGGGGACGATGAAGCCGTGCTCGTTCAGGTCCTCGTCGACTGCAACACATGCCACCTTCACCGAGGGGTGGTTGGCACAGAAATGGTCTAGGCCCGCCCGAGAGGCGATGAGACAGAGCGCGTGGATCTCGGTGGCTCCCCGCTGCTTGACGAGGTCGCACACTTTGACGAGCGACCCGCCCGTTGCCAGCATCGGGTCGCAAATGATCACACGGCGGCCGGACAGATCACGAGGAAGCCGCTCCAAGTAGACCATCGGCTGCAGTGTCTCCTCGTCGCGGCGAAGCCCGACATGGGCGACCTCGGTCAATGGGAGCATCTCTTGGATGGCCGGGATCATGCCGAGCCCGGCACGCAGTATCGGAACGAGCAGGACCATCTCGCTCACACGCTGGCAGGCGACATCGCTCGCCATCGGCGTGTCGATGCGCTGCTCAACGGTGCGCAGGTCTCGCAGGGCCTCGTAAGCAACCAGGGCTGACAGCTCACCCATGATCGTGCGGAACGTGGCATTGTCGGTCTCGACCGCCCTCAACACAGAGAGTCGATGGGCGACAATCGGGTGATCGACGACGAGCACGCGTTGGCCTCCTGCCGAGGGATGACGAGCCGGCTCGGTGACGAGTCGAAGTCCTCTTCCCGAACGTGACATCACTCGCAGGCTACCCGAGCAAGCCGACGGCTGCCTCTTCGAGCAGGTAGACGATCCAACCGCGGCGAAGCCTCACCCGCTCAGGAGGCGAGGTCCTTGACGGCGACCTCGACGGCGCGGTGGAACGTCGGATAGGCGTAGATCATCGTGGACAGCTGGGAGACCGGGACCGAGGCATGCACGGCGAGCGTCAGCATTGAGAGCACCTCGCCGCCGCAGGGACCAGCCGAGGTTGCCCCGACGAGCACGCCCCGCTCCGCGTCCTCGACAAGCTTTATGAAACCTGCATTGTCGACCTTTTGTATCCAACCCCGCGGAGGAGGGCAGCTCGGTGTATCCGACCCTCACATTGAGGCCGGCGGCCCTCGCCTGGGCCTCGCTCATGCCCACCGAACCGATCTCGGGATCGGTGAAGGTCACCCGGGGTAGCGCCCTATAGTCACCAGGCGCGACGGGCTGGCCCAAGATGTCTGCGAGCACGATCTCGGCCTGGTACATCGACACATGGGTGAACGCCCCCTTCCCGGTGATATCGCCCACTGCCCACAGGCCGGGCGCGGCCCTGCACCTGTCGTCGACCGGGATCGTTCGCGCTTTGTCGTCAAGGCCGACCGAAGCGACCCCGAGTCCGGCGAGGTCCGAGCGCCGCCCGGTGGCGACGAGGAGACGTTCGCCTTGAAGCACCTCGCCCGCGGCGAGATCGATGGCGATCTTCTGACCCTGCTGGTGGACAGAGGTGACCTCGGCCCCGCACACGATGCGAAGCCCCTCGGACTCGAGCATCTCTGTGAGCAGCTGGCCTGACTCAGGCTCTTCGAGCGGGAGCAGGTGGGGTCCGACCTCCACGATCGTCACCTCAGCTCCAAAGCGGGCGAACACCTGCCCAAGCTCGACGCCGATAGCCCCACCGCCGAGGACGAGCAGCGACGACGGCACCTCGGTCGCCTCGATCGCCTCGCGGTTGGTCCAGTAAGCGACCTGCGACAGACCTGGTATCGGAGGAGTCCAGGGCTGGGTACCGGCGTTGACGACGACGCCGCGACTGGCCTCGAACTCGCGGTCGGCGACATCGACACGGCGCGCTCCGGCGAGGCGCCCCCAGCCACGCACAAAGCGGCCCCCCTTGGACACGAAGCGTTCCACCGCGACACGGTCGTCCCAGTCGTCGGTGGCTTCGACGCGGATGCGATTCGCGACCGGTGCCCAGTCTGCCGTCACTGCGGCGCTGCCGGCGATGCCCGGAACGCGCCTTGCGTCGGCGAGCAGGCCGGCCGCCCGCAGCATCATCTTGGAGGGGATGCAGCCCCAGTAGGGGCACTCACCGCCCAACAGGCGACCCTCGACGCCGACGACGTCGAGCCCCTCCTCGGCGAGCCGGCCTGCGAGATGCTCGCCGCCTGGGCCCATTCCGAGGACAATCACGTCCGCATGCTCGAGCATGGTCGATCGTAACCTGAACCGTTCCGCCGAGGCCCTTCCGCCTTAGACTTCCGCCCCAAATGAGGATCACCGCTACCGGCCATGCCGGATTGTTCATCGAGACGGCGAAGGGGAGCGTGCTATGTGACCCGTGGCGCACTCCGGCGTACTTCGCCTCCTGGTTCGTGTTCCCTGACAACACAGAGCTCGACTTCGAGGCCCTCGCCCCCGACTTCCTCTATATCTCGCACCTGCACCGGGATCACTTCGACCCCGTGTTGCTCTCGAGGGCAGTGGCGAAGTCGACGACGGTCCTGCTCCCGGAATTCCCGACCAGCGAGCTGCGCTCGGCTCTTAGCGATCTCGGCTTTCACTCCTTTGTCGAGACACAAAACGGCGAGCCCGTGGACCTGGGCGGTCTCCGGGTGATGATCACTGCCATGGTGTCGCCGAGCGACGGGCCGATCGGCGACTCTGCTCTGTCGCTCGACGACGGCGAGACGAGAGTGCTCAACCAGAACGACGCCCGGCCACCCGACCCGGCACAACTGAACGCCTTCGGCGCCTATGACGGGCACTTCCTCCAGTTCTCCGGTGCCATATGGTGGCCAGTCGTCTACGAGTTGCCCGAGGCAAACAAGATCGAGTTCGCAAAGCGAAAGCGCCTGAACGGCATGGAGCGGGCGCGGCGTTTCGTCGACGCCGTCGGCGCCCGCTACGTGTTCCCCACCGCCGGGCCGCCGTGTTTCTTGGACGAGAACTTGTTCGAGCACAACGACCTCGAGAACAGCCCGGACAACATCTTTCCTGACCAGCGCGTCTTCCTTGCTTACTTAGAAGAGAGCGGGCTCAATAACGGCCGGCTCCTGATCCCAGGCAGCACCGCCTCGCTCACCGCCGAGGGGTGTGAGGTTGTTCACCCTCTTACAAGCGACGAGATCAGCTCGATCTTCTCGGACAAGACCTCTTATCTAAAGGGCTATGCCGCCCGACAGGCGCCGGTTCTCGAGCGAGCGCGCGAATCGTGGCCCCGCTACGACGGCGACCTGCTCAGCGCCCTCAAGCAGCGATGGGAGCCGCTATTGGCGTTGGCCGACCACATCTGCGCCGGCGTTGGTGCCCCCGTGCTGCTCGACCTCGGCGACGAGGACATCCTCGTCGACTTCACGACGGGACAGGTGCGCCGCTCCGAAGGTGAAGAGTGCCGCTACCGCTTCACGATCGACCGTCGCCTGGTCGAGGCGCTCGTCGCCACGGGCGAGATCGACTGGGTGAACAGCCTCTTTTTGTCCCTGCGTTTCAAAGCCAAACGCCGCGGTCCCTACAACGAGTACGTCTTCGCCTTTTTCAAGTGCCTCTCGCCCGAGCGGATGTCGTATGCCGAAGGGTGGTACGCAGAGCAGTCGAGCGGGGACGACCTTGTCAGGCTCGGCGACTACATGGTGCAAAGGCGCTGCCCGCACCTAAGAGCCGACCTGTCGCGTTTTGGCACCGTCTGCGACGGCGTGCTCGAGTGCGCCATGCACGGCTGGCGTTTCGATCTCGCCTCGGGCCGCTGTTTGACCGCGGACGGCCACGAGCTCGTGGCCGTGCCTGTCGACGGCTCAAGCTGAGGCGAGGGTCTCCCGGGTCGGTTCCTCGCGGAACTTGCGCTTTTTGAGCTCGGGCACACCGGCGGCGGGGTTCTGCTCCAGCCAGACGGCGAGCTCATCGGCTGGCAAGGGCCTGCTCATGTAATAGCCCTGGGCGAAGTCGCAGCCGAGCTGGGCTAGGCGCTCCATGACGGCTCGCTTCTCAACGCCCTCGGCCACGACCCCGAGACCGAGATTGTGGGCAAGCTCGATGAGTGCCCGCACGATGACCTCGTTCTCCTCGCTGGCGACCATGGTCGAAACGAAGGACCGGTCGATCTTGATCTCGTCTATAGGCAGGCTCTTCAACGAGACGATCGACGAGCACCCCGTGCCGAAATCATCGACTGAGAGGCAAAGCCCCATCGCCCCTAGGCGTTCGAGAACGTCCTCGGTTCGAGCCGGGTCATCGGAGATGGAGTGCTCGGTGACCTCGAGCTTCAGCATCGTCGCCGGCATTCGCCACTTGCCGAGCAGGGCGGCCACCTCACCCGGAAAGGCGGGGTCGACAAGATCGCAAGTGGACAGGTTCACCGCCACGGGCAGGTTCAGCCCATCGTCCGCCCAAGCCCGCCACTGACGGGCGGCCTCGTCCAGGACGCGGCCTGTCACCGACCTCATGAGGCTCGTCCTGCCTGCTACAGGGATGAACTCATCGGGCATGACAAGGCCCCTCTCGGGGTCCTGCCAGCGCACGAGAGCCTCCACAGCAACTACCCGGCCGCTCTGCACGGCGATCTTCGGCTGATAGTGCAAGACGAGCTCGTGCTCGTCGAGGGCGCGGTGCAGATCTGCGAGCAAAGACAGGCGTGCAGCGGCCCGGGTGTCCACCGAGACGTCGTAGAAGGCGTAGCCGAGGCCTGAATCCTTGGCGACGTGCATCGCAGTGTCGGCAGCGCGAAGCAGCGAGTCGACATCGACGCCGTCGCGTGGACAGCAGGCGATGCCGATGCTCACCTCGGCCTCGAGGGCGAGCCCACCGAGGTCGATCGGCGCCTCGAGGCACTCGCGTAGGCGGTGGACGACCTCGAGGGCCTCGGCTCGCCTGGCGGCGGAGACGAGAACGGCGAACTCGTCGCGCCCGAGGCCGCGCTATCGAGTCGTCGCCCCTCAGCACGTGGTGGAAGCGGCTCCCGACCTCTTGCAACAACGCGTCACCGCTCTCGCGCCCGAGGGCGTCGTTGACTGTCTTGAAACGGTCGAGGTTCATGACGAAAACGACGAGCTCACCGTCGGTCTCTCTCGCCTCGGAGATGGCCTTGGCGAGGGTGTCGCGGAAATAGACCTCGTTGGTGAGCCCTGTCAGAGAATCATGCAGGGACTGGTGGCGGACTTGGCGCTCGAAGAGCTCGCGGCTGGCTTCTGAGGCCTTCTGCCGGGTGATGTCCACGATCACGCCCGCCGTCCACTGCGGCCTGCCGTCCGGGCCGAAAACGGGCCTGCCGCGCTCACAAACCCAGCGCGTCTCACCGCTCAGGTGGATTACGCGGTACTCGAGGCTGTAGGCGGAGCCCCGCTCGAGGGCGTCGTTCATCTCCGAGATCATGTAGGGCAGGTCCTCGGGATGGACGATGGAGTCATAGCTGCGAACGTTGTTGGCGATGAAGTCGCTCGCCGGGTACCCGACGATGTCCGCGATCTGCTCGCTCAGGAACTCGATCGTCCCGGCTGCGTCACACACACAGCGGTAGATGGCCCCTGGGATGTTTGCGACCGCCGAGTGCAGGTACTCCTCGGCCTCTCGAGGCTGGGCCTCGGTCCTCCTTCTCGGGGTGACGTCGAGGCAATGGCCGTAAAGGGCCGACCCTCCGGCGGCGTCTACGACAGGGACGGCCTCGTCATAGATCCAAAGGACCGATCCGTTCAGGCCGACCATGCGGTACTCGCCGGTGTATGCCTCGGCCTTGCTCGCCGCCTCGGAATGCTCGGCCAGAACCCGTTCCCGGTCGTCAGGGTGCACGAGGCGGGCAAAGGCACCGGGATCGCTCGCCCCGGTATCGGGAGGCAGCCCGAGAGCTGCCGCGCTGCGGATGGAGAGCTCGGTCACGAGCACGGGCACGCCCTGCGCGGTGCGGTAGGAAAGAACGAAGAACTGCTCGAAGCTCGACCAGGCCTCGATCGCGTCTGTAACCGCCGCTCCCCGCGCCGGGGGCGGCTCGGGCTGAGAGCCGGGCGTCATCGAGCTAGTCATTCTCCGCGCTCACGTCCTAAGCATCGGCCTAAAGAGGGACCGACTTGAGAGCAATGCCAGGTCAGGACCATCGCCCGCCTCCCCCGAGCGCGCTCTTGAATGCTCAAAGATACGGGGTCCGGACCTCGCCGTCGTTCGCCCCGCGACTCGTTGGCCAGTCCTCCGCCGCGCATCTGGTCGAGCTGGCGCTGGGTGGCCACCTGCTGGACGAAAAGCGTCGCCTGGATGCCCTGGAACAGGCCGGCGAGCCATCCGACAAGCTGGCCCTGGGCGACGCGCAGCTCGGCGTCGCTGGGCGCACCGTCGTCGAAGGGGATGGCGAGCCGGTCGAGCTCTTTGGCGAGCTCGGGTGACAAGGCTCCTTCGAGCTCACGAATCGACTCGTGGTAGATCTCCTTCATCCGAGTGCGGCTCGCATCGTCAAGGGGGGCCATCCGAACCTCTTCCAGGAGCTGCTTGGCCATTGAGGCGATCCGCATGATCTTGGCCGGCTGGGCGATCATCTCCTCTTCTTCGTAGGCGGCAGGCTGGGAGATCTCTGTCGGCACCAAAGGACGCGCCTCAGCGCTCTCTGCCCCGCTCGGCAACTGGGAGTCCGCAACGGCTGGATCGTTGTTCATGGGCCCGATTCTGCCCTGAAGCCGACACGACCATGCGCGCCCTGCGCCCTCGACCGGAAAAGCCTGGCGGCCTGTATCGGCCGAGGACGCCTACGCCGCCCTACCGAGGGGGTGACTCAGCGCCACAGGTGGTCGAGATCGATTGTGATCGGTGCGTGCCCGGCGGCCACAGCCGCGGCGCGGGGCGGAATGGTGCCTCCTCTTTTACCTCTAGGACCGAGAGCACTTCGCCTTCAAGGAACCGGCTCGCCGGAGCGAGCCCGTGGCGGTCGTTGCCGGACCGCCGCTGGTAGGGCATGCGCAAGGGTGTGTAGAGGGTCAGCCGGTCCCGGGCACGGGTCGTGGCTACGTAGAAGAGCCTGCGCTCCTCGGCGAGACCGGCAGCAGTACTGAGCGCCATGTCGGAGGGGAAGGCGCCGTCGACGAGATGGGGAAGATGCACAGAGGCCCATTCAAGGCCCTTGGCGGAATGGACCGTCGAGATGATGACGAAGTCCTCGTCGAGATGGGGCGGCCCGGCGCGGTCCCCGGTCGACATCGGGGGATCGAGGGTTATCTCGGCGAGCCATGCGGGCAGGTCGTCCATCGCTGCGGCGGCGCTTGACAAGCGGTCGAGGTCTTCGACCCTTGCCGGGCCTTCGCTGTAGCGGCTGAGCACGAGCGGGCGGAGAAGCTGGAAGATGGCGCTCACCCTGTCGGCGACGGCCTTTTGCTTGCGGGCGGCGTCCAGGCCCTCAAGAGTCGTAGAAAGCGCGACCCGAGAGCGCGCCGGCGCGGCGGCCACGGCTTGTGACCATTCGTAGGCGCTGTTTCCCTCGAGAGGACCGAGCAGCCCGACCAGCATGCGCGCCCGCGCTGGCCCGATGCTGTCGTGCATGCGCAAGAGGCGGAACCAGGCCAGCTCGTCGGCAGGGTTGTCGAGCAGGCGCAGGGCGGCGGCGAAGTCCTTCACGTGGGCGGCCTCGACAAAGCGGAGGCCACCGTACTTGCGGTACGGGACCCGTCTGGCTGTGAGCTCGAGCTCGATGAGGTCGCTGTGGTGGGCGGCTCGCACGAGCACGGCTTGGTCGCAAAGCCGCATGCCTTCGTCGTGGGCGTCGAGGATCCTGTCCACCACGGCGCGGGCCTCCCCCGGGGCGTCATGGCACCTGACGAGACAAGGGCGGCGCCCCCCTGGCCTTTCCCCGCGCAGCACGAGGCGGATCCCCGCCTCGCTGGGCCGCACCAGATTCGCCAGGGTCAAGATCGGCTGCACGGAACGGAAGTTGTGCTCGAGGGCGATCACCGTCGCGTTCGACAGCGAGCCCGATAGATCGTGAAGGTAGCGGGCATCGGCACCCCGAAAGCCGTAGATCGCCTGCGCGTCGTCTCCAACGACGGTGAGGCCACGGCCATCGGGGCGAAGGGCACGCACTATCTCGACCTGCAGAGCGTTGACATCCTGGTACTCGTCGACAAGGACGTGGTCGAACATCTCGGTCATGCGAGGCCCGAGGCGCTCATCGCCGAGCGCGGCCCGCCACAGCAACAACAGGTCGTCGAAGTCAACCTGACCCTTGGCCCGCTTGCGGGCGACATAGGCCCGAAAGAGGCCCGCAATCGCCTCAGTGTGCGGCTCACACCAGGGGAAATCTGTCGCTAACACCTCGCCAAGACGCTGGCGGGTGTTGACACAGCGCGAGTACACGTCGACGAGAGTGGCCGATCGCGGCACTCTGACCTGTCCCGTGGCGAAGCCCTGCTCGTCTCGCAAAATGTCCATCATGTCGGCCGCGTCGGCCGGGTCGAGGAGCGAGAAGCCGGGTTGCAGGCCGAGCGGCTCGGCGTAGCTAGAAATGAATTGGTGGGCGACAGCGTGGAACGTGCCCCCTCGAAGGCGTCTCGACCACTCGCGGTGACCGCTCAGGGCCACGGCCCGCGCAAGCATGTCGTCGGCAGCCCGGCGCGTAAAGGTGAGCAACAAGATCCGCTCCGGTGGCACTCCGGTTTCCAAGAGGCGGGCCACACGCGGAATTAGCGTGCGAGTCTTGCCTGTCCCGGCACCAGCGACGATTACCAGCGGATCCTCGCCATGGACGACTGCTGCCAACTGAGCATCGTCCAGACCTGCATCCCATGCAGCATCGTCGTACATGTGTTCGATGCTATCGCTCCAGACCACTTCAGACAGGGAAAGCCGCCGCTTTCAGCGTCAAAGCCACTACGGTCAGATGAGTGGTACCGATGTTGGACTCCCCTGCGACCTGGAAATGCTCAAGGAACGCGGCGACTTGCCGATAACTTTCCTCGTGGCCTCACTAGACCGCTACGAGGATCGCGCCTCGCCGCGCTCGTTGAAGGCCGCCCCCGCGGCGGTGTCAGCTGCGGGCGCGCTCGAGTCTGAGGCGGCCTCGAACGAGGTTTCACAGCCCGTTTCCGAGGCCTCCAAGCAGCGGCTCGGTGGGCGGGTCGGTGTCCCGGTATTCGCGATCCTGCTCGCGGCCGGCACTGCGGCGCTCCTCGTCTGGGGCCCGATCGGGGCCGAGGTTCCATACAGGGGCCTCATCACCCAACCTTTGGTCGCGGCGCTATTGACCGTCACTTTTGCCGCAGTCGTCATGGGGCCCGTGTCGGTCCACTATCGGGGCCAGACCTACCTGTTCGCTCTGAGCGAGGTGCCGCTGCTCTTGGGCCTGGTGATTGCCGCCCCGGTGGTGCTCGTCATCTGCCGAGTCCTCGGAGAGGGTTTCGCCCTCGGTGTGATCAGGCGACAATCGCCCATGAAGCTCGCCTTCAACCTCGCCTCGGCGGCAATGTCGTGTGTCGTCGCCATAATCGTCTACCGGGCGATCCTTCATCCCTTCATCCATCCCGGCTCGTCCCGGGCCGCCGTGCTCCCCATCGGTTGGGCTGCAGGAGCCGTCGCCTTGAGCGCCGCCTTCCTCTACGGGCACCTGGCCGTGACCGTCGTGCTCCATCTAAATGGTCACGCCCAGCGCCGCAAGTACGGCTTCGAGGTCACAACCGTGGCCCTCGTCCTCGTCTCGAGCATCGCCCTTGCTCTCGTCGTCCTCGACGCCGCCTGGTGGGACACTTGGGCAGTCCTGCCCCTCGTCACCGTTGGTGCCCTGATCGTGTTCGCCTACAGGGGCTACCTCCGCCTGACGAACCGTTTCGGCGCCCTGCAGCAGCTCTACGACTTCTCCAGGTCCGTCAGCGGCCCCTACCTCGAGACGGCGGGCACGGCCTGGGCAGTGCTCGAGCAGGTTCAGTCGGTCATGCGGGCCAACCGGGCCGAGCTCATCATCGTCGACGAGTGGCCCTCGGTACGCCACATCGCCCTCAACGGGGACGTCCGCTCCACAGTGCAGCGCACAATCGTCGACAGCACCTCTGTCATCGCCAAGGCTGTGACCAAACAGCAGGCGAACCTGCGTGTCGGCACTAGCGGCAACCACCGGCGCGAGTCGGACGTCGACTCGCTGCTTGGCGAGTTTCGTGGCGCGATGATCGTTCCCCTCGCGAGCGGGGAGCGCACCCTCGGCGCCCTAGTGGCCCTCGACCGCGACGAGGGGTTCGCCGCCTTCGATGACGACGACCTGAGGCTCTTCGAGGCTTTGGCCGCGGACGCGAGCACGACGATGGAACGGGCCCAGCTCGTCGAGGAGCTGCGCCTCGAGGCCGAGAGCAAGTGGCACCAAGCGACGCACGACCTTTTGACCGGGCTCCCCAACCGGACGCTGTTCTTAGACCGCGCTACGGCCGCGCTAGCCGAGACGGGCAGGGCAGCTGTGGCCCTTTTGGACCTCGACCGATTCAAGGAGGTCAACGACACCCTCGGACATGGCACGGGCGATCGCCTCTTGTGCGAGGTGGCCGAGACACTCGTGCGCTCTAGCAGCGGCCGCGCCACCGTCGCCCGGCTCGGCGGCGACGAGTTCGTCCTCGTCGTGCCCGACATCATCGGTCCCGAGGAGGCCTTGGGGATCGTGCGCGACCTTCTGGCGGCGGTGTCCAAGCCCATGAACATCGACGGGATAACGCTCGCCATCACGGCCACGGCGGGGATCTCACTGGCGCCCGAACACGGGGACAACGTCGCCACCCTTTTGCAACGTGCCGACATCGCCATGTACCACGGCAAGGCCAAGCGCTCGGGCATCGAGCTCTACTCGCCCGCCCACGACCAGAGCATGCAGCGCAAGCTCCTCCTTGGCGGCCACCTCGCCGAGGCCCTCGCCAGCGGCCAACAGCTGAGCGTGATGTACCAGCCCATCGCCGGTCTCGTCTCCGGCGAGGTGGTCCGATGCGAGGCCCTCGCGCGCTGGTTCCATCCCGTGCACGGACAGGTGCCCGCGGACGAGTTCATTCAGATAGCCGAGCAAATGGGGCTCATCGGCCAGATCACCGATTTCGTCCTCAACGAAGCATGCAGCCAGGCTGCCCAGTGGCGTCGCGACGGCCTCGACATAGGCCTTGCGATCAACCTTTCCGGGCGCGACCTGTCCAACAGGTCGCTCGTGCGCAACATCACGGCCCACCTCGGCAAGAACGGGCTACCCGCGAGCTCGCTGTCTTTGGAGATCACAGAGACCGAGGTCATGGCCGACATAGCAGAGGCAAGCGACGTCCTCGGCCAGCTCTCCGACCTCGGGGTGCGCATCGCCGTCGACGACTACGGCACGGGGTACTCCTCCCTCGCCTATCTACACCGGCTACCCGTCAACGAGCTGAAGCTGGACCGCTCCTTTGTCGCCAACGTCGCCGCCGACCAGAGCAACTCGATCATCGTCCGCTCCTCGATCGCCATGGCCCACTCGCTCGGCCTCACCGTGGTCGCCGAGGGAGCCGAGGACGAGGTCACCTGTGCCATCCTCGCCGACGCGGGATGCGACGCCGTGCAGGGCTACTACTTCTCCCCGCCGCTCGGTCGGGAGGATCTCTCGCGCTGGTTCGCCACCCACCCGCGCCTCAAGTTCTCCCGGGAGATCCCTTCCTCGAGGCCGCTGCGCATCATCCCCGGGCGCTTGGAAGACGCTCCGTCTCCGGAGCGAGAAGAAGGATCCCAGCTCAGGGGCGGATGAGCCCCATCTGAGATGAGAAGGCCCCCGCGGCGAGCACGCGGGCGTTAAAAGGCCGTCGAACCTGCAGCACCGGTGGCGGCAAGCCGTGCCTCGGGGCCCGGGCAGACGAGGAAATGTCGCACTAGCGAGCTAGGGACCCATGGCGGGCCCATAGGAGCTTGGCCCACGACGTTGCTGAACCGGCCTCCCCTCACCCCTTCTGGCCGGCAACTCGCGAAATGGCGAACTCGGGCTCCACTTCGGCCTCAGACGGCTCCCACCAGCTCTCGAGCCACGTTGACAGCGTGGTTAGTGTGACCATTGTGCAGTCGCACCGTGAACTGGGATGATGTTAGACGCGGGGGAATCGAGGGCACCGCTAGCACGGTGAATCGCCCTCGTGTCCCCCGACCGTGGTCCCCTGCTCTGGAAGGGAGGTGGTCGAATTGGTCAGCTCTTGGCCGATCTGGGGCTGAGCCTTGCGGCGTTGACCGCTTGAGTTCAGATCTGGAGTCGCTGTTACTTTGAGATGGCGGCGACTTCTTCCTATTTGGTATCGGAGCGGCGGGCGGATTCCTTTAGTGTTTTGAGGCTTTTCCGCCCGCCGCTTCTCCCAAACGGCCGCGGATGACCGAACTGAGCAAACCTGGCCTCACCGCCCGACTGAAAAAAGGTCGGCTCTGGAAGGCAGGAATTTTCTGTCAACGAGGCTCGAGGCGAGCAATGATGAACCGTGACCTCCGAGCACGGCGTTAAGGCAAACGAGGTCTCGCCCGGATCTCCGCGGGCGCTGGGACGGAGGTTCCGTTACCTCTGGGCCACCTTCGTCGTGGCCAGCCTCGGTGACGGCTTTGGCTACGGGGCCGTCCCCCTTCTGGCCTTTTTCGTCGACCCGCGCCCATTGGCGGTCTCCGGGGCGGCCGCAGCCGACACCTTCCCCTGGCTTGTGCTCGCTCTGCCTGCCGGGGCCATAGCCGACCGTTACGAGCGGGGGCGGGTCATGGCGCTGACCAACATGGCCCGTGCGCTTGTGATCGCGGCGCTCGCGGCCCTCGTGGCAACCCATCACCTCAGCTACTTGCTGTTGGTACTACTCGTGTTCACCAACGGCGGGGCTCGGGCGATCTACTACTCGGCCTCACAGGCGACTGTGCCGGAGCTGGTCGAGCCCGACGCCTTTGCTCATGCGAACGGGATCCTGAGCGGCACCGAGGCCGCCACTGAGCACCTAGGCGGCCCGATCCTCGGGACGCTCGCCTTCGCGGCGACAAAGGCGCTCCCCTTCTTCGCCGACGCCGCGGCCGTGGGCCTCTCCGGTTTGTCGCTGCTCGGGTTCCGGACCGAACGTCTCTCGTCGGGACCGGCCCATCACTCGATCCTCGACGGGGTCCGCCAGCTCTTGAAGGACCGTTCCTTGAGGCTGCTCGTCAGCCTGCTCGCGGCACTTGCCGGGTTGCAGGGTCTTGTTATGGGCGTTCTTGTCATCGTCGCCACCGTCGACTGGGGCGTTTCCAAGAGCCTGTACGGAGTGTTCCTGGCTGTCGGAGCCGCCGGCAACGTCCCCGGCGCCCTGCTCGCAGACCGCGTCGCCAACCGGATCGGCAACGTCCCTACGCTCGTCGCCAGCGCTCTCGTCTCGGGCGTGGCCTATCTCGTCATGTCGTCTGCGAAAGGATGGCTGGTCGCAGGCGCGGCCTTTTGCGTGGTGAGCTTCGCGGTCTATGCCGGCAGTGTCATGGCGAACTCCCTACGCCAGCGCCTTTCCCCGCGCGAGCTGATGGGCAGGGTTGGCTCGGCGTGGCGCGGGGTCGTCTGGGGAGCCTTTCCCATCGGGTCGCTCATCGGCGGGGCACTTGCCGACAAGTGGGGGGTCCGTCTGCCGATATTCGTCGCAGGTATCGCCCAGTGCGTCGTGGCCATTGTCCTCGCCGGCCCGCTCATGCGCAGCCTGGCCGCCTCCGAGAAGGAGGCGGCCTCGTCATCTGCAGATGGGCTCACCCCCAATGCCTCCTTGAGCGGGGGCCAGCTCTTGACGGCACCGCCGGACATCAACAAATCGCTGGCGCCGACCATCGAGCTCGAGACCCCGCGAGCACCGACGGGGCGCCGACTGCACAGCCGCCACGGACGAGGGCCCCGTTACTGGGGCCGCTCGTCGAGGAACTGGCGCCGGTAGCGCCAGCGCCGGTGCCTGCGGTCGCGTGACCAGAGGAACAACGCGACGAGAGCGATCAACAGCCACGGAATGTGTATCCATCCGAAGAACAAGAAATGCGTCGAGGCGGCGAAGAACGAGAGCGCCCAGAAGGCGATGAGGACGAATATCACCGTCCGTATCACCCGCGGCCGACGGTAGGGCTGCGGCTTGGAGCCAGCTGCCTGCTCAGGGGTCTGCAAGCTAGGCAGGTCTGCGAGCAAACCGGAAAGGTCACTGCGCGTCTTCGCGCTCATGGCCTTGTCCAAGCGCTCTTGGAACTCCGCCGCGTCGAGGCGGCCGTCGCTGTAGTGCTTGGAGAGCTGCTCGGCTATCTGGTTGCGCTCGGCGTCACCGATGCGCATGTTGGGGTTTGTGTCGGACCTCGGGAAAGCCCCGAAAGGCCCCTCCCATCGTGATTGCATGTCATTCCTTCCTGTGAACGAGTGCGGACCGTGCTCAGTGGTGCCAGGAGTGGCTCAAGATCTCCCCGGCGATGGCAACCTCCGAGCCTTCCTCGGGGATGAGCAGCCACGCGGCCACATAAAGGGGCACACCGGCACCACCAAGAAAGCTCAGGGCGACAATGCCGATCCGAACCAGCGTCACGTCCACCTCGAGGTAGTTGGCAAGGCCCGAGGCCACGCCGGCCAACATGGATCCTTCGTGAGTCCTGCGCAGGAGCCGGGGCTCCTCGTCTTGTTCGTGCCTGTCAGTCGTTATGTCCATGCGACCATCGTGCGCCCGGGCGGGAAGCATTGAAATCGGGGAGGTCCCGGATCGGCCCCTGAGAACAGCCGGCAGCCGTCAGGGCATCCCCTCATGGTCCAGATGGCCCAAAGGCGCGATCATCGAGACATCAGCGATCAATTCGACCCCTGGCAGCGCCATCAGTTCCGTCCCATGCCAGACCCCCGCGCCTTTCGGCGGGGGCGCCATCGCGGGCACGGCCGCCTCTACCGCAGCCGCGATGACCGGATGCTCGCCGGCATCGCTGGAGCCATCGCCGCCCGGAGGGGCCGGGACGCGACCTTCATCCGCATCGTCCTCGTGCTCTTGGGCCTCTTGAGCGGGTTTGGCGTCGCCGTCTATGTGATCGCCTGGCTGTTGCTGCCTGAAGAGGGCTCTACCGAGACGATCGGGGCACGCGCCCTGTCGGATCGCCAGGGGATAACCATCACCGTCGCCCTAGTACCTGCCCTTGTGCTCGTGCTGCTCCTCGGGTCGGCTCTCCATGCCAGCTTCGTGTCGTCTTGGGGACTGCCACTTCTCATCGGCGCGGCCGGCCTCGTGCTTGTCTACCGCAACGCCGAGCATGAGGAACGGGCCTGGCTCGACAGCTCCCTCCAGGCGCTGCTCCAGCTAGGCCAAGAGCCGAGCCAGACGCGGCGCGCCTTTATGGCACGGCTCGGAGCCGGCCTCGTCGTGTTCGTTTTCGGCGTTGTCGTCATCTCCGACGGCCACCTGAGCCGGTCCTTTCTGCGCCCTCTTGTCGGGACCTTGCTCATGATCGCTGGGACGGTCATCCTCCTCGGTCCCTGGTGGCTGCGACTAGGCCTGGACCTGCTCCACGAGCGCCAGGCGCGTATTCGCGCCGAGGAGCGCGCTGATATGGCCGCCCGGGTGCACGACTCGGTACTGCAGACTCTGGCGATGATCCAACGTTCGGCGGACAACCCTCAAGAGGTGGCACGCCTCGCCCGTGCCCAAGAACGCGAACTGCGGTCCTGGTTGTTCGAGGGCCGCCCTCCGGGATCTTTTGGGCCCGAGGGTCCGGTTACGCTCGCGGCTGGGGTCGGACAAATCGAACGCGAGGTGGAAGAGGCCCACGGCATAGCCGTGGACACTGTCACCGTCGGCGACGCCCCGCTCGACGACGAGCTGCGGGCCCTCCTCGCGGCAGGCAGGGAGGCCGCCGTGAACGCGGCAAAATGGTCCGGTACAGCCTCGGTGTCGATCTACGTCGAAGCTGAGCCGAATCGGGTGTCCATGTTCATAAGAGACCGCGGGGTTGGATTTGACCCTGAGGCGATAGCCGGGGACCGCAAGGGCATAGCCGAGTCGATCCGCGGGCGCATGCAGCGCCACGGGGGCACGGCCGTCATCCGGTCGGTGCCTGGCGAGGGCACCGAGGTCGAGCTCAGCGTCCCCCGTAACCAGGGACGGCAATGAGCCCCGCCGACAAGCCAACGGTCTTCCTAGTCGACGACCACCATCTCTTCCGCGCCGGGGTCCGCAGCGGGCTCGGCGACGCCGTCCAAGTCGTCGGGGAGGCCGATGAGGTCCCGGCCGCCATCGAGCTCATCTCCGAGCGGCTCCCCCAGGTCGTGCTCCTCGATGTCCACATGCCCGGCGGTGGTGGTAGAGCCGTTATCGAGGCCGTCAAGGCGAAGCACCCCGAGGTCTGCTTCCTTGCCCTGTCGGTCTCGGACGCGCCAGAAGACGTGATCGCCGTCATCCGGGCAGGGGCTCGGGGATATGTCACCAAGACGATCTCGGGACCTGAGCTCATCGACGCCGTCGTGCGGGTGGCGGGCGGAGACGCCGTCTTCTCACCCCGCCTGGCCGGTTTTGTCCTCGACGCCTTTGCCTCCATGCCCGGCATAGACCTGCCCGGTCCGCTAGATCCCGAGCTCGATCAACTCTCGCCTCGCGAGCGGGAGGTGCTGCGCCTCATCGCGCGTGGTTACACCTACAAAGAGATCGCGAGAGAGCTCACGATCTCGGTCAAGACAGTTGAGAGCCACGTTTCGGCCGTGCTGCGAAAGCTGCAGCTCTCGACGCGTCACGAGCTCACGAGATGGGCGACTGAACGCCGCCTGATCTAGGGTTATCACCATAATGCGTACCTTCCACACCATCATTGAGCCTTTCCGGATCCACGCCGTAGAGCCGCTGCGCATGACGACACCTGAGGAGCGCGCGCAAGCCATAAGGGCGGCCGGGTACAACGTCTTCAACATCTTGGCTCGCGACGTCCTCATCGATTTGCTGACCGACTCGGGCACAGGGGCGATGAGCCGCGACCAGTGGGCGGCGATCCAGCACGGGGACGAGTCCTATGCCGGCTCTCCCTCCTGGATCATCTTCCGCGACGCGGTGACCGACCTGTTCCCCTTCCGCCATGTGATACCGACCCACCAGGGTCGGGCGGCGGAGAAGATCCTCTTCTCGGTGATTGGTGGCCCAGGTCGGGTCGTGCCGAGCAACACCCATTTCGACACGACCCGGGCCAACATCGAGTTCTCCGGCGCCGAAGCGGTCGACGTCGTCATCGCCGAGGGGCACGACCCGGCGAGCCTGCACCCTTTCAAGGGCAACGTGGACACGGTGGCCCTCGACGAGCTGATCAGACAACGCGGCCCCGAGAACGTGCCGGTGGTCATGGTCACCATCACGAACAACTCCGCCGGTGGCCAGCCCGTCAGCCTCGGCAATCTGCACGAGGTAAGGGCGGTGTGTGACCGCTACGGTCTGCCCCTTTTCCTCGACGCCTGCCGTTTTGCCGAAAACGCCTGGTTCATCCGCGAACGCGAAGAGGGCCAGTCAGGGCGCGAGGTAGCCGACATCGTGCGGGAAATGGCCTCGCTCGCCGACGGGATGACGATGAGCGCGAAGAAGGACCCGCTCGCCAACATAGGCGGCTGGCTCGCCTGCAACGACGACGGCCTCGCCGAGTCGTGCCGGAACATGTTGATCCTGACCGAGGGCTTCCCCACCTACGGCGGACTGGCCGGTCGGGATCTCGAAGCCATAGCCCAGGGCATCCGCGAGGCCGTCTCGCACGACTACCTGCGCTACCGCATCCAGTCGACCGCCTATCTCGGTGAAGCCCTGCATAAAAGCGGCATACCGGTGTTCTTGCCTATTGGGGGCCACGCCGTATACCTGGACGCGCGAGGGTTGCTGCCCCACATCGCACCCCTCGAGTACCCCGGCCAGTCCCTCGCGGTGGCCCTCTACGAGATGGGCGGCATCCGCGGCTGTGAGATCGGGACGGTGATGTTCGGCATGCAACCCGACGGATCGGAGAAGGAGGCGTCGATGGATCTCGTCAGGCTCGCCATCCCTCGACGCACCTACACCCAGAGCCACATGGACTACGTCATCGAGGTCTGCCAGGCAGTCGCCGAGGAGGCCTCATCATTGCGGGGCTACAAGATCGTCGAGCAGGCGCCTCATCTTCGTCACTTCACGGCTCGCTTCGAGCCGCTCGGCTGATCGGCCCGGGCGTCTGCCCGGTCCCGGGGCATGAGCTCAAGGTGACAAACTGGGCCCGCGGTGGGGGCCCGCCCAGGTCAGCTCACCGTTCGACCCGACCGGACGACCAGAACGGAGGCCTGTATGCCAAAACTTCCTGCCCGCGTGCTCGCTCAGCCCATCTACGTGGTCGTACTCGCCACGGCCGTGCTCTTTGGCACCTTCTCCGGAGTCGGCTATGCGGCGACGCGGGGTTTTTCCAAGCCTTTGGTCACCCCGGCGAGGACGATTTCAGCGCCAAGACCGGACAGCACCCGAGTTCCGAAGAGCTCACCTGTGACTCCCCCGCTCGTCTGGCATCAGCTGAATCTCCTTAACGGCTGGGTCTCGGCGGCGAGCTGGGGAACCGGCGCGCCGTCTTATGCCGTGTCCGCCGAAGGCGTTGTCTACTTCGCCGGCTCGCTCACAGGAGGCAACCAGAACAAGCCTGCGTTCTTGATGCCGGTCGGCACCAGACCCGGTTTTTATGACTGCTTCTCGATCTACTCGAACAGCTCATCTAATGTCCAAGAGGTGGGGGCTCTCCACATCTACGCCAACGGCAAGGCCTACGTACAGGGCCCCTCGGTGCAGTACTTCGCTTCGATCTCAGGGACCAGCTACGTGATAGGCCACTGACTCGAAAGGCCCTGGCTCAACCCATCGTCTTCGCGCCGTCGAGGGACTCCCGGATGATGTCGGCGTGCCCGGCATGCTGGGCCGTTTCGGCGATCACGTGCAACAAGGTCCGCCGCGCCGACCAGCGGGCTCCCGGCTCGAACCAGGGCGCGGCCGGGAGGGGCTGAGACGCATCCAGGGACCCAAGCGAGACGACGAGATCGTCAGTGAGTTGTGCGACCTGCGCGTAGCGCTCCAGCAGACCCGCCAGGCTCTCGCCCTCCTCCATGTGGAACGAGGCCATGTGGGCGCTGAAACCGTCTGCGCCCGAGCTCAGGGCATCGGGCCCCCGGCCAATGAAACCGGCCCAGTTGGACTCCATGCGGGTCACGTGCTTGATGAGTCCGCCGAGGCAGAGCTCGCTCGCCGTGGTCCGCTCGCCTGCCTGCTCGTCGGTTAAGTCCCTCACGGTATGGCGGAGAAAGCCGCGGTGGACTGCCAAGGTCTCAAGGAGATCGGCACGTTCCCGGTCAACTGCTGGCATGTCATCGATCGTCATGGCTCTTTACCGTAGCGAGGGTCAACTCCCGCACTGAGCACCGGCCAGCGGAAGCATCCCACGAGGTGGTCCATGACGAGACCGGTCGCCTGCAGGTGGGCGTAGCAGACGACCGGGCCCAAAAAGCTGAACCCGCGTCCGCGCAGGTCTTTGCTGAGCTGTTTCGAAAGCGGCGTCTCGGCCGGGATCTCGCCGTCATCGCCCCACTTGTTGACAACGGGCGCGCCGTCCACGAAAGCCCAGACGTAGCTGTCGAAGCTGCCGAACTCGCGGCGGATCTCGAGGAACGCGCGGGCGTTCGAGATGGCGCTTTCTACCTTGCGGCGGTTGCGAATGATCCCTGAGCTCGACAGGAGCCTTTCGACATCGTCCGGCCCGAGCTCGGCAACGGCGTCGGGGTCGAAATCGCAGAATGCCTCCCGGTACGCCTGGCGCCTTTTCAAGATCGTGACCCAGCTGAGTCCGGCTTGGGCAGACTCGAGGACGAGGAACTCGAAGTGGCGCCGCTCGTCATGGACCGGCACGCCCCACTCCATATCGTGGTAAGGCTGCAGAAATGTGCCCGTTGCCCATCGGCACCGGGGGAGGTCGTCCGAGGGCACCTCTGACATCCGGCTCAATTTGAGTGCGAGTTCCTTGCGCTTTGCCATCGCCTAGTTGTAACGGAGCCATCGGCTACGCGTGCTCAAAGGAGACGGAGCTGCTCGACCGGTGGGCGGAGCTGGAGGGCTTCGACGCTCGCGCCTCGACGGTCGGCCGCCTGGAGCGCGGCGAGCGCGAGCACCTCTTTAGGTGCATCTGGTCCAGGAGGCATGCCCCCGTTCCGGTTCGGCCACTCGCGTCGAGCGCCACGGCGCCAGCGACGCCCAGCTGGGCGGGCGACGGACCTGACGATCTCTGAGATCCGTTGCTGCTCGGCCCGGGGCTGGTAAGAGCCGTGCTGGAACCTCTCGAGGTGAAGGGCCACGAGATCGGGACGGGCCTTGCCCAACCACTCGAGGTAGTGCTCACGGACCCCGGGACGCAGGTGGAGGGCGACCGCGCTCAAAGAAACAGCCCCCGCCTCTAGGCAGGCCTTGGCGACGGAGCGCAGCTGTTCCTCCGAGTCCGACAAGCCGGGCAGCACCGGGGCGATCAGAACGCCGCAGCGGATCCCTGCTTGGTTCAACTTCGCCACGGCCTCGAGGCGCTTGTCGGGTGGAGGAGTCCCCGGCTCGCTAAGGCGCCACACCTCGCGATCCAGCGTTCCGATCGAGAGCGACAGGCTGATGCGCGTTCGCGTTGCCGCCTCGGCCAACAACGCCAAGTCGCGCAGCACGAGCGTCGACTTGGTCAGAATGCTGAAGGGGTTGCCGGCCTCGGCGAGCACACGCACGATTCCCTGCGTGAGGTGGTACTTGCCCTCAGCCTTTTGGTACGGGTCGGTGTTTGTTCCCATGGCGATGTGGTCGCCTTGCCACTTCGGGGATCGGAGCTCTGTGCGCAGTCGCTCGACGGCGTTGAGCTTGACCACGATCTTGGTTTCGAAGTCACCGCCAGTACCGAGCCCGAGATAAGTGTGCGTGGGTCTCGCGAAGCAGTAGGTGCAGGCATGGCTGCAGCCCCGGTAGGCGTTGATCGTGTACTCAAAGGGCATCTTCGACGCCGCGGGCACCTTGTTCACGATGGTGCGGGCGTTGACGTGGAAGAACTCCATGCCCCGGTACTCCCCGGTGCCAATGTGGCGTTCGCCGAGAGAAGAGGGCGAGAACAGCGTCCCGGACTCCTCATCCTCGACGAGACGCCAGCGCAGCTGGCCCGCTTCCTCACCTGTGTGCATGGCGACAGCCTATCGAACATACGTACGTAAAGAAAGGCTGGGACCGACGGGCGGACCTGCCATAGTCTGGCCTGGTGCCGAAGATCCCCGAAGCGGTCGCGACGATCGCCGACAAAGACGAACGCGAGCTCGTCTCGCTCGCCTATGAAGCCTGTCTCAAGGCCTATGCCCCTTATTCAAGGTTCCAGGTCGGCGCTGCGGTCCGGACCGCGAGAGGAACCTATGTGGGCTGCAATGTGGAGAACGGCAGCTACGGACTGACCTCTTGCGCGGAACGAAACGCCGTCTTCGCCGCCGTCACGACAGAAGGTGGCGGTGTCCACATCGAGGCAGTCGCCGTCTACGCCCGTGCTCCGAGCAAGAAGGTTAAGACGGCGTCTCCGTGCGGGGCCTGTCGCCAGGTCCTGGCCGAGTTCGGGCGGGACGCCTCGGTCACCTTTCTCGAGGAAGGGCAATTTCGCACCATGACTGTCGACGAGCTGCTGCCTGCCGCCTTCGAGCTCTACTGAGAACCAAGGACGGCTAAGCGACACCCGGGGCAGCGAGCTCGGCGACTGCCTCGAGGAGCCTGCTCACGTCCGCCTCGTTGTTGTAATGCACGACGCCGGCCCGCACCGCCCCACCCGAGTCGCGGATCTCGAGGACGCCCGCCAGCTCGTAGGCGTAATTGTCGCCATTCCACACATTGACCCCGCGTTCAGCCAGGTGCCGTGCGACCTCAACGGGCCTGCGCCCGGCGAGGTTGAAGCACGTGGTCGGTGCCCGCAGGGGGGCCTTCCCGTAGGTCGTGACGTGACCCATGGCGACAAGTCCACTCAGCAGCATCTCGAAAAGGGCCATTTCATGGGCTTCGACGGCACTCATCGAAGTGACCAGGCGCTCGCGCCGTGAACCGGTCGCCGCCGGTTCGAGCGATGCCAGGTGGTCAACGGCAGCGGCGGTACCGGCAAGGTCCGCAAAAGGTAGGGTCCCCCGCTCAAAGCGCTCCGGCACGCGATCTGACGACGGCCGCAGCTTGTCGGGGTGCAGTCCCTCGAGTAACTCTGGGCTCGCCACGACAGCGCCGATGTGCGGACCGGACCACTTGTAGGCACTAGTGGCGTAGAAGTCCGCGCCGAGGGCGACTACATCGACCGGGCCGTGCGGCGTAGCGTGCACCCCGTCGACGTAGCAAAGCGCCCCCAACTGATGGGCTTTCTTGCATATGGCGGCAACGTCCGGCCTTGTGCCGATTAGATTGCTCGCCGCCGTGACCGCCACGAGCTTGGTTCTCTCGGAGATCAGCTCCTCGTACTGGGCGCTTCCAAGCTCGCCAGTGGCGGGGTCGACCTCGCCCCAGCGGACGGTCGCTCCGACTCGTGCCGCAGCCTGCACCCAGGGCCGCACGTTCGCATCGTGGTCCAATCGGGAGACGACCACCTCGCTGTCGCTACCCCAAGACCGCGAAAGTGTTTCCGCGAGCCTGTAAGTGAGCGTGGTCATGTTCGGCCCGAGGATCACCCCGGACGGCTCACCACCGACCAGATCGGCAATTGCCTGGCGACAGGACACGACGATCCGACCTGAACGCTCACTGGCAGGGAAGGCGCCTCCGACGTTTCCCAGGCCGCCGACGTAGGCATTAGAGATCGCCTCAATGACACTTCCCGGCACCTGTGTGCCGGCAGCCCCGTCGAGGTAGGCGTACCCATCCGCGAGCGCAGGATATCGACGCGCGGATCCGCGCCACGTCGAGGGTCATCGCTTCGTCACTCTGGCGTGTGGCAAACGGCCTCTACATTGTTGCCGTCGGGATCTCGCACGAATGCCCCGTAGTAGCTCTCGTGGTACTCCGGCCAAACCCGGGGCTCGTTGAGCGCCGGCACGCCGAGCGACACCGCCGCCTCGAAAAAGGCTCTCACGCTTGCCCGGTCCTTGGCCACAAAGGCGATGTGGTTCTCACGATTGGGCTCTCCTGAGACAAGCGGGCCAAGCCAGAAATCCGGCTTGCCGTCGATCCCATATCCGATGACCTGGCCGAAATCCATCACACGCCCAGCTCCGAGCGGCGCGAGAACCTTGTCGTAGAACGAGGAGCTCGCGTCAAGGTTGGCGCACTGAATAGACAAATGATCAAGCACGAACTCGATCATAGGGGCCAAGGCCTTGGCGTCGCAGGGCCAGCGATAACGCGGCCGCGGCCCCCTGTGCGCGAGACTCGGAGTCCAGATGGCTCCAAAACTGAAGCGGTCCTCCGCCCGCGAAGTACCAGACCGGGGGGACCTATCGGTGGCTCTTCTCGCCGGTCCCTTGGAGCTGGCCCGGCGCCGACAGATGGCCAGTGCCGTGTTCCTCGTCGATCTTGACAACTTCCACGTCTTGAACAACGGGCTCGGACGCTCCCTCGGCGACGAGATCTTGAATGTCGTCTCCCACCGGCTGGAACAAGTCGGCAACTCTGGCCAATCTCTCGCCTGTGGCGGTGACAGGTTCATTGTGCTGGTCAGCCAGGCGGTTGGTACACCACAGATCGACGTCATCGCCGACAGCCTGGTCGAACTCGTCAGGATGCCCATTCCCCTAGGCGGAGACAGGGCGCCTGTGGTGGTCTCTGCCAGCATTGGCTGCGTCGTCGACGACGGGGTGGCTGTCGACGAGCTTGTCCGCCGCGCCGATATCGCCCTCGCCAGGGCCAAGACGAGCAGAGTCGGCGGCCACACCAGTTTCGAACCCGCCATGGCAGATGCGGCCGAGGCCGAGGCGCTCCTTGAGAACGAGCTCCGAGAAGCCCTGGAGACAGAGCTGCTGTTTCTTGCCTACCTGCCAGGTATAGATATCGCAACAGGACGTGTGACGAGCGCTGAAGCGTTGCTGCGTTGGAGCCATCCGCGGCGCGGCGTCGTCACAGCGCAGGAGTTCATGCCTTTGTTGGAGCAGAGCGGGACGATCGTCGAGGTGGGCAGCTGGGTGCTTCACGATGCCTGCATGCAGGCGGCAGCTTGGCAGCGCCGTGGCATGAGCCTGGAGCTGCACGTCAACGTCTCCGCCCGCCAGCTTGGTGCCGACCGGCTCCTCGAAGACCTGCGGGAAACCCTCAGCTTGAGCAGGCTTGACCCGGGCCTGCTCGTCCTCGAGGTCGCCGAGGCGACGGTCATCGGGGATCCCGTGGCCGTCACGGAACGACTCAAGGACTTCAAGGACCTAGGCGTCAGCGTCGCCATGGACAGCTTCGGTGCCGCCTATGCGGCGTTGAGCCAGCTCAAGCACCTACCCCTCGACATTCTCGAGTTCGACCGCTCCCTGGTGGCAGACGTCAGCAAAGACGATTCGGCCAAGGCTCTGGTCCGGACCCTCGTGCAGATCGCCAAAGGCCTCGGCCTGCAAACACTCGCCATCGGAGTCGAGAACGAGGAGCAACTGGGCGAGCTCCGCAAAGCAGGCTGTGGCGGAGCACTCGGTCACCTTTACTCCGAGCCAGTCATAGCAGACGAGTTCGACAAGATATTCCAGGACTTCGATCCCCTTGAAACAGCCGTATGGTCTCAGGCACCCGAGACGGTGCTCGACAACAATGAAGCCGAGGACGAAGACGAGGCGGTGGACGAAGAATGACCTCCGAGCAGATGCCCATCGGAGCCAAGACGGGGAAAGCCCAAAACCGCATGGACATCGTGAACCTGATTTGCTCCAAGCGCGATGGCCACGAGCTCAAAGACGCCGAGATCGACTGGATCATCGACTCCTATGTCCACAGCACGATCGCCGACGAACAGGTCTCCGCTCTCTTGATGGCGATCTTCTGGCGCGGCCTCTCGGTTTCCGAGCTGTCTCGATGGACGGCTGCCATCATCGCTTCTGGCGATCGGATGGACCTTTCTGGCCTATCCCGGCCGACGGTTGACAAGCACTCCACAGGCGGCGTCGGTGACAAGGTCTCGCTCATACTGGCTCCTCTCGTCGCAGCCTGCGGAGCCGCCGTGCCCCAGCTGTCAGGTCGCGGCCTCGGCCACACTGGCGGGACGCTCGACAAGTTGGAGGCGATCCCCGGCTGGCGATCCGAGCTCTCCAATCGTGAGATGCTCGCCCAGCTCGAAGAGGTCGGCTGTGTGATCTGCGCCGCGGGGGCCGGGCTCGCGCCGGCGGATCGCAAGCTCTATGCGCTGCGAGACGTGACGGGCACTGTCGAGTCGATCCCGCTCATCGCCGGGTCGATCATGTCGAAGAAGATCGCCGAGGGTACTCAGTCGCTGGTCTTGGACGTGAAGGTGGGCTCGGGAGCCTTCATGACACAGCGTGACCGTGCCGGTGAGCTCGCCCGGACGATGGTTCGCCTCGGTCGCGACCATGGGCTCAAGGTGACCGCCGTGCTGAGCGCCATGGACGCTCCGCTTGGCCGCGCCGTCGGCAATGCTCTCGAGGTGCAAGAGTCCGTCGAAGTGCTGTCGGGTGAGCACGAGTCGTCGGATCTCGTAAAGCTCACCCTCGCCCTGGCTCAAGAGATGCTGGACCTGGCCGGAATCGACAGCGATCCCGCAAGAGCGCTCCGTGACGGCTCGGCGCTGCGTCGCTACCGCGAGATGGTCTCGGCGCAGGGGGGTGACCCCGACGCTCGCCTTCCTACGGCGCCACATGTAGAGACCCTGGAGGCGCCGAGCTCGGGCATTGTCGGGAGGCTCGACGCCCGTTCGGTCGGCGTCGCTGCCTGGAGGCTCGGTGCGGGCAGGGCCCGCAAGGAAGACCCGGTCAGCGCCGTCGCTGGCATCATTTGTCGCGTATCGCCTGGTGACGAGGTTGCCAAGGGTCAACCTCTACTTGAGCTTCACACCGAGGAGCCCGACCGCTTCGCTTGGGCACGTGAAGTCTTAAAGGGAGCTGTCGTCCTCGATGAGCAGCCCCCGCCCTCGGTCCCGATCGTCTTGGAGGTCATCAAGTGAGAGCTACGCCCGGCCTGGAGGAGATCCGAGCAGTACCGAAGGTGCTGCTCCACGACCATCTAGACGGAGGGTTGCGCCCGAGCACAGTCGTCGAGCTCGCTGCCGAGCACGGTTACGCTGACCTGCCGACGACAGATCCCGACGAGCTGGCGGCCTGGTTCGTGGCCGCCGTTCCGAGACGTGACCTCGTTCGGTACCTGGAGGGCTTCGTCCACACCGTCGGCGTAATGCAGACGGCTGACGCGCTCGAGCGCGTGGCCATCGAGTGCGTCGAGGACCTCGCCGACGACGGGATCGTTTATGCCGAGGTGCGCTTTGCCCCCGAGCTGCACACCGAGCGCGGCCTCAGCCTCGAGCAGGTCGTCGAGTCCGTCCTGCAAGGTTTCGACCTCGGCATGCAAAGAGCAGCTCGCGCGGGACGACCTATCGTCGTGCGCACCCTTCTCACAGCGATGCGCACCGCAGCCCGGTCGCTCGAGATTGCTGAACTTGCCGTGAAGTACAGAGACGTGGGTGTGGCGGGCTTTGACGTAGCCGGTCCCGAGGCGGGCTACCCGCCGACTGCTCATCTCGACGCCTTCCACCTAGTGCAGCGGGAGAACTTCCACGCCACCGTGCACGCCGGTGAGGCCTTCGGTCTGCCCTCGATCTGGCAGGCGATCCAGTGGTGCAACGCCGAGCGGCTCGGACACGGCGTGCGCATCGTCGACGACGTCGTCGTTGGCCCCGACGGTGAGACCTCGCTTGGGCGCTTGGCGGCCTATGTGAGGGACAGGCGCATCCCACTCGAGATGTGCCCGACCTCGAACGTCCATACCGGCGCCGTTCCCTCCCTCGCCGAGCACCCCATCGGCCTCCTCCGCCGGCTCAGGTTCCGCGTCACCGTCAGCACCGACAACCGATTGATGAGCGGCATAACGCTGTCGTCGGAGCTGGCCGGACTTGTCGAGACGTTCGGCTGGTCATGGCGGGACCTCAACTGGCTCACCATCAACGCGATGAAGAGCGCCTTTTGCCCCTTCGAGGAGCGCCTGGCATTGATCGACCAGAGGATCAAGCCCGGTTTTGCCGCCGTCGACCCTGAGTTGAGGCCGAGCTCGCCCGGAGCTGTCCCCGTCGCTCAGCGGTTGTTCGGTGGAGACGCCTTGATCGACTGACAACGGGCGGCAACATCGCCCTCCAGGCGCCGCAGCAGCGCGGCGGCCCGGCGTCGTTGCGCGGCTAGCCCATCAGGTGGCACCGGCTCGCTAACGACCTCGAAGTACGCCTTCAGCTTGGGCTCTGTGCCACTCGGCCTGAGCACCACGCGAGCCTCAGTGCCAAGACGAATTACCAGAGCATCGGTAGGGGGAAGCTCGGAAGCTGCTACGGCCAGGTCAGCGATCTCGGTCACCGCCAGGCCGCCGAGCACTTCTGGCGGCTCGGCACGCCAACCGGCGACGATGGCGGCCATCTCGGACTGAGCTCGGCTGCCCTCGAGCCTGAGCGACCACTGAGACGTGGCGTGGACACCGAAGCGGGACGCCAGGGCATCGAGCATTTCGACGACCGAGCCCTTCTCGGCCTTGGCTGTCGCGGCGATCTCGGCGGCCACAAGGGCGGCCGAGAGGCCGTCCTTGTCGGAGACGACGTCGCCAACCTCGTAGCCGAGCGCCTCCTCGTAGCCGAACACGAGCCGTGTCCCGGGACGGCGCAGCGCGGCCCTCGCAATCCACTTGAAACCGGTGAGTGTCTCGACGTAGGCGACACCGGCGGCGGAGGCCATCTTCGAGAGCATCGTCGAGGACACGATCGTCGTAGCCACGAGCCGGTCGCTTCCCTCGGTTGTCGCGAGCAGATGGGCGGCCATCAGCGCTCCGAGCTCGTCTCCGGTCAACCTTCTCCATATCCTGTTGACAGGGTCGGGCACAGCGACTGCGAGCCGGTCGGCATCTGGGTCGTTGGCGAGGATGATGTCGGCCTCGAGCCGGACAGCATCAGCTATCGCGAGGTCTAGGGCTCCGGGCTCTTCCGGGTTCGGGAAGGCAACCGTGGGGAACAACGGATCGGGCTCAGCCTGTGCAGCAACGATCGAGACAGGCCCGAAGCCGGCGTCGTCCAAGAGAGCTGGAAGCACCGCGCCGCCGACGCCGTGCATCGGGGTGTAGACGATTCGAAGCCGGCGAGGCCCGCCCGCCTCCAAGAAGGAGAAGGCGGCGCGGCGGTAGGCGGCGAGGAGCTCGACCTCGTCTATCACCTCTCCTGTCCCGGTGCGCTCGCCCACAGGAGCGAACGAGCTCGGCGGGGCGCTCGCCGCCGCTTGCGCGATCTCGGCATCGTCAGGCGGAATGACCTGGGCGCCATCCCCGGCGTAGACCTTGTACCCGTTGTCGGCCGCCGGGTTGTGGCTGGCGGTGATCATCACACCCGCGGCGGCACCGAAGTGCTTTACGGCAAAGGCCGTCATCGGTGTCGGCAAGGGCCTCGGCAACATGCGGACGCGCACCCCTGCCGCCAGAGCGATCTCGGCCACGTCGGAGGCGAACTCAGCCGATCCGTTCCGGGCGTCTCTTCCGACGACCATCCCGCGCCGCGCCGCATCAGGGCCCTGGTCCAAGAGCCAGCCGCGCCAGGCCTGCGGTTGTCTTGCGGACGACGAGTCTGTTCATCCTCGCCGGGCCGGCACCGAGAGCACCCCGCAATCCGGCGGTCCCGAAGCTGAGCGGGTTCTCGAACCTTGACCGCAGGCCCGCTGTGTCACCGGCGGCGATGAGGGCCTGGAGCTCTTGGCGCGTTGCCGGGTCGGGGTCGGCCGCCGTCCAATCCTCTACCTCAGCGAGCAGATCCAACGGGATCCTTGGTTCTTTCCCATCCTTGTGCGGCGTCACAGTCCCGAGAGCACCCCGGAGATCAACCCGGCGAGGTAGGGCGCGGCGGCTGCACCGGCGGCCAGCACCTCGGCGTGATCGAGCGGGGTCGGGCTCACGCCCGCGGCGAGGTTCGTCACGAGCGAGATGCCGAGCACGGACGCCCCAAGGTGATGGGCCGCGATCGCCTCGAGAGTGGTCGACATCCCGACGAGATCGGCGCCTAACTTGCGCAGCATTGCAACCTCGGCCGGCGTCTCGTACTGGGGACCGTTCAAGCCGGCATAGACGCCCTCGGAGAGCGAGGCGTCCACGTCCTTCGCCAGGGCCCGGAGCCTCGAGGGGTAGAGCTCGGTCAGGTCGACGAAACGTCCCCGGTAAGGCTCAGGTGGAGGCGGCCCGCTCAGCGGCGAGCTGCCCGTCAGGTTCAGCTGGTCCCGGATGAGCACTGCCTGACCGGGTCGCATCATGGGATCGAGGCCTCCGGCCGCATTGGTCAAGACGACGACTCGGGCTCCGGCGATGACCGCCGTCCGGACCGGGTGGACCACCTCTGCTGGAGCGCGACCTTCATAGAGGTGGGTGCGCCCGATGCACAAGAGCACCCGATGACCGCCGATTGAGAGCGAGCGGAGCTGACCGTGGTGACCGGCGACGGTCGGGGGGGCAAAGCCAGGCAGGTCACTGGTCGTGATCTCGGCCTCCGACGGCCCGAGGCCGTCGGCCACAGCCTGCCAGCCCGAACCGAGCACGATCGCCACGTCGTGGGGTCGCGCACCGGCCCAGCTGTTCACCTCTGTCGCAGCCGCGGCTGCGAGCTCGAACGGATCCTTCGGACCACCAGGGGCGACCATGGGCGAGACACTACGGCGGCGATGGCCGCCAGGCACGCGCTATGACACTCAGGACAACGCGCCGCCGCCTAGACGCCGACGGGGTGCCAGACGGTCTTGGTCTCGAGGAAAGCGAGCATCCGTCGCGGTGTCGGTGCCGCGAGCCAGTCGGGATCGCCGCCAAGAGGGCGGAGCACCCGCTTCACGTTCGTGACAGCAGCGACCTCGAGATCAGTGAGCAGCTCGGCGGGAGCTCCCGCAAGATCGAGGGCATCGACATCGCGATGCGCCGCTAGGACGGGGGCGAGCTCGCCAACCCTTCCTGTGAGCACGTTGACAGCACCACCAGGGACGTCCGAAGTTGCGAGCACCTCGCCAAGTGTGATGGCCGGCAGCGGCCTCTTCTCGCTCGCGAGGAGCACCACGGTGTTGCCGGTCACGAGGACTGGGGCGAGCACGCTTACGAGACCGAGCAACGAAGAGCTCTGCGGCGCCACGACGCCGACGACACCGGTGGGCTCGGGGACGCTGAAGTTGAAGAACGGGCCTGCCACGGGATTTGAGGATCCGGCCACCTGTGCGACCTTGTCCGCCCAGCCGGCGTACCAGACCCAACGGTCCACAGCGGCATCGACCAGGGCTGACGCCTGTTTGGGGCTCGTCCCCTCGCTTGACGCGACCTCTTCAGCAAACTGGGCACGCCGACCGTCCAGCATCTCTGCGACCCGGTAGAGGACCTGGCCCCGGTTGTACGCGGTGGCGCCTGCCCAGCCGGGCTGTGCCTTGCGAGCTGCCACGACCGCGTCACGCACGTCCTTTCGCGAAGCGAGAGCGGCGTTGGCGAGAAACCCACCGTCGGAGTCGACGACCACATATGAGCGACCTGACTCCGAGCGCGGAAACGCCCCGCCAATGTAGAGCTTGTAGGTCTTGCGGACCGTCAGTCGTTGATCAGACATCGAGGTAAGCCGCCAGTCCCTGACGGCCGCCTTCCCGGCCGAAGCCGGACTCGCGATAGCCGCCGAACGGGCTCGAGGGATCGAATCGGTTAAAGCTGTTCGCCCACACGACTCCGGCGCGGAGCTGACCGGCCATCCACAAGATCCGACTGCCCTTTTCCGTCCAAACACCCGCAGAAAGGCCGTAAACGGTGTTGTTCGCTTTTGCGACCGCCTCCTCGGGCGTGCGGAAGGTCAGGACCGACAGCACCGGGCCGAAGATCTCTTCCTGGGCGATGCGGTGTGCCTGCGACACACCTGTGAACACTGTCGGCGGGAACCAGTACCCGTGCGCCGGGAGCTCGCAAGGTGGAGACCAGCGCACCGCTCCCTCGGCTTCACCCTCATCGGCGAGACTGCGGATCTTCTCGAGCTGAGCGGCATTGTTGATGGCGCCGAGATCGGTGTTCTTATCGAGCGGATCACCGACGCGAAGCGTCCCGAGACGGCGCTTGAGCTTGTCGACCACGAGATCGGCTACGGATTCCTGCACCAAAAGGCGTGAGCCTGCGCAGCAGACCTCACCCTGGTTGAAGAAGATGCCGTTGACGATGCCTTCGACCGCTTGGTCTACAGGTGCGTCGTCAAAGACAATGTTCGCCGCCTTACCACCGAGCTCGAGGGTGAGGTGCTTGCCGGTCCCGGCGAGGGCGCGCTGGAGGTCCTTGCCGATCTCGGTCGAGCCCGTGAAGGCCACTTTGTCGATACCGGGATGGGAAACGAGTGCGGCGCCGGCAACTGAGCCCGCACCTGTAAGGACGTTGACGACCCCTGGGGGCAGGTCGGCCTGCTGGATGATCTCGGCGAGCAAGAGCGCGGACAACGGCGTCGTGCTGGCGGGCTTGAGGACACACGTGTTGCCAGCCGCAAGGGCGGGAGCGAGCTTCCAAGCCGCCATCATCAGGGGGAAGTTCCACGGGATGACCTGGCCGGCCACGCCGAGCGGGCGGGGGTCCGGTCCGAACCCGGCATAGTCGAGCTTGTCGGCCCAGCCTGCGTAGTAGAAGAAGTGGGCCGCCGCGAGGGGGACGTCGACGTCGCGCGACTCCCGGATCGGCTTGCCGTTGTCGAGGCTCTCGAGAACGGCGAGCTCGCGCGATCGCTCTTGGATAATGCGGGCGATCCTGTAGAGGTACTTCGCCCTCTCCGAACCGCGCATCGGGCCCCAGACAGACTCTTGAGCACGACTGGCCGCGGCAACGGCACGGTCGACGTCGGCCGGACTGGCGGCCGCGATGTCTGCCAGCACCTCCTCGGTGGCGGGGTTCTCGGTCTTGTAGGCGTTGCCGTCGGAGGCCTCTATGAAGGCACCATCGATGAACAGTCCATAAGAGGAGTGGATGTCGACGATGGCCCGTGACTCGGGGGCGGGGGCGTACTCGAAGGTCACGGCGTCACGACATTGAGTAGTCGTTGGTGCCGGCGTAAGAGCCGGTCAGCTGCTTGGAGCGCTGCATGAGCAGGTCGTTCAAGAGGCTCGAGGCCCCGAACCTGAACAACGAGGGGTTGAGCCATGTCTCTCCAACGGTCTCGTTCACTATGACTAGGTACCTGATGGCGTCCTTGGCGTTGCGTATCCCGCCGGCGACCTTGACTCCGACCTGTGCACCGGTCAGATCGGCGAAGTCCCGCACGGCTTCCAGCATGACAAGTGCCACGGGGAGCGTCGCGGATGGGCTCACTTTGCCGGTGGAGGTCTTGATGAAGTCTGCTCCACCGACCATTGCGAGGTAGCTCGCCCGACGCACGTTGTCGTAGGTGACGAGCTCGGCTGTCTCCAAGATGACCTTCAGGTGTGCACGCCCGCACGCCTCTTTTACGGCTTGCACCTCCTCGAGGACCAAGCCGTAGCGGCCGCTCAGAAACGCGCCCCGGTCGATGACCATGTCGACCTCGTCTGCCCCGGCCATAACTGCATCGCGCACGTCCGCCAGCTTGACCGCTAGTGAGGCGCGACCAGACGGGAAGGCCGTCGCCACCGATGCCACAGCGACGCTTGTGCCCGCCAAAGCACGCTTGGCAACGGGAACGAGATCGGAATAGATGCAGACCGCAGCCACAGACGGCACCGCCGGATCGGCCGGATCTGGCCGAACAGCCTTCGCACAAAGGCTCAGCACCTTCCCAGGCGTGTCAGCTCCTTCGAGCGTGGTGAGGTCCACCATCCTCACCGCCATCTCGAGAGCCCAAAGCTTGGCGGAGGTCTTGATCGAGCGGGTGGCCAACGAAGCCGCCCTCGCCTCAGCGCCGACCTGGTCGACTCCGGGCAGGCCGTGAAGGAAGCGGCGCAGCTCGGTCTCCGAGCGGCCAAGATAAGCGAGCATCTCGGCTGCAGAACCGCCCGTACCAACAATGGACGTGCCTGCACCTGCGCTCTCGGACAATGGGCGTCTTAGCTCTTCGAGTGCGAGGCCACCAGGCGCGGCGACAGGACTTGCGGTCGTCGTCGGTTCGTTTTCCATGGACACCTCACAGCTCTGCGCGGGAATCGAGCCTATCCTGCGGTCGTCGTGCACAGATCGCCGAGCGGTGTCGGGCGGTCCTTACCGGTGGCTTCGAGCCAGTTGAAAGGGGAATGACGGCCATGGCGGAATCGACCTCGACGAGACTTGGAGTTCGCTCCGAGGTCGGGCAGCTGCGCCAAGTGATCGTCCACCGCCCGGGGCTAGAGCTCTCCCGCCTCTCACCACAAAACATCAGCGAGATGCTCTTCGACGGGGTCGTCTGGGTGGCGAAGGCGAAGGAAGAGCATGACACCTTCGTCGAGTCTCTCCGGGCAAAGGGCGTCCGCGTCCACCATTTCGCCCAGCTTCTGGCAGAGGTCCTCGAGCTCGCCGAGGGCCGCGCATTCGTGCTCGACCGCATCTGCACCGAGGAGATCGTCGGGCCCACACTGGTCGATCCCATCCGAAGGCTGTTCGAGGATCTCGACGGAGAGAGCCTCGCCGAATACCTCATAGGCGGGGTGCTGAAAGCTGACCTGCACCCGGTGAGCGCCAACTCCTTGAGATGGGAGTCCCTCGAGGCCGACGACTTCCTCCTCTCCCCACTCCCGAACCACCTCTTCCAGCGGGACAATTCCTGCTGGATCTACGGGGGTGTCTCGATCAACCCGATGGCGAAGCTGGCACGCCGAGCGCGAAACGCTTCACAGTCGGGCCATCTACCGCTACCACCCGATGTTCGCCAACCAGAGGTTCATCACCTACTACGGCGACGACGACCTCAATCACTTACCCGCCTCGATAGAAGGAGGCGACGTGCATGTGATCGGCAACGGCACGGTGATGATCGGAATGGGCGAGCGGACGACCCCGATGGGGACCGAGGTCCTCACCCGGCACCTGTTCTCCTCCGGGCAAGCGCGCACCGTCATCGCCGTCGAGCTGCCAAAGATCCGATCCATGATGCACCTCGACACGGCCATGACCATGATCGACCGGTCGACCTTCGTCCTCTACCCCTATTTCGACCGTGAGGCGCGCTCTTGGACGATCACGCCCGGCGAAGGGGACGGGTTCAAGGTCTCGCGCAACGACAACCTCTGGGACACGATCGCCGAGGCGCTCGAGCTCGATCACGTGACCGTGCTCGCAATCGACGCCGACATCCGCGCGGCAGAACGCGAGCAATGGGACGACGGAACCAACTACCTGGCCGTCTCTCCGGGCGTCGTTTTCGGCTATGACCGTAACGTCGCCACCAACACCCTTCTCAACCATCACGGCTTCGAGGTGATCACCGTCTCGGGCAGCGAGCTCGGTCGCGGTCGCGGCGGCCCACGATGCATGACGTGTCCGATCGAGCGTGATCCTGCCTGAGTCAACCGAGACCAAGCTCGGCAATCGCGACAGAGCTCTTACGCCGTTCGTGGGCAGACAGCCTTACCAATAGCCCGTCCGAAACTCGGCAGGTCACGCCTCAGAGATGAAGGCGGCCTCCGCGGCGTCGAGGTCGGCGCCAGTAAACACAGCCTTGACAGTGAGCCCAGCTCCACGCAGGGCCTCATAGCTGCCGTTGCTTCGGTCAATCACACAGAGCACGTGATCGACGATGGCGCCGAGCTGGCGAAGCTCCGCCGTTGAGGTCGCGACCTGACCACCGGTCGTGATCACGTCTTCGACCACGAGCAACCTCCGCCCGGCAATTCGCCCTCCCTCAGCGAGCTTGGCGGTGCCGTACTGCTTGGCCACCTTGCGCACGAACACCGCCTCGAGACCTGTGGCGAGTGACATCGCGGTCGCGATCGGCACCCCACCGAGCTCGAGACCGGCGAGCACCTCGGTACCTGGAGGGATGAGAGTGCTCGCCTCCTGCACAACGGCTCGAAGCAGCTCGGGGTCGGCCTCGAACTGGTACTTGTCGAAGTAGTGGTCACTGATCTGGCCCGAGCGGAGGGTGAAGGTCCCCAGCAGCCGGCAGCGGTTGTTGATACGGGCGGCGAGCGTCTCTCTGTCCATTGCTGACAGTCTGCCTGGCCTAGCTCGCCGTCCGGTGACACGAGGCAATGTGCACTCGTGGCGTTTTGAAAACGCACCCTGCGCGCGCGGCCTACCATCGAGGGCAAGTTGGCGGTGTCGGTGGACCATAGAGGAAGGGGTCGGAGCGTGAAACTGTCGCGGAAATTGGCGTCGACTCTTCGTGTTGCCTCGGTGCTCGCCCTCGGCGTGGCGCTCGTGCCTCTGCTCGCAAGTCCGGCGTCAGCCCAGCCAATCTCGCAAACCCCGCCCACGTCAGGCACGACGACGACGACGGCCAGCGCGACCTTTACCGACCAACTGGGGCTCTCGGGTGGAGACGGGACGGCCAGTTTCGTTCCCGACACGTCAATCCCGCCTGGATTCTCCGTTGACTCCACGGGCTTCCTCACGACGACGGGCACGCTCGCGGCCGGTACCTACTCGATTACTGATGGCAGTCTCACGGACGGCAACCCCGTTGACGATGGCACGTACACGTACCAGTTGACGGTCACCGCTGTGCCGATCACACAGAGCTCGCCCACCTCAGTCACAACGACGACGGGCCTCGGGTTCACCGACACGATCGGTACCACGGGAGGTATCGGTACGGTCACCTTCGTCACGACTGCGCCATCGAGCCCGGCCGGGGTCAATGTAGACAGCTCCGGCGCGGTGACAACGACGGGCGCGCTAGCGGCGAACACCTACACCGTCTCTGGCACCGACTCGGACATCTACGGCGACACCGGGACCTGGTCGTATTCCCTCGTCGTCACGCCGTCGATCATCCAGGGTGCTCCCATGGCGAACAGCGTCACGACGACATCCAGCGCCAACTTCACAGACCAGCTGACATACACGGGCAACGTGGGACCCGTCAGTTTCACGACTCTCAGCTCCGAGCCGGCTGGACTGGACGTAAGCACCGCCGGTGCGGTCTCGCCATCCGGCCCGCTCGTGGCGGGCACTTACGTGGTCTCCGGTACAGACACTGACACCAACGGAGACGTGGGCACGTGGACCTACACCCTCACCGTCAATGCCGCTGCGATCACTCAGATCTCCCCCAGCTCCGGAACGGCCCCGACGGCCTCCAGCGCGAGCTTCGACGCCCAACTGGAAACGCTCGGATCACTGGGAGCGGTCAGCTTCACGACCACGTCGCCTTCGAGCGCCGTGTCCGTCTCGAGCTCGGGTGCCGTAACGGTAACGGGTAATCCTGCCGCCGGCAGCTACACCGTGTCCGGTACCGACACCGACGGATTCGGGGATTTGGGGATTTGGAGCTACACGCTCGTGCTCACGGCCTCGACCATTTCCCAGAACGCACCCAAGTCCAACTGGGTCGCGCCCACATCGAGCGCCAAGTTCACCGAGAAGCTGAGCACCTCCGGCGGCGTGGCGCCCGTCAGCTTCGTCACGGTGGCAACGACCAAGCCCAGCGGGGCGACGGGCGGGCTCAAGGTGTCCTCGTCCGGCGAGGTCTCGACAACGGGCCTTCTGACAGCCGGGACCTACTCCGCCTCAGGAACCGACTCCGACGCTTTGGGCGATGCCGGAAAATGGAGCTTCACCTTGACGGTCACCAAGTCGGCAATCACCCAGGCGGGGCCGTTCTCGAACACACAAGTTGTCACCGTCGCCTCCAGCTCCAGCTTCACCGACCAGCTGAAGACGACCGACACCGCCGGCAAGGTCACTTTCACTACCAAGGGACCGGGCTCGACTCCTCCAGGCTTCGTCGTCTCCTCGTCGGGTGTCGTATCGACCAAAGCAGTGCTCCCCGTTGGCAACTACACGGCCACTGGCACCGACTCCGACACCCTCGGTGACGCTGGAACGTGGAGCTTCTCCCTCACCGTCGCGCCAACGAGGATCGTCCAGGTATCGCCTGAGTCGGGTATCACTGCCAAGGGCAAGGCCTTTGCCGGTCAGCTGAAGGTCTCCGGCTCCTATGGCGCCGTCACGTTCACCCAGTCGACAGGCAAGCCCTCCTTGACCGTCTCTTCCGCGGGCGTCGTCTCGGCTTCAGGCAACCTGAGCGGCGGCATCTACAAGGCCACAGGCACCGCCACAGACAGGTTCGGGGACATACGCGGGACATGGACGTTCTCCTTGACGGTCTCGGGCGGCAAACTCGCCCAGCTCACGCCGACGACGGCGCAGATCGCGGCCGGAAAGGGTTTCACGACTCAGCTCAAGGTCTCCGGGTCTCGCGGCTCGGTCATCTTCACGCAGGTGACCGGTGCTCCCGAGCTCAAGGTCTCGTCGTCTGGATCCCTGACGGCACAGTCTGGCCTTGCCAAGGGGATCTACACCGCCTCTGGGACCGACAACGACAGCTCCGGCGACTCGGGGAACTGGAGCTTCACCTTGACGGTGACCTCGGGGGTAACCAAGCCGACGATCCTGAAACAAGTTGGTGCCGACTCGGCCGCTACCCAGGTGGGCCGGGCCTATGTCGGCCATCTCGACGTCTCGGGCCTGCGCGGCACCGGTACCTACAGCCAGTCGAGCGGCGCGCCCGCCCTCAGGGTCTCGCCCTCGGGCCAGATCTCAGCTCCGGACACCTTGGCGGCGGGGATGTACAAGGCGAGCGGCAGCGTGACAGACACGAGTGGTGACTCCGGTACATGGAGCTTTGCCTTGCGGGTGACCGCCAACAAGCTGGCGCAGCTCGCCCCGTCCGCCGCCGTCATCGCGACGGGAAGGACCTATTCGAGCCGTCTGCGGCTGTCCGGGGCCCACGGGGCGGTGACCTTCAGCCAATCTCGGGGTGCACCGCATGTGATCTGCTCGTCCTCCGGTTCGCTTTCGGCACCGGCGACGCTGGTCGCGGGGATCTACACGGCATACGGCTCCGCCAAGGACTCTTTGGGAGACACCGGCAGCTGGAGCTTTGTCCTGAGAGTCGACGCCACTCGCATCCTCCAAGCCGTCCCGGTCGCCGGCAAGGTCTCTGTGGGCAAAGCCTTTGTGACAAAGCTCGCGGTCTCCGGGTTCCATGGCACCGTGACCTTCACAGAGTCGAAGGGCGCTCCCCACCTGACAGTCACTTCTCAAGGCCGCCTCTCCGCACCGGCCGACCTGTTCCCCGGTTCCTACTCGGCGACCGGCGGCGTGCGCGACAGCCTGGGAGACAGTGGCGCCTGGGGCTTCACCTTGAGAGTCATCGGGCAGACCCTCACCCAAGCCGGTCCAGTCACGGCCAAACACCCGACGGGCACAGCCTTCAAGGGGCACCTCAAGGTCTCCGGAACGCACGGAAGGATCACCTACAGCCAATCGAGCGGGGCGCCGCGCCTCAAGGTGTCGAGCACCGGGGTGATCTCGGCTCTCGCCAACTTGGCCCCAGGGACCTACAAGGCGACTGGCACCATGCGCGATGCGACGGGTGGCCTCGGAAAATGGACGTTCACCCTTGTCGTCATCAAGGCACCCAAAGTCCACAAGCTCGTCCAGATCGCCCCGCTGAAGGGGACGACACCTAGTGGCAAGACCTTCAAGGGCTTGCTCAAGGTCTCCGGAGCCCAGGGCAAGGTCACATTCACCCAGGTCACTGGAGCCGAGGTCATGACCGTCTCGCCGACGGGCGAGATCACAGCGCCATCCACCTTGGCAGCCGCGACCTACGTGGTCCAAGGCACCGTCAAAGACGCTGCAGGCGACACGGGCACCTGGACCTTCACCCTGGTGGTAACCGCGGGCGTCGGCTGAGGCGGCTCAGGGTTTCTTGCCAGACTCCTTGTAGACGGCCCCGACGAAGGCCGGGGTTGCCGTCTCATGCGCGTAGTCGGCCGTGAAGGACTTGGCGAGGTGGGCGAAGGTGCCTTTGAAGATCCCGCCCGAGAGCAGGAAAAGCGGAAGATCGGTGTTGGCGGGGACGTGGCCTACGACGACGGGGTCGAGGGTGCCCCCGGCGATGAACTTGCCCGGACCGACACAACAAGGAGAGACCACCTGGAACTGCCCGAGACTCTTCGGGCTCGAGACGTCCACCACGACCGTCCCGTCGCTCTTGTTGGTGAAGGCGGCCGCCGACTCCAGGAGGTAAAGAGACCCTGAGCCGACCTTGACTGTCCCGTCGTTGGTAGCCGCCGCGGGCGCATTGTCTTCGAACTCGCCGCCGGTGACGCTGAGCGTGCCGGAATGCTTGTTGGCCAGCCCTGCCTCGTACTGGACGGGCCAGGAGGGATCTTTCACCTCGGCGAGGATCGTGCCGTTGTTCACCACGGCGCCGTTGTTTAGCACGGCCGGTCCACCTGTCTTGGTGCCCGAGCCCTGTGACTCGAGGACGATCGTGCCGTCGTTGACGACCGTGCTCGCGTCCATGCCCAAAGTGGTCCCGTTGTAGTTGTCCCCGCGGTAGTTGTAGGCCTCCCCCACTACCGTGATCTTCTGCCCGAAGGGAATCGTGCCCTTCACCTGGGCAGAGATCGAGTCCACGAAGAACTGGGCCGCACCGGACTTGTCGATGAGTACCGTGCCACCGCCGAGCACGACCTCGTTGCCCCTGATCGGGCCGCCGGCCTGGGTCCAGATGACTGTTCCCGCTGTCTGGTACGCGGTGATCGACCCGCCGTTTACGAGCGCCCCGTAGTTGGCGAAGCTCGACGGCTCCCCGAAGTCGACCTGCAAGGGGATGAGCGACATCGACGCGCCGGGGGCGACGGTGAAGTCCCCATAGTTGGTGATGTCATCTGCTTGCAGCTGTCCCGACAGGTCGCGCACGCTCGCGTGCGGCTCGTTGACCAAGGTGGCCTCGATCTGGACGAAATTGGCGAGCTTGTCGCTCGGGGCCTGCGTCTCGGTCTCGATCGTGCCGTAGTTGAGAAAGTCCCCGCCGAGGCCCACGGCGCCGCCCGGAGCCATGCCCTGGGGCGGCTTGGTACCAGCGCTCGTCGAGTCGAGGATGAGATTTCCGTGCGAAGTGATCGTGCTCGTTTGCGAGACGTCCAAGAAGACAGTGGACACCTGCTCGTTGCTGTTGTTGGTGCTCCCCTGCCCGGCGACCTCGAGGGTCTCGGTCCCGCTCCCTCCTGAAGCGCCGATCGTGATTGCGTCAATCCCGGCACCGCTGTTATTGGGATCGGCCGTACCGATGCTCCACGGGGCGAGAGTAACGGTGTAGGTGCCTGGAAGAGTGATGCACACCTGGTCGCTGTTACCGGGGATCTGACCGGTGCTCCAGTTGGACGGCACGCCCCAAAGGCCGCTCACGGCGGCCTTCCAGCTGTCGGTGCAAGCCGCTGCGTGCGGGCCGGAAGAAGTCTGGGCGCCGGCCGCCGGTATCGCGACAGCGCCGAGCAAAACTGCGCCAAGTAGGAGAGATCGACCGCGGTTCATCTGGGAGGCCTTTCAATGAGGATGGAGGTCGGGTGAGTGTAGCCCGTTGTCTCCGATATACAGGGCCAGGTCACGGCGGTTCGTTGCCGACATGTCGGTGCCACGGCCGAGAGCGAGCTCTTATCTGCCGCGCAGCCTCGCATCCAGGGTGTCACGCAGCGCGTCCCCAACGAAGTTGAACGCCACAACCGTAACCATCACGATGAGGCCGGCGGGGTAGACCTCCCACCAGTAGCCGTCCAGTAGGTAGGTCGTGCCCTGAGAGAGCATGGCCCCCCAGCTCACCGCAGGTGGGGGCAGGCCGAAACCGAGGAAGCTCAACGTGGCGAGGATGATGATGGCGTCGGCCACCTGGAAGGTGGCGTTGACCGAGATCGTCCCGAGCGTGTTCGGGATGATGTGGCGCCCGACGATGCGCAGGTCACGGCCTCCGGCGGCGCGAACGGCGTCCACAAACTCACGGGTGCGAAGCGAGAGCGCCTCGCCCCGTACGAGGCGGGCCGGCCCGAGCCAGGAGATGAGCGAGAGCACGACGATGAGCAGGCCGACGCTCGGGCGGAACACGCTCGCCAGGTAGATGAGCAAGAAGACGGCCGGGACGGCGATGACGACATCGACCACGCGCATCAAGATGGCGTCGAGGATGCCGCCCGCGAATCCGGCGATGGCGCCCCACAAGGCTCCAAAGCTCGTGGCCACGACGGCGACAGCGAGAGCGATCTCGAGAGCGCTCTGGCCCCCCACCATCAGCCGGCCGAGAATGTCGAAGCCGTTGGCGTCGGTGCCGAGGGGGTGGCCGGCCCCCGGAGCCATGTTGGTAAGGGCGATGTTCGCGTGCACCTGGTCGCTGTGATAGACGAGCGGCCCCAAGAAACAGAACAGGGCGATGGCGACGATGAGGCCGACTCCGATTACGCCTAGGCGGTTCTCCAAGAAGGCGGAGAGGAACGACCGGGAGCCAGCGCCCCGCCTCGCCTTGGCCGGGGCTTCGTACACGGCGCTCTCGAAGCGGTCGATGCCAACTGGTACGGCGATGTCAGCCATAGCGGACCCTCGGGTCCAACACGGCGTAGGCGAGATCGGCGAAGAGGCTCCCGAGCACGGTTGCCACCCCGACGATCACGGTGATGCCGAGCTCGACCGGGTAGTCAGCGTTGACCGCCGCGTTGAAGTAGGTGAGGCCAAGACCGGGGAAGTTGAAGACGTACTCGACCACGAGGCCCGTCGTTAGCACGGCCGGGATGCACAGTCCGAGGAGAGTGACGACGGGCACGAGCGAGTTGCGTAGTACGTGACGGATGATCACGACGCGCCCGGGAAGGCCCTTGGCCCGGGCCACGCGGACGTAGTCCTGAGCGAGGGTGTCGATGGCTGCCGAACGCATGTAGCGGCTGAACAGGGCCACGTTGACGAGGGTGAGGGTGGCGACCGGAAGCACGAGGGCGCGTGGATCGGCGAGCACACCTGCCGCAGTGGCCGCTTGAGGCGCCTCGGGGGGAAATACGTGCACCCCTATCGCGAGACCTGCGATGAGCAGGAGACCTAGCCAGTAGGAGGGCATCGAGTAGAGGAGGAAGGCCACCCCTGTCGCCGCGTGGTCGAGCGCCCGGTTGCGGCGCACCGCTTGGGCGACTCCGAGGGGGACAGCGATTAATAGTGCCAAGGCGGTGGCGATGCCGACGAGGATGAGGTCGTTCGGCAATTCGTGGGCGACAAGCGAGTCGACGCTTTGGTTGAGCCGGTAGGAGTAGCCGAGGTTGCCGTGCACCACATGGGAGAGGAAGGTCCAGTACTGAGAGACGAGCGGCCGGTCGAGACCGTTCGTCCTGTCGAAGGCGCCTATCGCTCCCGCGCTCGCCCTCGGGCCCAAGATGGCTCGGGCAAGATTGCCGGGGATGATGTGCTCGAGCACGAAAACGAGCACGGTCAAGCCCAAAAGGACGATGACTGCCTGGCAGAGGCGCCGCAGTGAGTATCCGATCATGTGCGCCCCTACCCTCCCTCCGTCCTCGACCTGATCAGGCCTTGGTGAAGTACCACTCCTCCGGGCTGATGAACCCGTAGGCGTTGGGGACAAAGCCACGCAGGTTCGACTGCACCGTAACCAGTGTGCCCGGGCTCGGCTGCCAGAAGTTGGGCAGCTCGAGGCGCACCTGGTCCTGGTAGGCGTCGAGGGCCGCCTTCGCTCCGGCCGCCGGGGTCGTCGTGGTCGCCTCGATGAGCTTGTCGGTCGTCGCGTTGGAGTAGTTGGCGACGTTGCCAAGCGCTCCGGTCTGGAAGATCTCCTCCCCGCTCGGATAGTGGTCGGGCTCGAAGACCCAGCCCTCACCGTACTGTCCGAGCTGCCAGCTGCAAGCGGCCTGTGTGGGCGAGCAGGTGAGGATCGTCGAGGCGATCGTGGTCGGCGTCACCTCCTTTAGGGAGATCTCGATTCCCACTTGCTTGGCCACCGACTGCAGATCGACCATCGAGCCGTCGGTGTAAGGAAGCCCGCTCGGGTACATGAGAGAGAAGTTGAGCCCTTCGCCTGATCTGATCGCCTTGCCACACTGGCCGGCGCCAATTCCGGGGTGAGCGCAGGTGGTGAGCCCGTTCGGGACGACCTTCCAGCCATGGGCTTTAAGAAGACTCGCTGCCGTCGAAACGCTGAAGGGGTAGGGGTTGACCGACGCCTTCGCATCCGCGTAAGGGTTGGCAGGGCTTGCCGGTACGGGCCCGTAGGTAGGCACCCCGAGGCCGCCGTAGTAGGCGTGGATCCAGCCCAGCTGGTCGACAAGGTGCTGGAAGGCCTGACGGAAGTAGAGCTGTCGCAGGATCGGCCCGACAGTCGGGTTGTTGAAGTTCGGCTCGAAGTAGTCGAACTGGAAGGGGTACCAGTCGACCAGCTGATATCCCTCGGACTTAAGTGCTCCGGACTGGGGCAGGTCGTTGTCGGGCACATAGCCGACCGAGATCTGGTTGGACGACGAAGACGATCCCGGGCCCCCCGTCGTCGGCCCGGCCCGAAGCACCGAGAACTCGGCCGCGGCAGATGTGTAGGGGAGCTCGACGAATTTCGCCAGGCGTGGTTTGTCCGGCCCGGAGAAATGCGGGTTCGGCACGAAACTCGCCGTTCCCTCGGTCGTAAGCCCGGTGAGCCTCCACGGCCCGTCCACGACCGACCAGATGGGGCTCGAGGCGTAGCTCGAGACCTCGCTCGCCTGGGCGTTTAAGAACTTGTAGACGGCCCTCGCCCCCGAAGGCGTCGTGTCGGGCAGGCCAGCCTGGCCGGCTTTCGGTACCGGTCCTGTAAGCGAGGTGCGGTCCCAGGCAATCGGCAGAGGAGTGATCTGGGAGAGCTCGTTGTAGGTGTACCAGATCGGGTTGTAAGCGGCGTTCAATTTGAGCCGCACCGTCGTCGCGTTCGGGGCCGTCGCCGAGACCACGTTGTCGGGAAAGCCGCCCGGTACATACGAAGCCCAGTCGTCGGGGTTCGCCTTCAACAAGTTGATCCAGAAGATGACATCTCGCGCGCTGACGGTCTCGCCGTCGGACCAGAGGTAGTGCTTGAGCGTGATCGTCACGACCCGGTCCCCGTCTGAGTAGACGGGGGCGTTGCCGACCGAGAGGGGGTAGTCGATCGACGTGTTCGCCTTGTCGCCGAACCAGAACAGGGGCTCGTAGAGCAGCGTCTGGAGGTCGGAGGTGTTCGCACCGGTGAAGTACGCCCCTGACACGAGCGGGAAGATGTAGTCGGGAGGTGTTTCCGGCTGTTCGGCGAAGTAGGCCGTCCCTCCCTTCAGCGCGACAAGATCCTTTGCCTGTGTGCTCTTAGCGACGGTGGTGCCACTCGGACTGCCCGACGAGCTGCAAGCCGCCAGCACGACCGAGGCGAGGGCGACGAACGCGACCGCCAGCCGCCGCCGGGGCCTTGATGAATGCATCATCTTCCTCTCAGTAGTGTTCAACCCGGCACGTCGCCGAGGAACTCGTTAGTTGTGGCGTCTTTCCAGACATCTGCATCAGCAAGCACTCCATAAGACGCCAAAAAAGCGGCGTAGGGAGCGATCAACTCCTCGACGCGCTGGGTCCCAAAGCGCCCCTCGTGGAACCAGCTCGTCGCCACGAGCTCGAGCGAGCGCTCGAGGCGCCAAGCAGGTTGGTACGGGACGACACGCCCGAGCAGATTCGCTGCCCGGGGCTGGTCGTCGGCCGCTTTGTGAAATCCGCGGGCCGTCGCCTGCACAAATCCGCGCACGAGCTCGGGGTTGTGCTCGATCAGCGCCTCTTGAGTGCCGAGCAGGTAGCTGTGGTAGGCGGGAGCGCCGATCTCGTCCACCCTCCAGGTGAGGAAGTCCTCGTCGCGGACTTGGTGGGTGAGCACGTCCCAGCACCAGTACCCGCCGAAGATGGCGTCGAGGCCGCTCGAGACCAGGTACTCGGGTGTGAGCTCGTGGCCGGCCGATTCCACGCTTTGCACCTTTGAGAAGTCCCCGCCGTCCAAAGAGACGAGATGACTGACCATCGCCCGGCCCCGAGGGGTTAGCCCGTAGCCGATCGAGTGCCCCTCGAGCTCGCCTGGGCGGCTTATGCCCGATGAGCGGAGCACCTGGATCGTCTCAAGACCGGTCTGGTTGACCGCTGCCACCCCGACGAGCGGCTCGTGCCGCTCGCGCCTTACGAGGAGACGGTTCGAGGGAAAGACCCCGAAGTCGACCTCGTAGCGCGCCAAGTGGGCGAGGGTATCGCCCCGGGCGTAGTCGTGGGTCGTGAGCTCGACGTCGAGACCTGCCTGCTTGTACCACCCCATTTCACGGGCGACGTAGAACCCGGTCGCGTTCGGCCACGGGTGCACGTAGTCGAGCATCACGCGAATACGGGTCACTTCTCACCCGACTTTGTCGACAAGTTGCCCGCGCGCCGACCCTCGCCCGGCGCGCGGGCTTCGCGAAGCACCGTGGGGGCGGTGCGACTGCCGCGAATCACGAGATCGAACGATTCCACCGGTCGCACGCGGGCAAAGTAATCCTGCTCAGCCCGCAGCCAGTCCGAATCCCAGTCCTCGGGGACGACCCGTTCGCGAAGGCGCCGGAGACGCTCCGCCTCGGGCGTGTCGACGTAGATCGCCCTGTCGACGAGGTCGGAGAGCCCAGGCGCCGCCGCGCAGTCTCCTTCCACGATGACGATGCTCGAAGGCGCGACCTGGGTGCGCGCCGGCGACAACCTTCCTGAGTCCCAGTCGAAGGCGTGGTAGCGCGCCGCCTGCCCGGCTCTGAGTGGTCCGAGGGCCTCTGTGCGAAGACGAGCGAGCTCGTAGTAACTCTCGAGGCCCCGGCCGCCCCCGCCGGTCGGGGCCTCAAGATCAGGTAGGAAGAAGTCGTCGGTGTGGACGACACTCGCTCCGCTCACGGCGCAGAGGTGTGCGGCGATCGTCGACTTCCCCGAAGCACCGTGGCCGTCGATGGCGACGACTGTCACCGTCCCGGTCGCACCGCGCCATTTCTCGAGAGCTTCGGCCGCCTTCTGCAGTTCATCGTCTCCGCTGAAGGGGGTACTTGTCCTCATCTCCTTAGGCCCTTCGTGAACGCGCGTCTCTTGTTCTGCTTGCTGCGCCGGGGCGATCGATGGGGAGGACTGCACATTTCTATTATACCGATCGAAACAGTCTGGAATCAAACGGCTTTCGCACCGCGCGATCGAGCAGGTTAGAAAACGTCCCCGGCCCGGGTCGCACAAGCTGCGGGTTCACACCATCTATCCTGTGGCCATTGCCAGAAGACAACCTAGGGACCGAGAGGTGACAGCGTGACTCATCTTGGAGGGACCCCAAGAGCCGGCCTGCGCCGCATGGTCGTCGTCGCAGTCATGGTCGTCCCCCTCGCTCTCGGCCTGACGGGCTGCAGCGCCGTCAACAAAGCCGTGAACGCCATAAAGACAGTGCACAACATGTTGCACGGGAGCGCGGCGATCAACTCGCTCACCTCCAAGATAAGCGCAGGAGACAGCGCCTCCTACGAGGTGACCTACGTCACCACGGGCAGCGCCCCGGCGACGATCAACTACGCGGCTGACCCGCCGCACGACTTCGCCTTCGACGACACGACCTCGACCGGCGAGATCAGGATCTTTGCCGGCTCGGCCGGCCAGTTCGAGTGCAACAGGCCGAAGTCGGGCGGCACATGGAGCTGCCTCAAGACCGACGTGTCGGGTGTCAACACCACCAAGCTCATGTACGCCCTCTACTCGGGCTCGTACTGGATCGACTTCCTCAAGGCGTACTCGGTGCTAGCCGCCTTGCACGGCGTCAGTATCTCCTCGTCGACGATGACGGTCAACGGCTTCAAGCTGCAGTGCGCCGTGGTGGTGAGCGGCAACAAGCCGAACCAGACCACGAGCGAGGTCTGCGTGACTTCCCAGGGGATACTCGGCTACGTGTCTGCGGCCGCCAAGGCCGCCGATTTTGAGATCAAGAGCTATTCCGCCTCCCCACCGGCATCGCTCTTCCAGGTCCCGGCCGGTGCGACGGTGACGACCATCCCCACCGCTACCACCTCGTAGGCGCTGACAAACACGCTGTGTGCGGGATAGCTGGGTTCACCGGGCACGACCCGGAGCTTCTCGATGCAATGCTGGCCTCGATCGAACATCGTGGGCCGGACTCCTTCGGCAAAGAGACGGGCGGCCCCTTCTCTGTCGGCATGCGCCGGCTCTCCATCATTGACTTGGAGGGCGGCGAACAGCCCATTCGCTCGAGAGCGACTGGCGCCTCCATCGTCTTTAATGGCGAGCTCTACAACAACGCCGAGCTGCGCACCGAGCTCGTAAGAAATGGACATCGCTTCGAGTCCGACCACTCCGACACCGAGACGGTTCTTCGCGCCTATGAGCAATGGGGCAGCTCGTGTGTCACCCACCTCGTCGGCATGTTCGCCTTCGCCATTGTCGACCCGCGGCACGACCTCGCTCTATCTCGCCCGGGACAGGCTCGGGATAAAGCCGCTCTACTACTCCTCAACCCCGGGACGCTTCTGCTTCGCCTCGGAGCTGAAGGCAATATTCCAGGACCCCCTAGTCCCCCGCGCCGCCGACAAGGCCGTCCTTTACCGGTTCCTCCTCCACCGCGTGCACGACGCCGGCGAGGAGACCTTCTTCGCGGGCGTGAAACGGCTGTTGCCGGGGCACTACATGACCGTGACCCCCGACGGCCGCTTCAGTACGACAAAGTACTGGTCTCCTGAGGTCAACCCCGAGTTCTCCTCCTCGCTGAGCGACGCCGAGTACGCCGATGAGTTCGCGGACCTCTTCGAGCGGGTGATCCGCCGCCACATGATCGCGGACGTTCCCGTCGGGGTGTCGCTCTCGGGCGGCCTCGACTCGAGTGGGGTGTCCTCGGTCATGGCCGCCCTCATGAGCTCGGGCGCCGACACCCACACCGCGGGCTCTCTGCACACCTTCTCCGCCCTCTACCCGGGCCAGAGCATCGATGAGAGTGCTTATGTCCACTCCGTCGAGGAGCACGTCGGCAGCGTCGCTCACTACGCCTATCCGACGGTGGATCAGTTCTGGGACGAGATCACCGAATGGGTCTGGTTCCAGGAGGAGCCGACCATCTCGTCGGCGCCCTATGCCTATTACTCGGTCTACCGAATCGCCAAGGGCGAGGTGAAGGTCATCTTGTCGGGCAACGGGGGCGACGAGCTCCTCGCCGGCTACCTCCCCTACTTCCGCACCTATCTCAGCTCGGCCACCGATCAGCACCACTACCTCGCAGCCGTCCGGGAGGCACTGCTCGGGCGCGATCTCTACAAGAGCTACGCCCGAGAGCTCATCTCGAGGCGCCGACCCGGTGGCGAGCGGCCCTTCTCCATGCCCGACCTGCTGACGGCCAGCCCGGGCGAGCTCGCCAGGTTCGACTACCACCCGAGCCGCAACTTGAACGCGAGGCTGGCCGACGACGTGCTGTGCTACTCGACGCCCAACCTGTTGCGCTACGAGGACAAGAACTCCATGGCGTTCTCAATCGAGTCGAGGGTGCCTTTCTTGGACCACGAACTCGTCGAGTTCATTTTCAAGTTGCCCATCGACCAGAAGATCAAGAGGGGGTGGAACCGCTACGTGTACCGTCAGGCCATGAAAGGCAAGATGCCCGAGGCCAACCGGACGAGGCGATCCAAGATCGGCTTCACCAATCCGGAGGCCGCCTGGACCAAAGAGCGCGCCGCGCAGATCCGAGAGGTGTTCGCCTCGGCCGAATTGGCCTCGCGGGGCATCTTCGACCCGGCACGGCTCACAGCCGAGCTCGACGCTTGGCTCGCCGGCAAGCCCGGCGACGGGCTCGCTTTTTGGCGTGTGCTCATCACCGAGCTGTGGCTGCGGCGTTATGTCGACTCGCCGGTGGCGGTGCGATGAGACCACCCCAAGCGAGGTGTCGTTGATGGCCGGGGCACCCCAAGCGGCGCCTCGGGTCGAGGTCGGCGGACGAAGCTATGAGCGCATCTTGGTCCACACCCACCTCATCCACATAAAAGAGCCTCTCGAGCCGCTCCTCGAGTCGCTCGTGCGGCCGCTTCTCAAAACGGGCGACTTCGTGGCGATGTCGGAGAAGGTGGTCGCCATCTCCGAAGGCCGGGTCGTCCACCAGTCGGTTGTGCGAGCCGGCCCGCTCGCCAAGCTCATCGTCAAGGGCACGCGCAAGTACGCCAACGACGTCGCCTTCAGCGACCCGCGCAAGATGCAGGTCGCCATCATGCAGACAGGCTCGACACGGGCAGCTTTTGCCATGGTGGTGGGCGGCATCACCAAGCTGTTCGGGCGCCATGGCGACTTCTACCGGATCGCCGGACACCGCATCGCCGAGATCGACGGCTTCAATCCCGACACAGTGCCCCCCTTTGACGAGTTCGCCATGCTTGGGCCGGCCGACCCGGACAAGGCCTGCGCGAGCTATGCCCGGGTCCTCGGCCAACCGGTCGTGATCATCGACGGCAACAACATCAACGTCGAGGTGCTCGGCATGAGCCCCGACATGCCTGTCGACAAGGCCACCGCCCGCCTCGTCCTTCTCGACAACCCCATGGGCCAAGGTGACGAGCTGACGCCCTTCGTCGTCGTCCACCCTGCTAGTTGAGCTGGCTTCGAAGAAGCGGCCCCGTCCCGCACCGGACGGGCCCGGCCACCTTCATTTGCCTGATGACCACTCGCGCTGCGGCCTGCACTTATCGCCCGTACAGTAAGGCGATATGAAGGCACTGTCGGTCTTGCTGGCGAGCGCTTCCCTGTTGTTGGCCGGTATCGCGGTGCCACGCACTGCCGAGGTGGCAAGCATGAATCCGAGCGGCTATAGCCAGGCGAAGCTCCTCTACGAGGAGTACGGGCTCGCCTTTGCATTTCAGCAGTCGAGCATCTTGGAGGTGGCTGCCTCGAGGCTCGCCTCGGATGCAGTCGGCCCTCACAAAGCTGCCTACAACAAGGGTATCGAGGAGCTGCGCAAGCTTGCAGCGATTCCCGAAACAAGTGTCACGGCCGCCCAGAAAGCCCAGGCCTCCGCCAGCATCAAGGCATTGGATGTCTTCTTCGACACTCCCAGTCTGTACATCACGGTGGGCATTGAACCGAAGGTGAGCCCTCTGCACTTCCCCAAATGTGGCGCCGCGAACCTGATCGAGTTGGAACGTGTCCAGATGACATCGAGCTGGATAGTCACTGTTGTCTTCCGCCGAGCTCAGGTGGTGTGCAGGGGCCAGGACGACATCGGATTCTCCGTGTACGGATCACAAATGGCTGAGAAGCTTCGGACAGACGCGGCCATATTCGGACTGATCGTCGCTGAGACAGCTAAGACTCACATCCAGCTCGGGCCGACCACCCTCCAGTCCTGGGAAAGCGGCGAGACGAATAGGTCGGCCAACTGGTACGTCTATGCGCTCACCGCGGGGGTCATTTCGGCCATGACCGAGGTCTACGAGCCCTGAGGTCGCCACCCCAGGTTCGGTCCAAGTCGCCGACCTCGGTTGGCTTCTTTGGGATCGCCACTGCGCTCAGCCCAGTCCGGAGAGCCCTCGCACGACCCGCGCTAGCGCCGAGTTGTCGTCCTCCCCGTGGCCGGCGGCGATGAGTCCGTCCTCGAAGGTCGCGGCCAGGGCGGTGACGGGGAGGACCGCCCCCGTGCTCCGGGCGAGGTCCAAGGAGATGGCCACGTCCTTTCGATGCAGGGCGATCTTGAAACCCAGCGGGTAGACGTCCTCGATCATGCGCCCGGAACGGTTCTGCAATATCCACGACCCGGCCGCTCCTCCCGCCAGCGCCTTGACGACTTGCTCGGCATCCATGCCAGCCTTAAGGGCTAACACAACGCCCTCTGCCACACCCAGGTAGGTTCCACACAAGATCACTTGATTGACCGCCTTGGCGATCTGACCCGAGCCCACGGGGCCGAGATGTGTGATCGTACGGCCCATGGCCGCGAGCACCTCGTGCCCGCGCTCGAGATCGGCTGGCTCCCCCCCGACCATGATCGTAAGGGTCCCTGACACCGCCCCTTCCGAGCCCCCCGAGACCGGGGCGTCGAGCATGGCGACTCCGATCTCGCGCAGGCGCTCGGCGAAGTTCCGGGCGCTCGCCGGGCTGATCGTCGAGCAGTCGATCAACAAGGACCCCTCGGCGAACCCCTCCGCCAGTCCGTTGGCTCCAAAGAGGATCTCTTCGACCTGGGGCGAGTCGGTCACACAGGTGACGACGACCTCGCAGGCGGCGGCCAGTTGGGAAGGGCTCGCGACCTCGGTTGCTCCTAGGGACAACAAGTCCAGAGCCCGCCCGGGGGTGCGGTTCCAGACCCTGAGCTCGAAGCCTGCCCGGGCGAGGTTGGCCGCCATGGCGGCGCCCATTGTCCCGAGGCCGGCGAAGCCGACCCTCTTAGGCAAACTTTGGCCTTTGGGGGTAGTCGTCACCACTCCTCCTCTCGAGGACAGCGCACTATGCAAATACGAGTGTGCCCTGAGCCATTTAGGACGGTGCTGAAAGCCGTAGCGACCAAGTCGGTGGGACGAGGGATGTCGATACGGGCGTCAGATCCACGGGCCGAGCAACCCGAATGCTAGCGGCACAGGCCGAGCGGACACCGGGGTTACCGTGCGTGTTGGGCGGGTGCCATCCTGTAACACGTATGTCCTCCTCCCCACCTCCGCTTGACGAAAGGCCGAATCCGGCCACTGTCCACCTCGACGAGCGCGACCGTCGCCTGCTCGAGGCCGTCGACGACGCAGAGACCCTCGGGCTGCTCTTTGACCTGATCGCACGCCGGAGCGAGAACCCGCCTGGCAACGAGCTCTCCTGTGCGAAGGCGCTTTCCGCGTGGCTCGAGGACCGCGGAGTCGCCTGTGAGCTCGACGAAGTGCTACCGGGTAGGCCGAACCTCTACGCCAGTGTCGGTGGCCCGGGTCCGACGCTCGTGCTTTGCGGCCATCTCGACACCGTGCCCGCCGGCAGGGGATGGACCCATGAGCCGTTCCAGGCGACACTCGCCGACGGCCTCGTCTATGGCCGCGGGGCCTGCGACATGAAGGCGGGGCTGGCTGCCATGGCCGGGGCGATTGTCGCCGTCGCGAGCTCCGGGGTGAGCTTGCGCGGAAGTGTCGCCCTGCACGGCGTCATCGACGAGGAGGTCGGCTCGGCCGGGGCGCGAAAAGCCGCGGACGAGCACCCAGGCGACTGGGCGATCGTCACCGAGCCCACTGACTGCGAAGTGCTCTCCATGGGCAACGGGCAGGCAAACTTTGAAATCGTCTTCCAGGGAAAGGCCGTGCACAGCTCGCATCCCGAAGACGGCAGGAACGCGATCTCCGACGCCGCCGCGCTCGTGCGTCTCATCGAAGAGGAGACGCATCGCCTCGCGCTCTACCCCTTCCAAGGCATCGGCCCTGCGACGTACTCTGTCTGCCTCATCGAGGGCGGGCGGGGTGGCTCTACGGTCGCGGACCGCTGCCAGCTCACCGTGGACCGGCGCATCCTCCCCTCCGAGTCCCTAGAAGGGGCCGAGGCCAGAATCGTCCAGCTCATCGACGAGCTCGCAGCCAAACGTCCCGGCCTCAGTTGCCAAATGTCCCGCAGCGTCGCCTTTCCACCTCTTCGCGGGACGGGATCGGGGTACCTGGCACGGGCCCTTACGGGCGCGGTTGGCGACCTCACAGGCAAAGGTGGGGGCGAGAAGGGCATGCGCTTTGCCACCGATGCCGCCTGGTATGAGGCCGCCGGGTGCGAGGCGGTCGTCTTCGGCCCAGGTGATGTGGGCGTCGCTCACGAGCCCGACGAGCGGGTCAGCGTCGATGCCCTCTATGTCGCCACGCGGGCGCTGGCGCTTTGCTGCGGGAGGATGCTGGCCTGACGGCGCGCCAGATAGGCGCATCCGTCCGGCTCAGGCGATGGCGACCTCGGCTGTCGCGTCCTCAGCTTCGAGGGTCACGGCGACAGCGTGGACGACCGAGGCGATCCGCAGCGCCTCGTGGAGCTGCTCTTTGGGAACGCCGAGCTCGCGGAGCTTGTGCTCATGGGCGGCCAGGCAACCGCTGCAGCCGTTCACGGCGCTCACCGCGAAGCACCAGAACTCGAAGTCCTCCGGCTCAGCTCCACCGCGGGTGGCGATCACCTGCATGCGCAGGCGGGCCGGTATGTCCTCGTAATCCTTCGCTCCCTCGTCCGCGAGAAGGTGCTTGGAGCGGTAGTAGATGTTGTTCATCCCCATGACCGCCGCGGCAGCCTTGGCCGCATCGAAATTCTCGCCAGAAAGGTGCTCCTTGGCCTCACCGGCCAGCTCGACAAGGGCGCGCTTTCCTCGAGAGGCGATCGCCGTCGAGAGCACCGTGCCCCAAAGGCGCTGCTCGGGCAGGGTCGAGACGGAGATCGTCGAGTCGAGGTTCAACCGGAGGTCCTTCGCGAAAGGCGGGAGGGCCTCCTTGAGCGCAGCGACGCCCATTACAGGCTCGTGCTCATGAGCGCCTTCACGTCGAGGGTCGCCGCTCCTTTGTGCCAGTTGCAGGCGCACAGCTCGTCGGTCTGTAGGGCGTCCAGCACCCGAAGCACCTCTTCGACATTGCGGCCGACAGAGCCGGCAGTCACCATGGCGAATTGGATGATGCCTTCGGGGTCGACGATGAAGGTCGCCCGGTCTGCCACGCCGTCGCTGTTGAGCACGCCCAGGTCGGAGACCAGGCCGCGGTTGAGGTCCGAGAGCATCGGGAAGGGGAGCTTTTTCAGGTCGTCGTGCTGGATACGCCAGGCGTAGTGGACGAACTCGTTGTCGACAGAGCCCCCAAGCACCTGGGCGTCGCGGTCGGCGAATTCGGTGTTGAGCCGCCCGAACTCGGCGATCTCGGTCGGGCAGATAAAGGTGAAGTCCTTCGGCCAAAAGAACACGACGCGCCACTTACCCTCGTAGGTGGACGAGTCGATCTTGGTGAAGTAATCGTCGGGTGACTTGGCGTCGAGCGCGCTCAGCTCGCCCGGGACGAGCGCCGTGAGCGAGAAGTCCGGAAAACGGTCACCGATACCAAGCATGGTCTCTCCTTGAATGGTTGTTCCTGTGCAGCGCTACCCTGCCCGCGGACGGTCCGGGGCAAGGTTGCCTAGTCCTGAACACTAACGAAATTGCCGCCCGCTTAATCCCGGTGCGGCCGATCGCGGGCTAGCTCACCGCCGGGACTGTGCCGCGGGCGCGGTGGCACACAAACGCCCGCGGCCAGCCTTGGGCCGTCCTTAGACTCCGATCGCCAAGGCACTCGGAGCGTTGCCGAGATTCTCGGCGGCGCCGAAGTTGTAGACCGAGCCATCGGAGCCGACAAGCCAGTAGCCGTCCCCTTGTGGCGTGGCGGCCATCCCCACGATCTTGGAGGTCGGAGCCTTGTTTACTAGCGACCCGTAGAAGGGGGCGTCGCCGAAGGAGAAGACGTGGCCGTCCGCGGTCGCCAGCCAGTAGCCCCTCCCGCCCGGGGTGGTCGCGATGGCCACGACGGGAGCTGTCAGCTTCTTGCCCACGAGCGAACCGTGGTCGCGGCCGTCCCCGAAGGCGGTCACCGAACCGTTACTGCCCACGAGCAAGTAGCCGTTCCCGGTGGGCGACGAGGCGATGGCGACGATGTCGGCGCCGTCTGGAGCGTGGCCCGGATAGGTCCGAGCCTCACCGAATGCCTGCACGGCGCCCTTCTTGGTGACTATCCAGTAGCCCCTGCCATCGGGCAGGGAGGCTATGGCCGTCACGTTGTTGCGAGCCGCCTCGCCGAAGTAGGCGGCGTTACCGAATGGCGTCACCGCCCCGGTGGAGCTCACCACCCAGTAACCGAGACCGGACGGGGTCGGCGCGAAGCCCACCACGTCTGTCCCCTCACCGGCGACCCCACCATGAGCGTGGACATCTCCAAATCCGAGCACGGCACCGTCTGTCGTCTCGACGAAGTAGCCGTTGTCGCCAAGGGCCGGCAGCACCTGAGCCGACAGCCCCCTCAGACCGACGCCCAGCTTCGAGGTGGCTCGAACAGAGAAGGTGAAAGGAGCACCTGCTTGCAGGTCGGTGAAGACGGCCTTGCTCGCTGTCGGCCCGGCGAGCTCGCGGGTGCTCGCGAGACCCGGGGACGTAGCGGTCACGATGTAGCCGGTCACCGGGCTGCCACCGTCACTGGTCGGCGGCGACCACTTCACCGTCACGCCGCTCGCGCCTGGCGCGGCCACGACGCGGTTGGGTGCGCTCGGAGTGCTCGGGTCGTAGGTGTAGCTGATCGAGTTGCTCGCGTTGCCTTTGGGGTCGAAGAAGCTCTCCACGGTCGCGAGCCTCACAGCGACACTCTGGCCAGCGGTGCCCGGAGGAGCGATGACCAAGACTTCGTTAGTGGTCCCACAACTTAGTAGCGCCTGCTCGTTCGAGGTCGTGAAGGTGGCCACCTTGCCGAAGGCAACAGCGACGACACAGCCGAGGTTCGCCCCGCTGATGACAACGATGTTGCCCCCGTGGGCTGGCCCGCTCGTCTGCGAGATGCCTTCGATCTTCGGATTGCCGGGCGGGTACACGGCGAGCTCGTCCACGCTGGGGTTGTAGCTGCAGCCGCTGTCGCTGCAAACCTCCACGTCGACGATCCCTGGGTTCTGGGCCACGGACTGGGTCACGATGGTGCCATCGCTCTTGACCGTGATGTTGTACTGGGTGCCGAGGGAGTTGCCGGTGAGGTTGTCCACAAAGGCGATCGGCGTTACGGCCTCGAGCATGCCTTCGCCACTGATCTTTATCGGCGTCCCGCAACCGGACTTCGGTGCCGAGGAGCCACATGCGGCTGAGTCGGGCACTCCCGGCTCACCAGTGGCGCTGTTGACAATGGCGGAGAGCTTGGGCACGCCGGCGTAAACGACCCTGGACTCATTAGATGTACCGGCGACCGAGGTGAAGCGGACAGGGAGCGCCAAGGGCTCGACCGTCGCCTGCTGGTTTGTCTTGATCAAGATCGGCGCCACGAGCTGCAGGGATGTCCCGGTAGCCGACACCGGGCTCGAGACGGCGTTCTCGTTGAGCGAAGTCCCGACGAGAGCTTCCTCCAAAGAGAGCGGGTTCATACCCGTGCCGCGGACCGTGACCAAGTTGTCGGGGCCACCGGCCTCGCTCGCGAGGTCCTCGGCGTTGCAGGCCGCCGTGGCGGGCGAGATGCAGTGCTTGAGATCGGCTATCGACCCGGTCGAGACCGAAGTGATCCTCGGGGCCGGGACGTAGTCGAACTCGCTCGGCTGCGGTGCCAGCTCGTAGCCCGTCGGCACCTTTTCCCCACCCATGTTGTCAAAGCTGATCGTGCCCTCATAAGGCGGCAGGATCGGAGACGTCGCGCTCGACCCGTTGGCATTTGAGACGACGACTTCCACCTGGCAGATGTCGTTGCTGGCGTTCTCTCCCGCGTACACACCTGTGGTCGGAAGGCTTGCGCAGCTCTGGCTCGGAGAGTAGGCGGGCGGCGTCACCTCGATCCGATAAGGGCTCTTCACCGAGAAGCTCGTCGCCGCCAAACCCCCGAACGTGACGCTCGTCGCGCCCGTGAACCCGGAGCCGTAGATGGTGACTGGCTTGGGAGCCGACTCGAGACCGCCATAGGGACCGATGCTCGTGATGCTCGGGACGGGCGAAACCGACGGGCTCTCGTCGATGTACTCGAACAGCGATGCTGCTCCCGGCACACTCGAGGCGCCGCTCTTCAAGCTCACGACTACCTGGGCAGGGCCGGCTCCGTCCTGCAAGCTGGGGGCGTCCGCAGGCGCCGTAGCACTCGCTGGGGGGAACACGGCGCTGAGCGTCGTCGGGCCGAGCACCGAGAAGCTCGTCGCCTGCGTCGTGCCCACCTGGACGCTTTTGACCTTCGGGCTGGCGGGTGTCCCGAAACCGGAGCCGGAGACGGTGACGCTATAGCCACCCGCTACGGCGCCTGAGGACGGGCTGAGGCCGGTCACGCTCGGAGGGGCTAGCTGACCGGCGTAGTCGCACATGTAAAAGGCGAGCGCATTGCCCCCCGTCGGTGTCGTGAGCTCGGGTGAGCCGAGACCTGAGGCCATGTCGTAGCCGGGTCGAGCCGGAAAGACGAGCCCATTGTCGATGCCGTACTCGTCGTTGTTGCCCGAGACGATGTCATTGAAGGACTTGGCATACGCCGTCGGATCCGCGGCGATGCCGTAAAGGATCGGGCTCGCAAAGCCGACGTCCTGCACTCCGTTCACTTTGTCCGCCGAACAGGTGGGCGACGCATTGACGAGGGCGAGCAGAGCGGCCCAGATCGGCGTCGCCGACGAGGTCCCACCGATGGTCGCCCATCCGTTCGCCGGCCCATAGCCGAGCGAGCGGCCGTATATCGTCGCCGAGCCGGTGAACTCGTCGGCTTCGGCGGACACGTCAGGCGTCTCACGGCAAAGGGTTCCGGCCGGCAGATCCAAGCTGCCGTCACAAAACGTCGGGGTCGTGAACGATCCCGAGGTGCTGGCCATCTCCTTTTCGAAAGCCTCGCCATGGGCGATGTCGACCGCGTTGCCCGCCGTATCGGCGACTCGCTTCTGCCAGCTCTGCATCGCCCAGGACTCCGAGATACCTCCTCCTCCGGCGCCCCACTGAGCGCCGTCGTTCCAGACGTGCTCCAGAGCTGGCTCAGTGGCGTCGTCGATGGTGGAACCACCCACAGACAAGACGTAGGGCTGGCTGCCGGGGTCTAGGACCGAAAGCAGGTTCTGGCCGGACGGCGGCTGGTTGGCGCGGGTGCCGTTGCACTCGTCGTCACCGGTGTCCCCGGCAGCTGACAGGACGGTCTGGCCCTGAGCGGCGGCCTGCTCGAAAAGGAGGTTCTCGGTCTGCTGCACGCCTGGGTCGCCCTCTTGCATGAGCTGTTCGCAGGCGGCCCAGCTCGAGGTGACGATCTGGTCGGTGTCGTCGTTGACAATCTGGGCGTACTCGTCGATGCCGCCCGAGTTGGAGTTCGGTGCTTCGTAGACGTCGATCTTGGCCCCAGGCGCGATGGCCGAGACGTCCTCGATGTCGAGGGTCGCCTCGTCGTTCTCACTTCCGGGTCCTGGTTGCGGCTCGCCGCCGTCCACCGGGACGATCGAGAGGAGGCTGCCGGCGAGGTTGCCATCGGTTCCCGACATTGCCGCCGCCTTGGCAGTTCCGAAAAAGCAGGTATCGAACGTCTCTATGTCGCTCGGAAGGAAGGGCTGCAGCTCGTAAACGGCGATGTGTTGGCCGCCACCGAAGTCCCCGAGTCGGTAGAGGCCGAAGGCGCCGTAGGCGTTGGCGATCTCGTCATCGGTCAGACCGCCCGAGATCTCGGCGTCGTGCTGGGCAAGGGTGCAGGCAGTCGGCGAGCCCGCCGGGTGGGAGAAAGCGGGCGCCTTGGCCGCTTCGAACTGGCGCTGTACCGAGGCGGGACCTGGCCGGACGTCAGTTGCCTGAGCGCGCACAAGGCTGTTGAGGCCCAAGACGGCCACTACCGATGCGGCGACCGAAGAGGGCATCTTCAGCGAGCTCGTCGTCGCTTGGCCAATTGTGCCGTCAGCGAGCCGGTAGCGCTCTATGCCAGTGCGAAAAGCACCCTCCACTTGAGCGGCCGAGCCTGAGAAATGGACGAGAAGCCCGTCGCGCGACACTCCTGTCACACGCAGGCCCTCAGAGCCGAGCTGTGACTTCACCGCCGCGATCGTGGCCCCATCTGGGCCGAAGCGCTGAGAGAAGGCGCCCGGCGCCAGGTAGTGGTGGAAAAGAGGTGAGCTCTTGTCGCTCACGGCGGCGAGGAAGCTCGTGAGCGCCGCCGCATGCCCGGGACGGAGCACGACGATTCCGCTTTGGACAGAGCCTGGAGCGACCGCTCCGAGAACCCTCGCTCCGAGGGGAACCTGCGGGGCTGCCGCCACCTTCACCATAGAGATGCTCCGTGGTCCCGCCTCGGCGACTGGGCCTGGGAGCATCGCCAGAAATGGGGCACAAGTCACCAACGCGGCCAACGCGCCGAGGAGACGCCGCACCCGCGCACTGACGCCATGACGTGTTTGCAATCCAGCTCTGAGGGACCTTGCCGGCTGAAGACCTCTCCCGCTCGTCATTTCCTGGTGGCCCCTTTCGTTTGCTCGCGCCCCTGGCGCGCTCATACGCCCGGCGGTCGACCCCTGGAAGCGGGTCCGGGCAATATTGGCACACAGACCCGCCTTGCAAATGGCACGGCTCTTCTGCGACGCGATCCACCGCCGGTTTGAAGGCTCTAGGCCGGGGAACAATTGTGCGGGACCGGGGAAGGACCCCGTGTGCAAATCCGAAAGGACGACAACGTGGTCTTGTTGCTCGCATTTCTCCTCGTACTAGCGCTGTTCGGGCTTGGCTTCGCAGTCCACCTCCTATGGATAGCTGCCGTGGTCTTCCTCGTCTTGTGGTTGGTGGGCTTTGCCCTCGGACGTGGCGAGAGTGCTGGCACTCACCGCTTCTATAGGTGGTGACCTAACCGCTCACACGGCGGAAATGTGTCACATCGTCGGTTTCCACAATCGTCCGCGTTCAAGAGGTTGTAGAACCGGGTGCGGCTGATTCGAAAGTGGCCCGTAAGGTGTGCAGACTCGCCGCCAAAAGGCGGCTTATCTGCATTTGGCTGACTCCAAGTCTGCTGGCAATCTCTGACTGGGTGAGCCCGTCTACAAAACGTAACTGTAGGATCCGTTGGTCCCTCGGAGAGAGTCTTTGCAGAGCCACGGCCAGTACGGAGCGGTCCTCGACGTGGCTGAATTGGGGGTCGTCGGTCCCGAGTGACTCGGCCAAGGTCTGCTCGTCGCGATCTGGAGCATCAAGAGAGGCCGTCCGATAGCCCCGGCCTGCTTCAAGGGCCTCCAGTACGGCGTCTTCTGTCGTGCTGGAGGCCGACGCCAGCTCGGCCACCGTAGGGGCGCGTCCGAGCTCCTGAGAAAGCTGGTCGATGTGGTGACCGAGCTCGAGGTAGAGCTCTTGGATTCGTCGTGGCGCGCGAACGGCCCAGCCCCGGTCACGAAAATGCCGTTTCAGCTCGCCGACAATGGAGGTGACAGCGAAGCTGCTGAAGGATGTGCCGCGCTCTGGGTCAAAACGGTCGACTGCCTTCACCAGCGCCAGGGAGGCAACCTGGACGAGGTCGTCGTGCGGCTCGCCCCGGTTGGCGAAGCGACGCGCCAGCTGGTGTGCAAGGCCTAGGTTCGCAGCAATGAGCTCGTCGCGAATCGCAGAGTCGCGCGTGCGCGCGAATTCAACGAAACGGTCCTCTTGAGCCGTAGTGGCCTCCGAAGCGAGTTTCTCCATCACTTCGCTAGTGTCCGCCGCTTTCGCAACCAGGCAGTGGGTGGTCCGTCGCGGGTCTCGCGTCCATGCTCGTCGACAAGGGAGTCCAACAACAGCTCAGAAAGCTCGGCAGCCTTCTCCCAGGTCTCGTCCTGGCCTTTCTCCTCGGTTCTGAAACCCCTCGGCGCGAAACCTTCGAAAGAGCCCACGATGCTGACGGTGTCATCGCTGCGCTCGAGCACCATCCGCATGCACCCATCGATAGCCATAGGCCCGAGCGAGACAAAGAGCTCATCCACCGCCAGGCGAAGATCCTCTATCTCTTCGATGTCAAAACCCGCGCGGGCCGCCACCGTGGCCGCCGCAAAGCGGGCCAGCACGACGAGGTCGGGAAGGGCAGGAAAAGAGATCTCTATCCGCTCGGCCGCCTCCTCGCGGACGGCCTCGCCGACCGGTTCCATCATTGGGGCGACACCTCTCGCAGCTGATCTGCTGGCGCATCCCTGGTGTCTTGACTCGAGAGCTCGTCGCGCGAGCCGTGCACCGAGAACGTCGTCAAGAGACCAGTGATCTCAAGGACCCTCAAGATGCGGGGCTCGGTCACAAGCAAGTGGAGGTCGCCACCGGCTGCTCGGCATTGCTCCAAGGCCCCCACGAGCACCCCGAGAGCAATTGAGTCGAGGAAGGAGGCTTCGATCAGGTCGACAACGATGCTGCTATGGCCGGCGTCCAACAACTCAGTCAGGCCTTGTCGCAAGGAGGGCGCGACCGCAAGGTCGATCTCACCCTTCACGACTAAGACGGGCAGACGCTCGTATGACTGTGATGCCTGCGAGATCGGCTGATCAAGCATCAAGTTCCTCCTCCCCTATCGCGGCTGGCCCAGGACCAACACCCTCGATGTCCCCCCGTGGAACATATCCAGTATCGCGCGCCCATCCGGCTGTTTGATAGGGGTGACGGCAGGGTACTGGTAGCCTTGTGTTGGGTGGGAAAGTGGTCACAGCGCAGGGCCGACACCCTCGGCGGAGCAAAGAGGCACTGCGGGCCTAGTACGCCGAAGCAATGGCACTAATAATCGAGATCAGGACCGCTGTCCGTCTCAGTCAGCTCTTGTAGTTGTCACGCGGTCGGTGTCGGCCCGGCCCGTGTCGTCCCCTTGGGAACTCTTTCCTCGATGGCACCGGCCAGCACGGCGGGTTTTGCTGAGCCCGGTCACGGCCGCCGCGCTCCCATTGAGCTCTCCGACTTACCAGGTGTATGGGTCGCCACGGAACGTCGCCTTTGCCGAGGATCCGTGCCACTTACTGCCCTGGGCCCGACGCCGAGGCCGAAGATCAGCTCCGAGAATGATCGGGACCGCGGATGGCGAATGGCTCCGCGGTCTCGTCCAGGTTCGACATGCGGCTCTACTTGGGCCGTTGACGGCCCCGGCCTGGCAGCATCCTGCCAGGCCGGGTGGTCGTGAGCAGACGGCCACCCAGCGCAAGCTTGACGAGCTGCTGCGGGCACTTCCTGGGGCCTCGAGCGGCCTCATGATGCTGGAACAGGCTCCTGACGACGTTTTGCAGGGGGTCGAGGCCCACCAGCGATCCTCGGCAGGCAAGCAGCAAGCCCCCGACCTGAGCCTGCTAGCGGCCGGTGGCTCCAGCGAGGATGAGGCCCCCGAGCAAACCTAGGTTCTTGACAAAATGCACCCGTTGCCGGGACCGCTGTGTCTTGTCGGTCGCTTTCCAGAATCGATGACCGGCGAGAGTAATGGGGATGATGGAACCGACGAGAGCGACCGCTGCTAGGCGCCGCCACCTCCCCATCGCGAGCAACCCGCCCTCCAAGACCTGAACGACCCCGTTCAACCTCACAAGGGTCGAGGTGTCGCTGGGAAGAACGGGTATCTGGTTGGCGAGCGGTTCTGTCAATGCCCTTGTGACAAAACCCGTCGACCTAGCCGCATTCTTGGCGGTAGTCCGCCAGATCGATGACTTCTTCTTGTCGGTGGGTCAGGCTACCGAGCCGCTGAGCCCGCTGTCTGCCGGCACCTATATGCCCCGTCAGTCGTTTACTGCAGGCTGCTCGACTACCGGCTGCCCGGTCATGACGGGCTCGCTTACGACGGGCGGAGCGCCATAGGGCCCGGGTGTTGCTCCGCTACTGACGACGGCGGGCTGGTCGCTCGCTACGGCCCGTCGGCTGACGGCGGACATTGTGGAAACGCTGTGGGCACCACGTCTTTGCACAGCAGAGGCCACGACTTGGTGGCGAGCACTCCAGCCGAGTGTAAAGGCGCCTCCAAGAACGATGAGCAGGCCGGGGCCGAGGCCGTAGCCGACCTGGTAGCCCAGCTCCCGCAACGGTGCTGCCGGCAGGAAATAGCGAGCCGCCGTCGTGACGACCGGCCAAGCTAGGCCTCCAATCACGAACCAGGCGCCCGCCAACGCGGCGAACAGCCCGGACAGGCCGAGGGCACCACGTCCCGAGCCCGCCACGGTGCGAGGGGCTACCAAGAGCATCACGAGGCCGCAGACAAAGGCGACCGCCGCCGGGATCACAGCCAGCCAGAGATGGGCGCTAGTCATGTTCCACGCCGCCGAACCGTCAGCTGAGTAACCGAACGTCGGGCCGATGAAGGGGATGATCCCACCCCAGATGCCCAACAGAGTCGTGACCACGCCGGCAAAAGCAAGACCTGAGGCCTTTACTCCGCCTGCCGGCACAGCCACTAGGCGTGGGCTGCTGACGAACTCCTCGGAGCCAGCACTGGTGTAGACAGGCTGATTGCTTTCGACATACTGCTGGTTCCTAAGCGACATGTCCACCTCCCCTTTACCGCTTACAGCTAGGTCCTAGTGCGATGTGGCGACGAAAGACAGCACGGGGCTTTCGCGTCCCGTGATATGAATTCCCTACCCGCTAGTTTCGGGCTGGAAACCCTGTGCTAGGAAGGTTGGGGATGGACGCAGGACTTCGCGTGCAGTTGGAGGGCTCCGAGGAGGTGCCGGTCATCCGTGTCGCCGGCGAGGTGGACCTGACGACCGCTCCCGAGCTACGGGCCAAACTTGCCGAGCTGCCGGCCGCCGGTGGGACGGTCGTGATCGACATGTCCGAGGTCACCTTCTTGGACTCGACAGGCTTGAGCGTGCTCGTCGCCAGCTGGAAGCGATTGTGCGAAGCGGGCGAAAAGAACAGCTTTAGGCTGGTGGTCAACCGTCCCGCGATCCAGCGTGTTCTCGATGTCACTGGCCTGACTCAGATCTTCGAGGTCTTTTCGAGCCTTGAGGAAGCGACCAAGCCATGACGACGCCCCGCAGCTCGAACAGCCGCGGGGACGAACCGTGGGACGGGGTGGACAAGAGTCCTGAGCGTTCCTTGGTGCTCTCCATACCCGCTCGTCCTGAGCTCTGGGGCCTCGCCCGCATGACGGTGGCCTCGGTCGCCTCCCGGCTCGGCTTCGACTTCGAGCAAATAGAGGACCTCAGGCTTGCTGTCGACGAGCTGAGCATCGCGTGTGCCCGTGGGACCGTACCCGAGAGCGTCCTGCGCCTCAGCTGCCATTGGAGCGAGGCCGGCCTGTACCTGGAATGCGTGGTTGCTCCCGTCACCTCTGTCCCGAGAGACGAGGAACAGGATCTTCCCGCAGGTCTGAGCCAAAAGGAGCTCTCCGAGAGCATCCTCGCCGCCCTGGTCGACGCCTACGGTATCTCCATCGGGGACGGCTCCTGCACCGGCTGGCTGCGCATCGCCAGCTGACAGCTCTCGACGACAAGATCTGCTCGGGACGTTTTGTCGGTCTCGGTCGCGGGTAATGCCTCGCCGAGAGCCGTCTAAGAGGGGGAGCCGCCGATGGGATCGGACAGCATCGTCACCTTGTTGCTGCGCGAGCACGCGGAGATGAGTCGGCAGCTGGACGATTTCTCCCAGGGAGCATCGAGCACATGGCCGGAGCGTCTCGCCAAGCTCGTCGACACCGTCATCCGCCACGAGACCGCCGAAGAGATGGTCCTGTACCCTCTCGTGCGCTTGGAGCCCGGCGGGGCGGCGATAGCAGATGCTCGCCTAGCCGAGCAGGCCGAGATTGCCGAACTCGTCTCCCAATTCGAGATGATGGACACGACAAGCGGGGAGTTCGCCGAGTCCTTCGAGATTCTGAGGGGAGCCATTCTCGAGCACGCGAGCTCTGAAGAACTATTCGTATTTCCCATGCTGCAAGAAGAGGTTCAAGAGGTCCTCCTCTCGGATATCGGCCGGCGGTACCAGGAGGTACGCGACTTGGTTCCTGAGCAAGATGGGCAGAGTGCCACACAGATCGCAGAGTCCATCCGGGCTGCCGCGCCTGACCTAAGGCGCCGGAGCGTCGACGCCCGCCCTCCGCCAACTGACGAGCGGCAACAACAGCCCCGCCGAGGATCGCCCGCCCTTAGAAGCTGAGGCCCCCCCTTACAAGGAGGCAAGGCTGAGCCTGAGTACAAAAGAGCCCCTCGCATGCCGCGTCGCCCGCACATCGAGGCATGCCGCATCTGTGAGGGCGCATGGTGCATCCGTGGGCTCATCGGCGAAAGGGCGCAGTCCCGGCGGAGCCGCACCGCCGGGACTGCGCTTGGTCCCACCGGAGACCTGCCGTTGGGATGTTGTTCTCGATACCCGCAAAAGCGGCGTTCAAAACGGTCCTAGCCATAAGCCGGCCGCCCTAGCCACACGGGCCAGACGGTTACTGCTCCTCGGGAGTGGGTATCGGGCACGACCAGAGGCCGTGCGCCACGAGCTGCACGCCACTGTCAATTGTCATAGCCGCCGACAACGGAGCCCTGAAATGGCCAAGATCGCAGCCGAAGTACTGATGGAACGACTCGCCGACTGGGGTGTAGACATCATCTTCGGTCTCCCCCGCGACGGCATCAACGGATTCATGGAGGGCCTGCGCCGCAATCAGGAACGGATTCGCTTCATCCTCGTCCTCATGGCGACTGCCTATACCAAGACGACGGGCCGCTTGGGAGTCTGTCTGGCCACCTCGGGCCCTGGCGCATTCCACCTATTGAACGGGCTCTACGACGCCAAGTTGGACCACGTCCCGGTCCTCGCCATCGCCGGCATGCAGGAGTCGCAGATGCTCGGCACTGGCTATCAGCAAGAGGTCTCATTGGACCGGCTGTACATGGATGTGGCCGAGTACAACCAGATGATCCACGTCCCGGTCCAGGTCCCTACCCTTGTCGACTTGACAGTGCGCCACGCCCTCTTCCGGCGGACGGTGGCCCATTTGACGATGCCGACCGACGTCCAGGTGGCCGCTGCGGGCGAGAACCCTTACGACTCGCCTGCACCGGTGGTCGCCAAGCCCATTGCCGCCATCTTCATCGCCCCGCCCGGGCTCCCCCGCCCAGCAGACCTGCAAAGTGCTGCAGATGTTCTCAACGCCGGCAGCAAGGTTGTCATGATCGTCGGCACCGGGGCTCGGCACGCCCGCAAGGAGGTGCTGGCGGTTGCAGAGCTTCTCGGCAGCCCCATTGTCAAGACTTTGTCGGGCAAGGCGGTCGTGCCCGACGATCACCCCCTGACCACTGGCGGCATCGGCCTGCTCGGGACCGCTCCCTCCGAAGAGGCGATGGAGAGCTGCGACACGCTATTCATGGTCGGAACGAGGGTCCCCCCCTATTCGCCCCATTGCTGTTCGCTCTCGTCGGCGGGATGGGCCTGCTCGCATCTGTCCTACATCGGGAGCGTTGAGCTTTGTCTGCCCTGTCCTGTCACGCACCGGAATGGGCAAGCCATGACTGACCTGAAGGCGTCGACGAGCGTGTCTTCGGCTGCGAGAGGGCCGCGCCCGCGCCAAGGTACCGCAGGAGTCGAGGAGCCCAACACCGACCGGGAAGCATCAGAAGACGAGCCGGCAAAGTTCGGCAAACCTGGACGCCGCTTCAGCCGTACGACGCCCTTTTTCGTCGGGCTCACGGGAGCCCTCGGTGTTGCCGTCGCCTACCTGCTTGTGCGTTCGATCGCCGATGTCGCCCAGGTGCTCACGATCATCGGCATCGCCTTATTCCTGGGCGTCGGCCTGCAGCCGGCCGTCTTGTGGCTCGAACGCCATCGCGTCTCGCGCCCGATAGCTGTCGGCCTGATCACCTTCTGCTTCCTTGCTGTCGTCGGAGCCTTCGTAGCGGCGGCCATCCCGCCCATAACCCACGAGGCCCATGAGCTGATGGTGAACTTCCCCCGCTACCGCCGCGACATCGCCGACGGTCGTGGGTTGCTCGGTCGTATCGTCGCCAAGCTCCACCTCACCTCCTATGTACGAGGCAACAGCACGGCCTCGAAGACCCTCAAGAAGGAAGCCGTCGGTGGCGTCATCGGCGCCGGCAAGCTCTTGTTGTCGACCACGGCCGCCGCTGTGAGCATCGTCGTGCTCACGATCTACTTCCTGATCGCCCTCCCGTCTGTCTCTGAGCTCTGGCTGGGCCTCGTCCCGGCCAGCAGGCGCGAGCGGGTGGGCCTTTTGATCGAGGAGGTCTTCGGGCGTGTCGGCGGATTCGTACTCGGAAATCTCATTACCTCTGTCGTCGCCGGTATCGGCACCACGGTGTGGCTGACGATATTCGGGATCCCCTACGCGTTTTTGCTCGGCCTATTCGTGGCCATCATGGACCTCATACCTGTCGTAGGCTCGACCGTCGGAGGCATCGTCGTATCCCTCGTGGCCCTGACCAAGGGCCTTCCGGTGGCCATCGCCACCGGGGGCTTCTATACCTTCTACAGGCTCTTCGAGGACTATCTCCTCGTCCCACGCGTCATGAACCGCACAGTTAGGATCTCGCCCGGCCTGACGATCATGGCCACCCTGCTAGGCGCCGCCCTCTGGGGACTGCTTGGCGCCCTCGTGGCGATCCCGATAGCGGCCGGTATGCGCCTCGTGCTGGAAGAGGTTGTCTTCCCCGCCACCGACCGTCTTTGACGGCCTCAGAGTTGAGACCGCTACCGAGCGGTTGGCGGTCGGACGGCGAGGGTATAGGGCGTTTTGTCACAGGCTTCCGTGCCTCGTGCATCCCGAGAAAGGAAGAGCCAATGGCGGACCGTGCGTCGAACAAAGCCCAGGAGCTTAAGGGACGAGCCAAGGAGGCCGCCGGCAAGGCGATCAGCGATCGCGACCTGCAGGCTCGTGGAAAGTCCGACCAGCTGAAAGGACAGTCCAAGCAGGCCGTGTCGGATGTCAAAAAGGCGGCACGTAGGGCGAAGAACACCTTGTCTAGATGAGTACCGGCCTCCACCGCCCTGAGGCTCGCGCCATCGGGACCGATGTACCGCACCAGGTTGTGGTGATCGCCAACCGGCTCCCCATATCCCGGCTGGAGGGCACAGAGCAGTGGCAGCCGAGCCCTGGCGGGCTGGTTTCAGCCCTTGCCCCCGCGCTCAGAGGTCGCCGTGGTACCTGGATCGGTTGGAGCGGCGACACTACGGGTGCCGAGCCGTTCAGCCAGGATGGCATCTCTTACGAGCCGCTGCAGCTGACAGAGTGCGAGGTCGAGGAATTCTACGAGGGCTTCAGCAACCGGACCCTGTGGCCGCTTTACCACGACGCGATACGCCCGCCCGAGTTCGACCCGACCTGGTGGTCAAGCTATGTGGAGGTCAATGCCCGTTACGCCGACCACGCGGCCCGGGTCGCCGAGCCGGGGGCGCTGGCATGGGTGCACGACTACCAGCTGCAACTCGTACCGGCCATGCTGCGCAAGCTACGGCCCGACCTCCGTATCGGCTTCTTCCTCCATATCTCGTTTCCACCCCAGGAACTGTTCATGCAGTTGCCTTGGCGGCGCGAGATCGTCGAGGGCATCCTCGGCGCCGACATCGTCGGCTTCCAGGTCCCCCTCGCGGCGCGCAATTTCTCCGTCCTCGCCAACCGCTTGACCAAGGCGCACGGGCGGGGACCCGAGCTCACCTATGGTGACAGGACCGTTCGGATCGGCGCCTATCCGGCCTCGATCGACGTTTCTCGTATCGAGCAAATAGCCGAAAGCCCCGAGACCCTGTTGCGGACCAAGCAGATCCGCGAGCAGCTGGGCAGCCCGAGAAAGCTGCTCTTGGGGGTAGACCGCCTCGATTACACCAAGGGAATTGAAGCTCGGCTCATGGCGTACAAAGAGCTGCTCGCGGAGGGCACCATCTCTGTGCCGGACTGCGTCATGGTCCAGATCGCTGTTCCCACGAGAGACAACGTCCCTGCCTACCTCGATGAGCGAGTCCAGATAGAGCGTCTCATCGGCGAGCTGAACGGCGACTTCGGCCAGATGGGGGCTCCGGCCGTGCACTACCTGCGCCAAAGCGTCGGCATCGACGAGCTCGTCGCCCTGTACTGCGCGGCAGATGCACTGCTCGTGACGCCCCTTAAAGACGGGATGAACCTCGTGGCCAAGGAGTACGTTGCGAGCCGGGTCCGCGACACCGGGAGCGTCGTGCTGAGCGAGTTCGCCGGGGCCGCCCAGACAATGTCGGCGGCCCATCTCGTCAACCCTCACGACCGCGAAGCCCTGAAGCGCTCGATAACGGCGGCGCTCAACGCCACACCGGGCGAGGAGCGCCGTCGCATGCGCTCGTTGCGTCGCATGCTTGGTACCTGGACGAGCTCGGACTGGGCCGACGCCTTCCTCGTGGGTCTCGGGCGGCGGGCTTGGACGGGGCCGAGCACGACACCGGCCACAAGTCTCAAGACAGCGTCCTTATGAAAAGGGGCAACAATGCCACAGAGCACATGGAGCGCGAAACGCGAGCGTCAGTACGAACACATAAAGGTGGGCCTCATCGACCATGGCCGGGCCGAGGAGCTCGCTGAGGAGATCGCCGCCCGGACAGTCAACAAGGAGCGGGCCAGGGCCGCAGAGGCCGCCCGGTCGAGCCGCACCTCGACCGAGGACATCTCATCGGGTCGCCGTGGCAGTCTGAGGTCGCACCGCGGCCCGGGTGGGCGCACCCGTGACCAGCTCTACCAAGAGGCGCGGCGAAAAGGTGTGAAGGGCCGATCAAAGATGTCCAAGACCCAGCTCGAGCGCGCAGTCGAGCGCTAGAGCTGAACCCGATTAGGCAAAACGCAGCACCTGCACGGGCCGCATACCTTCACCAGAGATCTCCCAGGTGGTACCTGAGTCACGTGAGCGGTAGACCTCGCCTTTGCGGGTGCCGAAGGCCACCTCTCCCGAAGACGCGGTTAGCGACCCGGAGTCGATGTTGAAAGGGAACGACTCGGGCAGGCCGGCCGAGCACTGCTCGAAGCCGCCCCCGAGCTGGCTGCGGTACAAGCGGCCGTCGGTTGTCGTCGGGCCGGTCGAAGTGGTCACAAAAGCCGTGTCACCGTCGAGGGCGACGGCCCTGCAGTAGCTCGCATGCAGGCCCTCGGTCGTCCACTGCCAGCTGGCGCCTCCATCCCTGCTCCAGCCGAACCCGATGGCGGCGGCGACCGCGACGTCGCCGGTACCCGAGGTGACGACCTCGTGGACGTCGTTCTCCGCCGGCAGGACGTTGTGCCAGCTCTCACCGTGGTCGTCCGAGCGCCACAGCCCCCCGACATGGACGTTCACGAACCAGACATCGCTTTCCGAGATGGCGATGGAACGAAGGTCGGGCGTTGCGGCCGCAGGGTTTGACCATGAGTCGCGGCCCTCGACGTGCTCGAAAGCCTCGATGTCAGTGACCACGCCGTCAGATGACACCGTGCAAAGGTGGGCTCCTGCGAGGCCGACAAGCAAGAGGCCACCGGTCGCGGCCGCCATGGCCTGGGCATTCGCCTGAGGTAGGCGCGTGAGCGGAGTGACGTCGAACTCGCCGACGGCTACGGTGCGCTCTTTGTCCAACAGGGCCCACACAGGTCGTGAGCCGCCAGGCAGGAGGCTCCCGACTCCACCGAAAAAGGTCCCGACCGCCACAGCGGTGACCGAGACATCCTCGGCGTAGGTGTAAGAGCGCTCGAGGTCCTCGAGGTGCGCTCGGGTCCCGACGATCAGCATGGCCATCCTCCTCTGTCACACAACGGTATTCGAGCCCTCCGCCTCGAGACCGCGCAGGTGCTGCAGGACTACTTGTGCTGGGTCGCCTTGGACCAGGTGGCCTCCGCTCGCGCCGTATCGGCGACTAGGTTTCCGAGGGCGAGGTTGACGTCATAAGGGTGGTAGCCCCAGTCCGGCCCATCGGTCTCGGTGACAAGGCGGCGATGGTCGCTCGGCCCTGAGGACTTCGCGACCTGGAGGTAGCTCGCCCCGCCGGCGCTCTCACACCGAGCGCTGTAGAGGTTGGGGTACTCCACCCACGGGGTCGCTATGAGACCCTCGGTAGGGAAATACGGGTCGAGCTCGGCGCTCCCACCGCCGAGGGCGGCCGGATTGGCACAAACGACCTCGAGGCCATTGGTGGCTGTCTGACCGGAGAGGAGCGAGACTCCTGCGCCTGGTCTTCCGAACAGTGCGCCGGCGGGGGGCACGCCCGGGAAGGTGGAGTAGGCGATCACACAACCCTTCTCGCCGAGCGCCGTGCACACCGGGATGTGCTTGAAGCTGGCCCCTACGAGTGAGCCGGTGGGCACGACGACATTGCCACCGGCGATGATCGCCAGCACGAGGCGCTTGCGCAATGCCGCATCGTTGTCGACGAAGTGCTCGAGGAGCAGGATCGACATTGCTGCACCCTGGGAGTGCCCGATGAAGATGATCGGCCGACCGTGGTTGTAGTGGGCCAGATAGTCCTCGAAGCCAGCCCGGATGCTGTCATAGGCGATGACGTCGGAGGCAGATGAAGACATCGTCAGCGTCTCGAGTCCTGCCAAGGTGATCTGGCGGTACATGGGCGCGTACACGCGGCAGACGGTGGAAAAACGCGACGCCTGTGCGACCGCGACGTCGATCTCTGACTTCTGCACTGCCAGGTCGGCGTTGACGGAGGCCTCGCCGCTCACCGTGGGATAGACATAGAAGCAGTCGAACCTCGAAGCTGTGTTCGCCCCAGCATGAGTGACGCTGCGTGCTCCGGAGGCCTGTACGACCGTCGTCGTGAGGCTCGAGGTACAGGGGTCGTCTGCCATGCCCGGCCGGCACAGCCACACCGTGCTCGTGCTCGAGCCACCTTCTAGAGAGCGTCCAAGATCTCGCCCAGTTGTGACGAGGTCCGCACGGGTGCGAGCGAGAACTGCCGTGGCAGGCACGAAGGCGACGAGCGCGGCCGTCGAAGCGAGCAAGACCCTGCCACAAAGAGAGCGAGCGGAGCGGGACCGCATTGGACCAGTCATGTCAGACATACTGCCACCGCCGCCAGGATGCCGTTAGGGTCTGTCGCCTGCCGGCGAGCTGCGGGGGCCGCAGCGCTCAAGCACCGATGTCCTCGCCGAGGTAAGCCATCCGGACGCGGTCGTCGCGGAGCAAGACACTGGCCGAGTCCTGCAGCACAATCCTTCCCGTTTCGAGCACATAGCCCCTGTCTGCTAGCTGCAGGGCCTTGGCGGCGTTCTGCTCGACGAGAAGGACCGTCACACCCTGGTCACGGATGCGGCGCAGAATCTCGAAGATCGTTTGCACAAAGAGAGGGGCGAGGCCCATGGAGGGCTCGTCCAACAACAGCAGACGCGGCTCGGCCATGAGGGCGCGGCCGATGGCCAGCATCTGCTGTTCGCCTCCAGAGAGGTTGCCCCCTTGCTGCTTGCGCCGCTCTTTCAAGATGGGGAAGAGCTCGTAGACCTGCTCGAGCTTGGCGTTTTGCCCGTGTGGCTTGTGATAGGCACCGATCTCTAAGTTCTCGAGGACGGTCATCTGGGGAAAGATGCGGCGCCCTTCGGGGACGTGGCTGATCCCAAGCTCGACGGTCCTGTGTGCCGCGAACCGCGAGATGTCGACCCCGTCGAAGCTGACCGATCCCAAAGAGGCGTGGTGCAGACCGGAGATCATCCGGAGCGTCGTCGTCTTGCCGGCGCCGTTGGCGCCGAGCAGGGTGACGATCTCTCCCTGCTCGACAGAGATGGTGAAGTCGTGCAGAGCCGGGACAGCGCCGTAACGGACCTCTACGCCCTTGACCTCGAGCAGTGGCATCAGGCCTCTCCTGTCACGGCGTCGTCCTCGTCGTCGGGCGCCCCGAGGTAGGCGTTGATCACGACCGGGTCGCGCTGGATCTGCGCCGGGGAGCCTTCCGCGATGACCTGGCCGAAGTTCAGCACGATGATCCGCTGCGCGACCGACATGACGAGCTTCATGTCGTGCTCGATCAACAGCACGGTCACGTCGAGCTCGGAGTTGACCTTGCGGATCAGCTCGGCGAGCTCGCCCTTCTCCGCCGGGTTCGTTCCGGCGGCAGGCTCGTCCAGCAAGAGAACCTCGGGATCGGTCCCGAGTGCGCGAGCGATCTCGAGCCGGCGCCTGTCCCCATAGGGAAGCGAGCTCGAAAGCTCGTTTGCCCGCCGTGTGAGGCCGACGAACCGCAACAGCTCGAGCGTCCGAAGGTCGCTCTGGTGCTCCTCGCGCCGGGTGCGCGGCAAGCGGAGCATCGCCCCGACCGGGCCGGTGTGCTGCTTTGACTCGACGCCGATCTTCACGTTCTCGAAGGTAGTGAGCGCATTGAACATGCGCGAGGTCTGGAATGTCCGCGCCACGCCAAGGCGGTTCACCCGGTAGGGCTTGAGCCCGATCACGCTGACGGGATGGCCACTTTTCGAGGTGAAGATGATCGAGCCCTCCTGGGGCCGGTAGACACCGGTCAGGCAGTTGAACAACGAGGTCTTGCCGGCACCGTTCGGGCCTATGACAGAGAGGATCTCGCCCCGTTGCAACTCGAGCGACACGTCGCTCAGGCTCGTGACGCCGCCGAAGCGCAATGTCACGTGCTCGACCGAGAAGAGCAGGTCAGACGAACCGGATGGCGCCGGGGCGGGGACGGTGTCGGTCATTCTGTCTCCGGCCCGATGTAGCCGGGCTCGTCGAGGGTGAGCCTGCCGTAGTCAGAGGGCAACTTCTCGTGCATTGATGTCACACGCACGGGCCCACCGGGGGACTGCTCGTGCCCGACGCCCTCCTCGGTGAGAAGTATCTCCCGGCGCCGCCGGCGCGAGGGGATGATCCCTTGCGGGCGGAAGATCATGAGCAGGATCAAAAGGGCCCCGAGATAGATGAACTCGTCTTGGAACTGGTAGTCCTGGAAGGAGTGGACCTGGAGGTACTGGGGGAGCCACTGGATCACGAAGGCCCCGATCACGGCTCCCGCGATCGAGCCCATCCCTCCGAAGATCACAAAGACGAGGATGAGGATCGAGGTCTGGACGATGAAGTCGTTCGGCACGAGGCTCTGCACCTGGCTGGCGAAGAACACCCCGGCGAAACCGGAAGTTGAGGCGCCGATGGCAAAGGCCATGACCTTGTACTTGAGGGCGTTTATCCCGACAGAGTCGGCTGCCACCTCGTCTTCGCGGATCGCTGTCCAGGACCGCCCCACTCGGGAGTGCTCAAGGAAGCTGAACGCCACCGTGAAGATGACCGCCACCCCGAGGATCAAGTAGTAGTACGGCAACACGGTCCCGGTCCAGCCATAGCTGACCCCGAAGAGGTGGACGGAGAACTGCGGTATCACCCCCGGCGTGCCGGCGGGTCCACCTGTGACTCCGTCGAGGTTGTTGGCGACGATCTCGATGATCTCGCCGAAGCCAAGCGTCACGATGGCGAGATAGTCCCCGCGCAAGCGCAAGGTCGGTGTCCCGATCAGGACTCCGGTCAGCATCGCCGCCACGATGGCGAAGGGGATGATCCAGAACGGGTTCAAGATGAACGGAGGCTGGATGGGAAGCGCTCCGGTGAAGTAGGCGGTGGTGTAGGCACCAATGGCCCAAAAGGCGACGTAACCGAGGTCCAAGAGCCCGGCGAAACCGACGACGACGTTGAGGCCAATCGCGAGCAGTACGTAGATGGCCACCTGGGTAGTGAGGATCGACTGGATGCCCGCGTTCATGTGCAGGGGCCACTGCACCGCCACGATGAGGGCGGCGATGGTTATCGCCGTCTTGCTGTAGGAGAACTTGGCCTGCTTTGTGATACCGGTGAACTCATAGCGCGCCCGCGCCGGTCTGCGCCCGCCGATCGCGGTCACGACGTCGACCGCCACCCAGATCACGACGCCAGCCAGAGTGACCAACCCGAGCACCATAACGGCGAGGCCGCCCGTGCTCGAGTGGACCAGCAGGTGGATCGAGGAGAGCCAGTGCGCGACCGAGTGCGGCGTCGCGGCTCGCCACAAGGACCAGCGCGTCCAGGTGAGCCACCCGTAGGCGAAAAGGACCAGGCCGGCGACAGTAGCGATCCCCCTCCCCTTTCGCGACGGGGTGAGCTTGCGCACGAGCGAGAGGCCGAACAACAGCCCCTCGAGCACGGTCAGGGCTAGGGCCAACCACAGAAGAAAGATGCCGAGGGTACGGTCGTGTGGCACCGCCTGGATCGAGTTCAGGTACTTGGAGACCCCGTTGTGCATCCAGGCCAGCACGCCATAGAGGGCGACCAGGGCGTAGCCACCGAGGCGGGCCCAGCGGATCGAACGCGACTCGAACAGGTAGACGACGAGCTCCATCGCCGCGAAGGCACATCCGATCTCGACGCAGGCCCCCCCCTTCCAGGTGTCATTCGGCGAGATGAACGACACCCAGATGAAGCCGAAGGCCACGAGGGCGAAATCAAGTCCGAGGCGCACGAGGCGCTGCGCAGTGAACCTGCGCACCCCCGCCCGGACGCCGCCGGCGTGCGAGCTCGCTTTGCCGCCCAAGGACTGCCAGGTCGTGATGATGGCGAAGACCACGCCAGCAAAGCCGAGGAACCAGAAGAGCCGGGGAAACCGAAGTGAGCCCGTGAATCCTGATGTCGGCGCGGCGTTAGTCCCTGGCGGCCCAGTCATAACAGCAAGGACGAGTCCGCCAAGAATGCAGATCCCGAGACGTCGCACCGTTGGGTTGGCGGCGAGCTCGGACAGCAGCGAGGAGCGCGGCCGCGTCCGCTCGTTCACATGGTCGGCGCCGGAGGCCGCCTGTAGGTCCGAACCGGTTTCTGTGTCCGGGCCGGTCGAGCTCATGCCTCTCTCCCGAGCCGCTCGCCCAAGATGCCTGTCGGTCGGAACAGCAACAGCATGACTAGCACTCCGAAGGCGACGACGTCCTGCCACTCAGCCGACATCCACCGCAATGGGACGCTCTCGAAGACCCCGAGCAGGAGACCGCCGATCATGGCACCACGGATGTTGCCGATCCCACCAAGGACGGCGGCGGTGAAGGCCTTCAGCCCCGGGACAAACCCCATCGTGTAGATGACACCGAACTGCAGGCCGAAGAGGAACCCGGCTGCACCGCCCATGAGGCCGCCGAGCACAAAGGTGAGAGCGATCGTCCTGTCGATGTGCACGCCCATGAGGCTGGCGGTCTCGGCGTCCTGGGCGACGGCACGGATGCCCTTTCCGAGCTTTGTCTTGTTCACGACGGTGTCGAGCACAAATAGGAGCACAAGGGCGGTGACCATGGTCAGGATCCAGACGGACTGGACCCCGACCCCGCAAAGAGAAAAGGCGTGGCCCGTGATCACCTGCGACGTCGGAATGAAGGCCGTGTAGCGACCGAACTCCTTGCCGGCGAGGTTGTAGAGGAAGTAGGAGGCGCCGATGGCGCTGATCAGGTAGGTGAGCCGCGGAGCGTTGCGCTTCCTAAGTGGTCTGTAGGCGATCCGCTCGAGGACGAAGGCGGTCGCCCCACCCGCTGCCGCCCCGGCGAAGATCCCGATGATCATAAACCCGATAGCCCAGAACCCGGCGGGCGACGAGTTGCCGAGGACCGCACGCATGGCGAACAGGCCACCGAAGCCGCCGGCCATCACGACCTCTGAGTGGGCGAAGTTGATCAGCCGCAAGACGCCGTAGACGAGGGTGTAACCGAGAGCGATAAGCGCGTAGAGGAACCCGTTGGCGAGACCACCAACGACGAGCGAGACCCAGATGTTGTTGTTCGCGATGAACGACGGGCAATGCATGGCTTCGGACCACTCTCCTCAACCTTGCGCAGCAGATTACTCAAGTGCGGGCGACAGGCCCAGAAATGGAAAAAGCCGGGCACCGCGCAAGCGCGAAGTGCCCGGCTCGTTCCGCCTAGCGAGAGTGTTACTCGAGCCCTAGCTGCACCAGGTTGCCCTTTTGCACCTGGTTGACGTAGATGTCCGTGCCAGAGATGTTGCCGTTGGCCTGGAACGAGACAGTCTTGGTGAGACCCTTGTAGACGATTGAGTGGAGCCCCTTCACGACCGCGGCACGCGTGATGCCCATGGTGCCGGTCTTGCCAGACGAGAGGATCTTCAACTCGTCGATGATCGTGTTGGCGGCGTCGTAAGCCTCAGCTGAGTAGATGCCGACGGGGAAGTGGGCAAGCGCCTTGAAGCCAGCGGCGAACGCCTTGTCAACCTTGGTCGTGCCGAGAACGGCGCAGGCGCAGCTGGCGAAGACACCATTGGCCGCGCTGTGGGGGTTGGTCCCAGTGATGAGCGACGTGCTGTCAGATCCGTCACCGCTGAAAACCTTGCCCTTGTAGCCGGCGCTGTGCAGGGCGCTGACGAGCAGGCCGAGGTCACAGTAGTAGCCGCCGTAGAAGAGAAGCTGCGGGTGGGCAGCAACGACGGTGGCAGCGTCATCTGGGTACTGAGTGGGGCTAGCGGTACCGTCGCTGCACTGGGTGGTGCCGGGGAACGAGCCGCTCGTAACCGTGGCGCCGTCCTTACGTGCCTGAGCTGCGAAAGCGCCGGCAAGCCCGACGCCGTAGGTGCTGGCGTCGTTGACGACGTAGAGCTTCTTGAGGCCGAGCTTTTGCACCACGTAGTTGGCGTCAGCCGGTCCCTGCACGCTGTCATCGGCCACGACACGGAAGAAGTTCTTCCACCCGTATGTAGCCAGCGCCGGCAGCGTCGCCGAGGGGCTGACGGTGGCAAGGGAGTGAGCGCTGAAGGTCGGCTCGGCGGCTTTGGTCGCACCCGAGAAGGCCGGACCCACGACACCGATGACCGCCGGGTTAGCCGTGAGCTCTTGGGCGTCGGTCGGAGAAAGCGTCGCCGAGCCCTGGTCGTCCTTGGGGACGTACTTGAGCGTGAACGGCAGCTTGCCGAACTGGGACATGCCCGAGTTCGCCTGATTGATGGCGTACTGAACCGAGTAGGCCATGTTAAGTCCGAGCTGGGCGTTTCCACCCGAAAGCGGACCTTCGTATGCAAGGTCAAAGACCGGCTTCGCAGTGGCCTGATGCTTGGCGTTCGCGAATGCCGCTCCACTGAAAGCGGTGAGCACGAGTGCTCCCGCGACGAGCGGCACTCCGGCCTTCATCGGCAATTTCCTCATGAAACTCCCTCCCTGTTAGGTCGACTGGAGTGCACCCGTTTGCCTCCAGTTCGTAACGGTATGGAAACCTTACCGGCTCGATGAGCATTGCGCCAGACCGCGCTACAGCCATCCTTGCTGGTCCGCCGTCTGAACCGCCTCGGCGCGGTTGCGCGCCCCCGACTTGGCGATGGCGGCAGAGAGATAGTTGCGGACGGTGCCCTCGGACAAAAAGAGCCGTTCCGCGATCTCTGCGACCGTGGCACCCGGCCGGGCAGCCACGAGCACGTCGCGCTCTCGAGCAGTCAGAGGTGAGCCACCGTCAGCGAGGGCAGTCGCGGCAAGCGCAGGGTCCACGACACGCTCACCGAGCGCGACGCGGCGGATGGCGTCGGCGAGCTGCTCGGGCGGGGAATCTTTGACGACGAACCCGTACGCCCCGGACTCCATGGCACGGCGCAGATAGCCGGGGCGCCCGAAGGTCGTGAGTATGAGCGCCCGGCACTCGGGCACCTGCTCGGCGAGCACGGCCGCTGCAGCGAGCCCGTCGATGCCAGGCATCTCGATGTCGAGCAGCGCCACGTCGGGACGCTTGGCCTTGGCAGCGGCCACGACCTCGTCTCCCCGTCCCACGATGGCCACGACCTCGAAATCGGCTTCTAGGCCGAGCAGCGCCGCCAATGCCGAAGCAATGAGCTCCTGGTCGTCGGCGATAAGGAGGCGGACCGTCACGCCAGCACGCGATGCGCCGGGTCGAGCTCGACGTGCAGTCTCCAGCCCCTGGGGAGCTTCGGACCAGCGTCTACAACGCCTCCAGCGACCGCCACGCGCTCTTGCAGGCCTGACAAGCCGTTTCCCGAACCGCCGGTGCCCCCGACGCCGTCGTCGACAATGTCGACCGACGAGCGCGTGAGCCTCACGACACAGACGCTGGCATGAGCGTGGCGCACGACGTTGGTGAGCCCCTCGCGAAGCACCCATGCGAACAACTCCTGGTTGGCCGGGTCGACGACGTCGACCGCGCCGGGCAAATCGGCTGTGATGCCCGCGGCTCGGAGCATTTCGCGCCCGCTCGCCAGCTCACCGGCGAGAGAGACCTCGCGGTAGTTACCGACCGCGGCACGCACGTCGGCAAGCGAGCGCCGGGCGAGCGCCTCGACCTCGGCTATCTCCTTCAAGGCGCGGACGGGGTCGGTCTCGCCCAGGCGGCGAGCCAGACCCGCTTTCACCGTGATCGTCGTGAGGGAGTGGCCGAGCAAATCATGCAGATCGCGAGCGATCCGTGACCGCTCGTTTTCAGCCGCGAGGCACGCCAATTCCGAGCGAGCCTCCGCGAGGGCGCGGTTGCCGCGTATGACGTTGAAAAAGCCAAACATGGCCAGGGCGATCATGGGGATGGAGATCACCGTCCCGTTGCTCACCGCGGTGGCGAGCGAGTCGTGCCAAGACGAAATAGCCCAGGGCACGAAGGTGGCCAACAGGGCGAAGGCCACCACGAGCGGTGCCGCCCGCCCTCCGAGGCGGGCGACAGAGACGACGACGATGAACACGCACATGACGAAGGCGTCGGCGCGAGCAAAGGGCAGCTCCAGAGCGCAAAGCAGGCAGAGGGCGCCGTAGAGGGGCCAGAACCTGTGTGAGTTCTCACGCCAGGCCTCCGGTACCGCCAGGACATAGCAGATGCAAAAGGCGCCGACAAGCACATAACCAGCTACAGCGCCCAAACCCCTCGAGTACTGAGCAACACCTGCGCCGACCTGTACGAGGTAGACGAGGAAGACCCCGGGGAAGACGACCCTGCGCCATCCCTGGGTCCATTTGCGTTGTGAAGCGACGAACTCCTTCTCTGCCGGACCTGCTGGAACCGGTTCTCGGGCCATCGCGCTAAACGGTACTGCCGGTCCGGGTCTCAGACCCGCGCCGTGTCTCGCAGGTAGACGCGCCTCGCCAGCACACCGAGGCCCGCCGTCCAGACGGCGATCACGATCCAAGCCTCCGGCGGCGGCCATCCGCTCCCGCCGAGAGCTGACTTGCCCGCCTGGACGAGCCAGTACGAGGGTAGGCATTTGACCAGGGCGAGGAACGCTCCCGAGGTCGCGATCGGCCCATAGGCACCGCCGAGCAGGGCGAACAACGATGTCGTGCCACCGAGCGCCGGTCCGAGAGAGTCGACCTTCACGAGATGGCCAAAGAGGATGCCGAGAGCTGCGAAGGGAATGAGCCCGGCGAGCAGCGTGACGATCATCGTCAACCACTCCCCTGCCGAGAGCCGTACTCCGAGCACCGTCCCAGCCAGGCACATGACGGCGATCGTGAAGACGGCCATCAGGTACCCGCAGAGCACCTTGGCCCTGAAATAGGCACTCGTCTTGAGGGGCGTGATGCGCAGCTGGCGCGTCCAGCCGATCTGGCGCTCACCTGAGATGCGCGCCCCGCTCGAGATGACAGCGACCATCGTCCCCCAGGCTGCCATCCCTGTCATGTAGTAGATAGGGAAAGCGATCCCGTCAAGATGCGCATTCCGGTTCGGGCCGGCCACGGTGAAGAACAGCACGAGGGGAAACGCCAAAGAGAACAGCAGATACCGCCGGCTGCGCAAGGTACGAAGGATCTCGAAACGTGTGTACTTGGAGCCTTTCATCACATCTCCCTCACTGTGTCGTCGCCTGCGTTGTCATCGGCGGTCAGCTCGAAAAACGCCTCTTCAAGCCCACTGCCGCGCACTTCTATGTCGCGGACCTCCGGGAAGCCCAAGAGCAGCGCACGAAGCGCCGAGTCCGACGAGCCCGGTCCGGGGCAGTAAAGGGCCACGGCGTCACCGTGCACCTCGAGCTTGCCGACGCCTGGCAAGACGCCAAGTGCGGCTCGGTCGGCCCCCGGAAGAGTGGCCGTGATCCTTCTGCCACCTACCCTCGCCTTTATCTCGGTCGGGGCGCCGTCGGCAACAACGAGCCCCCGCGCCATGAGCACGACGCGGTCGGAGTAGGCGTCGGCCTCCTCCAGGTAATGGGTTGCGAACAGGACGGTCTTTCCTCTCGCGGCAACGGCCCGCATGACGGTCCAAAAGTCGCGGCGAGCCTCCACGTCGAGGGCGGCCGTCGGCTCGTCCAAAACGAGCAGGTCCGGATCCCCGACGAGCGCCACGGCGAAGCGCACCCGCTGGGTTTGGCCCCCCGACAGCTTGGAGGCGGGCCGGTCGGCAATGTCCTCGGTACCGGTCAACTTGAGCGTCTCGTCCACGCTTAGAGGACGAGGGTAAAGCGAGGCGACCATGGCGATCAGCTCGCGGACGTTCACGTACTCGATGAGCGTTCCTGTCTGCAGCATCGCCCCCATCGCTCCGGCCTTCACCGCCTCCGAGGGCGACATGCCAAACAGCGAGACGGTGCCGCTGTCGGGCCGGGCGAGGCCGAGAACCATGTCGATCGTTGTCGTCTTCCCCGCCCCGTTCGGGCCAAGGAGGGCAACGGTCTCGCCCGGAGCGATCGACAGGTCGACCCCCCGCACCGCGAGTACGTCTCCGTATGACTTGGTGAGCGCGCTGAGACGGATGCCCCCGCGGAGGTCGTGAGAAGAGCCCATGGGTCAAGGCTGACATCTGCGGCCTTCTTTGGGCAGTGCTGCCGATCACCACTTCTCTGTGACATTTGTCATGTGCACCGGGAAATGCGGGCCTACCGGGCCACATGTGGCAATAGGGCTCAAACGAGGCTTGAGCGCCACGCCTCGCAAAGAGCCGCGTAGTGACCCGAGCCTTCCGAAAGGAGCCGAGCGGGCGGCCCATCTTCGACGATGTGTCCGGACTCGACGACCAGCACCCGATCAGCGATCTCGACTGTCGAGAGCCGGTGGGCGATGATCACGGCCGTCCGGCCGGAGAGGAGCGTCTTCAGCGCCGACTGCACGAGCCGCTCCATCGGGGCATCGAGCGACGAGCTTGCCTCGTCCAAGACGAGCACTGCCGGGTTAGCCAACAGCGCCCGGGCGAGAGCCACGAGCTGGCGCTGGCCTGCCGACAACCGCGACCCCTGCTTGCCGACGTCGCTGTCATAGCCGTCCCCGAGGGCGGTCGCGAAGGCCTCGATACCGACGGCGCGACCCGCAGCTGCGATCTCGGCCCGGGTCGCTCCGGGCGAACCAAAGGCGATGTTCTCGGCCAGGCTGCCCGAGAACAGGAAGCTCTCCTGGGTCACCATGGCCACGGCCTTGTGCAAAGACGCCTCGTCCAGGTCCCTGAGGCTGATGCCGTCAACGGAGACGTCTCCTTCAACCGGGTCGTAGAAGCGGGCAAGGAGCCGGGCGACCGTGCTCTTGCCTGCGCCCGTGGCGCCCAGCAGCGCCACGGTCTGGCCGGCAGGGATCTGGAGGTCGAAACCGGCGAGGATGTCGGTCCCGTCCCGGTAACCGAAGCGAACGCCGCGGAACTCGACAGCCCCTTTCAATCCCCCTTCTGGAATTGCCGCCCCGTGCATCGGCATGGGCACGCCCGGCTCCTCGTCGAGAACGCCGGCGAGCTTCTCGAGCCCGGCGGCCGCTGCTTGGAACGAGTCGTAGAACTGGCTCACCTCGGCCAGAGGCTCGAAAAAGCGCCTCAGATAGAGCACGAAAGCCGCCAGCACCCCGACTTCCATCTGGTGATCGATGACTCTCGCGCCCCCGTAGAGAAGGACTGCGGCCGTTGTCAGGTTCCCGACGAGCACGATGCCCGGCCAGTAGATGCCGAGGAGCTGGAACGAGCGGGTCATTGCCGTCCGGTAACCCTCCGAGAGGTGGCCGAATATCTCGTCGTTGCGGGGTTGACGGCGAAAGGCGTGGACGGCGCGGATCCCGCGCAGCGACTCGGTGAAGTGAACGATCACGAGTGCCATGGCATTTCTCGTGTTGCGGTAGGCGATCGTCGACTTGCGCTGGTACCACCTCGTCAAGAAGAAGAGCGGTATGAAGCCCGAGAGGCAGACGAGCCCGAGGGGGAGGTCCAAGACGAGGAGGACGACGCCGACGCCGACGACCGAGAGCACCGCATTGACGAGGGTGTCGAGCCCAAGGGTGAACATGTCGTTGATCGACTCGAGGTCAGAGGTAAGGCGCGAGATCATCCGCCCAGTCGTGTAGCGCTCGTGGAAAGCAAGGCTCAGGCGTTGGAACTGGGCGAAGACCCTTTCCCTGAGCTCGAGGAGGATCTCTTGGCCCACTTGGCCCGAGCCGGCGACGAACACCCGGTACAAGACGGCCTGCGTGACGGCACAGACGACGATAAGTGCCGTGATGACGAACAAGGGGGCGTAGTCGCCGTGGCGTACTCCGACCACGCCGCGGTCGATCCCCACCCCCACGAGGTAGGGAACGGCCGTGCCGGCAAGGTTGGAGACAAGAATGGCGGCCGAGATCCACAAGATCGCCCGCCGGTGTGGCGCGGCGAGGGAACCGAGCAGGCGGCGGGTACGTCGCCGTAGCAAGCCCGTCCAGGCTTGTGGAACGTCTTCGACCTGCTCGGCGGCGATGCCCCGCCAAGCTTCCAGCGAACTCACGGTGCCGTCACCGAGGTGTCGTAGTTCACGGCCAGTACCGAGGCGTAGTCCGGCCGCTCCATCAGCTCGTGATGGGTGCCGACGGCCACAAGGACGCCGTCGCGGAACAGCGCCACCCGGTCGGCGAGGGCGACCGTAGAGGGTCGGTGAACCACGAGCAGGCCCGTCATGTCGCCGAGCACGCTCGCCAAGCTCGCTTCGACGAGCGCCTCCGTGCTCACATCGAGAGCCGAGAGCGGGTCGTCGAGCACGAGGACCGAGGGCTTGGCAAGAACCGCCCGGGCAAGAGCCAGTCGCTGGCGTTGCCCGCCGGACAGGGCCATGCCTTGCTCGCCTATGCGTGTGTCAAGACCCCAAGGCAAATCGCTCACGAAACCGGCCTGGGCAAGCTCTAAGGCGTCGGCGATCTCGGCCTCTGAGGCGTCGGGGCGGCCGAGAACGAGGTTCTCGCGCACGCTCATCGAGAACAGGACGGGGTCCTCGAATACGACCGCCACATGCTGACGAAGCGACTCGATAGTCATGTCACGGACGTCGAGCCCGTCGAGGGTGATCCGCCCGGAGCTGACGTCGTAGAGACGGGTGGGCAGACACGCCAGCGTGCTCTTGCCCGAGCCTGTGAGGCCGACAATGGCGACGGTCTCGCCAGGCTCGATGGCGAGGTTGATGTCCCGCAGGACCGGAGCAGCCCCGCCCGGGTACGTGAAACCGACGTGTTCGAATACGAGCCGGCCCTTCGAGACGGAATGCACCACAGCTCCGGGGCGGTCCTCGACGACCATGGCGGCGTCGAAAACGTCGTAGACGCGGTCGGCCGCCGTCGCCGCTTCCTGGGCCATCGAGAGTATCCAGCCCAGGTCGATAATGGGGAACTGCAACAAGACGAGAAGGGTCGTGAAGGCGACGAGAGCACCTAGGGACAACGAGCCGTGGGCGACGGCGATGCCTCCTACCAAGACGGCCAGGGCCATTGACAAGTTGGGGACGAGGGTGAGCAGACCCCAAAAGCGGGCACGCAACTTCACCATCTCAAGCGCCGATCCGCGAAGCGTGCGGGCCGAGGCACCGAAACGATCCTGCATCAAAGGTCCCCGCCCGAGAGCCTTCACGACCCGCATGCCGCTCGCCGCCTCCTCGGTCAAGGTGGCGAGGTCGCCCTGTTGGTCCTGCACACGCCGGGAGATCTGCGAGTACTCCGCTCCGAATCGCTTGCCGAGGTAGATGACGGGCAGTGTCGTGACCACCGCCACGACGCCGAGGGGAACGTAGGTGGCGACCAAAAGAGCCATCACGGCCAGATATTGCAAACCGTCGACGATGAAGAAGATCGCCCCGAAGCCGAAGAACCTTCTGATCGTACCGAGGTCTGTCGTGGTCCGCGAGAGCAGCTGGCCTGTCTGCCAGCGATCGTGGAACTGCACGGGCAACCTCTGCAGCCGGGCGTACAGGTCGTCCCGGATCTCGCGCTCGACCTTCTGCACAGCAATTGACTGCACGCGGCGCCGTCCCACTATCAGGGCTGCCTCTAAGGTGCCGAGACCGAGAGCTAGAAGGAACATCGGAATGAGAGCCGCTCGGTCCCCGCGGTGGATCGGCCCGTTGACAACCGCCTCCAACACGAGCGGGATGAGGGTGCTGGCAGCGACGGCGAGGGTCGCACAAGTGAGCATGACCAGCATCTGTCTCGTATAAGGCCGCACGTAGCTGCGCAGCCGCCAGAGCGACCGGTACGAAGCCGCGCGCCGCCGCCGCGGTGCACTGGTCATGCCTGCCAAACTAGCGAGCCGCGCCCGGCCGGGTTGCTGCACCCGACCAGGCCCCTCTATAGGCAGTTGGATACTGGGGCGCCACCTAGTTCCAAGTAGACCGGCCGCAACCACCCACCTGGCCCGAAATTGCCACGAGGCACCAGGTCGTCTGTCGCCCGAGCGGCCGAGCCACGGGCTAAGCCGACTTCTTCATCGAATCGCGCATCTTGTCCATGACTGCTGCGACCGGACCGAGCACTCTGTTGCCTGGAGGAGTGTCCGGCGCGTGCGGGTGAGGATGGGTTGGCGCCGACGCCAGTGCCTTGGCATAGCGTTCCCCCAGGCCACGGAGTTCCTTCGCGCTGGTGTGGGACTCGAGGGCGGGTAACACCTCACGCTCTTCGTGTTGGGCGTGTTCGAGGACGTCCCGTCTCAGCTGCAAGAGCCCGGCGCGCAGCGCCACAGGCTCGTCCTCCAGTTTGTCGAGCCGGGCGAGTGCCTCCTCGGCTTCAGCCTGTTCAGCGATGCAGGCGTCCGCCACCGCGTCCCCGTCGGGCACATTGCGACGAAAGGCTGGGTATACGACCAATTCCTCGGCCACCTCGTGACGTACAAGCTCTTCTCGAAGCTGGCAGAAGTACTCCACAAGCCTGGCGTCGTCGGTGCTGTCAAGGCGCGAGAACACGCTCTCGACCTTTCTGTGGTCTGCTTGTACGAGGGCGACAACATCATCGACTTCAGCTGGCATTTCTCAACCTCCGTGTTTATATCGCTGGCTCCCCCTCCCCCTACCCGTGGCGTAGTGACGCAAAACGAGGCCTGCTCCTAGTGCCCTGTCAGAGATCCGGCTCACCGCGCCCGGCCACGGGCAGCGCGAACCAAAGGCAGGCGAACGTGGCGATGGTGAGAGCAGCCAGCAACGGCACGATGATCCCGCGTTCGACATAGCTCAGCGCCAATAGCACCGAGGCAGTTATCGCCAACGCGACGGTGGTCAGACCGGCTATTGCCATCGCGTTCGCGATGCGGACCAACTGGCTCTTGCGATGGCGACGGAAAACGAGCCGATGATAGGCAACCGGGCCCGACAACAGCGCCGTCGCCAACGTCGCCAGGAGCAGGTCCGCCAGATACAGGCCGCGCTGCGACCGGCTTAGGCGGTCAAAACGGACTGCAAAGAACGGGAGCGAGAGAAGGAACCCGAACAGGACTTGGACTCCGAGCGCCCCGACACGAAGCTCTTGGAGGAGCTCCATCAAGTTGCGATCATCGCGTTCTTGCTCGGTCTCGTCGCGCCCGGAATTGTCTCCGGATCTGGTCACCCAATGCTGGGGCCTTGCTTCGAATTGTCGGCTCACAGTGCCCTCCGGCCGGTCCTTTCACCCGCCACCGGCTCGATACCCTTCGCAGCAATAGGCAAAACATGACGGGCGACAAAGCTGTTGCCATTCCTCTCGTTAGGACCTAGCCCTGATACTGGTGACTTGGAGCGGGTCATACCTGCACGACTTCAGCAGCAAACAGATCGCTGGTGACGGTGACCAAGACGTAGCCAGGAGAACCGAAGTCATCGCGGAAGTCGTAGAGTCGACAAAGATTGAGCCTCGTGCGAAGGCCGGGCACGGCAAAGCTCCCCGCACTGAACAAGTTCGGGGAGCCGAGATGCCGGTAGGGCCGATACAAAGATGCGATCTGGTTGGGGTCGCGTGTCACAGTTGATCAGGACGAGATCGTCGCCAAATTCGACGGCATCCGAGCGGCGACCGTCTGGCGCAAGATCTCCCTGAGCTCGTCGCCGCTCATGGACTCTTTGTCCATCAGTCTCGCAACTACGGCGTCGAGGACGTCGCGATTGGCATTCAATAGGTCCATCGCTCGCCCCTTGGCCTCCGAGAGCAGGCGGCTGACCTCTTCGTCTATCGCCTGCTGGGTGCCTTCTGAGTACGGACGCGACTGAAGCTGCCCCGAGCCCAGGTATCCCGGACCCTGATCGCCGTAACCGATCGGGCCAAGCCGGGGTGACAGGCCCCAGTCACGCACCATGTGGACGGCGAGCTCTGTCGCCCCGCCCAGGTCACTCGAGGCCCCGGTCGAGGGCTCGCCGAGGACAAGGCTCTCCGAGGCGAAGCCGCCGAGGCGGATGGCGAGCGAGTCGCGCAGGTAGCTCTCCGGATACAGGTGACGCTCGTCGACAGGCAGCTGCTCAGTGACCCCGAGAGCGCGCCCGGCGGGAAGGATCGTGATCTTGGCGACCGGGTCGGCGTGCTCGGAGAGGGCGGCCACGAGAGCGTGGCCGGTCTCGTGGACGGCGACCGAGTACTTCTCCTCCGGTAGGAGGACGTTCGACCCGTCGCGCCGCCCCAGGATTATGCGGTCCCTGGCCTCGTCGATGTCCTTGGCCTCGATGACGTCGCGATCTCGGCGCACGGCCACAATGGCAGCCTCATTGATGAGATTGGCAAGGTCAGCTCCGGAGAAGCCAGGTGTCCCCCGCGATACGGCGTCGAGGTCAACATCTGGTCCGAGGTGCTTTTCTCGCGAGTGCGCCTTCAAGATTGCGGCGCGCTCGGCCTGGTTGGGGAGGGGGATCTCTACCTGCCTGTCGAAGCGGCCGGGCCGGAGCAGAGCGGGGTCGAGCACTTCAGGACGGTTCGTCGCCGCCATGACGACGATGCCAGTCGAGGAGTCGAAACCGTCCATTTCCGCCAGCAGCTGGTTCAAGGTCTGTTCCCGCTCGTCATTGGAGACGATCGAGCCCCCGCGCTTTTGGCCGATGGCGTCGATCTCGTCGATGAAGATGATCGAAGGTGCCCGCTTATGGGCATCTGCAAACAGGTCGCGGACACGCGAGGCGCCGACGCCGACGAACATCTCGACAAAGCTCGAACCGGTGAGTGCGAAGAACGGCACCTCTGCCTCTCCGGCGACCGCCCGCGCCATAAGGGTCTTGCCACTTCCCGGCGGACCGACCATCAACACTCCCCTCGGCCCGATGGCACCGGCGCCCTTATAGCGGTCGGGGTGCTTCAAGAAGTCGACGACCTCGCTCACCTCGCGCTTTGCCCCCTCGTAGCCGGCAACGTCGGAGAACCGTGTGGAAGGACGTTGCTCGTCATAAACCTTGGCCTTCGAGCCGCCGATTCCCATGATCCCGCCCGCGAGCTGCTTGCGGTAACTCTGGCTCAGCCAGATGAAGATGCCAATGAAGACCAACAGCGGGAGAAATGCCAACAGCACCCCCAAGAGGTCCGAGCTTGGCCCGACGCCTGTGACCGAGACGCCGTGCGCCCTGAGCAGGGGGGCGAGCTCGGGGTCATTGAGAACTGTGGGAATCTGGCTTGTAAAGTCGTCGCCGTTCTTCAAGGTCCCCGTGACAGCGCCATTGGTGTTTATCGATGCCGTCTTGACAGTGTTCGCCTCGACCCGGGAAAGGAACCTGCTGTAATTGAGGTTCACCGTCGTGGTCCTCCCCACGTTCGGGGACCACAGCAACAACAAAGTGGCGAGCAACCCGAGCACGAGCAGCCACCAGCGCCACTTAGGTGGTTGTGGCGCTGGCGGTGGTGGCTGCGGGTCGCGGGGCGGTCCCGAACTTGCCGGGCTGGTGTGATGACTGTTGTCCATGATGATGGCCTTTGGTTAGTTGGTCTCTCGCCCAGTTGCAATCGCCTTTGTGGGCGCTATCTCAACCCAGTGTGCGCCAATCATCCGCGTTCGACATCCCGCGATTACGCCAAATCCCGGCTCTCGTGAGACGGAGAACCGAGCGCCGAACCGAGCGCCAGCCCGAGGAGTCCTCCACCCACCACGTCCACGGGATAGTGCACGCCCATGTGTATCCGGCTGTACCCGACGGCCGTGGCGAGCCCGTACAAGGGCAGTGCGAGCCGCGGACACTCAGTGGTCACCGCGGTGGCAAAGGCGAAGGCGGAAGCGGTGTGGCCCGAAGGAAAGGAACTCGAGATCGGCATACGGGCCTGGCGACCCGCCACGCCGAACCCCCGGTCGGGACGCTGGCGCGGAAAGAGGTGCTTAGCTACGAAATCGGCCGTGATAGAGGTCGCCCCGAGGGCCGCCAGGCCCCGAATCGCCGCGCGGCGACCCCGTGCGCCGTCGGTGACGACGAGCGTTCCGGCGACAGCGAGCCAGAGGCGTGAGTAGTTGGCGGCATTTGAGATGAAGGTCATCGGATGGTTCAGCGTCGGCGTGGGTGTGTTCGCCACCGCCTGATAGACGGCTGTGTCGACAGCGTTCACCTCTTCGACAAGGCGATTTACGAAATTGTCGTGTGGCTTGACCGCCGCCTCCTCCGATGGTTTGGCGTTGATTTCAACAGGTGTCAACGTTGCTCCTTTGATGTATTGGCGACCATTCCGCTCGGCCGGCCGCGCACAATACGAGCGAGACCGACCAGTGTGGAGACACTTGTCGGAGCGTGGAAGAAGGCTGGAGATCCACCACGCTGACCAGGAGGGATACGCACGCGAAGTGCGGCTGGCCGAATCGCAAAGCGCAGCGGGGAGTTCCAGGTGTGCGGCTCGCCATCTGCAGCGGCTGCGATTAAGCATGGCCCTCGAACCTCAAGCGCACCAGCGGTCCAGCTGCGCCAGCCTTGGTAGCGCTCGGGATGACCGGCGGCCTCGAGCGCCACGAGCCGGTTTACGTCTGACGCGCGCTTGACGCTGAGGACGGCTACCCCGAGCACGCCGCCGTCCAGACGCGTGCGCGACCCGAACCCGGTCACGCTCGAGAGCTCGTAGGGATTGTTGGAGATTTGTACCACCTGCGCATCTTCGATCAGGCCGGCTGGGCCTTCGACGACTAGTCCGGACGGCCGGGCATGCGGCCCTACCAAGTCAGGCAGCATCTCGGCCACGGTCCGCTGTTTGGCTCCGCGATACTGCTCAGAGGCAACGATGCGCGCGTAGACGCCCAGCGAGACGTTGTTGACGAAGACGTGTCCGTTGACCTCGGCCAAGTCGATGGTCGTCTCCCGGGCCAAGCCAAAAGCGTCGAGTGCGCGTATTGGGTCGTTGTGATCGATCCCGATGTCCACGGCCAGGTGATTGCGCGTGCCGGCGGGGACGCAGACAAAGGGGAGGTCGTGCCTGGCGGCTACCGCGGCGACGATGGCCTGTGAGCCGTCGCCCCCGGCCATGCCTAGGGCGTCGGCCCCCCTTTGCGCCGCCGCTTCCGCGAGCGCTCGCAGGTCACCGCCGGGCTCGAGCACCACGGTCTCGAGGCCACGGCGACGGGCCTCGTCGACTAGATGCAGCCTTGCCACCTTTCCATTGCCCGAGGCGGGGTTCATGAGAACAACCCCACGGCTCACCGGCGGTACCTCATGCCAGCGACCGGCCAATGCCCGGCGCACCTCCCAAGAAAGGGCAACGGTCCCGAGTGCCGAGGCGACCAGGATGCCGACAACCACGCTGACCACGGCTACGGCGCCCCGGCCTGCCGCGACGATGCTGGCGATCGCGCCAACAACAAGCAGAATGGAGGCGACGGCGGCCCACCAGCGAAAGCGACGGTTTGTGGTCGCCACCCACAGGGCCGAGATCGCCAGGCCACCGGCGAGCACCGACCCCAGTACATAGCGCCAATCGCGAACGGTGAAAACGACCAGGACAACCAAGGTGACCACGGAGACCGCCAGCGCTCCAAAGGCGACTATCCGCGTTCCGGGGGGTGGCCCGGGGTGGGGCGAGCTCGCGGCTGCTGAGGTACCTGGACCTCGTTGCACTGAACGATCCGAGGTCATAGACGTGACGGGTTCTGGGTCGGGCCAGCGGCCCGGCGCCTCGAGATCGCGTCTCCGGTGGGCATCGCTCTACGATCTTGCTACTGGCCGGAACAAGCCGCATCACGCGATCGCGGGCGAACGCCCGGCGCGAGCCCACTGGCTCGGCGTTAGCTTCGTTGCGGCGCCCGAGCACCCTAGAGCGCCAGACACTCGATCGCGTGATGTCACTCGATCGATTTGTATTCACACTTTTCTCAAACGACCAGACCTGAGGGAGCCTCGATGTCCTCTACCCCGGAGCCAGAACACCTGAACAACAACCAGCGCGACACTCTGTTGCAGCTGTTTCAGCATCCGACTAGCCATAACGTCGAGTGGCAGGCGGTGTTGTCGTTGCTCGAAGCAGTCGGATCGGTCGAGGAACGCCACGACGGCAAGTTCCTCGTCAAACTGGGTAATGAGACAGAAGTCTTCACCCGCCCGAAGCACAAGGATGTCGAGGTCCAGCAGATTGTCGACTTACGCCGAATGTTGGCCGGGGCCGGTTACGGCGCGGTGGTCGAACAACTCGAGGCCAAGGGACAAGAGGATTGAGATGGCCGACCAAGAAGGACCTCTTCGGGACAAGAATGTCGTCGCCGTCATCGACTTTCACCACAGCACGATCTACCCGACCGATGCCTCGCCTGGCGAGCTGCCAATCCACGTCGTAGCCAGCGACCCCCACGGGCGGTTCCACCAGGTCCACCACCGCGCGGGGAATCCCGGGGGGACCTACGAGGACGACAGCGCTGAGTACTGGCGAGAGCTCTCCGACGCCTTGTCCCCGGCGGGGGCGATCCTGCTCTTGGGCCACGGCGGGGGTAAGGCAAACGCCACGCACCGCTTCGTCGCATATCTCGAGGAACACCGCGGAGATGTCGCCTCCAAGGTCGTTGCCGACGTCCGGGTCGATATCGACCGTCTCGACGACTCACAAGTGCTGCGGCTGGCTCAGTACTATTTCGCCGGCCCACCAGTGCGAGACTTTGAAAAAGCCGCTGGGGGGCGAACGAGGACTTAGGTCGGTAAGTTCCGCCCGCAACTAGCGAGGTTGGCGAGGGTCATCGGCCTAAACACAGCGTTTACGAGGCCGCAGCTGGGTCCCTGGTCGCCTCGGGTGGCTGACCAAAGTCGCGTCGTGGATTGACCACGAGTCGCTCGAAACTCCGAGGTCGCCTCCGCATCCTGGGCTCGCGCCTAAGGCGATGCCGTGCTGGCTTACGAGCGGCTGCCCGCTCGCCTCCGGTCAGTATCTGCTGCCTGGAATTTAGTAACCGCTACTGAGGCCGCAGCACACGCTGGCTGGTGGGCTATCTACGAGGCGGTGGTCTCGACCCCCCTCGACCTGCTTGTCCTTGAGCAGAACACACAGATAGGAGGTCGGATGTATAACGATCTGGATCACCATGACTTGGCTACCGGTATTCAGGGTATGGGCTACACGCGGTCACTGTTCAGCCGGACGATGGGCTACGTCGCTAGCACAGTTGGGTTCTTCGCACTCGGCGCCTATCTCGGCCGTACGTTGTCCTACGGCTGGGGATGGGTCTTCTTCCTCGCCTCGTTCGCGAGTCTCATCGCCCTACGGTTTGCCGTCCGGGAATCGGCCGCGTCAGCAACGGGCTTGCTGCTCGCCTTCGGGCTTCTTATGGGGCTCGCAACCGCCCCGACTGTTGCCTTCTACGCCAGTACGAGTCCCGGGGTGCTGTGGCAGGCCGCCGGAGCCACGTCGCTGTTCATGGTCGGGCTGGGAACGGCAGGATACGCCACCAGGCGCGATCTCTCCGGCCTGGCCCGCGCCTGTTCCTGGGCGCTCTTGGCCCTGATCATCTTCGGCATCGTTACGATATTTGCCCAAATCCCGAACGGCTCAGTCATCTACTGCGTGTTGGGGTTGGTGGTCTTTGCCGGGCTCACGATGTTCGACTTTCAACGTCTGCGCGTAACGAACGAGCTGGCCTCCGCCCCCCTCCTGGCCGCATCCATCTTCCTCGATGGGCTCAATGTGTTTCTCTTCTTCTTGAACATCTTTACCCGCAAGAAATAGCCGCGTCGGGGCCGACCACGGCTCAGCCGCCGAGGTCGCTTTGAGTATCAGAGCCACTTGGTTGCTGTGGAGCCGCGCGTGCCCCCCGTGCCGTAGCGATGGCGGAACAGGAGGTAGGACGGCGGACCGGCAAGCAGAGGAAGCCAGTACGAGGCGATCCGGTAAGCCAGGGTCGCCAAGAAAGCAGCGCCGCTGGCGATGCCGGCCAGGATAAGCATCCCACTCAAACTGGCTTCGACGATCCCAAGCCCGCCAGGAGTGACTGGCATAAGGCCGACCACGCCGGCGACGGCGTAGGCGAGCAAGACCAGAGAAGGACGGGGATGGCTGCCGGTCGCCCACAGGATCGCCAGCAGGCAACCGTAGTCTGTCCCGAGTCGAGCGGCGCAGAGGACTACTGCCCGCAGCCAGTTGGCGCCAAGAGTTGACCTGACGGCATTGCGACCGTTCAGCAAGCGCTCGGCGAAGCCGACCAGAGGCGCCTGCTTAGGCCGCAGATTGTTTCGTAGCCTTTCCAAGCCTCGACCGATCAGGGCCAACGGCCGGTCGGTGCGCAGGAGGATCACGCTGAAGGTGGTAAACAGCACAAATCCTGCTGCACCTACAAGGGCGGTGTTGACGAGACCGCGGCCAACGGGCGCCCCGGCAATGATCGCGGGTAGCGAGAACACGGGCAGGGCAAGCAGACCATCGATCTGGATGAGCGAATAGGCGGCGAGACCGCTCACGGCGGCCTGCGGATCGATGCCTGCCGTGGCGAGCATGCGGAACTGGACCGCTGCCCCCGCAGCGTCGGCACCCGGCATGACATTTGTGATGGCGTTGCCTGTCAGCTCCGAGGTGACGACTGGGAACCATGAGTCGCTGCGCAAGGCCATGCGTTGCAAGGCAAAAGTGCATATGAAGTGGGTGACCTCAGCGCCCAGTGCAATTGCAAACCAGGCAGCGTTAAGCCTCGACAAACGGGTCCACGAGGAAAGGACCCCGGTGATGCGGGGCAACACGATGTATATAGTCAGGCCGGCTGCGACGATGACCACGACTCGCTTGACGAGAACTTGCCAGTTGAAGAGATGTTCGTGCTGCTGCTCAGTGTCTGTTGTCATCGTCGATGACTTGTCGGTCTGGTAGGCCGCACGGCGCGGGCCGGACCGGCGAGCTCCATAGGAACACCATATGTCCGCGCACCCCCAGACAAGTCAAATCCGGACCGTTTTTCCCGTGATCGCGTGATGTACCCACAGCGCTGGAGCCGCACAATGGCCGGGTAGCTCTACGACTCGAAAGGAACCCTTATGCACAAGCCGAAGAATCTCGAGAAAGATGTCCAAGACGAGCTTGACTGGGACCCGCTGCTTGATGACAAGCGCATCTCGGTCTCGGTCGGCGACGGGCGGGTCACGCTCACAGGTGCGGTGGATACCTACTTCGACAGGCTCCGGGCCTCAGCGGACGCGCTGGACGGTGCGGGGCGTCACACAGGTCGACAACGAGCTGCTCGTCGGCCCGGTCGGCGAGGCGATCGCAGATGCTCTCGTCGCCCTCGACTGCATGACCGTGTTGGCAGCCAACCGGTTCGTCCCTGTCGGAGCGGTCTCGGTCCAAGTGAGCGACGGGTGGGTCACTCTGACGGGGCAGGTTCACCGGCACTACCAGCGCCGGGCCGCTGAGCGGGCGGTCGAGTCGATTAAAGGAGTCCGCGGTCTCTCCAACGAAATAGTGGTGTCTGGCAGGTCGGTGCCCGAGGACGTGACCGAGCAGATCAGCCAGGCCTTGGGTCGAAATGCTGCTATCGATGGCACGAACATCCAGGTTTCGCACTCCGGTAATGTCGTTTACCTCGACGGGACGACAGGGACTTGGTCCTCCATGGAGGAGGCAATAGAAACTGCGGAACGGGCGCCCGGTGTGACAGAGGTCGTAAACCGTCTCGTCGTGGTTCCATCCCTCTTCTGATGCTCGTCTAGATCGCTGAAAGAAGCCGTCATGATCGCTACATCATTCGGGGTCGGACAAGTTGTCTACTCGATCCTCTGGTTCGCCCTGTTCTTCATAGAAATCTGGCTGTCGATCTCGATATTCATCGACATCTTCCGGAGCCACGACCTGGCGGGTTGGGCGAAGGCCCTTTGGATCCTTCTGATAGTTCTGTTGCCAATCATCGGGATCATCGCCTACTTCATCTTCCGCGGCGACGAGATGCGCGTGCATCAGGCGGAGGCCCGACAGTCAATCGAGCGCCAATGGTCACCGGACGACGAGCAGCGACGCCCAGCCAGAGGCGGCGAGTCACCAACACAGGAGCTGTCCCGACTTGCTGAGCTGAGGCGCGACGACATGATCACCGAGGACGAGTTTCAGCTGCTTAAAGACCACATCGTGAGAGGCATCTCCGACTCAGATCCCCGATAGGTCACTGCGGTCCAAGGCAGGTCCCAAACCGGGCGGGCCTCTTGGCGCGGACGGCTGGATAAGTCCTCGCGTAAGCGAGCCCGTCAGTACCACGGCCCCAGGACATAGTAGGGACTACTGAGGACCGCGGACCGTCATCATGGTCCTATGTACATGTGAGCGCGAACGGACGCCTGGTCTCGAAGCTCAGCTCCCCCGAGCTGGCTCGGCTGGAGCGCCGGCGCGCCGCCCACCCGGGCGACAAGCGCCTGGAGCGGCCAGAAGAGGAGACCAGATGACACTTTGCATGTCTTGCGACAAAGAAACTGCGATGCCCGACTTCCCGGCCGTCCTTGGGGCTGTCGAACGGCTCTTGGAGGTCGACCTACCCGACGAGCCGGGTGGCAACGCTCAGCAGTCAAAACCATACGGGAACCTTCGCAGCCTACGCGAACGCACCGAGGGCATTGAGCTCGGCGAATGTCGCGCTGAACATCCATCGGTTAACGGCACCGCGCGAGGCAGACAGATTGGTTCACAGACTGGCTCGGTGGCCGTCGACCAGCTCGTGTTCGATGCCTTTGTGCGCTTGAGAAGGCGGACACGAGGGCCGATCATCGCCTTAAGCGACAGCCTCATGATTACAAACCTTTCTGCCGCGGAGCTGTTACTGCCCTCAGACCGACCTCGCCTTTGGGCACAGGCCCGCTCCCTTCTCGCGGCTAGCAGGAGGGCGAGTGGAAGGTTCACACTAAGTTGCGGGCTGAGCGGCTTCGCTAGCTACCGGGCCATCGTCGCAGACGATGTGACCGTCGGGGCTCTTGTGCAGCTGGCGAATCTTTCGCCCGGCCCGCGTAGAGTCGCACCTGCTGCATCGGCCTGCCCCGCCATGACGGGTTGGACAGCCTTGACCGATGCCGAACGGACGATTGCCGAGATTGTGGCGTGCGGATTGTCCAACCGCGAGGTGGGACGTCGTGTCTATCTGTCGGCGCACACGGTCGACTCCCACTTGCGCCAGATCTTCCGCAAGCTTGGGATCAACTCCCGAGTCGAGCTCGCCCGGATCGTCGGTGAGCACCTGCAACAGATGTACCTCGGCGCCGAGACTCCGGTCAGCTCGCCCTACTCACACCACGGACCCTGCACAAAGACAGCCTGACCGCGCCGTTCGAAGATGGTCCGAGTGATTCTCGGCAAGGTTGAACAGCTCAATGAGGTTGGTGCCCGGAGGCCAAGTGCCAGAACGGTTTGGAACTTTTACCACGAGATCGCCTCTCTCATCGGTAAAGAATGGCGCGAACGATAAGTCCTAAGGCCGGCATGTCCCCAGATCCTTCCGCTACGGTCGAGAAAAGCCAACTTGAGACTGGGATTGAGAGCTCTCGAGCAGAAGGAGTGTTGATGGGCGGGGCGTTGTTGACAGATCTCTACGAGCTGAACATGGCGGCAAGCTACCTACGTCGCGAGATGAAGGCACCAGCTACCTTCAGTCTCTCTGTCCGCCGGCTCCCTCCCGAGCGCGGCTTTCTTGTAACTAGCGGCATAGAGACCTGCCTTGAGATCCTCGAGGACTTCTCCTTTGAGGAGAGCGATCTGGCTTATCTCGCCACACTGGGCTTCGATGAAGCGTCGCTCGACGCGTTTTGCGGCCTGCGCTTTACCGGCGAAGTCAGGGCGATCCCTGAAGGAAGAATCGTCTTCGCCGACGAACCGCTGCTCGAAGTGACAGCGCCCATCGCAGAGGCCCAGCTCGTCGAGACGATCTTGCTCAACCAGAATGACCTTCCAGACAACGCTCGCTTCCAAGGCGGCTCGGTGCAGGTTGGCCGCCAACGACCAGGTAGAGCTGGTGGAGTTCGGCTTTCGCCGCACGCAGGGCTTCGAAGCAGGCATCGCCGCTGCCAGGGTCGCTGCCCTGGTCGGGTTCTCGGCCACGAGCAACGTCATAGCAACCAAGCGCTACGGCCTGCGGCCGGCGGGCACGATGGCTCACAGCTATGTCGAGGCATTCCCGACTGAGGTCGCCGCCTTCCGTGCTTTTGCTGAGGACCTGCCCGAGCGGAGCACGTTCCTCGTCGACACCTACGACACGGCCTCAGGTGTCGCCCACGCCGTCGAAGTCATCGACGAGCTCGGCCTGCGCGACGGTCTGGGAGTCCGTCTCGACAGCGGTGACCTCGTCGCGCTGGCCCGCCAGACGCGCCGGACGCTCGACGACACCGGCCATCGCGAGGTGCGCATATTCGTCTCGGGGGGCCTGGACGAGCATGACATCGCAGCCCTTGTGGCGGAGGGGGCGCCGGTAGATGCCATCGGCGTCGGTACCCGACTCGGCGTGTCTGCCGACGCGCCTTTCCTCGACACCTCGTACAAGCTCGTCTCCTACGACGGCCGGCCGGTGGCCAAGTTGTCGGAAGGAAAGGCGACCTATCCCGGAGCCAAACAGGTTTTCCGCGCTGATTGGCTTGTCGACCAGGTTGGCCTTTACGGCGAGCCGACCCCCTCGGGCACCGAACCGCTTCTCGAGATCGTGATGAGCCAAGGGAGAAGACTGCACCCGGGTGATCCCGTGCGGGCCCTCATCGAGGCACGGGCCCGTTTCGAGGCCGACCTCGCCGACCTCCCTGGGCCGGCGCGTCGCTTGCGGTCCCCTGCTGCGCCCACTCCGGTGCTCACCGAAGCTCTCGCTCGTCTCACCATCGAGGTGCGCGCAGCCCGGGGGCAATGATCCGCTGCTCGCTCTCGCATCGCCAGTCTTGTCCTCCACCGGGCACTCCGAGGTCCTCGCTCAAGCAATGCTCATATCCCTGCTCCGAACGCTGTCCAAGTTTGCGAATCTGATCGCCCACGGTGAAAGCTGGTCTCCATAGCCGTCGACGCGCTTGCTCCGCTCGGGGAGTTGGACCTGCCGGACGCTGCCGGGCTCTCGCCCGAGGACGTGCTTTTGCGCTTGCGCACTAGCCGCGACGGCATCTCATCGGACGAGGCCGCGGCGCGCCTGCGCCAGTTCGGGCCGAATGCCCTCGGTACCCACCAGGTCCGCGCCAGCGTCGTGTTGTTCCGTCAGCTGCGGAACCCGATCCTCATCCTTCTTATAGCGGCGGCGCTGGTCTCTGGGTTGACAGGGGGCGGGAGCAATGCGGTCATCATCGCCGTAATCGTCGCTCTCAGCGTGGGCCTCGGCTTCCTAAACGAGTTCCGGGCGGAGTCCGCCATGGCCTCGCTCCGCAACAAGATCCGCCAGGAGGCCGAGGTCCTGCGGGACAACAAGGCGACCCGTGTGCCGGTAGCGGGCCTCGTGCCGGGCGACATCGTGTCACTTCGCGTCGGCACTCTCGTGCCTGCGGACCTTCGTCTGCTGGCAGTCGACCAGCTCGAGTGCGACGAGGGCGTGCTTACCGGCGAGTCGATGCCGGTCGCCAAATCATTGCCAGCCGCTGCCGACCACGAGTCGCTCGACCAGCCCGGATGCGCGTTCATGGGGACGATAGTGCACCAGGGCTCAGGCCTCGGCGTTGTCGTCGACACCGGCACTCGTACCGCCTTCGGCAAGATCGCGGCCGGCCTGTCCGAGAGACAGACCCAGACCGCCTTCGAGGTGGGCCTGTCCCGCTTCTCGCGCTTTTTGTTCACCGTAGCTGGTGCGCTTACGGTGTTCATCTTCATCGTCAATGTGGCTCTGGCTCGCCCGGTTATCGAAGCTCTCCTCTTCTCACTCGCGATCGCCATCGGCATCGCCCCCGAGATGATGCCGGCGATAGTGACCGTTAGCCTCTCCGCAGGCTCAAAGGCCTTGGCCGCCAAGAAAGTGCTCGTCAAGCGCCTCGTTGCAATCGAGGACCTTGGCAATATTGAGATCCTGTTCACCGACAAGACAGGCACCTTGACAGAAGGCGCCATCACCTTCCAGCGTGGCCTCGACGCAGGTGGGAGCGAGAGTGACCTACCGCTGCTGCTCGGGCTGGTGTGCAACGAGGCCACCGTCACCGACGATGGCTGCGTCGGTGGGAACGCCCTCGACCAGGCTCTCTGGTCCGCACCTGCGGCCGCCCGGGGCGGATCGGTGGTCACCTCGTGCGCCCGCTATGAGAGATTGGGAGTGCTCCCCTTCGACCATGAGCGCCAGCTCTGCTCGGTTCTCGTCAAAGACGAGAACGGAAAGCCCCTCCTAGTTACGAAGGGGGCGCCCGAAGTGGTGCTGGAGCGGTGCCTAGATGTCACCGACACTGCCCGCAAGGCGTTGGAGACGTTGTTCTCAGAGGGGGCGCGGGTCGTGGCGGTGGCCACTCGGCCCGACGAAGACGTCGAGGCTCTCAGCGTCGCCAGCGAGCAGGGGCTGAGCCTCGTCGGGTTCCTCACCTTCGCAGACCGCCCAAAGGCTGACGCGGGTCCAGCCATCGCCAGGCTCCGAGAGCTCGGGGTGGAGGTCAAGATCATCACGGGCGACAACGGGCTCGTGGCGGCAAAGGTGTGCTCGGATATCGGGGTCGAGTGCGCAGGTGTGCTCAACGGCGCCGAGGTCGAGGCGCTCGACGACGAGCACCTCGAGGCTGCCATTTTGACCACGACGGTCTTCGCCCGCATCGGCCCTGACCAGAAGTCGCGGATCATCAAGGCCGCCCGCCATGCAGGCAAGGATGTGGCTTTTCTCGGAGACGGCGTGAACGACGCCGTCGCTCTCCATCACGCTGACGTCGGGATCTCTGTTGACTCGGGCACTGATGTCGCCAAGGACGCCGCCGACGTCGTGCTGCTCGACAAGGATCTCGGGGTTCTTGCCGAAGGCGTTATGGAAGGCCGCCGCATCTTTGCCAACACGATGAAATACGTCTTGATGGCCACCTCATCGAACTTCGGCAATATGTTTTCCGCCGCCGGTGCCTCGGTGTTCTTGACTTTCCTGCCGATGCTGCCCACGCAGATCCTTCTCAACAACCTGCTCTACAACGCCGGTCAGCTGGTGATCCCGACCGACAGGGTCGACCCGGAGGCGCTCACGAGGCCGGCGATGTGGGATATCAAGTTCATCCGGCGCTTCATGGAGGTCTTCGGCCCGGTGAGCTCACTGTTCGACTTCGCCACCTTCGGAGTGATGCTCTATATCATTCATGCCGGTCATGCCGAGTTTCGCTCTGGCTGGTTCGTGGAGTCGATCGCCACGCAGACTCTGGTCATCTACTTGATCCGGACCCGGAGGATCCCATTTTTCAAGAGCAGACCCAGCCTGCCCATGCTCATAATTCCGACGGCGGCGGCGCTCATAGGTGCCATCCTCCCCTGGACAGGGCTGGCGCATCTGTTGGGATTCACCCCCCTGCCGGGGAGTTTCTTGCTGCTCCTGCTCGCGATGATCGTCGTCTATCTTCTCCTCGTCGAGATGGCGAAGGTTTTCTTCTACCGAGTCCCCCACGCGGCCCCTCCCCGTCCTCCCACCCACGCGCAACGCTTGGAGCGAAGCAGGCGCCGACGGGCGTCGCTTTTCGTGCGCTCTGGGATGCACGAGGTGAGTGCCCAGAAAGGGGCCGTTAGCAAAAGCCTCAGCGCGTCGTCGTGACCGGTATCTTCTTGGCCGCTTCGCCATCCGGCTCCGCCACAGGAACGCGAATCTCCAGGATCCCGTCTTTGTAGCTGGCCTTGATGTCGGCTTTCGCAGTGCCTTGCGGGAGCGTGAACTCGCGGTGGTACTCCCCGTACCGGTGCTCCCTGCAGACGTAGTTCCGGACCTCTGTCGCAGCTTCCTCATGCCGATGGGCATCGATGCTGAGCAAATCTCCGAGGACCGTGATCTCGAGGTCCTTTTCCGGGTCGATGCCGGGCAGCTCTGCCCGGACGACAAGTGTCCCGTTCTCGTTGAACTCCTCGACACGTATGTTGTCGTAGGGCCGCCCGGCCCACAAAATGACCGGACGGAAGATGCCCGACCAGTTGTCGAACAGCTGGTCGAAAAGGTCGTGACGCTTTTGCTCCAGATGCTGTCTGGAGATGTCGTGTGTCACAATGGCCATAGTTGTTGCTTTTCTCTCTATTTGGTGCACCGAGCCCCGGCGCCTTGGTGCGCGCCTGGACGCGCATCAACGGGTCACAAGTCACCTCGGTGCAAGCTCTCGAGCCGATGGAGCCTCTCGACCCTTTCGGCGTACCTGGCTGCGAGCGTGGTCAGCTCACAAGGGTCGAGATCATCACGGCCTTTATGGTCGGGAGCCTGTTCGCCGCCTGGTCGAAGACAATCGAGGCGGGCGACTCGAAGACCTCGTCGGTTACCTCGAGGGCGTCGAGGCCCCATTTCTCAAAGACCATCTCCCCGACGCTGGTCGCCCGGTCGTGCAGTGCCGGCAGGCAGTGAAGGAACTTGACAAAGGGGTTACCTGTCGCGCTCATCAGCTCCGCGTTCACCTGGTACGGGCGAAGCTTGCTGATCCGCTCGCCCCACTGTTCCTCGGCTTCGCCCATGGACAGCCAAACGTCGGTGTAGATGTAGTCCACGCCCCTGACCGCCTTGTGGACGTCGTCGGTGACGAGCAACTGGCCGCCCGAGCTCGCTGCGAGCCGCTTTGCCATCTCGCATACCTCTGTCGAGGGCCACAGGTCCTGAGGCCCGGCCAAGCGGACATCAGCCCCGAAGATGGCGCCCGTCACGAGAAGGGAGCTCGCCGTGTTGTTCCTGGAGTCGCCGACATAGCAGTAAGCAACCTCGTCGAAAGGGCGCTTTGCGTGGTCCCGCATCGTCAAGACGTCTGCGAGCATCTGGGTCGGGTGCCACTTGTCGGTCAACCCGTTTCAAACCGGGACCCCCGAAAAGCGCGCCAGGGTCTCGACGCTTTCCTGGGCGAAGCCCCGATATTCGATCCCGTCGAACATACGCCCGAGCACGCGGGCAGTGTCCTTCACCGACTCTTTATGGCCGAGTTGGGACTCCCCTGGACCGAGGTAGGTGACGTGTGCCCCTTGCTCGTGGGCCGCGATCTCAAAAGCAGCCCGCGTGCGAGTAGAGGTCTTCTCGAAAACTAGGGCGATGTTGCGGCCAATCAGCTGGGGCACCTCGAATCCGAGCCGCTTGTCGTCGCGCAGCTGCTCCGCGAGATCAACCAGGTAGGTCAGCTCTTGTTTCGAGAAGTCCACCTCTTTTAGGTAGCTCCGGCCATACAGATCTACCGACACTCTCTTATCTCCCTTCTTCAGGCCGGATCGCGTTCGACCGGGCAGACCATGCAACGAGGTCCCCCTCGCCCACGACCAAGTTCGCTTCCTTCGACGCTCACGACCTCGATGCCGTGCTTGCGAAGCATGGTGTTCGTGGCGACGTTGCGGTCATAACCGAAGACCACGCCTGGGGCGACGGCTAAGTAGTTGGTCCCGTCGTCCCACTGCTCGCGCTCGGCGGCGCGGATGTCCTCGTCGGTGGTCAGCACCTTTACCTCCTCGACGCCTAAGACCTCTGCGATGGTCTCCCACAAGTTGTGGTTGTGAGTGACGCTCAGCTCGCCCGAGTTTCCAGGAGTGATCAGCCAAGAGCGAAGATGGCGGTCGAAGTACGGGTAGAGGACGAAGGTGTCGCGGTCGACCATCGTCATCGCCGTGTCGAGGTGCATCATCGAGTGCGACTTCGGCAGCTCGACGGCGATGACGCTATCGACTTGACCGGATTCAAAAAGACGCTGGGCGAGGATTTCGACGCCCATCGGGGTCGTGCGTTCACCCATGCCGATCATCACGGTGCCGTTGCCTATCACGTGCACGTCACCGCCTTCGACCGAGGCGGGAAGGTGGTTCTGGTCGTCGTCGCCGTAGTAGGTCACGAAGTCAGCCTCGGCAAAAAGGGGGTGGAAGCGGTAGATCGCCCGGCTGTGCAGCGACTCACGTTGGCGGGCGGGCTTGGCCATTGGGTCGATGGAGACTCCGCCGTATATCCAGCAGGAATTGTCCCTTTGAAAGAGGTGGTTCGGCAGAGGGGCGAGAAGGAAGTCGTCGGCGCGAAGCGTCTCCCACTTGAGGCTGCGCCTGGCGCCCATCGGGTGCAGGTCTGCTTTGAGCACCCCGCCGATGAGGTAGGTGGCCAACGTCTTGCCGTCTAAGTCCTCGAAGAGCCTGCGAAGCGGTTCGACAAGCGGGGGCCCGAGCAACTCCGGGGTACATAGCCGGTCGAGCACAAAGCCACGGCCCTCTTTGATCTCCAGCACCTCGGCGAGGAGCTGGGCAAAGTAGTGAACCTGGACGCCTTTTTCCCTGAGCGACTCGGCAAAAGCGTCGTGCTCCTCTTTGGCCTTCTTCGCCCACAAGACGTCGTCGAAGAGAAGCTCGCCGATGTTCTGTGGGGTCAGCCGGGACAGCTCCAACCCCGGGCGGTGAAGGATCGCCTGGCGCAGCTGGCCCACCTCGGAGTCAACGCGAAAAGTCATTTCAATTCCTCCTGTTCGGATGACGCGGTCGATCGTGGTCTTTCTGTCAAGCGGACTGGGAAAGCGCTGCGGGCGGCTCAGAGGTGAGCGCCTCCTCCCCCTGTAGCGCGACGCTGTCCACTGGCTTGGCGATCTCACCGAGATCCTCCCGGCGGGCGTTCAAGAAGGCATAGAGGATCAGCCCCGCGAGGAGCACGACAAGGGCTTGGTACACGACTTGGTACCCAGAGGCGAAAGTCACCCACATCGAGAACAGAACGCTCGTCCCCGCGACGCTCAGGTCGCGGGCGAGCACCCATCGGTGCACTTTGCGGCGCCTAGAGACGAGAAAGGTGAGTTGGGCTATGGCCGACATGAAATACGGGATGGCGACGGTGACAACGGTCAGGTCGACGAGGTAGGTGAAGACCGTCAGCCCTGTGCTCGTCGTGTAGCGCCACAACATGAGCAACGACGGCAACGCCGCTCCGATCACGATGCCGAACCAGGCCGTGTCCTTGCGGTCGGCCCATGCAAAAGGACGAGGGAAAAGGTCGTCCCTGGCGATCGCCCGGGAGGTTTCGGTGACGATGAGGGTCCAGCCGTTCAAGGCGCCGATGCCCGACACGACAGCGAGGGCAGCGATGAACTTCCCGGGCCAGGTACCGTGCGTGAAGATGTTCTGGAAGGCGTTCACGAAAGGTGAGCCGTTGTTGAAAAGGACGTGGTGGGGAACAAGACCCATTACCGCCGCCGACACCAGCACGTACAAGATGGCGCTGGCCGCCGTGCCGAACACCGAGGCGAGACCCACGTTACGGCGGGGGTTCTTCACCCGCTTGGCAGTGACGGCGGCGGCCTCGACGCCGATGAAGGAGAAAAGGGCGACACCAGCCGCGATCCCTATGGCGCCGTAGAGGCTTCCCCCCGAAGCGTTAAAAGGACCGAAGTTGGCGGAATGGACGAAGAACCAGCCAACGACCCCGACGAACAAGAGCGGGAGGAACTTCAAGACCACGGTGATGTTCTGGAACCACGCCATCTCGCGGACTCCGACCAAGTTGACGACAGCTGGCACCCACAGACCCAAAAGGGCGATGCCCCAGTTCTCCATACCGGTCGGGTTGTTGATCGAGAACAGCGAGTCGACGTAGAAGACCCAGGAGGCGACGATGGCGGCGTTGCCTGCCCACGAGGAGATCCAGTAGCACCAGCCGACGAGATAGCCGGCGAAATCACCGAACTCATGTCGGGCATAGGCGTAGACGCCGCCGTCATTGTTCGGCACTCGCTTTGTGAGCTGACCGAAGAGCACGCCGAGGAGCGTTGCGCCTACGGCGATGACACCAAGTACGACGAGCGACATGGTGCCGGCGCTGGCCAGCACGGCCGGCATGGTGAACACACCGGTGCCGACGATGCTGCCAATGACCAGACCCGTAGCCGAGGTCAGGCCCAAGGCGTGGGACTTCTCCTGGTTTCTCGACGACAGCGAAGGTTCTGGGACAGCGGATTTGTCAGGCACCGTTTGAACGCTGAGAAGCGACATCGGGGTTCCTTTCGAGGCCTGTCGAGGCGGGGTACGAGCTGTACTTCCCCGCCGCCCCCGGGCACCGAGCAACGGGGGAGGATCTGGCGGTGAGGCAAAACTGGTGGGCTTGCGGCGCGTTTCCAGCGGCCGGCACGGCTGTAGATATCGGCCGTACGGCTTCCATCTCGGCGGCGAGTTCGGGGTGACCGTCAAGCAAGAGCGCCCAGGCGCAAAGGTCGGCTCGGGCGGCTTCATGCAATTGGGGCGGGTAGCTAATGCCCTGGGAACAGGCGATGACGGAGACGGCCTTGCCGGCTAGCTCGAGGTAATCTGCGATCCACCGAAGCTGGTCGGCAGCAGTGAGGGGCTGGGACTGGGCTGACAGGATTGGGCTCACGAAACACAGGGGACCACAACGCGCCGCCTTGTTCCTCAGTAGCCGCTACTGGAGTTGCCCGCCGGTCGCTACTGACGCATTTGGGCGCTCGCGCGTCGCCCGCTGTTTCCCCGACCTCGGCTAAGGCTGGCCTCAGGCCGGCGGGAGTTGATCGCGCAGCGCTTCGGCCAACTCGTGGCGTCCCGAGATGCCCAGCTTCTCGTAGGCCCGCTGCAGGTGGCTCTCGACAGTACGGACCGAGAGGTACATCTGGCTTGCTATCTCCTTGTTGCTTCGTCCCGCCGCAGCTTGCAGTGCCGTGTCGAGCTCGCCGGCAGTGAGTTGCGCCCGGGCCGAAAGCGCCCGGACGCCGGGCGTGACGGCACCCTCGCACAGAGCCAGGAGACGCGCGCCTTTCTGCTCCGCGGCGGCAGCTTTTCGGGCTGCGCCGCCACGGCGAAGGATGACGGCCGCTTCCGTGCTTGCCTCCGCGGCGTAGAGCATCGCTCCCATATCTTCAAAGGTTCGCGACACCGTTTCGAGAGCGGAGCTGTCCCGGGCCGCAAGTGCGCTCGCATAGACAGCGCGCGCAGCCACAAGTCCGCCGTCGACCTTCTTGGCCGTCTCAGCGAGGCGATCGGCAACCTGACGGGCGTGGCCGAGGCGGGCGAGGCTGTGAAGAACGCATGTGACGCCGAGCAGGTCGCCAATCTCCTCGCCGAGATCAGCCGCCGCCTCAAGCTGATGGCGAGCACTGGGCAGATCGCCAGCGGCTGCCGCCGTCCAGGCGCGAGCGCGCATTAGGTCGGTCTCGCTGGAAAGGATGGTCGGCAAGTCCAAGGCGGCGTGGGCTGCCAGAGCGCCATTGGCCTGGTCGACCTGTCCGGTTAACGCGAAGGAAAGCGCCAAGAGTATGTAGGGCCAGTTGGCGATGTGGTGCCGCCCGAGCTGCATGTGCAGGGTCTGGGACTCGCTGGCGCGACGGAGGGCGCTCACGGGGCGGCCCTGCTCTAGGTGCAACAGGGCAAGCACATTGGCAACGCACGCCCGCGCCTCTGTAGCCGGCTGGTCTGCCACGAGGTCGTAGCCCCGGAAGAGAAGCTCCTCCGCCTCTTTTAACCGGCCCGAGTAGACCAGGCCGGCGCCGAGGCACTCGAAGAGGACCCACTGATCCCACGAGGCGTCGGGAGCTGGCATCCCACGGGCGCTGCCCGCCGGTTGGATCAGCTCTATTGCCTCGTTGAGGTGACCGACACGGAGCAGGCTCAGCGCCGCTGCGACATGGGCCACGCTCAAAGAGCCCGAGCCGCTTGGTCGCGGCAGTCTCCGTGCCGCCTCTGCCGCCTGTTTGGGAGCATTGGCGAGATTGGCAACGAAAAAGCGCCTAGAGGACAGCTCAGCGATCCACAAAGGGTCGGTGATCTCATCGGCGACGTCGTCGATGAGCTGCAGGTCGGTACGGCCGTGGAGGAGGTAGGCGTTTTCGACGCGAACTATGGCGACGCGGGCGCGTTGGGCGTCGCTGCTCGCCTGAGGAGCCAGAGCGGCCAGGTCCTGTTCGGCCTGGTCGAACCGGCCGAGGAAATGGGCGGCCTCAGCGGCGAGGAGACGGGCCTCGAAGCCACCACCTTCGTTGATGGCTGCGCGGGCGAGGTGTTCTGTGAGCGAGTAGTCGTGACGGCTCTTGGCTGCCGCTGCCCCGGCCGAAAGCAGCTCAGCGCTCCCGCCGCCGCCCACAAGACGCCACGATGCCAACAACAAAGTGTCCTCCCGGCGCCGGCCTCCGACGGCCTCGATCACCTCGGCGCGGGCCCGGGAAAGCGCACTTCGACGCAGGGCGCTGATACCGACCCGCACCACGTCCCCGTAGAGAGGGTGACCGAGCCAGACCTGGATTCGCCTGCCTTCGAGCCGACTAGAGATGAGACCCTTCCTTTCAAGGGTCTCTACCGAGGCAGCATCTGTCAGTTTGCTCAGTGTCGCCTGACCGAGCGGTTCTCCGAGCGTAAGCAGCTCCAAAACCGTCCGTTCGGGACCGGTCAGATCACCGAGACGTTGGGCCGCCAGCTCGACGACGCGGGCAGTGGGACGCAATGCCCCTCGCAGATGCCAGATGCCGCCTTGGTCAACGAGCGTGCCGCTCTCGAGCGCCCCGGTCACGAGCTCGCGTAGGAACATCGGGTTGCCACGGCTACGTCCGCTGAGCTGGCGCATGGTGGCCGCGTCCACCGGACCGCCGAGCACTTTGGCAACGAGGTCCTCGATCACAGCGTCCTCGAGGACATTTACCTCGACGCGTTCGGCAGGTCCGTTCTTCCAGAGGTCGACAACCGCATCCGGGACCATTTCGTCGGAGCGCACGGTGGCAAGCACCGTCGCCGCCTGGGTCAGGGCCAGCTGGTGGAACAGCGTCGCCGAGCCGTTGTCGAGGTGATGGGCATCGTCGACGAAAACCACGAGGCGAGCCCCCTTGGCTGCCTCGAGAAGCGCTTTGCTGTAGCGGCGCAGCAACGCTCCATGGTCCTCCCATGTCGCGCCGTCGAGGTCGGGGGGCAACATGGGGGCAAAAGCCCCAAAGGGCAAACCACTCGACGCCCGGGTGGCTGTCGTACGGGCGACAGACATCCCGCGGTTCTCGGCTAGCTGCAGGCAGGCAAGGGCGAGGCGAGTCTTGCCGACACCAGCCGCGCCGGTGATGATCGCACCTCGTTTCTCGAGGACGGCGCCGGTCAGCTGTGACAGCTCCTTGCTTCGACCGACTAGCGGCCAAGTGTCCACACTTAAAGGCTAACCCTTGTGCACAGCCCAGATGAGGGAGAACCTGTAGCCAGTCGACACTCGGCACGATGTTTCGGCGTCCCCCGCGTTTACTGGCCGGCCTCCCAGGGCACCTAAGTGCTCTTTCCCGTCAGTCTCGCCCTTTTGCGGATACGGCGTCGGCGAGCAGGCCGAGTCCGATGCCGAACATGAAGATGTCCTTGCTTATAGCTATTCCTCTTTGATCTGGCCAGATGCTGCCCGGCTTGTGCATCCCCGGGACGCGAGCGTAGAGGCCTAGGAGCGCTCCCGAGAATCCGGTCAGTGCCGCCCCAGCCAGCCAAGCAGGCGCCATCGGCGCAAGCAGGACGGCTCCGACAGCGATCTCGCCCGCTGCGAGGCCGCGAAGAAAGCTCGGTGGGCTCAAGTCCTTAAGGACCGGGTAAGCAGTAACGGCCATGGTGTGCACTGCCTGAGCCCTGGCCTCGTCCCCGTGCCACTTCTCGAGCCCGGCGTGGAGGATGTATGCGCCTGACACCACCCGCGGTGGGAGTTGGCGAAGTCTCACTTCTTGCCTGCCTTCCTCAAATGCCCGGGAAAACCTCGCGGAAGTACTCAAGCTCGACTCCCCGTAGCTCTACCGCCGGCGTGTGGTCCGGGTCGAGCCGGCCGTAGAGGAGACGGATAAAGGCCTCGGCCGGGAGCGCCAGCTCGGGGAGCTCGGAGCCGCCACCGCCATCGACAAGAGCGACCGGGTCCGCGATCTCGAGGGTGAAGTGCCGCTCGGGACGCGTCGTCGACACCCGCACCTGGCGTTCGGTGCCGTCGTACTTGCCCGCCCGGGCGACGAATTGGCCGAGAGTGTCGACAAGCAGCGCCACCGCGTCGGGCGCGACCTCTGCTGTCGGGTCAAGGGCTGCCTCCACGTCCCATCTGTGCAGCGCGACCTCGCCGAGACGAAGACGGGCCAGGGTTGCGATATCGGCCTCCATCCCGAACAGCCTGAGGTGAAAGCTGCCCTTCTCCTCGGGCGTGAGGGACTCCAAGCGCCTCACCAACTCCTCATCTGACCGAAGGGCATCGGTCGCTTGGGCCTGCGGGTCGCGAGCATTCCACGCCTCCCAGATCGGAGGGTAGGCATCGTTGCCTGGCGGGTCCTCGCCGGCAAGGCCAGCATCGAGGAAGAGCCCGAATATCTCCGCCTGGGAGCCTAGGTGGGAGAGGACCTGTGAGATCGACCACTCCGAGGCACACGAAGGTCCCTGCAAGCGGTTGGCGTCGAGTGGCTCAACGAGGACTTTCAGCACCTCGTGCGAACCTCGCAAGGCGGCGATCCACGGATCAGGTGACGTTTCCATTTAAGCGTTGCTCCCTGTCGGTGTTAGTTGAGGTGGACCTCGAAGAAAGAGGCGATGCGGACACGGGCATCTGTGGCCGAGGACTCTTCGTATCCCTTGATGCCCACGAGCTTGCCCAAGGTGGTGAAAGTCAGCGGCACATGGTCGTGCGCGCCGACATGGTCGTTGAGAAAGCCGTGACCGGCCGCTGGATACTCCTTCACGTCGTGGTCGATACCGGCAGCAGAAAGGGCTCGGTTCAGCCGGAGCGCCGCACCGCGCAATGTCCGGTCCTTGGCCCCGTAACTGGCGACGACAGGGCAGGCGCCGGCAAGCACTGCCTCGAGTTGTTTCGGCAACGACCCGTAGTTCACGCTCGAGGCCGAGAAGCCGTGGCCCGGGGCGACGAGCAAGGCGAGGCTTCCGCCCATGCAAAAGCCCACTACTCCCGTCGTCGCCGTGCAACGCGGCTCGGCTGCGAGAAAGCCGCGGGAGGCGTCTATGTCGTCGAAGACTCGCCCTTTGCGCTCACGGGCGTCGCGGATGAACGAGCGCATGCACGTCATCTTCCTGCCCCAATGGAAAAGGTCGGGGGCGACGGTCAAGTAACCCTCCGAGGCCAGCCAGTCCGCCTGGCGGGTCAAGTCGTTGGTCATGCCGAAGACGTCATGGAGCACTACGACCCCAGGCCAAGGCCCGTCACCTGCTGGCGAGGCGAGGTAGCCCGGCATCTCGCCCCTGCTCGTGGGGATCTTTACCTCGGCCATAAAACCTCCTTGCCCCCAACCGCGTGGACGTGCACTTGATGCAAGGTTACACTCAAGGCATGATGATGACCTCAGTGCCCGCCTGCGTCGGTACGGACGCGTCAACTACTGGCGACGCACTTCCCGGTCTTCGCCATCTGGCGGCGGTACAAGCTGGGCGGCGTGACCGCAAGAAGCAGGCCACGAGGCGGTCGCTGCGCAATGCCGCCCTCGAGCTCGTGGCCAGCCGCGGCTTTGCTCATGTGACGGTGGAGGACATCGCCGAGGCCGCCGATGTCGCGACGAGAACCTTCTTCAACTACTTCCCCTCCAAAGAGTCTGCCGTCATCGGCGCCGATCCCGAGCGTATCGAGGAGTTCAGGGCAAGCCTGCTCCTGCGGCCGGCCGGCGAGTCGCCCCTCGAAGCCCTCGGCGCTGTGCTCGTCGAGTACGCGGGCACGATAGATGAGGATTTCGGAGATCTGGGCGAGGGCAAGAAGGCTTGGTTCCAGCGTTTTTGTGCTGTTCGGTCCGACCCCGACCTGCTGCACGCCTACGCCGCCCACATGGCCGAGATCGAGCAGGGCCTCGCCACGGCCCTGGCACAGCGCCTCGGCACAGATGTCCGTCATGACCCCTATCCAGCCCTCGTGACCGCGGCCACCTTGGGCGCTGCGCGGGTGGCCGCGATGTACTGGAGCGCCAATGGCGGCGAGGACTCGCTCGCCCGGCTCACCGCGAGCGCAATCGACCGACTCGCAAAGGGGCTCGCCCACGACAACAAGATCTGCGCTTCCACGGGCCAGCTCCGTCGTGGCCAAGCCTCGCAACAGACATCAGCCAAAGTAAAAGAAACGAGTACGAAGAGATGAGTGAGTCCAAGATCGAACAGGCAATGGGGGCACCGGTGCCCGATCTCACCCATCGCCGCGTCCTGGTGATCATCGGTGCCTTGATGCTCGGCATGTTCCTCGCAGCCCTGGACCAGACGATCGTCTCGACGGCTTTGCCGACGATCGTCGCCGACCTGCACGGCGCCTCGCACTACTCCTGGGTCGTCGTCGCCTACCTACTGGCGGCCACGGTCTCGACGCCGCTTTGGGGAAAGCTCGGCGATCAGTACGGGCGCAAGGTCTTCTTCCAGGCCTCCATCGTCATCTTCCTCGCCGGGTCTGTCTGCTCGGGCATCAGCCACACCATGATCGAGCTCATTGCCTTTCGGGCCGTGCAGGGCCTCGGAAGTGGCGGCCTGATGGTCGGCACGCAGGCGATCGTCGGTGACATCGTCCCGCCCAGGGAACGTGGCCGTTACCAAGGCCTCTTCGGGGCCGTGTTCGGCGTCGCGAGCGTGGCCGGCCCCCTGCTTGGAGGCATCTTTGTCGAGCAGCTCTCCTGGCGATGGATCTTCTACATAAACGTCCCGATCGGAGCCGTGGCCCTCGCCGTCGTCGCGAGCCGGGTGCCGGGCCACCTGCGCCGCATCCATCACGTCATCGACTACCTCGGCACGATCGTGTTGGTGCTGGCAGCAAGCAGCCTCGTGCTCTTCGCGAGCCTCGGCGGCACCACCTATGCGTGGGGATCCGGTGAGATCATCGGGCTCGGTGTCGCAGGCGTGGTTCTCACTGGCGTCTTCGCCCTTGTCGAGAGGCGTGCGACAGAGCCGGTGCTCCCCCTCCACCTTTTCTCCATACGTACTTTCTCGGTAGCCAACTTCGCCGGCTTCATCGTTGGGTTCTCCATGTTCGGCGCCATCACCTATTTGCCGGCGTTCTTCCAGATAGTGCGGGGCGAGTCGCCGACCATCTCGGGCCTGCAGCTCCTGCCTCTCATGGCGGGCCTTCTCGTCGTCTCCATCGGCTCGGGCCAGTACATCAGCCGCAGCGGGCGATACCGGATCTTCCCGATCGTCGGGACGGCCGGCATCGCTCTTGGGCTCTACCTCTTGTCCCGGATGGGGATAGCGACGAGCGCTGGGCTGGACGCTGTCTACATGATCGTGCTCGGCATGGGGCTCGGCGCCGTGATGCAGGTGCTCGTCCTCGTCGTACAAAACGCCGTGCCCTATTCCGAGCTCGGAGTGGCCACTTCCGGGGCGACCTTCTTCCGGTCAATAGGGGGCTCCTTCGGAGCGGCCATCTTCGGTGCCATCTTCTCCAACGTCCTCGTCGGGAATCTGGCCCACCAGCTTCATGGCGCCACCTTGCCACCAGGGCTCACGGTTGCCAGCGTCACTCCGGCAATCTTGGACAAGCTCCCCGCTGTGGTGCACCACGGCATCATCGCCGCCTACGCGGAGTCGATCCAGACGGTCTTCATGATCGCGGCGCCAATCGGGCTCATCGCCTTTTTCGCCTCATGGCTCATCCCTCATGTAGAGCTGCGCCAGGGAGTGGGAGCTTCGCCGACCAGCACGAAAGAGGCAGGCCAGACCAGTGCCTCCTCGGACAAAGCGCCTCGAGAGCAGGCCCAACCTGCCCCCTCGCTGCGCGTCACGCCGACCGAGCTCACCTGATCCCCACCGAGGTCAAGGCGAGATGACGACAACCGAGCGCAACACCTCGCCCCGCTGCATGGCACCGAAGGCCTCTTCGACGTCGTCAAGGGCAATCGTCTCGGAGACGAAGCGGTCGAGATCGAGACGCCCTTGCAGGTAGAGATCGATGAGAGCCGGGAAGTCACGCGAGGGGAGGCAGTCCCCGTACCAGCTCGGCTTCAGGCGCCCGCCCCTGCCGAAGAACTCGGTCATCGGTAATTCGATGCGCATCTCAGGCGTAGGCACGCCGACTTGGACGAGGGTGCCGGCAAGGTCGCGGGCGTAGAAAGCCTGCTCCATGACCTTGGCGTTGCCCACGGCCTCGATGCAGACGTCCGCGCCATAACCACCTGTAAGCGTCCGGACAGCCTCGACGGGGTCTGTTTGCGAGGCGTTCACCGTGTGCGTCGCCCCGAACTGGCGGGCGAGCTCGAGTTTTCCCGGGTCGAGGTCCACTCCGATGATCGTCGCCGCACCGCACAGGCGTGCGCCGGCTATCGCCGCACAGCCAACGCCCCCGCAACCAAAAACCGCCACCGAGTCTCCGAAGCCGACCTCGCCGGTGAACATCGCGGCGCCGAGTCCTGCCATGACGCCGCAACCGAGCAGACCTGCCACCTCGGGCCTGGCGCGGGTGTCCACCTTGGTGCACTGGCCGGCGGCGACGAGGGTCTTGTCGGCGAAAGCCCCGATCCCGAGCGCGGGTGCAAGCACAGTCCCGTCGGCGAGTGTCATCTTCTGGAGGGCGTTGTGGGTGGAAAAGCAATACTGCGGACGCCCCCGCCGGCAGGACCGGCATCGGCCGCAGACAGCCCGCCAGTTGAGAATGACGAAGTCTCCCGGAGCTGGTGAGGCGACGCCCTCGCCGACTTCCTCAACGATGCCAGCCGCCTCGTGGCCCAGTAGGAAGGGGAAGTCGTCGTTGATCCCGCCCTCCCTGTAGTGCAGGTCTGTGTGACAGACGCCGCACGCCTTCACGGCGACGAGCGCCTCGCCCGGGCCCGGGTCTGGGACGAGGATGGTCGTGACCTCCACAGGTGCCCCCTTCTCGCGGGCGACGACACCTCGTACCTCGTGAACCATAAAGGCCTCCCCTCTTGAGATCTGTGCGTCGCTCATCTTGCTCCAGCTCACGGCCCCGCGCTGCCGTTGACAGGCCGTGCCTGCGGCGCGAGTGTTGCCGGGACCAGACCAGGCGTGAAGGGGGACAACATGGCTGAGCTAGTGCGGGCGGCTCTAGTTCAGGCCCAATGGGCCGGGGACAAGGACACGATGACCAAGAACGCCGTGCGTTCGGTCCAACAGGCGGCCGCCGCAGGGGCGAAGGTCGTCTGCTTGCAGGAGTTGTTCAACGGGCCCTACTTCTGCCAGGTGCAAGACGGCGAATGGTACGACTTCGCCGAGCCAGTACCCGACGGGCCCACCATCCGCCAGTTCATGGACCTGGCCAGAGAGCTCCGCGTAGTCCTCGTCGTGCCCGTCTACGAGCTGGACCAACCCGGGATCTTCTACAACACTGCCGCTGTCATCGACGCCGACGGGCGCTATGTCGGAAAGCACCGTAAGAATCACTTGCCACAAGTGGCCGGCTTTTGGGAGAAGTTCTATTTCCGGCCCGGCAACCTCGGCTACCCCGTCTTCGACACCGCCGTGGGACGGATCGGGGTCTACATATGCTACGAACGCCACTTTCCAGAAGGCTGGCGCGCTCTCGGCCTGAACGGAGCGAGGATCGTCTTCAATCCGTCGGCGACGAGCCGGGGACTGTCGGAGTACCTCTGGAAGCTGGAGCAGCCCGCGGCGGCCGTCGCTAACGAGTACTACGTCGGGACGATAAACCGAGTTGGTGTCGAGCCCTTCGGCACGAACGAGTTCTACGGCCAGTCATATTTCGTCGACCCCCGGGGGCGCTTTGTCGGCGAAGTGGCCTCCGACGTCGCCGAGGAGGTGGTCGTACGAGATCTCGACATGTCCCTTATCGACGAGGTACGGCGCACGTGGGCCTTCTACAGGGACCGCCGGCCGGATACATACGAAAGGCTTTGTGAGGGCTGAAAATGCGCACTGTCATAAAGGGCGGCACGCTCGTCACCCCGGACGGTGCCTCGCCGATGGATGTTCTCCTCCAAGACGAGAAGGTGGCCGCGCTGGCGGCCGAATTCTCCGGGTTGTCTGAGACTTGGCAGGAAAGTGCCGACCTCGTCGTCGACGCCACGGCAAAGTACGTCATCCCCGGTGGCATCGATGCCCACACCCACATGGAGATGCCTTTTGGGGGCACGAGGTCGGCCGACACCTTCGAGACGGGCACGCGCGCGGCCGCCTGGGGCGGCACGACGATGATTATCGACTTCGCCATCCAGACAAAGGGCGAGTCCCTGCTGGCTGGGATGGACGCCTGGCACGCCAAGGCTGACGGGAAGTGTGCCGTCGACTATGCCTTTCACGCCATCATCTCCGACGTCAACGACGCCTCGCTCAAGGAGATGGACGAGCTTGTCGCCCAGGGTGTCACGAGCTTCAAGCTCTTCATGGCCTACCCCGGCGTCTTCTACGCCACCGACAAAGAGATCCTGCGTGCCATGGACAGGGCCGCCGGCAACGGAGCCCTCATCATGATCCACGCCGAGAACGGCATCGCCATCGACGCCATCGTCGCCGATGCCCTCGCACGGGGCCAGACCGATCCCATCTACCACGGCCTTACCAGGCCGGCCGAGATGGAGGGCGAGGCCGCCTCACGTGCCATCCGTCTCGCCCAGGTCACCAAGGCACCGCTCTATATCGTCCACCTCTCCTCGGCCCCCGCTCTCGCCGCCGTCGTGGAGGCGCGCGACCGGGGCCAGAACACCTTTGCCGAGACGTGCCCCCAGTACCTGTTCTTGTCAGAAGACGACATGGGCCGCCCCGACTTCGAAGGGGCCAAGTTCGTTTGCACTCCGCCCCTTCGGCCCCGCGAGCACCAGGCTGCCCTCTGGAGGGGACTTCGCACCGATGACTTGTCGGTCGTGTCGACGGACCACTGCCCGTTCTGCTTCACCGAGCAGAAGGAGCTCGGCAGAGGAGACTTCACCAAGATCCCCAATGGCCTTCCCGGAGTCGAGAACCGAATGGACCTCATCTACCAAGGTGTCGTCTCGGGGGAAATAACCCTTCCCCGCTGGGTCGAGATCACCTCAACCAACCCCGCGAAGATGTTCGGCCTCTACCCAAAGAAGGGCGCTATCGCCCCGGGCTCGGATGCCGACATCGTCATCTACGACCCCAATGCCACACAGACGATCTCGGCGGCCACTCACCACATGGCCGTCGACTACTCGTGTTATGAGGGCAAGGAGATCACCGGTCGAGTCGATGCCGTGTTCTCCCGTGGGCGCCAAGTGATAGCAGCCGGGGCCTACATCGGCGAAGCGGGCCACGGCCGCTTCGTCTCACGTCAAGTCTCCCAGGCTCTCCGATAGGCAGCGGCGAATGGACATAGGCGTCGTGCTCCAGACCGACCCGCCAGCGAGCTGGGTGATCGAGCGGGCCCGGCAGGCCGAGCAGGCCGGCTTCAGCCACGTTTGGACCTACGACTCTTGCGTGCTTTGGCAGGAGCCCTTCGTCATCTATGCCAACATCCTCTCGGCCACCTCTCACATCCAGGTCGGCCCCATGGTCACCAACCCAGCGACGCGCGACGTGTCGGTCACGGCCTCGATCTTCGCCACGCTCAACGACATGTTCGGCAACAGGACCGTCTGCGGCATCGGGCGCGGTGACTCGGCGCTGCGGGTAATCGGCCGCAAGCCGACGAGCATGCAGACCTTCGCCGAGGCGATCACCGCCATCAAGGAGCTTGCCGAGGGCCGCGAGGCAGTTCTTAACGGTGTCAGCGTCAGGCTGCCCTGGGCTTCTGACAGCCGCCTGCCGGTCTGGGGCGCCGGTTACGGGCCGAGAGCACTGCAGGTGATCGGCGAACGCGCCGACGGCCTCATCTTGCAGGTGGCAGACATCGACATCGCCCGCTGGACGATCGAGTCCGTGCGCGCCGCGGCCCAAGCGGCGGGACGGGACCCCGATGAGCTCACCATTTGTGTGGCCGCTCCCGCCTATGTAGGAGACGACCTGGCCCATCAGCGAGAGCAACTGCGATGGTTCGGGGGCATGGTCGGCAACCACGTCGCCGATCTCGTAGCCCGCTACGGCGAGTCCTCAGAGGTGCCCCGCGCCCTCACCGACTATGTACGGGACCGCCAGGGCTACGACTACAGCCACCACGGAAAAGCCGGCAACCCCTCGGTCGATTTCGTGCCCGACTACATCGTCGACCGATTCTGCTTGCTCGGGCCCGTCGAGAGCCACATCGAGCGCCTCGGCGAGCTGGCAGAAATCGGTGTCGACCAGTTCGCTCTCTATCTGATGCACGACAAGATCCCTGAGACCCTCGAGGCTTACCGCGACACGGTCATCCCCGCCGCAGCCGGCCTCTAGCCGCCGCGGCGCCCGAGCAGGTAGGCGCGGAGCGTCTCTACCTCCTCTGGATAGTTCGAACGCTCGAGGCTTGCCTCGAGGCTGAACCCGGCGCCAACAAGGGCCTCGATGACGGGCCCTTTCTCATAGAAGCGGAAGTCGATGTCCACTTGGTGGCCCCACCACTCGCTCCGGTGGACGATTTGAGTGCCGAGGTGGAAAGAGACGAGGAACAGGCCCCGAGGCCTGAGCGCTCTGTGCACCTCGGAAAAGGCCGGCCCCAGCTCTGAAGGCTGGAGGTGGATTATCGAATAGAGGGCAACGGCAGAGGCGAACTCGCCGTCTGTGGCGGGCAGGGCGACCATGTCGCCTTGTCGGAACTGGACATCGGGATGGGAACTGCGCCCGACGGCGACCATGGCCGGAGACAGGTCGATGCCGACCGCCGCGGCGCCGTGGCTGGCGAGAAAGGCGGCTACGTGCCCGGGCCCGCAGCCGATGTCGGCGATGGGCCAGCCAGGCTCAGACTGCTCGAGAAGGGCGGAGAGAAGGCCTCGGTCGAGCGGCTTGTAGGAGAGCTCATCCCCCAAGGCGTCCTCATAGGACTGGGCGACTGCGTCGTAGCTCAGTCTTACGGCGTCGTGGCCCTGTCCGGCGGTCATCACGCAAAGTCTCGCGCCCCTCGGAGGCTGGGGCCGCCCTTCCTATGCGACCAACTCCAGCCGAGCCGGGGCAGCACTCCCCGGTATGTCTCGTCGTGGATCGGGCAGGGATGTCCTGGCAAATACCTCTCAGAGTCCGTGTGAAGCCGGGCAGCCCCGAGATGGCCCGGCCGCCCATGGCCACGTCCGTCTCGGCGGCCTGGGCGGGCGTCACCGACGAGCGTTTCACCTCGCCAAGGCTGCCGGTACCACATCTCTGAGACGCACTCTCCTGCCTGTTCGTAGCACAGCCGTGCGGTAGATGCGGGCCGCCACCAGCGCCACCAATACGGTGCACACCACGCTCGTCATCACCGACAGTAAGAACTGCCACCAGGTGGCCTCCCCGAAGCCGACCAATGTCGGCATGGCGAAGGGCGCCGTAGGGGGCAAGTAGGCAAGCACCTTGACAAGAAGTGTGGCATGACCTGAGCTGACCCCGATGAGCGAGACGATGTAGCCAAAGATGAGCGGTGCGCTCAGGGGTAACGCCAAGCTCTGCACCTGGTCCTGGCGTTCGGCTAGGGAACCCGCGGCGGCGTACAACCAGCTGTAAAAGGCGTAGCCGAGCACCAGCCAGACGAGTGTCGCAGCCACCACGAGCGGTGCCTCCCCGTGCACGAGGCTTGAGCCGACCAGTTTCGCGAGCACCAGCGCGAATGCCACCAGGGACACGGCTTGGAGAAGAGCAATCGCCCCGATACCGGCAACCTTGCCCGCCAGCAATTGGACCGGCCTCACAGTGGCGAGGAGGACCTCGACGACGCGGCTCGCCTTTTCCTCCATGACTCCCATCAAGGTCCAGGTGAGGTACTGGTTGAGGATGATGAAGATGAGAATGATCCCGAGAAGGGCCGTCGTCTCCTCGGTCGTGGTGGCGCCCTTGCCCGAGGGGTGGAGGCTCTCGATCGGCCATGGCTTCGCCCCGGCCACCGCCGCCTCCTGGTTCGGGGTGAGGCCGGCCTGAGCGAACGCCTGCAGGGTTCCAAAAGCCGTGGCCACTGCTTGCACATATCTGGCCCCGGTGGAGGAGTCGGTGGCCGAGATCGGGTTCTCCACGAGAATGGTCCCGGTGCCGTCCACCACCATGTAGAGGTGGCCGACGCTCAATGCAGCGCGGGCGGCCCTCAGGTCAGGCTCGCGCACTACCGCTACTTTTAGCCCGACGGTCTTGGCCAGCATTTGCAGGTCGGCATCGAGGTCAGCTCGACCGGCGACGACGCCTACCATCTGGCGTGTGGTGGTTCCCTTATGGATGGTAGGGATGATCACCGCCGCCGCCACTACGGCGAAGAGGATGAGGGTGACCACTCGAAACAGGCGGCCCCGCAAGCGCTCTCGAATCTCGCGCCCAGCCACAAGTCCGGCATCTCCAAGGAGCCTTTTGTCGCGCAGCGCGAGTGTGAGTCCCTCGAGCTTTGAGGATCGCCCCCGGCCCTTGCGGCGCAAGCCGATGCGGACAACCATCACCGCCCCGCCAGCGACGAGGACGAAGGGGAGCGCATTCACCGGGCCATCGCCTCCCTGAACACTTCGGACAAGCGGCGGCGTCCGAAAACGAATTCCGTGACACGCCCAGCGGCGCGCGCCGCATCCAGCACGACGTCGCTATCGGTGGAGTCGTCAAGGACGAGACGCATCTCGCCTCCGTCCATTTCCGATACGGTCACGCCGGGGATTCCCTGCGCCCACGCACCTTGGCGGTCTCCCTCTACCCGGACGCTAAGGCGCCTCGAGCCGCTCGTGGCGAGCTCGTCGACGGTCCCTCTCGCCACCAGTCGACCACCGTCGATAATCGCGACCGACTCGCAGAGGTCCTCGACGAGGTCCAGCTGGTGACTGGAGAACAGCACGCAGCGCCCGGCGCGGGCCCGCTCGACGAGCACCTCGCCTATGGCGTCGATGCCGGTCGGGTCGAGTCCGGAAAGCGGCTCGTCCAGTACCAGCACCTCAGGGTCGTGCACCAGGGCCGCTGCCAGCTGCACACGTTGCTGGTTGCCGTGTGACAGGGTCTCGACCTTGCTGGTGGAGCGGTCCGCCACGTCCAGGCGCTCAAGCCACTGCTTGGTGGCAGCGGCAGCGCTGCGCGCGTCCAGGCCGTGAAGACGGCCTAGGTACTCGATCTCTTCTGCTACGAGCATGTTTGGGTAGAGGCCCCGCTCTTCTGGCATGTACCCGAAGCGCCGGCGCTGAGTGGTGCCGACCGTTACGCCGTTCCACCGCACCGACCCGGCGTCAAGGTCGGTGAGCCCGAAGATTGCGCGCATCGTCGTAGTCTTCCCGGCGCCGTTTGGACCGAGGAAGCCAACCACCTGGCCCGAGGGCACTGAGAAGCTCAGGTCGTTGAGGGCAGTCACCGTGCCGAACCGCCGGCTCAGGCCGTCGATCTCCAATAGGCCGTCCATTAGCGCACCCTCCGACTTTCTTTTGTTTCCGGGGTCATGATCCGTCTCGCGCCTAGCTCCGGCCGTTGGTCATGCGCGGCAACTTGGAGCATCGCAGTTAGAGGGGTCATGTGGTGGGCGGTCGTCCCCGCCTGGGCACAGGCCCAACTCTCTTCGGCATCCGGCCCGCGCTGTCGAGCGCATGGCGCAACAACATCTCGATCTGGGCATTGAGGCTACGAAACTCATCGGCCGCCCACTGGGCCAGGGCATCGTGGACAGCAGGATCAATCCGAAGAAGTACCTGCTTGCGGTCACTCACGGCTCACGAGTCGAGCGTCGCGACTTTGACGACTGGCAAAGCCGGATGGCCACCACAGAGCACGACCAAGAAGTTGCTCATCATCGCTGCCTCGCACTCCTTAGAACTGCCGATCTCGAGCCCCTCGAGCGGCAGGAGCTCCGGTTCGACCATGCCGACAGCACCCTCGATGTTTGCAGGAGCGAACCGAATGGTCTCGGTCATGGTGCTCCCCTGGAGAACGCCCTACTAACGTGATAGCTATTTATATCGTGATGTTATCACAATAATCGGAGGCTTGCAAACCAGCCGGAGCAAAAGCAGGTCTCCGTAAGGTGATTCTCCACTCTTGAGCGCCGAGGTGGCCACCGTTCACGGCGTTAGGGACGGAACGAATCTCAAGGACACCAACACGGCTGGCAAGCGGGTTACTTGGAGTCCGCCCCGGGCACGAGGGCTTCACAGGCGTCTTGCGCGCTCTTATATTGAGGAGAGTTCTGGTCGACGCCGATGAGGCGCACAACGTCGGCGTTGGTCGGGTCGGGAAACTTCGACACGCCATGTGAGCGCATGCAGTGTGCGAACCTCAGCTCCTTGGCTAGGGCGTGCTGATTCTGCGTAGAGGTGGGTACCCCGCCCGGGAGGAGGTGCCGGCACGACTCATCAGCCGAGATGTATTGCGGTGACATCCGATCGATACCGCCCGATGCCGGCGCACCATCTTTTCCACCGGATGCGAACTTGACGTTGACCTGGCCATCGCTCGTCGGGTCAGGGAAGTTCGACAGGCCATGTGAGCGCATGCAGTCGACGTACGCGAGAGCGGCCCTGTAGTTCGAGGCGGTGTCGCCGCCACTTCTCGCTTTCTGGGACGACCTCAGGGTTGTGGCTGTCGTTGAGCCGAGGTTCGCGACGCCGGGCGGCGGCGACCCTCCGCAGGCTGCGCCTAGGAGGCCACCTGTTGCCACAAAGAGGACGGCCAGTGCTTGTCTCAGCCGTCGACGCGCCATCATCTGCCTACTCGTTATCTCGATCTTCCCCGTCCAGATGTCCGAGCTGGCTAGTGAGCATTAGGGTTTCTGAGGTCACACTTGGCTCACATTGTGGCCTGGATCTGACTTGCACGTCCCGTCGCGGACGATCAATACAAGCCGCGGGTGCTCTGATGGCGATCTCTGCGTCTTTCATTTGGTCCTGCCCCCTAGGCACGAGATGGATGGTCCGCTTCGTCGGCGCCGCGAACGTCAGATAAGGGCGTTGGCATGTGCTCCGCAACGGCGCGCTCGACTGCACCCTTATGCTGCACCTCAATGCCAGAACCCGTCGCCCATGCGCCGGGAGCGCCGAGCCCTAAGGTTCACGCCGCCCGGGCCGCGCTCGCCTTCTCCTCGCTGCAGAGCGCCTACTTCGACGCCCGCACCGGGCTTTACCGCAAGCCTCGGCATTTCTTGCTCAGGAGCTTCGAGGCCCTGTGGCCTCTTACGACCGCCTGGTCAGCGGCCTGCTCGCTGGCGGCGCTTCCGGCCGAGCATGCCGGAGGTACCGACCAGGCGGCGAGAGTGCTCTCCGGGCGCATCGCCGCCGCCTATCGCTACGCCACACACAAGCAGGCTTCCAGAGGCCCCCTGGGGCTCGCCTCGACCGTCCGCCGGCCTGTGTGGAGCCAACTCGACCGTTATCTGTGGCATGCGGGGGCCGCATACTTCGACGACAACGAATGGGTGGCACTCGCCCTCTTGCAGCAATACCGCCTGGAAAATGAGCCTCGTTATATAGACCTTGCCCGCCGGGTGTTTACTTTCATCGTCACCGGCTGGTGCGACAGTGTCGGCTGGGCGCATCCAGGTGGCATCCGTTGGGCCGATGCCGCCTGGAGTCGCACCCGCAACACGTGCTCAAACGGTCCCGCCGCCGAAGTCGCCGCCGAGCTGTACCTGGCGACGGGCGAGGAGCACTACCTCGACTGGTCGGTGCGCATCTATAACTGGGCAAGGTCCATCCTGCGAGGCGAGGACGGCCTTTACCGGGACCACGTCGCTCCCGACGGCGCCGTGCAGCCGGCCATCTGGAGTTACAACCAGGGTTCGATGATTGGGGCGGGAGTCCTTCTCCACGAGGCCACCGCCGAGGATGCCTACCTGGAGGACGCTTGCCTTACAGCCGCGGCCTCGCTCGCCCACTACGGCGAGGTTGACGCCCTGGTCCGTGAGCACGCTGTCTTCGTCGCCGTCTACCTGCGCGATCTTCTCATTCTTGACGAGATCCGCCCAGACCCTCGCTACAGGGCCCTCGCCGAGTCCTACGCCTCGAACATGTGGGAACAGCACAGGCAAGCAAGCACAGGGCTATATCTCCCCCTGAGTTCGGGCGTCAACGGCACAGCCCCATTGGTAGCCATCGAGGCCTTGCTCGCCGGGAGCCCGCCCCGGCCCTGAGATTGCCGATCAGCTCGAGGTCAGCCCTGTGCACTCAGTCGAGATGGCGGGCAGGGCGGAAGCTAAAAAGGCCTGCAGGGCCTGTGGGTCCAACAGCGAGTCCACACTCGCTACCTTGTCGGCCTGAGCACCCATAAGGATTCGCTTCACCGGCACCTCGAGCTTTTTCCCCGACAGCGTGCGGGGAACGCGGTCGACGGCCAGGACGAGGTCGGGCACATGTCGCGGCGAGAGCTGGGCGGCAAGCTCGGTGCGGATGCGTTCGGCGAGTGCGTCGTCGAGCTCGGTGCCAGCTGCGAGCACGACGAACAGGACTATCCGGCCTGGCCCGTCGTCAGCATCCTCCAGGTGCAGAACGAGGCTGTCTTCAATTCCCTCAATCGCTTCGACGACGGCGTAGAGCTCGCCTGTCCCGATACGAACCCCGCCCCGGTTCAATGTGGCGTCGGAGCGACCAGTGATCTCGCACGAGCCGTCCTCGAAGACAGTGATCCAGTCACCGTGGTGCCACACGCCTGGGAACCTGTCGAAATAGGCAGCTCTGTAAGACGAGCCGTCCGGGTCGTCCAAGAACTTGAGGGGCATCGAGGGCATTGGCTCTGTTATGACTAGCTCCCCCACCTCGTCGATGAGCGAGCGCCCGTCTGGCGCGTAGGCCTCCACGGCAGCCCCCAGGTAGCGGCAGGCGATTCGCCCCGCCCGCACCGTATGGAGAGGGCTCGCACCAACAAAAGGCGTGCAGAGGTCCGTGCCGCCGCTGACAGAGGCGACCTGCAGGTCGCTGCCGACATCTTGGTACACCCAGCGGTAGCCGTCAGCGGAAAGGGGCGAGCCGGTGGACCCGACCGATCTGAGCCGGGCGAGGTCGAAATCGCGGCCGGGACGGAGTCCCTTTTTCCTACAAGCCATCAGGTAAGGGGGGCTGGTGCCGAAGTAGGTCACCTGGTGCTCGGCCGCCATCGCCCACAACGTCGACAGGTCGCGGTGGCCCGGGTCGCCATCGAAGCAGACGACTGTCGCCCCGACGAGCAGGCCCGAGACGAGGAAGTTCCACATCATCCATCCCGTAGTCGAATACCAGAAGAACCTGTCGGCTTCGGTCAGGTCGCTCTGCAGCCCCAGCGCCTTCACGTGCTCGAGCGTGATCCCGCCGTGCCCGTGGACGATCGCCTTCGGCCTTCTCGTCGTGCCCGAGGAGAACAACACGTAGAGGGGATGGCTGAAGGGCAAAGCTACCGGCTCGGGGACCGAGCCCGACGAGAAGAGATCCTCCCATGCGACGGTGCCGGCAATCGGGGCGCCACCCAGATAATCGACGGTCACTGTCGCCTCAAGGGACGTAAGTGCTCGCACAATGGCAGCCACGTCCTCAGCCCGGTCGATCGTCTTGTCCCCATAGCGGTAGCCGTCGACGGCGATAAGCACCTTCGGTTCCAGCTGAGTGAACCTCTCAAGCACGCTGCGGCGCCCGAACTCGGGCGGGCACGAGGACCAGACCGCCCCGATGCCTGCCGTGGCGAGGAAGGCGACGATCGTCTCAGCGATGTTGGGGAGGTAGGCGACCACGCGGTCGCCCTCTTGCACCCCGAGAGAAATAAGGCCCGCCCTGGCCTTGGCCACAGCTGTCGCGAGCTCGGTCCAAGAAAGCGAGATTGGGTCCCTCGTCTGAGAGAGCGAGATAACCGCTGGCCGGCTGCCGCCAACATGGCCTGGAGCCGCGCCAGCCCAGCGGAGGGCCTGAGCCGCGTAGTTGATCCTCGAGCTCGAGAACCAGCTCCGGGCAGGCATCTCCCGCTGCCCGAGCACCTCTATTGGATCAGGGCCGACGTGAAAGAAGCGCCAGACCGAACCCCAGAAGGCCTCGAGCTCTGTGACCGACCACCGCCACAGCTCCTCATAGCCGTCGAAGCTCAACCCTTCCTTGCCTAAAAAGGAGATGTAATGAGCGAGGACAGACGACCGGCGTCTTTGCTCCGACGGTTGCCAGAGAACCTCGTTCATCTCTCTGGACCAGGCTGGCCGACACCCAGCTCGCGGGCGATGAGCATCCGCAGTACCTCGTTCGTCCCCTCTCCTATCTCGAGCACCTTGGCGTCCCGCCAAAAGCGGGCGACTGGAGTCTCATTGACGAATCCGTACCCACCGAAAATTTGCGTTGCCTCGCGGGCGTTCAGCACCGCCGCGTCGGAAGCGACGAGCTTCGCGATGGCCGCCTCCTTCTTGTAGGACTCGCCATGGGCGTGCTTGGAGGCGGCCTGCAAGTAGGCGAGTCGGGCCGTATGTGCCCGGGCCTCCATGTCGGCGATCTTGAAGCGGATCGCCTGGTAGTCCCCGATCCTGTGCCCGAAAGCCTCCCGTTCGGCGCAGTAACGGAGCGACTCGTCCACACAACCCTGGGCCAGGCCGACAGCGATGGCTGCGACGCCGATGCGACCCTCGTCGAGCACCTCCAAGAACTGGGCGTAGCCACGGCCCAGACCGCCGAGGAGGTTCTCTGCCGGCACGCGGCAGTCGAGAAGGGCGACCTCGTGGGTGTCGGAGGCGAGCCACCCCACCTTTGAGTACTTCTTTCCAACCAGGAGCCCGGGGGTGCCGGTCGGAACGATGAACGAGGAGATCTCCTTGTGGCCGCCGGGCTGGCCTGCAGTCACGGCAGCGACGATCAGGACCGAAGTTATGTCGGTGCCGGAGTTGGTGATGAAAGCCTTCGTGCCGTTGAGAACGTACTCGTCCCCATCGCGGTGGGCGACGGTCCGCAATGCCGCGGCATCAGAGCCCCCTCCCGGCTCTGTAAGGGCGAAAGCGGCAAGCCTCTCGCCCGCCACGAGCGGCGGGAGGTGCTCCAAGCGCTGCTCCTCGCTCCCGAAACGGAAGATGAGCATGGCCGAAAGGCTGGCAGAGGCCTCGAGGGTGACCGCGATCGACGAGTCGACCCGGGCTAGTTCCTCCAAGACGACGGGCAGTGCCAGTGGATCGGCCCCCATGCCTCCGTAGGTCTCGGGGAAGGGAAGGCCGAACAGCCCCATCGCGGCCATCTTTCGGACGAGGTCGTACGGGAATTCGCCGCGTTCGTAGATCTCGGCGATCACGGGTGCCACTTCATCTCTGGCAAAGCGACGGACGACTGCCTGGAACTCGGCTAAGACATCTGGCAGTCGGTGGTCGAACTCAGCGTTCATTGTCCCGTTCCCTCCCCCAGGCCGCGACCACCTTCGATGGTGAGGGCCGGTCCAACTGTGTTGCCATCCATTTCGATGTCTCGACAAGTGCTTCAAGGTCCACGCCCGTCGCGACTCCGAGGCCATCGAGCATGTAGACGAGGTCCTCAGTAGCGAGGTTGCCCGTGGCGCTCCTCGCGTACGGGCAGCCTCCGAGGCCTCCCGCCGACGAGTCGAGCGTGGCCACCCCGGCGCGCAACGCGGCAAGGGTATTGGCGAGAGCCTGACCGTAGGTGTCGTGGAAGTGTACGGCGAGTCGGCCTCGGTCGAGCCCGGCGGCGACGAGCGCCTCCACTAGCCCGTACACCTGACCCGGCGTGGCGACACCAATGGTATCGGCGACGCTCACCTCGTAGCAGCCCATGTCGAACAGATCGCTCACGACGCCCACCACGTCGCCGACAGCGACGGCGCCTTCGTCCGGGTCGCCAAAGCACATCGACACATAACCTCGTACCGACACGTCCGCCTCGAGGGCGCCCTTGGCGACGTCCGCGAAGATCGCCATCGACTCGCTCCGGGTCCGGTGCAGGTTCGCCATGGCAAATGACTCCGTGGCACTGGCGAACACGGCAATCTCTCTAACCGAGGCGGCAATGGCACGTTCGAGGCCACGAAGATTCGGGACGAGGACGCCGAAACGTACACCGTCATGACGCTCGAGGCGAGACAACAGCTCTTCGGCGTCAGCAAGCTGGGGAACCCAGTCCGGTCTGACAAGGCTCGTCACCTCGACTGCACGAACCCCAGCACCGATGAGGCGGGAGATCAGCTCCAGCTTGGTCGTCACGGGCACGACGGTGCTCTCGTTCTGCAGGCCGTCTCGCGGCGAGACCTCGTAGATCCTGACCTCGGGCGGCAGGTCCTCGAGAGGCACGACGGGTCGGCGAGCGCGCGCCTTCCTGGAAGGAGCGACGTCGCTCGAGGTCACCGGGCCGGCCTCGTGGGTTCGCCCGGCCCATCGCCCGCCTCGAGGCGAACGAGAGCGGCGTCGAGCTCGATGTGGTCACCTTCTGCCACACAGATCTCAGCCACGACCCCGTCGCGCGGCGAGCGAAGAGGGAGCTCCATCTTCATCGACTCGAGAACCGCAAGGACATCGCCTGCGTGCACCCCCCCGCCGCGTCTCACCTCGATGCTGAGCACCACGCCCGGCATGGGTGCGCTTACGACGTCCCCACCGCGGCTGTAGCGCTCCGGGTCAACAGCACGCCGCCAGAGATCGAAGCGGTAGGTCGAGCCCTCGTAGCCGATCGTGACCCCGCTTGGGTCCTGGGCGAAGTGGAAAAGTGCCGCCTGGCCGTCAATAGTCAAGAGCAGACGCCCCTCGCCCTTCTCGAGCACAGAGACGGCTCGGACCCGGTCCCCAAGGATGACAGTGCCCGTCGCTCGGTCCACGACGACGACGTGGTCGGACACGCCGGTCAAGTACAACCTGAAGGAGGCGGCGGGACCGCTCAGGCGCCAGCCGTCGCTTGCGCCGAGCGGCGAGTCTTGACCTTGCTCCGCCAGGATCACCGCGGCGGCGCTGAGGGCGTCGACATCATCACTAGGTGCCTGGATCTCGACACTTCCGTCCAAGGTGTTGACGTCGATTGCTGCTTCGGCAAAGGCCGCCGAGGCGACGAGGCGACGGCAGAAGCCGATGTTCGTCTTCACGCCGAACACGGCGCTCTCGTCGAGGGCGTTCACGAGGCGCTCCCGAGCCAGCTCGCGTGTAGGGCCGGACACGACGATCTTTGCGAGCATCGGATCGTAGAAAGTCGTGACGGCGCGGCCTTCGGCGATAGTGGCATCGACCAGAGCGTGCTCAGACAACCTGACAAAGCTGGGAACCCCGGCCTGGGGCAAGAAACCTTGATCGGGATCCTCGGCGTAGACGCGGACCTCGATCGCATGCCCGCTGCAGGTGACATCGGCCTGGGTGAACCCCAGTGGGCGCCCTTGGGCGATCTCGAGCTGCAGACGAACCAGGTCGAGCCCGGTAACCGCCTCGGTGACCCGATGCTCGACCTGCAGGCGCGTATTCATCTCCAAGAAGTACGCCTCGCCCCCGGCGACAAGGAACTCGACCGTACCGACGTTGAGATAGCCGACGGAGGTGGCAAGGCGCACCGCATCAGAGCAGAGCCTGTCACGAAGTGCCCCCTCGATACTCGGCGCGGGCGCTTCCTCGATGACCTTTTGGTGCCTGCGTTGCACGGAACAATCACGCTCAAAGAGATGGACGACGTTGCCCTGCACGTCCGCCGCCACCTGGACCTCAACGTGGCGGCCGTGCTCCACGAAACGCTCCACCAAGAGCACCGGGTCCGCGAAGGCTGCCCCGGCCTCCCGCCGCGCTGAACTCAGCCGGGCGCGCAGCTCCGCTTCCTCGCCGACGACATGCATGGCCTTGCCGCCGCCTCCGGCGACAGCCTTGATGAGTGCCGGGAAGCCGACACTTTCGATCACGGCCAAGATGAGCTCCTCGTCGTCGTCGCCCTGGGCGGCGGGAAGCACGCTGAGCCCTGCGGCCTGCGCGATCCGCCGGGCGTTGTCCTTCCTGCTCATCTGCTCGATCACAGCCGCGGGAGGTCCGACGAAAACGAGCCCCGCCTGACTACAGGCTTGGGCGAAGGCACTGTTCTCGGACAAAAAGCCGTATCCAGGATGGACAGCCGTCGCCCGGGTGCTCATCGCAGCCTGGAGGAGAGCGCGCGAACTCAAATAGGAGTCGGCCACGCGAGCGGGACCGATAGCGACGGCTTGGTCGGCAAGGCTCAAATAGGGTGCTCCCCTGTCGGCCTCCGAGTAGACGGCGACGGTTGACAGGCCGAGATCTCGTGCTGTCCTCAGCACCCGAGCCGCGATCTCGCCGCGGTTGGCGACCATGAGCCTCTCGTAACGCAATGGTCTGCTCACATCCGCAAGACCCCGAAGCGGGTCGTGCCGGTCGGGACGGCGGCAGCGAGCTCGAGGCCGATACCAAGTACCCGGCGGGTGTCGGCCGGGTCGATGACGCCGTCGTCCCAAAGGCGGGCGCTCGAGTAGTACGGGGACCCCTCCCGCTCATAGGTGGCCCGTAGCTCTCCGGCGCGCTTAGCCTCGTCATCTGCACCTGCAACCCCCGGTCGCCCGACCGAGCCGAGAACCGTAGCCGCCTGGTCGCCACCCATCACTGATATGCGGGCATTCGGCCACATGAACAAGAGCCTCGGGTCGTAGGCCCGACCGCACATCGCGTAGTTGCCAGCCCCGAACGACCCGCCGATTATGACAGTGAACTTCGCTACTGCGGCACAGGCGACAGCGGTGACAAGCTTGGCTCCGTCTTTCGCGATGCCTCGAGCCTCGTAATCGCGCCCAACCATGAATCCGGCGATGTTCTGCAAGAACACGAGCGGGATCTTGCGCTGGCTGCACAGCTCGATGAAGTGGGCACCTTTGAGAGCTGCCTCGCTGAAGAGGATCCCGTTGTTGGCGACTATCCCCACCCGGTACCCGTAGATCCTGGCAAATCCACAGACGAGAGTCGACCCGTAGAGGGCCTTGAACTCGGTGAGAGCGGACCGATCGACGATGCGCCGGATCACCTCGCGCACGTCATAGGCGATGCGCAAGTCGCTAGGAACAACCTCAAAGATCCCCGCCGGGTCCTCCAAAGGCTCGGCCGGATCGACCCTGTCGGCTGAGCCGCTACTGGGACGCTCCAGGGTGTCCACGATCGAACGGAGGACCGAGAGTGCTTGCGCGTCGTCGGAGACGAGGTGGTCGACCACGCCGGAATGGCGCGCGTGCACCTCTCCCCCACCGAGCTCCTCTGCGGTCACGACCTCACCGGTGGCCGCCTTGACCAGAGGCGGGCCGCCCAAGAAGATGGTCCCCTGGCCCGCGACGATCACGTTCTCGTCGCACATCGCCGGGACATAGGCCCCGCCCGCCGTGCTCGAGCCCATCACGGCCGCCAGCTGGGCGATACCACCGGCCGACATCCTCGCCTGGTTGAAGAAGATACGCCCGAAGTGCTCACGGTCGGGGAACACCTCGGCTTGCAGGGGCAGGTAAGCGCCCCCCGAGTCGACCAGATAGCAGCACGGGAGGTGGTTGTCGGCCGCGACCTGCTGGGCACGAATGTGCTTTTTCACAGTCACCGGGAAGTAGGTGCCCCCCTTCACCGTGGCGTCGTTGGCGACGATGAGGCATGGGCGCCCGCAGATCCGGCCCACTCCCGTAATCAGGCCAGCCGCGGGGAGCGGCTCGCCGTAGAGTTCGTAGCCGGCAAGGGGGGAAAGCTCCAAAAAGGGTGACCCGGGATCGACGAGACGGTCTATACGGTCCCGGACGAGAAGCTTGTTGCGAGAAAGGTGGCGGTCGCGGGCCGCCTTGCCCCCACCCTGGCGGATCACGGCCAGGCGGGCACGCAGCTCCTCGGTGAGTTCGCGTAGGGTGGGCGTTGCACCTTCTTTGCGTGTGGTCGTTTGAGCTTCAGCGGGCTCGTACTGCATCGTCCCTCCCTCCTGCAGCCCCTGCCCTGCCGGCGTAGCGCGCCTTGGAATGGAAACGTTAATCTTCGCAGCGATGAGCCAAGCCACCGGCCCCGGGCTCGTAGAGCTCCACAGAGAAGATCACCTTTCAGAGATCGTCCTTAACCGGCCGGAGCAGCTCAACGCGATATCGAGCGCAATGGCGCGCGAGATAACTGCCGCCGCGCTGGAGATCGCAGGTGACCGCGACGTGCGAGCCGTCGTCGTCTCCTCAGCGAGCGAGCGCGCCTTTTGCTGCGGAGCTGATCTCAAGGAGCGCAACAGCTTCAGCGACACTGAATTCATGGCGCAAAGGCCCCTCATACGCGCCATGTTCGACGCGATCCGCGCTCTACCCGTCGCCACTATCGCAGCCGTCAGCGGCTTTGCCCTCGGGGGTGGTTTCGAAATCGCGCTGTCGTGCGACCTCATCGTCGCCGATCCTACGGCGGTCCTTGCCCTGCCTGAGGTCTCTGTCGGCCTGGTTCCCGGCGGGGGTGGTACCCAGCTCCTGCAAAGGCGAACCAGCCCGGCGACCGCCAGCGATCTCATCCTCACCGGCCGCCGCGTCGAGATCGACGAGGCCGTCCGCCTAGGTCTCGTCGACCGGCGGGCTCGCGTCGGCGAGGCACGAGCGGAGGCCCTCGCTCTCGCCCGCCAGATTGCCGCCAACTCCCCAGTCGCCACCCGGGCCGCCAAACGCGCATTGCGGCTCGGGGCTAGCTGTGCTCTTGACGAGGGCCTCGAGCTCGAGCACGCAGCTTGGCAGGAGGCGGCGAGCTCTCCGGACCGGCGCGAGGGAATCGCCGCCTTCGTCGACAAGCGCAAACCGGAGTGGCCTTCGAACTAAAGAGCCCGAGCCCCTAGACGGCTCTTCGGACTCCCCCGGTGCGCCCAGATGACTTAGCGCACTCGAAGGCCACTAGGTCCGGTATCACAGCAGCCACCACGACAGATTGGGCGTGCCAGCCTTCTCGTCACGCCCCTCTTAGGTGACACGCGACGAGCCGACAACGCGAGTCGAAGCCCGATGGAACGGTCAAGGTGTCAACGGGCGGCGGCCGCGCGAAACATGACAGTGGCCATCATGCGTCGGTCGGGAAAAAGCCCAAGCAGGTGCTGGTTGTCGCGGGCGGCGCAGGTATCGAACCATCTTGCGTCAGTCTCGCTGTCGAAGTGCTCCATCGCGGCGAGGAAGACCTGCACCCCGGGGCCGTACTTGGCGAGGTCCTCGTCATAAGCGGTTCGGTAGGCGAACACGCCGGCACCGGCGCGCAAACAGCAGATCATCGCGATAGGTCCGTCCTCTCCCTCGAGGGAAAGGAACCACATGCGACCGTCGTCGATGTAGCGACCGCACACGACCTCGAAGAACTTGGTCTTGGTCGCCTCGCGCCACAGGGCAAGGCCGTCGGGCTGGTTGCCCTTCCATCCAGAGGCCTCTAGCCGCAAGAACGCGTCGACGGCACCGCCGTCTGTTCGCACTTGCAGGGACGGACTCGCCCCTAGGGCGGCAATCAGATGCTGGCGGTGCTGGCGGATCGTCCGCTGACGGTTCTTTCCGATTCCGCGTAGCCAGTAGCGCTCCTCAGTGCCGACCCAGCGGCTGAGCGACCCGCGCTCCCAGAGGTCGAACTCGACGAGCGGAGTGCTCGTCTCGTCGGCCGCTTGCCTCATCAGCTGGGCGGTAGGCCCGTCATAGCCAACCCACTCCATGATGACCAGTCCCGCCCGGCGGCGTTCGGCCTCGCGCTTGATCTCGTTCATGAGGCATCCCAGGGCCTCTTGGCCGCCCTCGGTGGTCACAAGCGGCGTACCCAGTGAGACAGCAGTCGGAGCGACCCTAGTCCTGAGGGCGACGTGCCGTCCGGACCCGGCCTCCCCGCTCCGGTCGGCGGTGACGGCAACGACGGGCACGCACGCTTGGACTGTGCCTTTGTGCTCGACGAGAACTAGCGCGGTCGCGGGTGCCTCGTCGAGGTATTGGAGGGCCGGCAGCAGCCAGTTCGGCTCGAGGAATGGGTTGGGCTCCAGAGAAGAGGCCGCGCACTCACTCCACCCCGCCAGATCTGTGGAGGTAAGTTCGCTTGGTGCGACAACCCGGGCGCGCACATGTCCACTGTAACCCCTTGCTCATAGGGTCCAATTTCCTGAGTAAATCCCGGCTCTGGGAGGCGTTTGATCGCCACTGCAATCATGTGCTCATGTTTCAGCTGTTCTTTTCTTGAACGTCTCGGCAGTTGGCAAGGATCTCCCGTCAGATCCGCCAAGAGAATCCCTCTGGCTGCGGCTGCAAATGTCCACCTGCTCGGACCTCCGCTCAAGGGGAGACTCGAGCAGTCAGAACGCGTTCTTCACGCCGTGCGGGGTACTCCCGGCCGAAGTGAACTCGAAATAGGCGTTCGGCGACAAGCTCCTTGGCTGGTCCCAGTTCCGATGCAGGTCGACCAGTTCCAACCCTGCCGCTGCGTGCCACGGCTGTCTTGTGCGACCGATCGACGCCGACGCTGAAAGCAGAACATCCCGCTCCGGCGCGGAATGGGGATGTTCCGCGGATGCCGCGCTTCTAGGCGCCGATAGGGCCGGGGCGAAGGTGCCGGCAGGTACGTTGCTCCTTTGACCCGGTGCGCGCGCTCTTGAGTTGTTGGGCGTTGCCCGCCTTCTTGCTCCCCGTCACGGTCGCAGGCAAGATACCGATGAGGAGCAGCACAACACACAGTTCGATAGACGTGGCCGGTGTCGTCGCGGTCTCTTTACCGGCGTCCGCCATGCGGCCTCGCCCCCCAGCCGCCATTTCAAGCTTGCACAGCCGAGGAGCGAGGCATGACGACTTTCCTGAACGAGATCACCGGAACCCTGCTTTGGAACCGTGACACGCGACACGGCCCACTTGCTCCGATGCTCGTCTCCATGACGCTCGTGACAGGGCTCGTGGATTCCTTCAGCTACCTAGTCCTAGGGCACGTCTTTGTCGCCAACATGACAGGCAATGTCGTGCTCCTGGGCTTTGCCCTCGTCGGGGCACCCGGCTTCTCGATTGGCTCCTCTCTCGTGGCGATCGGTGCCTTCGTCGTCGGCAGCCTCGCCGGGGGCCGCATGGGGTCCCGGTTCGGCTCACATCGTGGGCGGCATCTCGGCTACGCCACCGCCGTTCAGGCCGTGTTGCTGGCAGCTGGGATGGTGCTGGCGATTTTGAGTGCCGCACCAGTGAGCTCCGGCTACCGCTACGGGCTAATCGTTGTCCTCGCCGTCGGGATGGGTATCCAGAACGCCACGGCCCGCAAGCTCGCGGTACCAGACCTGACCACGACCGTGCTCACCTTGACCATCACAGGTATGGCCGCCGACAGTGCCGTCGTCGGGGGCACGGGCTCTAGAGCCGGACGCAGAATAGTTGCGGTCGCCACCATGCTCGCTGGGGCCGTCGTCGGTGCGGCCTTCATCGTCCATCACCAGGTCGGGGTGCCGCTCGTGATCGCGACAGTGGTAGCGCTCAGCGTCGCCGCTACCGCAGGTGTGCTCGGCCGCTCGGACCCGGCCTGGTCGCATGCCGCGACGTAGACCGCATTGTGCAAGAAGATTTCGCATGACCTTGCCTTAGGCTGGATGCGATGTTGAGCGACGCCGAGCTCAAGTACAAAAGCCCAGCTGGGCGATGGGTCATAGCCGCAACCGTTCTCGGCTCGGGCATGGCGGGGATCGACGCCACGGTCATCGGCATAGCGCTGCCGACTATCGGGCGGAACTTCTCGGCGACGATCGGCACCTTGCAGTGGGTCGTGACCGGCTACACGCTTACCCTGGCGGCCCTCTTGCTGTTGGGCGGATCGCTCGGTGACCGCTACGGGCGACGCCTCGTGTTCAGCATCGGAGTGATCTGGTTCACCGTCTCCTCTGCCGCCTGCGGACTTGCGCTCAACTCGACCGAGCTCATTGTCGCCCGGGTCGTCCAGGGCGTGGGGGGCGCCCTTCTAACCCCGGGCAGCCTCGCCATCTTGCAGGCCTCGTTCTCCGAAAGGGACCGAGGCCGTGCCATCGGCGCCTGGACTGGCCTCGGCGGCCTCGCCACTGCGGCCGGCCCGCTGCTCGGTGGCTACCTGATCTCGGCGGCGTCATGGCGCTGGATCTTCTTCATCAATGTACCCATCGGGGCGCTCGTCTTGACCATGTCGGTCCGCCATGTGCCCGAGTCGCGCGACCCGAACGCCAGGGGACATGTCGACGTCGTCGGAGCGGCCCTCGGCATGTTCTCGCTCGCCGCGGTCACCTACGCCCTAATCGAGGGACCCGAGCGCGGCTTCTCCTCGCCGCTGGTCCTCGGGGTACTCCTGGCGGGGGTCGTCGGCGGTGTCGCCTTCGTCCTTGTCGAGCGTACCTCCGGCTCACCCATGCTCCCCTTGGGGCTCTTCTCCGCCCGGCAATTCTCTGTTACTAACGGCGTGACACTCATCGTTTATGCGGCGCTCGGGGGGGCCCTTTTCCTAATACCGGTCGAGTTACAAATCGTCAACCACTACTCGCCCTTCGAAGCAGGTGCGGCCCTCATACCACTTACAGTCGTGATGCTCGTCCTGTCGGCCCGCTCGGGCCAGCTCTCAGCGCGCATCGGCCCCCGCCTGCAGATGGGCGTCGGCCCGGTCGTGGTCGGTGTCGGATTGGCTCTCCTCACTCGCAGCACAGGCTCGAGCTCGTACGTGAGCACAGTCCTACCTGCTGTGCTCGTGTTAGCCCTTGGTCTTGCCGTCACCGTGGCACCGCTCACGACGACGGCGCTCGGAGCCGCCCCGTCCGAACACGCCGGCATTGCCTCCGCGGTGAACAATTACGTCGCCCGTGTCGGCAGCCTGCTGGCGGTGGCGGTGCTTCCGGCCGTAGCGGGCATCTCCGGCCGCGGTTACGGTAACGCCGCCTTGCTCTCGGGAGGCTTTCGCAAAGCGATGCTGATCACTGCATCGATGTGTGCCCTCGGCGGCAGCATCGCTGCCATCGGCATCCGCAACCCGCCGCGCCCGAAGCGCCGACGTACCGGGCCCATCGCGGGCGCGCAAGGCGCGCTCGATGCTCCTCCGCTCAGCAAGGACTGAGACCTCTCCGGGCCGGCTCTCAGGCCAGGCGCCCGCTGCTCAGCTGTTGGGCGTCTCCTCCATAGCGAGGGCCATCCGGCGGCCGAGCACTTTGTCGATGAGAGCGCTCGCGCTCCCCTCTTCTCTGATCGCTCTTCCGATCAAGACGACGAGGGCCGGATATGCCCAGAAGTCGCCGCAGACCCACAAGATGGCTGCTCCGATCTGCTGGTCGGCGAAAGGAGCGAGCCGCACGCCCGCGATGTGGTTGTAGACCGGATACCACGAGGCAGAAGACAAAATGCTGAGCGCCATAGCGAGCACGACCATCAGGCCGTTGGTCACGAGGATCGCCCAAATCCCGCCCAGGGTGGAGAGTTTCGGCTTGATCGGATACGAAGGGATGAGCTGCAACCAGAACAGGACCCCGGTCACAAAGAACGACGAATGCATGAGCCATATATGGACTACCTGGTTGCGCTCGGCGAGGTCAAACAGGGCGGGCACGTGCCACATCACCATTGCGGTGTTGAACGCCACGACGGCGACGACCCCGTTGGTAAGGAAGCGGCCGAGAGCGCGCAATGGGCGCGACCAGGAAGCGAGCAGAAGCGCCCGACCGATTCGCCGGCGCGCCCCGACCGGTAGGCCGTGCACGAGCGGCAGCCAGGGTGCCCCGGCGACGATGAGGATCGGGGCAAAGAACATGATCAAGATGTGCTCGATCATGTGCACGAAGAAGTAATCGTCCGCCCAGTAGTCGATCGGAGAAACCACGGCGAGGAGCAGCACGGCGAGGCCGCCGTAGAAGAGGAAGGATTTGCGGCGCCGGGCGCGGACACGCTCGGGGCGTGAGCGCCTCGCCAGGTTCGCCAAGCCGAGCTCGTGCAGAACGACGATGGCAGCCACGACGATGAGGAACGGGTCGAAGGACCAGTTGTCCAAGACGTAGCTCATGACACCGCGCCGGCCCGCCTGCGTCGCTCAAGGCGCCGGATCATTGTCCGAGAGCGCTCTCGATGGAATGGGCGAGCACAACCGAGAAGGAGGACTGGCTGACCTCCGTGCCGGGCCCAGGGTCGGCGTCAAGAAAGTACCGCTCTCGGCCGCGTGGGTCTATTACGTAGGCAAGGTCGCTGTGGGCGATCATCGCCCCTGCCGGTGAGTAAGACACAAGGACGCTGAAGGAGTTCCAGACCTTTTGCAGCTGGGCCTTCGAACCCGTCAGGTACAGCCAGTTGCCCAGGTGCTCGAGATTCTCCTGACGATCGAAAGCAACAACGTATGAAGTCGAACGGTAGACCGGGTTGGCGACGACAGCAACGAGCTCCACGCGCCGGGCAAGCGAGCCGAGCATCTCGTCGGTGGCGTGGAACTCCTGGGCGATGATCGGGCAGTCCGATACACAGACCGGGTCGAGGAACGTCAGGGCTATGGCCTTGCCGCGAAGGCTGTGTAGGGACACGACCTCACCGTGCTGGTCGACAAGTCGAAACGCCGGGGTGGCGTAGTTGACCGCATCGGGAGTGCCGTCGATAGCCTGGGAGACGATCGGATCTGCATTGGGCTCTGTCGAAGCCACCGCCATCGGTGCCGCTCCGATCAGCGTGACGGCAATGGCGCAGAGCGCCGCAAGGACGCGGAAGGTGTATGCCGGCCTCGCGCTCAGGCGCTCGCGCAACGACGCCGGGGTAGTCGTCGGCGTCGCTGCCTTTAGCGGAGCCTCTGCCGGGGCGACCCGTACGAGGGCGAGGTAGCCAGCGACGAAGACCAGGAGCATCGGGATCATGCTGTTCGGGTCCGTACCGACTCCGCCTAAAAACCCGAAGTCCTCGATGAGCACCCAGTCGGCCAAACAAAGCACGGTCCCAGCCACGACGGCAGCGCGGACAACACGTACGTTCGCGCTCAAAAACCCCGCCCCAAGTGACGCCAGGCATATCACAAGGAAAAGGTTCACCGCGAAGCCGTGCGCGGCATCAAAAGACGCGAAACTAGACACCCATAGTGACAACGCTCGCGGCTGGGGAGTCTGAGCCATCTGCTGGAGCATCGAGGTCAAGGTCCCAGGAGTCGAGCTTCCATGGAGCTGTCCCTGCCAAAAGCCGCGGCCCGGCCAGGCCTGGAGAACAGCCATGCCCACGAAGAACGCCCCCATGACGCGGAGGATCGTCCTCCCGAGCCGTCGGCTCGCCCAGGCCCGCTCGGGCAGGGCGACGAGGAGGCCTGCCAGGCTGTAGAAGAGAACGGCTCCCGGCGCTCCGAATGCCCAGCTGAGACCTGGAGCGAAGATGCCGCCGAAGCTCTCGCCGAAGACCCAGACGACGAGCCCCCAGCCAGCGCTCGACAAGCCCGCAAGCCGCGACCATGTGCCCCTGGGCGCTACAAGAAGCCAGATGCCGAGACCCACCTGAATCCACACAGCTGACGCCGATGCAGTAATCGGATGATTGCTCCAGATCGTCCCCCCGGCATTCACGAGATGCTGCACCCAGGCTGGCGAGGCCTCGGCGCTCGGCTGGATGACCTGGGTCGTCATCCCGAGCGGCATCGACGACTGCGCCTGGAGGATGCCGTCGAAGATCCAGATGAGCCCGAACGAGATTCTCAGCAGGCGTCGCGCGGCCGACTCTGGGTCGGGCAGCGATGCAACACCCACCTCGTCCTTGGCGCGATTTCGCAGCTGCACGGCACGCAACAGGTTCCAACCCATCGCCAAACCAGCAAGCAGGACTAGTACGATGATCGCCTGATGTCCTAGGAGGTTCCGGAACGCCGCCAGGATGATGGGATTGTTCGCCTGCAAACCCGAGCCCATGCCTGGCATTGCCGATCCACCCTCCCCCCTCAATCACCGTTCGCCACCGCCGCCGACCGTCGGGGAAGTGCGCTCGTATGACGGCAATGGCAGAGATGAGGTTATACCGACCCCGGCGAGGTTGCTGCGTCGCGTTAGGTTTGTTGTGCGCCGAACGATGAGGCCTCTTCGTTGTCCTGTATGGACAAGGGCCGTGCCCGGGTCTCCGGCGCTCGTCACTTCAAGGCGCGTGGCCCGCGCGACGACCGGACGCAGCCTGATCAGCACTACCCTCTGTGCGATGCGACATGACGCGAGCGTCGCGGCGGGGGAAAAGGGGCGGCCCAGAGCCGTGCTAGCTGACCAATTGGTGCCGCAAGGCGACGCCCTCGTCTTTGGACACAACGGCATTGGGGCCCGCATCAAGGCATACATCGCGCTCACCAAGCCACGAATCATCGAGCTTTTGCTCATAACGACGATCCCGCCCATGTTCGTAGCGGCAAGAGGCGTGCCGCCGATCCACCTGATCGTGCTCACCGTCATCGGAGGAGCGCTCGCGGCCGGTGGGGCCAATGCCATGAACATGGTCTACGACAGGGACATCGACGCCCTAATGGAGCGCACGAAGAGACGCCCCCTTGTCACCGGAATGGTCACTCCCCAAGCGGCTATTGCCTTCGCCTGCGTGCTCGAGGCTGCTTCATTCAGCCTCCTCGCGACGACGGTGAACCTGCTCTCTGCTGTCCTTGCTGTCTCCGCCACCGGTTTTTACGTGGGCGTGTACACCATGTGGCTCAAACGCTCCTCGTCCCAGAACATCGTCATCGGCGGGGCCGCCGGAGCCGTGCCCGTGCTCGTCGGCTGGAGCGCGGTAACCGGAAGGCTCTCCTTGGCGCCATTTTTGATGTTCGGGCTGATATTCCTTTGGACGCCACCGCATTTCTGGGCGCTCGCAGTGCGCTACCGCGACGATTACTCGGCGGCACGGATCCCGATGCTGCCCTCCGTCAAGGACATGACCAAGGTGACTCGACAGATCCTTTACTACACGGTCGCCCTCGTCGCCCTTTCCCTAGCGATCGTCCCGATTGCCCATCTCGGGCTCGTCTACATTGTCACCGCCGTCGCCGCGGACGCAGTCTTCCTCGCCTATGCGACAGGCCTTTGCCGTCAACCGACACCGCGCCGCGCCATGAAGCTATTCGGCTTCTCGATCACTTATCTCTCCGTCGTCTTCATCGCCATGGCCGTCGACGCCGTCGCCCATCCATGGTGATCGGATTGGCACTGCCGCCGAGACGATGATGGACACCGCCCCCCAGTCCCGTGGAACGGTCCCCGCCGAGGGCTCAGTAGACCGAGTAGCCGCCTTTGCGGCCGGTCCCTCGCGCATCCCGAGGAATTTCGTGTACCTCGTGCTCGCAGGTGCGGCATTGCTCGGAATCGGGGGGGCCCTGCTCGAGCACGTCCTCAGCGTGACCGGTGTCAACCCGAGCCCACCGGCTGTCACGACTCCGACGCCGTCGTCCCACCAGGTCACCGCCTCCTCGAGTGCCGAGCACGAGGCCACCGTCCCCGGCGCCCTTGCGGCCCTAATGGGCCTGTCCCGCATGACGTCCGGTGTCGCCCGTCCCTTCTCGCTCATCGACCAAGGTGGCCAGAGCCTCTCGCTCGCTGACGAGCAGAACAAGGTGGTGGTGCTCACGTTCTTCGACGGCCGCTGCAACGACATTTGCCCGGTTGTCGCTGATGAGATCGAACAAGCCGACGCACGCCTCGGAGGACTCGCGGGGCGCGTGAGCTTCGTCACTATCAATACCGACCCTGACGCGACCGCCGTCTCCGGCCTGCAGGGCGTGCTCTCAAAGACCGGCCTCGACCGCCTTTCTAATTGGCACATGTTGACTGGACCTTTGTCGGAGCTGAACGCGGTCTGGCGCTCCTATGGCGTCACGGTGACCTTCGACACGGCCACGCGCACCGTGGAGCACAACGACGTCATGTACTTCCTTGACGGGCAGGGGCGATTCCGCTTCAGCGCCACACCGGTGGCGGACGAGCGGCGGCCCTCGGGCGCCTACTACCTGCCGTCCGCCCAGATAGCCCAATTCGCCCACGGTATAGCCACTTACGCGGGCGATATGGTGGCCAGCAAATGACGATCGGGTCGGGGCCTGAGACCAACGGGGCCGGGCATCTAGCCTCCGAGCCCGAGTCGCCACCGGCTCCCTGGTACCGACGGCGGGCTCTGCTCGTCACCCTGGCTGCCGTCGCCGTCCTGGCGGTCACGGTGATCTCCGATCTTCCTGTGCACGGTTCGGCGACGGCCAACATCTCGGCCGGAAAGGGCGTCATGAGCGAGGTCAACACCGACATCGCCCCATGCGCCTATGCGGTAAAGGAGTCGTTCTCGATACACGCCGAACAGATTGCCGGCTCGCTGAGCCTATCGGACCTGCACGAGGCGACATCGCTGCTACGCGACGACCAGGCGGCATGCTCGTTCACCGACGACAGCATCTTCGAGCTCTCCAGCATCGAGGTGCCCGGCTCCGCCGCGGGCAAGCGCCTCGGTGACCTCGTCAGCACCGCGACCGAATGGACCACTTCCGACGCCCTCGGGGCGATCTCGGACCTGGAGGAACTGTTCGCTCACCCAAACGACGCCGGCGCGCTGCACGATCTAGCGGCGCGAGAGCGAGCCCTCGCCTCCGACAGGGCGGCAAGCCTGGCGGACGTCTCAGCCGCCGATCAGATCCTCGGCGCCCGGCTGCCGAAACCGGATATGCCCGCGTTGCCAGACTCGGGAGGCTGACGTCCCGGAAACAGGCTAAGCGGTCGGCTTTGGACCGATCGCCGAGCGCTCGAGCCCATTGTCGATACTCTCCTCGCTTCGTAGCCAGGCGAGCAGGTTCCAGAAGACGACCGGCATAAAAAATACCGCCGCGACAAGCCACAGCACCCCCGTCGAGAACTGCTGGTCGGCGGCAGCACTTAGGCCATGGCCGATGACGTGGCGGAAACCCGCGTACCACGAAGTGCTGGAAAAGCCCGAGAGATAGGAGACGGTCCAGACAGCCCACATGGCCACAGCGGCTAGCACCCCTCGAAGCGGAGGACCTGAACGTGGCCTGAGCTGTCCGGACTCGACAAGCTCAAGCCAGAACGCCGCACCGACGACGAGAAGGCTCACGGCTTCAGCTGACAAGAGTGATGGATGGCGCTCGATGGCGTCCACGGCCCCGGGGGTTCGCCAAAGTATGGCCACGCCAATAAAGAGCCCGAGGAAAAGTGCGCTACGAAGTGGCTCACGATGGCGCTCTCGGGCCGTGGCCAGCCGATCAGCGAGAGCCCGGGCCCGGCCCCGTTCTGGAGCGGACCAGCCCCAGGGAGCGGCGAGGACGACGAGCGCCGGCACGACCATGGCATAGACGGAGAACTGGAGGGCTTCGACAAGCTCGTAACGGCGTGCCAGGCCGGACAGCGGCGGGATGGCGAAGACGACTGCGAGAACCACGCCAGTGGGGAACCCTGCTCGCCGCAGCTCGCCGAATCTGGCCACGGGCCACGCGTGGGCGGCCCGTGTCGTCATCGAGTCGGGCGCCGCTGGAAAAAGAGCCAAAAGCAGACCAGCAGGAAGAACCCGAGGGGAATCGCCAAGGTCAACACCTGTGGGCCGATGAAGTAGTCACTCACCTGTCTATCGTCCACCTTTCAATGCCACGGTTCGCACACCTGCAGGTCGCAAGGGCTTCTTCACACTACGTAGAAGAGAGCCCAGAAGAACAGGGACACGAAAGCGATGAATACCCAGTAGTAGGTGCAACCCTCAAGGTTCACTCGGAACAGGCGGACCGCGGGAAGCGAGGAGCGGATCATGCCCCCGTCCTCGGCAACGGCACGGCGCAGGCGGAGCTGCCGGGCGAGAAGCGTCTCGAGCCAGTAAGCCCCCGAGAGCAAGAACACGATGTTCATGCCCGCCCACCCGACAAAACACGAGGCGTACCCGCTCGAGGCGGGGAAGAAGGGCAGCACAGTGAGCTGCCATATCTGCAGAGAGACCGCCGTCAGTGTGCAAAGGACCGCTGTCCAGCCGGCGACCTGCCAGTCGATCTCGGAGCCCTGCCGAAACCGCCAGAGCCCGTAAGCGGTCAGGAATGAGGCTGCCAGCGAAAAGGCGAATATCGCGGCGCCAACAGCCGTGGGGGCGGTGATATGGGCAGGGCGCCAAAGGTCGGCGTTGTTCGCCGCCCGTAGGTAGAAATAGGCGAACCCCAAGGCCGCGAACGCAAACGCCCAAATTCCGATGAGCATCCGGCTACCGCTCCAAAGAGCGCCCTCATGGGCGCGCAGCTCATAGGCGATCTCCTCCGGAGTCTCGCGCAGAGCCGGGAACGACTCATCCGGTGCAAGCCTGTCAGCCATTGTGCCTCCGCTCACATGATTGGGGGACGCGGGTCGAGATCGCCCGGCTGGTCGGGGGGTGACTTGACAGCACTCGGACTGACTGCTTCCCCGTAGCTCATGGCACCAACCGACACCAGCGAAGGCGCCCCAAGGTCAGCGACAGGGGGAGCTTCGGGCTCTCCGTAGTGATACGGGTCTGAGAGCACGACCGGAATCCGTTCGAAGTCGAACCATGGCACCGGTGTCGCCGTCTGCCATTCAAGGCCCCGCGAGTCCCACGGGTTGTCTGCCGCCTTAACGGGATCGATATAGATCGACCACACGAAGTTGAAGATGAAAATGAGGAACGAGGCGCCGAGCAAGAAGGCGCTCACCGACGAGATGTCGTTCAGCGTCTGCAGGTTGTGGGCGTAGGTGAACACCCGTCGTGGCATGCCGAGCAGGCCGACGAGAAAGAGGGGAAAGAATGTGCAGTTGAAAAAGACGAAGAAGGTCCAAAAGTGGGCCTTGGCGAGCCGTTGGTTCAGCTGCTTGCCCGTCATCTTGGGCAGCCAGAAGTAGAGCCCCCCGAACAGGGCGAAGACCAAGCCACCCATGATCGTGTAGTGGAAGTGCGCCATGACAAAAAAGCTGCCATGGACCGTCACATCGACAGGGACGTCGGAGAGGAAGACACCGGTGACACCACCAATGAGGAAGTTGAAGAGCATCCCGAGGCAGAACAGCATCGGCACCTCGAAGCGGATCTTCGCCTTCCACAGCGTCCCGAGCGTCACGAGGTACAAGAACCCCGTCGGGATGGATATCAGCTCCGTCGTCAACATGAAAAGCGGCCGCATGTCGGGGTTGATGCCGCTTTGGAACAGGTGGTGCTGCCAGACGAAAAACGAGAGGAGGGCAACACCGATCATTCCCGCGGCGGCAACCCGGTAGGCAAAGAGGGGCTTTCGCGTGAAGACGGGCATTATCTCCATGACGATGCCGAAGCCGGGCAGCGCCATGATGTAAACCTCCGGGTGACCGAAGAACCAGAAGAGGTTCTCCCACAAAAAGCTGCTTCCCCCATGCTCGGTCACATAGAAAGCCGTCTGGGCCGTGCGGTCCAGTACCCCCAGGTAACCGGCCACGACGAGCGTTGGGGTGGCGAGCACCAACAGAGCCGTCGTGGCCAGGACCGACCACACGAAGATGGGCACTCGGCTCCACGTCATGCCGGGGGCCCGGTAGTTGATGATCGTCGCCGCCAGGTTGAAGCCGGCCATGATCATGCCTACACCGATGACGGCAAAGCCCACCAAGTAAGCATCCATGCCCGGGTTCGCCTGGGTCTGCAACGGGGCGTACGCGGTCCAACCGGTCGCGAAGCCCCCGAGCGGCAAGGCCGTCATGATGACGAGGTAGCCGGCCATGAAGATCCAGAACGAGAACGCCTCCACTCGGGGGTAGGCCATCCTGCCGCGACCCGATCATGAGAGGGACGAGCCAGTTGCCCAACGGACCGACGATCGCCGAGCTGGCCATCATCATCATCATCGTGCCATGCTCGCTGACGATAGATATGTAGGTCCCAGGACCGAAGGCGTGGTTAGTTGGACTGAGCAGCTCGGTGCGGATGGCCATCGCCAGGAGGCCGGCGGTGAACAGGAACACAAGCACGCCGACGAGGTACTGCAAGCCGACAACCTTGTGGTCCTCGGTCATGCGGAAATAGCGCACCCAAGATCGCGTCGGGAGGGCGGGAGCTGGCTCTCGGCCGAGCATCTTCAAGATCGGATAGGTGAGCCCGCCTATGCCGGCAATCCAGCCGAGAACGCCGAAGGCCATCGCCAGAACGACCGAGACATTGTTCATGGTGGTGTTCTGGCTGACCGGGTACGTCCCGGCAATAAGGTCGCCGACGAAGCGCCCGAAGAACCAGCCACCGACGCCACCGACGACAGCCCAGGCCAGGTTCGGCGTCAGCCAGTCCGAGCGCGAGCGGACCACACCGTGGCTAGGAGGAACTTCCCCCGGGTAGGCCGAGGCGTCCGGCTCAAGCGTGCTCGTTCCCATTGGGCTCAGCTGCCTCCTTTTTCAACAGAGGCCCGGCGGCCCGTCTTCGCGTGGGTCGTGATCACCTGTTGGCTCCTGTCACTTCTTAGCCGGGAGCGGCTCACCGGGCTGCGCCGCTCCGTAGGTCTCAACCGGGCTGTAGGGGTCCACGTTGTCGGGGTAGTAACCGCCATCGGCACCGTTCGCGTCCGGGGTGTATGTCCAGGCGAAAGGCGCCAGGTACTTCGTGTTGGCAGCCAGTTGCCGCTCAGTGCGAGTGGCCCAGGACTGGAACTGGGAAGGGGTCACGACGCTTCCGGAGTTGAACATGGCGCCGTGCCATAGACCACAAAGCTCATCGCAGCGGACCATGAAGGTGCCGAGCTGTTGGGGAGTCGTATAGGCGACGTTGTCCTGGCCCGGGTTGGCGTCGGCTTTGACCCCGAGCTGGTAGACCCAGAAATCGTGCACCACGTCAAGCGAGGTCACGTGGAAGGCAATGGCGGTGTCGTCGGGCACGACGAGCTGGCTCGTCTCGAACCCACCGTAGGTCGGGTAGCGGTAGGTCCATTTCCACTGCTGGCCGATCACCTGGATGGGCAGCACCGTACGCGACGCCGGGGTCCAGACCGGGCTCGGTCCCTGGCCGCCGCCGGCGCCTCCCGGCTGGACGAGCTCGTAGGTGCCAAAGCCGAACAGGAACAGGACGAGCATCGTCGTGGCGGCGACCCAGGCCGTCTGGACCGGGAGGTTGCTCCGCGCTTGACGTCCCCCGACCGGCTCCGGACCGTTGCGCGAGGCTCGCCAGTTGACGATGGCGTAGCCCATGTAGATCCACACAGCAAGGAGCACGGGCAGGGCGGCCACGATGAGGACGTTGAAGTCGAACTGGGCGCCGTCAGCAGTGTTGCTCATCGTTCCCGGTGGGATGTGAGGCCCGGCGAGGTAGTAGAAGAGCGGGTCGGCGATCGCCGACAGGACAACCCAGAGGCCAACGATGCGCCAGCCGTGGTGAGTGTTATCGGCCGTCGGCCGAGGACTGGCCCCCGCTTCAGCTGAATTGCCGGCCGCGCTCGGCTCGCCTTGCCCCGTGGCTTTGTCTTCCATTACGCGACCACCTGCATGAAGCCGTCCATGAAGCCCACTGTCTGCATCGGTCCGCCGTTGCCATAAAGAAAACCGAGTCCGCAGGGTACGAAGCACTGCCAGGGGTAGCTGCCCGGGCCAGGGCTCAAAAAGGAGAACTTGACGACGTTGTGGGGCCACGAGGTCGCGGCAGGGGGCGACCCCGCAAAGGTTGGCGTTGGAGTTCACACCGTAGAGCGGGACGTTGATTCCGAGTGTCGGTATGGAGAAGGTGTGGCCAACGCCGTTCCCGGCGTTCGAGTTGATGACGCTGAAAGCCTTTCCGTTCAAACTCGCCTTGTCACCAACGGTGCCTTGCACCATGCCGATTTGTTGGTTGCGCAACGGGCTGCCGGAGTCGTACTGGTAGATGGTCACGTTGACCCTCGTGTGAGCCGGCACTTGCCAAGTGGTCGTGTGCTCCCACTGACCGGTCGGGGAAAGGGTCATGTAGCTCACCCACGTCGGGTGGATGCCGTGCCCGTAGGAGCCCACGGTCTGCATGGTGATGTTCACGGGCTGTCCCGAACTCGAGGTGTAGGCGAGGGTCTCGGGCTGGGCCGAAAGGGACACGCCTGCAAAAGCCAGCCCACCAGCCGCCGCGACCAAAAGCGCGAGCGTGACGGCGAGCCTCCCCACCTTTGTCACGGCTCCCCCCTTAGACCTTCTCCCGCTCCCCCTGCACCAGCACCTGCGACAATACCTCCTCGCAGTCGTTTTCGCACCACCATGGCGCGACGCTTCTCGAACCAAAACACGTGGTGGCGACGCGTATTCCCGTTGCCGCGGGAATCGACAGCCGGTACATTGCCAAGCACAAAGTAAAGGACGGAGAAGTCGCGGCTCATCGCCTTCTCCCACAGGGGGGAGCGTCATGTACAAGGTGATCGTCGTCGGCACCGACGGCTCGGACCGGGCGGCAGTTGCCGTCAACCATGCTCTCGGGCTTGCGAAGCTGTCCGGGGCAAAGCTGCACGTCATCCAGGTGGTTCACCCAGCTGTAAAGACCGGTTTCTCTGATTCGAGCGGGGGGCAGCTCGAGCTCGACAAGATGCGAGAGCACGTCGAGCGGACGGGTGCCGAGCTACTCGCGCAGGCCAAGCGCCAAGATGTCGAGGCCGAGGTGCATGCCCGCCCCGGAGATGACGTAGCCGACACCCTTATCAAGGCGGCCGAGGATGTCGGAGCCGATCTGGTCGTGGTCGGCAACCGGGGCATGAGCGGGGTGACACGCTTTGTTCTCGGGAGCGTCCCAAACAAGGTGTCCCACCACTGCCCCTGCAACCTCCTGATCGTCAACACCGAGTCCGAATGACCAGATAGCCGGACGATTGTCACGACTGAGCCAGACTGGGCCTTTGGGGTGGACCGCCGGTCACCAAGCGGCGGGGCCGCGTGGGCCCGGATGGCTATGACGGCGGCGGTCACTGGTCCGCCCGCGGTAGCACCGCTGTCTTCGGTGGCCCCGAAAGGAAACTCGTGAGCACAAAGCGGCGTGTCGTCGTCGTCGGGGCGGGTTTCGGTGGACTCGCCGCCTGTGAGGCCCTGGCGAAGAGCGATGTGGAGGTCGTGCTCGTCGATCGCCACAACTACAACACCTTTCAGCCTCTCTTGTACCAGGTGGCCACTGCCGGATTGAACCCGGGCGACATCGCCTACCCGATAAGGGCTTATACGGGCGTAAGTCACAACGTGCGCTTTCGCCAGGACGAGGTCACTGCAGTCAACTTTCACGCCCGCACGGTCACATTTGACGAGGGCCCACTAATTAAGTACGACTTCCTCGTCCTCGCGATCGGGGCTGGGACGACCTACTTCGGCATCGCCGGCGCTAAGGAGCACAGCAAGGCCATCTACACGATGGAGGACGCTATTGCGGTGCGCGACATGGCCTTGGCGAGTGTCGAACGGGCCTCCTCGCACGGGGCGAAGGAAGGCGACTTGACTGTCGTCGTCGTCGGCGGCGGCCCGACAGGTGTGGAGATGGCCGGTGCGCTGGCGGACCTGCGCCAGATGGAGCTCAGCACCCGCTACAGCGAGCTCGACCGCTCTCAGTCACGCGTCGTCCTCGTAGAACAGCAGGACCGTCTCCTGGGCGCCTTCGACCCCAGGCTCAGCGCCTATGCCCAGCGCGTCCTCGAGCGCCGGCAAGTGGAGGTCCGTTGCTCGCAGGGTGTGAAGGAGGTGCAGGCTGACCGCGTCGTTCTTGACTCTGGAGAAGTCGTCCTCTGCCAACTCGTGGTCTGGGCAGCCGGCGTTGGCCCCGCCTCGCTCACCGAGAGACTTGATCTAGCCAAGGTACGGGGAAGAATCGACGTCGGCGAGGACCTACGCGTAAAGGGCTTCGAGGAAGTGTTCGCGATCGGAGACATGGCGGCCCGCGCGATCGGGCGGTGAGCAGCGCCCATTGGCACAGCTCGCCCAGCCGGCGATCCAAGAAGGGCGCTTTGTCGGAGAACAAATCACCCGACTCATCGCCGGAGAGACGACGATGTCCTTCCACTACAAAGACAAGGGCATCATGGCCACTATCGGACGGCGGGCCGCCGTCGCTCAGCTGCCGGGTGGCATCCGCTTGCGCGGGAGCATCGCGTGGCTAGCTTGGCTGGGTCTGCACATCGTCTTTCTGACCGGCGTGCGCAACAGGACCTCCGTGCTTTTGAACTGGGCCTGGCGTTATGTGTCCTGGCGCAAGGGGCCGAGGGTCATCGCCGGCGGGTGAGGACGGTCGCTTGACCGAGGGCTTGTTGTCGCCTTGGCTCGTTGGCGCGACCATGATGGGCGGGTCCAGTTAGAGGCCTGTTCGCCCCTGACGAACGGCAGGTCGCCACCGGGGGGTATCAGACATTGGAGGAGGAACCGTGGACCGAGAGCGCGCTCTTAGCTTGCTGGAGTCAGAACGGCGGCGGGTACTGGCGCTGCTCGAGGAAACGGCAGAAGATGCCGTGGAGGACCGTGCAGCGGCCAACGAGCCGGGGGACCTGAGCGATCCGGCGGAACGACTCACGGCCGAGGAGGGTGATGACGCCGTCGCGAGTGAGCTGCGCGACCGTCTTGCGGCCCTCGACCGGGCTGAGCGTAGGCTCGCCGACGGCACTTACGGATATTCGACCCGCAGCGGGGCGCCCATCCCAGACGAGCGTCTCGAAGCCGACCCGGCTGCCGAGCTCACTGTCGATGAAGAGCTTGAGACATGAAGACAACAGGCCAAAGCCGGTTGTCGACAAGAAGCATTCCCGCACCCGGGCGAAACACCACTGAGGGCTCCAGGCGGCTCGGGGGGATCGCATGCGAGTAGTCGTCATCGGGGCGACCGGGCACATCGGCGGTTATCTAGTTCCTCGCCTAGTTGCAGGGGGTCATGACGTAATCGCCCTGAGCCGCCATGGCCTGCCCCGCTACCGTGACGACGCCAGCTGGTCCAAGGTGACGAAGCTGACCTTGGACCGCGAGGCTGAAGAGAGGGCAGGAACCTTCGGCTCGCGTGTGGCCGATCTCGCGGCCGACAGCGTCATCGACCTCATCTGCTTCGAAACTGCATCGGCCCAACAGCTGGTGGACGCTCTCCGGGGCGGACGGACCCACCTCGTGCACTGCGGCAGCATCTGGGTGCACGGGCCGAGCGCGGTCGTGCCGACCACCGAAGACGCCGCCCGTCGACCCTTCGGGCACTACGGGGAGGCCAAAGCCGCGATCGAGGAGCTCTTGTGGGCTGAGACCAGACACGGCGGGCTGCCCGCGACGCTCCTGCATCCAGGCCACATCGTCGGACCGGGCTGGGTACCGGTGAACCCAGCAGGGAACCTCGAACTCTCGGTGTTCGAACGCCTCGCTTCCGGCGAGGAGCTCGCGCTCCCGAACCTCGGCTTGGAGACGCTGCACCATGTGCACGCTGATGACGTTGCCCAAGCTTTCGTGCTCGCCATCGAACACTCCGACCTCGCCGCAGGTGAGTCGTTCCACGTGACCTCCGAGCGGGCTATTACCCTTCGAGGCTACGCGGATGCTCTTGCCGCCTGGTTTGGCCGGCCGAGCCGGCTCTCGTTCATGGCCTGGGATGACTGGCGCACGACAACCAGTGAGGAGGCAGCCGAGATGACCTGGGACCACATCGCGCACAGCCCCTCCATCAGCATCGACAAAGCCAGGCGGCTCCTTGGCTATGTCCCGCGGTACACATCTCTCGAGGCGGTGCGCGAGTCGCTCGCCTGGCTCACCGCCAATGGCAGCCTCGATGTCAAGCACGAAGGGCTCCTCTAGGGCCGTTAGCCGGGCTCAAGGGTGGCCCTGCCCGCGCCGATAACAAATGCAAGACCCCCCAGTTGCCTTGCGAGGGAAGCTGGAGGTCGTGCATCCCGCTCGAGTCTGAGCGTGCAGTCTCCTCTTGCCAAAGACGGTGCGTCTCTCGCCCATCGCCAGGACTTAATTGTCCGCGGACTAGCGGCCTAGGCTGGGCAACGTGGGACAATCGGTCGTATGAACAGCTGCGCAACCGTGGAGGGCCGCCTTGCGTCCAGCTGACCGCCTACCTGAGCGACCTCAGACCGTACGGCCGCGCACCGTCTGGTGGGTGATCGCCGGGTGCTTGCTCGCGGTCTGCGCCTATCTGTTCCTGCGAAGTGCCACGGCCTCGTACAACTCGGTCTCGCCGACTGGCGGGTACTCGATCCGACAGGTGGCTTGTCTGAGCGTCTACGGATGGCTGGAGAATGAGCCTACGGACCTTCCCTCGACCCAGCCCTCCCAGTTGAGCTCTGACGAGCGATCAGCCTTTTACGCGTGCCATGCCGCCATCGGCGACCGGGAGACCACAATCGAGGTCTTGCTCGGCATCGCAGTTGTCTTTCTTATCGTCGGTTATGGCGCCGGCCGCGCCGAGACGAGAGAAACCACCGCCTGAGGGCCCGCATCAACAACAGGGCCCTTCTCGGACAAGCTGGCTAACCCAGTGGGTTGCCCGAGAGGTTGGTAGGTTCGAGCGGTGCACATCGATCCCACGGACCAAAGCGCTGTTGCGCTGTTTCGGCGAAACATCGAAGGTCCCTTTGTAATGTTGAATCTCCTGCGCTTCCGCGAGATCGCCGACTACTCAGGATTCCCTCGACTGGCTCCTTCCGGGCCGATCTCAGGCAAAGAGGCATACGACCTTTATGTACGTCACACGATCCCCTTCCTTATCGCTAGTGGGGGCTCTGTCGAGTTCTTCGGGACGGGCGGCCCACTTTTTGTCGGACCTGCCGAGGAGAGATGGGACGCCGTCATGTTGATCCGCCAGGCAAGTGTCAGCGACTTCTTCGCCTTTGCCTCCAACGAGGAGTACCTAGCGGGAGCGGGCCACCGAACCGCGGCGCTGGAGGACTCGCGTCTGCTGCCGATCGTCGAGAGGAGCCTCCCCTAACTGGGGGACCTCCGCCTTGGATGTATGTCGACCTGCTCCAAACCGCGCTTGAGCCGCCTAGGGGTCAGTTGATGATCGTCACGAGCGTCCCGTACGCGAGGTAGGGCCAGATCCGCGCCGCGTCGGTCAAGGGAAGCTCCACGCAGCCGAGACTCTGCGGAATCCCGTAGTCGGCTCGGTTCATATAGTGCACGGCGTCGTTGCCGTGGAAGTAGGCAATGTACTGGACGAGGTCCGCGTACGAGCTCCCACCGGGATTCGTGCCGCGCATGACCTGCTGGCGCAATCTCTCGTAGACGGGGAACGTGCCGTCAGGCGTCGGAGAGGCCCCGATCCCGGTGTTGGCGGGGCTTGTGGCCACGACCGCTCCGTCGTGGTAGACGGTCAGCGACTCCGGGGTGGTCTTGTTGGCAACGGCGTAGTTGTACCCGCCGGTATTCAAGGTGTTCGAAGCGAGCGCGCCCAGCATGGCGCTCCACAGGCCCGCGGTGACCGAGCCGTCTGGGGTGAGAGCGTGATCGGCCTCGAATGACATGATGAGGCCACGCGTGAAGGTGTTGTCCACACCTGGCTGCCACATCGTGACCAGCCCCACGGGCCAGCCGCGCTGGCGCCACTTGTAGTTCCCCCCTGGGGGCTTGTAGGTGGCCGCCACCTGGGCACTGGTGTCGGTTGGCGATATCGGGGCCCCAGCCGGGACCCACTCGAGCGGCGAGTAGTCCAACAGCGCCAGCAGCTGTTGGATCCTTACAAGCGAGCCATTGGCGACTTGGAACCGCTCCGTCACGCTCTCGGCGAGGCGCCCCCCACCTTGACCGAGGATCCCGGCCGTTCCCCCAGGAACGGTGACCGAGAGGTTGCTGAGGGGCATGAAATCTGTTGTCGGTACGAACCTGAACGTAGAACCGCTTGTCGTCCAGGCTCCAGGGGTCGCCGGGTCAAGCACCGGCAGCGGAGTGGCCGTCGACAACGGAGCTGACATCGAGATCGTGATGGCCCCGTTCGGAGCCACGTCGGTGGACCCATCGACAGGTGTGACCGAGGCCACGCTCAGCGGGGCAGGCGGCGATGTGGTCGTGGTGGCAGAAGCCGGGGCGGATGTGGTGGGCGCAGAAGTGCCACTCCCGGCCGCGGCGTTGCCAGCAGGCTTGGCGCTGTGGGCCGTGGCGTGTTCGACCAGGGCACCTGTCACCGCGCCCACAGCGAAGGCAAGGACGACGATACCGACCACCAGGAGTGGTGAGCGGCTACCTCGTGCACTCTTGCTTGCCATCGCGGGCTCCTCCCTCCGCTTTGAGTATGCCCGGTCCAGGTGATGACCCCAGCGCGCTCAGCGGGCTTGCAACTCTTGGCCCGCCGACGTGCCGTCAACGCCTTTGACCCGGCGGCGCAGCTCCACATAGACGCCTGTGCCGACGATCGCTTCCAGCTCCTCTCCGAGCGAGTCGATCACCGTTTTATCTCCCACGTAGGCGAGTTCGCCCTCGGTGCAGCACCAGGCCATCGTCTCGCCGTCGTCCCCCCAGTCGCGCCGCGCCCAGGCACGTACCGTCGCGACCTCGGTGTCGTTGGCTGCCGGCTCCCAGTCCACCTTGATGGGAAGTTGCCAGCACACCGACGGCTTCCAATGGATGGGTGACTCGCCAGAGTCGATGGCGGCCAGGTGCAAGGCGCAGCCCGCGCCACCGGCGAACCCGGGGTGGTTCAAAAAGATGCAGGCGCCGTCGACAACACGCGTGCCCGTTCGCCCTTCGTCGGCGAAGATGCCTCCTTCACTTGCCTCGGCGTGATGCTGGAAACGCGCCGCGGGCAGCGTCGCCGCCAGGGCGGCGATGAGCCGTGCTTCGTCCACGTCACCGAACTCCGCCCCGACAGAGCAGCAGCCGAGCCCGCTCTCCTCGTCCGGCTCGGTCCCTATGCCCTTGCAACCGCGACCCCACAAGCAGACCCAGTTCGACTCGAGGAATCCGCGGTCGAAACGCCAAAGGGTACTGCCGTCGTCGATCTCCTCCATGCCCGCGTCCACAATGACGAAGATATGCGACTAGCTCTTCGAGCCGTTCACGGCCCGGGCCGGCCCCACATCTCTTTGCCCTGCTCTTTGCCCTGCCGGGCTCCAAGGTTCAATCGGGAACGCCAAACGCGACCTGTCCGTGAGGCGTGCCAGACTGAGCTCGATGACCCCGAACCTCGAGTCCGTGCCCTCCGCGCGCCAAGCCGGCAAGGCGGCCCGCTTGCGCCGTATCTTCGGCGACGACGGGCGCTGCGTAGTCGTGCCCCTCGATCACGGCACGGTCCTCGGCCGAATCCCTGGCCTGGAGGACCCGATGGCCGTCCTTCATAGCTTCTTCGACGCCCCCTGCGACGGATTCCTCCTCGGCCCAGGTCTGCTGCGCCGCTCGGGAGATCTGTTCGGTCAGCGCTCGGCGCCAGCCCGGATCTTGACGATGGACGTTTCATGGCGTGACGCCCTTGGCGGCGACCATCGTGTCGTGACAAGTGTCGAGACCGCTGCGGCCCTCGGCGTGGACGGCGTCAAGCTCTTGATGCCGTGGGACGTGCCTGCCTTGGAGCGGGCAAGGAGCGCAGAGGTGGTCGCCGGCTTGGTCGAGGACGCGGACCGTTTCGGCCTGCCCGTCATGGTGGAACCGGTGGCTCTCGAGACGACGGGCCCACAAGCGGCTGCGGTCGTTGGCCACGGGGCGAGAATCGCCGCCGAGATCGGGGCAGACATCTTGAAGATCGCCCACCCTGGCGACGACTTCCTGCTGCGGTCATGGTGCGCGGAGCTCGGGGTCCCGGTCGTGCTCCTGGGCGGCGGCGACAGTGCATCACGTGAGGAATTGCTCGCCCTGGTCAAAGGCGCCATCGAGGCCGGGGTGAGCGGGATCGTGATCGGGCGCAAGCTGTGGGGCAGACCGGTCGACGAGGCACTCGTTCTCATCGCTGAGCTGCACGCTCTCGTCCACCGCACCTGAGCTCGCCGGCGCCCAGGGCACCCTTGTCCTGGCGGGAGCGCTATGAAAGTTGACTCTCGCCTCCGACTCTAAGAGCCGCCAGCTGAGAAGCCTGGGAAGCTGCCCCCTCTGGCGAGTTTCCGGCGAGAACCCCGGACAACAAGCCGGCTGTAGCTGCGTCCCCGGCACCTGTCGTCTCGACGCGGCGGATTGCGCCTGCAGGAACGAACAGCTCCTTGTCGGACCAGTCGACTCGTTCACGAAAGCATCGACCAGCGTCGCGGAATCGTTCGGTGCCCGCTGTGACCAGATGCATCCCCCGCTCACCGTCGGTGAGCAGCACTGCCGCCGCACCCATGTCGACAAGACGGCGGGCAAGGGCAGCCGTCTCGTTGCCGGACGTCGGCCGGGGGACCTTGAGGGTGCTGATTATGTCGTCGACGCTCGGTGACAGCACGTCAACGAGCGGGAGAGCACTCGCCAACAGAGCCCCCCAGTCGATCCGAGCCGCTGGGGAGCCTGGTGCCACCGTGGACAAGTCGAGCGACGTCGTCGCCTTAGCCTGGCGGACTCGTCTGAGCATCGACGAGAGAGCGGCGCCCCCAGATGCGTACATGGCAGGAAGAAGTGGTGGATAGCCGATGTGAACGAGGTCGGCATCATCCAGATCGACGCGTGCGCCGTCGAAGAACGCATTGGCACCGACATGGTGCCAAAAGCAACGGTCCGACCCGGGAGATTCGAAAACCAACGAGTACGATGTCCCCACGCCGCTTACGCGGCGGATTGCCGTGCAGTCGAGGCCGGACTGGCTGAGAACCCGAAGAAGGTCCGTCCCCAGGTCGTCGTCCCCGATGTCGGCAACCAAACGGACCGAGTGTCCCAGGGTATGAAGACCACATCCCGTATTGGCGACGCATCCGCCGGGTCGAATGGCCAGCGGTCCCACCTCGACCAGCGCTCCGGGAACGATTGTCTCGCCCCTTTTCAGCTCAGGAATGAGGTCGACGCAGATGTGACCTGCTACCGCCGCCTTGAGCATCTGCACGTGCCTTTCCGGGTCGGCCCTCTCTTCCGGGCCCTACGCGGGCAACTCGCGCCGCGACGACCTGGGTTTCGCTTCGTGCACGCCTTGCCGCCCTCGTCGACCACGTCCACCTGCTCCTTGCCCGATTCGTGAAACTACTTCGGATCAGCTGATGCCTAAGCCGAGTCCCTGCCTCATGTCGGTGCCTCAGGTTCGCGGCCCTCGCCCCGCTGTTGCGCGGGGAACGCTACCTCGCCCCCGTCGGCGTCGGGGACAGTCTGGTGGGTCACCCCGAGACGATTTAGGCGAACGTTCGCTACCTCTAGCCAGAGCCCGACGGCGGGCCCGCAGCCCGAATTGGCGGACTCGCCGTTACGGTGGCTGGAGTGGCCAACAAAAGCAGGGGACGGGGGCGTTACCGATGGCTCCCTCCAGCGCCCGGCCGGTTCACGATTCGGCACCGCCAGCTCGTGGTGATCGCGTTGCTGGCCCTGGGAGTCCTGGCGCTGCCGGGCAGCTTGTTCTCTCCCTCTGGCTCACTTGTAGCCCGTAGCTCGCCTGCTGGCTCCACCCAGGCTCCGGCACGGTACCTCCTGGCCCTTGGAGACTCGCTCGCAGCGGGCTATCAGCCCCTCGACGGGGTCTTCCCACCACCGGTCGACCCCTCCACGGGGTACCCGGACCAGGGGTACCCCGGCGGCTATGCCGCCGACCTAGCTTCCGCGCGGCACTTGAGCCTGACCGATCTGGCCTGCCCGGGTGAGACGACAGTCTCGATGACGGCCAGTCCCGCGAAAGCCCAGTGCGCCCAGGTCTACCGGACCGAGTTCGGCGCTTCCTCCCAGCTGGCAGCCGCCCTCAGCTTCCTCTCCGCGCACAAAAAGGAGGTGAGCCTGGTCACCATCGACCTCGGCGCGAACGACATCGAGAGCTGTGCGGCGAGCGGATCGCCCAACGCGACCTGCCTAAGCAAGGGCGCGGTGAGGACGGCGCGCTTGCTGCCTGCGATCTTGAGCAAGCTCACCCAGGCGCTCGCTCGTGACGACCCTGGCACTGGCCTGGTTGGGATGAACTACTACGACCCGTTCTTGGGCCTCGAGTTCCGCCCTGGCGGTCCCAAGCCGACGGCCGCGGCGCTGTTGTCCCTGGTACTACTCGAGGGCTACAACCGAGAGCTCACCAGCATCTACCACCACGACCACGTACCGGTGGCCGACGTCGCCTCCGCCTTCGAGTCGGGACGGGCCGTCCCGCTCACGCAGTACGGCTCCAAGCTCCTGCCGCGCGACGTTGCCTTGGTCTGCCGCTGGACGTGGATGTGCCCGGTGTCTCCAGCGGTCTACTCACCTGACATACATGCGAACACGGCAGGCTACTCGGTCATCGCCTCGGCCTTTGAGACCATCCTCGGCCACTCCTGACATCGAGGCACAGACGGCGGCCCATCGGTCCGGCGGCTAGCCCGAGCAGCCAAGTGGCTCAGCTCGTAGCGGGAGCGCGCCAGAGGTCGATGCCGGCTTCCTGGGCGTAGCGGTCTATCTGTTCGAGTTCTTCCATGCTAAAAGCTGGGTTGTCGACCGCCGCTAGGTTCTCCTCGAGCTGCGCGAGGCTGCTCGCGCCGACGAGCACGGAGGTGACCCGTGCGTCGCGCAGCGCCCAGGCGATGGCCATCTGCGCCAGGCGCTGGCCCCGCCGCTGAGCGATGGAGTTAAGAGCCCGTACGCGCGACAGGTTTTCCTCGCTCAGCATCTCGGTCGGCAACGAGCCGTTCAATGAGGCTCGCGAGCCCTGCGGGACACCGTTCAGGTAACGATCGGTGAGAAGGCCCTGGGCCAGGGGTGAAAAGGCGATGCACCCGACACCCTCGGACGCGAGGACGTCGAGGAGCTCACCTTCTATCCAGCGATTGAGCATCGAGTAGGAAGGTTGGTGGATGAGAAGGGGCGTTCCGAGGTGCCTCAAGATGGCGACTGCTTCGGTGGTGCGCTGAGCCGAGTACGAGGAGATCCCCACATACAGGGCCTTTCCCTGCTGGACGGCGGAGTGGAGGGCACCGAGCGACTCCTCTAGGGGGGTGTCGATGTCGAAATGATGGTGATAGAAGATGTCGACATAATCGAGGCCTAATCGGGAAAGGCTCTGGTCGAGGCTGGCAAGGAGGTACTTGCGCGAGCCGTTGTCCCCGTATGGGCCGGGCCACATGTCCCAGCCCGCCTTAGTGGAGATGACCAGCTCATCGCGATGACGGCGAAAGTCCGAAGCGAGGAAGCGACCGAAGTTCGTCTCGGCGCTGCCGTAAGGGGGCCCGTAATTATTGGCGAGGTCGAAGTGGGTCACGCCTAGGTCGAAGGCCCGGCGCAGTATGGCCCTCTGAGTGTCAAGAGCCCGGTCGTCGCCGAAATTCTGCCAGAGCCCGAGCGACACGGGAGGCAAGAGCAGCCCGCTGCGGCCACAGCGCCGATAGGTCGTGGAGTCGTAGCGGTCCGCGGCAGGTGTGTAGGGCTCGTTCAAGGTTGCTCGTTCCCCTTCGCTCGGGCGTGAGCGGTCGCTCCGCGCCAAGAGATGATAACGACGCCTGTTCGGCTCGGTCGGGCGAGAACTCGACCTGAGCTCATCTCTCGGATCCGAGAAGGCCCACCCGGTGGCGGCTGCTCGCGCGAGACCGCTCTGGCCGCGGGTAGGTTCTCACAAGCCCGGGCGCCTCGTCGTCCTCGTCAAGCAGCTGACAATAGCTACGGGACCGAGACGCAGACTGGCCGGTGCCCAAGGATCGATGGCTTGTAAATCAAGGCTTGGCCGGGCACTAGCGTTTCGTGCATGCTCACGCACCGGCGTTGTGGTGGTCTCGTGGCTCCTTGCATCATCGGGACCGTTATCGCGCTGGGAGCTCTATTCTCCCCGGCCTCGTTTGCGACCGGTCGTATCGCTAAGACGCTCGCAGTTACCGGTGAGTACCAGCTCTACTGCCCCGATCCAGTCGAGACGCCGATCGTCCTTCATGTGAGGGCCGTTGCCACGATCGCTCCGGCCGCGCCCCATCCGAAGGGACAGTTCAAAGTCTCCGGGTTTAAGACCGAGGTCACCTTCCCCCAGGGTGTGGCCTCGGCACTGGCCCAGATGAGCCCTATCTGGGGCAGCGTCACAGGGACAGTCTTGTTAGTAGGCGCTAGCCCGCACCAGAGACTCGTCGCAGAGTCGTTCGTCGCCGTCATCCCGGCCAAGGTTCCTGCCGCCGGGTTCAACTTCTGGGTGCCCAAGGCCGGGGCCAACCTCGGCACTTACGCGGCCAGCTCCAAGCTCATCGCCGTGGAGGAGGCGAGCAGGTTCACGCTGACCCTGACGGTCGGCCGCGGCTCCGGGGCGCAAACCCGCGTACTTTCTTGCACCGCCTTTGCCAACAACACACCCGACTTCGAGCCCTCCCAACCCTGGGTGGGCACCAAGGAACCACCCTTTGCCGACGCAATCGTCCCCATCATCGCCAGAGGGTGAGCGACGAGGGCGGCTGTGGACGCCCTGCCACAAGATGTTCTCGGCGTGCAGGTGGGCCCGCTCAGCCGCCCGCCATCGCGCCGACGACGAAAAGTGGCTCGTCCCCCGCTGCTATGGACCTTGGGAGCGCCTGGTCCGACGAGGTGAGCGACAGGTCCTCCTCGCAGGCGAAAAAGCGCACGAAAGCTCTGCGCTGTTTGGTCTGCTGGTCTCGTACGGTGCCCCTGAGCACCGGGTAGGCAGCCTCGAGGGCATCGAGCACGGACCGCAGGGTGACCTCGCCGTTGACCTCTAACTCGACCTCTTTTCCCACCTGGGCCAGCTCGCGAAGCTGAGCTGGCAGCACGACGCGGATCACGCCAGGGTCTGGACCTCGACCGAGAGCACCCTCGGGAGGTCGTGCACGATGGGGGCCCAGCTGTCACCGGCATCGGGAGAGGCGTAGACCTGGCCCCCGGTCGTGCCGAAATAGACCCCGCACTCGTCCAGCGCGTCGACGGCCATGGCGTCGCGGAGCACGTTCACATAGCAGTCGGCCTGGGGAAGGCCATTTGTGAGCGGCTCCCACTCGTTGCCACCGGTGCGGCTCCTAAAGACACGCAGCTTGCCCTCCAAAGGGAAGTGCTCCTGGTCGCTTTTGATGGGAACGACATAGACCGTTTCCGGCTCATGGGCGTGCACGTCGATGGCAAAGCCGAAGTCTGTGGGAAGGTCGCCGCTCACCTCGCGCCATGACTCACCGGCGTCATCTGTCCGCATCACGTCCCAGTGCTTTTGCATGAAAAGCACCTCGGGGCGCGACGGATGGAGGGCCAGACGGTGCACGCAGTGGCCCACCTCGGCGTCCTCGTCGGGGATCGACCCGGACGACAGGCCCTTGTTGACCGGACGCCAGCTGGCACCGCCGTCGTCAGTGCGGAAGACCCCGGCCGCTGAGATGGCGATGAATATCCGTTCCGGTTTGGAAGGGTCGAGCACGATCGTGTGCAGGCACATGCCTCCGGCGCCCGGGGCCCAATCGGACCCTGACCCGTGCCCGCGGAGTCCCTCCATCTCCTCCCAGGTCTTCGCCCCGTCGTGCGAGCAGAACAAGGCCGCGTCCTGCACCCCTGCATAGACGGTGTCCGGGTCATGAAGGGAGGGCTCGAGGTGCCAGACCCGGGTGAACTCCCAGGGGCGAGACGTCCCGTCGTACCACTGGTGCGTGCCGGGCACTCCCTTGTAGGCGAAGTCATTACCGGCGGGCTCCCAGCTCAGGCCACCGTCGTCGGAGCGCTGGATTAGCTGGCCGAACCAGCCGTTCGACTGGGAGGCGTAGATGCGGTCCTGGTCGACCGGAGAGCCTTTCAGGTGGTAGATCTCCCAGCCGGGAAACAAGGGGCCCGAAACGTCCCAGCTCTTCCTCTTGCCGTCTGCGCTCAGGACGAATGCTCCCTTGCTCGTGCCGACCAGGACCCGGACACCGGCCATTTGTCGCCCCCCTTCAACTAGCAGGCAACTCCCCGTGTCCCAGGCATGGGAGCAGGGCCGCCTGTGGTTCGCTCTCTATCATCTCAGACGACACCCAAGACTGGAACTCATCGCGAGTTTGCAAAAAGTTCGCGTGACGACGCGCTCATCGGCTCTTTTTCGCGGTCGCTACCCGCTCGTCTCCCTTTGTGCCTGCTGAGCTCCCCCGGCCGCCCGGACAACTACGCGAACCGGGGAAGAACTGAACAGGCACCCCTCCTTACCATGCCAGAAGAAGGCCGCCCAGGAGAAGGAAGACAGATGATCCCAATGCTCATGATCCATTCGGCAGAACGCTCTAGGACCATGGACGAGCATCGGCGGGCGGACGACATGACAAGCGAGTTCGCTGCGGCTTTGGCGCAGCTCCGAGGTGTCCTCTTCTTGCCCTTACGGGCTCTAATCCGCCTCGCCGAGGCCCGCCAGGCGAGAGAGCCGAGCCGCGCCCGAGTCGCCAGCTCCTGATTGGTCTCGGCCGTCCTGCGGTGGATCAGGCCGGGCGTCGTCTCAGGTGCCGATTACGGGTCGATCCCGCTCCGCGGCACCGCCATGGAGCGCTCCTCGTTCGTAAGCCGCTTCGGCCAAGATGACAGGACGCAGATACCGCCTTGCCGGGGCCGTCTGTGTCTCAGCTAGAAACCCGCGAAGCCACGAGCTCGTGGCCGCGCACGACGAACGCCACGCTCTCGCCTGACGAGACGAGATCGACGTCTTGAACGCTCTGTCCCCGGGCGACGACGACGGTGTCGACGACCCCGGAGTCGGACCAAGAGCTCGGAAGGGCCACGCCAGGCAAGGCGAGCTTGGACCACCAAAGACTGTTATGCGATTCCACGGTGCGCCGCAGCGCGAAGTAGGCCTCGAGCCCGACACGGGCGGCGTCAAGGGGACCTGGTCCCAGTCGCCAGGCATTGGCAGGCGTGCCCGTAATTTCGAGCGTGCCGAGCACGACGGGGTTGTCCTCGAGGCCGAGCCCGAGGTGGGACAGAGCCGACGGGGCGGGAACAACGAGATCGACGGGCGTGACGCTCGGAGCTTGTCGCGCCGTGGTGGCGCTCGAAACAGAGCTAAGGGCGGTCTCGACGACGAACCTGTCCGACGTCCACCACAAGGCGTTGCTCGGCCAGCATGTGACAAGGGCGAGACCGAAGCCGTCCGGCGGCGTGGGCAAGAGCGTCCCGGTGCCTGCCACCGTCATCGATACCGCTTTGAAGACCCATCGGCGACAGCCGACTGCCCATATCACTGCATCGCCTCGGCGGAGGCGGTCGAGAGCTGAGAAGTAACTCACGTCGTGAGCCTCGAGGATCGCCTCACCAGGCGCGCCTGGCATGGGTGAGCCTGGGTCGTGTCCGACGGCCACGTTGAGCACTGCATCGGACAGGCCCTGTACCACAGGGGCCACAAGCCCGAGCGCGGGGATGACGAGGACACCTGAGACAGGGTTGGTTCGAGGCGGCAAAGAGCACCCGGGCCGGCTCGGACCGGGGGACGCTGGCCGCTCTACGGCGTCAGGGGCTGAGGCTACGAGCGAGCGGGCTACCGAAGTCTGGCGATGGGTCCACCACCAGGGATAAGCGACAGCGGCACAGGCGGCACCGAGGAGGAGGACCCCGGCGGTCACAAGGGCCGTGGCTCCGGTCCTCCGCTGCCTCACAAGTGCCGGAGGTGTCTACGGCGCCGGACGCCGAGGAGGATGAGGCCGAGCCCGCTGAGAGCGAGGGTACCGACGAGCCTCCAGTACGCCATAGCGGCCCACGGCTCACCGGTGTGGGCGGACGGGATCGGGCTGCCGGCCCTCGTGACGACGATCCTCACCGTAACGGGCGCCAAAACCTTGCCCTTCGAGGTGCGCACGACGTAGGTGCAGCTCGCGGTCCCGACGAACCTGGGGGCGGCCACAAAGCGAAGGCGGCCCGACGGCGCCAACGAGCAGGTGCCGTCGGCCACGGGGGCCTGACCTGTGATCTCGAGGCTGAAAGGGCCGGTGCCGGTCGGGATCGGCAAGCGGGTCGACACGGTACGCCCTCCCGGGGTGTAGACCGTCACCACCGCCACGGCGACAGGCTCGCGCACGACAAAGGCGGTGCGGGCCGTGGCCGGCGAATAGTCGGTGCTGCCCGAGTAAGAAGCTGTCACCGCATAGTGCTCGCCGGCAAGGTTTCGAGGTGCGAGGCAGGATTCCTTCGGCAAGATCGCCGTGCAGAGCAACCTCCCGGCCGAGCGGAACGTGACCGTCCCCGTCGCCTGGCTGGGAAGGCCGATCACCGACAAGACGACGGTCTGGTCGGGCTTGGCCGTCGGTGGCGCCGCCTCGGCACGCATCGCGGAGGTGAGCTGGATCACGCTAAAGCCAGTCGAGGCACGGGCGGGGCCCTGGAGCCCATCGCCCCCGTATACAGCAACGACCTCGTAGCGCCCGACATCGAGCTTGTTCTCGACCGCGCACGAGGCGTGTCCTCCCGAAACCTTCGACGAGCAGAGAACGCTGGCGTGCCACCTGAACACGACCGAGCCAGTGGCCGAAGCGGCGAGCCCGCTCGCCGAGAGCATGACGCTCTCCCCGTAGGGGGCCACGACCGGAGTCGCCCAAGCGGTCATCTTGGCTGTGGATGACTTTGTGATCGTGAAGCTGGTCATAGCCGAGGCCCCGGCGTAGTCGGGGTCACCCGAGTAGGTGGCCGTGACACTGTAGCCACCGACAGCCAGGCTCGAGGACGTGCCACAAGACATCTCTGGGAGCTCCGCCGTGCAAAGCGTCGTGTTGCCTGCTGTGAATGTCACTGTGCCCGTGGCGCCAGCAGGGATGCCGGACACGGTGAGGATGACAGGATGCCCGTACATAGTCGGGTCATTGGTCGATGCCGTCATCGTGTACCCCGACACCTTGGTGATCGTAAAGCTGGTAGTTGCCGTGGCCCCGGGGTAGTTCGTATCTCCGGAGTAGGTGGCCGTCACGTCATAGGTGCCGGTTGCAAGGCTCGATGCCGTCTCGCAGCTGAGCTCGGGGAGAGCTGCCGCGCACAGCGTCGTTCCCCCGGCGCTGAAGCTGACACTGCCCGTGGCATCGTTCGGGATGCCGCCGACAGACAGCGACACCGAGTTGCCCACCGTGGTGGAGCTCGGGCTCGCGGTGGCTGTCATCTGGTAGGTGTGGGTGGTAGTGATCGCGAAGCTCGTCTTGGCCGAGGACCCGTTGTAGTTGGCGTCACCGGAGTACGTGGCCGTCACGGCATAGCTGCCGGCCGCAAGGCTGGAGGCCGTGTTGCAGCTCAGTTGGGGAAGGCTCGCAGTACAAAGCTGGGAGTTGCCCACGCTGAAGGTGACACCGCCTCCGGCATCACTCGGCAGCCCGGCGACCGACAGTTGCACGGTATTGCCGGCCGACGTCGAAGTGGGGCTTGCCGAGGCGGTCATCAAATAGGCGGAGGACTTGGTGATCTTGAAGCTGGTTCCCGCCGAGGATCCGGCGTAATTGGCGTCCCCGGAGTAGGTGGCCGTCACCGAGTACTTGCCCGCGGCGAGGCTCGTGGAGGTCTCACAGCCGATCTCGGGCAGAATCGCCGTGCACAGTTCGCCCGTACCGGAGCTGAACGCGATGTTTCCTGTTCGCGTCGGCCGGAAGGCCGGACACAAAGAGGAGGACACGCTGGCCATAAGGCGTCGAGTCCGGGGCCGCGGAGGCGGTCATCGAGTAGGCGACGGACTTGAGGATCGTAAAGGCGGTCCCGGCCGAAGAGCCCGTGTAGTCGTTGTCACCGGAGTACTTGGCGGTCACGTCGTAGGTCTCCGCACCAAGTGTCGCAGAGGTGGCACAACTGAGCACCGGAAGGCTGGAAGCGCACAGTGTCGCGGACCCGGAGAGGAAACTGACCGTTCCCGTCGCGTCCAGAGGAAGTCCCGAGACAGAAAGCATCACACTGTTGCCGTATGCGGTCGTGGTCGGGCTTGCCGAGGCGGTCATCGAGTAGTCCCCTGAGGGAGTCACCGTGAAGCTCGTCTGGGCCGAGGTCCCGTTGTAGTTGGAATCACCCGAGTAGGTGGCGGTGACCGGATAAATGCCGCCGGTGAGCGTCGCCGCGGGCTCGCAGCTGAGAGTGGGCAGGCTCGCCGTGCACAGCGCCGTCGCCCCGGAGGTGAAAACGACTGTCCCCGTGGCATCGCTCGGTAGCCCAGCCACCGACACGGACACCGTCTCGCCGTAAGAGGTCGAGCTCGGGCTGGCCGAGGCGGTCATGGTCGCGTCGGCCATAGTGACCGTGAAGCTTGTCTGGGCCGATGACCCGTCGTGGTTGGCGTCACCGGGATAGGTCGCTGTCACGGGGTAACTGGCGGCGGCGAGTCCAGACGGTACCGCGCAGCTGGCCGCGCCCTGGACCAGGCTCGCCGAGCAAAGCGTCGTCGCCCCGGAGCTAAAGGTGACAGTGCCGGTGGCGTCACCGGGAATCCCCGAGGCGAGCAATGCGACCGAGGTCCCGTGCGGTGTCGAGCTCGGTGTGGCAGAAGCCGTCATCGAGTAGCCGGTGACCTTGGTGACCGTGAAGCCCGTTTGCGCGGAGGAACCGTTGTAGTTGGCGTCACCGGAGTAGGTGGCGGTGACGCTGTAGATGCTAGCGGCGGTCGTCGCCGGCACTGAGCAGCTAAGGCTGGGAAGCGTCGTCGTGCACAGAGTCACTGCCCCCGAGGTGAAGCTCACCGTGCCAGTGGCGTCGCCGGGCAGATCGGAGACTGAGAGGGAGACAGGGCTCCCATAAGGGCTCGAGCTCGGGCTCGCCGAGGCCGTCAATATCGTGGCGGCCTCGACGATCGTAAAGCTCGTCCCTGCCGAGGATCCCTCGTAGTTGCCGTCTCCAGGGTAGCTGGCCGTGACGATGTAGCTGCCCACCCCGAGCGTGGCCGAGCTTAGGCAGCTGATCATCGGCAGGGTCGCTGTGCACAAAGTCGCCGTTCCTGCCTTGAAGCTCACCACTCCCGTGGCGTCTCCTGGGATACCTGACACCGACAGGGTCACCCGATTGCCGTACGGCGTGATGGCCGGGCTCGCCGACGCGGTCATCGAGTAGGCGGCGGACTGGGTGAGAGTGAAGCTCGTTTGGGCCGAGGAAGCCGTGTAGTTCGCGTCACCGGAATAGGTGGCAGTGACGTTGTAGCTGCCGGCGCTTGTCGTCGCCGGTGGTTCACAGCTGAGAGCCGGAAGGCTAGCGGTGCACAGCGTCGTCGCCCCGGAGGTGAAGGTGATCGTGCCCGTGGCGTCAGCGGGAAGCCCAGAGGCCGACAGCGAGATCGTGTCGCCGTAGGAGGTCGAGCTCGGGGTAGCCGCGGCGTTGACAGCGGTGGCGGCCTTTGTGATCGTGAAGCTCGTCGGGGCCGAAGATCCGACGTAGTTAGCATCGCCTGAGTAGACGGCGGTGACGCTGTAGCTTGCCGCGCCGAGCGTCAGCGAGGTGGGACAGCTCTTGGAGGGCAATGTCGCCGTGCAAAGGGTCGCGGCCCCCGTCTTGAACGTGACCGTCCCTGTGGCATCGCCAGGTATGCCCGAGACCGACAATAAAACTGGATTCGCGTACGGAGTCGAGCTCGGCGCCGCCGAGGCGGTCATCGAATAGGAGGCGGATTTCGTAAGGGTGAAGCTCGTAGAGGCCGAGGAACCGTTGTAGTTGGCGTCACCGGAGTAAGTAGCCATGACGTTGTAGCTTCCGGCGTTAGTTGTCGGGGGAATCGTGCAGCTAAGTGTCGGAATGGTCGCGCTGCACAATGTCGTCGTGCCCGAGGTGAAAGTTACGGTGCCCGTGGCACCACCGGGTAGGCCAGAGGCCGACAGTGACACGGTGTCGCCGTACGAGGTCGAGCTCGGCGCTGCCGACGCGTTTAAGGACGTGGGCAGCTTCGTGATCGTGAAGCTTGTCCCGACCGAGGAGCCGTTGTAGTTGGCGTCGCCCGAGTAGGTGGCCGTGACGGGGTAGCTGCCCGCACCGAGCGCGGACGAGGTGGCGCAGCTGACAACGGGGATGGTCGCCGAGCAGAGCGTCGTCGCCCCGGACTTGAAGCTCACCGTCCCGGTCGCCGGCGCCGGAATGCCCGAGACCGACAGGGTCACGCCATTGCCGTAGGCGGTCGTGGATGGGCTCGCCGAGGCGGTCATGGTATAGGCGGAGGACTTGGTGAGCGTGAAGCTGGTTGTCGCAGAGGAAGCGACGTAGTTGGCGTCCCCGGAGTAGTCGGCTGTGACTGGGTAGCTGCCCGCACCGAGGGTGGACGAGGTGGAGCAGCTGACAACGGGGAGGATCACCGAGCAGAGCGTCGTTGCCCCGGACTTGAAGCTCACCGTCCCGGTCGCGGCCGCCGGCATGCCGGCTGCCGAAAGGATCACGCTGTTGCCATATGAGCTCGAGGCGGGGCTCGCCGAGGCGGTCAGTTGCGAGACCGTAGCAGTGTCGGTCGCCGTCGCCGGGTCCCCGTCGTCAGAGGAGAATCTGGCTACCGCCGAGAGCGACCCGGATGCCCCGGAGGCCACCGAGGCCGGGATGGTCACGCTCGGGAGCGAGGTCCCCGCCGCGATCGCCCCAGAGGGCGTGTAGTTGCAGGTGACCACCTGGCCTGCAGTTACGCAAGCCCAGTCGCTCGGCGCGGACGCCGTCCCCGGGGTGATGCCGCTCGGGAAGGTGTCTGTGAGGGTCATCGTGTCCGACTCGCTGCCGCCGTTACCTCCGTCAGAAGAGACCGACGGCGAGAGGGTGTAGACGGCCTGGTTCCCGGCAAGCAGCTCGCTGCTCTCGTTGTCGACGTTGTTGAGGGCGAGCACCGGGATGGGACCGTTCAGGCTTTGGGCCGCGAGCCCGGTCACCTCGTGGATCTCGTTGGACCCTCCCGTCGATGCCGTCCATCCGAATGTGAGCTGGTAAGGGATACCGGTCGTGGGGTCGATCCAAGACGAGGGGAAGTCGCTCGCGAGCACATTGTTGTTGCTCGTGGTCGGAAGCGTCCCGGAGATGCTCTGCCAGCTCGTTGCTCCGAGCGGCTCGAAAGCGATGAACCAGGAGTCGGCGGGCACAGGGAGGCCAGATGTGACGGCCGTGGCGGGGGTCGAGGACGGATTGATGACGACCTCGGCGGGGACAGCGAGGCCGGAGCGACTCGTCGCCGTCTGCTTGTCGAGGTAGTAGCCACCCGAGCCCTGGGTCGGACCGAGATTGGAGATGGTCTCGTTGTCGCTACTGCCGCCGTTGCCGTGCCGGTATGTGGACGCGGTCGTGCCGAGTATGCAGTAACCCGTCGTGCCGTCACCGGGGCCACGGACTGTGACCGACTCGGGATAGGCCGTGCCCGCGCTGAGACCCGAAGGCAGCGCGGCAAGAGGAGCCACCGTACTGAGAGTTCTCATAATTGCCGTAGACATCGAGACCGAGACCGAGGTATCCGTAGGGGACTCCACTGGCGCTCTGGTTGGTCGAGTAGCCAAGGGCGCCCCCGAGTGCCCCGTTGGAGGACGGTGGCGTCGGGTCGGCGGGGTTGGCGGCCGCCAGTCCGAAGGTGATCCCGTCTGCCCCGGTTCCGTTGTACTGATAGGTGTCGAAGGAGATGTCGAGGCCCTCAGAGGTCGGCAGGCTCACGGAGTAGAAAACAGAACCGACCAGGTCGCCCCCATTGCTCGTGAGCCGAAGGGCACCGTTGCCGGCCTGGTCGATCGTCGGGTTGCAGTCCGGGATCGAGGTCGAAGACGTCGTCGGACCAGCCGTGAGGCAGGCCCCATTAGACCCGACCGACGGCACCGTCCAGTTGGAGGGCTCGGAGTCTGTCGTGAATGCGGCGCTGCTGAGAGGGGTCACGAAAGCAAATGCTGGCGAAGCGGTGACGAGAAGAGCGCTGGCAACGAGAAGTGGAACACCGAGAGTCTTCGCTGCGCGGCGAAGGTTTCGCCGACGAAGCTGCTTCAGTTTTCGTTGCATCATCTGTTCCTTCAGGCCACGTCTTCCATCGGCCTTGGCCAGGTGGCGCTTTAGCCCTTAGGTCACCCTTGATGTCACCTCGTCCCTCATCCCGAGTGCCACCCCACACTCACCCCGCGCGGCGGGGTCGCTGGCACCGGTAATGGGTGGCGCCAAAGCCGCATATGTCCAGGTGAGAAGCGCGATCGTTTTGCCCTTAAGGCTGAGGGCAATCCGTCAAACCTGAAAGTGCCGGCTATGGACCCGGCGCACATTGGTTTGCCACGGCGCACAAGGCTACGTACTTACGTAACTGCTCCCTGGCCATAGTCCGCGCGAAGGGCCCCGAGGGACTTGACGACTCGGCGTTCACGAGTGTGAGTCCCCCTCGCGCCGCGCTGCGGCCTATCAGATGACGCCGGCCCGCCCCGCCAGGATCGTCGCGCCCTCCCCCACGGCCACGCCCAAAGTCGTAGCGGTCTGTGGCGAGACAGACCTAGTGTAGTGTCTCAGTTTTAACTGGTGATTGTCTGGAGAGAGCGACCCGGCCCCGGCGGACTTTCTCGAGGATGTCCTCGGCCGTGGCGGTCCAAACGAATGGCTTGGGGTCGTCGTTGTGGGCGGCGAGATACGCCTCGATGGCGGCGATCAGATCAGGCACCGACTTGAACACCCCCCGGCGAAGCGCCTTGCCGGTGAGATCACGGAACCAGCGCTCCACCATGTTCAGCCATGAGCTCGAAGTGGGGATGAAGTGCAGATGAAAGCGAGGGTGCTTCTCCAACCAGGCGAGAACGTTGTCGTGGCTGTGCGTTCCGTAATTGTCGCAGATCATATGGATCTGCAAGCTTTTTGGAACCTGGCTGTCGATCGTGCGGAGGAACTTCAAGAACTCGCTGTTGCGGTGCTTGGGCAAGCACTGGCCGATCACCACTCCGGTCAAGACGTTCAGCGCAGCAAAGAGCGTGGTCGTGCCGTTGCGTTTGTAATCGTGGGTCATCGTGCCCGCCCGGCCCTTTTTCATCGGCAAGGTCGCCTGGGTCCGATCGAGAGCCTGGATCTGGCTCTTCTCGTCCATGCACAACACCACGGCCTTGTCCGGCGGGTTCAGATAGAGCCCGACCACGTCGACGAGCTTCTCCTCGAAACGCTTGTCGTTGGAGAGCTTGAACGTCTCCACCCGGTGCGGTTGCAGACCCCGCGCAGACCAGACCCGCTGCACCGTGGCCGGGCTCACGCCTTGGGCTTTGGCCATCGAACGGCAGCTCCAGTGCGTCTCACCGGCCGGCTTGTCATGGAGTGTGGCGCGCACGATCTTGTCCACCTTCTCCGCCGGAATCGACGCCTTACGCCCCCGGCCCGGCCGCACCCGGCCGAGCTTGGCCACGCCCTCCTCGCCGAATCGGGATCGCCAGGCCACAACACTGGCCGGCGAAACCTCGAGACGCGCCGCGATCGCCGTGTTCGCCAAGCCCTCGCCGGCGTACAGCAACGCCTTGGCCCTTGTGACCTCACGCTGTGGCGCCGTGCGGGACTTGGAGAGATTCTCGAGGATCTCCCGCTGGCCGTCGGTCATCGCAAGTGGTGGGCTCGGCGCGCGCATGTCGACACCTTACTACAATCACCATCTATTTGCGAGACACTACACTAGCAGAGCAGAAGGCTCATCAGGGACGGTCGCCTTCGTCGAGGCTGTACTTCTAAGCTGCGAGGTCCACGCTTATTGTTCGACTCTGGGTCGGTCGTCGCCGAGGTGGCCATTCAGATGCCCGGTGCTCTCCGGGTGCCCCACGGATAACCATCGTGTCTTACTCGCTCCCCGGATCGACGAAGTGGGAGCTGGCCGCAGCCTCACGTGATCTGCCTCGGTGCGCTGTTCCTCCCCGACCGGCAGGCCCCCGTCGGGCCAATGATTGGCTGATCTGCGCGAGATGGACGCCGACATCGCCTTCATCGGCTGCGAGGAAGCTGGGTTGACGATGCCCCACGCGTTGATCGCAGAGATTGGCACCGCGATGGCGGGCCAATTCATCGTCGTGATTGATGCCACCAAGCTCCGAAGCTCGGTTGCACTCCCATCGTCGGCTTTGATGCCGTGCACGCCCTTATCATCGATGTCCGCGCTGACCCGGCATTCCTGGCTGAGCTGCGACCCCGCAGCCTGGAGGTCATCGGATCTACGGATTGCCGGTGGCATGGCCTCCAGGCGAGGCTCTCGTCTGTCGCCGAGAACGGGAGCTGGGGTGCCATTCGGGAGATGGTGCTACCTGTGGCCATGGCGACCGACCTGGACCGAGTTGGCGTACATACTCCTTCAAGCTGTCGAGAAGACGGGGTGCCGACATCGGCAACCGGTCCCGCAACTGGCCATGGCTTCGTCGTGACCTTTGGCGGCACGGCCCGTCCATGTGGAATTAGATTGGGAGAGGAAAGAAGAAAGGAGTCCAGATGTCGCCAAGCCCACAGATCACCGCTAGCGCGGCAGGCACGATCGACCTAGGGGGGGACCTAACCGTCAACCGCCTGGGGTTCGGGGCCATGCGCATCACAGGCTCTGGCATCTGGGGCCAACCGCCCGATCGTGATGAGGCAAAACGGGTCTTGCGTAGGGCGATCGAGCTAGACGTCAACTTCATCGACACGGCTGACTCCTACGGCCCGGAGGTCAGCGAAGAACTGATCGCCGAGGCTTTGCATCCGTACCCAGCCGATCTCGTCATCGCCACAAAGGGCGGGCTCGTCCGCCCCGGCCCAGGGCGGTGGGAGCCTGACGGGCATCCCGCTCACCTACGCGAGACCTGCGAGGCGAGCCTGCGCCGCCTGAAGCTCGACCAGATCCCCCTCTACCAGTTCCACCGCCCCGATCCCAAGGTCCCCATCGGCGAGTCGATTGGAGCTCTGGTGGAGCTCAAGCAAGAGGGCAAGATCCGCCACATCGGGGTCTCCAACTTCAACGAGAGCGACCTGCGCAAAGCCGAGAAGTTGACCCCCGTTGTGTCGATCCAGAACAGGTTCAACATCGGAGATCGTTCCTCTGAGCCACTAGTGGACCTCTGTGAGCAAGAACAGATGGTCTTTTTGCCTTGGGCTCCGATATTCGACGCTGACCAGAATCCTGCGGTCGGCGAGGCAGCCAGCCGTCACGGAGCGAGCCTTCGCCAGATTGCGCTTGCCTGGATGCTTGCCCGCTCCCCGCGGATACTTCCCATACCGGGAACAGGGACTGTCGAGCACCTCGAGTCCAATATCGCCGCGGCATCGATTGAGCTAACCGCCCAGGAGGTGTCGGCCATCAGCGAACAGACCTGACTCGCACGCCCCGACTCGACGCAAGCCCGGCGCCGAGGTAAGTGCTGCGCCTGGTCTGCACCCCACGACAGGTCCATGCTTTAGTCATGCCCGAAGAGCCACTGACGCCAGAATCGCGATGGGCGCGCCTGTTCAAGGCTGCCGAGAAGCGCGGCGTCCCGCTGCGGTCCATCCTGGCCACAGTCGCAGTCGTGATCCTCGCCTACCTAGCTGGCAAAGTGATCTACCGGATTCGAGACGTGCTGCTCATCATGGTCGTCGCTGGCTTTATCGCCATCATCTTGAACCCGGTCGTCTTGGCGCTCGAGCGCTGGCACATCGCGCGACGGGGCTGGGCCGTTGCTGTCGTCACCTTGTTGGCACTGATCATCTTTGTCGCGCTGGCTGCGGCCTTCGGCTATCCGTTGGTCAACGGCCTGACACATCTGGCCGACCGCCTTCCCCTGTATGTGAAAAAGGCAGAACAGGGCAAGGGCTGGATCGGTCACGTTGCCCGCCACTACCACGTCGATACCTGGGTGCAGAGAAACGCGCCCAAGCTGACGTCCTTCGCGAAAAACCTCGCAAAACCTGCCCTCAGCTTGGGCAAAGGCGCTGTGACGCTGGTCATCACGATGTTCACCGTGTTCGTGCTCGTCTTGTTGTTCCTTCTCGAGGGACCCAAGCTTCGGACGGGTTTCCTGAGCCTTGTCGCCCCGAGGAGGGCGGCTACCTATACAAGGGTTGCCGGCGAGGTGAGCCGTTCGGTCACCGGCTTTGTCCTCGGGGATCTGATGACGTCGCTCACGGCCGGGATCGTCGTCTTCGCGACTCTCATGGTGCTCGGTGTGCCCTTCCCCCTGCTTTGGGCGCTCTGGGTGGCCCTGGTCGACTTCCTCCCAGTCATCGGGGGAGCACTTGCCGGCATCCCCACCGTTCTCTTCGCCCTCGGTCATTCGCTCACAGCGGGACTGGTCACCTTGATCGTCTTCCTCGTCTACACCCAGATCGAGAACCATGTCCTCAACCCGGTCGTAATGAGCCGGACAGTCAAAGTCAACCCACTCCTGGTACTGGTCTCTATTCTCGTCGGGGCGTCCCTCGGCAGCTGGATCGGCGGTTTCTTTGGCGGCTTTGTGGCCGCTCTTCTCGCCATCCCCATCGCAGGCGCCACGCAGGTCGTCGTACGTGAGCTCTGGAACGACACAGCAACTACAGAGCCTCCCCAGATAGCAACAACGGCTGGTGAGCCGCCTCTGTAGGTTGCCAGGCAAATTATTCCACCTGCGCCGGCTGTGCCTGAGAGCATCGGCGGCTGAAATGGCAACAGGCGCGATAACTCGACGCCAGTCGATGAGTCGGAGTCGCCGAGCGCTTCCGGCCTGCGGGTCTTGGTGGCGCGAACTCGGCTCTGCCTCTTGAGTCGGCAAGGCCGACAAACGACCTGCGAGCTGCCTCTAGGAAGTCGGCTTTCGCGCCCCGGTCGGTGTCAATCCAAAGGTGATCCGGTAGTCACAGCCCCCGTAGCAAGTGAACACGCTCGTCGCGTCGTCGTCCACATAGGAGTAGGCATATGGCTCGGCCCTTTTGAACACTGCGGCGTAGTCGACGGGCCAACGTTCAGGGTCACAGGCCGACCGGCTCGACCACTTACCTCGGCAGCAGTACTGGTCGGTACCAAAGCGGGCACATGCCGAGATACAACCGACGACCGCTCCCGCTACCTTGACCTGCAGCACGGCGGGACAGACCACCGCCTTGGTGCATCCCCTGGCCGAGCATCCGTCCTCGCTGATCGGGTCCTTGCTTCTTCCTCCGAACTGATTGATATACATCGGCAGGTTCGAGCCGTCGACCATGCTGACGTCGTAGAAGTCGAGATGATCCCATGCATCCAGGTCGTACTCGGCCAGCGTCGCCGGGATTGCGCCAAAGCCCTTGCACTGGAATAAGCCACCGCAGTCCCCTGTCTCGCAGTCGCCCTTTCCAGAGGAGTTGAACCGACAGCCGGTACGGCCCCAGAAGCGCCCGTTCCAGTGGTTGGGAATCGTGACGGTGACCTGCTGGGCTGCCGGGAGCCGCCAACCCGTGACGGTCAGACGGGCCGGAGCGTTCCCAGGTGAGGCAGCGACCCAAATCGTCTCGTCCGTGTGATTGACGAAGGTCACCTGACGGGGGCCCTCGGGAAGGGTTCCCACCGCCCCAGCCTGCGACGGCGCAAGGCCAAGAAGGACTCCGGGGACGCTCAAGAGCATCAGGCCCAGCACTGCTGGCACAAAACGACGTTGCCGCTGTCTCATCGGCCACCCCCGAAATCTCACCTGACAAACCGTAGCTGGCTGAGCGTCGAGGTCCTGGCGATCTGCTCCCACCCGTGCTGGCACGCTCTAGTCCCCGAATCACAAAGCCCGCGACCCAGGTGAGCGACCGCGCCCTTGGCGACTGCGCCACCGGCCAAATGGCTCTGCACCGTCGCGCTTGGACCGCCAGGCCAATCGCCTCGTCAGGCTCGGACGAAGGCCAACCCGACGGCTGTTGCCCGTGGACCCGGAGCAAAGAGCCCTGTGCTCGGGCCCGAGCTAGGCGCAGGGAGCGCAAACCAGGCGTAGCGCCTCAGGAAGGACAGCCTGTCGAGCATTCGGACCGACGCGGTTACGAATGCTGCCTGTTCGGCATCTGTCGGATAGATCGGGCCGGCTGGAGCGAAGTCGATGAGGGCGTACTCGGTAAGCCAGATCGGCAGGCCATAGCGGTCGTGCACGCTCTCCAGATAGGACCTCAGCTGGGCGACGGCGGCGCTCGTCTCAAAGTCGGCACCGTACCAGTGGACAGCGATGAAGTTGACCCGGAAGTGACTCTGCTCGGCTCCCTTCATGAAGCGGTCGAGCCACCCTCCGGGTGTGGCCCCTCCACTCGCCACGGCAGGACTTCCGAGCTGCATATTCGTCGCCATGAGCTCCGGCCAAAGCGACAGCGCCTGAGCGACAGTCATGTCCGCTTGGCTAGTGAGATCTGGCTCGTTGAACGTGAGCAATACCGGACCAGAGCGCTCTGCCTGCGCCAAAGCTGCCGACGTCACGTTGGCGGCGCTACGCACCATGGGCACAAACTGGGTTCCTCGCGGGCTGGCAATTCCCTGGTGCGTCGTCGACCAGGTCAGGTACCAGCTTGCTCCCGACTCCTTCAGCGCACTGCTTACGCCCCGGAACGCCCACACACACACCCCCTTGTTCAGCTCAAGAGCGCGAGCAACCCGAGACAGTTGAAACCTAGGAAGCGAACTGGTCGAACTTGCCTGCACGGGCGCCGCCAACAGTGCCAGCAGGCTCGCTGTCAGCACCGCCGCGCAACCTGCACGGGCCGAGCGGTGGCGATTTGGACGTAGACCGCTCATTTGAGACCTACCTCGTCGGGTGCCCCGGGACATGCTATGGTACCTTATTACCGTGGTAACGGTAGAACGCGTACAGTCTGGCGTCCGGATGGAGCGTCGGTTATTGAAGGTGCTGAAGGCTCTGGCCGAGTATCTAGACGTCTCGCTCGGAGATCTGCTCGAAGGCATCGTTTTGCACGCATTCGAACAGCGGCTGCCCTTCGATGAGACCACGACTGTCGTCATCGAGAGACTGAAAGAGGTCTACGGCTTGGACCTGACTGCCTTGGACAGTCACCACCCGCGCGAGGGACCTGAACCCGAGGCAACTTGATGAGCACCACCACCCCGTGTAGACGTGTTCGGCTTACAGGCTCACTTGAGATCGCCCTCCCAACTGAGGAGGCCTTCGTGTTGTTCACTCCGAGTGGCGAGCGGACCTGGGCACATGGCTGGGACCCCAGATTTCTCGGTCCTGTCACCGATGAGACAGAGCCGGGAACGGTGTTCCGGACGCTGCACGGTGAACGCGAATCGATATGGATTGTGGTTCGCTGTGCGTCCGTCGGCTTGATCGAGTACTCAGTGGTCACCCCAGAGGAGTGCTGCGGGCTTGTCACAGTTAGTTGCGAACCGTCTGGATCGGGAACAAAGGCGACAGTCAGCTACGACCTCACCTCCTTAGGGATCGAGTCGAACGCCAGGCTTAACCGATTCGCAGCCAACTTTCCCGCATTTCTCTCGCACTGGGAGATATCCATCGCCACAAGCATCCACGAGAATCGCCAATAAGGAGTCTTCCCGCTACAAGCCGTTCGATCCGGAAGGTCACGTGCGTCATAGCTGGAGACAATCCGATCCGTCGTCACTCCAATGGTCCGCCAAGGACGTGGTCTCCATACCGGTAGCCAGAAGGCCTCATCGGCAGATGGAGCTGAGACGATACCTGAGCCAGCCGGCATCCGGGGAGGCCCGCTTGCCCCCTCATCTCTAAGACGAAGGGCCGACCCGATACACCTCCGGTAGGACGGTCACCTCAAGCGGGAAGTCGAATGTTCGAACCTGGAGCTGCGGCCCGAGTGGCCCGACAGGCAGCTCGAAGGGAAGCTCTACGAGGAGTGAGACGTTTTGCGGAGTTGCACTCAACGACACCTCACGAGTGGCCAGGTCGGTGAAGCCGTTCCACACGTCAAGATAGACAATGCCATTCCCAGTAAGGCCCTCGAGCCGGAACAGGTAGATCCCACCTGGGCGCGGGGCTGGAAGCGGCCAGGCCACCCATGTGCTGCCTCCGAAACCTGTCAGGGCGACTGACGACTGCGGAGCTTCAAAGTTGAGCCGGTACCTCCCGTGGCTCCCAGCACCGGCTACCGTGACGTGCGCCGGCACCTCTGGAGCGACCCCGTCGAGCAGGTTGGGACCCTGGGGAACTTCGAGCCGACTGCTTGGCGGTAATGCGACTGTCCGAGATTTCGTGCGTCGCTGAGGAGCGTTGTAGGTGAGCCGCAACGAGGTCACGGCAAAGCGAGAAGCTATCGAGGCGATGAACTTGACCCAGACGTGGGAGCTCGGAAGGACATCGGCGACATCGGCGACCACCTCAGTCATCTCGTCGGTTGATGCCGAGACCTCGGCGACCTTAGGCCAGTGGCGACCGTCCCCGCTCGCCACCACGGTTCCGCTCCCAATCGCCGAAAATGAGAGCGACAGTGATCGGCAGCGCTCCACGTTGAACTTGTAGGTCCACGACCCGCCGGCGAAGACGTAACGGGCCTGGGTGACAAGACCGTTGCTGTCGAGAACCGCGGGCAGGGAGTGGCCGTCACCGTCGGTGAGGAAGTAGGGATCGATGTTGGCCGATGTCGCAAGCCCTAGAAGACTGGTCCCTGCGAGGCCACCTCTCCACGCCTGCCGCTGGAGCCTGATCAGCTGGCTCGGCAGGACGAAGCGGACCGGGACATCGAATCGGGCCTGTACCGCCGCGATCGCGTCCGCGTAGGAGGTGCAGTTGCCTAGTCCCACCACCACGAACAAGGGACGTTCGTTATTAACTGAGGCCGTGTTTCCGATACCCGAGACTGCCTGGGCGCTCGGTGTCGAGCCATTAGGAGCGTAACCACCAATCGGGAAGACCGGTCGCCCGTCGATCCAGAGCGGTTCTCCTATCGGGTACAACCCTGGTGGCTGCTGGTAGCCCATGAAGTGCCCCTGCGGGGCATTCGGGCCGTGTAGCAAGCTCCAAAGACCTGATCCCACCTCGGAAGGGACGGAGTTTCTGTGGGGGAGGTCCTGGCTCACCGCCATTCCGGCGCTAGAAAGGGCCGTCTGGGCTGCGACAACGTAGTCATCCCAAAGCGGCCCCCCGACGAAAGACCGGAGGTCGGGGTAACCGAAGGGAAGCCAACCGACCAGCTCATCGTTGAAGGTGGAGGTTTCGAAGTAGTGCTCGGCGACACCGGGGGTCCACGACGGAGCCATCCCCTGCATCGACCAACCCACAGGTACCTGCCCACGTTCTGACGCCAGCCATCGTTCCTCGTGGAAACTGAGCAAAACCCCTATGTTGTCCCCGTCCGTGAAGACCACCGTGGCGTAGACGACATCCTTGTTTAGCCGGGGCGGCCGAAGCCGGGGATACTGCACCGCGCTCGTCCGGACTGCGTTGTGGACCGTCAGGTTCGCCGCCGGAAGCCCCGGCGTGTCGGCTCCTACGAAGTTGATCCCATTCCTCGACGACAGAACCGTCTGAGCACTCTCGTCGTTGCTCCAACCGAACATGGTGAAGCGGTGGGTTCCAGCCATTTCGAGGATCGTGTCTTCGAGTCCGTCCCCGGGCTGACCGCCAAAGGTCATGTTCCGCAGGTCAGCGGACCAGGTGAATGCTCTGGCTCCGACGGCGTAGTCACGTACCGTCCAGTTCACGACTCCTTCCGACGGGTCGCCCGGAAGGTCGCCCACAGAGACGAGTGCGAGACTCGAGGGGGTCGGGGTGGCCGGGGCTACCGTTTGGCTGAGCGCCCATCGGTAGGCGGCCGTGGCAGAGGCGAAATCGAAAGCGCGCAGGTCGAGAGAGAGGCTCAAGCCTTGGGTCAGTGGGCCGCCGGCGTCGTCTGGACCGAAAGCGGCGGTTCCACGAAGCCAGGCGAGCGTTGTGGCTACGTTGATCGTGGCAGGAACGGAAGGATCCCAAATAACGTACTGTCCCACTCCTCGTTCGATCGCGACCCTAACTAGGTCCTTTGGAGTGCCACTCATGCTGACGATGGCTCGCCGCCCTGCGTAGACCTCGGGCCACAGGTTGAAGACCTGCTCGGAAAAACAGTTGGGCATGATGGGTATCTGCAGGTAAACGGCCTGGCCTCCCGCCGTCAACCTGGTGTTGACAAGCCCTTGCAGTATGGCCAGCGCCACTCGCGTCTCGGTACTCACGGGGCTCGCATCGACCAGCAGCAGCGAACCGGGAGACGACATGGGCGGCGGCAGCCATCCCCAGACTGTTTCGGCCGGAGATTCCTGGAGCCTCGTGGCACGGTCGGCCACTGATCCGTCGCTACCTAGCCTGTCGCTAGCTAGTAGGGACGGCTTCCGAGTGGGGTTCGTCGGTGCCGGACCTGCGATCTGTCGCCCCATGTACATCCCAGCGCCAGCCATGCCAACTCGGCCAGCCCTGGACAGGAACCAGCGCCTGCCGCCGCGTAGCCCAGGGCCGCCTGGCTGAGCTCCGTTCGTCTCTGAATCCTCTGGAACAGTGATATCCCCACCTTCTTGTCGTGGGCTACCCAATCTCTGTACCCAGTCTTGCGTCTTGCCTGCCGCAGTTGTCGGCGGCTGTCCAGATCAGTCGCTCAAATAGGCGAACGCGTGCTCCCACGAGGTTGACGTGCACCTCTCCGACCGGGCAGAGCTTGCCAGCGTGACCACTATCACCGCTTACAAGATTCCGACGAGCGACTTAGCTCAGCCCGGCAGACTCGCTCACGAGAAGCCATCCCTGGTAATCCGATTGCCGGCTCAAGCACCGACGGCCCGCTCCGCGCCCCAACCTAGGCAGACAAGCACCGGAGGGGAAACTGCTACTCAGTCCTGAGGCCACAAACCGCCTTTGTTCAAGCTGGAGATTGCGTTACTGCTTGGGGCTCTCTTGTACACCCCGCCGATAAGCCGTTTGTTGCGCTTCGAGCGCCCGAAATGAGGGGATCCTGTCGTGCTCTATATGGGCATAGGCGATCGACTCCGCTAGCCGCTCGTTACCTGATCGAATCGCGTTAGTCAGTTGGGCATGCTCTTCAAGGGCAATGTCGGCGGCTAGTTGGGACGTGAGATAGAACAGCCAGACCATCCGACCCGCGATGGACCGCATGATGTTCTTCATCAGCTGATTGCCTGCAACGTTGACGATTGCCTCGTGATAGGAGGCGCTCGCCTGAGCGACCTTGTACGGGTCACCTTCGCGAACGACCTCCCGCGAGAGTTCCAAAGCCTGGTCCAATTCTTCAGGCGATGCTCCAGCTGCGACCTGCCGGGCTGCGTACCGTGCTGCGCCTGCGTCGAAGTAAAGGCGCAGATCGAACAGGTCGTTCACCGCTCGGGTGTCCCAACGAGCCACGACCGCGCTCCGCCGCGGAACAGTATGCACAAAGCCTTCCATCTCCAGTTGGGGGAGGGCTTCGCGCAGCGGTACACGGGAGACGGCAAGCTCCTGCGCAAGTCGTTGCTCCGCTAGACGCTCACCCTCTCGGTATCGACCCAGAATTATCCCTTCCCGCAGCGCGAGGTAGGCCTGTCGCGCGAGGGTGTCTGTGCGGGTGGTATCGCTCTCTGTGGTCGCCCGTAGGTTCAAGGAGTATTTCCCTTCGTCACAACAGGAGGGCTACGCAATGCCGGCAAGCCATCAAAGCCTGACACGGATCTAGAACTGATTGGTCTGTCCTGTTCACTTACTCACCGCTTCAGTCAATTCTGAGTCTGTCACGACAATAGGCTCGTAGCGCGGCAGCACGAAGAGCACCCTTTATGCAGGCTCCCCGATCGTTGCCCGATGGATAGTTTCGTAGTGCTCGGTCCGGATCTCTTCGGACTTGAAGTTGTAGCTACGTTTGCCTAACGCTTCGGCTAGATGAAAGCCCAGCAGGCTCAAAGGCAACGCGCAGAGTATGGGCGAGAACTCCTCTGGGACAGTGCCGATAATGGGCAAGAGTTGAGCTGCGTTGGTAGATGGCTGGTCAGACACCAGTATCGCCCGCGCACCGATGAAGGCCATCTCCGAAAGGATCTCCTCGGCACGACTATGCCCGGACCCGCTCGGTGAAACCACTATTACAGGAGTACCGGCCTCGGAAACGAAGTACTCCTCATGCGCCCACTCCTCGACGTTGGTCGACACACCCAGGATTTGCGGACCCTCAAGGAGCTTCGCGGCCCCGAAGTGGGCGGTCGCCTCGTTCGGGCCCGCGCCGAGGAAGGTAACCCATGGCCGAGAGCGCAGCAACTCGACAGCTGCGACGGACACCTCCGCGTTGGCTTCGAGGGTCTGCCTCGCGAGTTTGGGCAATGTTTCGGCGATTGCCCGGGCCGAAGAGGTGTCCCGGCCTCGAGTTGCGCCCCATCGCAATGCTAAATCTGTAAGTGTCGTGAGCATGCCAAGGTAGGTGCTCGTCCCAGGTGAGAAACCGAGTGTCGGAACCTCGATAGGCAGCAAATGCTGTGCCGCGCGCCCAAGGGCGCTTATCGGGTCGTTGGTCAGGCCGATGGTGAGGTGCCCGAATCGCCCGGCTTGCACCAGGGCTTCGACGGGACGCCCAGTTTTGCCCGAGAACGAAATTCCTAACACAGCTGAACGCGGCGGGAGATACCGTGCCCGATAACGGGCCAGTGTCAAGGCATGGACTGCCTCAACGTCAGCGCCAGTGTGCTTGGCGAAAGCAAGCGTGCTCGCGGATGCAGCAAAGGCTGAGTCTCCGCAGCCTGTGAGGTAAAGGTGCTCGATCCCACGGTCGACAAGCAGGTCGACGACAGCTTGCACGGAGCCAAGGGGATCACGAAGATGGTCGTCTACGACATCAGGAATGCCGGCGATCTCGTCCATCATCACAGCGATGTCGTAGCGCTCGCTCTTTACCGACTGAAGCCCCGGTGAGGACGGGTCGGTTCGTGCTGCTCCCGTCAGTCGGGCGACAGCGGCGCCTGAGTCGATTGTTGCGAGCGACATCGAGCCGAAACTCTCGACGGCGAAGCTCGCTGAGACACAACCTCGTTGCACAGCCGCGGTGATCGATTCTCCAGCTGCAAGACCCGCAGCCAAACCACCGCAGAAGCTGTCGCCCGCCCCTGTGGTGTCCAAGGTTTCCACCGCGAAGGCGTCTACATGCGCGCCCGTTCCATCCGCCGTGGAGACATAGGCGCCCTCGACACCCAGCTTTACGGCGACGGCGCGAACGCCGCGACTGATCAGCTGTTGTGCAGCCCGCTCGGCCTCGTCGTAGCCGACAAGATCAGCTAGCTCGCCCTGACTCGGTACAAACACGTCGACCGTACGGGCAAGCTCAACAAGTTCATCGCGGTAGTCGCGCACCCAGTCCTCATGCGTGTCCATCGTTATGATTGCGAGCGGGCAGTCCTGTCGAACGCGCGAAACGATCGCCTGGGCTGCAGGCAAAGGCATCGGCGCGATATGCACGACGGGTGCGGGGCTCTCCGCCAGCCATGATTGCGGGACATCGCCAGGTTGGACCGCGACTTCGATCGAGCGTCCGACGGGGGTCCGATACACCCAGGTACGCGAGCCGTCTTCCCCATAGAGGACCCAGTTGCGCACCGTGGGACCGGGGATATCGACAACTCCGGAGGTGTCGATGCCGAGATCCGCGAGGTGCCCCAAGTGAGACGGCGCGAAGTCCTCGCCGCGTCGGGTCACGAGGCCCACTGGCACAGACCAAAGACGAGCCCCCAGTGCGGCAAAGATGGCCCCACCACCAAGGCTTCCGAGGCCGGTGCGTCCGTCTGGGAGTACGACGTCGTCGATCGTGAGGTTTCCCACAACGATCACCCGTCTGCTGTGGGCATTTCGTTTCACGCTGCTACTCTCCTCGGACTCTGCTTCTGACTGCTGGAAAATGTCTAAGTTGACAGCACTAACGTCAATACATCTCGTTCAACTCCGGACAACAAGAAACATGGCCCAGGCTTAGCCCCGCAACACAGGAGGCGATAGCACCAAGGCGTAACGGCAGTACTCAGCCGAGCACTGCGTCTTTGAATGACTGGGTTCCACCGGAGAATGTGGCCGATCAGTAGGCGGCTTCCCAACTGCTTTCAGGTCAGCGCTTCGACATCCTCCAAGGCTAAAGCTGGCACCAGACGCGCGCCTGCTCCCCGACAGCACCGACGGGGCCCGCGCGGGTCGCTCCGGAGAACCGATTCTCCAAGGCCAGTGCCGCGCGGACCGTCGTCGTTATTCACTGCTCAGGACACGAAGGAGTAGTCCTCGAAGTTGAAGTTTCCGAGTGGCTCACCTACCTCGCCCTTCTGGTAGCCAACCAGGTTGGTGCTGTATGCGTCTAGGGAGTCGACGAAGCAGGGAATGATGTAGCCACCCTGATTGAAGTCGATCGTCTGCATCTCGTACTCGATCTCGCGCTGCAGGCTCGCGTTCTGCGTTTTGTTCGCCTCGTAGTAGAGCTTGGTGTACTGCGGGTCGTTGAAGTGGGTCTCCAAGAACGGGGAGGTAGGCAGGAACGTCTGCGCTACCTGCGAGAGGTACGGCGAGTAGTCGTAGTAGATCTGCGAGAAGGGCACCTTCGTGTAGTAGTTCGGTCCGAAGAAGTCCGACGCGCTGACCTGGTTGAGGTTGACTGTGACCCCGACAGCGGCGGCCTGCTGCTTGAAGAGAGTCGCCATGCTGAGCGCGCTCGAGCTCACGGCCAGCGATGTGTAGAGCGTCACAGTCAGATCATTGTCGTAACCGGCCTTCTTCAGTAGGTGTTTGGCCAGGTCGAGGTCCTGCACACGGTGAAGCCCGTGATCGAAGTCCGGGTCATAGGGCGAGGTGACGTCCGAGGCCAGGGTGCCGTAGCCGTCCAGGGTCGTCTCGATGAACTCCGGCCGGTTGATCAGGTACCGGAACGCCTGGCGAACGTTCACGTTGTTGAACGGTGCCTTGTCCACCCGCATCGTGAAGGGCTGGATGGCTCCGGTCTGCGACGGAACTGCCTTGACGCCCGGACTACTCTGCAGGACCCTTACCTGGGTACCCGTGAGCTGCCCGGTGCAATCGATGACATTGCTGGTGAGGGCATTGAGGACTGCCGTGGGATCCGAGAAGTCCAGGATCGTCACCGAGTCCAGGTAGGGAAGGCCGGCCTTCCAATAGTTCTTGTTGCGCACGAAGACGCTTTGCTGGCCGGGCGTGAAGCTCTTGTACATGAATGGGCCCGTGCCGTTCGGCTTGTCATTCTGTGTCCAACCGTCCGGCGCGACGTAGAGGAAGTACCAGAAGGCTGCGAGCTGCTCGGGAAAGCTACCGAAGGGAAGCGACATCGGAACTTCGACGGTCAGGTTGTCTACCTTCTTCAACCCGTTGACTTTGACCGGGCTCAGGACCAGCGCACCACCGAGGGGCTTCTTCGGGTTGAGGATGGTCTGGAGCGTATAAATGACGTCATCTGCCCCGAACGGCTTCCCGTCGTGAAAGGTGACACCCTTCTTTAGTCTGATGATCCAGTTCGATGTCGAGCCGTTGGGCACGATCTCGTCTGCCAACACGTACTGGAGTTGTGCGTTGTTGGCCAACTGGACAAGCGGCTGGTACAGCTGCTGCGCACGTGCAGTCCCGATCGCGCTCGATGCCCCCATAGAACGGGTTGAGGGTGTCGGTACTGCCTCCGCCAGTCAGACCGACCTTCAAGTCGCCGCCCCTGCGCCTTGCTGTGAGTGCAGAGGACCTCAGGGTAGAGGCCCCCGCCCCGCTCACCGAAGCAGCATCGAGCAGGCCGCCAGCCGCAATGGCCGCGCCTCCCGCAAGTGCGGAGCGAAGGAAGGTTCGACGATCCAGGCGCCGACCGCCAGCGATCCCGTCCCCATCTTGTCCAGCTGTTGTGCTCATGGTTACGACCTCCTCTTTTCTCTGCTCACTGTTACTGACATCCTTCCCTAGGCCTCGGGAGCACTGCCAACCTCCGCCAGCTTCGGAACGTCCTCGATCAGCCTTACGGTGTACGGCTCCTTCGGGTGTTCAAGAACCTCTTCCACCGACCCGATCTCGATGATGCGGCCCTCGCACAGCACGACGGCCGTCTGGGCAATGCTCCGCACGAGAGCAAGGTTGTGGGTGATAAAGAGCATTGCGAGGCTGCGCTCGTGCTGAAGCCGTCGCAGTACCTCCACCGTGGCCGCCTGGACCGAGACATCGAGCGCCGACGTCACCTCATCGCAAACCAGCAGGTCGGGCTCGACGACGATTGCCCGGGCTATGGCTACTCGCTGGCGTTCTCCGCCGGAGAGCTGGGCGGGGTAACGACCTAAGAAGTCAGTACCGAGCGAGACGTCCTCGAGCACGCGGATGACCCGGGCCCTGCGTTCGTCGGCCGATATCCGGAAGAAATGTTCCAGCGGCTCCGAGAGGATCTGATTGATCGTCTTGCGCGGATTGAGCGAGGTGTATGGGTTCTGGAAGATGTACTGGATCTGCTTGAGCACACCTTTTTGTCGACGCCGGGCTCCGTTCGCGAGGATATTTCCCTCAAAAGCCATTTCTCCGGTCCAGTTCGGGTGAAGCCCGACGATGCAACGGGCAAGTGTCGTCTTACCAGAACCCGACTCGCCGACTACCGCCGTACAGGACTCCGGGTAGACATCGAGGTCGACGCCAAAGAGCACACGCTGACGGCCGTAAGACGCGTCCAGGCCCCGTAACTTGAGCATGGGCTCGCCATGCCCGGCCGTCGCGGCGGGCACTGCAACTCGGGCCGCGTGCGATTCATTCTCGATCTCGCGTGCCCGTAAGCAGCGGACAAGCCGGTCACCGATACCGATTGGCACCGGTCTCTCGACGAAACAGGCATCGAGCGCGTAGGAGCATCGCCGGGCAAAGGCGCAGCCCTTCGGCTTTTGGCCAGGGCGAGGAGGATGGCCCTCGATTCCCGTCAGAACCTCCGCTCGCTCGGGCGACGGGACGGCAGCCAAAAGTCCCCGTGTGTAGGGATGAACAGGAAGACGGAACACTTGCTCGGTTGGGCCGATCTCGACCACGCGCCCGGCGTACATCACAGCCACCTGGGAGACGAGGCCACCCACCACAGCAAGGTCATGGCTCACGTAGACCGCGGCTACCCCGTAGGACCGGCACATCGACCGCACCGTCTCAAGGACGTGACGTTGTGTGGATACGTCGAGTCCAGTCGTTGGCTCGTCCAAGACGATCAGTGACGGGCGGCAGGCGAACGCCATGGCGAGTGCAACACGTTGCTGCTGCCCACCGGAGAGTTGATGGGGATACCGCTTCAACATCTCAGGAGTTGATTCGAGCTTCGACTCGCGCAGAACCTCCGTAACCCGTGACTCAAGGTCATCAACGGCACCCGGATGGACGCGAAGTGCCTCCCTCAGCTGGAAGCCGATTCGAAGAGTCGGATCGAGTGCCGCGGACGGGTCTTGAGGGACATAGGCAACCTTCGCCCCACGCAGCTCCCTCAACTCGCCTGGCTTGAGGTCCAAAAGGTTCGCCCCGTCGAGGAGTATCTCGCCCGCGGAGATGTTGAGACCACGCCGGGCGTGCCCAAGTAGCGCGAGAGCGACCGTCGTCTTGCCCGAGCCTGACTCGCCGACGAGACCGAAGAGCTCTGCGGCGTGCACGGAGAACGAAACGTCGCCCACGACCTCGGCGTGACTCGAACCGAGCTCAATCCTGAGATCTTTGACCTCAAGTCTCACGGGCCCGGTGTCGGCGAGAGGTCCGATGGAGCCGCTGTCCAAGGTCATCACTCCCTGATCCCTTCTTCCTCGATCAGGGCCTCCTCGGGGCGGCTCTCGACCCCGATGGCGACTCGCGCAACTGAGTCGGTGAAGGTGTTGATTCCAATGGTGAGGAGCGCGATGAGAATGGCCGGCACAGCTACAGCCCAGACATTCAGGGACAACCCAATGCGATTCTCCTGAATCATGTATCCCCAATTCGGCGCGGGCGGAGGCAGCCCGAAACCTAGGAAGGAAAGACCGGCCATTAAGACGATTGAGTACGTGAACCGGAGGCCCGACTCCACCATCAGGGGGCTGACAAGGTTGGGAAGTATCTCGCTGATCATCACCTTGGCCGGACGCACACCTTGCAGCTCGACAGACTTCACGTAGTCACGCTCGGTGACCTCCAAGGCGGCGGAGCGAATCACTCGAGCGACTGCAGGTGCGTGCGTGAAACCCACGGCGACGATGATCAGCCAGATCTTGGGTCCGATGATGCTGACGAGCAGGAGGGCGAACACAAGTTGCGGGAAGGCCAGAAGAACATCGACGGTCCGCATGATGAGACCGTCGATGCGGCCACGCAGATACGCGGCCGAAATACCTGCCGCGGCACCGATAAGAACTCCGAACACGGTCGCCGCGAGCGCCATCAAGAGCAGTTCCCACCCTCCGGCGAGAACCCGCGACAGCACGTCGCGGCCGAGCTGGTCGCTGCCGAGCAGGTACTGGCTCGACGGACCCGCGAAGGGAAACGTCACAGTCTGGTCCGGCGAGTATGGCGCGACGAACGGACCGATTACTGCCATGAGCACCACAGAGCCCGCGAGCGAGACACCTATAGCGCCGCGTCGAGTACGGACGGCCGCTCCGAGGAGGGTGACCCACTGAGGGCGCAGACGTGGAGCACCAACTATGCCGGAAGGTGGAGCGAGAACGGCCACGGCTACCTCGCGATCCGACGGCGGGGGCTGACGAGCAGAGCGATGACGTCAGTGACGATGTTCATAAAGACATAGAAGGCCGCGAGAACGACCACAACGAACTGGATGACCGGAATGTCCCGGTCGCTGACGGCGTTCACGAGGCCCTGCCCGATGCCTGGGAAGTTAAAGACCTCTTCGACGATGACGATCCCACCGGCAAGGTAGAGGAAGGTCAGCCCAATGACTTGGATCGTCGGGGCAATGGAGTTCGGGAAGGCGTGCGCGAGAACTATCTGCCACTCAGGGACGCCCTTCAGGCGCGCCATCTCGACGTAGTCCGACTCGAGCGCCTCGATCATGGCAGCGCGCATCATCCTTTGGATGTACGGAATGATGACGATGACAAGAGTTGCCACCGGAAGCACGAGGAGCCTGGGTTGGCTCCAGGCATACGTCCCGGGTGCCACTGGGGCGACCGCCGGCAACAGATGCAAGACCACCGTCGCGAACAGGATGATGAGAACAATTGCAACCACGAATTCGGGGAGCGAAGTGACAGCTAGCGAAACCACGGAGCTGACGTGATCGAACCAACCGTCTTTCCGCAAAGCGGCAATTGCTCCAAGCAATACCCCTAGGAACGTACCAATCAATCCGGCACCGACAACCAGGACGGCCGAGTTGACCAGCCGCGGCGCCACTTGTCCCCACACTGCTTGACCATTGGCGAGTGAGTTACCAAGCCTGCCGGTCAACAAGCCGGAGAGCCAGAGCCAGTACTGCTCGAACAGTCCCCGGTTCAGATGGAGCTGAATCTCAAGCGCTTTCAGGCTCTGCGGCGTGGCCGAGTGTCCGAGCACAGAGTACGCGGCATTGCCGGGCAGTACCTCTGTCGCGAGGAACACAACGATCGAGACCACGAACAAGGTCACCACGCCAATCGCTGCTCTCAGGCCGATGAGGGCAGCGATTGGGTGATCGTCGCGCCAGAGTGCGGGCGCCTGTGCCGAGTTCTGGTCAGCGGCCATATCCCAGGCTTTCTCGACTCGCCGATACCCTCGAGCAACACCCCGGTCTGCGCCCCGCGGTCAACAGTTCAACTCGCCGAAAGTCATGGCTTTGGAAATCCACCTTGTTAGCCAAATCGTGGAGCGCGGCGAACCTCACCTGAGATCTCCCGTCGCTACCGGGGACCTGACTGAACTTTCCTCCGCCAGCCCAGCTTTGCGAGTCGATGCGGTGCGCGATTGGACGACCTCATAGATCTCGCGTGGGCGAGCGAACCACACATCGGAGCCGCCCGCGACGATGTGCTCTAGCGCCCGGGTTATCTGCTTCAAGCGAAAGGGCACCCCCGATATGAACGTATGCAAGACGATGCTCATGATCAGCGGCTGCTCACGTGCCGCTAGCAGCAACTCGTCGAATTCGTCAATGATCATGTCTGCAAAGTCAGTGGGGTTGACTCCGCGCCCGATCATCGAGGTGCTGTCGTTGAGTTCAAGGCTGTAAGGCATCGCAAGGAGCGATTCTCCGCGGGTTTGAAGGCTGACAGCTTGGTCGTCGGCGCGGAGGTCCATCACATAGCGATAGCCGCACTCCACAAGCAAATCCAGAGTGTTCTCAGTGTGGATGAGCCAAGGGCTCGACCATCCGAGCGGCGCCTCTCCTTCCTCGAGCTCTATCCGTTTCGCGACTGCCTCGAGGTAAGAACGCTCCTCAGTCTCACTCATTGCCTCTAGCGAATCGGAATTCGAAAGTCCGTGTCCGACGATCTCTGCTCCTAGCCGACGGGCTTCGGCTATCAAAGCTGGCGCCGAGTCGTACACGGCCGTGTTCAAAAGGATGGTCGGGGCGATGCCGAACCTTTCGAGCCGCTGAAGCAAACGGAATCCTCCAACCCGATTGCCATAATCACGCCAGCTTGCATTCACCAGGTCTGGAGCCGGTATGCCCTCTAGCAAGTTCTCCACGCGTCCGCCACCGAAGTCGTAGTCCTCCACACCGACTGCAACATAAAGGGCCAACTTCTTACCATCGGGCCAAGGGGCGCTCGAGCGTCCGAGGATAGGCTCGTAGTCGTAGCGGCCGTTTGTGTTCAACTGCCGCTTCGCTGACAATCCACGCTCTACTTGGCGGCTGTTCGAGCTCATGTGTGTTCAACCCATCTGCTCATGCCGAGATCGGCTGCGGCAGCCCGACGAACCACCGCCTGATAATGGGGAAAAAGGTGGGCGGCCTTGTGACGGGCGAGCTCTACCGCTGGGCGCTTGCGTGCAAAAAGCTCCCGCGTCTCAGCGAGCAACGCCTGCTCGTCGACGGACGTTATTTCTCCATTCTCGAAGACAACATTGCCGTCGACCATGGTGAGTCGCACACTGGTACCAGATTCGCAGTAGACGAGGTGCGTCCTGAGGTCGTTAAGCGGTGTGAAGGAAAGCGTGTGCAGGTCGAGAAGGCTTAGGTCGGCCAGGTAACCCTGGCGGATCGCTCCAAGCCCCTCCCGCTGCATCATGGCGGCCGCACCACCTCGCCAGAGACTGTCGAGCACTTCGCTCGACGTCGGCCAAAGGTCGCTGTCGAGTCCCGACACGTTGTGGATAAGTCCCGCCACCTTGACGACCCCCCAGACGTTGAGCGAGTCGTCACAGATCGCCTCGTCTGTACCAAGCGCGACCGTGATGCCGAGGTCCCTCATGCGGCGGAACCGCGCAACTCCGCTCCCTAGACGAAGATTGCTGATCGGGTTGTGTACGATCACGGCGCCAGCGTCTGCGATAAGTTGCAAATCACTGTCGTCCACCCACACGGCATGGATGACGTTCATGCGGTCGCTCAATAATCCGAGGTCAGCCGTATATTGCACGAGTGAACGTCCGGCAAAGCGCGGCTGCTCACACGCGAGCGCCCGCTGCACCTTCGTCTCCAACATGTGCGCAAACAGCGGGATGCCATGACGGCGGCTGATATCGTCCAGCGCCTCGAAATACTCGACACTCACGCGCTGCGGCGCCGAGATTGAGGCGGCTGCGGTCAGACGACCGCCCTCGGCGCCATGCCAAGTCGACAGCAGGTACCCGTACATTGCGAGTAGGTCGTCGCGGCCCATCGGCGCCCGCTGATCGAGCGTTGCGCGCACAGCCGGGTCGTCGACCAGATCGAGATACGGCAGCTTGTCCGCCTCGGAAAGCTCCGGCTGGTCGAGCGCAACGCAGGCACGGATTCCGCTGTCAGCGTACGCCTGCATGATCGCGTCGATGATGTCGGGTGTCGGAAACGGCATGACGAACGCGTCGTCTTGGACAGCGGTCGTGCCAGCTCTGAGCATCTCGAGCGCTCCGAGCATGGTGCGCAAGTAGGCCTCGCGCGGTGTTGGGATCAGCGTCGTATCCGAGGGCGATTCGTAAAGCATGAACATTTCGAGGGGAAGGCTCGGAAGCGAAGCCTTGAGGTGATTGGCAGGGGAATGGAAGTGTGCATTGATCAGACCCGGAATGAGCAGATGGTGAGATTCCCCCTTTATTACTTGCGTGTCGGCACCGGCACGGCTTCTGGCATCTCTGCCGATCACCGAGATTCGATTGCCTTGCACTAAAAGGTCAGTGGGATCGCTCATTCCGGTGACGCGGTCGGCGTCGTAGATACGAACGTCAGTGAAAAGTGTGCTCGCCGGCCGCGCTGCAGTCATGACGACTCGTCGCTTTCCGGACTTTTCGCCCGCGCCCACGTGTTCGTCCGCGAAGTGCTCAAACGCTGTGCCACGAGTCCCTCGGCAATCGCGACGCCGGCCGCGACACCTTCGATGACTGGGACGCCGAGCGCGTCTTGAAGTGGTTCGACTAGATCGGCGAGTCCTGCACAACCGAGCACCAGGGCTTCAGCGTGATCCGCGAGAGCCAGTCGGCCCTCAGCGGCAAAGGCATCAAACAAATGGATGGACCCGTACTCGACCTCGGCGACTGGCACATCGACGGAACGGACCGCGCAGCGAAACCCGAGTCCGAGGCTTCGGATGACCGCGTCAGACTGTGCCATGGTGCGGGGCGGCATGGTGACGATTGTGAACCGGTGCGCGAGCAGGGCCGCCGTCATCAAGGCAGACTCGGTCATGCCGACGACGGGCCCGCTGGCGGCCTCGCGCGCCGCGGGCACTCCGGTGTCGCCGAAGCAGGCGATGACATATGCGTCCGGAGGTTGTTCCAGCGCCTCGCAGCGCTCGACCTCTCTTAGAACGCTCAACGCGCCCCACACCTCGTCGACGTGGCTCTCGATGCTTGGTACTCCCCGCGCGGGTGTAAGGGCGACGAGTTGAGTCTCGGGTCGTGCCGACTTCGATGCGGACCTGATGACCGCCTCCGTCATCGAACGCGTCGTGTTCGGGTTCACTATTCCGATTCGCATCGAGCCGATGCTCATTGCCCGAAGCTCCCCGCACCGAATCCGGCAGACGCCCTTAAGAGGCCGATTGCGGATGTGTCGGCGCGAGCTGGACCGGATCGGGTTCGGACATCCTCCGCGAGTTGAAATTCGTCCATCTCAGACCTTCCCTAGGTCCTGGTCTGGGGCAACAGTATACAATTCCATGAGAGCAGTACAATTCCTCAAGCGAACACCCTTGTAACGGCTCTTTCAGCGCCCGGAGCTGCTTCAACGGTATACCTTCGCCTCTTTCCCCCGACCCCTGGCCAGGTGTCAGGGCGCCCTTAGCTGGGAACAGAGTTGCCCTTCGGCTCTTAGAGAACGCTGACAAGCAGCAGAACAACGAGCGACAAGACAACGAGGCCGACAACCACAGAGCGAAACAGCCTGTGGCGCTGGTGAGACTCGTCCTCAACTTCGTCCCAGTCCCAAGAGTCCGGATCGTTTGGATCCCGTGGGAGGGGGCCGGTGGGGCTAGGCACCGAGCAAGCGTAATTGCTCTTGGCTGGCGGACACCGGACACGCTGCGACGTCTCTTCAGGTCCGGTTGCCTGTAGTCGGCGGCGCAGCCTCCGGTCTCTCGAAGAAGGCCCAGCAAAAAGGGCTCGCCACACTGTGCTTGACGATGTTGCCGTTGAACGGATCGGGCGGGCCACGGTTCCTCACACACTCAGTTCCAGATCTACCGGATCCAGGCTGATGGTGCGCCCTCACCGTAAGAAGACCACGGTGCGTGTTCGTCGCTCTCATTGCTGCCAACAGAGCCGAGCGCGGCGCCACGGCCCAAATCGCGCCGGCCGAGCTCAACGGCACCGTGAAGAGCTGCTTACTCCGCCCGCGCGAGCGGCCGAGAAGACCATCTCAGTCCCGTCTCGTGAGACGAACAGGTGCAGATCCTCTCCCCGGGTGCAGGTCAGATGCTCGGAGTCGCGCCGCTTCGTGTTGGCTTTCTAAGTGCGCCCGAAGCAGATTCTAAGGATTGCCAAACATAATGGGCCTCACAATGAAGCTGAGCCTCACCTGGGCTGGAGCTGCATACATTGTCTACCCATGACGACTCCAGAGGTGATGCCCGTGACGAGCCCGTTCTTCCGGCAGACACCGGGTGGCCGTTACTCCTTGCGTTCGCGCTTTGTCGGCGGAGCTGCTGCGACGCTCGCTGCAGTTCTGCTGGGTGTTTTTGTTAGTCCTAGCTTGGCCGGTGCAAGCGCGCCACGGCCCTCTGCCAAGCCGGTCGTCACTCCGAGTCAGGTCCCCTCGATCGTCTCCGCCGACACGGCGATCAACAATCAGGCCAACTCATCCCTCTCGCTGCCGCTCCAGGACAGCCACGAGTCGTGCCTGCAGCAGATTCTCGACGACGCCACCTACCGCGGCGACCTAGCCGCCGGTTCCAACACCCTGGGTGGGTCTTTCAACCAGGTTCCTGGCAGTGCCTTTGTGCCGCGCGAAACAACGTATCCCGCCTTTTTCAGTGTGCTCGCCGAAGACCGCTCTACCTCTGGGCCGGTAACGAACAATCTCCTCACCTACGTGAAGACAGCGTCTCATGCGCGCTGGAAGCTGGCCTCGAGCAGCGAAATCCTCGGACCAACCGACGCCGGCGTCGCGGTGCCCGCCTCCGCGACGGACGCTGATGGTTATGCCACCAGTCTGGCAGGCGCAGGTTCCGATGGGCTTGTAACTGCGCCCGACAGGGTCGCAGCGCTCGTGGCGAAGGGGTTTACCTCCGAGGTCATCACGGGGAAACTCCCAGCGGGGCTATCGGCGCAGTTTGGACCTAAGAACGTCGATGATCCCCACTCCATCGCAGCTTCCTACGCCAGGCTCGGCACCGTGGCCATGCGATTCTCAACGGCGACTCCATCTGCCGCGGCCGCAGGCGCGCCATCGCGTGAATGTCCGTATCCGGCCTATCGGCTCGCCGATGGCGGAGCGCTCGTCACATTCCCGGTATTCGCGACAACAATTGTGCAGGTCCGAGCGGGCTACGTCGTCACGCAGCCCACAAACAGGACCGCCCTCGGCGTACTCCTACCGCCGGGCACCTACACTTCGGTTACTACGGTCGCCGGCGACATGGATGTCGCCATCGTTCCGCCGGTGCACTCACACCAGCCAATCCAGGTGATCGGTGAGGCGAGCGAAGGGTTGACCGAGACCGGAGCTTCGGGATCTGGACCCGCCAGTTCCAGCGCCTCGGGAGGCCCTGCGAACGCGGGGGCTATCGCGAGGAAAGTCGACCCGGGACTTGTCGACGTCGACAGCACCCTGAGCTACCAAGGCGACGAAGCAGAAGGGACCGGGATGGTGCTCACTGCCAATGGTGAGATCCTGACGAACAATCATGTGATCGAAGGTGGAAGCTCGATCCGAGTCGTCGACGTTGGCAACGGCAAGACCTATGGTGCCCAGGTCGTCGGCTACGACCGAACCGCTGACGTGGCTGTGTTGCAGCTCGAGCACGCCTCTGGACTGCAAACGGTTCGTCTCGGCAACTCCTCAAGTGTTCGCCGTGGGCAAGGAGTTGTGGGCATCGGCAACGCCGGAGGTGCCGGAGGCACTCCGAGCTTTGCCGGAGGGAGTGTGGTTGCGCTCGACCAGTCCATCACGGCAAGCGACGAAGCCGACGATGCGTCCGAGCAACTGACCGGACTCATAGAAACCAATGCCGACATCCAGCCCGGAGACTCCGGAGGACCGCTTGCAAACAGCAGCGGGAAGGTCATAGGTATGGATACCGCCGCCTCAGCTGGCTTCTCGTTCGATCAGGGAAACGCGTCAACGCAAGGTTTCTCCATACCAATCGATTCGGCCCTGAAAGTGGCTGCCGAAATTACCGAAGGACGCTCTTCGCCGACGGTACATGTCGGGCCGACAGCGTTTCTGGGTGTTGGCGTCGTATCTTCTGGACCCGGCGGTGTCGCCGGTGCTGTTATCGAGTCCGTAGCGTCGGGCTCGCCCGCCGCCAAGGCCGGGCTGACCGAGGGAGATACGATCACGTCTTGCGCAAGGCACACAGTCAGTTCGCCCAATGACCTGATAACAATCTTGCAGAGCGAGAAGCCAGGTGCCTCTGTTTCACTTGGTTATCTCTCTACCTCGGGGGCGCGGCGCAATGTCACTCTTCACTTGACTTCTGGACCTCCCCAGTAGTCAATCAGGGACCAAGCGGTCGGCCTGAAGCGCGCCGCCTAGCTCCCCGCGCGCTCACGCCGGACGGCTCCTCCAGCTCGAGCTCGGGCCAGACTGCTCCGACGCCACCTACACATCACGAACATCGAGAATAATGGCACCGTGGCAAACAGTGGTGAGCGCGACCTCGACATCCCGACGGAGCGTCTTTTCGGATGGTCCAACATGTTCGTCGCGCCCGACGATGACCCACGAAGCGAGGACCACTCGATTGGCGAGCGGGCGACACTAACCAACTTCCTCACGGCGTACCGCCAGACGTTGGAGCTCAAATGCCATGGTCTCGATGCCGAGCAGATGGCCCGGCGCTCCGTGCCGCCTTCGAATATGTCATTGCTAGGTCTCATCCGTCACATGGCTGGCGTCGAGCAGTACTGGTTCCGACAAGTCCTCTCGGGCGAAGACGTCCCTCGCCGGTATCGCACTACCGAAGACCGTGATGCGGACTTCAACGGTGCTGCCGCTGATCCCGCGGTCGTCGAGGAGGCATGGGTCGCGTGGCGCGAGGAGAGCGCTTACGCAGAGAGCTGCGTAGAAAACTTCGAGGACCTCGGAACGACGGTGACCCTGGGCGAGGAGGAGAACAGTATTTCGGTGCGCGAGGTACTCGTGCACATGATTGAGGAGTATGCCCGCCACTGCGGCCACGCCGACTTGCTCCGCGAGCGGATCGACGGGCGAGTAGGCCAGTAGCTTCCGCGAAGCCTTCTCCTTTGGACCCAGACAAGTGAGGTGCTAAAACTCCATGCCCTTCGGGCAGAACAAAGATTGGAGCCGAGCCACCGAAGCACGGTAGACGCCAGTGATCTGGAGTACTCCGGGAACATCTCGCCATGCTCGAACCGGTAACCCAACCACGCGAACGCCGAAGGATCTCAACAAGCGAGTCGAGCCCTATTCGGGTGAGAGCCGGCTGACCCAGCAAACCGACCGACGCCTTCTTGGGTCGCGTCATCAGAGCAATCGCAGTCTTGGGCCTTGTCGTTATTGTTGCTACTGACACGGGAATGCCCGTCGTCGCTCTTTGTCAGCGTCTGGAGAGTGCGCCATGAGACAGGGCCTTGTCGTTATCGACGTACAGAACGAGTACGTCACGGGTCGATTGCCGATCGTTCACCCTCTTGTGGAGGCGTCTCTCGAACGCATCGGCGCAGCGATCGATGCAGCCGTCCAAGCGGATGTACGCATAGTCCTGATTCGACATTCGGAGTCTGACTCCGTTGGGGGAGCCTTCGTAGCAGGCACACCCGAGTGGGAGCTGCACCGGAGCGTCGTCGAGCGCCCCCACGACGCGGTGATCGATAAGGGACTGCCTGGATCGTTCACCGGAACACAACTCGAATCCTGGTTGCGTGAGCGCGACGTTGACCACATCGTGATCGCGGGCTACATGACACATATGTGTGTGGACACTACGGCTCGTCAAGCGATGCACCTCGGGTTCGGCGTCACGGTGCTTGATGATGCGACTGGTACCGTCGACCTTTCAGAAGACCTGCCTGCTGCGCTCGTGCACAAGGTCGAGCTCGGCGTCCTCGGTGACGGTTTCGCCAAGGTACGCCGCACGTCCGACTGGATCACAGACCTCGGCTGAGCGTCTCGGTCACCGACAGACCGGCTCGCACCGTGAGTCCCCGTCGACCACGTTCGAACGGCCCGAGCCTCGAGACCGGTACGGGCGTGAGTCGTGATGATGAGCCTCACTGACACAGAGGTGGCAGCGAACTACTTCAAGACTCAGTCGGCCAGGAAAGGCGACCAGGCGAGGCGGAGAATCAAACCTACGCCTGAACTTCTCGTCTTCTGGCGCTCATTCTTCCCCTACTGATACTCAAGGTGTCGCACGCTGAGGTGGCAGCCATCGTCTTCACATAAGCGTCGCGCCGACTGTGGACCTGCTCCCGTAGGTAAGCGAGCAGATCGAAGACGAGCTCGGCGGGGACTACACGTCTGCTCACTGTCGCAGTCTCGCGCTCGTCCTGCACGAAAGTCACCGCGTCTTATGGCCCGGCGCTGCCAGAATAAGCCGTCCCTATGTCGTAGCGAGAGCCGATCGGAGCCAGATCAATCTCGTGAGACGACAGGCGCCGGGCGAGAGCGTCATGGTGAGAGATCGCAAGCCTGCCCGGTGGTTTTCGACACGGGTAGGGCCTCGGTGATTCCGAGACGAACAATGAAACCAACTTGTTGAGTGGACGCCCCGTCACTAGCCAGGAAAGAGGACGCCTCAGCCGCACATATCTGGAGCTAGACCCGATGCTGCCCCAGCATCGTCATAGATACCGGAGGCAGCTGGCTGGGATACACCGGTCGAAGCACAAGCCAGGGCCGGTCCCTGAGAATATCTTGCGATTTCCCTGCGGATCGGAGGACGCTCCGGGACTGAGCCGATCCCAACCACAGCCATGCACACGGGGTAGAAAGCCGCACATCAAGATCACTTTCGCGATAGAGCGCATCGTCTCAATCATGTTCGTGCTGTCAAGAACGGGCCGGTCACGATGGTGACACACCGGCACGCTAATGGCAGATTCTCGACGTCGTTGGGACCACACTAAAAGCACCCTGGGAAGGCAACCAAGCGAGGGCTCGCGAACCCTCGCCTGACGGCCCGAGCACCTGGGCGCTCATGACCACCCCGTAGCCGAGAACGTCTAGCCTTGAGTTGTGAGTGCGCCCCAAATCCTGAATGGATACTGCGTCGCCACCACTTTCACGGTTGACCGAGTCAGGTATGGGAACGGCGCGGGGGACGAATTCCCAGATCTCCCGTCCAAGAAGGTCCACGCAGTCAAGGTCACCAACGGCGAGTTAGCGACGTCTCAGTATCGCGACGACGCCATGCGATCTGCCGGTGGAGAACAGCTTTTGGGCTCGCGACTTCAGGTTGACGTTGTGCGGGCTGACGCTTGGAAGGATTGGCTGAGCCGAGCTGTCACCTGGCCAGAGCTTGCGCAACAAACGTGCAAGGGCTGCCTGGACGCGACTGCCGGACTCGTTTGGGAGGACGTTTGGGAAAGCTAGAGAGCGGCAAAGTGCCCGAACAGGATCCGGCTCGGGCGCCGCAGGGATACCGCGTCTATGGATCGGCAAAAACACCGAAGTTCCACCTGGTGACTGAGTCATCGATTGAGTCCGAGAGTTGGACAGCGATTTGCGGGAGAGCTGTCAGTCCGGGCCGCCGGAGTCGTGTTTGGGGTCAAGACGACGCGTATTGCCACGAATGTGGGACTCTCGCGGGGTCGCGTTAGAACACCCTGATTTGTACGTCTTTAGATGCCCAAAACTCGACACACACGACTTGTCGCTTAGACTACCCATGCTTAGTCCAGGGGGGAGCCCGCACTCCTACTGACGACCTCCTGTCGTTCTCACCTTCTAGTGATCACACCGATTGCCAAGTCACGGGCCGTCACCGTGCGCGCCGTGCGGCGGCGGTATCGACTCGATGCCTGGTGACACGTCCGGCCACACCAGTAGTACGGGACAGGGGGCGTGGTCCACGATGAAGCGAGTGGCGTGGCCCAGGCTGTGGGGACCAAGACGCGAGCGTTCGCCATCGCGGGCAACAACCAAGAGATCAACGCCCTTAGCGACCGCGCCGACAACTTCGCGCTCAACCCGTCCCCGAAGATGAAGGAGCTCGGTGTTCTCTCTTCCAAGCAGCGTTGCCGCAGCCTTAAGGATCTCCAAAGCCTCCCGGTCCGCGACCTGTTCGAAATGGCGGCTGGGCCTCTCCGCGCGAAAGACCCTACCTAGCAGTCCGGCGGTTGCCGCGTCGGTCACGTCCCCGACGTCGGACGGTGTGACATGGAGGAGCGTAACGTGGGCGTCAGGAGGAAGTATCCGGGCGGCGACGTCTAGACACCCTTGCCATGTCCCCTCGACCAACCATACGACGGCCTTCACCGGTGGATCATCCCACTATTTTCAGGGACAGCCACAGGGCGATGGTCGAGGCCAGCAGTACGGGCGGCACCGTCACTACACCTAGACGAAGGAACTCCGAAGCCGGCATCTCCTCCCCGCGCTTGCGCAGCACGCGCCGCCAGAGCAGAGTCGCAAGCGAGCCGACGTAGGTGAGGTTGGGCCCGGCGTTGACGCCGATGAGTACCGCGAGTACGGCCCCCGGCCCGACGGCCGCTGCCGCCGGAATGAGTAACAGCACCGCTGGGAGGTTGTTGATGACATTCGCAAGCGCTGCGGCGATCGCGACGATTAGGAGGAGGGACCCGAGCGATGTTCCCTCTGGCACGAGATGAACGACCAGCGAGCTCAGCCCGTGGAGGGACACTGCTTTCACGACAAGCCCGAGGGCCAGCACAAAGGCGAGAAAAGGGACATCGAGGGCAACGCCGATGTCAAGGACACGTGCGCGTCGCCGAATCAAGGCCGGTACCGCCAGGGTCAAAGCGCCGCCAAGAGCCGCGAACGCCGGGTTTACATGGCACACCGACGCCACAAAGAACCCTACGAGGGTGAGCACCACTACTGCGCATGCAAAGAGCGGGGTTGCCTGGGGCGTCACCGTCTCAGTTTTGTCGCGGCCAACGAGATCGGTGGCGAAGAATCGGCGCAGCACTGTCCACTCGACGGCGATCGCCGCCAACCACGGCAACGCCATTATCGCCCCGAAACGGGCGAAACTCAGTCCGCTGGCGCGGAACGCCAAGAGGTTGGTGAGGTTCGAGACAGGCAGAAGCAGGGAGGCAGAGTTCGCGAGGTGAGTGCAGGCATAGGCGTGCGGCTTGGCCCGCAGCCGGAGTCCTGCCACCGTCGTGAGTACGACCGGGGTAAGCAGCAAGACCGTCGCGTCAAGACCGAGCGCGGCAGTCACCACGCTCGCGACCAGGAACACCAGAGCTAGCAGCGCGACGGGCCTGCCACGAGACTTGGTCGCCATCCAAGTCCCGGCCGCCTTGAACAGGCCGTAACGGTCACACATGTCCGCTAGGACAAGGATGGCAGCGAGAAAGCCCAAGGTCGGGGCGAGGCTCCTAGCCTCGGCGCCTGCCTGGTTCAAGGGCAACGCTCCAAGCAGCAAGAGCAATCCGGACGCCGGGACAGCAAACACAGCCTCCGGCCATCCCTTGGGTCGCGTGACAGCAAACAGGAGCGTCGCAACAAGAAGAAGGGCCGCGAGCGTCTCGGCGATTGGGCTCGACACAATTCTTGAGATAGTAAGCCCGAAGGGCTTGGCCTCGACGCGAGACGCTTACAATTCTAAAGAAGTAGAACGCATCGTCGTACACAACAGCCTGCCCGGCCAGGAGCGGCACTTGAAGCTCTCCTGGAGACAGGTGCCTAGATCGAGGTGGCCGCGCACAGAGCTCGAGCCGGCCGGTCGACCGCCTGGCTGGTCGCATCCTTAGTCACCCCGGCCGTACCAACCCATCCTGGACACCTGGGGAGCACGAGTGGAGGCACCAAGTCTCGAGCGATCGCAGAAGGTGCGGCTGGCCCTGGTGGCATAGGGATCGCCGATGCCCAACTCCGTGGCCAGTACCCATCGAGTTGCTCTAATGACTCTTGGTCGCTACGCTGATGACCAGTGGTCACTAGTGTCAAGCCTGCACAGATGAGCTGCGGACCGACTGTCCGGCGGCGACTAGCTCCGGATGCCCGTCGCCGCGAGTTGCTGGAGGCAGCGGTGCGAGTCCTTCGAGTTCGTGGTCCCGCCAACTGCCGCGTGGAGGACATCACCACAGAGGCCGGCACAGCCAAAGGGAACTTCTACCGCTACTTCCCAACCTGGAACGACCTCTTGTGGGAGGTGCGCGACCATCTCCTTCAAAGCTACGGGGAGCAGTTCTTTTTTCGGTATCAGGACTGCGCTTCGGTCGATTGGTGGGCGGCACTCGACCAGGAAGTCGACCGCTTTGTCGAGTTCCGGCTCGAGCTGGGCAGTCTTCATGACGTCGCCTTTCACGACTCGAGCGAGGCGGCTCCAGCGCTCAAGCATCGCTCGGCCAGCTCCATGGTCGCCTGGTTCCTATCCCAGGGGATTGCTGCCGGCAGTTTCGCCGAGGTCGACGTCGAGAGCACGGCTTCGCTCGTGTTCCACCTCTTGCACGCTGCAGCCGACGAGATCGCCCTTGGAAGCGACCGGGGAAAGATGCGTCAGGCCGTCCTCAGCTTGCTTCATGGCGCTCTCGAACAACGGAGTGACTCCAGGTTGTCTAAGAGCGACCGTAACAACAAGGCCGGGCAGTGACAGTGAGAACCTTCCGATTTCGAGCGAGCCGCGACCGTCGCTCTCCGAACAGCTGCATCGCGGATGACTCCTTAACCACGTGACGAATACACACGAGGAGAGGCAAAGGCGATGGAAACACGTAACGGCACCTTGTTGAGCGCGACACCGGTGATGGGAGCCGCCGTGTCGCCATGGGCAACACTCACGGTGCTCTGCTCCTCCCTCCTGATCCTCAGCTTGGACACCACCGTCTTAAATGTCGTCCTGCCCACGCTGGTCAGGGATCTGGGCGCGACCTCGAGTGCGCTGCAGTGGATCGTCGATGCCTACGCCCTCGTCTTTGGCGGCCTGCTACTTTCTGCCGGTAGCCTCGCGGACCGGTTCGGGCGCAAGTGGACCTTCTTGATCGGTGTGCTCGGCTTTGCCGCTGGATCGGCGTGGGCGGCCTTCTCTGGCTCGGTAGGGATGTTGATCGCGGCTCGCGCCGCCATGGGCATTGGTGCCGCACTCATGATGCCGTCGACACTCTCGATCATCACCGACGTGTTTCGCGACCCGGCGCAACGGCAGAAGGCAATCGGGATCTGGGCCGGAACGAACGGTGTGGGCTTTGCTCTCGGACCGATTGTCGGTGGTGCGCTGCTCGCTCGCTTTTGGTGGGGCTCGATTTTCTTGATCAACGTCCCGATCGCGCTTGTCGCCGCCGTCCTGGCTGTGCGGCTCGTGCCGAACTCGAAGAACCCGGCTGCCCGTCAGCCGGATTTCGTTGGAGCTTTCCTGTCGGTCGTCGCTATCGGCTCGATGCTCTGGGCCGTCATCGAGGCGCCGGTCGACGGCTGGTCGTCCTCGCTTGTTCTCGGGCTCGGCGCTGGTGGAGTCGCGCTCTTAGCGGGCTTCACCCTCTGGGAGCGGGCAAGCTCGCATCCCATGATCAACCTTGAGTTCTTCAAGCAACGAGGCTTCTCGATAGCCGTCAGCGCAGTGGGCCTGCTGATGTTCGGGCTGGTCGGGTCACTATTCATCTTGACTCAGTTTCTCCAGTTCAACCTCGGCTACTCGGCGCTGCAAGCGGGCGTGCGCATGTTGCCCATAGCCGCGGTGATGGCGATCGTGGCACCGCTGTCCGCCGGACTCAACCGAACTATCGGTGCGAAGGTCACCACCTCAATGGGGTTGCTCTTTGCCGGAGCAGGATTGCTAGCGATGTCACGGGCGTCGATTGACTGGAGCTACCTGACGGTGCTTCCCGCCATGATCATGGTCGGAGTCGGAGCGGCGCTGGTAATGCCATCGGTGTCCGCTTCGGTTATGAACTCGGTGCCGCGCGGCGACACTGGGGTTGGCTCGGCCACCACCGGAACCTTCATCCAACTCGGCGGGGCCGTCGGCGTGGCGGTCGTAGGTAGCCTTCTGTCAACTCGGTACCAATCCCTGATGCGACAAGCCATCGCCCCTTATCACGTGTCCTCAACGACTGCTCACGCCATGATCGGTTCGATCGGTGGTGCACTCGTGGTGGCAGGAAAGCTCGGTGGCTCAACCGGTCATCTGATCAGCACCACTGCGCGCTCGTCATTCATCAGTGGCACAGATCTGGGACTTCTACCGGCTGCCGCTGTCGTATTCGCAGGATGCCTCCTCACTACTATCGCATTGCCTGCCAGACCTCATCGCTCTGACGGCGGTGTGCAGCGAAGTGAGTTCGGCTAGCTCAACTCCGGGTGGTCATGAGTGCAGGTCCCAACGGACCCAAGAGGCGTCCTTCTGCAAGATTTTTGTATCGCCGGTCAGAGAATCGGTTCCCTAAGCAAGGGCCGTAGCGACAGCGAACGCGTTCTGTATGCCAAAGGTCAGGACTCAGAATTCGTGGTCGAACAGCAGCCAACACCTAGCTAGAGGCATCACTCGCTCGACGAACTGGGGACGTCAGTTCGGCGCGAGACAACGCGACTTCAATTTGACTTTTCTCGTCCCCGTTGCTCGAGCAGCGCGATTAATCGATCGGTATCAGCAGGTCCGACCTGAGCTTCCATCTGCCGGCCGGACGAAGTGGACGGACGCCGGTGCTGGAGCGAGCCAAGCTGGCGGTGCGGTGGCAAGCACAAGCACTTCGTTCGGCGGTGCAAAGGGGAGCGGATCACCGGCAGTGAGCAAAGTCCTGAGTCGATAAGGAAAGCAGCCTTCCTCGTGATTAAACGCCAACCCAAGCAAGCTTGACAACCCTATGCAGGGGCGACGGGAATCAGCCCCTGATTGGGTCAGCAACGACCAGAATCTTTACCTCGCTTCCCGAGGCGATGGCGGCCATCGCCTGCGCGGCTTGGGGAAGAGGAAAGGTGGCAGTGATAAACCGGGCGGCATCGAACCCGCCGCTGCCGATAATGGCGATAGCGTCGTCGAAGTCCTCCCATCTATACGTGGCCGCGCCCTGGATCCGGATCTGGAACTCCTGCACAACGGGAAGATCAACGGATGCAAACCTCCGCGGTCCGCCGAGCACTACGACAGTCCCTCCCTTAACGGCCATCTTGATGGCCTGGGAAAGAGTCGCCTCGTATGCCACGCAGTCGAAGACAAAGTCGGCGCTTTCACCGAGCTCGCCTCTAACTATTGTCGCAAGATCGTCGGCGCTGGCGTCAACGACTGCATCGGCGCCGAGAGCCAGAGCCAACTCGCGCTTCGAAGCTACCGGGTCGGTACTCACGATCCGATCTGCCCCGGCGTTTCGCGCAGCCGTCAGGGCTAGCAGCCCTATCGTGCCAGACCCGAGTATCGCTACCTTGGCGCCTGTCAGGTCCCCTGCCAGTCGCACGGCGTGCACCGGAGTGGCTAGGGGCTCGATGAGAGCCGCTTGATAATCGGTAAAGTCGCTCGGCACTTTGTGGAGCCGTGCAGCCGGTGCCGAAAACACGTCTGCCATACCACCTTCCCGGTAACCGCACCCAAAAAATTGGAGGTTTTCGCAGAGATTCTCCTTTCCCGTCCTGCAGGGCTTGCAATGCCAACAGGGTAGGGTCGGCTCAACCGTGACGCGGTCGCCAACGTCGACACTGCCGACATCATCGGCCACGGCGACAACACGCCCGACAACTTCATGGCCTGGGTAAAACGGTGGCTTGAGAAAAGCATGCTCACCGTGGACGCCCGCCTTGTCGGAGCCGCAAACTCCAGATACCGACATCTCAATCAGTGCTTCGCCATCGGCGAGCTCGGGCACAGCCTCTGTAGTCACCTCAACTACGTCAACCGAGCTGACATAGACGCGTCGCCGCTGTGTGTGAGTCATTGCCTTTCTCCTATCTTGCTCGAGCTTTCCCTCAAGTTGCGCTTTGGCTGGAAGTGACCCGAAAGCGGGATCACCTCAATGTCTCCGTGGGATAGGTGGCTTTCACACGAATCCGGGGCGGTGCAGGGTTCTGTGCTCGAAAGGCGTCGAGTTGCGCGAAAGTTGATGTCCCTTCCATCGGTCCCCTGATGGTGACCCGCGCGTGCCCCCGCGGCGTTGGCGTAGTCGAGGCACTCCTCCACATTGCGACCCTGAAGACGGCAGGTCACGAAGGCGGCGCTGAAACAGTCTCCTGCACCTGTCGGGTCTAGCTCCTCGACGCCGTATCCGGGCGCGTGCAGGCTCCCGTCCACGTCGTAATAGGTCGAGCCATTCGCCCCGTTCTTCACCACGACTGCGGTCACACCCATGCCGAGGATCTCCGCGACCGCCCTCTCGGGCGTCTGGGCTGCGGTAAGGAGCGTCAACTCCTCCCCACTAGGCAGGAAGACATCACAGGAAGCCAGCACAACTGCCAGCGCGGCGGTGATTTGCCGATCCCGTGTCACTTCTTTGCGGATGTTCGGATCAAACGAAATAGTGCCCCCATTACCCTTCACTCTTTGAGCCGCTTTCATCACCATCTCGACGATCTGAGGGGAAAGGAGCGAGGCGCCTGAAATGTGCAGATGGTTGCATTCCGACAACAGGACGGCGGTCTCATCTGTCCACCGCAACTGGCCGCACGCGCTGTTCTTGATATTGAAAACAAAGTCGCGATCCCCGTTGTCTCGGTAGCGAACAAAGGCGCTAGCGGTCACCTGGTCGGAAAGCCGAGCGACACCTCCCACATCGACACCGTCGGCCTGGAGGCGTTCCAGATTCATCCAGCCGAAGTCATCATCGCCAACGCAGCTGATGATGCGGCAAGCTTGGCCCAACTTGGCTACCTGATCGATGAAGATCGCAGGTGCTCCGCTGGGAAAGGGCCCTACAAGGTGGACTCGCTCCCGAAAACCCGTCCCGCGCTCCTCCGCCATGATCTCCACAAGGATCTCTCCGATAGTCACGACCTGGGACACATAGGTCTCCCTCTCGATATGTGACCTTTGGGCTTCGCGAAGACGTCTATCTCCCGCCCTCCGCAGACCGTCCTCTCAACTGTAGTAATCGTGTACACAGCCAGGCCTCAGTGTCAAAAACCAAGGAGAGCCAGCCAATCTGAGCGCTGCTAAGCGCCTCGGAGTGTACCTTGTGTCCGCCTGAAACTCGGATTGGCCTGCGTTCCAACAGAAGGACCTCACCGAGCGATGGGACGACCCTCACCCTGGAAGTGGAGAGACGCTATCGAGGACACCTTGCTGACTCTGTTTGAGGTCTACCAGCCGGGGTCAACTGCCGTTCGTGGTGCTGACTCATGCCATTAGTGACTTGCACCTGGCCCTGTGCGGTACCAACACCGAGACGACCTCTGTTCTACCGGGACTGTCCTTGACTCCGGGCGTGCCTCGCGACCTCGCAGCCACCGATGGGTCGACGGCAAACGGGACAATCTCAGCTCAGAAGGAGGCGGGTGCAAACCTTCCACGCGACCTCTGGGACTGCTGCCAAGCCAATCTTCCTGCTAGAAGGTTGAGGAGGCGTTCCGCCTCGCTGCTGACCGCCTCTCGCCCCTTTCGGACGTATTCGCGCGGATCGAGGTTTTTAGGATGGAGAACGAGTTGCTCACGCAACGCAGCAGTGAAGATCGAGTTCAGGTGGGTCGAAATGTTGACCTTGGTAATTCCAGCACGTACCGCTCGAGAAAGGTCCTTGTCCGAGACGCCTGACGAACCGTGCAGGACTAAGGGGCATCCGACGGCCGCCCGTAGTCGTTCGATAAGGGCGAAGTCGATGACAGCATCTCGCGCTGTCATCCGGTGTTCCGTTCCCACCGCCACAGCGAGAGCATCGACTCCGGTGGCAGCTACAAAGTCGGCGGCCTCAGCAGGATCGGTGCGCGCCCCTGGGGCATGTACCCCACCTTTCCCCCCCACGACGCCAAGCTCCGCTTCGACCGAGATGTGTCGCGAGTGGCAAAGACATGCCACTTCTGCTGTCTCGGCAAGGTTCGCCTCGTAGTCGAGAAGCGAGCCATCGAACATCACCGCCGGAATGCCGAGGTCGGCCGCCTCCTGAACTAGCACCCTTGTCACGGCATGATCGAGCTGTACACAGACGGGCTGGGTAGCAGCGCGTGCCAGGCACAAGGTCGCCTGGGTCAGTGGCGCCAGCCCGTCGTGGTACCGGACACAGTTCTCAGAGATCTGAAGCACTACCGGCAGCTCGGCGCTGTCAGCCGCAGCTACAAACGCTTCTGCATGCTCGAGCAGGACCACATTGAACGCGCCGACTGCGATTCCGGAGTAGGCGGCGCGGTCAAGTAAGTCGGTTGCGCTAGCGAGCGTCATAACGCTGCTATCTCTGCGGCGATGCCGGGAATCGGGACCGCCCAGCTATCTCTGCCCTGGCAAGAGGCCTGCACACTCAGGTTGTGCCGGCTAAACCGTGCGGCTGAAATCAGTTTCACTGGCAGATAACGCCAGCCGGGTCCCAGAGGTCCTCCCAGGACTGATCCTGCTTCCATAGGAATACGTGGCCCTTAATGAGGCGATTGTTCTTATCCGTTTCAGCCATGGCCAGCATCTCGTCGGCAGTGAGAGGATCGTTAAGGACCGAAGCTAAATTAGACTCGTACTCGTTCCGGTTGATCGAGAACGGGATCGGGGTCTGGCCTCGCTGCACTGCCCACTTGACACAGACCACTGCGGGATGGATGCCGTGGGCCTTCGCGATTCGGACGATGACGGGATCTTCTATGTCAACGCTGTCTTCGGAACTGCGATCGCGATCGGGGCGCGTTGGCGAGCCGATCGGACAAAAGCCAATCGGCTGAATGCCGTTGCGAAGGACATATCGGAAGAGCTCGGGTTGCTGGAAGTGCGGGTGCAGCTCCATCTCGTTCACCGCAGGGGCAATTCTGGCGTCGCGCAGGAGAAGCTCGAGCTTGGGAATGGTCATGTTGGACGTGCCGATGTGTCTAACAAGACCCAGATCGACAAGCCGTTCCATTTCTCGCCAGGTTGCCATGAACTCTCTATGGACATAGGGACGGGCATCCGGGCTGCGAGAACTCACCTCACAGCCTGGCGGGTGAAAGTTCGGAAAGGGCCAGTGCACCAGGTACATGTCCAAATAACTGGTGCGGAGCTCTGCCAGGGATTGCTCGCACGCTGGGATAACGTCCCCTGGCGCATGCTTATCGTTCCAGAGTTTGGAGGTTATCCAAAGCTGGGCTCGTGGGAAATCCTCTAGAACTGGGCCGATCAAGTCTTGGTTCTCGTAGACCGAAGCACAGTCGAAATGTCGGTAACCGACCTCGAGGGCGCCTTCCACCGCATGAGCAACCTGTCCAGCTGAAAAACGGTCAGAGCCGAAAGTACCGAGCCCAATACCGGGCATCAGGGCACCGGTGTACAACTTGCGTTGGGGCACTAGCGAAGCATCTACAGGCATAACTGCCGGAAAGAGCGTGGGTGCGGCGCGGTTGTTCTGGGTCCCAGTTATCGAATCGACCATCGGCCCTTGACGTCGCCACCCGTTCAGACGAGCTCTCCTGACCTCCTTTCAACCTGGACCACGACTGGTTCCACAACAAGAGGCACGCCTAGAAACCTCCCGAGGCTCACCTCCGGTGCCTTGACGAAGGGCAACGTGCCCAGAAACACTGTAACAAATCCCGTACCGAACATCGCTCCGTTGTTCACCGGATTGCGCCGGTAAAGGCAGGCAAAACCTTCTTTCCGCGTGGCGTGTTCTAACAGCGACTCAGAAAGACAGAGGGCCCGGAGAGGCGCTTGGGGTACGCTGGTCGTGCGGAGCAAATGGGGTAACGGTTCACAGTGGATCTCAGCGAAGAAATCGGTTACTCAGTTGCTATAATCTTACCAAGAGTCGCGACGGCTTCACCGCAGGGCCGAATATGGGGTGCCATGAGTAACATCCACCAGCAGTGACCACGATCGTCGACGTCGCGCAGGCGGCCGGAGTGTCCACAGCAACCGTCTCGAGAGTGCTCAACAACCATCCTCAAGTCGACGCCCGACTCGCCGCCGAGGTCCGGAAGGCGGTGAAAGATCTCGGTTATCGGCCGAGCCGAGTCGCACGAAGCTTGCGCACCCGCCAAAACAAGGTCTGGGCCCTCATCGTCTCCGATATCCGCACAGGGCCCTTTTTCGGCTCGCTCGTGCGGGGAGTCGAGGACGTCGCCTACGAGGCCGGTTACTCGCTATTTCTCTGCAACACTGACGAAGACCAAGCCAAAGAGGCCTCGTACATCGAGCTCGCCGTGGCCGAGAACGTTGCCGGGCTGATACTGACTCCTTCCGGAGCACGCACCGACTTGTCGCCATTGTTGAACTTCGGTATCCCGGTTGTTCTCGCCGACCGGACACTTCCCACTCAGCAAGCCGACAGTGTCCTCGTCGACAACGTCTCGGGTGCCTGTGGCGCGGTCGAACACCTTCTGGCGGGAGGCTATGAACGCATCGCCTGCATCACAGGGCCACTAACGACGACGACCGGTTACGAGCGCCACGTCGGCTATTGCAAGGCCCTCGAAGATGCTGGCGTGGCCATCGAGGACCGCTTGGTGCGCGTGGCAGACTTCCGCGAGGAAGGTGGTCGCAACGCCATGCAAGAGCTGTTGGCAGAGCGAAAGCGCCCCGACGCGGTATTCGTGACCAACCACCTCATGACCATCGGGGCCCTTCAGGCGATCGTCGACGCGAAACTGACAATTCCCCGCGATATCGCCGTCGTCAGCTTCGACGACATGCCTTGGTCCTCGCTCTTGCGGCCCTCCCTTACAGCGGTCGCTCAGCCGGCCTACGACCTCGGAATTGAGGGGGCGCGTCTCTTGCTGAGTCGCCTGGACGGCTACACGGGGGCAGCGAGGACGGTCATGCTGTCGACGACGCTGCAGGTGAGAGGCAGCTCCACGCCGAAACGTCACCTCCCCACCAAGCGATAGAGGATTCGGTTACCGATATTGGCGCTCAGCCGGGAAAGGAGTCATGAGTGAGGAGCGGGGAATGCTGAAAAACATCGACCCGCTTTTGACCCCGGAGCTGCTTTTCGTCTTGGCGGCGATGGGACACGGCGACGAACTTGCTGTCGTCGACGCGAACTTCCCCGCTGACAGCGTGGCCGACAGCACCTGTCACGGACAGGTCGTCTCCCTCCCGGGAACCTCGATGCCGCAGGTGTTCGGAGCGATCCTCTCGGTGCTGCCTTTGGACGAGTCCGTCGAGACACCGGTGCGAACGATGGCAGCAGCGGCCGACGGACTTGCCGAGGTTCAGAAGGAGGTTCAGATGATTATGGACGCCGACGCCGGCCGCCACTGCTCTATGGGGGTCGTGGAACGCTTCGGTTTTTACCAAGCCGCGCGTAGTTGTTATGCAGTCGTGCTAACCGGCGAGCGTCGACTCTTTGGCAATGTCCTAATCAAAAAAGGCGTCATTTTTCCGTCGAAGTAGACATCTCGCTGCCTGGTCGGCCGTCCCTCTCCCCTACATCGATGGCCAGGCTTCGGGCTCGGAGGGGCAGGTGGGCTGCTCGGTTTCGGCACGCACAGTCAGCGGATTCGAGTGGTCGAGATCAACTGTCCTTAGCGAAGACTGCGATATCGAGCTTGGCCTTGTCTCGGAGGAATAGCGGGATCTGTGCCAGCGAAGCGTTCGCGATCACCGTTGCGCCACCGGGCTCGAGCGCTCCGCTCCAGACGTCCGTCCAGCCCGTTCCGGCTGGCAGGTACACCGACCGATTGATTGCATGCTGCTCGAGTACCGGAGCGACCAGTAAGTCTGGGCCAAACATAAACTGGTCGTCCACATCCCAGCCCCTCTTGTCGTCCGGGAACTCGAGGAGCAATGGCCGCATAATGGGTACGCCAGTCCTACTCGTTTCTCTTGCCGCTGCATGCAGGTAAGCCCTTAGCCGCTCACGAAGGAAAATGTAACTCGTGAGGATCGAGCAAGCTTCCTCTCCATACGACCAGATCTCGTTCGGGCCACCTGTCATCTCCGCGCCCATCGCAGCGTTGGGAAGACGATCCCCGTGGAGGCGGAACAGCGGACAGAAAGCCCCGTACTCGAACCAACGAACGAGGAGCTCCCTGTACTCCGGATCGTCGGGATCGCCCTTGAAGAATCCACCAATGTCGGTCGTCCACCATGGGATGCCGCTCAGCGCCATGTTGAGTCCCGCTCGAACCTGCATTCGAAATGACTCGAACGTCGACGGAGTGTCGCCAGTCCAGACCGCTGCACCATAGCGTTGACTCCCTGCCCACCCTGAGCGGCATAGCACGAGCACTTCTTCCTCACCGCAGCCGAGCATGCCTTCGTAGAAGCCTCGGGCATGTTCCCGCGGATAGAGGTTCGCCACCTCGAGACCAGGACCTGCCGCGAACCTCAGGTTCGCGGGATCGTAGGGTTTCATCTCAGGTTCGCAGGCGTCGAGCCAGAATGCTCGGATTCCCGCGTTGTAATAGTTTGCTTCCACTTGTTCCCAGATATAGTCACGTGCTGCTGGATTGGTGGAGTCGTAAAAGGAAACTCCGATCAGGGAGTTCACGCCTCGCTCCGGCCAGAAGGAGTGCACCGGCGGACTTTGCTCGCTTGCAATGAATAGACCACGTTCCGACATTGGTTGATAGTTGCGCGAAAGCGGGCTGACAGACGGCCAGACTGAGACCATGAGCTCTGTTCCCATGGCCCTGAGCTCGCTCACCATTGCAACCGGGTCGGGCCACTCGCTGGCGTCAAAGCTCCAGTCTCCCAAGTGTTCCCAGTGGAAAAAGTCGCTCACGATCACCGCCAGAGGGATCCCTCTGCGGTGGTACTCACGAGCGACGGCAAGCAACTCCTCCTGGGTCCGGTAGCGAAGCTTGCTCTGCCAAAAGCCGCTCGCCCAAGACGGCAAGGTGGGTGCGTGCCCTGTGGCATCCGCGTAATGGGAGAGGATATCTGCCGGAGTGTCGCCGGCGGTCACCCAGTAGTCGGCTTGACGCGCGCTGTCGGACACCCACCGAGTCCCGTTGTTGGCGAGTTCAACCCGTCCAACCGCTGGAGAGTTCCAAAGGAACCCGTAGCCTCTGCTCGAGACCATGAAGGGCACCGAGACCTCGCCATTTCTCTGACCCAGGTCCATGACGAGCCCTTTTTGATTGAAATAGCCGTGGACATGTTGACCGAGACCGTAAAGCTTCTCTTCGTCGTATGCCTTGAAGCGCTGCTCAATGCGGTAATGCCCATTGCCGCTCGCGAGGAAAAGCCTGGGCCCTGGCCACCAAAAGTGCGCCCTCTGCTCGGAAAGCAGTTCGCGTTCTTGGTCGGAGCGCCAGAAGCTGACTAGCCCGTCGGACGAAATCTGAGCCTTCAAGTTTCCATTGACGAGAGTGGCCCCGTCGGCGGTCGCCCCGACTGACGGGGTGGGACAAGTCGCTGTCAACGCGCCTGGTAGCCCCTCGGTGATCTGGCCATGACCCGCACGCACTCTTATTGAGTCGTCGCCCCACGCCTCCAAACGCAAGCGCTCGTGGCCCGCCGCGTACTCGAGTGCCACTCCCAGGTCATCGCTCATTTTGACTAGCGCCTTTCCAAAGTTATTCGCTTGAAATCGAGCGTTGCGCGATCCAGTTCTGAACACCCGGACCTTAAATGACGGTCACCAAGCTCGGGCTCGATCTTCAGAACGGCGTCGGCGAATTCACCAGCCCCGCGTGCCGGGTGGGGCTGCCTAACGTTCTTCAGGGCTGTCGTCGGGTCGGACCACTTAGGCGAAGGTCCATCGGCTGATTGAGGATGAAGGCCCCATCGGGGCCACACATCCGGTGGCGACTGCAACGACAAGGAGAGTGGATGCGCGCGTCCGCGGAGTTCGATGGTATGCATGCTGACCCACTATGCGATCGCGAGTCCGTCTTCTGGATTAAAAAAGTGGAGCGTCTGCGTGTCGATAGCCACCTCGACCTGATCACCCTCACGCACGCGGGTTTTTGGCCCAAAACGGCCGACGAGCGTCGTCTCGCTCATTCCTTGGTCGGTGGCGAGCGCCCGGTCCCCGAGCGCATCATCTGCCAGCTCAAGCGTCTCCTCGGTCACGGCGTGACGCGCGGCGATGTTGAAGTGGACAAGCACCTCCGAGCCGAGCGCCTCGCGGAGTTCGACGCGACCGCAGAGGCGGGGACCATCGTGAGCAAGCGCCGCATCCTCGAGTCCCTCGGGACGAATTCCGAGTACCAGGGTCCTGGACTCATAAGAAGCCAAACCGGGATGTCGAGCGAGAGTCTCCTCGGGGAGCGAGAGCCGGGTATCTCCGATCCGGGCGACGAAACCAACGCCGTCACGCTCGATGGTCGCCTCAAGCATGTTCATCGCGGGACTGCCTATAAAGCCGGCGACGAAGATGTTGATGGGGTTGTCGTACAGGTCCTCCGGCGGCGCGACCTGCAGCAACTCGCCTTTGCGCATAATGGCCACACGATCACCCATCGTCATTGCCTCGACTTGGTCGTGGGTGACATAGAGCGTCGTCACTCCGAGCCTTCGCTGTAGGGCCGAGATCTGGGCCCGAGTCGCGACGCGCAGCTTGGCGTCGAGGTTCGAGAGCGGCTCGTCCATGAGGTACACACGTGGTTCTCGGACTATGGCACGGCCCATCGCCACACGTTGCCGTTGCCCACCCGAGAGCTCCCGCGGTTTTCGATCGAGATAGTCCACCAGGTCAAGGATCTTGGCCACATCTTGAACGCGCTTGGCAATCTCGCTCTTCGATACTCCCGCCATCCGGAGCGCGAAACCCATGTTCTGCGCAACGCTCATATGGGGATACAGCGCGTAGTTCTGGAAGACCATCGCGATGTCACGATCACGCGGCGCCAGGTTTACCACGTTCGTTTCGTCGATCCGGATCTCGCCTTCGTCGACGTGTTCCAGTCCGGCGAGCATGCGCAGCGATGTCGTCTTCCCGCATCCCGATGGCCCTACCAGTACAAGGAATTCACCGTCTCGCACATCTAGATCGAGAGCGTTGACCGCGGGTCTGTCGCTCTTTGGGAAGGTCCGCGTTGCGCGGTCGAACGTGACAGTAGCCATGAGTTCACCTGCTATTCCTTGGTCGCCCCTGCCAGCATGCCGGCAACGAGGGCGCGCTGCGCGAACAAGAACACGATCAGCACGGGCGCAACGGCGAGAATCACCGCCATGGCAAGGTCCGGCCGATGCAGAACGGTAACGCCGCTACCGGCCGTGAAGTTGGCTGGGTTGAACGACGCCGTTGAGCCGATCAGCTCGTTGAGCCCAATCTGGACCGGATATTGCGAGCTGTCATAGGTCATGACGAAGGGCAGAAAGAAATTGTTCCAGGACGCGACGAGCGCAAAAAATCCAACCAGCGCCACGATCGGGCGCGCGAGCGGCAGCGCGATGAAACGGAAGACACGCCATTCGCCGGCCCCGTCGATTCTCGCCGCCGCGAGCAGGTCGCTCGGAATCGTGGAGGAGAAGTAGATGTAGGCGAGATAGACGCCGAAGGGGAAGAACCCGAATGGCAGGATTAGAGACCAGACGGTGCCGTATAACCCGATCTTGTCCATCTCGAGGAACAACGGCAGCACGAGCGCGGTCGCAGGCATGATCATGACGATAAGCGTGATCACTAACAGTGTGCGCCGTCCGATGAAGTGCGTCAGCGCCAGTCCGTATCCGGCCGGGATCGCAGCGAGAATCGCCAGCGCTGTGCCTCCGAATGAGTAGATAGCCGAGTTTTTCAGCCAAACCAGGAGGCTGTAATCGTCATAGCTGACAATTCGGTGGAAAGTGTGAGCCAAGGTGCTCAGGCTGCCGAACGCGAACGGTGACTGCGTCACTAGCTGGCCGTCGGTCTTGGTCGGCGCGAGCAGAAGCCAGACGACTGGCAAGAAGAAGAACGCGGTGAAAACGAGCAGGATTACTAGGAGGACGACGCGCGTCGCGAAACGAGGAAAGAGCTTCATCAATCGACCTCGAACAGTCTTCCCCGCCAGACCAGAATTGCCGCCACGACGAGGCCGATCACGAGCAGGACGACCGAGATCGCGGCCGCTTCGTTGAACTCGTCGTACTGGGAGGCGAGGAACCAGGCGAGTTGGTTGGGCGACCAGTACGAGCTGATTCCTACCCCCAAAGACGCCGATGCCAGCACCGTTGGCTCGACAAACAACTGCGTGCCCCCCGCGAACGACAGAATGAGCATGTAGATGACCCACTTGCGGATCAATGGCAGTTTGATCCACAGCGCCGTCTTGAGAGTGCTCACGCCGTCGATCTGCGCCGACTCGATCAGCTCGTGGGGGATGTTGTTCAGCGCGCCATACATAACCACGATCCATCCCCCGGCACCGGTCCAAAAAGCCATGACTGCAAAGATCGCGGGTAAGTTCGACGGCGCGACGGTGTTGTCGAACTGGGCATAACCGAGCCAGTGCAAGATGAACGCGAATGGACTCGCGGTTGGGTCAAGCATGAAAAGCCAGACCACGACGCTGGCCGCTCCTGCCAGAGCGCCCGGGATATAGAAGAGAAATCTGAACAACGAACCCACTCGTACCGCGAGGTTGTGGAGAATCAGCGTAAGCGCCACGACGAGGATCGTCTGGCCGACCATCCACAGTCCGATGAACTCGGCGATGTGCTCAACTGCCGGTGCGAAGCGGTAGTCGGTGAAGGCGGCTACAAAGTTCGAACCGAATCCGTGCGAATTGCCATAGCCACGGGCGAGCGCGAGGTAGATCGCGTACACCACTGGCGCGATGCCGAGCAGCAAGAGCAACCCGAAGTAGAGGGCGACGAAGAAGTACCCGGCAGTGCGCGACGTACCGGCGGGTGGCCGCTCACGCTTCGCGGTACCCCGGCGGGCTCTCGCGGGCCCGCCGGGGACAACCGAAATCGAGGAGGTGCCCACGTGTTGGCTACAACCCCTTGTGCTTACGGAATGTCACACTGCTCGCCTAGCTCTTTACCTGCCAGCCAGCGCTTTGGGCGGCAGAGTGGATGTTATCTGCGAGCGTGTTAAGTGCCGACAGGAACGTGCCACCAGCGATGAGGCCGGGCGTGCAGGTGTTGCCGAATATGGACTCGACGCTCCACGGCACAGGGCTCCACCCAGTCCAGATCTCGGCTGCAGCCTGCTTTATGGCAGCCTCCGTGGCCGCCGAGTTAGCAAAGACGCCTTTGAGCGACGTGAGCCAGCCATCCTGGTCGGGCGCATAAGCGGGCAGACCCTGAGTGATCTTCGGGTTCTCCTGGATCTGCGGGCTCGTGTCCATGTACTCCACCAACGCCGCCGCTGCCGCCGGCTGGGTAGTGTGCGATGTCACCATCCACAACCCACCGCCGATCGAGCCCGTGACGTGGGCGCCATCCGTCGCCACCGGCGTCGAGTAGGCCTCCATCACGTTAGTCCCAGGTCCCTCGCTGCTCGCCCCAGAGGGGTAAATCGCCGTTCCCTGCCAGATCGCGCCGACGTCCATGACCATGTGCTGCGCCGTCTGGTCCTTGACCCATGCCGTCGTGAACGGGCCGTTTGTTGTGAACGCCTTCAGGGTCGTGTCGAGGAGCTTCGCGATCGTCGTGCAGTTGGGCGAGGCCACATCGTCCAGCAACGTTTCGGGAGCAACCACTTCGTTGATCGGGCACTCGTTCCCCCACAGGTAGGTCTCGGCGTCCCAGGGCTGCCCGAACTCTCCGATGTAGTAACCGGGGTCGTTCTTGATCAACGCCTGGCCGTCGGCAGCGTACTGCTTCCACGTGGTGGGCGGATTCTGACCAGGGAAGAACTTGTGAAATAGCTTCGTGTTGACCCAGAGCACATTGGCAGCGTTGTCGTTGCGCAGGCAGAGGAGTTGGCCGTTGATCAAGCAGTCTCCGAGCCCCTCGTCCTTACTCCAGACGCTCTGTGGGATGTACGGCTTCAGGTTGAGCAAGTCGCTAAAGGGTGGCACACCGAGCCAGCCCGCCTCGTAGTTTTCCTCATCGAAGACCACATCGGGGGCGACCCCTGGCGTCCATCCGACACGGTTGAACAGCGCGAACTTCGACTGCAGATAACCATCGCCGTTGTTGTCACCGCTGTAAAGGACCCACTTGATGTTGGCACCCGGGTGGGTGGCCTTGTACTCGTTGACAAATGCTAGCCGCGCCGCGTCGTACCAAACAACGAGTGGTGTATGTGATTTCTTGGCGGATGCAGGTTGGAGGCCGGCGGCCGAGCCGACGGTTGCCGACATGACGACAGCGACCGTGGCGACGAACGAGCCCAACGCAACCCAACGCGTCCTTCGGTTGAAAATCTGCTTCATATCTGTGATTCCCCTCTCGTGGAGCTACCGTTCAAAAGCGGATTCATGTCTGTGATTCCTCTCTCGTGAACACCTCCTACCTAGTGGTAACGCGGCATTCCTGGATGAAGTCGGGCAGCGCGATACCGGGGCCGGGCGGCGCCCGGACAAGACCGTTGCTCCCGATGCGTTGCTCACGTACTGGCGGGTTGGATGTCACGAGCGACGCGTAGTACGTGCCGTCGGGAATAGTCATGCACAGGTCCAGCGCTGGGTCTGTTGACCCATGAACCTTGGCCTGAGGGAGGAACGAGCGGGCACTGAGGGCGATGCGCACCGCGCCGGTCATCCCACCACTGTGGTTCGCGCTCGTCCCGACATGGAAGGTGCAATCGGACGCAATGAAGTCCGCCGGGTCGAGATAGCTGCGGTCGGAGGTCCCGAGGAACACCGCGCACCCTATCGAGAAGGAAACCTCTCCCCGGAAGTCGATGGCGCTCACTGGTGCGATCATACGATAAGTCGACGCCCGTGTGAAATCGTTATCTCGGCCCACCTGTAATTCTCGTTCGTGCTTGGCGTTGGGCCGTTCGAGCGGTGTTGCAGCTGGTACGGCCACTACGCCAGCGTGTATGGTCACGGCGTCCCACAGGGGGCTCCGTGGTGATCAAACTGCCGTATCGGACTTCGTAGCGCGCGTTCACCACGGGAGAGAGTCCTGTCGATGACCGAGCAGAAACCCCTAGCTGACTATCAGAACCGAACACTGCAGCTGACACGGCCGATCCAACGACACAGGCCTACCAAGTCTCTTATCCAGGGCACTGCCGTATCATCCGACGGCAGGTCTTAGCGTAGTGCCGCTCAACTTGGATCACCTTCGATCGGGGAAACGGACGCCTCGATCAGCCCTTCGGTCAGTTTCCGGCACCGACGGCTAGAAATCGTTTGCAGGACCGCGACTATAGTGACCCAAGAAACCGCACCTCGACGGCGGACAGTCACGGTGCCGCGTTGTGACTGTCCGTACTGGATGTGTCAAGGCTTCTTGGACGCCATGTCGCTGGCCGCCTGCAAGGAGGAAGCTATGTTCTCGCCATCCACGCCGCCCGAACACGAGATTGCGTTCCGTGACGGGGCGCTGGAAATTTGCGTCTCGGTGCCGGAGGACGGTGTGGCGCGCCTGGTGAGGCTCGTTGCCCCTGCGAGTGAGGGCACCTCTTCGAATTCGGCTGGGTCGCAGTACTTGCCTGGTTTGCCGCTAGTCGACGTGATCACCTCTGGCAGCGGACGCGCTTGGTCGGGTGGGCGATACATCGAGTCTGTCACCGGCGGCCGCATGCGGCACGCCGCAAGCGAACAACGGACGCGCGGGAGGTGGCAGGAGCTGACTTTCCGACTCGAGGACACAGACTCTGGGCTTCGCTCCGAAGTCTCCTACCGCGTGCTCAAAGGCGGAGGCGTTCTTCGCGCGGATGTCCGGCTGGAGAACGCGGGTTCGTCGCCGCTCGCGATCGAGTCTGTCACTTCGTTCGTCGCGTCTGGACTTGCCGGTCCAGGCGGCGTAGTCGATGACCTCGATATCTATTGGGCGGACAATGACTGGCTTGGCGAGAACAGGTGGCAAAAGCGTGCCTTTCGCAACGCCTTGGCAGACCTTAACCGCGGCGTTCATAACACCGACTCTCGGGCAATGTTCGGCGTGACAAGCCAAGGCAGCTGGTCTTCAGGCCGCTATCTTCCAATGGGGGCTGCGGTCAACCGACGGACGAACCATGCCTTTGTGTGGCAGATCGAACACAACGGCGGCTGGCATTGGCAAGTTGGCGAGCACACCCGCCGCGATGGCCCGTTACGGGGCGGCGAGCTGCGGACCGCCGGCGAGGAGACCGCGTACGTAGCCCTTCTGGGACCGACGGACGCCGCGCACCACTGGCGCCTCATCTTGGAGCCGGGGGAGGTCTTCGAGACGGTACCCGTCGCCATTGCGCTGAGCAGCGAGGGCCTCGAGGGGGCTCTCGCCCGGCTCACGGATTATCGCAGAGCGAGTCGTCGCGCCCACGACGACCATCAACGCCTGCCAGTCGTCTTCAACGACTTCATGAATACCCTGATGGGCGATCCCACGACCGAACGGCTGCTGCCCCTTGTCGCCGCGGCCGCACGTGTCGGAGCGGAGTACTTCTGCATCGACTCAGGGTGGTACGCGGAGCTCGGGGAAAGCTGGTGGCACACCTTGGGCGCATGGAGGCCCTCCACGAGCCGCTTCCCGAACGGCATCACCGAGGTGTTGGACTCCATTCGCAGCCACGGGATGGTCCCTGGCATATGGCTGGAGCCGGAAGTGGTCGCGGTACAGAGCCCGGTAGCTTCCGAGCTTCCCGACGCTGCCTTCTTCTGCCGCCGCGGCGAGCGGGTCGTCGAGCAGGGAAGGTTCCAACTCGACCTGCGGCACCCCGCGGCACGCGAGCACCTCGATTCAGTAGTCGACTTTCTGGTCGGCGATCTCCGCGTCGGCTACCTGAAGCTCGACTACAACATCAACGTCGGACCTGGTACCGACGTCGGCGGCGTCAGCGAGGGGGTCGGGATGCTCGGTCACAACCGTGCACTGCTCGACTGGTTAGATGGCGTCCTCGACCGGCACCGCACTCTGACGATCGAGAACTGCGGCTCCGGCGGGATGCGGGCGGACTATGCCCTCCTCTCCAGGCTTCAGTTGCAGTCGACGAGTGACTAGCAAGACTTCCTTCGGTACCCGGCCATTTCTGTAGCGGCCCCAGCAGCTATCGCACCCGAACAGGCGGCTAACTGGGCCTACCCGCAACCGGAGTGGAGCGACGGAGAGATTGCGTTCGCGCTCTGCGGGGCGCTGCTGGGTCGCATCCATCTTTCTGGCCATCTCGATCAGATGAGCCAGTCGCAGTTAGGGTTGGTTGCGGACGCGATAAGCGTTTACAAGCGGATTAGATCCGATCTGCCCACCGCTCTTCCGTTTTGGCCGCTCGGGCTGCCCAAGTGGACCGACTCCTGGTTCGCCCTCGGCATGCGCTGCCCTGCCAGTTCTTACGTGCTTGTCTGGCACCGCGGCTTGATCGGGGAGCCACAAGGTGTGGACGGCTCCGAGCACCAGCCCCGGATGACATTGCCGGTGCCGCATCTTCGTGACACCTGTTCAGTAAGCGAGGTCCTTTATCCAGCGCTCGGACTTACCGAGGTTGCCTGGGAAGACGGGCGTGGCGATCTGATTGTCGACGCCGCTCACGTCCCCTCGGCTTGCCTGATCGAGCTACATCAACGGTGACGACTTGACGGGCCGTTCGTGATTGGTGCATTCGGGAAGAAGGAGATTCAGCGAAAGCGTCCCAGTTCGTCACTGGCAGGGGACTTGCTCACCGGCATGCCCGCCCACACCGAGGTGCAAGAGGCTTGAGAATAATGCCGCGTCACCTTACCGAGCTCGTCAATGAGGTCGCGGCGATGCGGTCCCGGCGCACTCCGCAAGGACCCCGCCTTGATCGGGGCGAACCCTTGCCCCTAGAGGAGAATACAGAGCCCGGGACCTTGCCCACGAGGGCAGACAGCGTCCGGCTCGCTCGGACAACTGCAATGTTCCCTTGCGGAAGCTTGACCAGCACGGCCGCCGTTAGATTCAGTTAGTGGCGACTCACGCGCGTACCGAGAGTATCGATTACCTGTCCGAACGCGCCCTCGCAGCCGCGTCACCTTTGGACCGCGCCCGCTGTTTGGAGGATATTGAAGCGGCGCTCGAGAAGGCCCCCAGCCCAGTGGAACGGGGCCAGTTGCTCATCTGCCGGGCCCAGGTGCGCCATAACCAGTATGAGTACTGTTTGGTGCTCGATGACGCCCGGGCGGCGATGGCTCTGTTTGAGGAGGCCGGCGAAGCGGGCCTCGCCGTCGACGCTGCCAGCCGCGCCGCCGTGCTCGCTTCGCGGTTAGGTGAGCAGTCGCTGGCGGCCGATCTGGTCACCAAGACCGTTCTTGGGTTGGATGCAATCCACGACAACCGGCTGACCGCCGCGGTCGCCAACCGCCTGGGCGCCTTCTGTTGCTCGTTGCTCGATTTTGACCATGGCGTGGCGTACTTCGAAATGGCGCTAGCCGCCGCGGAACGCGCCGAGGACGGTTACCTGGCCTGCCTCGAGCTCTACAACATCGCCAATGCCTTGCTCTTGGCGGTGCGTGCCAATCGCGCCTCAGACCCGTCGGCGTCGCCGCTGCGCCCCGAGGACAGCAGCCGCCTCGAGCGGGCCGGGCAGGTGCTTCAGCGACTGCTGGCAGAGGTCACCCCGGAGCGCCAGCTGTCACTCAGCGCGCAGCTGCTGCGGGCGGAGCTGTTAGTAGACACGGGCCACCCGCGCGAAGCGTTGGAGGCGTTGGAGGCCATCAGGAACGCGGCCGGTGGGGCAGGTCTTGCAAACGACGCCCAGAGAGCTGCCTTCGCTGTTGTCGAGTCACACTGTCGGCGCGATCTTGGCCAGAACGACGACGCCGTCGCCGCCGCCGAAAGGGCAGTCCAGCTAGCCCAGGCAAGTGGCGACGACTACGAGCTCATGCTCACGTTGGAGGAGCGGCTGGCTGCCAGACGGGCGGCCGGGGACCTCGCAGGTTTTGCCGCTGACGCCCTGGAGGTGAAGCGGCTGATATTGGTCGTCCATCAACGTCAGACAGTTCAGATCGCAGAGCAGGTCTGGGAGCGTGCAGCCCTGGAACGGGAGCGCCGCCAGTTCGAGGAACAAGCGGCTGCAGCGGTGCGGTCGGCTGAAGAGGACGCTCTCACCTGCATAGGCAACCGCCGCCGCCTGAAGCGATTCTTGGAGGAGGCAGCCGAAGCCCCGTCCACGCTCGCGCTCGTCATGGCGGACATCGACCTCTTCAAGGAGATCAACGACACCTTTGGGCACGACGTGGGCGACACGGTGCTACGGGCCTTGGGCGAGCTGTTGGCCGCCAAAGCCCGCTCGGGCCAGGTCGTCGTACGTTACGGCGGAGACGAGTTCGTTTTCGCCATGCCTGGTGCCGATCTGACAGCGGCGGCGAGCTTCGCCGAGCGCTCCCGGTTAACTGTGGCCTCTTACCCCTGGGTGGACCTCGACCCACGGCTCGCTGTATCCCTCAGTCTGGGGGTCTCTTCAGGCAGATCGGACGAGTGGCCCTCGGTCCTTGCGCAGGCGGACAGTGCTCTTTACCTGGCCAAGCGCCGCGGACGCAACCGGGTTGAGGTGGCCCGCGCTGAAGCAGACGGCGGATGACCTTGGGCAGTCATGGCGCACCGTCCCCACTAACAAGACAGTGAGAGGACCCCGGTTTCGAGAGCTCACGAAACGCTGAGTCTGCGACAATAGAGGCATGGTGTATGATTAGTGTATGTCACGCACAAACATCGACTTGGACGAGGAGGCATGCCGCTCCGTCATGCAGCGCTACCACCTCTTGACCAAGCGCGACGCAGTGAATTTTGCGCTACGGATCATCGCCGCTGAACCGCTTGACCTTGAGTCTTCGCGCGCCCTGCGAGGCTCGGGTTGGGAAGGCGATCTCGATGAAATGCGAGCTGGACGCGCCAGTTGATAGTTATCGACACCTCGGCGTGGATTGAGTTTCTGCGAGATACCGGGAGCCCAGTTTGCATCCGCGTCGACCAATCGCTCGGAGACGACATCGCCACATGCGATCCGATCCGGATGGAGGTCCTTGCAGGAGCTCGCGACGAGCGCCAACTCGTCGATCTTCGCCGGTTGTTGGCGCGGGCATCGGTTATCCCGACCCAGCCGACCGACTACGAGGAGGCCGCTGCCCTCTACCGAGTTTGCCGCCGCAACGGGGAAACGGTACGAAAGCTCATCGACTGCCTGATCGCGAGCATTGCCATCCGGGCAGGCCTATCGGTCCTGCACGCGGACGCTGATTTCGAGGTTCTTGCTCGCCATACTGATCTGCGATCTGAAGAGCCGTAGTCGGCGCAGCACGCTCGTCACAGTCCACCAGATGGGATACGGGCCAATCTAGACGGACGACGAGATTCGAACCCGCGACCCTACCTTGGCGAAGGTGCTGAGAAGCGTCCACGCAGACGGCCCGTGTCCTCCCCGCATGGTCCTGCGTCCACGAAGTCGTCCACCGCGTCTGGATGGTGATCCCCTGTAGTAGAGCCCTCTACTACGCTTCAGGTCAGAGCGACGCCGCTGCGGAGTCATGTCTGATACGGCCTCAGCTAGTACGAGTGCAGAACTCGGTCCAGGCATCCAAGGCTTCGGTGGCTTCCATCGCTGCCACCACGTGGCGTTGGAACCCAGCAGTGTCAACGAGTCTCTGTGCCAGCCAATCTGGGACAGGTTCACGAACGGGTTCGGCAAGCGACTCAATGCCGGCGACGCGGCCGAGACGCGCCACGACTTCTCCAAGGTTTGTAATAGACCGATCTACTAACGGCTGCAACTCCGCTCGCCCGAGGAATCAGTCGTCGCCGACGACCAAAGAGCCCCTGACGCCAGGGGAACGGCGTCTCAGAGCCGGACCACGGGCCTCGCTCAGCAAGGACTTGGAACCCGAAGTGGGTATCCCACACCTACGACATTTGTGGTACTATGTTCCCATGTATGGGACTTACTCGGTAACGATGGGCGATCGAGGTCGCCTGGTGATACCCGCCGACCTCCGAGCCAGAACGGGACTCACAGAGGGCACGCCTGTTGTGCTTATCGATACCCCGGGGGGCGTGGTGCTTGTCAGCCGAGAGCAACTTAAATCGCTCGTCCGAACCGATCTCGGCGGGATTGACCTCCTCAGCGAACTGCTTGCCGACCGGCGGCGCCAAGCGGACAGTGAAGACGCTGCGTGAACGTCTTCGACGCATCTGCCCTGCTTGCTTTCCTCCAAGGAGAAGAGGGCTCGGCGGCCGTCGAGCAAGGCCTCACGGAGGGTGGCGCCTGTAGCACAGCGAATTGGTCCGAGGTTGCTCAGAAGATCCGAGCACATGACCGCGACTGGCCATTGGCGCGCGCGTTGCTGGGGAGCTACGAACTGCAGCTAGAACCTGTGACGGTCGAGGATGCCGAATGGGCCGCTATCACATGGACTCGGGGCAGCGGCATGTCGCTTGCAGACCGAATATGTCTCGCGCTCGGACACCGTTTCGACGCCATCGTTTGGACTGCGGACAACAGCTGGGGAACTAGCGAATTCATTCGGCAAATTCGCTAATAAGTAGTCGATCGCTGACGAAGTCGATCGCTGCTCGGCTACCTCACTCCGAATGACGAAGTCCTACACTCAACCCAACCCCAGGCCACGTTGTCCTAAGACGTGGTCCAGTGAATGGGCTCTTCCGGTATTTGCGGGGTGAGCCGCTCTGTCCTGGTCACCTGACCACGATCGAGTCGAGGACTCTGAAGTTGGGCCTGCCGGCATAGAGCAACGCCCGGATGCGGAAGTTCTCGAAGTTCGTGAAGCCGAAGGCGACCCGCTTGACTCTCTTCAAGAGGTTGTTCATGCCTTCGGTGGGGCCGTTGGACACCCGCGCCTCGTGCCAGGCAACGATGGGCTCGAACCAGTTGGAAAGAGTGTGCGCGAGGCGTCTCACCTCAAAGGGCGAAGAGCGCCTGGAGCCGAGGTCGATCACGTCCCGGAGGAGATCGGCGGCCTGCTCTGCGTCGTCTGTCTCATAAAAGCGCGCCACGGCCTCTTTCAAGCTGTAGGCGAAGGCAACCTCTCCTTCTGGGTCTCCGAGCGCCAAGAGACCCTCGAGGCGCGAGGAGAGCTCGGGATCGCCTGCGGTGTCTTTGATCACGAGGAGCTTGCGGGCCTTGTAGAGGGGATCGCCACTGCGTCCCCTATGACCGAGGCGCTGCTGTTGCACACGGCGGCGGACCTCGTCGACAGCGGCGATGGCATGTCGCATGACGTGGAAGCGGTCGATGACCCGAGTCGCCTTCGGGGTCACGACCTTGAACACGGCGTTGTAGGTCCGCGACATGTCCAAACAGCCGTAGTCGAGGTTGTCTTTCACGTGATGGGGCTGGCGATACAGCCAGCCCGCCACCTCGGCGAACTCGCGGGTTGGGAGAACCTCGATGAGCTGGTGGTTGACGACGTCACAGACCGTCGTCGCCCATGACTTGTGCTTGTAGGGCCCCTGGCGGACAAACAGCGCCTCGTCGAGGCCGATGGCCGTCGTCTCTTTCAAGCGCTTGGTGTCGGCCTCTAAGAGCGCTTGGCCGTAGATGCGCACGGCGGCGTTGACGACGTCCCAGCTGCAACAGAGCTCCCGGGCAAGGTGTGAGACGGTCTGGCCCGCGCCGATCTGTCTTGTGACCCACTTGGCCGCCCGGGTCGTGAGCATGCAGCCCTTGGCGGCGATCCTGTGGTCAAAAAGAGTGAAGGACCTCTCGGCACATTGGCGCCTCGGGCATCTGAGCCGGTGCTTCTTCCAGCGCAGCGTGATCGGCACACCTCCGAAGGGCAGGTCGACATAAGAGACGACCGGGCGGTCCTTCACCCAGGCCCGGCTGCCACATCTCGGGCACAAAAGCGCTGGGGCCTGCTGCTCGATGGTGATCTCGCCCACGGGTCCCCGCCACGCGTAAGACAGGACGCGGACCTCTTTCAGGCCGACGAGATGTTGGACGATCTCGGTAGGATCGGTGAACACAGAGGCGCGGAGGATCTTTTTTCTCACAAATCAAGACTGAAGCGCCTCTGTGCCTAAACGGCGGATTTCCGTCGGCCGCGACGCTCCCGCTCACACCGCGGTCAGCGCAGGCCCTTGGTGGATCATCGGATTCTGACGGGGTCGCGCTCTCAACGCACCACGATCGATCCGAGCACGCGCCAGTTCGGCCTGCCGGCGTAGAGAAGTGCCCGGATCCGGTAATTCGCGAAGTTCCTGAACCCGAAGCCGATCCGTTTGATCCTCTTGATCAGGTTGTTGAGCGCTTCGGTGGGTCCGTTCGTGACGCGGGCCTTGTGCCAGTTGCAGATCTTCTCGAACCAGCGCTCGATGGTCCTGCCGAGGCGCTGGAGCTCGGGCGGCATCGCGGTTCTCACGCAGTGGCGCCGGAGGTCATCTAAGAGCGCCGTTGCCTCGTTCGGGTCGTCGGTCCGGTAGAAGTCGCGAAGGCGCTCCTTTACCCGGTAGGCGATCGCCACCTCGGCGCCCGGGTCACCGAGCTCGAGGAGTGAGCGAAGACGCTCCGCTGCTTGCTCACCGAGGCGTTCCTCGCCGACTAGCAGCAGGTGCCGGGCGCGATAGAGGGGGTTCTTCCCCTTGTTCTGCCGGCCGCCGAGCTCGTGCTGGACGCGCCGGCGGACGCTATCGAGCGCCCGGTTGGCAAGGGCGATGACGTGGAAGGGGTCGACCACCTGGTCCGCCTTCGGCAACACGACCGAGTAGACCGCCGCGTAGGCGCTCGACATGTCGAGGGCGCCCCATCGGATGCGTTCCTTCCAGCCCTTGGGCTGTTTGTCGAGCCAGCGCGCCACCTCCACGAAGTCGCGCGAGGGCAGGATCTCGATGATCTGGTGGTGCTCGACGTCCGCGACGGTCGTCGCGTAGTCCGTGTGCCCCTTCCTCTCAAGCCGGACGAAGGAGGTCTCGTCGAGGCCGATGGCGCTCGTGTTGTTCATGCGTCTGCGGTCGGCCAAAAGGAGCGCCTCGCCGTAGGTGTGCACGGCGTCGTTCACGGTGTGCCAGTCGCAGTCGAGCTCACCGGCGACCTCAAGGACCGTGCGCCCCATGCCGACCTGGACGGTCGCCCACTTGGCGGCCCGCGTAGTGAGCAGGCAGTTCTTGGCGGCAATCCGGTGGTCTGCGAGCACGAAGCTCCGGCGTGGGCAGTGATCTGCGACACAGACCATCCGATGCTTCTTCCAGGCGAGGCGCATCGGGGTGCCGTAGACGGGCAGGTCTACGTAGCGGACGATCGGGCGCTCTTTCACCTGGGCGCGATGACCGCAGCTCGGACAGCGCACGTCAGAGACGACCTGCTCGATCATGAGCGGATCATCGGATTCTGACGGGGTCGCGCTCTCAACGCACCACGATCGATCCGAGCACGCGCCAGTTCGGCCTGCCGGCGTAGAGAAGTGCCCGGATCCGGTAATTCGCGAAGTTCCTGAACCCGAAGCCGATCCGTTTGATCCTCTTGATCAGGTTGTTGAGCGCTTCGGTGGGTCCGTTCGTGACGCGGGCCTTGTGCCAGTTGCAGATCTTCTCGAACCAGCGCTCGATGGTCCTGCCGAGGCGCTGGAGCTCGGGCGGCATCGCGGTTCTCACGCAGTGGCGCCGGAGGTCATCTAAGAGCGCCGTTGCCTCGTTCGGGTCGTCGGTCCGGTAGAAGTCGCGAAGGCGCTCCTTTACCCGGTAGGCGATCGCCACCTCGGCGCCCGGGTCACCGAGCTCGAGGAGTGAGCGAAGACGCTCCGCTGCTTGCTCACCGAGGCGTTCCTCGCCGACTAGCAGCAGGTGCCGGGCGCGATAGAGGGGGTTCTTCCCCTTGTTCTGCCGGCCGCCGAGCTCGTGCTGGACGCGCCGGCGGACGCTATCGAGCGCCCGGTTGGCAAGGGCGATGACGTGGAAGGGGTCGACCACCTGGTCCGCCTTCGGCAACACGACCGAGTAGACCGCCGCGTAGGCGCTCGACATGTCGAGGGCGCCCCATCGGATGCGTTCCTTCCAGCCCTTGGGCTGTTTGTCGAGCCAGCGCGCCACCTCCACGAAGTCGCGCGAGGGCAGGATCTCGATGATCTGGTGGTGCTCGACGTCCGCGACGGTCGTCGCGTAGTCCGTGTGCCCCTTCCTCTCAAGCCGGACGAAGGAGGTCTCGTCGAGGCCGATGGCGCTCGTGTTGTTCATGCGTCTGCGGTCGGCCAAAAGGAGCGCCTCGCCGTAGGTGTGCACGGCGTCGTTCACGGTGTGCCAGTCGCAGTCGAGCTCACCGGCGACCTCAAGGACCGTGCGCCCCATGCCGACCTGGACGGTCGCCCACTTGGCGGCCCGCGTAGTGAGCAGGCAGTTCTTGGCGGCAATCCGGTGGTCTGCGAGCACGAAGCTCCGGCGTGGGCAGTGATCTGCGACACAGACCATCCGATGCTTCTTCCAGGCGAGGCGCATCGGGGTGCCGTAGACGGGCAGGTCTACGTAGCGGACGATCGGGCGCTCTTTCACCTGGGCGCGATGACCGCAGCTCGGACAGCGCACGTCAGAGACGACCTGCTCGATCATGAGCTCGACGTCACGACCGCGGCGTTCGTACGCGAGGACGCGGACGTCCTTCAGACCAACGAGGGCCTGGAGGATCTCACTAGGGTTGACGAGGACGAAGGTGCTTCGGTTTTGTTGGCTCACACCTCAAGCCTGAAGCGCCTTCGCCCAATTCTGGGGGACCCTGGGACGCGGAGCTCCCCGCTGAGATCCGAAGATCCTCATGAGCTCGACGTCACGACCGCGGCGTTCGTACGCGAGGACGCGGACGTCCTTCAGACCAACGAGGGCCTGGAGGATCTCACTAGGGTTGACGAGGACGAAGGTGCTTCGGTTTCGTTGGCTCACACCTCAAGCCTGAAGCGCCTTCGCCCAATTCTGGGGGACCCTGGGACGCGGAGCTCCCCGCTGAGATCCGAAGATCCCCAATTTGACCTAAACCCCAAAAAGTGGACCACCCTTGAGACAATTTGGCCCTGTCCACGAGGAGCCAGACATGCCAAGGCACTATCCCGCCGAGCTTCGGCGTCAGACCTGCGAACGAATGCTCGCCGGGGAGGCGGTAAAAGACCTCGTCGCCGAACTGGGCATCGCGGAAGTCACCCTTTGTAAGTGGCGCCGTCAGGCGCTGATCGACGCCGGCCGGCGCCCGGGCGCGAAGAGCTTCGAGGCTGATCCGCTCCTCCAAGCCCGCCGACGCATAAAAGAGCTTCAGGCCGAGCTCAAGGCGGTGAAAGCCGCCAGCTCTTTGTTCAAGGAGGGCGCCGTCGACCCAAAAGCAAGTTCCAGGTTGTCCGAGGGCTGAACAACCTGGGCTACTCCGAGCGCTTCGCCTGCCAGATCGTCGGCCTCGACCGCTCGAGCTACTACGACATCAAGTTCAGAAAGCCGAACGACCGCGAGATCCGCCGCCTGTTGTTGGCCGATGCCATCGCGGATATCCATGCCCGCTCTCGGGGCACTTATGGCATCTTGCGCATCCGGGCTGCCTTGGAGATCGAACAAGGGCTCATCGTCAACACCAAGCTCGTGAAAAAGCTCATGCACCAACTGGGCATCCGGGGTCTGCCCGGGCCGCGCAAGGGTGTGAAGAACCTAAAGAACGCCCCCACCTGCGAGGACCTCGTGCAGCGCAACTTTAAGGCCGAAGCACCCAACGAGCTGTGGCTGACCGACATCACCGAGCACGCGACCCAAGAGGGCAAGCTCTATTGCTGTGTCGTGCTGGACATGTACTCAAGAAAGGTGGTCGGCTGGGCGATCGACCGGCGCTGTGAGGCGGTGTTGGTCAATGACGCCCTCGCCAAGGCCGGCACCTCGAGGCCGACGTCACCCTCGACGGTCATCCACTCGGACCACGGGAGCCAATTCACTTCCTGGGCCTTTACCGAAAACGTCCGGCGTCTCGGCCTCGTGAGCTCCATGGGCACCATCGGGGACTGCTTCGATAATGCCCCCATGGAATCTTTTTGGGGCTCGATGCAGGTCGAGCTGTTGGACCGGCAACGATGGCGGACCATCCTCGAGCTCGCCATCGCTATCGCGGATTACATCGAGCACTTCTACAATCCAGCCCGTCGCCACAGCGCGCTCGGCTATCTCACTCCGAACGAATTCGAAGTCCTACACTCACCCCAAACCCAGGCCACGTTGTCCTAAGAAGTGGTCCAGTGAATGGGGTACAGGCCATTTGGAGCGGACGACGGGATTCGAACCCGCGACCCTCACCTTGGCAAGGTGATGCTCTACCACTGAGCCACGTCCGCGTGTGATTTCGATCTTACCAAGCCTCTCGCTGGTTCTCACGACCCGCCATTCGAGGCTTCGCCGACCCTGGAGGCAACCAGAAGCTCCTCCAAGCTCTCGGTGATCAGGCTCGGCAGGCTACCGAGGTCCGGAACAGTTTCCCTGCATCCGTTGAGCCCGAAGTACACGACGCCGCAGTAGCTCATGGCGGTCATGTTTAGGCCAGCCCCCTCGACCACCGGACCGAGCGGGTAGATGCCGATGACGCGGGCGCCCGCTAGATACAGAGGAAAGGTAGGCCCGGGAATGTTCGAGATCGTGACGTTGAATGCCGGACGCACATGGTCGAAGACCCGAAACGAGGAGATGAGGCGAGAAGCGCGGCCGATAAGAGCAGGAAGAGTGAACTCAGTCCAGTCGGTAATGGCGTCCGCGCCGATCCGGGAATGCTGGGTCTTGGCCTCCGACATCACGGCCGAGATGATGTGTAGGCGCTCAACAGGATCCGCGACGTCGCTAGCGAGCGAAGTAAGTACCGCCGAGAGGCGGTTGGCGCTCGTCGAGAGGTCTTTTTCGCCACGCACCGAGATCGGCACAAAGCCGACTAGGGGCTCCGCGGGCAGCTCACCTCGTCCAGTCAGATAGCGCCTCAACGCCCCGGCGCACAGCGCCAACACCACATCGTTGACTGTGCAGTGGAAACGGTCCTTGACTGCCTTCAGATCCTCTAGCGCGACCTCGCCGAGGGAGACGCACCGGTGGGGAGTAATCGCCAGATTGAAAGGCGTCCTGGGAGCGCTGAAGGGAAGCGGCGGAGATAGTTGCCCAAGGTCTCGGTGCTGCTTTGTGACATGCACCACCGTCTCTGCGAGGCGTCGGGCCGCCCTCGCCGCGGTGAGGCGGCCCGAAACCAGCTGTGCCCAAGCGTCCACCACTAGGTCGACTTCGCCCGGAACCCTCTCTGGGCGCCAGTCGTCGGTGCCGGTCTGAGCCGGCGGATCTGGTTCGAGGTCCAGCCAGCTGGCTGAGAGCTCGGCTCCAGAGACTCCGTCAATGGCCGCGTGATGGATCTTCACCACGGCCGCCTGGAGGCCATTCTCAAGTCCCTCGACGAGGTACAGCTCCCACAGAGGACGCTTCCGGTCTAGCGGCAGGGCCACGACCTGGCCGAGAAAGTCCTCGAGCTCGGGCCGGCCCCCGGGAGACGGCAGGGCGGCACGATGCACGTGAAAGTCAAGGTCGAAGTCCGGATCCTCGATCCACACGGGATGGGCGAAACGGAACGGCACCTCGACGACACGACGGCGAAAGGCGGCGGCGCGGTCGAGTCGTTGCGCCACCATGGAGTGCACTTGGGCGAAGGAGAAGCCATCCGGTGCGGTCTGCGGGTCGAGAAGGAACACCCCAGCCACGTGCATGTGGTTCGTCGGCGTCTCCAGGTACAGGAACATCGAGTCGACGCCGCTCAGCCGCTGCATTTCACCTCGCTCTCACCGGCCGCTGTGGCCGAAGCCGCCCGCGCCACGCTCGCTTGTTCCGAGCTGGTCAACCACGAGGAACCTCACCTCTTCCACCCGGCAGATCACCAACTGAGCGATCCGGTCCCCGCGGTGGACCTCGTAGGGCGTGTCGGGGTCGGTATTGACAAGTATCACCGCGAGCTCACCCCTGTAACCAGGGTCGATAAGCCCCGGGGCGTTGAGGCAGGAAATCCCATGCCGGGCTGCTAGGCCACTGCGCGAGAGCACGAGCCCGGCGTGTCCGTCAGGGATCTCGACCGCCACTCCGGTAGCGACCCTGGCCCGGCCCCCACCTCGGGCGAGTACGGCGCCAACACGGGCAAAAAGGTCACACCCTGCGTCCCCGGGCCTCGCGTAACTCGGCGTCGGTAGTTCAGTGTCGAGGTGGAGGAGGGGAATCTCGAGCATGAGTGGGCACCGTAGTGGACCTTGCAAGTACGATGCGCCTCGGTGCTCGCCTGGATGGATCTCGAGATGACTGGGCTGGACCCTGCCCGCAACGTCATTGTGGAGATCGCAACGATCGTCACCGACGACGAACTGAACATCGTGGCCGAGGGACCGGACCTCGTCCTTGGCGCGACTGCTGAGCAGCTGGCAGAAATGGACGAGGTCGTCCGCAGAATGCACACCTCGAGCGGGCTGCTCACCGCGATCGGCAAGTCCACCGTCACGGTCGAAGAGGCCTCGGCGGCGACAATCGAGTTCCTCAAAGCGCACATACCCAATCAGGGCTCCGTACCGCTGTGCGGGAACTCGATCGCCATGGACCGTCGCTTCCTGAGGCACTACATGCCTGCGGTCGACGACTACTTCCACTACCGGACGATCGACGTCTCGAGTGTCAAAGAGCTCTGCAAACGCTGGTACCGCGACCTCTACTCCGCGCGGCCGCAGAAGCTCACCGCCCATCGCGCGCTCGACGACATCCGCGAGAGCGTCGCCGAGCTGGTCTATTACCGCGAGAAGCTCTTCCGTACGCCGGCAGAGGTGACAGCCCTCGCCGTGCAGGCGGCGCATGCTGCCGGCGAAGCGAAAGGGGACGACGCCTCCTCGCCTACTGAGGACGACCGCCCAAAAGGCGCACCTTCGGCCTAAACGTCCTGACCTGAGCCAGGGTTGCCGGCAAGCTGGCAGCCCCAGGCGCGGATGAGGAACCCTCTGGCGTTATAGGCGCGACTTGCGCCTCGTCATCTGGCCGCGACCGCTCGTGCGCGACCACCACCTAGTGCCGGGGCGCGTTCCTAGCCTGTTGGCGATCTGTTCTTCGGCCCGGTCGAGGACGACGCGCTGAATCTAGGTAGCCACGTTCGAGCAGCTCCTCGGTGTGGGAGAAGTCCTGCCACAAGATCTCCTCCACTCCGGACTGCTCGAGCACGATTACGTCCACGTCTTCAGGCACCGCCGCCAAGTCCCTGCGAAGGCGTGTGCGTATCGACAACCCGAAAGCGACGAGCATCGCTTCGTATGGCCTCTCGTACTCGACGCTGTGGGAGTTGACCCCTCCACACAAGAGCACGTAGATACGCCGGGCGCCAGCGGCAAGTGCCACCGCCAAGGGCGTGTTGTCTACGACTCCGCCGTCTATATATCGACTCCCCTCCCGCTCGACTGACGGGAAGATCGCCGGGAGCGCCGCCGAGGCGAGGACTGCCTCTAGAGCTGGCCCACTTGTGAGCCACTCCTCCACCCCGTCATCAAGGCGGGTGACAACGACAGTCAGGGGTACGAGCGAGTCCTCGAGGCGGTCAAAACGCAGAAAGCTGCGTACCAGCCTCCGCAGCCCTTCGATCGGGTAGACGGCCTCGCGCCTTTCCACAAATCGCCACGACCCGTGCAGGCGTCCCTTCGGAAACACGTCGTTCGTAGCAACGCTTCGCCACATCTCAGCCGCGAGGTAAGTGCCCTCAAGAGTGGGCAATCCGGCGAAAAAAGCAGCGTTCACTGCGCCGATCGACGACCCGACTACGAGGTCGGGGAAGATGTCCCTTTCGCACAGGGCGCGTAGCATCCCCACCTGGCATGCCCCACGGTTGCCCCCTCCAGAAAAGACAAAGGCCGTCTCGACAGGGCTCGTTCCGCGCGAGGGAGGGCCTACGCTGCCTGTGACGAGCTGGGCTTGCGGGACAGAGCCTTCGACAAAGGGCCGAGGAGCGACGCCGAATACGGGCACGTCTTCAGTCCGTCATGAAGCCGCGACATCGATCACGACGCGGCCCTTGATCCGACCTTCGAGGATCTCCTCGGCGAGCTCGGGCACCCGTTCGAGCGGCTCGATGACCCTCATCTCCTCGAGGAGCGGCGTCGGAAGGTCACGGGACAGTCGACGCCAGGCGTTTTCGCGGAGCTCGCGCGGAGCTCTGGTCGAATCGATGCCAACGAGTGTGATGCCTCGAAGGATGAAAGGGTGGACGGTCGTTTGGAGCTCGGCGGACCCCGCCAGTCCGCAGGCAGCGATACAGCCCCCGTAGCGGGTCTGGCTCAGCACACTGGCGAGAGTGGAGCCGCCGACGACGTCCACACCGGCGGCGAAACGCTCCCGCCCGAGGGCACGCGATGGCTTGTCGGCGAGCTCCGAGCGGGCAAGCACCTCGCTCGCTCCAAGGTGCCGCAGATAACCCTCCAGCTCAGGGCGCCCGCTCACGGCGGTGACGCGATAGCCCAGAGCGGCGAGCAGCGCCACGGCGATGCTTCCGACACCGCCCGTAGCGCCGGTCACAACCACCGGGTAATCGTCGGCGTTGTTCGCGGTGGTTCCATGCCCTTCCAGGGCAAGCACACACTGCATCGCTGTGAGGCCGGCTGTTCCGAGTGACATCGCCCAGAGGGCGTCACGGCCCTCGGGGATGCCAACGAGCCATTCGGCGGGCACCTTGGCAAGCTCGCAATACCCGCCCCAGTGGTCGAAGCTGAGACCCCAGCCGGTGGCGATCACCTGACTGCCGGGTCGCCAGGCGGGATCGGTCGAAGCCTCGACGGCACCGGCGAAGTCGACACCACAGACCATGGGAAAAGACCGCACGACGCGGCCCTTGCCCGTGACGGCAAGGCCGTCTTTGTAGTTGAGGCTCGAGTAGGCCACGCGGACAGTGACCGGGTCGTCGGGAAGCTCGTCGCGGCGTAGCGTCACGAGCCGCCCAGGTGCTCCGTCGGGCTCGGCGGCGAGAACGACACGCAGTCGTTCGTCGCCCGCCGTCTGCTGCGCAGCCAGGTGCATCTCCGCACGTTAACGAACACCCACGTCAGATTCCGACAGCCCCTTATAGCAGTACCCAGCTCTCCGGCTCCGGGCCAGCGGCGGGCAATATGCTCGTTTGGATAGTGAGTGGTTCCCCGAGGTCAACGCCTTCGCCGCAGGGTTATTCGGCGACGCCGCTCGCCAGGAAACTTGGGATCCGAGAGGAGTCGCGAGTCGCCCTCGCGGGCGCACCGGCGGGGTTCACGATCCCGAACCTGCCACCCGGAGTCCGGCTCCGGCGCTCGGCCCGTGAGCAGAGTGAGGTGACCGTCTGGTTCGTCCGCTCCGCGAGCGAACTTGCCGGGCGTATCGCCGAGATGGCTTTGCGAGCCGACAGGGGCGGGCTGTGGATCTGCTGGCCGAAGCGGTCTTCTGGTGTCCCCACCGACGTCACAGAACATGCGGTTCGCTCTGCGGGCATCGCCCACGGCCTCGTCGACTTCAAGATCGCCGCGATAGACGAAACATGGTCAGGCCTGCGCTTTTCCATCTCATCAGAGCGTGCAGGCCCGATGCGCTCATGACAAGAGCGACGAGGAGGACACGGTGGCACTGATCGACGAAACGCCGGTGCGGATGTTGCGCGTCTTTACTGATGAGCGTGGGCATTGGGGCAATCCACTCGGTGTGGTGGACGGGTCGCTCGTCGCCGCTGCTGACCGTCAACGCGTCGCGTGCGAGCTCGGGTTCAGCGAGACGATCTTCATCGACGACTACGCGAGTGGTGAGCTGAGAATTTTCACTCCCACAATGGAGATCCCGCTCGTGGGCCATCCCCTGGTAGGTGCCGCCTGGCTGCTGCGCCATGAGCGGGGCGCGCCCGGCGAGCTCGAGCTGAGGCCACCCGGTGGCCTCGTGCGGGCTTGGGGCGACGAGGAGGACAGGGCGTGGATCGAATCGCCGCTCGCCACCTTGCCCGACTGGACGATCGTTGAGCTGGCGACGCCGACGATGGTCGAGGACCTCTCCGGACCGCTTCGAGCTGAACACGATCACGTCGTGTACTGGTCCTTTATCGAGACCGGAGTCGTCCGCATGCGCTGTTTCGCCCCCCGCATCGGCATAGTCGAGGACGAGGCAACCGGGTCGGCCGCGTTGCGGCTGGCCACTTTGCTCGCTCAGCCTCTTGAGATACGACAGGGCAAGGGATCGATCCTTCGTTCGCGGCCGGTCGACTCAGATAGGGCTGTGGTCGGCGGCTCGGTGGTTGAAGACGTGCCCCTGCGCATCCCCTGAGGCAGCGTCCCACCATCCACCTGGTAGCGACAGCCACAGCGACTGTTTATTAGTTGTTTACGCTTTTCCGCACACTATTTACGCGCCATTTGACGCGAACCGCCGGAGAATACGCCGCATGGCTGATTTCTTAGCGGTGCTCGGCACGGTGGCTTTCGTGCTTTTCTTCATGGGCTTGATCTGGGCACTGGACCGGGTATGAACGCCGTCCAGATCCTCCTGCTCGTTGTCTCGGTGCTGACGTTCGTCTACATCGGCATAGCCATGTTCAAACCGGAGTGGTTCTAATGCAATTCTTCTGGACGATTGTCGCCCTTGTAGTGGTGTTGGGCCTGTGCTGGCGCTACCTCGGCTCGTACATGGCCGCCGTCTTTGAGGGACGAGTGCATTGGCTTGGCTTCATCGAGCGCCCCGTCTACTGGGGCCTTGGCACGAGCCCGGAGCAGGAGCAGAGCTGGAAACGATACGCCGGGTCCCTGGTCATTTTCTCAGCGGTGTCGATCCTCCTCACCTATCTCATCATTCGTATCCAGGGCTCTCTTCCCCTCAACCCACAGCACCTCGGGGCCGTGTCACCTGCCCTGTCGTGGAATACCGCGACCTCGTTTGTTACGAACACGAACTGGCAGAACTACGACGGCGAGTCGACGATGTCGTACCTCTCCCAGATGGCCGCCCTCACTGTTCAGCAGTTCGTGAGCATGGCAGTGGGCATAGCGGTTGCCATCGCCCTCGTACGCGGTTTTGCGCGTCGTAACTCCAACACCATCGGCAACTTCTGGGTGGATATCACCCGGTGCATGCTCTACATCGAGCTGCCCATCGCCTTCGTCTTCGGGCTCATCTTCGTGGGCCAGGGTGCGGCACAGACCTTGAGCGGTCCGGTGCACATCCACGACATCTTGAACCACATGACCCAGGTCATCGCCGTCGGCCCAGTCGGCTTCATGGAGGCGATCAAGCAGCTAGGCACCAACGGCGGAGGCTTTTTCAACGCAAACGGTGCCGACCCGTTCGAAAACCCGACCGGACTCACGAACTTCCTCTCCTTTGCCCTGCTGCTGTCGGTCGGATTCTCACTTACCTACACCTTCGGAAAGATGGTGGGGAGCGTCCGCCAAGGCGTCGCTTTGCTGGCCGCCATGACGATCTTGTTCGGGGCGTGGGTCGGATTCGGATCCTATGCAGAGCACGTGGGTAACCCTGCGGTCGCCGCGGCCGGAATCAAGAGCCAGCCAACGGGCAACATGGAAGGCAAAGAGGTCCGCTTCGGCGACACCCAGTCGGCCCTCTACGACATCGCCTCGACCCAGACCTCGACCGGCTCGGTCGACGGATCGAACGACTCCTACACCGCCATGGGCGGCTTCGCCCTGCTGACGGGAATGATGCTCGGCGAGATCTCCCCCGGTGGGACAGGCAGTGGCCTTTACACGATTCTCATCTACGCCATCCTGGCGGTATTCATCGGCGGGTTGATGATCGGGCGAACACCGGAGTACATCCGTAAGAAAATCCAGGCAAAGGAAGTCAAGCTCGCAGGGCTTGGGTCTCTCGTCATGCCGCTCATCGTGCTCATCCTGACCGGCATCGCGGCGTCTATCGCCGAGGGCAGAGCGGGTCCTCTCAACCATGGACCGCACGGTTTCACCGAGATCCTCTATGCCCTCACCTCTCAGGCCAACAACAATGGCTCGGCTTTCGCAGGCCTCACGGGCAACACGGCCTTCTACAACGTCATCGGAAGCGTCGACATGCTGCTCGGACGGTTCGGCATCATGATCCCGGCGCTGGCCCTCGCTGGCTCGCTGGCTGCCAAGGGAACCGTCGCCGAGTCAATCGGGACCTTCCGGACCGACAACGGCATGTTCGTTGGGCTCGTGATCGGTGTGATTCTCATAATCGGTGGCCTCACCTTCTTTCCTGCCGTCTCGCTCGGCCCGATCGTCGAGCAACTCATCCACAGCAAGTTCTTTTGATGGAGACCTCCAACATGAACGACCCAACCGAACCCGTCGCCGGGGCCGGCGCGGCAACCGCACTCGAGAAGAGGCCCGCGCCGACTCACCTCACGGCGTGGCTCAAGCCCGGAGCCTGTTCGACCGCGAGATCCTCGCCCAGGCGATCATCGACTCGTTCAAGAAGCTGGATCCCCGGGTGCAGGTGCGCAACCCTGTGATGTTCGTGGTGCTCATCGGCACGGTAGTCACCTTCGGAGAGTCGGTCGCGTACCCGGGCCTCTTTGATTGGTCCATAACCGTCTGGCTATTCCTGACCCTGATCTTTGCCAACTTCGCCGAAGCCATGGCAGAAGGAAGAGGCAAGGCCCAGGCCGACACGCTGCGCAAGATGCGCTCGGACACAGAGGCCCGCCGGCTCAACCCAGACGGGACCGAACAGCTCGTCGCTGCTGCTGCGCTCAAAAAGGGCGACCTCGTCGTCTGCGAGGCGGGCGACCTCATCCCCTCCGACGGCGAGATAACACAGGGCATCGCCTCGGTCGACGAGTCGGCCATAACCGGCGAATCGGCCCCGGTCATAAGGGAGTCCGGTGGTGACCGCTCGGCTGTCACGGGTGGCACCAAGGTGCTGTCGGACCGCATCGTCGTCATGGTCACCGCCGAGCCCGGCCAGACCTTCCTCGACCGCATGATCACCCTCGTCGAGGGTGCCAACCGCCAGAAGACGCCCAACGAGCTTGCTCTCACGATCCTGCTCGCCGTGCTCACCATCATCTTCATCCCGGTCGTGGTAACCCTGCAGCCATTCGGCAACTACGCCGGGGCGACTGTCTCTGTGGTGATCCTCGTGTCGCTGTTGGTCTGCCTCATTCCGACAACGATCGGCGCCTTGCTCTCCGCGATCGGCATCGCCGGCATGGACCGCCTCGTACAGCGCAACGTCCTCGCCATGAGCGGCCGAGCCGTGGAAGCGGCCGGGGACACCCAGACGCTTCTCTTGGACAAGACCGGCACCATCACCCTCGGTAACCGAATGGCGTCGAGCTTCTACCCCGTCGGTGGCCACACCGAGCAGGAGGTTGCCGACGCGGCCCAGCTGGCTTCGCTCGCAGATGAGACTCCCGAAGGCCGCTCCATAGTCGTGCTCGCCAAGGAGCGCTTCGACATCCGCGCCCGTGAGCTCGGGCCCGAGCACACCTTCGTGCCTTTCACGGCCACAACGCGGATGTCTGGCCTCGACCTCGGTGACCGCCAGATCCGAAAAGGCGCTGCCGATTCGGTAAAGCGTTGGGTCACCGAGCTTGGCGGATCGATACCCGACGACTTAGACGCCGTCGTCGAACGCATATCCAGGGCCGGCTCGACGCCGCTTGCCGTGGCCGACGGCAGGCAGATCATCGGCGTCATCGAACTCAAGGACGTCGTCAAGCAGGGCATCCGCGAGCGCTTCGACGAAATGCGCGCCATGGGCATCCGTACGGTCATGGTCACTGGCGACAACCCCCTCACTGCCGCGGCCATTGCCCAAGAGGCGGGCGTCGACGACTATCTGGCCGAGGCCACGCCTGAGACCAAGCTTGCCCTCATAAAGTCCGAGCAGGAAGGCGGCAAGCTCATCGCCATGACGGGCGACGGCACCAACGACGCTCCCGCCCTGGCCCAGGCCGACGTCGGCGTTGCCATGAACTCAGGGACGACAGCCGCCAAGGAGGCCGGCAACATGGTCGACCTCGACTCGAACCCGACCAAGCTGCTCGAGATCGTCGAGATCGGAAAGCAGCTCCTCATCACCCGCGGGGCTCTTACGACCTTCTCGATCGCCAACGACGTGGCGAAATACTTCGCCATCATCCCGGCCCTGTTCGTCGCCACCTACCCGCAGCTCAAGACACTGAACATCATGAGGCTGCACAGCCCGCAAAGCGCCGTGCTCTCGGCGGTGATCTTCAACGCCCTCGTCATCGTCGCCCTCATCCCGCTTGCGCTTCGCGGGGTGAAGTTCCGAGCGGCGAGCGCCGCCTCGATCCTGCGGCGCAACGTCTACATCTACGCAGTGGGCGGCATCATTGCGCCCTTCATCTTCATCAAGCTGATCGATCTGATCCTGACTGCACTGAAGGCTTACTGATGCTCACTCATCTAAGGCGCTCTGTTGTCCTTGCCCTCTTCTGCCTGGTGTTCTTCGGCCTGCTCTATCCCTTAGCCGGAACCGGCCTCTCCCAGGTCCTTTTCAAGCATCAGGCCGACGGCTCGATCACGGCGAACGGGTCGACCCTTATCGGCCAGAACTGGACCAGCCCGAAGTTCTTCCACGGGCGCCCCGACGACTTCGGCCCATACGCCGGCGTCGGAGACAACCCGCTCGTCGCGAACGGCAAGAGCGGCGACACGGGTGCCACAAACCTCGGTCCCCGCTCCGAAGTCCTGCTCAAGAACACCGAAGCCCTGATCGCCTACTGGCACAAGATGGGCGTCAACCCGACACCTGACCTAGTCACGACCTCGGGCAGCGGTCTAGACCCTGACATCACCCCAGTTGACGCCTACGCGGAGGTGCCCATGGTGTCAAAGGCCACTGGGATCTCGCCGAAGGTGCTTGACGAGCTGATCGCCCGTGAGACCAACACGGCCCAATTCGGCTTCTTGGGCTCGGACTACATCGACGTCCTCCAGCTGAATACCGCCCTCGCCAAGATGGAGTAGCGACGCCGGCCTTGTCGGGTGGTCCCGTCCGGGGAATCCTCCCCTTGGTCGCTGCTCTGGCCAAGGTAGCGTCTTTTCCTGCAGCTTTGCGCGATACCGAGACCGGGCGGTGGGATGAGGACATGGCGAATGAATCCGAGTACTCCGACGCCGGCGACGAGTCCGACGACTCGGTTGAGCCGGCTGGCAGGTTCCGGGTCTACCTAGGCGCCGTTGCCGGGGTCGGCAAGACATGGGCCATGCTCGACGAAGGCTGGCGCCGATACAAGCGGGGAGCCGACGTGGTCATCGGCTTTGTCGAGACCCACGGGCGAGCCCACACCGCCCAGCAAATACGCGATCTGCCTGTCGTGCCGCGCAAGGTCTGCGTATACCGGGGCACCACCTTTGAGGAGATGGACCTTGCCGCCGTGCTCGCCCGCAAGCCCGAGGTTGCCCTCATTGACGAGCTAGCCCACACCAACGTGCCCGGCTCGGGGCCCCACGCCAAGCGCTGGGAGGACGTGCTGCAGATCCTCGAGGCCGGCATCGGAGTAGTCAGTACCGTCAACATCCAGCACCTCGAAAGTGTGGCGGACGCCGTGCAGCAGATCACGGGCGTGTCTGTCCGCGAGCGCGTCCCGGACTGGGTCGTGCGCCGAGCCGACCAGCTCGAGCTGATCGACTCCTCGCCCGAGCAGCTGCGCCGGCGCATGCTGCACGGCAACGTCTACCCGCCCGAGAAGATCCCCGAGGCCCTCAACAGCTTCTTCCGCTTCCAGAACCTCGTGGCGCTGCGCGAGCTGGCGCTTCGTTTCGTCGCCGACGAGACCGAGGAGGAGCTTTTGTCCTACCTCGTCGCCCGCCACCCCGACATCGTCTGGGACACAGCCGAGCGCATCATGGTCGCCGTCACCGCTGCCCAGGGCACCGATGCCGTGCTGCGCCGCGCCGCCCGCATCGCCCTGCGGGCACACGCGAGCCTGGCCGCCGTCTACGTCATCGGCGACGACACATCCAAGCCCGCCTCAAAAGAGTCGCTGGCCAAGATCAAGCACCTTGCCGAAGACCTTGGTGCGACCTGGCACGAGATCACAGCCGACGACCCGGCCCCTGCCCTCGTACAGTTCGCCAAGGACAACCAGATCACCCAGATCGTCCTTGGGGCCTCGCGCCGGTCTCGCTGGGAGCAGGTGACGAGCAGGGCCTCAGTCGTGCAGCGGGTGCTGCGCTTTGCCCGCCAAGCCGGTGTCGACGTCCACGTCATCGCCCGCTGGGGCGAGGGTGCCCCGCTCAGTGCCCTTGCCGCCCCTGAAGAGGGCGCAGAGTGACCTCAGGCCGCCCACCTTGGGGACCCGAGGAAGGCGGCCTGAGGGAATTGCCAATAGCCTAGTCACCGGAGGCGGAGTCTTTCGCAAGACGCCAGCGGCGTAGAGAGGCTGACGCCTGTCGGCGGGCCATCTGCCATCCGCGAGGCTCAACGAGCCTTTCTAGGTCCCGGTTATGCAAGTCCACGATCTTTTTCGTGTTCGCGGGGCTCATCATGACTTATCCCTCCTCTCGGTGATCTCTCGCAGGTTCGTTTTCCCACCTGCATGTTGCACAACAGATACTAGCCGAAATTTATTGCCTTTCTGTCTATTTTTCTATATAGTTATTGAGCTATGCAACTTGTAGAAACTCGGGCCAAGGCTCCCGGGACGAGGATCGCCGTCGGATCCTCCACAGCTGTGGAGCTTTCCTGGGTACTCCTGGCCGCCAGCCGCACGCAGCTGTGCGAGGAGCACCCCGTTCTCCAAGCGCTCTACGCCGAGGACAAGACCCTCGCACGACGGGTGCGCTCATTCTGGGACGACGGCGTAGCCGACTTCGGCGAGCAGCTCGTCCTCGCCGACAGGGCCGATGTCATTGCCGCCGCCGCGGCCGACGAGCTGTTGGCCGGCATCTCCTCGGCCGCCGCGAAAACTTCAGGGGAGCTGCGACTTGCCTCGGAGGACGGGCCTGATCGGGCGGTTTTCCTGCAGCGTCTTGACAAGCTGCGACGCTCCTCGCGACTGCGCCGGGAGTACCTGACGCTGCTGCGCGACCTATGGGACCAAGTGGACGGGACCTGGCAAGCCAACGGGCGCCAGCTCGTAACCCTTGTCAGCGAGCGCTACCGGAGACGCCTGGCGCAGGGCGCAAACTGGCTCGACATCGTCGTCGCCGGCTCCGAGCACCTCTCGTCCCTCCTCCCGGACCTTGTCGACAGAATCGCACCGGTCGGCTCGGTCATGGTCGTGCCGAGCTTGTTTTCCGGTCAAGGCCTCCTGTTCGACCTTCCAGGCGGGCTCCTCGTTGGCGTTCGCGCCACGGCCCCTCACCCGGGATCACGGGCAATGACCGAACGCCTGGCAAGACGGCTCAAGGCGCTCGCTGATCCCACCCGGCTCGCAATCGCCCACGGTCTCGTGAACGGCCCGATGACCGTCGGTGAGATCGCGAAGTCGTTCGGTCTGGCCCAGCCGACGGTGAGCAACCATCTAAAAGTGCTCCGCGAGGCCGGAATCCTAAGGGGGACCCGCCGCGGCAACAGCCTCGAGCTCGAGCTCAGGCCCGAGCAGGCGGGCGAGCTCCTCGACGAGCTGAAGGCCCTCTTGAACCGTCCTGGCGGCGAGCAACGTCCGTTCTGAAGATCGGGCGGACTTTAAGGGAGGTCGGCCTCATCGCTTTTCGGACTGCCGGGCGGCTTTGTTGAGTGCCTTGAAGCGCTTGCGCTCCTCGGCCCGCTGGCGGGGATCGACCCGGGCAGCGAGATGGCGTTGTTCGCGACGTAGCTTCTCGAAGCTCGCGTAGCGTTCGGCGTCGAGGTCACCGGTAGCGATCGCCTGCCTGACGGCGCAACCGGGCTCGCTCGCGTGCCTGCAGTCGGAGAATCGGCAATTGGTGGCCAGTTCTTCGACCTCCTCGAAGGCGGCACCGATAGCGTCGTCGACATCGAAGAGGGCGAGCGAACGCAGGCCGGGCGTGTCGATGAGCATTGCCCCGCTTGGAAGGCGAACGAGCTCCCGAGCCGTCGTCGTGTGGCGGCCTTTCCCGTCCTCGCGCACCTCGCCAGTGGCAAGGTGCAGGCAGCCGTGTCCGAGGCTGTTGGCGAGCGTTGACTTGCCTGCACCCGACGGGCCAAGCAGGGCGACTGTGACCCCGGGCGAGAGATGAGCGGTGAGGTCACCCATTCCCTCACCGCTCAGTGAGCTCAGGGCCACCACATCACCGCTACCGATGAGGCGTCTGGCCTGCGCGACCGCACCGGCGACGTCCTCGGCGATATCCGACTTGGTGAGCACAGCCACAGGGGCTGCGCCGCTCTGCCACGCCAAGACCAAGAGGCGCTCCAGGCGCCTCGGCCGAAAGCGTCCTTCGAGCGAGCTGACGACGAAGACCTTGTCTACATTGGCGGCGAGCACCTGCGGCTTGTCCACTCCGCCGGCGGCACCGCGGGCAATGAGGCTCCTGCGGACGAGGACATCGACGACCGTGCCGCCCTCGATCACCACCCAGTCGCCGACTGTCGGCAGCCGGAGCGGGTCGCGCTCGTGGGCGATGTGCGGGGCGACAATGGCCCGAGCCTCACCGAGCTCAGTGAGCACGGTGAGGGAGTCCCTGTCCACCCTCGTCACACGGCCGGCAACTGCTCCGCTGTGGGCATGCGCGGCGAAGGCGGCGGCATAGGGCGGTCCCCAACCGAGCTCGGCCAAAGTCACCGGCACCGGCGGGGCACTGGCATCGGCAGGGTCGTGGGCCGCCAAGGCGTCCGTCTGGTCTTGTTCCAAATGCGGCGCGGTTGCGCGCGGGTCCGAAGGTGAGTCTGGCAACGAAAGCTCCTTAATCGGAGCGCTCGGCCACGGGCCTTGTTTGGACCAGGTTTTCAGAGGGCCCAGAGCGCGAGCGCACGGTCAGTCAAGGTGACGGGGCGAACTTCTAGGTTCATTGCGGCTGACCTCCTTTCGCTCGACAGGCCGAACCCCTGATTGTTACCAGATCTAAGGCACGGTCGCGCCGGAACGTCTCGTTTTGCGCTTCTCACGGCCGCCTTCCGGCCCCCCGGGGCCACCGCCCTTCCCGAGGGACATGCTGGGGCCTACAATCGCCGGAACGCGCCCGAGGTCAACAGGGCACCTCAAAGGGGCGAGCTCGAGGAGCCCTGCTCGCAAAGAAGACAGGTCTCCTTCGAATTCTGCGGGACACCCGTGCAGCAAAGCAAAGGACAGGACATGGGAAATCTCGTAGTCGATCCGGCCAAGGATCTCGCTCTAGTCGAAGATCTGGCAGGTCCCGCGGCCGAGCTGTTCAACCGCCACCTCGCCAACTCCAAGCAGTGGTACCCGTTCGAGGACGTGCCTTGGGATTCGGCCGCCGATTTCGCCGAGGAGGCCTGGAACGCCGAGCAGTATCCGCTCTCCAAGGGCGTGCAGAGCGCCATCATCGTCAACGTCCTCACCGAGGACAACTTGCCGTATTACACCCACACTCTCATGTCGCCCATAAAGGCCGACCATCCGCTTCGGGAGTGGAGCCGCCGCTGGACCGCAGAGGAATGGCGCCATTCGGCTGCCATAAGGGACTGGATCCTTGCTACCCGAGCCATCGATCCCTACCGGCTCGAGGACGACCGCATGGTGCAGATGTCAAAGGGGCAGGTGCCCCAGAGCCAGAGTGTGGCGGAGATGATCTCTTATGTGAGCTTCCAGGAGCTCGCTACCCAGGTTGCCCATCGCAACACCGGCATGGCCCTCGACAAGACCAAGCGGGGCAAAAAGATCATGTCCAAGGTGGCCGGCGACGAGGGTCTGCACCACGCCTTCTACAGAGATCTCGTCCTCGCCGGACTCGAGATCGACCCATCGACGATGGTGCTTGCGATCCAGGCCGAGCTGCGCAACTTCAAGATGCCGGGCACCGGCATCCCGGGCTTCAACGAGCACGAGGTGGCGATCGCCCTTGCCGGCATCTTCGGGGCCCAGCAGTTCGTAGAGGCTGTGGTCAAGCCGACCATCGGCTACTGGGGCATCTTTGAGCTCGAGCACTTGACCCCCGAGGCCGAACGGGCAAGGGAGAAGATATCCCGGAACCTCGCCGGCCTCTCACGCCTGGCCGTCGTCCAGCAGGGCCAGATCGCGGCCATGCAGGAACACGGCGGTGACCAGCTCGGTCAGTCCCAGTAGCCCTCGAAGACCCTCTGCGCCTCGTCGACAAGCTCAGGTCCGAGCACCTCGAGGTCGCGCTGGCCGGTCGCCAGCACCTCACGGCAGGGCATGTCCATCGTCGGGTTGGCCGGGTGGCTGCCCGTAAGGGCGAGCAGATCGCGCTCGCTCAGGCCGAAGACCACGCGCCCGATCCCGGACCAGTAGATCGCCCCCGCGCACATGGCGCACGGCTCGGCGCTCGAGTACAAGGTTAAGCCGGCCAGCTCCTCCGGCTGGTAGCGGCGAGCGGCGAGTCCGGCAGCGATGCTCTCCGCGTGAGCAGTCGGGTCGCGCACGGGCACGAGCGCCCTGTTGCCCTGTTCGATGACGACGCTGCCGGCTGCATCGGCGACGACGCACCCGAAGGGGAGGTTGCCCTCCTCGCGGGCCCGGAGGGCGACTTCGAAGGCCCGCCGCAAGAAAGCGGCGTCGCTGTCGCTCAGCATGGTCCCTCGCCTCTTGTCAGTCCCCGGCGCCGAGCTCGGCGCGCAGCTCGGACACGAGAGCCTCCTCGGCGACGATGCGGGAGTCAGCGCTATCGCGGCGCTTGAGCTCGATGCCACCCGCCTTGAGGGACCGTTCGCTCACGGTGAGCCGGATCGGCAGCCCGATCAAGTCGGCATCGGCGAACTGGACCCCGGGCCGCTCGTCGCGGTCGTCAAAGAGCGCCTCCAACCCGGCCTCCTTGAGCGAGTTGTAGACGCGTTCGGCCACCTCGCCCGCAGGCGAGTCCGCTCCCCGCAACAAGGTGAGGTGCACCGGGTAGGGAGCAATGGCGACCGGCAGGCGAAGCCCACGCTCGTCGTGGTGCTCCTCAGCGATACAGGCGAGCAGGCGACCGACGCCGATCCCATAACAGCCCATGACGATCGCCCGGGAGTTGCCGTCCGGGTCCAAGTAAGTCGCCCCGAAGGCGTCGGAAAAGCGCGTGCCGAGCTTGAAGATGTTGCCCACCTCGACGCCGCGCTCTGTACGCAGGGGGGCGCCGCACACCGAGCACCCGTCGCCGTCGTCGGCCGAGACGATGTCGGCGACTAGATCGGGCTCCCAGTCGCGCCCGGCGTTGGTGTCGCGCAGGTGCCAGCCCTCTTCGTTCGCCCCGGCGACGAGGTTCGGCGAGGACATGATGAGCTCGTCAGCGACGACTACGCCACCGCTCAACCCGATCGGTGACGCGTAGCCGGCGACGGCGCCGATGGAGGCGATCTCCTCCAGGGTCAAGGGTCGCAGCTCGGGCCCGCCCAGCAAGTTGGCGAGCTTGGCCTCGTTGAGCTCGGTGTCACCCCGCACGACGGCGACGATCGGGCGCACGAGCGTCCCGGCTTTCTCGTCGTGCTGCTCGGCGGCGAGAAAGACGATCTTGGCCGTCCGGGCGGCCGGCACCTCTAACAGCGCGGCTAGTTCCTCGATTGTTGTCGCGTGCGGCGTCTCGACCCGCCGCGCCTCACGCAGCTCTTCGGGCGCTGCGGCAGCTTTGTTCGAAGTGGCCACCTGGCGGTTCTGCGAGTACCCGCAGGAGTCGCACATGACAAGGGTGTCCTCGCCGAGGGCGGTGAGGTACATGTACTCGTGCGCCGCTGTCCCGCCCATGATGCCGACGTCCCCGCCGACTGCGATCACGGGCAGGCCGCACCGGGCGAAGATCTTGAAATAGGCGTCGTAGTGAGCCCGGTACTGGACGTCCAGACCGGCATCGTCGGCATCGAGGCTGTAGGCGTCCTTCATCGTGAACTCCCGAGCCCGGATCATCCCGGCCCGAGGCCGGGGATCGTCGCGCCATTTGATCTGGATCTGGAACACGAGCTTGGGCAGCTGGCGGTACGAGTTGATCTCTCCGGCGGCGAGGCTGGCGACGACCTCCTCGTGGGTCATGGCGAGGACCATTTCCCTGTCGCGGCGGTCCTTCAGACGGGTTAGCTCGGCACCGATCTTCTGGTACCGGCCGCTTTGCTGCCAAAGCTCAGCAGGGTGCACGACAGGCAGGGAAACCTCGACCCCACCGATGGCGGCCATCTCTTCGCGCAGGATCTGTTCGATGTGGGCCATGGCACGCCAGCCGAGGGGCAGGTAGGAGAAGATGCCCTGTCCGAGCTGGCGAACGTAGCCGGCCCGAAGGAGAAACTGGTGACCGGCGGACTCGATGCCGGCGGGCGCCTCTCGCAATGTCTCACCGAACAGCCTCGACATCCGCACCGCGACAGCCTCCTCATCAGCATCCTGCCGAGAAGCTACTCGGCGGTCGCGCGCCGCTGCCCACTTTCCCAATTTCTCCCTTGCGCCACCACACCCTTAACGTGTTAGTGTCCGCTAACGTAATTGTGTGCCAGATCTCGTGGCGGCCATTTCCGAACCAAACAGGCGCCGGCTCTTGGAGTTGCTCTCAGACGGGGAGCAGACCGTGAGCCAGCTCGCCGCCCAGTTCGGCGTCACGCGGTCGGCTATCTCGCAGCACTTGGGGGTGTTATCCAATGCAGGGCTCGTACAGGCTCGCCAGCAGGGCAGGTTCCGCTACTACCGGCTCGATCCCGTCGGCATGTCTGCGCTGCGGGGAGCACTCGAGGTTTTCTGGTCCAACGAGCTCGAACAGCTTGCTACCGCCGTTCCATCGACTGCAGGAGGCCGCACCATGAGTGCTGAGATGTCCGTGCTGGTACCACTCGGCCCTGACGCCACCTTTGCCCTGTTGACCGAGCCGGAGCGCCTGCGCCGTTGGCAGGCCGTCACCGCTCGGGTGGAGCTGCGCGCGGGCGGCGAGTACCGCTGGACCATCGTGCCGGGCCACACGGCGGCCGGTACGGTCACTGAGCTCGAGCCGGGCAAGCGCCTCGTGCTCAGCTTCGGGTGGGAGGGGGCCGAGGACCTCCCGCCTGGGGCTTCGACCGTGACTATCACCCTCGAGCCGACCGAGGGTGGGACCAGGGTCCGCCTCGTCCATAGCGGGCTGACCCCAGAGCAGGCCGCCGGCCATCTCGAGGGCTGGAACCATTACGGCGCCAGGCTCGTCAACGCTGCCGAGAAGGGCGACGCGGGCAGCGACGAGTGGGGCGGCCTTGACCTGAACGATCCCCTCGCGCCAGCCGAGGCCTCCCTGGCCCTCTGCCAGCTGATGCTGCGCGACCTCCGGCCCGAGGACGCCGACGCGCCCACGCCCTGTGCCCGGTTCAATCTTGGCCAGCTAGTAGAGCACCTCGTCGGTTCACTTGACTCCTTGGGCCTCGCCGCGGGCGGCAGGCGGGGTGGTCTCACGGTTCACGCCGTGACCGCGACCGCGGCAGAAGCTGCCCTGTTTGAGGTCCGCGTAGCGGACGCCGCCCAGGTCGCCTTGGAAGCCTGGCGAGGACGCGGCCTCGAGGGCACGGTGAATTTGGGTACCTCGGAGCTCCCGGCCGCCCGCGAGTTGACATCTTGCTGTTGGAATTGCTCGTGCACGCCTGGGACTTCGCCCAGGCGACGGGCCGCGAGATCAAAGCAGACGATGCCCTGGCCAGCTATGTCCTCGAGCACGCCAAAGGCCTGATTACCCCCGTAATGCGTGATGGTGACAATTTCGCAGCCGAACGCGATCCAGGACCGGACGCAGATAACCTCGCTCGCCTGGCGGCATTCACCGGCCGCGAAGCCTGATCCCGCCGCTCGGCGGACCCCACTTGTTCCATAGCGACACTCCGGCAAGTTACCGACAAAGCAGGAAAGGAAGCCCCATGCCCAAGCGAACGAGTTACGCGGAAGGAACCCCGAGTTGGGTGGACCTGCAGTCACATGACCCCGAGGACGCCAAGGCCTTCTACGCGGGCCTGTTCGGGTGGCAGTTCGACGACCAGCCCATGCCGCAGGGCCCGCCGTACTCGATGGCCCTCAAAGACGGCGAACCGGTGGCCGCTATCGGGCCTATGTCGCCCGACATGATCGCCCAGAACCTCCCGCCGTTCTGGAACACCTACATCACCGTCGACGACGTCGAGGTCGCTACCGATGCCGCCAAGACGGCCGGGGGCAAGGTCCTTGCGGGCCCCTTCGACGTCATGGAGGCCGGTCGCATGTCGGTCCTCGTCGACCCGAGCGGAGCCGTCGTCAACTTCTGGCAGGCCAAGAACCACATCGGGGCCAGCCTCGTGAACGAGCCCGGCACGCTGATCTGGAACGAGCTGATCACCGACAATGCAGCGGCCGCCTACGCCTTTTACGGCGAAGTGCTCGGGCTCACCGCCGAGGAGAGCGACATGGGCGGACCCTATGTTCTGTTCAAGGTCGGCGACGAAATGGTCGGCGGCTCGATGGCCCCCCCGATGGAGGCCATCCCCAACCACTGGCACGTCTACTTCGCCGTCGAAGCGATGGAGCCCGCCCTCGAGAAGGCCCGCCAGCTCGGAGGAAAGGTGATAAACGGCCCTATGCCGACGCCCATCGGGCCTATGGCCACGATCAGCGACCCCCAGGGAGCCATCTTCAGCCTCTTCGAGCCTGCAGGACAGTCCGAGTAGAAGAGGGGCTTTTTTCCCAGGGCCGAGAGCGGAGACCAAACGAATGATCGGAACGGAAATGACCGATGTGTGGCCGGCGATACAGACCGAACGAGAGGCGTGTGCGGACCTGCTCGAGTCCTTGACGCCTGAGCAGTGGGAGAGCGCCACCTGGTGCAAGGGCTGGGACGTGCGCGACGTCGCTTCCCACCTCATCGCGTCTACCCGTCAGTCGCCGTCTGTCTTCTTCTTGGGGCTTGCCAAAGCCGGCTTCAGCTTCGACAAGATGGTCAGCGAGGCGGCGAGGCGTATCGGTGGCGCCGACACGAAGACCCTCGCCGCCGAGATGCGTTCGTCAGCCCTGAGGCGGAACCATCCGCCGGGGCCGGTGACCTCGATGCTCGGCGAGATGGTCGTGCACGGAGAGGACATCCGCCGGCCTCTCGGGATCGTGCGCGAGTACCCCGAGGAGACGCTCGTCATGGTGGCGAACTTCTACAAGGGGTCCAATCTCATCATCGGGGCGAAGCGGCGCATCGCAGGGCTCGGGCTGAAGGCGACCGACGCTTCTTGGTCAAGCGGTGACGGGCCGGAGGTAAGTGGTCCGCTCGTCTCCCTCGTCGTGGCGATGACGGGCCGTCGCGAGGCCTACGGGGACCTGTCCGGTGAGGGTGTGGCTGCCCTCGCCGGGCGCCCCTAACGGTTCTAGGAGCGAGCGGGCGGCTCTCGGCGAGCCGGTGAGGACGCGGAGCACATCCGGGCCAGCCAAACGAGCGTCGAGTTGTCCTCGAGCGCCAAGCCGCTTCCAGCCGCGGCGTGCTCTCTATCGTCCAAGCGCCAGCACCCAGGCGGCGACGAGAGAGGCCACCTCCTCGTCGCGCCGGCGCAGGCCATGGTCCCCGCCCTCGAGCTGGACACGCGTCACAGGGCCGGCGATCGCGGCCGTGGCATGCTCGAGCTCCGCGGGAGTGGCGAATAGGTCACGGGTCCCAGAAATGAACAGGCAGGGCACCTTGATCGCAGCGAAGTGGTCGACGCGGAGCTTGTCGGGCTTACCGGGTGGGTGGAGGGGATAGCTCACCAACACGAGGGCCGCCGCGGAAAGGCCCTCGGCGACGGCGACAGAGCACATTCGCCCGCCCATGGAGCGGCCACCCAAAGCAATCCTCTCCTGGGGGAGTGACATCTCCCCAGCAAGGTGATTGGAGGCCTCCACGACACTTGCCACGAGCACCGGCTGGCGATCAGGAGCCCGCCGGCCGGCCAGGCGGTAGGGAAAGTCGATCCGCTCGACGCGCACGCCGCCCGCAGTGAGCGCCTTATCGATTGCGACGAGGGCGCTCTGGTCCCGGCTCGCGCTCGCGCCCGGGGCGAGCACGAGGCCTGACACGGCTCCATCAGCCATGCTCAAGAGCTCCTCTCGGGACTCGGTGTCACCCTGGCTGAGGCGATCTTCCCGGCCCGCCCGGGAGCCTTAGCCACCGCCCGCGCGGCGGGCTTTGGCGGCTTGGTACCGGTCAGGGGGGCGAAGAGATCACCGAGTTCGGCTACCCGCTCGAGCACCTGAGGGGCGAGGAAACGCAGCGTCGCGGCCGTGCCGTCCGCCCCCTTTTGCACCTCGTCCCAGGTGATCGGGGTCGAGACGCTCGGCACCGGGAGGGCCCTCAGCGAGTAAGGGGCGATCGTGGTCTTGGCGGCGTGGTTCTGGCTCCAGTCGATGAGGACCTTGCCCTCGCGCAGGTCCTTTCGCATATTGGAGAGCACCTCGCCGGTGTGCCGGCGCTCCATGATCTGGGCGATCTCGCGCGCCTCGGCATGCGCCTGTTCCCACTGCCAGGGCGGATCGAGGCGTGCGTAAAGCTGGAGGCCCTTGGAGCCGCTCGTCTTCGCGACGGGATGAAGAGCGCGATCCTCGAGCTCGTCGCGAAGCCACAGGGCGACCGCGCAGCACTCCACGATCGTCGCCGGCGCACCGGGATCGAGGTCGAACACGATCAGGTCGACGGGGCCGTAGGCGCCGTCTTGCGTTGCGCGCCATTGCGGCACGTGCAGCTCGAGGGCGGCGAGGTTGGCGACAAAGACGAGGGTGGCGAGGTCGTCGACGACGATCTGCTCGATGAACTCGGAGTCTTTGGCCTTGTCCGTGCGGGGCACGCGGGCATGATGGGCCCACTCCGGTGCTTTGCGGGCGCTGTGCTTTTCGAAAAACGACTTGGCGCCGACCCCATCGGGGTAGCGGGTCATCGTGAGCGGGCGTCCAGCTAGATGCGGCAGGAGGACGGGGGCGACGTGGACGTAGTACGAGATGACGTGGGCCTTTGTGAAGCCGGTCTCGGGATAGAGGACCTTGTCAAGGTTCGAGATGCTGAGCGTCCTGCCCTCGACCTCGATGACGCTGCGCTGCTCAGGGCTCAACGACTACGTCCTCCGCGCTCTGGTCCGGGCGAAGGCCGCGCCAGGCGGGCTGGCGCAGACGGCCGGAACGGGTCCATTCGCTAAAGCGCACCTCGCCAACGAGGACCGGCTCGACCCAGGTCACCCCAGTTGCCTCCGCCCGCGGAACGACGCCAGCGAAAGGTGAGCCCTTGCGGGCGATGCCTGCCATGGCGGCTCGCAGTGCGGAACGTTCAGCGGCATTGAAACCGGTGCCGATCCTGCCCACGTAGGAAAGGCCGCCGCCGCTCGGGACCCCGGCAAGCAGCGCCCCGAGGTCGCCCTCGAGGTGGCCCTGGCCGACGGCCCAGCCCCCGATCACCACCGATTGAGTGCGGAAGTTCTTCACCTTGCGCCAGCTCGGGTCGCGGACCCCTGGCCGGTACGGGCTGTCGAGGCGCTTGGCGACAATCCCCTCCAGACCTGCATCCTGGGCCGCCTTAAGCACGGCCGCTCCCCCACCTCTCTCAGCCGCAGGAGTGGCCCAGCTCGGCCCCGACAGCTCGAGGCCCTCGAGCAGGCTGCGTCGCTCGCTATAGGCGATGTCGAGTGCGCTGTGGCCGTCGAGGTGCATGAGGTCGAAGATCATGTAGGTGACCGGCACAGCCTCGGCGAGGCGTCGGACCCGCGAAGGCTCGGAGGTGTTCATGCGGGGCTGCAAGGCCTCGAAGCTCGGACGGCCCCTAGCATCGAGGGCGACGATCTCGCCGTCGAGCACCACTTGCAACGAGCCGAGGGCTTCGCCGAGGGCCCTCAGCTCCGGGTAGGAAGATGTCACCTCACGGTCGTTGCGCGACAGGACGCGGGCCCGGCCGCCATCGACGTAGACGACGGCACGCACACCGTCCCACTTGTACTCATAGGCCCAGTCCTCGTCAGCTGCGGGCAGCTCGTTCGAGGCGGTGGCGAGCATGGGCCGAACGAGCTCGGGCAGCGGCTCGAAACCTGAAGGGGCGGGATCAATCCGGTGGATCATCCAGTTGTCGCCATCAGTGTGGAACAGGCCGTAGCGCCCTTCGACCCGCGAGCCGTGCAGTGTGACCTTGACCGACTTGTTGGTCCACTCGCTGCACTCGTAGCTGCCTCGGTCCCAGATCGTGACGGTGCCCGCGCCGTACTCGTGATCAGGGATGGTGCCCGAGAAGCTGCCGTACTCCAATGGGTGGTCCTCCACGTGCACGGCGAGATGGTTCACGCCGCGGTCGGCCGGTAAGCCCTTCGGCACGGCCCAGGACACGAGGACACCGTCTCGCTCGAGGCGAAAGTCCCAGTGCAAAGAACGGGCATGGTGCTCTTGGATCACAAAGGATCCCTCCGTATGGCCCACAGTCGAGGGGCGGGGCTTGCCGGCTTTCTTCGCGGGCGGGTCCTCTGACGGGATCGGCTCAGGCGTCCGTGCTGGGTCTCGCTTGGCCCGGTAGCGCTCGAGCGGGCTCACGGGAGGACCACGCCCGGCAAGGTGCCCTTAGTAGTTCGAACCCAGCAACTCCACAACAACATCGGCGGCTTCCCCCCGCGAGACCCCAAGCGCCCTCGCCCCTCGGGCGAGGAGTCCGTCCAGGTAGACCGCCAAGTTCAGCACAAACAGGACCCGGTCCGGTACGCGAAGAGGCACCGGCTCGCTACGGGCGTCGAGGTCCGCGGCTGACAAGATCGCGCCCCGAATGCTGAACACGGCGTTGATGGTCTCATCGAGACCGAGCCCGTAGCGCCTCATGGCGGCGCTGAGCCCGAACGGAAGGCTGAGCGAGGCTCCGACAGGGCCCTCGTCGGCCAGGCGGGCGAGGAAACGGACGACTTCGCCTGCGAAGTCGGCCTTCATCGCTCCTGTGTCGACTGCGGCTCTCGGCTCTGGCACTCTTGCTCCGAATCTCCCGGTTGGACCTTCATGCCAAGTGTCGCGAGGGGCTGTATCACTGTGGTGGATGCCCGCACCGACCAGGAGCGGGGATCATGGTCACGAGCTCGCCGTCCGGGTCTTCATGACTTGGGCCTGGGGCTGGCATTCGACCAGGTGCGAGCCGGCGCCCGAAATTACGTCTGGGTATTTTCAGACCCTTTGATCCCGGGTAATCTCTTTCTTTCCGCAAGAGGGGGAACCACGGTGGCCAAGGCGGTCTGGACAGGCTCGCTCAGCTTCGGTCTCGTCAATGTGCCCGTCGGCCTTTACTCGGCGACGGAGGACCGCTCGATCCATTTCAACCAGTTCCGCGCAGGTACCTCCGAGCGGATCCGCAACAAGCGCGTAGGTGAGCAAAGTGGGCAAGAGGTCGCATACTCCGACATCGTGAAGGGCTACGACCTCGGCGGCGGAGAGTACGTGATCCTCACCCCAGAGGAGCTCGCCTCGGTCGCGCCAGGAGCGTCGCGCACGATCGAGGTGACCGACTTCGTCGACCTGGCCGACATCGACCCGATCTACTTCGACAAGCCTTACTTCCTTGCTCCGAATGGCAAGAACGGCGACCGCGCCTACGAACTGCTGCGGCGGGTGATGTCAGAGACCAACAAGGTCGCCATCGCCACCTTTGTCATGCGCGAGAAGCAGTACCTCGTGGCGGTCCGGCCGGACAAGTCCGCTCTAGTGCTCGAGACACTGCTCTTCGCCGACGAGGTGCGCGACCCGGTCAAAGAGATCGACGTCCTGCCGGTCGAGGCGAGCTTTGAGAGCCGCGAAATCGAGATGGCCAAGCTTTTGATCGACTCGATGACGACGGCCTGGGAGCCCGTGCGTTACAAGGACACCTACCGCGAGCGCGTCGAGGAGCTGATCGACCAGAAGCGACAAGGGACCGTGGTTGTGAACGAGGGACCCCGGGCCGAGCCTGCACCAGTGGTCGACCTGCTGGCTGCCTTGCAGGCGAGCGTGAGCGCCGCCCGCGGCCGCTCGGGCCCTTCGGCGATCGCCATGGACGAGTCTCCAGGATCAGAGCGCGAGCTGCAAGGCCGACGAGGGGTAGAGGCCAACTCAACTGGCGCGAAGAAGGCCCCAGGGCGCCGCTCGGCGTCACAAAAGCCCAAGGAACGCGACACTGGCACAGCGAAGGTCGGCGCCAGCCGGGCCGAGCTCTTACGCCAGGCGGGCGAGCTCGGAATCCAGGGACGCACCAAGATGGGCCGCGACGAGCTGGAGCAGGCCGTTACCGACGCCACAGCCAGCAGCCGCCGCCGGAAAGCTTCCTGATACGAGCCAGGTTTCCCGCCTAGAGGGCGAGGGCCGGGTGCCCCTCAGAGCCTCTGCCGGTAGGCTGGGTTGATCGCAGGCATCTGACGACAAGTCAGATAGTGCATTAGGAGGAACGATCCAAGACAAGGCTGTCGACGTGCACGGCGCCGTCAAGGCCGTCCCGGTCGCGTTCTCTCGCCAAGCTGCGACGGCCTCTGGTGTGCCTACGAGCGGGCCCCTCGTCGACGCCTTCGGCCGCGTCCACACCGACTTGCGTATTTCGGTCACCGACCGCTGCAACCTGCGCTGCGTCTACTGCATGCCCGAAGAGGGCGTCGCCTGGCTTCCCCGTTCTGAGATCCTCACCTTCGAGGAGATCGAACGGATCGCCGGGGTCGCCCGTCGCCTTGGCGTCGACTCGGTCCGCCTTACAGGCGGCGAGCCCCTCGTGCGGGCCGGCATCACCGATCTCATCGCCCGTCTCGGCCGCATCGGCTTTTCCGACCTGTCGATGACCTCCAACGGCACCGGCCTCGCCCGGCTGGCTCCTGAGCTCGTGGCGGCCGGGCTGCACCGGGTCAACATCAGCTGTGACTCGCTCAGACCGGAGCGCTTCGCCGAGATCCGACGACGCGGCAGCCTTTCCGGGGTGCTTGATGCGATGGACGCCGCCGAGGCGGCCGGGATGCCGCCAGTCAAGGTCAATGTCGTCGTAATCGCAGGGGTAAACGACGACGAGATCGTCGATCTAGCCGCTTTTGGCCGAGACACGGGCCGCACGGTCCGCTTCATCGAGTTCATGCCCCTAGACGCCGACGAGACCTGGGAACGCACAAAGGTCGTCTCCGGCGAGGAGATCTTGGCTCGAGTGAACGCCGTGTGGCCGCTCGAGCCAGCGAGCGAGCGATCGGTCGACCCGGCGCCGGCCGATCGCTACCGCTTCGTCGACGGTCGGGGTGAGATAGGCGTCATCACGAGCGTCTCACGCGCCTTTTGTGGTTCTTGCAACCGCCTGCGGCTCACCGCCGACGGCGCCATCCGAAACTGCCTTTTCGCAAATGGCGAGCACCCCGTCCGTGACCTGATCCGCTCGGGGGGGAGCGACTTTGACCTCGAGACCTTGTTGCGTCAGGCGGTATGGGCCAAGCGGGCTGGGCACGGCATCAACGAGCCTGCCTTCTTGCGCCCGGCCCGGTCGATGTCGATGATCGGTGGCTGAGGCCGCAAGCTGAGCAGACGGTCAAAAGCCGAAGGCCGAGACCGGCACGGCCCCGGACACATAACGCTCGTCGCGATGCTGCTCGAGAGACGAGCGCGCGACCTTTTTCAAGCTGGAGATGAGCGCCTGGACTTGGCGCGGGCCGGCGAACACCGCCCCTTGGACGTGGACCGGCGCGTCCGACATCTGAAGCGCGCGGACGAATGTTCCCTTGAAGTCGACTTTCACCGTCGACCTGACACCGGTCTCGACAGCAATCGCGGTGCTGTGAGCATTCGTATCGGCGACAAGAAGCTCTGCTGCGTGAGGAGGCCCAGAGGTCCACGACCAGGCGCCCGAGGCGGGAGGGATCGGGGTCGGTGTCGCACGGGCGATGTGGTCCATGAGGTCGCGCAGCTCAAGGGCCAGGCCCGCCGCGTCCTCGAGCCGCAAAACTGCGCTCTCTTGACGCCGCGCGACCGGTCCGGGCGCGCCAGCGTCGCGCATGTCGACGCCTGTCATGATGATCCGTGCAAATGCTGTCTTCTCGCCGCCAATAGAGGCCTCACCCCCCTGTACGCTCAAAGCCCGGACGAACATGTCACCGGGATGGGGACGATAGACCGCAGGGTCGGGCTGTTCTACCACCAGGCTCCTACTGCCAGGTTCCCCACACGGACTTCCTGGCATGGGCATCCCATGCCGGCATCGTCGCCCGGGCTGGTTGAATCGCTGCATCTTGGTCTTCGCCTCCCTCCGCTTGGTTCTGCAAGTGCCAACCTCGGTCAACTCCCGCCGGCGCCAACCAGGACAAAGTCTCGTCACGCTCAGCAAAAAGGCGCCGCAACGAGGCCACCATCTTGGAGAAGGTGCCCTGCCCGGAAGCGGTCAGCTGACATGGGCTGGCCGGGGAGTTAGGCCCGGAGGTGTCCATGCGTGCGACCGGGGACCATCCGACGACCGCCGACTGGTGTTGGGCCTGGAAGAAGCTCGCCATTCCCGCTCACTTTGCTCGAAGGGCTGAAATCACCGTAAATCGAGCAAGGACGGGTTCGCTATTGGCTCCACCCAGCCCAAGCGACCACATGAAGACTGGGTATCAACACTTCCCTCGCAGAGGCAAACAATGCCATGAACGAGTTGAAATGTCAAACGAGGAGCCAAATGGACTGCGCCAGTAATGATTTTGCACTGAATCATCAAGCACTAGGCCCGAAACGCTCGACGCGGATTCTATCTGAGGCAAAGCCCAGCTTGTCGAGCAGGTCGGTGACATGGTCGGCGAAGCCCGAGGAGCCGCATACGTAAGCTGTCGCTTGTGGCAGCATAGCGCCACGAAGATCGTCCTCGGTTAGCCGGCCCGCGAGGCGCGGCCATTCCGCTGGCGTCTCGCGGGTGTAGACGACGGAGGTCTCGGGCCCGGGAAGCTCCTTCGCGTAGTAGAGCTCACCGGGGCGACGAGCCGACACGACGAGGCGCACCAGCTCAGAGCGTCCCAAGCGGCGAGCCAGCCGCAACATGCTCATAAGAGGCACGACGCCCGACCCGCCCCCGACCAACAGCGCCGGTGTGTCGCCCCGCCATACGAACCATCCCCCGATCGGCCCGCGTAGCTCCAAGCGGTCACCCGCCACGACGACATCGTGCAGATAGGAGGACACCTCCCCGTCTTGGAGGCGCTCTACGGTGATCTCGATCGAGCTTGCCGGCTCCTCGGGAGCTGAGGCGACCGAATATGAGCGCGAGGCCGTATAACCGTCGGGGGCGGTCAACCTCACGACGAAGTACTGGCCGGCGAGGTAAGGAGTGGCTGTTGCAAGGCGGAGGCGGAAGCTCTTGGCGGTCCTCGTCTCCTCGATGACCTCCTCCACCCTCGCTGTCTGCCAGGGCCCGGGCCCAGGCCCCGAAGTGCCCACTCAGTCGCCCTGATAACGCTGCTCGAGCCAAGGATCGCCCCGGTCGTGGTACCCGTTTACCTCCCAGAACCCGGGCTCGTCGTGGTCCAAGAGCCGCAGGCCGGCCACCCACTTGGCGCTCTTCCAGAAGTACAGGTGGGGCACTAAGAGCCGGGCCGGGCCGCCATGGCCGGCCTCGAGTGGCCGTCCCTCGTACTCCCACACGACCCACGCCTTGTCACCGGTGACATCGGCGAGGGGCAGATTCGTCGTGTAGCCGGTGTGCGACCAGGCCACCACGTAGGTAGCTGACTCCAAGGGCTCAGCCGCGGCGAGGAGGGTGTCGACTGAAACCCCAGAGAAGTGCACGCCGAACTTGGACCACGTCGTCACGCAGTGGATGGCCCCCGCGTAGCTCGCGGCGGGAAGGGCGTGGATCTCCTCCCAGCTCCAGGTGACCGGTCGCCGCACGAGGCCTTCGACAGCGAAGGTCCATGACGAGGTGGCCAGCTGGGGTGTCGCCTCGGCGGTCAGCACCGGCCAGTCCGAGCCGACGTCGTACTGGCCGGGTGGCAGTCCTGGATTGCGCTCTGTATGGCCACGGCCCCTGAACCCGCGTGTGAAGCTCACCTGAACCTCCTCGACATCGCTCGCCCCCGATGCGCCCCCCGAGTTAGGGCGACGGGGGCGCCGACGGTCAAGGTTAAGCCGCCTTCGGCTCCCTACCGGCCGGAGCGTCTGGCCTCATGGCGTGGTCTACCCCCGAGCTTGGCACCGGGCACCTGCACCCTGAGGCCCCGGGGATAGGAGACGCCCTCCGTGACGGCTCACAGCAGAGGCGACACCGAAGCTCACCGGCCGGGCCCGGGCCCGAGGTAGACGAGCTCTTCGACCTCGGGATGGTCTCCCCAGCGGACCGCCACGATTCCGGCGCGGACCCAGCCGCAGCTGTCGTAGAGGGCGATCGCCGCCTCGTGGGTGGTCACGGCGTCGAGGATCGGCCAAAGCCCACGTTCATGGGCCTCGCGGGAGGCGGTCTCGAGCAGGCACCGGCCGAGCCCACGTCGGCGGTGGCCAGGCGAGACGAGCAGCCTGGCGACGACGCAAAGCCGGCTGGCGGGCAGTCCGAGGGTCTTGCTCGCCAATTCCATAACCGGGGCCGAGCTCTTCGGGTTGAGGACCACGTGGCCGGCTACCTCGCCGTCCTCGTCGGCCACCCATGCCCGCAAGGCTTCAGGGGCTTTGATGAAGCCCGGCAGGTCATCGGGCAGGAACGTCGGATAACCGTCGCTCAGGTGCACCAGGCGTGTCAGGGTCACGCAAGCATCGATATCGGCCTCGGTCCTGTCCCGCACGAGCATCGAGAAACCATCGCGCAAATCCCTACCTGCTGGGAGAAGGGCCCTCTCTGAGCGGCTTTAGCATTGCGCCAATGCGCTTGGAGAAGTGGCTCGGTGCCCTTCACGAGCGGAATTTCAGGCTCTATTTCCTTGGCCAGGCGACGTCGTCGGTCGGCACGGGAATGATGCCCGTAGCTCTGGCCTTTGCCGTGCTGGCCCTGCACCGCGGCTCGGCCTCCGAGGTCGGTGCTGTCCTCGCTGCTGAGACCGTCCCCCTCGTCGTCTTTCTGCTCACCGGCGGCGTAGCGGCCGACCGTTTCGGCCGACGGCGCGTGATGCTCGCCGCCGACGTCCTCAGAGCTGTCGCTGAGGCGTGCCTCGGCACCTGGATCCTTCTCGGGCACCCGCCACTTTGGGGGTTCTTGATGCTGGCCGCCCTTGTCGGCTCAGGGACAGCGTTCTTCATGCCAGCGCTCACCGGGCTCATCCCCCAGATCGTCTCGGAGGACCGCCTGACCCAGGCAAATGCCCTGAACGGCTTGACATTCGCTATCGGCGGCATCATCGGTCCTGCCCTGGCGGGTGTGATCGTGGCGACGTCGAGCCCAGGCTGGGCGGTCCTCGCCGACGCGCTCTCCTACCTGGTGAGCGTTGCCTCGCTGGCTTGGCTGCGTCTGCGGCCGGCGACGGAGGTGGCCACGGCGGAGTCCTTCTACGGCCAGCTGCGGCGGGGGTGGAGTGAGTTCTGGTCGCGGACCTGGCTCTGGGCAATCGTCGTCGGCGCGTCGGTGTTCAACATGGTGACCATGGCTCCCTATTTCGTACTCGGAGCTGTCATCTCGAAAGAGTCCCTCGGTGGGGCCAAGGCCTGGGGGACGATACTCGGCGTGCAGGGTGCAGGAGCCATCTTCGGTGGCATTGCCATGCTGCGCGTGCGCTTCAAGAGACCACTCGTCGTCGGAGGGCTCTCCCTTTTGACGTGGCCTTTCCCGCTTCTTGCCCTCGCCTACCTGGCGCCAGTGCCCGTCATCGCCATGGGGGCCTTCCTCGGTGGGGCCGGTTTCGCCGTCTTTGACACCCAGTGGCAGACGACGATGCAGCGTGAGGTACCCGCCGAAGTGCTCTCGCGAGTAAGCGCCTACGACTGGTTCGGGTCCCTAGTCTTCCTGCCGCTCGGCTATGTGATCGTCGGTCCTGTGGCCTCTGCCACCGGGGTGCACGCCATATTCGTGTTCGGGAGCGCCTACATCGTCCTCGCCGTCGCCACCCTGCTCGCTTTACCATCGGTCCGCCACATGCGGGCGGACCCGGAAGGCTCGCCTTAGCGGCTTTACTTGTGCTTGGCCGCCTCACGAGGAATGCTCATGACGATCTTCCGCTTCGGCCGTGGTTTCCATCACCACGGCCCGTTTCATCTCCTTCTTCTCACGGTGCTCGTCGTGCTGGTTGTTGCTGGCGCGATCGCTCTCAGCCACAGGTGGAGGCGGACGCCGTCGCGGACAGCTGACGTCGCCTGGAACCCGCCCTCTTCACCGTGGCAGGTGTCGGGGGCACCGGTCGACCCGGCGCTGGCGGAGCTGCGCATGCGCTTTGCCCGAGGCGAGCTCAACTTCGAGGAGTACTCAGAACGCGCCGCCAGGCTTGGCTACGGGTTCCCGCCCGAAACGGGTCCCGACGCGGGAGCTGGCGGTGCAGCTGCTCCCTGAGCCTGAGGCTCACGGCCGGCGCGGGTATAACCACGCCATGGCGAGATCGCGGCTGTTGCTTGGAGCCTTGTTGGTCGCATGCGCCCTCTTCGCTGTCTGGCAGGATGCGGCCGTCGGTCAGGGTCGGGCGCCCGTCACGGCCGTGGCGTCGCCAGACGGGAAACTGGTGCTCAGCTCGCTCGGATCAGCGGTGCCGAAGCTGACGGACCCCACCATCGGTGCCACCCGGCCCTGTGGCTTTCGCCACTCAGGTGTCTCCTACGACCACGTCATGTGGGTCTTCATGGAGAACGAGAGCCTGTCCTCGATCATTGGGGCGCCGGACGCGCCGTTCGCGAACCTCCTCGCACGGCGTTGCGGCCTGGCAACCGACTACTACGCCGTTGGCCATCCCTCGCTCTCCAATTATCTCGCCGCCACCGGTGGCACGACGGCCGGGGTGAGCGACGACGGCGAGCCCGCGGCCCACCCCGTCTCCGGGCAGTCGATCTTCTCCCAGGTTGACTCCCACCACCTGACATGGCGGTCGTACGCGGAGTCGATGCCTGTTGATTGCGACACGGTCACGAGCGGCGACTACGCCGCTCGCCACAACCCCGCCGTGTACTACACCGCCCTTCGAAAGGCGTGCGCCCGATACGACGTCCCGATGGGCCCGATCTCGACCGGAGCCCTTCACCAAGCGCTCTACACCGGCAGCCTGGCGAATTTCGTCTTCGTGACCCCGAACATCTGCGACGATGCCCACAGCTGTCCTGTGCTGCACGGCGACGAATGGCTGGCTCGGTTCATGTCGATGGTCTTTGCCAGCTCTACCTATCGGCGCGGCCACATGGTCGTCTTCGTGGTCTGGGACGAGGGCAACCTCACCAACCAGGTGCCGGCCATGGTGGCGGCGCCCTCGGTGCCGAGCGGTATCCGTTCGAGTGTGCCGTTCAACCACTACTCGCTCTTGCAGACCGCCGAGCAGCTGCTCGGCCTCCCCCTGCTTGACAACTCCCGAACAGCGCAGTCGATGGTGGCGGCCTTCCACCTTTGAGCTTCACCCAAGGTCCGACAGCTCCTAGGGCCTGTTAGTGCTGAGCAGCCGGTACTCACTACGCTGCGGCGGTGGCACGTTGCAAGAAGGTGGCCGGTTGATGAGAGGGCGCTTTGTGGCTGGGGCAAGCCTGCTCGCGGTACTCGCGCTCGTGGCCGCGGGCTGTGCAAGCACGCCATCAGGCACTGCGCGCACCGTCACGCATCCCAAAGCCAAAAGGCATCACCCCGCCCCGGCCAAGCTCCTCACCTTCGCTGGCCCGTACGGGGTCGAGTCAAGCTTCATCCTCGCCGAGAACCGCCGACCAGGGACCGAGGCCTGGAGGATCACCAAGGGTGCTTCATCCGAGATCGCCGGCTACGCCTCCACCACCTACGCGGCCCTCGGCGAGAAGGTGACTCTCTATGTCACCACCCCTGCCTCCCAGCTTCGCGTCGAGGCCTTCCGCATGGGCTACTACCAAGGCAAAGGGGCGCGCCTGGTCTGGGAGTCGGGGGAGGTCCCCGCCCGCGTTCAGCCGCCATGCCCGGTGACCGCCGGAGTCAACATGGTCAGCTGCGACAACTGGTCGCCGACGCTCAAGGTCCTCATCAGCCCTGCCTTCGTGCAGGGTGACTACCTGTTAAAGCTCGTCGGTAGCGGCGGCCAGCAGAGCTACGTCCCGCTCACGATCTGGGACCCGGCCTCCAAAGCCACCTACCTCGTCAAGAACGATGTCTACACATGGCAGGCGTGGAACCCGTATGGGGGCTACGACTTCTACACCGGTCTCGGGGCGTGTCCAAGCGACGTCTACCCGCTCTGCTCACGGGCGAGGATCGACTCGTTCGATCGGCCTTACGGCTACGGCGAAGGGGCGGGCGACTTCCTCGGCAGCGAGTACCCATTCGTGCGCTTTGCCGAGGAGCACGGCTTGGACGTCACCTATGTGACAGACCTCACCGTCGAGCAGCACCCCACCGACTTGTTGGCCCACAAGGTCTTGCTCTCGCTCGGCCACGACGAGTGCTGGTCACTCGGCGAGCGCCGGGCCGCCATCGCCGCCGAGCAGGCGGGCGTGAACATGGTCTTTTTCGGCGCTAGCGCCATCTTGCGCCACGTTCGCTTGCAGGCCTCGCCCCTCGGTGCCGACAGGGAGGAGGTCGACTACCGGGACGGCTCGGCCGACCCGCTCAACGGCGTCGGCAATCCCCTCCAAGTGACGGGCAACACGTGGAGCAGTCCACCGGCTGACTGGTCCGAGGTCGGTTTCGTCGGAGAGAACTACGTCGGCTTCGTCGAGCCCGGTGAGCCGAGCTTCCCCTTCGTCGTCGCCGATGCGGACGCCTTCATCTTCAAGGGGACGGGGCTCGCGAACGGCTCGAAGGTGCCAGGGGTGATCGCCACCGACCTCGACGAGTTCGACTCCGGGGACTACCCGGCCAACCTCGAGATCCTCGGGCACTCACCCGTGCCCCTGCAAGACGCCATCAGCGAGGAGGGGGACCTGCAGGGCTACCTTGACTCGGACATGACCTACTGGAGCGACACCAAGAGCCACGCCGGCATTTTCGACAGTGGGACGACCAACTGGATACCGTCGCTCGCCCCGTGCCCGGTCACGACCGCGGCCTGCCCGGCGGCGATGGTGGGGCGGATCACCGGCAATCTCCTCGCCCTTTTCGGCAAGGGACCGGCGGGGCTGTACGCGCCCTCCACGGCCAACTGGCAAACGATCTACAAGTAGTGCGCTAAGCCCGGGGGCTCGAGGCACGCTTGGCGGCGATGGCGATAGTCCCCTGGCCCACGTGCGCCCCGATGACCGGGCCTAGGAAGCCTACGCTGATGCGCTCGCGCGGGAACGAGCTGGCCAGGAGCTCGACGAAGGAGTCGACGTCGCCCGCCGCCGCGTGAACTACGGCCAGGTGCTCAAGCTCCCCGAGCTCACGTGCCTTGGCAGCTACGTGCTCCAAGGAGCGAGAACGCGTTCTCGGACGTGACTCGAGCTCCAAAACGCCGTCTCGGACCTCGAGAACCGGCTTTATGTCGAGCAGGCCTCCCAGCAGGGCTTGAGCCGCCCCGAGGCGGCCGCCCTTGCGCAGGTTGTCGAGGGAGGCAAGAGCTCCGAAGAGCTCCATCCGGTCCCGGCTGGACTCGGCCGCGGCCACTACCGCGTCTATGTCTCCGCCAGCTTCGGCCGCAGCGGCGGCGTCGAGGGCAACGAGGCCCTGGGCCATCGTTGCTAGCCGCGAGTCGACGACGCGTACCTCGACCCGGTCAGCGATGGTCTTGGCCCCGAGAACGGCCGCCTGGTAGGTGGCAGACAGCTTCGATGACAGCATCACGCAGACGATCCCCTTGGCTCCCTCGTCCGCCAGCCTCGTGAAGCTCGCCAAAAAGGCCCCTGGCGAGGGTGCCGAGGTCTCGGCCAGCTCCGAGGTCTTCGCGCACTGGAGCCAGAACTCCTCGGGGGACCAGGTCGAGGTGACGTCCGGGCCGAAGTCGGCCAAGCGGACGTCGAGGGGAACGATGCTCACCGCGTGCTCCGCGGCTGTTTGTTCTTCGAGATCGGCAGCGCTGTCGGTGACGATGCGGATCGAGGCCATGGGCGCCCCGCCTAAGGCGAGATCTCGAGCCCGATCGGCCACTGGAACATCTTCAGGCATCCCTCGAGCTCCATTCTGGGTACTCGACACGATACGTCGCCAGGCGGGCGCTCGGCCTGATGGCCCCGGACGCGCTGGTTCGGGACAAGAGGGCAGTCGCGCACCCAACGGCGAGGCAAGCTACCTGCGTGCCAGGGCGGAAGTTAATCAGCCGGAGACGGAGCGCGAACCTGCGTCGCGGATGCCTCAACTGCCACCGCCTGGGTGGAGCCCGTCCCACCTTTTTGTCGGGGCGGGACCATTAGCGCGGCCGCGGCCGCGCCGAGCGCGATCACCGCGGCGATCCGGAACGCGAGCGTGTAGCCGTCGGTCAAGGCGACGAGTCCATTCACCGAGTGCGCTACATCGTGGCTCTTGGTCGTGGCGATAGTGGCCAGCGCCGCCAGGCCGACCGCGCCTCCGATCTGGCGGGAGGTGTTGACAAGCCCAGAAGCCAGGCCCGCTTCGCTGCGGGGCACGCCTGCGGTAGCGGCGTATGCCAAAGGCGTGAACGAGATACCGAGGCCGAGGGTGACAAGCACGCTCGGGACGAAAAAGCCCGACCAGTAGTCGGTGTGCACGCCAAGGCTGGAGAAGAAGAACAGTCCCACTGCCGAGCACAGCCCCCCCGCTACGAGCAGGGGACGTGGTCCGAGCCGCAGCACCAGGCGCGAGGAAACCTGGGCACCCACCATGATCGCCACGGTCTGGGGCAAAAAGGCGAAGCCCGTCTTCAAAGGTGAGTAGCCGTGCACGAGCTGCAAATAGAGCGAGACGAAGAACCACATGGCGAACAAGGCGCCCGCGATCAGGAACATCACGAGGTTGGCGGTCCAGATCGATCGCCGCTTGAACATCCCGAGTCGCATCAGGGGGGACTTGGCGACAAGCCCCTCGTGAGCGATGAACCAGGCAATGAGCGCGGCAGCCAGCACCAAGGCGACGAGTGTCTGCCACGAGCCCCAACCGACGCTCGTCGTACGCACGACACCGAAGACGAGCGCCGTGAGGCCGGAGGTGACAAGGACGGCGCCGAGCACGTCGAGCGGCTGCCGATCGCCTTCGGAGCGGCTCTCTTGCAAGAACGCCCGGGCAACCACGAAGGTGACGATGCCGATCGGGATGTTTATGAACAAGATCCAGCGCCAAGACAGCTCCTCGGTGAGGATGCCGCCAAGAAGGGCGCCCGCGGCACCGCCGGCTCCGGCGACGGCGCTCCACATGCCCATGGCCCTCGCGCGAGCCTGGGGCTCTCGGAAGGTCGTCGTGAGGATCGTCAAGGTGGCGGGCGACAAGATGGCGCCTCCGAGACCCTGGGCGGCCCGGGCTGAGATGAGCATGGCCTGGTTCTCGGCGAATCCTCCCAAAAGACTGGCCAGGGTGAACACGCTCAGTCCGACGAGGAAGATCCGGCGCCGGCCGAAAAGGTCAGCCGTGCGTCCGCCAAGGAGGAGGAAACCGGCGAAGGTGAGCGTGTAGGCGTTCAGCACCCCACTGCAGCTCAGCCTGGGAAAATCCGAGGCTGTGCTTGATCGCCGGCAGGGCGACGTTGACGATCGAGACGTCGAGCAGCACCATGAACTGGGCCACACAGGCGAGGGTGAGCACGAGCCAGTCCGGGCTGCGCCTGGGCGCGGCCTGTCTCAGTATCTGACGATGCGATTGCTCCACCCAATGTGTATCGCCCCGCGCCGCCGGTTTCTTCCCACTCGCCGAGCCTTGGCACACTCTGCCAGCGGCAATTTCGCCCGGTGGCGCGCCGAAACGGCCGGGGATACGCGCGAAGAGGCGGCTAGCTTGGAAAAACACTTCGACGGAGGGCTGGAGGAGATGAAGTCGCCTCGAGAGCGCGACCTTGTGATCGGCATCATCGCCGGCCTTGTCGCCGCGGCCGCGCTCGTTGTCGGGAAGGACTTCGGCAACATCCACGGGCCGACGCTCAACCACAAGCTCATCGCCTGGTTCAGCGCCGGGGCGCTCGTCATCTTCGGCTTCATCGCTGCTCGTCGCATCGCGGACGGCCTCGGCCATATCGTCACGGTGCGCTCCATCGCGACGGCCGGCTCGGCGATTCGCCTCGTTGTCCTTGCTATCGGCTACGTCGTTGTCATCGTCGCCGCTTTCGAGGTGCTCGGTCTCGGGGTCGCCATCGACCACGTGCTCGTCGGGGCAGGCTTCGCCGGCGTAGTGCTCGGCATTGCCGCTCAACAAAGCCTCGGGAACGTCTTCGCCGCTCTTGTTTTGCTCTTGGCCAGGCCCTTCAAAGTCGGCGACCACATCAGGATTCGTTCAGGCGCCCTCGGAGGCGTGTTCGACGCCTGGGTGCTCGAGATCGGGCTCGTCTATGTCACAGTTCGCACCGACGACGGGGTCTTCAAGATCCCCAACTCGTCTGTACTCGCCGCCGGGGTCGGCCAGCTCCCCGATGCCCTGGCGGTCCCGCCCCGACCCGGGAGCGGGACCGGCCAGGCACCCGAGAGCGCGAAACCTTAACCAGCCACGGCCTTCGCGAAACGCTCGAAGTTGCCGAGGAACCTGTCCACGTCCGAGTCGTCGTGCTGAACCGAGATGAGCCACTGCTCGGTCTTGCCCCACGGCGGCAAAAAGACGCCGCCGTTGTGCTGGAAGAGCCAGTGGGCGTGGTTGTACCTGTCGTCTATCTCGAGGAACTCGCGGTAGTCACGCACCGGAGTGGTCGAGAAAGTCACGCAGCCCTTGCCCCCGACCGAGACGACATGGGCAGGCAGGCCGGCGTCGGCGATCACCTTCTCCAAGCTGCGGTCAATGCGCTCGTGAAGCAGGCCGATGCGCTCGTAAGCCTCCTCGGTGGCGATCTTCTCGAGCATCGTGCGGGCCACGGCAACAGACAGCGGGTTGCCGTTGAAGGTACCGACCATGGCGTAGACGCCGTTGGCCACGTAGCTCATGACCTCCTCGGTACCGCCGACGGCGCCGAACACGAGCCCGCCGCCGATCGACTTGGCGAGGCAGACGATGTCTGGAGTGACCCCGTAGAGCTTGGTGGCACCTCCAGGACCGACAGTGAGACCGGTCTTGACCTCGTCGAAACAGAGAAGCGCGCCATGCTCGTGGAGCAGCTCTTTCAGCCCGGCGAAGTAACCCTCCGTCGGGGTGATGATGCCGGCGTTCATCATGATCGGCTCGATGATCATGCCGGCGATCTGGCCCGGATACTCCTCGAGGAGCCGCCGTACGCTCTCGAGGCTGTTGAACGAGGCGATCTTTGTGAGCACGAGGATGGCCTCGGGTATGCCCGTGCTTGCGGGTGAGCCAACGGGGTGGTCGGCCGGCCCGATGTCCTCGGCCTCAGGTGCCACCGAAACCTGCACCGAGTCGTGGTGACCGTGGTAGCAGCCTTCGACCTTGATGATGAGATCGCGGCCCGTGATCGCCCGCATGAGATGGATGGCGTCCATCGTCGCTTCCGTGCCCGTGTTGACGAACCGCCAGAGGGGAAGGCCCCAGCGGGCACCGAGCTCCTCGGCGACGATGATGGCGTCCTCGGTCGGCTGGGCGAAGTGCGTTCCTAGCCCAACGCGGCGCGTCACCGTCTCGACGATGGCTGGGTGGGCATGCCCGGCCAGTCCCGCCCCGTAGCCGCCGTGCATGTCGACGTATTCGTTCCCGTCGACGTCGTAGATCTTCGAACCTTTACCGTGGCTGATCCAGACCGACTGGGGCCGTGTTATCTGCCAGCTCGAGGTGACTCCCCCCGCAAGGGCCCGGACGGCGCGACTGCTCAACTCCCAAGAGCGGGGCTGGCGGTCGACGAAAAGCTTTTCTTGTTCAGCTATGACCGCCTCGAGCCGCTCGTCAACCTCCTTGCTGATCTCGCGCGTCGATTTGGGCAATTGGACTGCCATTGTTATCTCTCCGTTCGGGCGGCGCCGGTGTCCATTCAGCGCCTGTCGGCAACACTGGCGATGCGCCAATGTGCATGGATTTCTTGTTAATTCAAGTGTAGAGCCTCGCCTGACACGATGGGGCGGTGAGCGCTCACCTGAACCGAGGAACCGATTCTGACACCGAGCTAGGCAAAGTGCACCGGCACTGCCTCTTCGCGGCGCGTGAGCTTGGGTACCCGGTCGAGCCGCGCCCTTGTGCGCACAGTCACGAGCCCAGCATGGCGCCGTTTTCCTGAGCGACTTGCCTCAATCGGACAAGTGCAGCTCGGTCCAGCGCCGTCCGCCGTCGTCAGAGCGCCAGATCTCGTTGGCGGGCTGGCTTGCGCTCGCAGATACCGGCACAAGGGAATCGAGCAGGTAGGCCCGAGATGCTGTCGCGTACCCGGCCCAGATCAGGGTCGGGTACGTGCCAGCCAAGGGTGCTTCTCCGCCGAAGACCCTGAGGAAGCTGTGCCCCCCGTTGGTCGTGAGGGCAAGTCCGCCTGAGGGCGGCGCCGGCCAGATGAGGGCCGTGCCCGCCGAAGCCGGCGAGACGGTGAGGGCGTTGTCGAAGCCTCCGGTTGGGACCTTGTGCCATGAGAGCCCCCCGTCGCGCGAGACGAGTGCCTCGGCCTCCATGCCCGTCGGGCAGGCGGCCCAAAGGACACCGCCCGGGGTGAGCGCCGGGTAGACGCGACCCCCGAGGCCGACAAAGCACGGGGTCGCCTCGGCCCTGAAGCTCCTTCCGCCGTTGAGCGAGATGACCATGTCAGTGGGATGGTCGCCCAACTCGTCGCTCAAACCGTTCGTGAGAACGATGGTGCGGCCCTGTATCGCGAGGCTGGAGTTGAAGTACAACGGCGCAGGTAGAAAGACCCTCGTCCACCTCCCGCCCACAATCGGCGCTCGGAAGAGCTCCATGTCTGGCCGCTCGATCGCGCAGGAAGCGAGCGCCCTCGTGCAGACGAGGGCGTAAGCGTCCGAGCCGCTCGACCCGACGGCCATCACTGTTCCGGGCAGGTGCTGGTAAGCCCAGCTGTGTCCCCCGTCGTCGGTCGCCCACAGCCCGGGTCCGTAGACAAAGCCGTGGGCTGCGTCGGCGAAGTACACCCCGAGGTCCTCGTAAGGCTCCCTTCCGACTTCGAGGCGCGACTTCGGGGCTGCGAGCGTCACGAAATGGGCACCGCCGTCACTGCTGCCCAGAATGGCCGGGCAAAGGGAACGGCCGCAGGGGACTGAGCCCAGAGCCCAGATGTCCTCGGTGCCCACAACCGAGACCTCGAGCGGATCGAAGTGCGACACCAACATCGGCTTCGGCATGACAGAGCCGCCGGGCTCTTGCGGGGCGTAGGCGAGACCGGCTGGCTCGACATGCTCGTCGCCGGGCTGCGGGCAGTAGACAACGATGTCGCTGCCTGTCCAGATCGGTGCCGGGTCGTTGTCGCAGCCAAAGGGGGCGTCGCCGAGCCTGCTCCACTGCCTGTCGGCCGGGTCGTAGACACTGGCCGCTCCCGGCCTGAACTGGTTGGAAGTGGCGTCGGTGTCGAGGGAGAAGAGCGACTCCCCCGTCCAGACCGAGTCCGGTTCGGCGAGGGCAAGCGGATCGCCGCTGATACGCGACCAGGAGTCCGCAGACGGGTCATAGAGGGCGGTCGTCTGGGCTTCCGAGGGCTGTGAGCAGTCCCCGCAATTGATCGGGTCGCCACGGACAACCAGGTAGCGCCCGGTCCAGATGGCCTGCGAGGGGCCCGGGACGGCGTTTGGAGAACTCGGGAGCAGCTTCCACCGGCTTGTGGCGAAGCTGTACGCGAAGAGGTCCGCGCCACCGGACATCTCGTATGTCGAGTTCCCGACGGCTTTGGTCTCGGACCAGTCCGAGAAGGCGAGCAGCTCGTCCCCCGCAACGGCCGCCAGATGCCAGTTGAGCTGATGGCCCTTCGGTGGCACGGGAGCCACGATGTGCTGCCAGGTGCTGGTGGTGGGGACGTAATCCGCCGCTTGGCTGGCCGAGGTGGCGCCGAGGCGGGCGCCGAGCACTATGGCGACCTTGCCCGTCCAAACCGCGATCGTGGGTGCGAAGGGCGCCGAGGGCAGGCTCTGCCAGGTGTTGGTAGATGGGTCGTAGGAAGCCGAGCTCTCGCTGGGCCTAGTCGAGCCCGGCGAGGTGCCCTTGACTTCGCCCCCGAACACAAGGACCTCGGATCCGGTCCAGATCGCGCTCGCCCCGCTCCTCGGCGAGAGCGGTGAGGCTGCCAGCACGCTCCAGGTGCGGCTCGAGGGGTCATAGGCGGCGCCGTCGGAGTAGAGCCTCGTTCCGGCCCCGCTCGTTGCCGTCCCTCCCCAGACAAAGAGCTCGCTCCCGGTCCAGACGACGACAGCTCCCGATCGCGGGGCGATCGGCGCCGGTGGGAGCGTCGACCAGTGACCAGAAGCCACCTGCGCCGCGGAGGCGACCACAACGGGGAGCTTTGCCACGGGGCCGGTCGCGGCAGGGCGTCCGCCCGGGCCGAAGTGGAAAAGCCGCGGTACGGGGACCAAGAAGACTGCGAGGCCAAGCGCGGCGACGAGAGCGACTGTCAGTGAGAACCTCATCCGCTCGGGGATAGCGGCCAGGTAGCCGCCGCCGCGGACTGCCCGACGGGCTTGGTAGGGCGAAGAGGTGGCTTCGTCCTGCATCGCAGCGAGGAGGCGACCACGCATGGAGGCCACTGCGGAGGAATCTGGCCCAGGCTGTAGGGCCATTTCGGCGCCGAGGTCGGCAAAGGGGTCTGTTGTCATCGTCTGTCGGCTCCCTCCCTGAGAGGATTGAGCTGCGGCCCGAGCTGCGAGCGGACCTGATTGCGGGCTCGGGACAGCCTGGAACGCACTGTCCCAAGCGGGACCGCGAGGGCCGCGGCCGTTTCCTCGTAGCTGAGCCCCGCCCCGGCTACGAGCAGGACCACGTCCCGGGACTTCTGGTCGAGCTTGGCGATGGCGCTGTCGAGATCCGAACGACTGACGACAAAGTCGGCGAAGTCGCCATCGGTACCTGGACCCGGCTCACCGAGAGCCGCCCGTTGGTCGAGCCGGAAGCGCCGCTGCTCGTCGCGACGGTGATGCCGGACGATGTTCGTGGCGATTCCGAACAGCCAAGCCGAGACGCTGCCTTTGGAGGAGTCGAAGCTCCTTCGCCCTTTGAAGGCGCGGAGGAAGACCTCAGCGGTCAGGTCATCGGCAAGGTCCCGGCCGACTCGGTACGACAGATATCGGTGAATACCCGACACGTGCCGCTCGAAGACTGCCGTGAAACGGGAAGACTCCGACAAGGAGGCAAGAAGATCTACCTCGTCCTCATCCAATTGCATCATCGCCTGGTACTTGCCCTACCTGAAGCAAAAGGTTCCCTGTGGCCGAGAGGCGCCGCCGAAGTCTCGCCCCATCCCATCGGGCGAGAAGTGACGAGCGCCACTTACCGCAGTGCCAAGCGCCACCAGCCACGGGTGATCCTTCTCTAGGTCCCAAATGGGAAAACTACCGCCGGATCACTCTTGAGCGTGGGCAGTCGAAGCTCGGATGCGATCTCGCGAGAAAGCAGGCGACGCCAGAAGTCCGGAAGCGCTGGCGCCGATAGGTTAGGTGGTCCCGAACCACTGCTCGCGCAAAGGGAAGAGATAGCGGTCGGTCACGGCGTTGAGGACCCGGCGGGCTTCGCGGAAGTGGTCGGCCATATGCCCGGCCACCGCCAGCGTCGTCGTCACGGGGTACCCGCTAGCAGCTGCAGAGGCAACCGCCGAGCTGTACCAGCGCGCACCTAGCAGCTCGAACAGCTCCTTTGCGCCGAGATCGCCCGCGCGCTCGCGGGCCAGGCCCGAGAGCCTCATGAGGCGCTCGGTCGACACGCCAACGCCCAGGACCGGTGGATGATCGGGAAACACCCCGAGCAGGAACAGGGCCAGGTCTCCGAGCCTCCTGTACACACCCGAACGCTCGGACTCGCCCACCACCTCGAGCAGTTCCGCCAGGCGGGCCGGGTCGAGCTCGCTGAATCGGCGCCGGCGCCAGCCCCGCGAGGTGCGAGTCCAGGTCACCCCGCTCGCGACGCGCGTGTAGGACGCCAGCAGCTCTACCAAGAAGTAGCGCCGTAGAGGATCAGACAGCAGTTCGCGCAACGCCGCCGCGTCGAAAACAGGGATCCGCACCCGCGGCGCCCATCGCTCCTCGACGAAGGTCGCCGTCTCGAGGGCCGCCGCGGTGCGGTGCACAGCGGTGGCAAAAGCCAAGAACGGTGATACCCCCACAGACACAAAGTTGCGAGTTTGCTGGCCGAAGACCACCGCCTCGACCTCGGGCGATCCGAGCGCGACGCTCACGGGCACGTCGTCGCCAGCGGCGTCACGCAGCAACTGGCGGTCAGTGTCGTTCAGGTGCTGGCGGTAGAGAAGTTCGACCTCGACCATCTCCTTGACGAGAGTACCCACCCAGAGGCCGCTAACAGCACCGGTAAGACTCGCAACAAGGCCGACGAGTAGCGTTTCTTCATGCCCGCGAGCGGCCGCATCCTGGCCTTTGCGCTCACAGCCACCGTGATCATCGTGATCCCTGGGCCGAGCGTCATGTTCGTCGTCTCCCGGGCCCTCAGCTACGGGCGCAAGGCCGCGGTGTTGACCGTCGTGGGCAACACCGCGGGCGAGTACGTTCAGATCGTCGCCGTGGCCTTCGGGATCGGGTCGGTGGCAGAGCGGTCCGTGGCGGTGCTCACCGCCCTCAAGCTCTTCGGAGCCGCCTACCTTGTCTACCTGGGCGTGAAGGCCATCCGCGACCGTAGATCGCTGCTCGGCATGCTGCAGCCGGGGACGACTCCTTCGCACCGTCGTTTCTTGTGGCAGGGCTTTGTCGTCGGGCTCACCAACCCGAAGACGGTCGTGTTCCTCGTCGCCATCCTTCCCCTCTTCGTCGAGCGGGCGGAGGGCAACGTTCCCGGACAGATCCTCGTGCTAGGTCTCGTGTTCTCGGCCATCGCCCTTGTCTGCGACAACGCCTGGGGGCTTTTTGCCGGAACCGTACGAGCCTGGTTGGCGAGCTCTCCGCGACGCCTCGAGCTCATAGGTGGCCTAGGTGGCCTCGCCATCATCGCTGTCGCGGTGCGCCTCGCCCTGACCGGCCGCAAGGACTGAGCCGGTTCGGCCGGCTTTAACCTGGCCCCATGTGCCGGAACATCACTACCCTGCGTGGCCTCGAGCCGGAAGCGACTGCCGAGGAGATAGAGGCCGCAGCCCGCCAGTTTGTCCGCAAGGTGTCTGGCGTGCAGTCCACCTCGCCCTCGACGGTGGACGCCTTCGAGAAGGCCGTTCGCACCGTCTCGGCCGCCACCACCGAGCTCTTGGCAGGACTGCCGCCACGCCGTCAGCCGCCGCCCACGCTTCCGCCGCTGCGGCGACCTCGCAAAGCTCTGATGACCTAGACGGTCGCGTCTTTAGCCGCGCTCGCCTGCCTGCCGTCGAGCCAGATACTCCAAGGCTCGATCGAGCCGATCTGCAAAAGGCCCATGTCTGCCCAAGGATCGGCGCTCAACCGTGATCTGATCTCGCTCTCATCGCTGGCCTCGATGAGAAGCAGCGCCCGCTCGCCTCCTGCGAGCGGTCCGCCGAGCACGACTAGGCCCTCGTCCACGAGGCCGTCCATGAAACTGGCGTGCTCATCCCAGGCGTCCTGTTGCCTGATCCCCCGCTTGGCGTCCCAGTTAGGACCATGGGCGGTGGTAAGCGCGAAGAAGGCCACGGGGAGAATGTACCGAAAAGAGTTCTTGGAGCACTCAGTTGCTAGGAGTATGCCCCTCAAGAACACTCACCAGCAGATCGGCGTCCGCGTTTCCACCCGTCTGGATCACAGCCACGCGTTTGCCGGCCGCCCATGTGCACTCGGTGAGCAGACCAGCAAGCGCCAAGGCCCCAGCAGGCTCCGCCACGTTGTGGGTGGCGGCATAAAGAGCCCGCATCGCCTCCGCGGCCTCGTCCTCGCTAACGGTCAGCACTCGGGCGGCACCTGAGCAGATGACCGCGATCGCTTCCTCGTCAGGGACCCGGCAGGCGACACCATCGACGAAGGTGTCCGCCGCGTCCGTTGTTACGACCCGCCCCGCCGCCACAGAGAGCGCCGTTGCCGGGGCCTTTTCGGAGACGACGCCCACGATATCGGTGCGCAGCCCGAGCAGATCCCGGACTCCAATGAGCCCGCAAATTCCGCTGCCCATCCCGACGGGAACGTAGACGGCGTCGAGTGCTCCAGCGGAGTCGAACAGCTCGCTGGCGTAGGTAGCCACCCCGAGCACGAGGTCTCGATGATAGGAGGGGACCGCCTCAAGGCCCCGCTCGGCGGCGAGAACGGCGGCGTGCTCGCGGGCTGCTTGGAAGTCATGGCCGTGTACAACGAGCTCTGCGCCGAAGCCGACCATCGACGCGTTCTTGTCGGGGCTGTTGCCTTGCGGCACGACGATCGTGACTTCGAGGCCCGTCGCCCGCCCGGCGAAGGCCAGGCTCTGGCCGTGGTTGCCGCGCGTCGCCGACACTATGCCTGCGACCGCGGGCCGGATGTGACGCAAGCGCTCGGCGTAGACGAGGCCGCCGCGGACCTTAAAGGCGCCGGTGGGCGTGTGGTTCTCGTGCTTGACCCAGACCTCTGCGCCCACCGTTTGGGCCAGCAAGGGCCATGGGTACTGGGGCGTGGGGGGCACCCACCTGCGCACGATGCCAGTAGCCCAGGCCAAGTCCTCGGAGCTGATCACCATGGCCCCTGCTTATCAGCTCGCATGGCGCCTGGGTGCTGATCAACGGACCCAAGGGCGATGACAAGAGCGACTTCTACACGACGATCGACGGCGGCTCGCACTGGCACTTTCTCGCCGCCTTCTCCTAGGTGGGCATACTGACCACATGGGATCGAAGGGAATCCGCCGCCGGAAGCCCCGCCGACCCCTGAGTGACGCCCCCGGCGAAGCCACTCCGCTCGTCGTCGCCGGCGCACCGAACGAGTTCTCGACACTGACCCCATACGGAGCGGCCATGGGCGCGGCAAACTTCCTTGTAAGGCTGCTCGACCGCATCGGTCGCCGCCACGGCCGGCGGCGGAGCCGGCGCGGCTAGATCACCGGCCGACCGATTGATCGCTCTGCCAGGAGGACAGCCGACATCATCTGGTTCACTGTCTCCCACGTAAACGGCCCTGAGGTACTGCCTGCGGGGGCCCGGCGCTCGGCTCCACTTGCAACAGACCTGCTGACAACACAGATGACAGCGATGACCCTCTCTCGGTGGCACCGCGCCGGCGGTTGTTCTGGGTGCCACTGCGGGCGCGGTAGCATCCCGAGAGGTCTGTGACGCGAGGGAGACCGTGGGCAACATGGATCGGTCCGGAATCAAGATGGCGATACGTCTTTTGACCAAGGCGGAAAGCACCGATTCTGACTATGAGGCGATTGCCTTGGCAGAGCGTTCCTACTCGTTGTTGGCGGACACCATCAACGCCTACGACGTTGCCGTAGAGCAGTCCGGAGGCGGCCGCCGTCGTGAACGGCGCCGACTTTTCGACCGACGCTCGGCGCGCCGTTCCCCCACCCCTCAGACGGGCCAGCCGGACGACAGCCAAGAGAGCTCAGCGGCAGACGCCTATGCCCGCCTGAGCAACGGAGGCCGCGACCGCAAGCGCTCCATCGACCTCCACCTCTGAACGGTTCGCAGCGCATAGGACTGCATCTGTTCCCATCGGCCCTGAACCGGCAGTAGAGCGTCAAGAAACTGCTCCGGAGGGGTGGTCGGTAAGCCGATAACTCCCTAATGGGCTGGCGCGTAGCCGAGCGACGTCTTGTCGCGACCGCCGAAATGGAGGCGAGGTCTCGCTTGCTCCAAGGTGTCGCCCCGTCGCGCCCGCCCGACACGATGATGCAGCATCGCAGGCTGCTCGTCGTGATCGCCATCCCGGTCATCGCCTACGGATTCTCCACCTTCCTCGTGCACCGGCCGCCGAGCGGTTACAACACGATCTGGGACGGCTGGATCTACAACATCGCCCAATCGCTACCTGTGATTCCCGTGATCTTGCACGTTCGGCGCTCTCGCGAGTCGCGCTCCGTGTGGTTCGCCATCGCCATGGGGATCATCCTGATCAACATTGGCAATCTCGTCTATACCTACCACGACCAGAATCTTCACCCGATCCCCGACCCAGCCCCGAGTGACGCCATCTACCTCGTGTCCTACGCGGCGTTCATCGTCGGCGTGGCCATGTTGACCCAATCCTCGTTCGGTCGCGTCCACGCCAGCGTTCGCCTCGACGGGGCGATTGCGGGGCTGGCCATCGGCTCTCTGGCCGGGATGGCGTGGTTCGGTCCTCTGCTACACATGACCGGGCGTCCTCTCGAGGTTGCCGTCAATATGGCCTATCCTCTCGCCGACCTCGTGCTCATCGTTCTCCTCGCGGCCGGGCTCGCCCCTCACCGCTACCAGCCGAACTGGTCGACCCTCCTGCTCATGGCAGGGGTGACTTGCTTTGTCGTCGGCGACGTCTTCACCCTGAACCGGATCGCGGCAAATACCTACGTACCGGGCACGCCTCTCGATGAGACGTGGCCCGTCGGCTTGTTCTTCATAGCGCTGGCGGCCTCGGTCCGCTACAGGCGCCGCGTCCCGAGCTCTCCCAACCCGGTGAGCTCGCCGGCCGGCATCACAGCTGTTCCGGTCGTGTTCGGGATCGTTTCCCTGGGCGTTCTCGCCGCTTGCTTGGAGCGCCACGACTCGGTCCTGGTACAGGCGATGGCTATCGCAGCCCTTGGCCTCGTCATAGGGCGCATGTGGATGACGCTGAACGAGGTGCGCCACTCCGTCGCCAACTACCAGGACGCCCGCACCGACGATCTCACGGGCCTGCCGAACCGGCGTGCCTTCTTCGAGCACCTGCAATCCGCCGCCTTTTTCGACCCTGCCAAGGGGGGTCGCACCGGGGTGTTGCTCGTAGACCTGGACGGTTTCAAGGAGGTCAACGATGCCCTGGGCCACGCCGCAGGTGACCAACTGTTGTGCGTGCTGGCCAACCGATTCAACAAGCGGCTCGCCGAACGGGGTGTCCTCGCGAGACTCGGGGGGGACGAGTACGCCTTCGCCTGCCCGGTGAGCAGCGAGGAGGACCTGCTGACGATCGCCCACGAGTTCTCCGCCGCCCTTTCCGACCCCTGCGCGCTGGACGGCACGAGTGTTCGCGTCGGTGCCAGCGTCGGCGCGGCGATGTCTTCGCCGGATGGCTCTACGAGCGGCGAGCTGCTGCGCTGCGCCGTCGTGGCCATGTACGAGGCCAAGCGCACCCAGTCGAGGGTGTCGATCTATCGCAGTGACAGCGACTACAACGATCGTGAGCGCCTCGCACTGCTCGACTCCTTGCGGTTTGCCATCCAAAGCCGCGCCCTGAGCGTGCACTACCAACCCACCTTGGACATGCGTGCGGCGACGGTCCACGGCGTGGAAGCCCTTGTCCGATGGCACCATCCCACCCTCGGGCTTCTCTATCCGGACTCGTTCGTCCCCCTCGCCGAGCGCAATGGGCTCGTCCCACAGATAACCCACGCCGTTTTGGAGATGGCCGTCGCCGAAGCGGCGCACCTGGACCGGGCGGGCTACCGGCTCCAGATGAGCGTGAACATCTCCAGGCACGACCTGGTCGACGAGGACCTCGCCGACTTTGTCGACGCGGTCCTCGCCAGGCACGATTTCCCCCATGACCGCCTTACTCTGGAGATCACTGAGTCCGCCCTCGGTGGGGACCCCGAACGCGCCGGTCGCTGTGTTCGCGAGCTTCGCGCCCGCGGGTTACGGATCTCCATCGACGACTTCGGAGTCGGGTACTCCTCGATGTCACAGCTGCTCGAGCTCGCCATCGACGAGCTGAAGATCGACAGGTCCTTCGTTGTCAATCTCACCTCGGACCCCCGCGCCCAAGCAATCGTGCGCTCCGCGATCGAGTTGGCGCGGGCGCTCGATCTCACGATCGTCGCCGAAGGCATCGAGTCCGAGGACGTCTTCCAGTCGCTGCAGGTCATCGGCGCAGACATCGGTCAGGGCAATGTCATCGGCCAGCCGATGACCCCCGACGCGCTCGACGGCTTCTTGTCCAGTTTGACAGGCATCGGGCAGCCCCTCGCCCACCTTGCGCCGGTCTCGGCGACGAGCAACTGACGCCACCTCGTGTTGCCTACCTAGCTCTAAGAAGCTCCCACGGAGAACACATAAGCCCGCCCTGCATGCTGGGCACGGTCGTCCGCGCCAACGACAGCAGTAGTGCCTGACAGGGCCACCGAGACGCCGAGAGAGTCGCCAGCCACGGTGTCGGAGCCTTTCAGGACAGCCGCCTCCTTCCAGCCTGAAGACGTCCTCGTGAACTCAAAGACACGACCGGCATTCTTGGCGTGGCCGTCGGCCCCGACAAGCACGGTGGAGGAGGAGACGGCGGTCGAGATCCCCGAGAAGTCCTCCGCGGCAAGCCCCGCGGCCTTGAGCTCGGCGACCTGGGTCCAGATGCCCGACTTGCGGGAGAAGACGTAAGCGCTCCCAGCATTGTCAGCATGTCCGTAGCCACCGATGGCGGCGGTCGTGCCGGAGATGGCAACCGAAGTCCCGAAGTTGTCGCCGGCGGCGGTGTCGGAGCCTTTAACCTCTGCCACCTGCTGCCAACCGTCGTCGGAGTCTGCGAAGAAGTAGGCCGCGCCGGCGCCCTTGGCGACGCCTTCGGCGCCGACAACGGCGTTTGCGCCCGAGACGGCTACCGAGGTGCCGAAGGCCGACTTGGCGGCGGCGTCGGAGGCGGCAAGCTCGGCGGTCTGGCTCCAGTCGCCCGCGATGTCGGTGAACACATAGACCCTCCCCGCCGCCTTGGAGTGGCCGACGGCTCCCACGAAGACGGTCGGTCCCGAGACGGCCACGGACCAGCCAAATGAATCATCTGCGACTGTGTCTGACCCCTTCAGCTCGGCTACCTGCTTCCATCCTGAGGTGGTCTTGGAGAACACGTATGCTCTGCCGGCAGAATTCGTGTGGTTGAAGGCGCCGACCACGATCGTGTTCCCTGAGATGGCAACAGAGCTGCCGAAGGCATCCTGGGCGACGGTGTCGGAGCCCTTCAGCTCGGCGACCTTTGCCCATCGGGAGGCGGACTTGGTGAACACGTACGCCCGGCCGACGTAGCTCGTGCCTGAGGTGCCGACGACGGCCGTCGTCCCTGAGATGGCGACCGAGACCCCGAAGGTGTCACTGGCTATCAGGTCAGATGCCTTGAGCTCGGCCTGCTGGGTCTTGACGGGCACGAGCTTGGGCGGGCTCTTGGCCGTGCTGGAGCAGCCCGCCAACAGCGGTAGGCAGATCGCGCCGAGGGCAATGACCGTCGACACGCTGGCTACCCGGGACCTCCGCATGTGCATTCCTCCGAATCATGAGCACGGGGCCTTTCCCGCACATCTGGCTCGTCGCCGGCTTACGAGTTGACCTTAAGCGAGCCTTTCCCTCAAACTCCAGCGTGCGAGGGCGCCTGGTCGCCCCCTTGGTCGAGGTTTGACGTCGAGCCCCCCGGAGCGTACTCGCGCCCGTGGAGGTAAGGGCTCGGAGCTAAAGCCAACCAGCAGGTGCGATCAGCAGGCCAGGTCCACTGGCAGCGAGCTGGTCTGGGTCGCGTAGCCAGCCCGTCCCGATGACCTGTTCGACCTGTTCTGCTGGCAGCGGCTTAGAGAAAAGGAAGCCTTGGCCCCAGTCACAGCCCTGGTGCTTAACGTGTTTCAGCTCGGACACCTGCTCGATGCCCTCGGCGATGGTGACCAGACCTAGCGACTTTCCCAGATGGATCAAGGCGTCGAGGAAGTTCGTGTCGCCCGGGCTGACCTGCTGGGCAACAAAGGACCGGTCGATCTTCAAGATGTCCACGGGGAACTCCCGCAGGTACGACAGAGACGAGTATCCAGTCCCAAAGTCGTCGATGGCTATACGGACGCCAAGCTTGGAAAGCGCCGCCAGGCGAAGGGCCGTCGTCTTGGGGTCGATCATCAGAGTCGACTCGGTCACCTCGAGGGTGAGATAGCGCGGGTCGAGGCCGGTCGACTCGAGGGCTTCGCGCACATGGTCGATGAGCACGTCGTGGTGCAGCTGAAGGGCGCCGACGTTGACGGACATGCCCAGCCGGAAACCCCTGTTGTGCCAGGCCTTCAGCTGTTGACATGCCTCTAGGAGCACGAAACGCCCAACGCCGATGATGAGGTTGGAGGACTCGAGCACCGAGATGAACTCGCCAGGGCCGACGACGCCCCGCCTCGGGTGGCGCCAGCGCAAGAGGGCTTCGAGGTCCCGGGGCCGCCCGGTCTCGAGCTCGACGATGGGCTGGTAGACGAGGAAGAACTCCCTGTTCGCATAGGCCTCGGCCAGGTCAGCCTCGAGGGTCAGCTGTCTCTTGACCACCTCGTGCATCTCGGGCTCGAAGATCACGTGGCAGTTCTTCCCCATCGACTTTGCCCTGTACATGGCGATGTCCGCGTCGCGCAGCAGCTCGTCAGGCCCAGAACGCGACCCGGAGGCGACGCCGATGCTCGCCGAAGTCGACAGTGTCATTTTCGTCGTGGTGCCCAGACTGAACGGTTCCCGCACTACTTCCAGCAACCGTGCCGCCACTCTCGCCAGTCGCCCCTCAGGGACCTCGGAGAGAACGACGAACTCGTCCCCACCAAGGCGGCCCACGGTGTCGCAGTCACGCACCGAGCCCAAGAGCCTGGCCCCCACCGCCCGCAACAGCTCGTCACCGGCGTCGTGGCCGAAGGTGTCGTTGATCTTCTTGAAATCGTCCAGGTCTATGAAGAACACGGCCAGGGACACACCGTCGCTGCGCGTCCTCGCCACGAGCTCGTGCGCCCTCTGGTTGACAAGGAACCGGTTGGGCAACCCAGTGAGAGAGTCGTGCAGGGCCTGGTGGCGCAATTCGGCGGTACGGTCCTCCACGAGCTCGAGGGCCGAGCGTCGCGATCGCACGAGCAGGCTCAACAAGAACACAAACAAGAATGTGAGCGCTAAAGCGACCAGGAGCATCGTAAGGGCCTGGAGCTTCGGTGACGGCCCCCCGCCGCGCGGGTTGACGGCGGCCCTGATCACCCACCCCGGGTCGGCAGGAACGCTCAACTTCCGCATGGCAACGCCGGTCTGGGGGTGCCCGCCCTCGGCAAGGAAGCTTGGCGGGGCTCCAGGTGGGGCGTACTCGAGCACCAAGCAAACGCCGCTCTCGTTCGCCAAAGCTGGTTTCAAGATCTCGGTCGCGTCGAAGATGCCCATTGTCCAACCGGCGAGGGCTTCGAGACGGCGCCCGGGGGTAGTCGGCGGCTCTGGCCCGAGGTACACGGGACTGACCTCGATGAAGACCGGTAACTGCGAGACGAGGGCGTGGAGCTCGCCGGGTGGCGTGGAAACAACCGGGTTCTTGCGCAACAAAGTCGAGACCGATGCCACAGCAGGACGGCCCGTGCTGGCGGAGGTCTCGAGCGATCGGGCGAACGAAGCCGAGGCGCAGTAGTTGAAGCGCGGTGAGAGATATGGACCCGCCCAGGCCACGAGCAGCCGCTTGAGGAAGGCGTCTTGAGGAAGCCCCTGGACATCGGCGAGGCGCGGCAGGCAGTAGTCGGCCGTGCCACCTTGTGACTTCCATACCCGGCCGCTGTTGGGCAGGCCCAGCGGAGGGTCACGGTCGGCAACGGCTTCGAAGCTCTTGAGCCCCGCCGCGTCTGACGCGCTCGAGGTAGGCGAAGGCGACACTCCCGGGGTAGTACTGGGAAAGGCCTAGGCGGGAGAGGACGGCGGTCAGTGACCTGTTCGTAAGCTGGGGGTGCGTGGCCACGAGGGCGTTCACCGTGGTCAGCAAGTCATTGTCCCGCTCGAGCGAGGTCCCGAGGATCGACCTCACGTTCCCAAGGGAAGAAACGACCGCTTGGCGTCGCTGGGAGCTGACATATCCGTACCACAACGAGGAAAGCGTGGCCGAGACGGCCAGGCCGCAGACCAGGACGGCGACGAGGAACACCTTCCATCCGCTGGACTTAAAGGGAAGGTATCCCGAGAGCTGGGACAGCCTCTCATCGAGCCGAGCAATGTTGTCTCCACGCGCGACACGCTCGGGGGAGGGACGGGGCGCCTGGTCCAAGGACTGCAAAGCGTCCGGTCTTCGGCGAGAACTAGGCGGGTCCACGAACCAACCGTCTTCTTGACACTGGGGCTGGCTCAGCGCCACCGAGGTGGCGGTGTCGCTTCAGCCTCGGCCGCAAAGCGGTCGGCGCGATCTTGGGCCTCTTGGCCACCGAGACATGAACGCGCTCGTCCCCTTGCTCTCTCACAAGACACCTAACGTCCAGCTGAGACCACGTTCTGTCACCTTTTCGCGAACAGGCACGCGTCTCTCGCCAGCCAGATCCGCGTGCGTTCGTGAAGGGCGAGGCTCAGTGGGGCCCGGGCACCTCGAGCACGAGCTCGGAACTCCGCCAGGACTAGCTTGTTTCGAGCGTTCTGTCCGACCAAGAGCGTCGCTGGCATGTTGGTCGGGCTCGAGAAGGTTAAGCCGGGCTTGGTGCCCGGAGAGCCGACGTGCCTCGGTAGATTGGTCTCAAGGCGATGACGGACACCGCAAGAGCTGTTGAGGACACAAGCTACCGGGCCTTGTTCAAGGTGAGCGGCTTCACCCAGCTCCTCGTTTCCACCCTGGCGGCGCGTACGGCAACGCAGATGTTCTCGGTCCTGATCGTGCTCTTCGTACTCGAGACCCACCACTCGGCCGAGCTGTCAGGTCTGGTCGTCGTCTGTAGCCAGGTGCCCGGCATCCTCGTCAGCCCCATAGCCGGAGCCCTGCTTGACCGTGGGTCGCGCGTCGCGCTGATGCGCATCGACTACCTGGTTTCCTCGTCCTGCATAGCCCTCATCGGCGTGCTTTCCCTGCTCCACAGCCTCCCGACGAGCGTGCTCCTCGTTGTCGTGTCAGCTTCTTCGATAACGGCGCCGCTCAGTCGGGTGGGGGGTAAGGCCCTCTACCCGGTCATGGTGCCGAGACCCCTGTGGGACAGGTCGAATGCTGCGGACTCGGGCGCGTTCGTCGCCGCCAGCGTGCTGGGCCCGGGCGTGGCCGGCCTTGCCGTTGCCGTCGCCGGCCCGCGCGCCGCCCTCTTGCTGCCGGCTGTCGTGATGCTCACCGCCACAATTGCCTTAATCAACCTGAAGGTGCCTGACACACGCTCGGCCCGGACCGGCTCGGTTCTCAGCGACGCCCTAGCGGCGATCGGGTACGTCTGGCACAACCGCGTGCTACGCATGCTCTCGGGCACGATGACGGTGTTCAACGCCTGCGGTGGCATCCTGACCGTCGCCATTCCCTTCATCGTTCTTCGCAGTCTGCACGGGGGCTCGACGACCGTCGGCCTGCTCTTTGCGACGATGGGCGGAGCCGGTTTCCTCGCCGGGGTGCTCACGGGCCGCTTCGGCACCGAGAGCAGGGAGAAGCACCTGCTCGCAATCTCGTGCATGACGACGGCGGCGGCCTTCGCCCTGCTCGCCTTTGACCACCACGAGGTCGTCCTTATCGCCCTGGTCGCCGTCATCGGCTTTGCCAACGGGCCGCTCACAGTCGCCATGTTCTCCCTTCGCCAACGCGCCACCGAGCCAGAGTGGTTCGGTCGGGCGTTCGCCGTATCGATGAACCTCAATTTCGTGGGAAGCCCGATCGGCGCTTCGATAGCCGGGGCCCTGCTAACGCACTCGATCACGATCACTCTGCTCGTTGCCGCGTTGTGCGCGGTTCTCGGAGGCCTCTGGCCGGCCGTGATGCCGGCTTCGACCTACGAACCGATTCCCCAGATCGTCGCGACGACCTGATCGCGCCGAGCAGGAACTGTGGCTTGCTCGGTGCAGGGATTACGGCCAAACCATGACCGGCATTGGCGAGCCTTCTAATCGCCGAAAACCGATCCGCGCAGATGCGACCCATCGGCCACCGGTCCGGCGTTCGCGATGTGAAACAGCTCTCGGCTTGGGCCAGCCGGTCGTCAGTAGCTTGCGAGCAGCGATTAGATCCGCTGCTCCAGGGTGTCGCCTTGCTGGTGGTCTAACTGCAGAGGCCCCTAACTGATCGTCCTCGCCGCAACAGCGTGCGTCCACTGGAGCGTAACCACGATCTGTACGCCCGAAGGCCAGCTGATCGGGTTCCCGCCGCCGTCGTCACAGGTTGCAACGGCGGAGAGGGGATAGGTACCCGTCTCGGTGAACGAGCTGCCTATATCCGAGGTGGCGTCCAGGGGCACCGAGTAGTCAGAGCCGGAACCTTCTGTCCAAGTGGCGAGGTCCCCGGCGATGCCGTTGGTGCTGACCGCGACGCTGAAGCCACCCGCACAGGAGCTGAGGTCGCCGGTCAGGCTCGCCTCGACCGACTGCAGCGTCGAGCCGGCCTCGATCTGTGTCGTCGAGCTCGCGGAGCCATTTTCCAGTGTGGGGCTCCAGGTGACGTCCTCGACCGCAGGTTCTCCGTCACAGACATAGGTGGTGCCGTTGGCAGCGGTGAGTGCGCCGCCTCCGTATGGGCAATGGGGGTCGCCCGGGTCAAGTTGAACCGTGGTGACGCTGACACCATTTGTGCCGGGGGCGCCTGCCGGGCCGGCGAGGCTTTCGCCCGAGTCCAACCAGGTACTCGAGTGACAGGAGTAGACCTCGCCGCTCGACACGTCGATGTCGCTGTCACCCGAGGTGCAGGTACCGCTCGGTGCGCCGGAGCTGGTGGTGACGCTGGCGCCGTTGGTCCCGTTCGTTCCGTTCGATCCGTTCGTTCCGGCGGGGCCTATGAGGCTGTGGCCCGAGTCCAACCAGGTACTCGAGTGACAGGAGTAGACCTCGCCGCTCGACACGTCGATGTCGCTGTCACCCGAGGTGCACGTACCGCTCGGGGCGCCGGCGCTGGTGACGACGCTGGCGCCGTTGGTCCCGTTCGTCCCGTTCGTCCCGTTCGCTCCAGCGGGGCCCATGAGGCTCTTGCCCGAGTCCTCCCAGGCGCTCGAATGGCAAAAGTAGACCTCGCCGCTCGACACGTCGATGTCGCTGTCATCCGAGCCGCACGCGCCGTTTGGCGCGCCGGCACTCGTGACGACGCTGGCACCTGCCGGCCCCATGATGCTCTGGCCTGAGTCCTCCCAGAAGTAAGCCATACAGCTGTAGACCTCACCGTTTGCGAGGTCGATGTCGGAGTCACCCTCGGTGCAAAAACCGCTCGGGACCGCTGGGCTCGTGTCGACACTGGCCCCGTCTGCGCCGTCGGTCCCTTTCGACCCCGGGGGGCCTTGTGGACCTTGCGGTCCCGTCGCGCCCTGCTTGCCAAGCTTTCCCGCGACTCCTGTCGCGCCCTTGGCCCCGAGCGACACGAGAACACTTCCGCTAGGGCAGGCGCCATTAACCTCCAGCGTGAGCACCGATTTGGCATTAGCGCATGCCTTGTACGGTGTTGGCGGAGGATTGCCAGCAACGGCAGCGGCCGTCCCGACGACGCCAAGGGTCAAGCCGGTCGCGGCACCGATCGACAAAAGACGCAACTTCATCGTCAGAGCCCTCATCGCCCCACCTCCGCGACACCCCGACAGGCTCTCTGCCTTGGCGTCCCAGGACTTTAGACGACGCTTTCCCGCCCATCACGCCCTGCCCGGATGACGGGGCCAGCCGTTAAGGACCAGCGCAGGCATCGGTCGTCGGAGCGGGGGCTCTATCAGGCGCGCCACGTCATAAGGCCGCGTTCGGGTCGGCCGTCAAAGGCCTGCCCGACGCCCCGTCGACCCACTGGCCCTTCTCGTCGTCCCACAACGCTTTCTGCCCGGTCTGCGGATTGTTGAGGTCCTCATCGGAGCCTCCGAGCCAGCCATGATCCTGAAGCGAACGCCAGCCGTCGTTGCGGATCATCTTCCATCCCTTCGTGCCCTTCTCGCCCATCTCTATCACCCTTCTTTCATGTGTCTTTTCGCCACAAAATTCCGTTGCCTCACAGATTTCGACTCGACGCCATTAGGGCATTGCCAGGTCGGCGTACACAAGGCAGAAGCCTGCACCGCCCGACGCCTTGTTTGAAGACCAGGTCGACGGATCCGAATCCGTGCAGGCATATGTGCCGTCGAGGATGACTGGCTTGCTGATCGAGACAGTCGCGAACCAGTTGACGTTCGCTGCGCCATTTGACCCTTTGCTCGTCTTGGCAGGAAGGGCTGCGATGTATTTGGGCAGCTTGGCCGGCCCGCTCAGCCTCACGATGCCGACCGTGCCGGGGGGCGAGCCAGCTCCCTTGTTCCAGTGGTAGGTCTGGACATACATCAAGCAGTACACCTTGCCGTGTGTGCTGAAAGTTGGCTCCGTCGCTCCGTTCGAAACTGCCTCGGCGTTGGTGTCGCTGAACAGGGTGAACTGATTTCCCTGGCAGTAATAGCCCGCGAAGCTGTGGATCTTGCCACCGCTCGCCACCGGCGAGTTCCCCCCGCCCGACATCGCCACGACAACGCCGACGATCACACCGACAACGATCAAGGCGCCCACCCACATCACCGGTCTTTTGAACAGACTCCTCGCGGAGGCGGACTTGCCCGGCCGCCCAGTGCCATTTGACGGGTCATTGGTGACGATGTCGTTGGCGATGTCACCAATCGACTGCCCGCCCCGATCTTGCGCGTTGGTCATGCGTGCCCTCCTGAGGCTTCGGCGCCGGCTCCATGCCGTGCCGCACTTCGCCCGCGTCTGGTCGCTCGCGAGACAGGGTGTCTCGGTGCCCAACCCACGGCGCGCGGCGCCCTCTCGGGCACTAGCAGCCGCGCTCTCGGCGCGAGATCATCGTACAAACCCGCTATGGCCGGCGCTGCTGGCCAACCGCGAAGGCGGCGGGCACCAGGGGCAAGCTCCAGGTAGGAGCTGATGGCCTCGTCCAATGCACCGCCTTGTAGCTGTGAAAAAAACAGGGGGAGAAGTGGGGCGCTGACCGCGGCGAATGCGATCCGGTTCCGCTCCGGCGTCGACACAACGAACACGGCCCGGTCCCACGTGAGCATCACAGGGGCGAGGTCGTAACCGGGACGCGAGTGTGCTTGCGCCGTGGCCCCGAAGGCCTGGGCGAGCGCATCATCCTCGACGGGCTCGTCGGGCGGCGCTGCCGCCCCTAGGACGGAGGGGTGCGCGACCGGCAACGGCTCTTTGCCCCTTATCACCTCATCGACAAGCTCGAGCTCGCTCTCGGCGACGTCTCGCACCAATGTGGCCCGCGCCGCAGACCAGCAACGTTCGAGATGAGCCTGGGCCGCAATCGAGCCACGCTCGAGACGAAGGGGCGTCTCGCGCCCGGAGGCATACAGGTCTCGGGCAAACGCACTTCGAGACACGAACCACCCGTAGCGCTGGTCGTCTCGCTGCAGCTGAACGCAAAGCCTGTCGGGGAAGTCCCCTTGATAACCCTTCTCCAGCCGGTAACGGCAGGCGCGGACGCTTCCGACGGCGAAGATGGCGGCCACGACGAGCCTTTGCCCGTCGACGAACTCGCCACCGAGCTCGAGGCGGCTGGCTCTCGGCCGTACGAGCAGCCCGGGTGAGGGCGCAGAGTCCATGAGGAGCATCAATGAGGCGCTGAAGCTTGCCGCGTACAGCTTGGCCATCGCCACCGAATAAGAAGGGGCTACCGCCACGCTCAGGTGGGAGGAGTAGCCCTCGAGTCGGGCTCCTGCCGGCAGGCGCGAGGCCAGCGCCCGACGCTCTGAGCTCGCCCTTGTGGCCAGATCGCGAAAACAACCTGGTCGTACGAACATCGGCGAGAGGGCGATCTCGGCCTCCGCCTCATCCGCCGTGAGCGCGGCACCGGAAGCGAGCCTGTAGGCATTGAGATCGGCCGGATCGAGCAGGGGCTGGCCGAGCCTAAGACGGTGGACGACGCTGCCGAAATCGACGGCGTGATGGTCGACAAGAACCCTGTACTCATGCTCGAGCCCGATCACTTCCCCAGCTGGCCAGCTAGCAGGCTCTCCCGCTCGGGTGAGCAGCTTGGCGAATCGGCAGCTCCAGTACTCGAGGTCGAGTAGCTCGGTCTGCTCGGGAGCGGTGTGATCTGCGGTCTTCATGCGTCGCGCTCTCGAATCCCAGACCCTCGCCACAGCGGACAACGGCTCGCCCGTGTTCAGACCGAAGAAGGCCGTCTGCGTACCTGGTCAGGACTCTAGCAGTAGGGATCGGAAGTGGTCCGGTGCCGTGACCTGGTCCACTGTCGCCGGTGACCGGGCCACGCCGGCACTTGTCGGTCGCCCTCATGGCCCTTGAGAGGCTTCGTGGCCGCCGGTTTGGCGTCGACGAAGCTCCCTCAGCGATCGCACGAGCTGACCAAGAATTGCCGAGCGCCCGCTCGCGGCTGAGGCCGCTCGGCGCCCGCGGAGGGAGCATGGCGATCGACCTGCGCAGGATTTCGGCTTCCTCGGGCGACAGCTCGGCCATACCATGAGGCTAGCGAACATATGTTCGAGATGACGAGGCCAACTTCAATTGCTCGAGGGCAGGAACCGAGGCGGCTTCGTCGGTGCCCATGGCGTCCACTTCCAGTGGACGACGGACAACCTGGATTGTCCCTGGCGGGTCTGGTCGCAGCTGCTTATCGGGCACCCCCTCACACCATCATCTTCCTGCCTGTTGAGGCAAGGTGGTTGCTGGGAGAGGTTGCCCCCGACCGGCGAAAGATGACGACCAGCATTCCTGTGCAACATCGATGTCGTCGGTCCGGCTACTTGGGCGGTCCACCGAGCCGCCCAAGCCCGTCAAGAGGCGCTCACCTCGACCCCCGACGACAGCTAAGGCGAGGGCGACGGCAGCCTGTGGCTCTCACTCTGGTGGGATCGACTGGGGGAAGTGGAACACGTCTCCCGGATCGTAGAGGCGCTTGACCTCTTTTAGCCTTTCGAAGTTCGAGCCCCAGTAGGCCTGCTGCCAATCCGGCAGTTCAGGATCTGCGTAGTTGACGTAAGCACCGCTCGAGACGAAGGGACGCATCGACTGCCAGGCTGACTCGATCCACTGTCTGTTCGCCGCCACGACCGACGGCGGTGACGACACCGCCCAACCGGCGCTGTACTGCATGGTCGCGAGCGCGGTCCTGTGCACGTACGCGGTGGCCTCAGGAGACACGCGGTTGATGGCACCGCCAGATGCGTCGAGCACGAAGCCGCCTCCAGCCAGAAGCGGCGAAGCTTGGCGCTGCTCGACAGCCTCAAGGAGCGTGGAGATCGCAACAGCCGACAGCTTTGACTCGACGATGTTCGACTTTGCCGCAAAGGGCGCCCTGGCTAGCAGCCCGGCGGGGTTCTGACTGGGTAGATGGCACTCTGCGACGCTGTAATTGTCGCAGCCGGCCTCTATCAGCATCGCATCGAGGTAGCCCGCCGATCCCACGAAGCTCGTGAAGGGCGAGGTACCGACCTCGGTCACGAAGCTGTCGACGAGTTCTTGCAAGACCGCCTCCGAGCCGACATAGACGCCGGTCACCCGCGCCGCAGGCGCCTCTCCGGCGGGCGTGGTCTGACTGGCGACTAAGAGGCAATTCGACCAGAGCTCGTCGGGAGCTGCCGGTGCCCAGTTCTGCCAGGCGGAGACGACCGCCGCTGCGCTCGACCAGGGCCAAACCAAGGTGAACAAAGCGAGAGTGCCAATCGGATGCGTGAGGAAGCTGAACCTCGTTACGGCTCCGAAGCTCCCACCGCCTCCGCCACGCAGAGCCCAGAAGAGGTCCGGGGCCTGAACGGCGTCACAGGTGACCATCTCGCCCGATGCGAGCACGACGTCTGCAGACTGAAGATTGTCACAGGTGAGGCCGTACTTTCGCCCGAGCACGCCGAAGCCGCCGCCAAGGGCGAGTCCGGCGATCCCTACACCCGGGCATGAGCCTCCGGGAACCGCCACCCCGTAAGGGGCCAAAGCGGCGTACAGATCGATCAAGCGCGTGCCTGACCCAACGCTCACAAGTCCGGTGACTGGATCGAAGACCACCTCGTTCATCGGCGAGACGTCGACGACGAGACCAGGACCGGTCGACCAGCCGCCGTAGCAGTGGCCGCCGGAACGCAGGGACAGCTCTATGGCGTGCTGTTCGGCGAAGTCGACGGCGAGGGCAACATCGCCAGCCGATGCGCAATAAGCGATGCCTTCGGGATGTGCGCCGTCGAAGACGGGATTGTAGGACTGGGCGTCGACCGGGTATTCGGGACTGGTGGGCAGCACAAGTCGGCCCTGGAGGGATGAGCCGAATCCCCGCCAGTCATCCGATGTTGCCGGCGACGGCACTGTCGTTGAGGACACCGACGTCGGGCTCGGCTCTGTAGTCGAAGTCGTCGAGGTCTCCAACGTGGAGGTGGAAGCCTGCGGGTGGGAGGCAGTTGTCGTTTCCGAGCACGCCCCGACCGCGGTCGCGCCGATGACAATGCCTCCTGCCAGCTTCAGAAAGTCGCGCCTTCGCACCGTGGCCGATGATATGTGCGCCCTAATCGGCCTGTGATTCGCGGTCTTTCGGGCGAGGCCTTCCGACAGGCGCCGCCCGCTTCAAAGGCCCTGTGAGCCCACGCAGTCCCGGTGTCACCGCGACCAGCTCGGCCAGAACGCCGTCATCCCCAGCGCCTCGCTCCCGAGGCGAGAAACTGCCCGAGTAAGCACCCAAGCCAGCTCAGCTCGGCTAACCGCCGCGAGGGCCAGAGGACTTCACGATCTTCATCGTCAGCTGCGAGGTCAGCCGGGCCACCCCGGGAAGGTCTGCAAGTTGGTCTATGAGGAACGCTTCGTAGGCGACCTGATCGCTGACGGCGACCCAAAGCAGATAATCAGGGACGCCGAACATGCGCCGGCATTCGACGACCTCGGGGAGATTGCCCACCCGTTCCTCAAAGGCGATGACCGTGGCACGATCTTTGAGCATCATGTCGACAAGGACGACGACCTCGAAACCGCGGCCTGCAGCCATGGGGTCTATACGGGCGTGGTAACCGGCGATCACGCCCGCGCTCTCCAGGTGGCGCACGCGGCGCAGGCAGGGGGATGGTGACAAGCCAACCAGCGTGGCAAGTTCGACGTTGGTTAGGCGGCCGTCTCGCTCGAGTTGCTTGATAATTGCTCTATCTACGTCGTCGATGAGCATATTGTGCCACATATAAGAGGAGATGGGGGTGAATTTGGCACCACCTACTCCGGATTTTTTCTTATCGTTGCTCATGGCCGCTCCCGTGGTGAAAAATGCTGCTTTCATCGGCCTGGCCACCGGGGCCTACGGGTTCTCATTCGGTGCCGTGTCGAGTGCGTCAGGCTTGTCGCTCCTACAGACCATGGTGCTCTCCGGGGTGATGTTCACCGGGGCGAGCCAGTTCGCCCTGGTCGCAGTGCTCGGCGGCGGCGGCGGCGCAGGTGTCGCAGCGGTGGCGACGGCGACGGTGCTCGGCTCGCGCAACGCGTTTTACGGTCTCAGGTTGGTCGACACCCTCGGACTCACCCGGTGGCGTCCGGTCGCCGCTCAGCTCACGATCGACGAATCCTCGGCGATGGCATTCGCCGCGCCCGACAGGCCAACAGCGCGAAGGGCGTTCTGGGCGACGGGGGTGGCCGTGTTCGTGTGCTGGAACACAGCCACGATCGTGGGTTCGCTCATCCACTTGATTGGCAACCCGAGCACTCTTGGCCTCGACGAGGCAGCACCAGCGGCGTTTGTTGCTTTGCTCTTCCCACAACTGAGGACGCGCCTGTCCTGGGTCGTGGCGGGCGTTGCTGGCCTGGCTGGGCTCGCTGCCGTGCCGCTCGTGCCGGCGGGAGTTCCTGTCCTGTGCGCGGCCGGAGTAGCCGCGGTGGCCGGGTGGCGTGCAAGGTCGGCCCAGACAGCGGAACTCTCCTCCTGATGTGGCCGGCCGTCATAGCCGGGTCGATCAGCTGCTATGTCCTGAAGCTGCTCGGCTACAACGTTCCGAGGCGGATACTGGACAACGCCCGCGTGAAGAGTGTCGCCGCCCTGCTGCCTGTGGCCCTGCTTGCCGCACTCGCTCTGACCCAGAGTCTGTCCACCGGCCAACATCTCGTTGTCGATCCTCGTATGGGGGGCCTCGTCGCCGCCATTGCTTGCGCGGCCAGAAGGGCCCCATTCCTCGTTACGGTGGCAGCGGCCGTTGCCGTCACTGCTGGGCTACGGGCCCTGACTTAGCCGCAAGGCTCGACGAGGCGGGCTTGCCAGCTTCGAGCATCGAGGCGTGCTCGGCTCGCAGACCGGGACTGAGGGACCGCTCGGCAACCCAGGAGGCCAGATCTTGATGGTTAGTGCATCTCCGCGGAGTCGCTCCGCAGGCGCAACTCCTCAAGTGGCAGATCACCCGGTTCGTCGCCGAGCCCGGCCACAAGACCAAATGGGTGGATTGACGCTGGAAGGACCGACGGGAGAGACGCCGCCGGTGATGTTTGGACCTTCACGGCGGTATCGGTCGTTCCAACGCCCGGATCAGCGTCAATAGATTCCTCTGCCGGGAACACAGTCCTTAGTTGGCGCCGTGACCGCACATTGAGTTTGCGGTAGGCACGAACGAGATGGCCCTCTACGGTCTTCTCGGTCAGGAACAGTGAACGCGCGATGGCGGCATTCGTGAGGCCGGCCGACACAAGGGCAACGACGCGTCTCTCACCAGGGGTAAGTGACTCCGGTCCTGATACGGCCACTCGGCGGGGGCGTGCTCCACTTAGGCGCATCTCGGCGAGCAATCGGGTGACGAGCGGCGATGCGTTGATGCCATAGGCGACGTCGAGCCCCCGGCGCAATATCAATCTGGCCGCCTCGGGCGACCGGCGGCCGGAAAGTCGCACGGCTCGGCCCAGATCAGCTAAGGCGGTGGCAAGCTGCAAAAGGGCGGGCGAACTCTCGAGCAGGCGCACGGACTCTTCGAGCCGCTCCAAACGCACCGCTTCAGGCCCGACGATCCCGGCGACCCGCAGCGCAGGTCCAACCACAAAATCTGCCCCGTGCCTGCGGGCAAGGTCGAGGTTGGCCTCGGCAAGACGAACGGCCTCTTGCTCACTACCTTGTCTTGCGAGCAGGAGCGCCGCTTCGCTGCGCCAGATCGTGACGGTAGGACTGTCCACTCCTGCTTCTTCGGCCAGCCTTCCCGCCTCTAGAAGGTCGGAAAGTGCCTCGTCTGATCGCCCCTGACACGCACGCAGGCGGCCGCGTTGTTCGAGCAGCGACGCTCCCTGGAATGCGGAACACTCGCCGTTGAGTCCTGTCGAAGCGGACAGGAGAGCTTCAGCCTCTTCCCAACGGCCCTGATCGACCAGGTTCGCGACCAAACAGGCCACGGCCTCGGGCCGGCGAACCCACCATCGGCCGCCGGCGATCGCCAAGGCACGTCGGGCGTTGTCTGATGATTCGACGAGTGACCCTTGCATCTGAAGCGACATGGCCAAGGTCAACGAGTACTCGGCCAGGCCATGATCGAGCCCTCGCGACTCGCTCATTGCCTGAGCGTGGCGGGCGAACTGGTCGGCGAGACCGAACTCACCTGCACGGGCGAAAACGAGAAGCACCCGCGCCCACACATGGCAGTCAAACGGATCCTCACTGCACAGCTGAGCGTTCAGCACGACTCGGCGCACGGCGCCGACAGTGTCCTCCGAGCGGGCCCGACCCGGGCTGGCGGAGTCCACGACGGCAAGCAGGGCAATTGCTTTGTGCTCGGCCTGCGTGCGTGGCTCGATGAGATCGATTTCGTGCCTGAGCGCGTCCGCGGCCGACGATGCGGCCGCCGGACTTGCGAACAAGGCCCGGGTGACGTTGAGCTCCACGGTGTCGTGGGCGTCGGAATTAGGTACCAATACGCTCATGTGGTCCAGCAACGACCTCAGCGCCGTCCCCGTCCCCGGACCGTCGCCGTTCGCCTCGTCGCGATCTTCCTGCCATACGGCGAGTTGGCGGGCAAGTCCGATGGCGTGCTTGGCGTCGGCGCCAGTGTCCACGCACCGAAGCAGATGCTCTATCGCCGCTTGAGAGTCGACGTGCGACTCTGCTCGCACCAGCTCGAGCAACAGCACCGGATCGTCCCAAGCTGCGGGGCGTTCTGCAAAGGCCCGGCGGAGATACCGCACCGCTTGTTCGTACGAGCCCTTCGTGGCGACATGCCGGGCGGCTGCAATCAGCTCTTGTGCCACCCACGGTCTGTGGGCGGGATCAGCGGCGACAAGATGTTCGGCTATCTGTTCAGAGCCACCGCCACTGACCATGAGGTACCTCGCAATGGCCAGGTGCATCCTCGTGCGACGCTTGGCGTCGATCTCCTCGTAGAAGCTGCGCCGCAACAGTGGCGTCATTTGCAAGCCGGCTGCGTCTGGTTTCACGAGGTCGGCTGCCTCCAGCACCCGCGCCAACGCCCCAACTTTCACCGAGCTCAGTTTGGTCGCAGCGGCGATCAGCGCCAGGTTTGCCGGCTCGTGTGCAACCGCCACGGCTTCGAGCACCACAGTGGCGTTCTCAGGCAACCGCGAGAGCCTTGCGAGCACCGAGCGCGCTACCGATACCGAGGTCGTTTTCTCAGGGTCTGGCAACGACCCGGCCAGTGTCTGCGCGCGCCCGGTGGCCAACTCTCCCAACAGGTCGAAAACCAGCGCGGGAATCCCGTCTGTGGCCTCATAGCAAGGACGGTAAAGAGCGGCGCGAGCGGCGTCGCTTGGAAAGCACCCCAGATACTGTTCGACAAGAGTGGCAACGGCACCGGGCGACAGTGGTTGCAGCGACATGACCCGAACACCCGGCTCGGACATGATTAGGTCGACGGGCCCGAGCGGTGACTGCGGCGAACGTGGCGCCACACCCAGGATCAGACGTGGTCGCCGTCCTCTTAGACCTCGGAGACGTCGCAACAACTCCACGCACCGGTCATCGAGCCACTGCGCGTCATCAATTGCGATGACGACGCCGTCGCCAAGCAGGCGGCGCACCCTTTGCTCGAGCTCGTTGGCGAAGTCGCTCGCCGGCTCTCCGGATCCCTGAGCGAGTGATCCGGCACAGGAGTCAGAAAGCTGGTCGACAAGCGCGCGGTAGACATCCTTCGACAAACCATCCACTCGGGCACGGAACACCGAACATCCCGCCTCTGCTGCGATCTGACAGGCCGCACCCAAGAGAGCCGTCTTGCCAAGCCCTCTGTGACCCTCGATTATCACAGGCCCGACCCGAAGCCCCGAATCGCCCGACACCAGTAGCGCGATCTCGGAAAGGTAGGACTCGCGTTCAAGCAACCTCTCGACGCCCGCGCTCTGGTCGTCTCGATCTGGTCGATTCGCGCCAGGGTCGGTTCGCTGGCCCAACACCGAACTGCGGGAACGTCGGTCCGCGCTGGCAGTCACTGCCGCTACGAACCCTTGCCGAAGTCGGGCGTCGATCGATGCCCGCGGCGGACTTGTCATGTGGCTAGGTGAGCCCGGGATAAAGAACGAAGCAAACTCTCCGCGCCTCTCGCATAGCTGGCTGCCGCAAGCGCGGGTCGGATTCGCTATTCGCTCCCCCCGGCCCAAGCGACCAGTCACGGACCGGGGTTCTGAGCTTCCCTCGCTCCGACCAGTCTCCTTTCTCAACACAAAGATGTCAATCTGTTCCCCCAACTACTGACAGAGCGCCCGCAGGGACTGCTCGCGCCTTACGCGAAAGAGACATGTGTGCCGGGTTAAGCCGGTCGCCGGAGGACCCTGTGTTGAGCCACTAGGCCACTCCGACCCCGCTTGTCGGGCAGGGTCGCCCAGATGCCACCCCAGAGTCGCGGACCACCGTGCGACTCGCGCAGCTCATGGCGCAGCAGACGCCAGCCACCTCTTTTGCAAGGGATTTATCGAGTTATCCCGCGGGTTTCGCCAAAAATGTGAGGGGTGTCGCTCTTTGCGGACGGCTCATAGCCTGTGCCGGGGGAAGCGACCGGGATAGGTAGGCTTTGCGAGGAAACCCAGAGATGGAGCCAAGACGCGAGGCAGTGTTTCGCGCCCAGCTGCGCAGTGGTGCCCTCCGTACCCAGCTGCACATGTTGACCCAAGAGCTAGAGGAGCTGCGAGAGGAGAACGCTCGGCTCCGCATGGATGCGACCCGGCCTCAGTCACTGCGCAAAGCCGGTGACGATCTCCTAGCCGTGGCGGACGCCTTCGTCGTCAGGTCCGTCCCTGCCAAAGGCGACTACGACGGGCGAGACCAAGACGAGCTAGACGACGCTTGGCAGCGACTCGCCGAGGTACGCCAGCTACGGGCCGCGGTGGCGTTCGCACTGTCGGAACTTCAAGCCGCTTGTGCACAGCTTCTGAGCAAATTGGAGCTTGGAGTGGGCTCAATGGAGATTGACCGGCGATCACGAGGCCGGACCACGTCGGTATCAAACCGGAGAAGACGCGCGACAACTCAGGGAACACGTCATGACTAGGCAGCTTGACGGTGGCAGCCCGCGGGTCTGCACCGGCTCGGCTAGGACTGTCCTCGAGAGCCGTAGGCAAAGGCGCGAGGTCGTCAATTCTGCCGTCGGTGCCGATTCGTGCTCCGTTTTGCTCGGCTGCGCCGGTGATAACGCCTCCAAGAAGCTGAGGCCGGCCAAGCGAACCTCAGAGCAGCCTCGTTCCCACTGAGAAGATGCTTACCCGGGGAGCTCTCATCCGCGAGCTGAAGCGGACCACGTCAGTCAGGGAGTCGGTGTTGCTCGACTTTCGGCCCGGACAGCGCAAGCGCCGATTGACCGTCCTGCTGCTTACAGAAGGCACGTATCCCTACGTGATAGGGGGCGTCAGCACCTGGTGCGATCAGCTGCTCAGGAACCTCGACGACATCGACTGGCTCGTGGTACCTATCGTCGCCGGGGGTCTCAAGCGACAACCGTGCTACAAACTCCCAGCCAACGCGCGCCTCGCAGGGCTTGTGGACCTCTGGGGCGTCGACCGTCGGGCCCAGTACCAGCCAAGAGTGCCGCGCCGCCCAGATCTTGCGGCGAAGCTGACGCGAGCTCTGCTGGGCTGGGACGCCGACCCCTTAGAGCTCCTCTCCGAGCTCGTCTGGTGTCACACACACCCGAGCGCAATCTTGCCATCCTTCCGGACCAAACAGTCCTGGAAACTCTTCTTGGCAGCGCTGGAACAGGCCGTGGGCGAGCCCTCGCCAGGAGTTACCCCGGGTGTGCACATCGACATGCCTACGGCCGTGTCCAGCTACCAGACCCTCTCCTGGGTCGCGCGGACCGCGGCGACTCGCCTGCCGTCGGCCGATGTCATTCACGTAACGGCGGCCGGCTGGGCAGGTATCCCAGCGATCGTGAGCAAACAGTTGACCGGTACCCCAATACTGCTCACCGAGCATGGCGTGTTCGTGCGCGAGGCTTATCTTGCAGCCGCCCGCTCCTTGGAGGGGGACGGAAGTCGCCTGCTGGCGACACGTCTTGCCCGCGCGTTCGCGCGGGCGGCATATCTCGGCGCCGATCTGGTTTCTCCCGTCACCGAGGCGCACTGCCCGTGGGAGATAGCACTGGGAGTCCCGCCTGAGCGCATACGCCCCATCCCGAACGGCGTTCATGTCGAAGACGCGATGACTCCGCCGCCTGGGCGGAAGATCGTCGTGACTGTGGGCAGAATAGACCCGCTCAAGGACGTGAAAACGCTCCTGCGGGTCGCGGCCAGGGTCCTCGAACGTCACCCAGATGTGCGGTTCCTCCACTACGGTCCCGTTTCCGCGGGCCAGGAGGCTTACGCCGCCGCCTGCTACGGGCTTCACGACCAACTGAACCTGGGTGCCTCCTTTGTTTTCAATGGATCGACCTCGGACCCTCGGGGCGCGATCCGCGAAGGTGACGTCGCCCTAATGACGAGTATCTCCGAAGGCTTTCCGATGGCGGTTCTCGAAGCTCTGTCTGAGGGGCGGCCCGTTGTAACCACCACCGTCGGCGGAGTCCGTGATGCGATGAAGGGGGCCGGCCTGACCGCGGGCCCGCGCGACGTGGAAGGGCTCACCGACGCAGTCTGTGCGCTTGTTGAAGATCCTGAACTCGCCCGAACCCTTGGGGCGCGTGGTTACGCGCGGGTCCGACGGCGCTTTAGCCAGGAGGCCTTCGTCGCAAGTTATCGGCAGATCTTCTCCGACATCGCCGAGAGTCGCAGCGAAGGACTCCGGGCATGAAGCTCACAGCCGAGCTTGCCGCTCTGCGGGTCAGAGCTGCACTTGGTCGCGCCCCCCAAGACCGGCTCGAGGCGACGGTAGTACTTGAGTCGTGGGGGGTCTCCTCCGACCTCGCCCTCGCTGTGGCGCGCCCTGCCCGCGAGGCCAGTCCGGTGTCCTCCTGGCGCCCGGACCGCGAGATGGGTCGAACTACCGAGCAGCAGGAGACGCTCGAGGTCGTCGGCCTCCTCGCCGGGATCATGGCCGCGACGATCTGTGCTGGACCGATGATCTCCCGGCTCGGCCCCTCCGCCGACCAGGCGTGGCGGATCGCCCTTCCGGTCACCCTCGCTGCTCAGTGGACCCTACGGCGATACGACCGTGCTCTGTCGGCGAGTGGGCACCGGGAACGGCTGAGCGGATTCCGTAGTGGCGGCTGGGCAGCCGTCACCGTCGTCGTTGCCCTTCTGGAGTTGATACTGCTCAGGCGGTCCCCGGTGGCGGGGGCAGCGCTCTCACTTGTGGTGCTGTGGACCGGAGGCCTTCTCCTCTCGCGTCGCGGCTGGGCGTTCGCCTATGTCGGCCTGCTCGTGATGGGTGCGCTTGGAGTGAACCTGAGGCTGCCACTGGTACCGGTCGTAGCCGCCGAGAGTGAGACGATGATCGCCCTCGTTGTGGTCGGCGTGCTGACCAGCTACCGGTCCCAGCAGATGCCCGGCTCCTGGCTGAACGCGCTCAGGTCGGGCTGCGTGGGTGCGCTGCTCGGCTGCATGATCGTTAGCGTCGCTTTGCCCGGGAGCGCGGGCGGCGTCAGGTTGCTCGGTCTCGCCATGGCTCCCTCGTTGCTTGGCAGCGTCGTTTGGTTCTACTTCATGGCCGCCTTTTGGAACCTGCTCTACCCAGGAGTAGGGCTGAGTCGAGACAGTGGTTCTCTCGTGGCAACTCATCGCATGAGCAGATTGATCAACCTTGTTGCCGTCGCCGGTTACTGCTTGATAGCCCTAGTCGTCTCCTTCGCTGCCCTGGCCATCGCGCATGGCCTGGGCATCGCGTCACGGGACCCATCACTGATCCTCCTCGACCTCGGCACCATCGGACTGGCAGGAGTGCTCTTCGCCTGGCTCGACGTACTCGGACGCGCCAACACAGCCCTCGTGGTCGAATGCTGCACACTCGGGGCCGGCCTTGTCGTCCATAGCTTGGTCAGGAGTGGATTCACTCCCTATGCGGAGCTGGCCGGCGCCGTGCTTGCGGTCATTCTCGCCGAAGCGATCGCTTACCGGCTTCACGGCGAACCGGAATGGCTGGCAGCAAGGATGCTCTGAGCCAAGATCGCGGCATCATCGGCAGGGAACGCGCAGCGACCCGTCCAGGTTCAAACTGAGATAGACCGAATCGAGACCGAGCGAGTCAGCCCCCGGCTGTCCGTTCACTCCAACGGTGCAAGCCTTTGCAAACCACGACTCAGATGCGCCGTTCCCCTGGTACTCGACCTCGAGCACTGTCCGGCGAGCTCGGTAATAAGGGGCGAGGTCGAGGCAGTCGGCGTACTCGTAGCACTGCTCCTCGATGACGAAGTCGAAATAGTGGGACAGAACAGACGACTCGTCCTCGATATTCTTCTGCGCCACCGACATGTCCAGACGGTGGACCTCGTCTGCGACCCATTCGTCGTAGCGGAGCTGCTCTGCCTGGGTGTTAGCCGTTCCGTTCTCCGAGCTGTCGATGTTGTCGGGCTCGATGGCGTCGAAATGGTTGTGACGGCACATCTCGAAGCGTGCCGTCATTATCTTCTCCACCGCGCCGAGATGACCAGGCGCCAGACTGATCCAGTATTCGCCTGGCCAGCCCTGCACTGGGTTCAGAGTCAGTCCCTTGAAGTCCACATAGTCCGGACGCCAGTCTTCCGCCGTGCCGACGTCGACATAGCAGATGACGTGGTCGCCCAAGGCGTGGAGCTCCGCGACGACGGGCGAGTCACTTGAACTAAGCGACTCCGTCTCGTTGCCGTTGTCGGTCCCAGTGTTGTCGAAGCCGTCAATGTCGTAGACCTTCGGGTTCGTCGCAGGCGCAACAGCACCGTCGATCGCTTTCAGCGCTGACCGCCCCGACCTAATCCCAAGGTCAGCGGCGCAAGCTGGGTGCAAAGCGGGGTTCTCCACAGTCTTCGCGATCAGCGCGGCCGTTTGTGTCGGTGTCGCGTCGCCATCTGAGTTACAAAGCGGATGATCCAGCTCCCACTGCCACTCCACCTCGCGCGGCGGGATCCAAACCGGTGTCGATATTCCTTTGCTCGGCGCAACCGTCCGCGCCGTCGCTGAATTGCCGAGTCCTCCTGCAAAGAGCAAGGAAACGCACAAGCAGGCCGCGAACGCTCCGCGGTTGTCGCCTCTCGGGTGAGTGCCGATGCCGTGCAACGGTTTTGAAAACTGCGAAGACCCCCTCTTCCGGACCCTTATCGGCACCACCGGGAGTCTCGCGCCAACAGCGACGACGATGGGTGCATCCCTTCTCCTTGAGGGCGCAAGACATCCCGCGACAGAGCTGACGATGGCGCTCGGAGCAGCTCGGGAGTAGGAGCCGTCTGTCCCAACTGGGTGAAGACTCGAATTCACCTGTCGGGGAAAGCCCAGGGCCGGTCGTCACACCCCATTCGCCGCCTTTGTTCGCCTTCGCGGCCACCGCCTAAGCTCTGAGGCGGGGGTACAAGCGCCACCTCGGCGAAGAAATGGCGTTGGAATCTGCCCCCATCGCACAAGCCAGCAAGGAGTCACAACATGTCACCCCCGGTCCACCGCAGAATTGGCCTCCTGACCTCGGGCGGAGACTGTGCGGGCCTCAACACCGCCATCGCCTCCATCGTCAATTGCGGCTTGCGGCTCGGTTACTACTTTGTCGGCTTCGAAAAAGGCTGGGAGGGCTTGCTGGACCCCCTCATGTACCGGGAGCTCGACGCGAACACGGTCCGCGGCATCAATCATCTCGGTGGAACCATCCTCCGGACTACTAATCGTGGTCGCTTCGCAGGCAAGGTCGGCGGTAAAGGTGGCTACAACGATATTCCACCCGAAGTTTTGAAGATGGCCCGGGACAATCTAGCCAAACTGGACGTTGAGGGTCTGATAGTCATCGGAGGCGATGGGACCCTATCTGCTGCTTCGCAACTGGCAGAAGCCGGTGTGCCCATCGTCGGCGTACCGAAGTCGGTTGACAATGACCTGTCTGGCACCGACACCACCTTTGGGTTCAACACTGCAGTCTCCGTGGCGGTGGATGCCATGGACAAGATCCATACAACGGCGTCCAGCCATGAGCGCATCTTTCTCGTCGAGTGCATGGGACGGCACGCGGGTTGGATCACGCTTTATGCCGGTTTGGCAGGCAACGCGAACGCCATCTTGCTGCCGGAGTTCAAACTAGATATCGATGGACTGATCGAATTCCTGAAGCGACGCAGCAAAACGATGCACTCTTCTGTGATCGCGGTCGCAGAGGGAATCGATCTTGGTCTGCAACATTTGCACGTGGGTGTCGGGAGCAGTGAGGTGAGGCTTCACGGTGTGGCCGATACGCTGATGCACACGATCGAGGACAAAGTGCCCGGCTTGTTCGAGCTACGAACCGTCGTCTTGGGTCATACCCAGCGCGGCGGTGCGCCGATAGCTTCAGACCGCCTACTGGCAAAACGCTTTGGAGTCGCGGCAATAGAGGCATATGATGCGGGCAAGTTCGGGATGATGGTCAGGCTCAAAGATGATGACGTCGGCCTTACCACTCTAAGGCGTGCCAAGGGACTAAAACTGGTGACCTCCGAGGATCCTGCTTATCAAACCGCCTCCAAACTTGGCGTATACCTCAATTAAGTCTTGCCGAGCTCGCCGAGAACGGCTCGCTGTTTCAACTGATGTCCTGATTTGTCTGGCAGTGACATAGCAGGCTCTGCGTATCTTGTCGCGCCAAGTAATGGCTTTTGATTGAGAACCACTGGTGGCTCCTTGCGCCGTGGCCCCTCGTCGCCTGCTGGCTAAACATCTGTCCAGGCTCCGTATCGAAATCGACGTCAGGTTGAAAACCGACGGGACTTCTGACCCTACAAGGTCACGACTGGCTGGATCAGAGTTATTTGTTCGCTCGTTTGTCTCACCTTCAAGCAAACTCGTCTCAAGGAGCAAAACACGATGTCCAGGGCTTTGGGGAAAAGAATCGTCTTGTTGCTGGCCACTGTGGGCATCGCCCTCGGCACCGCCGCGTTCAGCACGTGCGCTTCAGCTACGCCAAGCTCGGCGCGCTCTGACCTGAGTGCGTTAAAAGTTGCCCTCGTCGCGCCCAGTGCGACGAACGACCTCAACTGGACCCAAAGCATCTACGCCGCCCTCGAGACACTCAAGGGCCCTGAGCATCTGACTATCGCCGTGTCAGCCAACGAATACGTAACGTCGCTCGCGGCCAACATCATCGAGGAGTACGCGCACGAGGGCTACAACCTGATCATCGCCCATGGCACACAGTACGGCTCGGCGATACAGCAACTCGCGCCAAAGTTCCCGAAAGTCTCCTTTGCCTGGGGCACGGCGGGGGCGACGTTCGGAATGTCCAACGTATTTGCCTACGAGGCTGCTGCGAACGAGGGAGGATACGTCCAGGGCTACATGGCGGCCATGCTCAACAAGTCCCACGTGCTCGGAGTCTGTGGCCCCATCGCCGCCGCAGACGACAAGCTCTACATCGACGGCTACGCGGCCGGTGCCAAGGCTGCAAAACCCAACATGGTGGTCCACGAGGTGTATACGGGGTCCTACAGCGACGACAGCCTCATGGAGAGTTGCGCAAAGACCTACGTCGCCGACGGGGTACAGGTATTATCCGCCACGACACAGTCCGCGGTGGGTGCGCTCGGAGTCGCCCGCACCGACAACCTGCCCTTTTTTGGCAACGACTGGTCAATGGTGAGCCTCGCTCCCCACAACGTCGTGTCCTCCGAGGTCTACAACTGGGTGCCGATCTTGGAGAACATGTTCACTGACATCCGCGGTGGCACACGAGGCGACGCGACCTTCGTCATAGACCTCGGCAATGGTGGCGAGAAGATCGTCTTCAACAACGGCTACCACCTCGCGGCACCGATCAAGGCTGAAGGCGAGAAGCTGATCAAGGAGATCACCGAGGGGACCCTGACTCCACCGCAGTAGAACAGGTGCCCGACGGCCCAGAACTGGATGAGGAGGGTCCGATCGGGACGTGCGGCGGTTCAAGGTCCTCTCCGACGGTGAGCCGTCCGTGCCTGCGTGCCTTGTTTTGCTGTGCGACTGCACCTTCCTGCTGCGGCTCAAGGCAGGAGGAACCCAGCCCGAACGTTCGCCCGCGATGCGCTTAGTGGGTAGGCAACTTCGTCCTTGTCTCCGGGTGGCCTCGCGCAAAGGGACCAGCGCGGGGTTCGTGCCAGTGTCAGGCCTCTTTCAGGTCGCCGTGGCCGATTGCTGGGCCCCACAGGACACCTAGGTGTGGATCCCCTTGCCCAAGTGAGCGCATCCGGTGGCCGCCCTCCACTGTGCGCTCATCGCGCAGGTGCTCCAAGGAGCGCGGCCTACGAACCGAGGTGGTTCCTCGGCCAGCGGACTCGTCCTCGGCGACGAGGCGCCAGAGACCGAACAGCGGCTCGTCGGCTCGCTACCGGCAGGGCACCCGGAGCGAACCGTTGAGATTGATACTGAAGTAGGTCGAGTCAAAACCGAGGCTGTCGGCCGACAACTGTCCGTTGATCCCGTCAGAGCAGGCTTCATCAAAGCTGGCGAGCGAGATCCCGCCGCCGTTGTACTCAACCTCTAGCACAGCTTTGTGGTTGTCGTAATAGGGAGCAAGATCGACGCAGTCTCCGTACTGGAAGCACTGCTCCTCGATCACGAAATCGAAAGACGGTTCCAGCACCGAGGACTGATCCTCGAAATTCTTCTGCGCCACGGACATCCCGAGAGCGTGGATCTCGTTCGCGACCCACTCGGCGTACTCGTCACCTTCCGAGGTCGTGATGGCGAAGCCAGTGTCGTTCTCTGAACCGTCCAGGTTGTCAGGCTCGACGGCATCGAACCCGTTGTTCCTGCACATCTCGAACCGCGCCGTCATGATTCTCTGCAACGTGGTGTAATCCGGGCCATTCGGGTTTGTGTTCAGCCACTTTTCACCCGGCCAGCCGTTGTTGTCGCCCAACAGAGCGGCCGGAAACTCGCTGTAGTCCGGACGCCAGTTCTCTGCTGTTCCCACGTCGATGTAACAAATCACGTGGTCGCCAAGAGCGTGCAGTTCCGCAACAACCGGAGAGTCCGAGGAGCTGAGTGAACTGGATTCGTCGGCGTTGTCTGTGCCGGTGTTGTCGAATCCATCAATGTCAAACACGGTCGGGTCTGTCGAGGGTGCACTCGCTCCGTCAACGGCAGCTACAGGAGCGGAACCGGAGGTAATTCCCATGTCCGCAGCACACGACGAATTGGACGAGGGATTGGCGGCCGTCGCGGCGATTGTGGCTGCTGTCTGAAGCGGGGTCTGGCCCTCCTTCCCGTTGCACAGCGGGTGGTCGATCTCCCAGTCCCACTCGAGGGTCCCACTTGGAGGCACCCAATAGAGACTGTTCGGCAGGGTCGTGATAGACGTCGTCGTGGGGGACAGCGTTGTGGTCGTCGTCGTACTGCTTGTCGTAGTTGTACTAGTTGACGTAGTTGTGGTCGGCATCGCGCTGGTGGTCGTGGTCGGGTGAGTGGTGGGCCTCCGAGCGGTGGTCGTGGTCGTCGAACGCTTGGTCTTGTGCTTAGGGTTCGTCGCCCCAGACGCGCCGCTGACCGCCAGGGAGTTGAGGACCAAGGCCAGCCCAACCGAGACAACGGCCCCTCCGGCGAAAGCGCGCCGCTGACGGACGGGCACTCCTGAGGCGATACGGGCAGCGATACCCCCGTGCCTCAGGGAACCAACGAACCCTTGAGACCCCCCTGATCGGTTGCATCGGAGACTGAGAGTAGAGCTGCGTAGGTTTCGCACCGGAGGTGCATCGGCAGCGCCAGTTCGGGACCTTAGAAACCTGCTGAAAAGCAACGAGTTACTTCATCCACACCTGCAACATGCGGCGCAGCACGAACACGAGTTACGGGAAAAGTCGCGGGTTGAACGGGCTCTCTGGTGGTGTCGGGTACCTCAATCGCGCGGGGTCGCCCTGAAATATCAGGGGTGTCCCCCTCCGAAGTCACCTCATAGTCTGGTCGGCGGGGGAGAAACTAGGCAACCCTTGCGAGGAAACCCCGGTGTGGACCTGGACCTAAAACGCGATGGAGCGTTACGCGCCCAGCTGCGCGGTGGCACGCTACGCGCCCAACTTGCAGCAGCTACGCGAGAACTGGAAGCGCTGCGGGAGGAGAATGCACGGCTCCAAATAGATGCTTCGCGGCCCCGATCGTTGCGCAAGGTAGGTAACGAGACGGAGAGCGCCGGGAGCACCGTACTTGGCCTCATCGCGGACAAATACGAGATCGACGATGAAGCGTGCGAAGACGATCTGGACGAAGCCTGGCATCGTCTCGCCGAGGTGCGAGTGATGCGCGCCGCGGTTGCGTCTGCCCTGTCCGAGCTCCAGGTTGTCTGTGGTCAGTTGTTGAGCCGATTGGAACTCGAGGCCGGCGCCACGGAACTCGATCAAAAAGCCTCAGAGCGCCGGTACACGGCACTCAGATCTTTGGGAAAAAGCGAAATGCCGATAAGGAGTAAATCATGAAGCGGCAGCCCTCGGACCGCAACACATCTCGTCGAGAGCACCTGGGCTTACCTACAGTTGTCGCCGCCCTGCTCATCGCAGTGCCACTCGTGAGCCTCCTCGCTGTATCGCCAGCCTCGGCGACGACAGCCTCACACGGACTGAACCTTCTCCTTGTCGGAGGACCTAGCGGAGATACGACAACAGCCGCTTGGGTCTCTACGCTCAACAACGAAGGCGTGCCCTACACATTAGTGGCGGCTAGCGGCATCACCCCTGGAACATGGTCCGTTACTCTGCCTGCGTTGACGGCGGCGGGCAATCCGAGCCAAGGGCTGTTCAACGGAGTGGTCATCGCCGATTCTCCCGGCGATTTCGCCAGTGGGGACTTGAATTCGCTCTTTGCTTATGAGAGCGCGTTTTCTGTTCGCCAGATCGACGGCTATGGCTATCCCACCCCTGCCCTCGGTCTGACCGACCACACGTTCGGTGACATCGGCGGAACAAGTGCGGCGCTCACGGCTGCCGGCGTTGCTGACTTTCCGGGGCTAGGCGGCACCGTCACGTTCGACTCCAAAACCTACGGGTACCCGGCGACGGTAGCAGCAGACCTCCCCGCCGGAGCCAGCGAGACTCCGCTGCTCGAGAACTCCTCTGGTTACGTGCTCATGGGCATCTACCAGCACCCCATCTCGACGGGCGACCTTCAGGCGGGGGTAGCCGAGCTCACGGTCAACTTTAACTACAACGCCAGTCAGCTCCAGTGGCTGGTCCTCGGTCCGGACTTGATCGACTGGGTAACCAGGGGCGAGCACCTGGGGCTATACCGCAACTACGTAGAGATGGACATCGACGACACGTTCACGCCCGATGATGCCTGGGACACCACGACTCACACAATCGACTATGCAGATTCCGACGCGCTCCGCATGCAGCCCACCGACGTCACCTATGCGGCCAGATGGTCACAAGCCAATGACTTCCGCCTCGACCAATTGTTCAACTTCGGGAGCAGCGTGGCCGCCCAGAGCGGCGACCTCGTGTACGACGGCAGCGCGGACGCACCGAACACCTACGACCCGCTGCTGGCCGCGTTCCAGGCGACCGACACTGTTACGGGCAAGCCCTACGCTGACGACTTCGGTTGGATAAGCCACACCTACGACACGCCCTATCTGGACGTGGGGTGCGCGACACAGAACTACATCGAGGCGGAGCTGAACGAGAACACCAGCTCGATTGCAGCGGCTCCGGGCGCGACGCCCGGAACCGGTGGCCTCGGGATCACCGAGAGCAAGGACACCTCGCTTTCTTATGGAGTTGAGGATCCCCAAGTCTTCGTCCCGGGCAACCATTCAGGATTCGCGGACCTAGAGCCGGGGAACCCAGCTACTGTCGACCCTCCCGACCTCGACTCCGCGACAGCGTCGACGGGCGGAACTCTCGCAGCGGGCTACTACGAATACGCCGTGACAGACCAGTTCAACGGCTCGGACTCGCCGAGTGAGGACCAGTCGTCGGCTGATGTCACAGACCCAATCGCCGTCTCGGCGAACGGCTCGGTCACCCTGCAGTGGGAGGCAATCTGCCACGCGGCCAACTACCTCATATATCGGGCGTTTTCCTCGGACGCTAACGGGCCGTTCTCGACGTGGTCCCTCGTCGGCAGCTATGCGACCCCGTTCTCGGCGACCCTTCCCGACAACAGTTCGGTCGACCCGGCCTCGACGACCGACGTCACCAACGGTGGCGAGTCGGAGCTGACCTACACGGACACCGGTGCCGCCGGCACCCCCCAGTCCGCCTCCTGGACGCCGCCGGTCCAGGAGAACGCCAACGAGTTGCCCTGGGAGCAGAACCCTTACTTCATACCGGCCTTGCAGGCCGTCGGAATCACCGCCGTAGGTGCCGACGCTTCCAAGCCATACCCCGACCCGGCCGACGGCGAGTTCGGCTACGGGGTTTCGTACACCGGTGGCACCTACCCAGCCGGGGCGACGTTCCTCGAGCCATATACCGATGGTTCGGGGGCACAGGTCGTACCGCGCCACCCGATCAACATCTTCTACGACGCCTCGACCGAGGCGCAAGAAGTTGACGAGTACAACACGATCTACGCCACTCCAAATGCCGATCCCGGAGTCGGCACCTGTTCTGACACGTCGACAACGACTTGTTTGACTGCTCCGGCCACCTTCGCTGACATCGTGAGCCAAGTGGACTCGGGCATGTTCGAGAACATGTTGAGCAACGACCCGGAGCCTAGTTACGTCCATCAGACCAACATCATCGGCTCACCGCCGGGTTGTTCCACCGCGACGACGGCGTGCAACGCCTCACCGCCCGCCACTCCCCCCGCCACTGACGACACCACCGGTGACGGCCTGCTCTACTCGGTACTGAACCCGCTGCTTGCCGAGTACCACACCTACTTCAGCTCCTCGACCCCCTACGTGCAACTGACCGAGGGCGCTATCGCCACCACGTTGGCGGACCAGAGCGCCTGGACGGCGGCGACCAGTGCCGGATCGGTCAGCACCACTGACGTCGGTGGCACCCTGACCGTCACCAACAACGGCAGTACGTCTCTCGCCGTGCCAGTCACCGTGCCGCTCGGCTCGACAAGCGGAGGTACGCCGTTCGGAGTCCAGTACGGGGACACGCTCTCGGCGTGGGAGACGCTGGGTTCGGGCGCCTCTCTCTCCATCGCCGTTCCAGCGACGCTCACTCAGGTGGCCCCGACGACAGGTACGACGACAACGGCTACCAGTGGCTCTTTCACAGACCAGCTCGCCACTAGCGGCGGTATCGGACCGGTCAGCTTCGGGACGACCTCGCCCTCGACAGAGGTCTCCGTCTCCTCCTCTGGCGCCGTCACTACGACAGGCACTCTCGCAACCGGCTCTTACACCGTTTCGGGCAGCGACTCTGACGCTCTTAATGACACGGGCACGTGGAGCTACACCTTGAACGTCACCGGGGGGACAATCCTTCAGGGCACGCCGACGACAAACGCGACCGCTGTGACACCTGCCACCAGTGCCAAGTTCGCCGACCAGCTAGAGACGACGAACAGCCTTGCCGGCTACCCGGTCACCTTCGTCACCACCTCGTCCTCGACGGAGGTCTCCGTCTCCTCCTCTGGCGCCGTCACTACGACAGGCACTCTCGCAACCGGCTCTTACACCGTTTCGGGCAGCGACTCTGACGCTCTTAATGACACGGGCACGTGGAGCTACACCTTGAACGTCACCGGGGGGACAATCCTTCAGGGCACGCCGACGACAAACGCGACCGCTGTGACACCTGCCACCAGTGCCAAGTTCGCCGACCAGCTAGAGACGACGAACAGCCTTGCCGGCTACCCGGTCACCTTCGTCACCACCTCGTCCTCGACGGAGGTCTCCGTCTCCTCCTCTGGCGCCGTCACTACGACAGGCACTCTCGCAACCGGCTCTTACACCGTTTCGGGCAGCGACTCTGACGCTCTTAATGACACGGGCACGTGGAGCTACACCTTGAACGTCACCGGGGGGACAATCCTTCAGGGCACGCCGACGACAAACGCGACCGCTGTGACACCTGCCACCAGTGCCAAGTTCGCCGACCAGCTAGAGACGACGAACAGCCTTGCCGGCTACCCGGTCACCTTCGTCACCACCTCGTCCTCGACGGAGGTCTCCGTCTCCTCCTCTGGCGCCGTCACTACGACAGGCACTCTCGCAACCGGCTCTTACACCGTTTCGGGCAGCGACTCTGACGCTCTTAATGACACGGGCACGTGGAGCTACACCTTGAACGTCACCGGGGGGACAATCCTTCAGGGTTCCCCCACTTTCAACGCAACGAGCGTTTCACCTGCCGAAAGCTCGGACTTCACAGACCAGCTCGCAACTAGCGGCGGCATCGGACCGGTAAGCTTCGTCACGACCTCGCCCTCGACGGAGGTCTCCGTCTCCTCCTCCGGCGCTGTCACGGCGATAGGCACTCCCGCGGCCGGGTCCTACACCGTCTCGGGCACCGACTCTGACGCTCTCAATGACGCCGGCTCGTGGAGCTACACCTTGAAGGTCACTGCCACCACGCTCGCCCAGGCTTCGCCGACGACGGTGACCAGTACAGTGCTCGAAAGTGGAGGCTTCACCGACCAGCTAACGACGACCGGTGGGGCCGGACCCATCAGCTTCGTCACGACCTCGCCCTCGACAGAGATCTCCGTCTCCTCCTCTGGCGCCGTCAAGACGACAGGCACTCTCGCGGCCGGGTCCTACTCCGTCTCGGGCACCGACTCTGACCTATACGGCGACACGGGCACGTGGAGCTTCGAGCTGACCGTCAGCACTACCACTTTGGCCCAGGTCTCTCCAACGTCGAACGCGACAGTTGTTGTTACACCGGTCAGTTGTGGCACCTTCACTGCTCAGCTAAATACAACGGACAGCCTTCCGGGAGACCCGGTCACCTTCTCCACTAACTCGTCTGCGGCCGGGCTCGTCGTCTCTTCGACTGGCGCCGTCTCGGTGACAAGCACGCTGACACCGGGTACTTACGTGGTCTCCGGCTCAGACTTCGACACCCTCGGTGACACCGGGACGTGGACCTACACACTGGATGTCACCGCCGCAAACATCGCCCAGGCTGCCCCGACGTCGAACGCGGCTATGGTTTCGCCGGCCGTGAGCTCGACGTTTGCCGACCAGCTGGCGACGGCGGGAGGCATTGGAACGGTCAGTTTCACAACTAGCTCGTCTCCCGACGGCCTCACCGTCTCCTCGACGGGCCGCGTATCGACCTCCGGCACTCTAACTGGGGGCACCTATACGGCCTCAGGCAGCGACTCCGACTCCGATGGCGACACAGGGTCTTGGACCTACACCTTGAACGTGACTCCGATGGTGCTTATTCAATCAGCTGCGACCTCGAATGAGACGACACCTGCCGCGAGTTCGGCCTTCACCCAGCAGTTGGCGGCTTTGGGTGGTACTGGGCCCGTCACCTTCTCGACCACCTCGTCCTCAGCGGAGCTCGTCGTCTCCTCCTCTGGCCTTGTCGCTACGAAGGGTGCCCTCGGCGCTGGGAGCTACACGGTCTCTGGCACCGATTCCGACAACTACGCTGACGCGGGCACGTGGACTTTTACCCTCACAGTCACCGCCAAAGCGGTTAGCCAGGCGACGCCGACGACTGGCACGATGACGACGGGCAAGGCCTTTTCGAGCCACCTTGCGATCTCGGGGTCGATCGGCACGGTTACTTACGTCCAAACAAGCGGCGCAGCCAACTTGACGGTCTCGTCCACCGGTGCGGTCTCGGCTCCGGCCACTTTGAAGGCCGGGACGTACACCGCCGGGGGAACAGTCTCAGATGCCTACGGAGACACCGGTTCATGGAGCTTCACCTTGACCGTGACCGCCAGGACGATCACCCAGGCTGCACCTACTACCGGTACGACGACAACAGGCAAGGCCTTCTCGAGCCATCTTGAGGTCTCGGGCTCGCACGGCACGGTCACCTTCACACAGTCGAGCGGCACGCCTTCTGTGAGGATCTCCTCGTCTGGCGCTGTCTCGGCTGCAGCCCACTTGAAGGCTGGGACCTACGCCGCCAAGGGTACCGATAAGGACAGTCTTGGTGACACCGGGACGTGGAGCTTCACCTTGTCGGTGAAGGCCAAAACGATCGCCCAGGCCAACCCAAAAGTGCTCACGGTAACCATGGACGTTGCCCTCAACGACCATCTGAAGGTTTCCGGCTCACACGGCAGCGTTTCCTTTACACAGTCGGTCGGATCACCCCATGTGAGGGTCTCGTCATCCGGCGCTGTCTCGGCTGCAGCCAACTTGAAGGCTGGGACCTACGTTGCGGTGGGTACCGACAGGGACAGCCTCGGTGACACCGGGTCGTGGCGAATCACTTTGAAGGTCACTCCCCGCAAGAGCGCCGGGAGGTCCAAAGGCTCACGTTGACCGAGCCCACCGTCGCCAGGCCATCTTGAGATTCGCGTCGCTGGGAACCCGAGTTGCCCAGCTCGACTCTTCGGAGCGAATAGTGTCTCAGCCTCTCACGCATGGTTTGCGACGGTTACCTCCGAGGACGTTCCGTCGGAGCTGAGTTAGCAAGCGAGATTTTGCGCGTGGCTGCGATCTCATGAAGGCTGGTTGGCATATCGACGCGAGCAAAGGAAGTGTGCGATGAACTTGGATGATCTTGACGGCCGGATCGGTGAAGGCTGGGGTGGATTCTCGCCCAACGGATGCCACGTAAATGTCGTTTTGGCGCGGCGAGGCAGCCCGACTGCCGCGGCGGCGACTGGCATGTGGGCCCACCCGACGCCCGGCCATATGCCGGTGCTGTGTTGCGTTGGAACCGAGGAGGCCGGCTACCGGCATTACGAGCCCATCTGGCCGCCGACCCTGATGATGAACAAGACGACAACTACCAACGACCAGATTGACACCCTTCATTCGGGTGCCACCCAGCTCGGCATAGGCCAGGGCGTGCTCGACTCGGTCGCGGCAGGTCTGATCACAGCGACCCAGGACCTGATCGTCTTCGTGTCCGTGTGGATCGACAAGCAGGCGAGCGACGAGACCGCTCTGCGAAAGGCGGCCCGCGAGGCCGTTGGCAAGGCAGTCGCGATGTGTGCCAACGGTCGGGAACCAGAGGCGGCCGCACGCCTTGTTGCGGATCGAGACGCCGTGAGGAACCCCTTCTACAGCGGCGATTGACAGCGACCTAGCCCCCCTGCAGGCGTCGCTCCGACGGCTGCAGGGGGTAGCCTCAGACCGCGCCCTCCAATCGTCTCGGGTAAGTCCCCTGGCGTTTGGTGCTGGCCGGTTCAATCGCCTAGTTCGGCGCGCCTGCGAATTACAAAGTCCTCAAGCTCTTGGCGGATCGCATCATCGAGCGGCGGCGGTTCGAACTTCTCGAGTGCCTCCTGGTAGATCGCAGTCGCACGGGCACTCGCGTCCAACGCCCCCTGGCGGGTCCAGCGTTCGAAGTTCGTCGAAGACGACAGGATCGGGTGGTAGAAGCAGTCGCGGAAGCGCTGCATGGTGTGCGCGGCTCCGAGGAAGTTCCCACCTGGGCCGATTTCCAGGTGAGCATCGAAGGCGAGCGAAGCCTCGTCGATTTCGAGCGGCGTGAACGCCGCCAGAAGGATCCTGACTAGCTCGACGTCAATGACGAACTTCTCGTAGCTGCTAACGAGCCCGCTTTCCAGCCAGCCCGCCGCCTGCATGACCAGGTTCGTTCCCGCCAGAAACGTCGGAAACATGGTCATGAGGGACTCGTAGGCTGCCTGCGCGTCGGGAGTCTGGCTCGAGTTCAGACCTCCCCCGGTACGAAAAGGCAGGCCTAGGTGCCGCGCGAGTTGTCCGGTGCACAGGATACCGGTGACGGACTCCGGTGTCCCGAAACATGGCGCGCCTGTCTGCATATTGATGTTGGACAGGAACGATCCGAGGACCACGGGACACCCCGGGCGAACGAGCTGGGTAAGAGCAATATCAGACAACGCCTCGGCCAACTGTTGCACCAGCGCAGCCGGGACCGTGACTGGAGACATGGCCCCCATGAGAAGGAAGGGGGTGAGAACAAGACCCTGATTGGCGCGGTTGTACTCGAACTGTGCGTCTAACATCCGCTCGTCCCAGCGTAGGGGCGAGTTGCAATTGATGGACGCGAGCGTCACGGGCGTCTCCTCGATGGCCTCGCGGCCTCCAAAGAGGATCTCGCTCATCTTTAGCGTGTCGATAGCGTTGGGGCCCGAGATCACGTCCCCGAAGTAGAACTTGTCAGTGAGGGTTTGCTTGGCCAGGATCATGTCAAGGTGGCGCGATTCCAGCGGCACGTCGTTGGGCTCGCAGAGCACTCCCCCCGCCGAGTCGATCTCTGAAAAGCTCTGGGTCAGCATCGCGAATCTGCGGAAGTCGGCCATAGTCGAGTCCCGGCGAACATCGCCCTCCCTGACGAACGGTGGACCGTACACCGACGTGAAGACCATGTGGTCGCCTCCGATATGCACTGAGTGCTCGGGGTTACGGGCTCGCAAGTCAAATTCCCGCGGTGCCTTGGCGACCTGTTCCAGCACGAACTCCGGATCAAGCCTGACGGTTTCGCCATCGACCCTCTGGCCCGCGTGACGGAATAGCTCGAGCGCCTCGGGCTTGGCGAACTGCACGCCGATCTCCGAGATGATCCGGCGCCAGCCGCGGTCAATGGTCTCGATCGCGTCTGGACTAAGGAGTTCGTACCTCGCCATCTTGTTGACGAACATCGCTACCTCGTTCCGCTCGGCATCGCTTGACGTTTGTACACGTCTTAGCCTGAATCCACCGATTAACCAGGGCTGAAGCAGCCCGCGTATCCACCTAAAAGGCCTCCTGAGCTGGGAGAATGACGGTGCTTAACGTCGTCAGATCCCCACAGCTCGGGAGGCACTTTCAGTGAGACAAGTATCGCGTGGTCTCGACCGGATCGAGGTGGCATTCGACGAGCCGAACCTCGTCGCCAACGCCGGACTCCTGCTCGTCTCGACACTCGTCGTTCGTCTCGGCCTCGAGGCGCTGATCAACTCGACGTTGCGGCTGACCGGCCGTGTGGGCGGTGCACTGCCCGGTCGCAAGGTGCTGAGCCTCGTGCACGCGATCGTGGCGGGAGCAAGCCACATCGACCACGTCGAGCTGCTCCGTGCCGGGGCCACCAAGGCCGTGCTTTCCCACAGGGTGATGGCACCTTCCACGCTCGGCACATTCCTTCGGTCCTTTACTTTCGGCCATGTCCGTCAGCTCGACCAGGTGATCGCAGAGACCTTGCGGCGAGCGTGGGCACTCGGGGCCGGGCCAAAGGACCGTCTCGTCCTCGACGTCGACTCGACGATCTGTCAGGTCGAAGGCGCAAACAAGCAAGGTGCCAGTTATGGCTACACCAAGGTCCTCGGTTACCATCCGCTGCTTGCGACCCGGGCCGATACCGGCGAGGTGCTACATGCCCGCATGCGCAAGGGGTCGGCCAACACCGCCCGTGGGGCGAGGCGCTTTGTCGAAGAGCTCGTCGCGCGGTGCCGGCGAGCCGGAGCGACCGGCGAGATCGTGCTGAGGGTCGACTCGGGGTTCTGGTCCAACGACACCATCAAGACCCTCGGACGCCTCGGTGTTTGCTACACGATGGCGGTGCGAACGGGAAACAGGGCAATCGCAACGGCGATCACCCAGATCGAAGAGGACGCCTGGGTCGCTATCGACTACACCGAAGACGGCATCGCCGAGGTCGCCGAGACCACCTACAAGGAAAAGCGCCTTATCGTGCGCCGCACCCGGCTCGTCGGAGCCCAAGAGAAGCTCTGGCCCGACTGGCGGCACTTTGGCTTCCTCACCGACTTGGACGGCGGAGCCGTCGAGCTCGACGCCTTCCACCGGGACCACGCCCAAGAAGAGCTCGCCATCAAGGACCTGAAAGAAGGTGCCGGGATGGACCACGTCCCCTCCGGGTACTTCTTCGCCAACTCCGCATGGCTGTGCTGCGCGGTGTTAGCCCACGATCTCGTGCGCTGGTGTGCCTTCCTGGGTGGCATCGTCGACAAGGACGAGCTGACCGTCACCCGCACTCTTCGCACCCGCTACTTCTCGGTGCCTGCTCGCCTTGTCAATCGCTCGGGCATCCCGAGGCTTCGCGGGCCGGACAAATGGCCCTGGGCCGACAGCTTCATCAAAGCGCTGGGAAAGCTTCGCCTCCTCGATCTCGCTCCTGGCTGAGCGGCCCTCGCGGATCGGCGCAGCCGCAGACGTTTACCCATGCGCTGACAACCAAGCCGAGCAAGACAGCTTGGTTGACTACGCCCCGACCCCGGTCGACCAACATCCGAGAGGGCCGTCAGCGGTGACTGCGCTCTACCGGTCAGCAGTTGGGGTTAATCGGTGGATTCAGGCTTAGACTCACACAGTAGAGCTGTGTTCATATGGCTGCCGTTGCTGCTCAGGCACACCGGGACGGGCCCGGCGTACGTCGCATGCGAAGGGGTTGCCCTGTCCTTCGGGCTGGGCCACCGATCACGGAAAGAAGGTGCCCATGAACGAGGAAGAGCTGCTCAAGGAGATGCACCAGGCAGCTCTCGGCGGCGAGCTTGCCGTCGTCCTGGAGCTTACGAATTTCAGGCCTGGAGATGGGAGTCAAGGCTGAGACGATGCTCTTCGGGGCCCTCATGCCTGCGCTCGAGGAGGCGGGAGCACGATTCGAATGCGGAGACTTCTACGTCCCGGATATGTTGATGGCGGGGCAGGCGATGGCCAAGGCACTCGTAGTGCTGAGGCCGTTGCTGCTAGCCACCGGCGTCGAACCTGTCGGCACTTTCGTCATGGGCACCGTCAAGGGTGATGTGCACGACATCGGCAAGAACCTTGTGACCATCATGCTCGAAGGAGCCGGCTTCCAGGTCGTCGACCTTGGCGTCCAAGTGGCCCCTGAGAGATTCGTGGAAGCAATCCAGGAACACCACGCGGATGTGGTCGGCTTCTCGGCTTTTCTCACCACAACGATGCCGATGTTCAAGGAGAACATCAAAGCGCTCGAGAAGGCTGGCATACGGGATCAGGTGATCGTAGCCGTGGGAGGCGCCCCTGTGACCCAGGACTACGCGGACGCCGTCGGCGCGGATGCCTACGCATCCGACGGTGTCTGGCGCTGTCAAACGCGTAAGGGAGCTCCTGGCTCACAAACGCGCCGTTACTTCGCCTTGAGAACCGACGCAGGAGCGCCTGGCCATTAGCTGGTTGCCCTGTTCCTCCATCGTGGGTTTGTCGCGCTGGATCTGCTCCGACCGGCGGCGGAGGTTCGGTCGGCAACGGCCACCAACGACCTTGACGACGGAACTATGGCTGCTAGGTCCTCCCGCGTCCGGTCGGCATCCTCACGTCAACTCGTTGCTCACATCACTGAGTAGCGCGTCCAGGCTAAGAAACTCGCCGGTAAAGCGAGCTCGATAAACAGCTTTCTCATCTTCGTCCAGGAAAGAACCTTCGATACCTGCGAGCGTGACAGCTTTGGCGGTATCCACCCCGAATCCGAGTAGTGGAATGCCCTCAACGAACTCACGTCCCACGTCTGTTCGAAAGAACATGGCATCATCGCTTGAGAAACTGACGTTGAGACCAGCATGGATCATCTTCGCGATCCGGTGGTCGGGATTGAGATCCCAACCTGGTGAACAAATGGTCGTCGAGAAGGGTGTCGCTGCAAATGGGACATTGAGATCTCTCGCGTGTTTTACAAGAGCGAGATCATCCATAACACGATAACCATGGTCCACGCGATCGACTCCGATCTCGTCGATGGCGATCCGTACTCCTTCGGAACCAAGCCCGCCTGGGGTCTCACCCACATGCATCGTTAGCTTCAGACCCTTGCGACGAGCCAGGGCATAGGCGTCTCTGAAGTACCGAGGGTTCTCGCCACCTTCAGGTATTCCGGAGTCCATGCCGAGACCGACAACCTCGGCCAGCGGGTTGGCGATCATCTCCTCTACGAGTTCGACGGCCGCCGTTGCTGACTGCCCACCCGCAATTGCCACAACGATCCTGAAGCCGACTCCAAAGTCATGCTCGGCGGCGCGCAGTCCCTCGATGACTGGATCTAGCAGTTCACGATAGCCAAGCCCAGAGAACAATTGAGGGTTGATGTAGTACTCACGGTATCTCAGCGATCCGGTCGTTGCCGCGTAACGCACGCCTTGATACGCAACAGCAGTCAGATCTTTGGGATCCTTCAAGACATCATGTGCCGCACGAAATGCGACGAGGAACTCTTCCAGATCACGGTAGTCAAACAGGCGCGCCGGGTCAGTAGTTGGGAGTCTTACACCGTACCTGTCGGCAAGCTGAACAAAGCGGGCCGCATCCATCGTGGAGGTGAAGTGACAATGTAGTTCCGTCTTTGGAAGAAGGCGCAGATAGTCGGCAATACCGATCATTGCGGGTGTTCCCTTTCGAGCCGAATGGGACCTAGGTGGATTACCCAGGACGATATCAAGGCACGCTCTCGTGATGCATGGCAGGTGGATTCGTCGAAGCTTCCAGGGCCGACATCAGCATCGACCCTGACGGTACGCTCGCCCGGCGAGTATCCATCAGGCGGTGCGAACCAACCTGGTTGGCGACGCCGCCTTGGTGCCGTTCCGAATCGTGTCGCGCGATTCGCCACGGCGCATAGGAAGGCGAGCAATGTTCACTCCGACGGGAGTTTCTACACCGCTGGCGGTGGGGAGCAACTGAGGATGGCTTGCGATCCACGCGCGTACACGGCGAACCTGCGGCGTCGGAGGTGACCGATGCCATATGAAAAAGGCCCACAGCTTTCGGGCGCGCGTCTTGAGGACGCCGATTTCTCCAATGCGCGCCTGCACGCGCCGAACTTCGAAGGTGCGAAGATTACGGACGCGTGGCTCTACAACGCCGATATCTCCGGTGATCTCGAAGGTCTCCGCATAAACGGAGTCGAGGTGGCGCCACTGGTGGCGGCGGAGCGCTCGCGACTCTTCCCGGAGCTCACGCAGCTGCAAGCGGCCGACCCGGAAGACCTTGCCGAGGCGTGGGCGATGATCGAAGCCCAGTGGCAGGCGACGATCTCCCGTGCGCGGGCCCTTTCGGAGGCGATACTCCACGAGCGTGTCGACGACGAGTGGAGCTTCGTCGAGACGCTACGCCACCTCGTCCTCGCAACCGACTGTTGGCTCAGGCGGATGGTGAAAGGGATCGACTGGCCCTACCACCCCTGGGGGCTTGCAGGGTCGTGGCTCAGCGATCCCGAGGCCTGGGGACTTGAAGCCGGCGCGGACCCATCGCTGGACGAAATTCTCGACGTCCGTCGTGCGCGGATGGACGAGGTCGAGCATACGATCGCCGCCGTGACGCTCGAGGAGCTAGAGCGCGTTTGTGTTCCCCCTGATTCACCGGGTCATCCGGATCGTGAGCGCAGCGTCCTGGAATGCCTTCACGTGATTCTCAACGAGGAGTGGGAGCATCACCGCTACGCAGTGCGAGATCTCACGGTGCTCGAAGGCAACTAACGCCGCTGGGGTGCGTCGGGCCTGCCGATATGTAGCGCTATTGCCCGAAGATGCCCAACAACCGGCCATATCCGGTACGCGGAATAGACAGCGCCCGTGCCAGCCGGCGCTCACGCCAGGTCCGTACGACCCGGGTTATGAAGGTGAGCGAAGAGACTGGCCCGTTCGGCCTTGTTCCATCTCATGCGGTCGAGTTGACTTCTGCCTTCAAGATTGCGATTAGCCGCGTCGTCCTTCGTCATATCCGAAACGCTTACTTTGTAATGGCGTCCACTCACGCTCAAGGGACATCCAAGGAACTTGACACCGTTCCTTCGATGATCGCCCTTTCTGGCGCAAAAGGACGGCGCCATCACGGAAGGTGCAGACGCGAACACTCGCGAGCACATGTGCACGCGGGACCGTCTGGCCTGGCCGGAGGCTCATATCGAAAGAAGCCGCGCGGTCGTGATGTTCTACGTGTTCCTCACCCTAGACAGCAGGGAAAGAGGAGCACAGCCGCATGACGTCAACCTTCATCGTCCTCGTCGCCGTGCCCACTGAAGTGGAGGATCAAGAGGCCTAAGAGGAGAAACACCACGACTCCGACGCCCACTCCAAGCGAGATCAGGGTGTTGCGGAGGTTGCTCGTTGAGAGGCTCGACAAGGTCAGGTGGGCAGACGAGCTCAGGATATCCCGTACTCCTGCCAGGACTCCGATCACGAGGAACGGTCGCACTGGGAAGACTGTGGCCCGCAAATGGCCGAAGACGGTGTGGGCAATGTCTAGGAGGATGATCACTACCAGAATTCCGTCGATGGCGGCCACCACCGACTGTGGGAAGGCGCCCCAGTTGCTGAAGAAGTTGATCACGGTGCGCACCAGGACGACGCCGGCTACCAGTAGCAGGCTGGCGGTGATCGCGTACTCGATGATGAGGATCGCCGCCCTGACGAGCGCGTCCGTCCCAAGGATCGGCGTCTTCTCGTTGCTTGGACTCTTAGCCATATGCGCGCACCATGATCGCAATCGAGGCGACCGCAAGGCTACAGCGGTCAAGGGGGCCACCATAGCGCTTGCCTGCCAGCCACTGGCTTGACAGGTGAGAGAAGGGCCGAACCGCACAACAAGCCCGAACGTACGTGCTTGGCAGCGTCGTGCCCTAAGGTGTCTGAACTCACTTGCTGGTTTCTCTTCCACAAGATCGCGGCCAACGAGTTTCGTGCTCAGACGCTTCGGCGACTAAGACGCTTGGTACCTTGATTCTAGGATTGCGGAGGCCGCCAACATCGACGAGATCAGCGAACTTCAGGTGAAGGCGGCGGCACCTACGCATCTGGGCCGGTAAGGCCGCACTTGTTTGCGGCCAGACTCTGGCCTCGCGCCCGCCTCCACTGGTCACGCCCTCTCGCGATATCGGTGCAGAACGGACGGCAGAGCCGCCGGGCGTGGCCACGCAAATGCGCAAAGCGGTCCATATAGTGCTAGGTGCATATCTTTCAACACAGGCGAGACTGAGCAAGGGGTTCTGGTGGTTATGTCACCGCGGCAGGCGTGTCCTTGCCAAATCGGGACACCGTTTTCAACGAGTCGTTGAACACCCTTACCAGCTCTGGATCGAAGCGCCGATTCGAGACGTGCTGGACGAACTCAATCCCCTCATCAGTGGTCAGATGGCCCACGCGGTAATCGCGCGGGTGTGTGATCGCGTCGAACACATCGGCGATGGCGACAATCCGACCAAATAGGGGGATGTCGAATCTGTCTAGCTTATCTGGGTAGCCTGAGCCGTCCCACCTTTCGTGGTGAGCCCGGACAGCCTCGGCGAGCGGGGCGAGACCCGGCGAGATCGCAAGGACAAGGTCTGAGCCGACGATGGGGTGCTGCTTCACCTCCACCCACTCGAGTCTCGAGAGCGGCCCTGGCTTGCGAAGGATCTGAACCGGGACCGCCAGTTTCCCGAGGTCGTGGAGGATTCCGACCCAGTTCATGACCTCGACGTCCTTCGGCTCGAGTCTCAATGTCCGGCTCATGGCGGCGCAAATGGTTCCGACGCGCGAGGAATGCTCGGCTGTTCCAGCGCAGCGGAGAACTTCGGCGTCGACGAAGCTCGGAAGAACATCGAGATAGGTGGTCGGTGAGTCGTGCATGTTTGCTACGTATGTAGATCGACCGCTAGGTGCCTAGCCTTTAACACTAAAATTTGACGGCCTGGAGGTTCTCGGGCCGCCTTTCAATCCGCTTCAGGCGCTGGGTGAGTCTGCTTTCGGTCCTCCCATGCCCTATGGGCCCTCTTGGCGACGTACATCGCTGCGTCTGCGGATCTGAAGAGAGTTTCGGCGTCCTTGCCCTCTCGGGGGAAGACCGCCAGACCGGTGCTGATCTCGACTTTGATCGGGTGGCCATCGAGCACGATCGGAACCTTGAAGCTACTTGATACACGCCCCGCGACTCCGGCGCCTACGTCCTCGGCGGCACCCGGAAGCATGATCGCGAATTCGTCGCCCCCAAGCCTCGCCACTGAGTCACCGTCCCGGGTGGCTGCCACGAGCCGCCGGGCAACTTCTTGAAGTACGTCGTCGCCCACTAGATGACCGTATGTGTCGTTGATCTCCTTGAAACGGTCTATGTCGAGCACCAGGAGAACAAGCTCCTCTTTGTTTCGTCGAGCTTTCCGCAGCGAGTGGTTCAGCCGGTCACGGAAGAAGGCGCGATTGGGCAGGTCGGTGAGGGCGTCGTGAGTGGCAAGATACTTCAAGCGCTCCTCCGCGTCGTCACGCGCTTTCTCGGTAGCCTTGCGGTCCGTCACGTCGCGCACGAGCAGGCAGGTCGTGGGCGGAGCCGATCCGAGGATTGCGGCGATCCTGACTTGAAACCACCGGGCACCAGCGGGAACGTCTAACCGCAACTCCAGCATCTCGGGTCGGCCGGTCTCGATTGAACGACGGACAGCGCGGGTCACACGCCTACCAACCTCGTCGCCGAGCGCCTCCCGAACAGTGTGCCCCAGCAACTCGCTCGGCGGCGCCACCAGCAGAGACTCGTTGACCGTCCATACGGCCAGGTAGACACCATTCTCGTCCAGCTCGAAAACGAGGTCGTCGAGCGAAGACAACAAGGCGCGTAGACGGGCCTCGCTCGCCCTCAGAGCCTCCTCTTCCTCCGCTTTTGACGTGGCGAGTCGAAAGGAGATGACCTCGCCCAACGACCGGACAACCTTGTTTTCGTTCTCGTTGAGCTGCTCGTGCCCGGGTGGCGCTGCTCCACCTGGCTCAGCCGCCGAGGTGTCCGACGTCGGTCGCGTCATGCCCTGCTTATCGACTAACGCCGACCTCAGCTTGATCACTTCCGCGGGGAGCGTTGCGAGATCTCAGAGAGGCAGTTCGCCGCCACAAGCCAGTTCAGCTAGGCCTCGGACGAAGGTCCGCTTCCTGATATGCGTAGTGCATCGAGCGGTCGCCACCCTCGTAGTTCTCTCTGACGCCGGGCGCAGCTAGGTCCCAGTCCGGACGGATCTCCTGTGTTACCTGGCGAAGGTCCCGCCAGAGGTCGTCGATGGACGGCCGGCCCCAGTACCAGTAGCCGTTGTAGATGCTGTGGATGACTAGGCCCGGTTTGAGCACGAGGGTGTGCGGGATCATCGGGTCGTTGTGAGGATCGGTGTACTCCTGGATGTCGAGGTCTTTCTGTACCTTGCGCCTTGCGTCCGACAGGTCACGGGCGAGCTTCAGGCATGGCTCGCGGATCTTAAGGCCCTGTCATTGCCGGACCTCCTTGCCACGCTCGTCGACCCAGCAACATGGCTGAGATGGGGTTCGACGATCGCCCTTGTGCGCCCAGAGTGCGCATGGCTCCAGCACCGTCGTCGCAAGGGCAACGGCGAGTACACCTCTTGCATGGGTCCGTTGTTCTTCGACGGGCTCTTGCCGTACGCATGGTGCGACCTTGCAGGTGCCGTCGTGACGTCGAGCACCATGCCGCATGTCGCAAAGGCATGACGAGCCATGCCCCATGGCATCGAGAGGGACTTGCATGCGGTCACGTTTCCCGGCGGCATGGTCTTTGACCCGAACGACCAGGACGTGGACTTCTTCGCGTTCCTTCTCCGTTTTCGCCGCGCCAGCCGCGATGATGCGAGCTTGGAGCCATATGCGCAGCTTCGGCGCGAGCGCACCGCCAAGGTCATGGGAAGCAGCACCTCTTACGGGAACCTTGCCCGCTACGACCGGCCCCTTGTCGAGGCGAAGAGCGACACGGTCTCGGTGCTCGACCCTTGGGGCGAGATCTTTGAGAGCTCTACCCTCCGCCCCTAACAGGCAGGCCCGGACTCCTGCCCGATGATCGCTTCGAGCGTGACCGCCGGCTGCCGGCTCGTGATGGCGCTCTTGCGCAGGTCCGTCGTCGAAAGCGGCGGACAGGTGGCGGCGATCCTCACTGACGCAGCCGTCATCCCGGCCAGCCGCACTGGTGGCCAAGTGCTGTGCCCAGGTGCCACGAGAGGTGCCCAGGGCGCCCCGGGGGTGCGGTTGCTGCCGAGGAGCACTCTTACCTGCGCTCTCGAGCTCTTCGATCCTCTGGGGCTAGACGGTGTCCCGGCCTTCAAACTCATCCACGGCACCGCCAGCCGCGATCTCGATGTCACCGTCTACGGCCGCAACCGGTATCTCGTCATCGATCCCGAGACAGGCGAGATCGTGCACAACTCCGAGTTCGGACTTGGTGGCGTCTTCGCCGACCCCGCATATGGCGAGGAACAACTCCGAGACGGGCGCCGCCGCTGGGTCGTCGAGGCGGGAAGCGTCGTAGCCACCTCGGACTCAGGAACCGGTCCCCTCCCGCTCGTCCGTATTGCACCCTTCGGACAGGCGATGGCGGTTAGCCCCTTTACGATCGCCACGCCTGAGCAGGCGCAGTGGTTCGACGAGGACGTGAGGCCCTTCACGCGGGCGTTGGCGGCACACGAGAGCAGGTCCTTCACGTCGGTGGAAACCGACGAGGAGGCGCACGGGACGCCGGTCGCCCTGTTCGATCCTGATCCGAAGTCGTGGCCGCACCTCGACTGGCGATGGCGAGACCGTTCGCCCACTCGACCTCTGCTCTACCCGGACGCTGTAAGCATCGACCGGTCGAGTTTCGTGCCGAAGCGTATCGACGACGTCGTCGGCGAATGGTGTCAAGGAATCGAACTAGGTGCTCAGCCCCCTGACGGCCAGCGTTCGCGGACTGCACGTGGTCTCCTTACCCGTGTCCCGGCCGACGGCCTACCGGTCGTCGACCTGCTCGGTCGAGAAGGTGCGAACCTCGTCGAACGCCAGGCTGGCATCGTCCGGCCCGAGGAGGCACAGACGATCTATCGGACCACGATGGGGGCCACGACGGTCGCTGGCGTCGACGGAGAGCTCGTGCGCCGGATGGTGGAACTTGTCGGCCTCGGAAAGTTGGCCCGCCTCGCCGAGATCTCGCGGCAACGACTCGCCCGTCTGCTGGATGGCCGGCCGACCCACCAAGACACGGGACCCATGGTGGTCGCGGCACTCCTGCGTCATGCCCAGATCGAGCTCGCTGTGGCCTTTACGGGTGCTGACGTCCTCGGATCTCCGCCAGCTGTCGTCTTCGCCGTTTACCTGGCCGAGGCGTCGAGACGAGCGGCGGAGCGACGATGTGCCCTCTCGGGATGCGATCGCCTGGCGCTTCCCAGGGGCCAGTACTGCAGCGAAGCGCACCAGCAGGCCGCGTCTCAGCGTCGCCGACGAGGCCTTGTCGTTCGGGGGTTTGTCCGTGCTCGCGAACCGGCGAGGGTTCGATGACGTCTGCGAGCCTCGAATCGGTCGCGGCATGGCAGCTCCTCCCGCCTCTTAGCGACGGTGAGTTCGCCTCGCTCAAGGCCGACATCGCAGAACACGGAGTGCTTGTGCCGGCTGTAGTCGATGCCGAGACCGGTGAGATCCTGGACGGGCATCACCGCGTGAAGGCATGGCACGAGCTCCGAGCAGAGGGGATCCGAGTGCCTGACTACCCGAGGGACGTCCGGCGCTTCAGCAGCGACGAGGACCGCATCGCTTTCGTACTCGCCGCAAACCTGTTCCGCCGCCACCTCGACCGAAAACAGCGAGCCGCCGTTGTCGCGGGGCTCAGGGAGCGAGGGTGGTCGCTCCGGACAGTTTCCGATGCCCTCGGAGTCCATCACGAGACCGTACGACGAGACCTCGAAGGTGTCGCAGATGCGACGGGTGAAGCATCTCCCTCGACGACCGTCGTCGGGCGGGATCAGAAGGTCTACCCGGCGAGGCGTCCTTCACAGGTGGCGTCGATAGTCGTGCGCTCGTCTCGTGACGAGTCGCGAGCACGAGCGGCTCTCGCCGTGCTCGGCAACGAGGCACCAGGGCGCGACCTTCGACGGGCCGAGGAGAAGGCACGGCTGGCGGCCCTCGCCCGGCGTCGCTCCGAGGACGTGCCGGCCCAGGTCGAAGGCCCTGGTTGGGAGATCCGAACCGGCGACTTCCGTGAAGTGCTCGCCGACCTGCCGGATCATTCCGTCGACGCCATCATCACGGACCCGCCGTACAACCTGGAGAGCGTCCCGCTGTACTCGGACCTCTCGGCTTTCGCCGCTCGAGTGCTCAAGCCCGGCCGGCTCTGTGTCGTCTACTGCGGCAAGCACGTACTGCCTGAGTACTTCGAGCGTCTTGGCGAGCAGCTCGAGTACATGTGGACAACGGCGGTCTTCCTACCTGGGCGGCACAACCTCCTCCATCGGAAGAAGATCTTCGGCCGTTGGCGTCCCGTCGCAATGTTCTCCGCTGGACCATACGAACCTCGCATCCCCATCGTCGACGCACTTTGGGCCGAGGGAAGCGGCGCGAAAGAGCTCGGTGACCATCCGTGGCAGCAGGCAGCTGAGCCCTTCGTGCGGCTCGTCGAGATGGTGACGCTGCCCGGCGAGCTAGTCGTTGATCCGTTCGTCGGGTCCGGCACAACTGCCGCCGGTTGTGCGTCTGCTGGTCGCCGTTTCCTTGGTGCAGACATAGACCGAGGTGCCGTGCTAATGGCGTCGGAGCGACTAACGAAACGCGATTAAACACGCGGCGAGTCGCGAGCTAGGAACCATCGATGCCCCGATGCACTCCTAAGATCCCCCTCGTGGCTCGCACACGTCTAACAGTGCGTGAACTTGCAGTTCATGCCGGTCTTGAAGAGGACGACGCGCTGCTGATGCTGTGGGATGTTGGGATAAACGTCGCCTCGCCTGAAGACGTTCTCAGAGGAAGGGTCCTTGCGACAGCGCGGACCGCTCTCGGTATCCCGAAAGCACGAGAACTTCGCTCGCTGTCATATCTTGCCCGCTTGGCGGACCTCACCGAAACGGAGGCAAAGGACCGTCTCACTGCCGCGGGGTTACGACTTATCGAAGGGGATCGCATTCCCCGGGGAAGCTTTTCGCATGCCCGTAAGATACTTGGTATCGCGGCCTTTACTCTTGCCGGGCTAGCGACCGACGATAAGCTTCGTCATATACCCCCAGACCTTAGTGCATTCGACTTACCCCTCATTGGTAAGATAGAGGACATGCTGTACCTCAGTGCCGAGGACATAGAGAGTATTCACTGGATTCTGGTTGAAGAGTTCGCAGGGTATAACGACCCCATATCTCCTCCCGGTGTGCGCGATCCAACCTTGTTGGAAGGAGCCGTATTCCGACCACGGACTTCACTCGGTGATGAGCTCAAGTATCCCACAGTCCCAATGTCTGCTGCCGCTTTGTTGCACTCTCTGGTCCTGAACCACGCGTTCCACAATGGGAATAAGAGAACGGGTCTGGTGTCGTCGTTGGTCTTCTTGGAAAGAAACCACTATCTGCTCGAATCCGACGAGTTTGAGCTCTTTCAGTTTGTGCTCAAAGTCGCAAAGCATGATCTCTGCGATCACTTTGATGGACCCTTTGGCGCCGACCGTGAAGTTGCAGCTATTTCTGAGTGGTTCTTCGAGCATATCCGCCCTGTACAGACAGGCGACCATCGGCTGCAGTTCCGTGATCTACGGCGTATCCTTAACCATTATCAGTGCCGCATTCAGTTGCTGCCCGGCAGCCGAGTGTTGATCACCCGCGTCGTTTCGCGTGAAGGCTGGTTTTTACGTCGTGGCCGACGGCTGCAGTCTCATAACTTCTATGCCGGTGAAGGTCGAGACGTTGAGCTTAATACGCTTCAACGAATCCGTCGCGACCTTTGGCTTGATGAGGTACATGGAGTTGACTCACACGCGTTCTACGGCTCCGAACCCGGCATAACCGAGTTCATCGCGAAATATCGCATGACGCTTCAAAGGCTTGCCAAATGGTAGAACAGCTCTTGCAAATCGGTACAGTGCGTGGAACCGGAAGGAACACCCTCAGAATTGAGGTCCGAGTTCCTGTACTGGAGTTATTCTGCGTAAGAGAAAGGACTCTTTCGGCTCAGCAAGAAGGAGCGAGTCGATACTTAATACAAGAATCTTCGCCTCGACTTCTGTTCCGAGCTGAATTCGTAGCCCTGCTATCGCGTCTGGTTCGGTCTTTCCTCGATAATGTCGGTCCCTAAGGCCCGGCCTACGCTCTACGAGATGGAAGCTCCTTGAGACGAGGTCAGCGCCTGTTAAGGCAGCTCGAACCGTGATCTCCCGCTCGTTTGGATCCGCTCCAGCTATCGTCTCTTCGATTTCTCTGGCGTCCACGGAGCGGACAGTCACGATCTCGTCACGACGCCACCGGATTAGAGATGGCCGTCCCCCCTTTGCCAGACGGTCGGAAAGATCCCTGATCCCGTTGAGTGTGTGCTGACGGAAACCACGTAAGGACTCGAGGATCGCATCGCGCGGATCCTCGGAGTCGTGCGCTGCGGCAAAGACAGCGACCAAGCGACTGACCGATCGCTCGAAAAGCGTTTCTTCAGATCCAAAGAGCAGTTGTTCGTCGACTGGTGGTCGTGCCAAACGAAGGCCAAACGAACCTCGGAACGTGCTCGTGATCACCGGTTCGACAAGGTTGCCGTTGCTAACGCTCGATTCGGGCACTCCCTCCAGAAGAAGGAGATCCTTAGAGGTCCATCGGAGGGCGCGACCGAGAGGCTCGCTCAATTCGATCAGCCGGTTCAGAGCAATCCCATTCGAATAGATGCCCTCGCCGGCAAAAACCCATTCAAGATCCTCGGAGATCTGTGACATTTCTTCTTGTGCAGCGGCGAGACGATCACGGTTTCGTCTATGAGCGTAGAGTCCCCAGCCCGTGGCCTCGTGGGCGAGGGCGGCCTGGAGTCGGTCAACCTCCTGCCGCAGGCTGATCTCCCGTTGTAGGTGGTGTGAAGATCTCATCTAGTAGTTCCAACCCCCCTTCGCACTCAAAAATTTCCAGATATCCAGCGACTGATCCTTGGCCGTTCGGACTTGACGCGATGTGCCGCTGGGTCATTCGCTCCGCATTACCTAGGTCCCATTTCGGGTGGCCTACTGGATAGGCGCGGACGATCCCTGAATGAACCGTCAACTCATCGTTCTCACCCCACTGCCACTCACTGGAATCGAACAGCCGGTCGAGTAGCCAGTGCTCATCCGGACCCAGGCCCTCCAGCTCAGGCCCTGGAACGTCCAGACCGACAAAGATTTCCCTCGGATCCTGATCGTCGACGACGAACTCACCAGACACCATCACGAGAATGCAGTCAAGATGGATCTTCGCAAGACGAATAAGTCGCTCGAGTTCCTTAAACAACACGGGTCGCGTGAGCGATCTCGGGAAGCTGTCCACCAGCCTGGACTCGACCTCAGCAAGTGTGCACGTATGTCCCGATCGGATTGCCTCGTCTTCCCAGTACGCGAATGGAGGTCCGGGCGGAAGCAGTCCATCTGGACCAAAGCAAGGAATCGACATACCCGGTCGGAATTTAGACCAGCTTGCTCCGTTACTCGGGTTGCTTGTGCAAGGGCGAACATGTGTTCGAAACTCTACTTAGACCCTGCGACGAGAGCCAACCGCGTCATGATCCGGTTGCGCCAGCGGCGGCCTGTCCTACCTGGGGATGACGTCTTTGTCAGGTGTTCACATAAGGCCTAGACCTGCGACGACGGAGAGGTTTTCGGCTGGTGACCGCGCTCTAACGAGATCCTGACCGCGGTTTGTCCACAACTCTTGGGGGGGCAGTTGGTCCCCGACCTCGGCGTTGCCCGTAACGAGGATCGGCCTCAAGGGCGCTGAGAGCGAGCGACTCCAGTTCTCCTAGCAGCTCTCGGGCTCGGCGCTGGTCCTCGAAATAGGCGCGGTAGTCCTCGTAGAGCTCATCAGAGAGCATCCGGGTGACGGTCTTGCCACCCACAGAACGCGTCCACCACCAATAGGGCCCGTGCAGCTGCGGAGGATCTGCGTGACAACGGCAGTTGGCCCGCCCACAGCGCGTCTCGCGGCGCAACACGGTTCCGGGCAGGACGGGGCCGATCGTGGCGAGCTCTGAGGCGATGATGCGAGCCCTTGCGCGCTGTCTCGGCGTCAGACCCATCGCTTCAAGCCTCGCGCAAGGCATCCACCACGACCGTCATGCTATCTGTAAGTGTTGCACTTGTGGATAATACGAGCCAGGTGATCGCCGACTACCGCGCGAAAGGTGTCGACGCAAGAGCCGTCGAGCTTGCCCGCTTGTTAGTGAGCGAGGCCGCACCTTCAGGAGTCGCCCGCGCCCGCTCGCTTTTGTGGATCACAAGTCGTCTTGTCGACTGGACCTTGAGCGTCGGGCTCGAGCCCCGAAAAGAGGTGGTGCTCAAGTCCTCGGTGATCGAGCGCTTCGTCAGCGTCGCCATGGCTGATGTCTCATCCTCGGCCAGGCGCACGGCACGAACCAACCTTCGCTATGTGGCTCGCAAGGTGGCACCCGAGCTCGTGGGGCCAGCACCGTCACCGTTCGCCCGCTCACGGGCCAAGATCCCCTACAAGGCCCGAGAGGTGGAGGCGTACTTCGCCCTGGCCAGGGCCCAGCCGACCGAGGCCCGTCGTCAACGCCTCACGGGCCTGTTGTGCCTAGGGCTCGGTGCGGGGATTCAAGCAGAAGACCTGCGTTATGTGACCGGCAACCACCTACGCCAGGTCCACGGGGCCTTGGTAGTGGTCCTCGAGGGTCGTCACCCCCGCAGCGTGCCGGTGCTCGCCCGCTATGAGGAAAGCCTCAGAGCCTCAGCTTTGTATGCCGGGAGTGGCTTCATCTGCGGCGGGGTGTCCGCTATCAGAAAGAACCTGACCAACCGGTTGGTGGACTCGACCTCTGTAGGTAGTGATCTCTCCCGCCTGGATCTCGGCCGCCTTCGAGCAACATGGCTCTGCGAACAACTCGTGCGTCTCGGCGTGCCGGAACTGCTCTGTGCGGCCGGCGTGACGCACTCACAACGGATCTGGGACCTCGTGGCCACACTTGGCGTTCCAAGCGAGTCGGCGATGATCAAACGCCTCAGCTGAGATGGCCACTGTCCGCGAGCTCGAGGCCATCATCGATGCCGCCGACATTGGCGTCGTCGAGGCCGCCATGCCCAAAGGTGGCCGTCCTCGCCAGCTCCCGGTGAGGAGCTTGCTGCTCGGGGTCCTGTTGACCCTCGCCGATCACCGACCTTGCCATCTCACCCGGGTCCACCAGGCCCTGCTCGGCCTGCCGGAGAGCGACAAGGAACGCCTCCACATCACCCACGACATGGGCCAAGGCGTCCACGCCCTCACTTATCGCCAGGTCGAACGCACTTTTTCGACCCTGATCGCGACGATGGACCCGACACCGGTTCCGTCTCTCGGTGCCCTTGATGAACCACAACGCCGCCGGCGTCTTGGCCAAGTGCGCAAGGGCATCGACGCCGATGCTCGCGAGAGCCGCCTCGTCGCTTTTTGCGACGCTCTGGCCGAAGCCAGCATCCCTGAGGACAACAAGATGATCTCGAGCTCTGTCGCGGTCGACTGGACGGACCACGCCAGCTGGAGCCGTCCGAGCGGCCCGGACACAGTCGCCGTCGATGCCGATGCCACCTGGGGGCACAGAAGACCCAACACACCTGGCACCAAACACGAGGCGTTCTTCGGCTACTACGGCCAGGCGATCACGATGGTCCCCGACGAGCGCAAGACTCCGGTCCCCGAGCTCATCCGCCGGGTGGTGCTTCACCCGTGCAATGTCGATCCCCCAAGCGCGCTCGTCGCCACGATTCGCGACATGGCCGACAAGGGGGTCTTGATCGGCGACGTGCTCGCTGACTCGGGCTATTCGCATCGTCTTGCCGAACGCTGGGCCACACCACTGCGCCGCCTCGGTGCTCGGCTTGTCCAAGACCTTCATCCTCACGACCGAGGTATGCGGGGCACCCACCAAGGTGCCATCTGTTGCAACGGCAACCTCTATTGCCCGGCAACCCCTATGCCGTTGCTCGAGTTAGGACCGCTTGCGCCCTCAGTCCGGCCCGAGGAACGGGCCGCACACGACCGCCGCAGCGCTGAGCTCGCCCACTACAAGCTCGGCCCTTTGAGCACCGACGACTCTGAGGGCTACTACCGCGTGGGCTGTCCGGCCGCTTCCGGCAAGCTGCGTTGTTCGCTGAAGGCTTCGTCGATGAACCTTGGCTTTGACCGTCCCGAGGTCATGGGCCCGCCCACGGCTCTCCCGCTGTGCTGCGCGCAAGCGAGCATCACCGTCGCCCCCTCGGTCAATGCCAAGACTCGTCAAAAGCATGATTACCCGAGCGCCGCCCACCGGGCCTCCTATGCACGGCGCACAGCGGTCGAACAGAGCTTTTCCACGCTCAAGGACCCGGCCACGACCGACGTGAGGCGAGGCTGGTGCCGTCTGTTCGGACGCACGAAGAACCTCGTGATGCTCGTCTGTGCTGTCGTTATCAGGAACTTGCGCGTCCTTGCCAGCTTCGAAAAACGAGTCGCTAACAACGCCCTGGGCCCAAGGCGAAACCGGCAAAAGCCCGAGTTGCTCGGCTAGTGGCCTAAGTCGCCACGATCGGCAAACTGCCGCGGCATGACCACGCCGCGAGCCCTCCGAGAGGCGACAAAAGATCATTTGGCGCCATCACACGGTCACGAACAGGGCCCTAGTAGCTTGGCCTCTGCGGCCTTCGGTGAACCCGAAGGCCGACTTCGGTGATGACGTCTTTGTGGGCGCTGAGGGACTTGAACCCCCGACCTGCTCGTTGTAAGCGGATTCAGGGCGTATTTTGGCGAACTACAGCGGTGTCTTACAGCAGGTCAGAGAGTTATCCACACGTTGGTGAACAGCCCCGAACGGCAGCGTCCGCGCGATGGAAACGCAATGGAAGTCCCCCCACCGACTCGATCGCCAGCTGTCGTGACTACCCCGGCCAGTTGACATTTCAACGGCAAGTAGTCACACTTATGGTCATGTCAATGGCGGAACAACTGTCGCTTGCGGAGGCAAAGGCACACCTGTCCGAGGTCGTCGAGGGTATTGAGACCGAGCATCGGCGCGTCGTGATCACCAAGCACGGGCGCCCGAGCGTCGTCGTCCTCGCTGTGGCCGACCTCGAGGCACTAGAGGAGACGCTCGACGTGCTGTCCGATCCCGAGGTGATGGCCGATCTGCGAGAAGCTGAAGTTGCCCGCCGGTCCGGCGGATCCTTGGAACTGACCAAGGAGGAGGCGCTGGCGCGCTGGTCTCGTGGATGACTATCGGCTGCGTTGGTCACCCCCGGCCACTCGACAGCTGGATCGGCTCGCTTCGACATCACCTCGAGTCGTAGGAGCCATAATCGAGTTCTGCTTCGGGCGCCTGATCGCCAACCCACAGCAAGTAGGCCACGCGCTCGGGCGCGAACTGGTCGGTTGGCGTAGTGCGCGGGTCGGGCAATATCGCGTCATTTACTGGATCGACGAAGACAAACGGATCGTGTACGTCGACCGAGTTGACCACCGAAGCGACGTATACCGGCCAAGATGAGCGCCCAAGCCGACCGCCGTGAAGCCGTCACGTACCTCAGGGTTATGAGTCATCTCCGAGGCTTCTCTGGGGCCTGTTCGAGTCGGCTCCAGGATGAAGATCGCCTCTACGACCGTCATCCCGTACTCGTCCCCCATCCGTGCCGCAGGGGCGGGAGATCGGACAACCCAGGGTCCTTCGGCTTACGGGATTCGCCGTCGTCTCCGTTCCACCGACGCTGGTACTGATCGGGGATGTCTCCCCAGCCCCAGAACGGCAGCGGGTGAGCCGGTTCGATACCGAGCGTCGTAAGCGGGTCGATGCGTTCCGGTCCCATGGTGCAAAGATGTGCCCAGTCATCTCCGAAATCGAACACGTACACGAATTGCTCGCCAGGCTTTAGCCTGAATCCACCGATTAACCAGGGCTGAAGCGGCCCGCGTATCCACCTAAAAGGCCTCCTGAGCTGGGAGAATGACGGTGCTTAACGTCGTCAGATCCCCACAGCTCGGGAGGCACTTTCAGTGAGACAAGTATCGCGCGGTCTCGACCGGATCGAGGTGGCATTCGACGAGCCGAACCTCGTCGCCAACGCCGGACTCCTGCTCGTCTCGACACTCGTCGTTCGTCTCGGCCTCGAGGCGCTGATCAACTCGACGTTGCGGCTGACCGGCCGTGTGGGCGGTGCACTGCCCGGTCGCAAGGTGCTGAGCCTCGTGCACACGATCGTGGCGGGAGCAAGCCACATCGACCACGTCGAGCTGCTCCGTGCCGGGGCCACCAAGGCCGTGCTTTCCCACAGGGTGATGGCACCTTCCACGCTCGGCACATTCCTCGGTCCTTTACTTTCGGCCATGTCCGTCAGCTCGACCAGGTGATCGCAGAGACCTTGCGGCGAGCGTGGGCACTCGGGGCCGGGCCAAAGGACCGTCTCGTCCTCGACGTCGACTCGACGATCTGTCAGGTCGAAGGCGCAAACAAGCAAGGTGCCAGTTATGGCTACACCAAGGTCCTCGGTTACCATCCGCTGCTTGCGACCCGGGCCGATACCGGCGAGGTGCTACATGCCCGCATGCGCAAGGGGTCGGCCAACACCGCCCGTGGGGCGAGGCGCTTTGTCGAAGAGCTCGTCGCGCGGTGCCGGCGAGCCGGAGCGACCGGCGAGATCGTGCTGAGGGTCGACTCGGGGTTCTGGTCCAACGACACCATCAAGACCCTCGGACGCCTCGGTGTTTGCTACACGATGGCGGTGCGAACGGGAAACAGGGCAATCGCAACGGCGATCACCCAGATCGAAGAGGACGCCTGGGTCGCTATCGACTACACCGAAGACGGCATCGCCGAGGTCGCCGAGACCACCTACAAGGAAAAGCGCCTTATCGTGCGCCGCACCCGGCTCGTCGGAGCCCAAGAGAAGCTCTGGCCCGACTGGCGGCACTTTGGCTTCCTCACCGACTTGGACGGCGGAGCCGTCGAGCTCGACGCCTTCCACCGGGACCACGCCCGAGTAGAGCTCGCCATCAAGGACCTGAAAGAAGGTGCCGGGATGGACCACGTCCCCTCCGGGTACTTCTTCGCCAACTCCGCATGGCTGTGCTCGCGGTGTTAGCCCACGATCTCGTGCGCTGGTGTGCCTTCCTGGGTGGCATCGTCGACAAGGACGAGCTGACCGTCACCCGCACTCTTCGCACCCGCTACTTCTCGGTGCCTGCTCGCCTTGTCAATCGCTCGGGCATCCCGAGGCTTCGCGGGCCGGACAAATGGCCCTGGGCCGACAGCTTCATCAAAGCGCTGGGAAAGCTTCGCCTCCTCGATCTCGCTCCTGGCTGAGCGGCCCTCGCGGATCGGCGCAGCCGCAGACGTTTACCCATGCGCTGACAACCAAGCCGAGCAAGACAGCTTGGTTAACTACGCCCCGACCCCGGTCGACCAACATCCGAGAGGGCCGTCAGCGGTGACTGCGCTCTACCGGTCAGCAGTTGGGGTTAATCGGTGGATTCAGGTTTAGTCGGCTGAGCCTCGTCCGGCGATCATCCAACGGAACACCCTCTCCCCAGTCGTCATCCCAGTCGTCGTACGGCGTGGTCAGTCTCGTGCCGTCTTGAAGCTGGAACTCGTGGAGATGAGACCGATCCCAACGGGCAAAGGCGTCGTCGATGGCGTTAGCCAGCTGGGCAAAGCTGTGCGTCCGTGCCGCAGCAAAGATCCGGCCCGGACGAGGCCATAGATGCTCGCCATGTCCTTCGATGAGGTCCACCTGGATTGCCAACCACGTACGGGCCATCAAAACTCCAACTTCTTCCGCCACGCGGCGGACGTCGGCTCCCAAGTTCCAGTCTGAAGCGCACCGTTCAAGAGCGGGTCAGCAAAGGCGCCCACGGCATCGATCGCGTCCGAGTAATCGGCAGGTAGAAACTCTCCCATCCCACTACGGGCGACGAATGCGCCCCAGGCACGTTGACGGCTCGCTCCTAGCGTATCGAGCAAGCCTGATAGAGGCCGTAGGACGCTGCCCCGATGGCGCGCTGTCGCCCGCAGCGCAGCCAACAGGTCTGCCGCATCCATCGAGTGACGTCGTGTCAAGAGAAGAACGTCGGCGAAGTCACGCTCCCGAGTCGTCGCCGCTCCCCTGTCGATCATCGTGACCAGTTTCTCGGCCATCACAGTCGCAATCGGGTAGCCAAGAAGGTGAAAGGAGCCATCGAGAAGTCCCGGATACTCGAGCTCCACGGGACCAGGGGTCACCGGATCTCCGACGCTCACGTCGATACGAAGAACTGCCCACGCTTGGCCAATGCGGGCCGGTGCCGACAGGCGCACCCCGGCGTAGAGCTCCCCATCCCTGATCACACGAGCCGCGCAGTTGGTCAGCTTCGTAGCTCACGCCGTCGTCGACTGTGATTTCCAGAACAGCACGTACGAGCTCGGACACGCTGTCCACGTCGTTCGCCACTGCATTCGCCAAGAGGTCGATGTCAGCCGTCGGTCGCCGGGTCTCGAGCGCGGCAAGCAGCATCCCTCCTTTTAGAACAAAACGCGCGCGATGCGGCGAAGCTGCCAGCCGATAGAGAAAGCGCTCGAGCACGTACATGACGAGCAGCTCCTCGGTCGGCCGGCCAGTCTTGCGGGCTATCGCCTGCAAGTCGAGGAAGACACGACCAGCCGTCGAGGCACGGCGAACGGGGCTCATTCCTGCAGGACCCGCAAAGCGGCCAGCACCGGGCTCCTAACTCGCAGAGCGTCGGCCAGTTCGAGGACTCGCCCTGGTTTCGCACCGCGCCGGCGGAGATAGCGACGGAGCCCGCCAACGGCGAGATCCTCGCCGAGGCGATGCCGAGCACGAAAAGAATCGACGACGGTACGTTCCCTGTCGGTAATTGCAAAGCCGATGCCGGGCTTCACCTTAATGTCAATCTTGCCGAACTCGAAGGATGCCGCGCGAAAAACGTGAACCTGTGTCGGGGGATGGTCGATCTGCGGTCGGTGGGTCCCGGAAGGAACAGCAAGGTCAACCCACGCCGGGATGTCGTCGCTGAGATCCCAATACGAAAGCGCGGAGCCGAGGCAGATCATGCCCTGGGGTGCTCTGGCACACACGGTGACAAAGTCCAGCCGATCAATACCGTTCGCCTCCCGCAGCTGATAAAGACCACGGGACAGCTCAACGACAAGGCCGGAGTCTCGGGCGTGGTAGAGGTCCCGCCACGAGACCCCCGCCTCAACCGCCTCTTTGGCATGGAATACCGGGCCTAGGCGACCAAGGCGCTCGGCGAGAGCTTCATCGCTCGTCATGTATGAAACTCTACATCTGAACGACCTTCCTATGATGGATTTCATACACTGCGCTGCCGGCGACTTGGGATCGACTCCGGTGACTAACTCCTTCGGCTACGTCACAACATGGGCCGGTGGTGGCGCCCAAGGCGATCGGGCCACAACGGACCAGCCTCGTACTCGCGTTTGACTGTTGGGTGTCGAATCAGCCGGTGCAACAAGGCTAGGCAGGTGCACCCTTCGACGAGACTACCGACGACGAACGCAAGTTTATGAGTCCGCTCCGAGCCTTCTCTGGGGCCTGTTCGAGTCGGCTCCAGTCGGCTGTAATTATGGCGCTACCTGGGCTTTCTCCGCGGCACCACGAGAGGGCAGGAACGATCAATTCATGGCTCGCAAGACAAAAGTAGGGCAAAATTAGGGGAGGTTTCTTCGTGCTCGACCTTCGGACTCTGCCCCGATAAGCGCATTGGCCGACCTTCGGGTACCACCCGACGACCGCATGGTTCTCTTGTGCCCGACCTTCGGGTTTCTGACCCAGACGTCGGCAGGCCTGCGCTCTTCCTTCCTTCGAAAGCGCCGCCAGTAGCAGGTCTAAGGTCCAGCATCCTGATGGCACCATTGAGGTCCAAGGGACGAGGCCAGCGGTCGTGGGTCAGGGCTCCGGCGCACCCTTCATGTCGGCCGCCAGACCCTGGGAACGAAGACGATGTCGATGCGCTCTTCACTCGACTGGAACCTGTTCCTCCTGGCGTCCTTGGACTCCTCTAGTGAGTTTCTCGGGATCCACCCAGTCAGTGATCGACAGAGTCAAGGAGAGGTCCCGTCGACCGGTACAATCCTCCCGAAACCGGAGCGATCGCGCCGCTATCACGTTCCACCGGAGGCCACGCACGCTCACCGCACTCAGCGTCCTACCCGATCAAGTGATGAACCTGATCCTCGCCAGGTGTCGCAGCCCTCGGCAGGGCCGCAAGTCGTCCACCTGGACGAGCATCGACCGCGGCTAGAAATCCCTACGCGTCGGCATGCAGACCCGCTTCGGTCATCTCGCCATCACCACGACCGACCTGACCGCCGCGGCATAGACAACAATTTTGTCGATCACGCTGCGCAAGGCGCTAACCAAGTGTCACCGCCATCGTCACCCGACGACTGAGCGCCTGGCTGGCCGCTCGCCCGACCCCGATGACGATTCGTACCGCCCTGTTGTAACCCAGGTGCTGCAGGCTCGCTCGGAGGTACTCGGCAGCCGCTACCGCCTGGGTGTGGACGAGTCGCTTGGCCCAGGTACCGGTGCTGTAGGTGTAACCGGTGATGACGACCGAAGATGCTCCCTGCGCATAGATCGTGGCCGCCAGCTTGCTCAGCTGGGTCTTCATCGAGGCTTTGAGTCCTGGATCGCAGACCCCGAACTTGGCGAGCACGACCGACAACTTCATCGATTTGAGGACGATGACACCTACCGCGATGGCGAGCCTCTTGTGGGAGGTCGCAAAGCCCTGCACCTGAATGGTGTGGGATCCGACCACCAAGCCACTCGGCACTCGCAGTGTGGCTGAGCAGGTCCCGTTCGACTTGGCGACGGCGGTACCGAGCAGGGTCCCCCGGGAGAACACATAGAAGTCGATGACAGAGCCGCCGAGGAAGCCCGACCCTTTGAGCCACGCCGTGCCTCCGGTTATCAGCACCACTGTGGCGTGGGTCCCCTGGCCCGTGGTGGCGCTCGTGGCTATTGCCACCTTCAGACCCTCTCCGGCGGCGACCACCGAGTCGCCGCTCAGCTTGACCGCCACCTTGGTCATCGATCCGCTGGAGGAGACGACCTCGGCAGATCCGGGGCTCAGCTCCGGGGTGGTCGTCGCCCAAGTCTGGAGCGGGGCGGCGGTTGGTGTCACCGGCGACGAGGACGGCGAGGTGATCGAGGAGAACGTCGGATCCTTCGAGCTGGCGGTAACTGTGAAGGTGTATCTCACCGAGTCGGACAGTCCGTTCACCATGCAGAACAGAGTCCCCGTGCTGGAACAGCTCGCCCCACCCGGTGATGCGGTCACCGTGTAGGAGACGTTCTGGAACTGCGAGACGTTCGACGGTGCGGACCACGACACGAGAGCCTGTCTGTCTCCGGGGCTCGCGATCACACTTGTTATCGAACCGAGCCCCGGTCCCGGTGGGGACTGGCTGATCACGATGCTCTGAGTGCCCGCGGCGGCGAGGTAGTCGTTGCCGGCCGGGGAGCTTGCGTCGATGACGCAGGTGCCGACGCCGGTGAAGGTCACGATCGCGCCTGAAAGCGAGCAACCAGAGGACGCCGCGTCGAGACTGAAGCTCACCGACCCGCCCGGTGCAGTGGCGCCGAGTGTGTAGGTGCCGCCCACCGTGGGCACCGCGGGCGGCCGCGAGGTGAACGTGATCGTCTGCGCGGCCGCGCTCACCGCAAAACCAGATGGGGCGCTCGTGGAGGTGGCGTAGCTGGCATCGCCCATATAGACCGCCTCGAGATACTCCGTGCCGCCCGGCAAACTCGTCGTGGTACAGGTGGCGGTCGTGCCCGAGATGGTCTTTGGCACACAGCCCGGCACGGCTGTGTAGGTGGTGCCGTCGCTCGAGTACTCGAAGTCCACGCTGCCGGTCGCGCCGGCGCTGACCGTGGCGGTCATGGTGAGCGGGCTTCCAAATACCTCAGATGACGAGGGCGTGGTGGCGATAGCGGTGAGGGTCGGTATCAGCTGGTAGGTGAACTGGTCGGCCGCGCTCGTCGCGCTCGTGCCTACGGGGTTGGTGACGGTGATGTCGACCGTGGAGGCGACCGCGGGCGGTGAGGTGACGGTGATCTGGGTAGGCCCGTCGACGCTGTAGGCCGAGGCCCCGGTGGTGCCGAAGTCGACCGCGCTCGTCCCGGTGAAGTTGTCACCGGTGATCGTCACGCTCGTTCCGCCTCCAGCCAGGCCGGCTATCGGGCTCGAACGCGGTGACGATCGGCGCCAGCTCGTAGGTGAACTCGTCGCTGACACTGGCGGTGCTGGTCGCAACGGCGTTGGTGACCGCGACGTCGACCGGACCCGCCGAGGAAGGCGGGGAGGTGACGACCATCGTCGTGGCGGAGTCGACGACGTAGCTCGTCGCCGAGACAGAACCGAAGTCGACCGCTGTGGCTCCGGTGAACTCGGTGCCGGTGATGGTGACCGAGGTGCCGCCGGAGGGCGGGCCCACCAACGGGCTCACGGCGCTGATCGTGGGCGTCGACTCGTAGTTGAACTGGTCGGCCCGAGAGGTGGCACTCGTCCCGGCGGAGTTGGTTACCTCGACGTCGGCGGTGCCCGAGGCGCCCGCCGGTGCAGTCGCCGCGATCTCGGTGCTGGATGTGACCGAGTAGCTGGTTGCCGGCACGGACCCGAAATCGACACCGGTGACACCTGTGAAAGCGGTGCCGGTGATGGTTACCGAGGTGCCGCCCGTAAGAGGACCCGCGGCCGGTGTGACGGTGGTGACCGTCGGCACCGACTCGAAGCTGAACTCGTCGGCCACGCCAAGCGCGCTCGTCCCCACCGGGGTGGTGATCACAACATGGACCGTGGAGGCCGACTCCGTCGGAGAGGTGGCGGTGATCTGGGTGGCCGAGTTGACCGTGTAGGCCGAGGCTGGGCTGGGCCCGAAGTCGACCGCGCTGGCACCGGTGAAGTTGCTGCCCGTGATCGTCACCGTGGTGCCACCTGACGGTGGGCCGGCGACCGGGCTCAAAGCGGTGAGGCTTGGGCCGCCCTCGTAGGTATATTGGTCGGCCGAGCTGGTCGCACTCGTGCCGGACGGGGTGGTGACGGTGATATCGACCATGGAGGCGGACCCGGCCGGAGAGGTGGCGGTGATCTGGGTGGCCGAGTTGACCGTGTAGGCCGTGGCTGGGTTGGACCCGAAGTCGACCACGCTCGCACCGGTGAAGTTGCTGCCGGTGATGGTGACGACGGTCCCTCCGGCGATCGGCCCGGCCGCCGGGCTGACGGCGGTGACGCTCGGGGTGGCGTCATAGGTGAAGTGGTCGGCCGAGCTGATTGTGCTCGTGCCTCCGGCGGTCGTGACGGTGAGGTCGACGACTCCGGCGGACCCAGCCGGTGAGGTGGCGCTGCACGAGGTCGTCGAGGCACAGGTGACCGAGGTCCCGGCACTGGCGCCGAAGGCGACCGTCGTCGAACCGACGACAAAGCCGGTGCCTGAGATGGTGACGACGTCGCCGCCGTTGGTGGTGCCCGCGGCCGGGCTGATCCCGGTGACGCTCGGGACGGCCTCATAGCTGAAGTGGTCGGCCGAGCTCGTTGAAGACGAGCCCGTCTCGTTGGTGACGACGACGTCGGCGACGCCAGCCGCGTGAGCCGGCGAGGTGGCGGTTATGGAAGTGTCGGAGTTGATCGTGTAGCTGGTGGCGTTGTTGCCGGCGAAGGTGACCCCTGTGGTCGCGATCGAGTCCGCAAAGCCGGTGCCTGAGACGGTGACGACGGTCCCTCCGGCGATCGGCCCGGCCGCCGGGCTGACGGCGGTGACGCTCGGGGTGGCGTCATAGGTGAAGTGGTCGGCCGAGCTGATTGTGCTCGTGCCTCCGGCGGTCGTGACGGTGAGGTCGACGACACCGGCGGACCCAGCCGGTGAGGTGGCGCTGCACGAGGTCGTCGAGGTGCAGGTGACCGAGGTCCCGGCGCCGGCGCCGAAGGCGACCGTCGTCGAACCGACGACAAAGCCTGTGCCTGTGATGGTGACGACGTCGCCGCCGTTGGTGGTGCCCGCGGCCGGGCTGATCCCGGTGACGCTCGGGACGGCCTCATAGCTGAAGTGGTCGGCCGAGCTCGTTGAAGACGAGCCGGTCTCGTTGGTGACGACGACGTCGGCGACGCCAGCCGCGTGAGCCGGCGAGGTGGCGGTTATGGAAGTGTCGGAGTTGATCGTGTAGCTGGTGGCGTTGTTGCCGGCGAAGGTGACCCCTGTGGTCGCGATCGAGTCCGCAAAGCCGGTGCCGGTGACGGTGACGACGGTCCCTCCGGCGATCGGCCCGGCCGCCGGGCTGACGGCGGTGACGCTCGGGGTGGCGTCATAGGTGAAGTGGTCGGCCGAGCTGATTGTGCTCGTGCCTCCGGCGGTCGTGACGGTGAGGTCGACGACACCGGCGGACCCAGCCGGTGAGGTGGCGCTGCACGAGGTCGTCGAGGCACAGCTGACCGAGGTCCCGGCGCCGGCGCCGAAGGCGACCGTCGTCGAACCGACGACAAAGCCGGTGCCTGTGATGGTGACGACGTCGCCGCCGTTGGTGGTGCCCGCGGCCGGGCTGATCCCGGTGACGCTCGGGAGGGCCTCATAGCTGAAGTGGTCGGCCGAGCTCGTTGAAGACGAGCCGGTCTCGTTGGTGACGACGACGTCGGCGACGCCAGCCGCGTGAGCCGGCGAGGTGGCGGTTATGGAAGTGTCGGAGTTGATCGTGTAGCTGGTGGCGTTGTTGCCGGCGAAGGTGACCCCTGTGGTCGCGATCGAGTCCGCAAAGCCGGTGCCTGAGACGGTGACGACGGTCCCTCCGGCGATCGGCCCGGCCGTTCGGGCTGACGGCGGTGACGCTCGGGGTGGCGTCATAGGTGAAGTGGTCGGCCGAGCTGATTGTGCTCGTGCCTCCGGCGGTCGTGACGGTGAGGTCGACGACACCGGCGGACCCAGCCGGTGAGGTGGCGCTGCACGAGGTCGTCGAGGTGCAGCTGACCGAGGTCCCGGCGCCGGCGCCGAAGGCGACCGTCGTCGAACCGACGACAAAGCCGGTGCCTGTGATGGTGACGACGTCGCCGCCGTTGGTGGTGCCCGCGGCCGGGCTGATCCCGGTGACGCTCGGGAGGGCCTCATAGCTGAAGTGGTCGGCCGAGCTCGTTGAAGACGAGCCGGTCTCGTTGGTGACGACGACGTCGGCGACGCCAGCCGCGTGAGCCGGCGAGGTGGCGGTTATGGAAGTGTCGGAGTTGATCGTGTAGCTGGTGGCGTTGTTGCCGGCGAAGGTGACCCCTGTGGTCGCGATCGAGTCCGCAAAGCCGGTGCCTGAGACGGTGACGACGGTCCCTCCGGCGATCGGCCCGGCGTTCGGGCTGACGGCGGTGACGCTCGGGGTGGCGTCATAGGTGAAGTGGTCGGCCGAGCTGATTGTGCTCGTGCCTCCGGCGGTCGTGACGGTGAGGTCGACGACACCGGCGGACCCAGCCGGTGAGGTGGCGCTGCACGAGGTCGTCGAGGTGCAGCTGACCGAGGTCCCGGCGCCGGCGCCGAAGGCGACCGTCGTCGAACCGACGACAAAGCCGGTGCCTGTGATGGTGACGACGTCGCCGCCGTTGGTGGTGCCCGCGGCCGGGCTGATCCCGGTGACGCTCGGGAGGGCCTCATAGCTGAAGTGGTCGGCAGAGACTCGTTGAAGACGAGCCGGTCTCGTTGGTGACGACGACGTCGGCGACGCCAGCCGCGTGAGCCGGCGAGGTGGCGGTTATGGAAGTGTCGGAGTTGATCGTGTAGCTGGTGGCGTTGTTGCCGGCGAAGCGGACCCCCGTGGTCGCGATCGAGTCCGCAAAGCCGGTGCCTGAGACGGTGACGACGGTCCCTCCGGCGATCGGCCCGGCCGCCGGGCTGACCGCGGTGACGCTCGGGGTGGCGTCATAGGTGAAGTGGTCGGCCGAGCCGGTGGCACTCGTGCCTCCGGCGGTCGTGACGGTGAGGTCGACGACTCCGGCGGACCCAGCCGGTGAGGTGGCGCTGCACGAGGTCGTCGAGGTGCAGCTGACCGAGGTCCCGGCGCCGGCGCCGAAGGCGACCGTCGTCGAACCGACGACAAAGCCGGTGCCTGTGATGGTGACGACCGTGGCACCGGCGATCGGCCCGGCCGCCGGGGTGACCGCTGTCACGCTCGGAGTGGCGTCATAGGTGAAGTGGTCGGCAGAGACCGTCGAAGACGAGCCGGTCTCGTTGGTGACGACGACGTCGGCGACGCCAGCCGCGTGAGCCGGCGAGGTGGCGGTTATGGAAGTGTCGGAGTTGATCGTGTAGCTGGTGGCGTTGTTGCCGGCGAAGCGGACCCCTGTGGTCGCGATCGAGTCCGCAAAGCCGGTGCCTGAGATGGTGACGACGGTCCCTCCGGCGATCGGCCCGGCGTTCGGGCTGACGGCGGTGACGCTCGGGGTGGCGTCATAGGTGAAGTGGTCGGCCGAGCTGATTGTGCTCGTGCCTCCGGCGGTCGTGACGGTGAGGTCGACGACACCGGCGGACCCAGCCGGTGAGGTGGCGCTGCACGAGGTCGTCGAGGCACAGCTGACCGAGGTCCCGGCGCCGGCGCCGAAGGCGACCGTCGTCGAACCGACGACAAAGCCTGTGCCTGTGATGGTGACGACGTCGCCGCCGTTGGTGGTGCCCGCGGCCGGGCTGATCCCGGTGACGCTCGGGAGGGCCTCATAGCTGAAGTGGTCGGCCGAGCTCGTTGAAGACGAGCCGGTCTCGTTGGTGACGACGACGTCGGCGACGCCAGCCGCGTGAGCCGGCGAGGTGGCGGTTATGGAAGTGTCGGAGTTGATCGTGTAGCTGGTGGCGTTGTTGCCGGCGAAGGTGACCCCTGTGGTCGCGATCGAGTCCGCAAAGCCGGTGCCTGAGACGGTGACGACGGTCCCTCCGGCGATCGGCCCGGCGTTCGGGCTGACGGCGGTGACGCTCGGGGTGGCGTCATAGGTGAAGTGGTCGGCCGAGCTGATTGTGCTCGTGCCTCCGGCGGTCGTGACGGTGAGGTCGACGACACCGGCGGACCCAGCCGGTGAGGTGGCGCTGCACGAGGTCGTCGAGGTGCAGGTGACCGAGGTCCCGGCGCCGGCGCCGAAGGCGACCGTCGTCGAACCGACGACAAAGCCTGTGCCTGTGATGGTGACGACGTCGCCGCCGTTGGTGGTGCCCGCGGCCGGGCTGATCCCGGTGACGCTCGGGAGGGCCTCATAGCTGAAGTGGTCGGCCGAGCTCGTTGAAGACGAGCCGGTCTCGTTGGTGACGACGACGTCGGCGACGCCAGCCGCGTGAGCCGGCGAGGTGGCGGTTATGGAAGTGTCGGAGTTGATCGTGTAGCTGGTGGCGTTGTTGCCGGCGAAGCGGACCCCTGTGGTCGCGATCGAGTCCGCAAAGCCGGTGCCTGAGACGGTGACGACGGTCCCTCCGGCGATCGGCCCGGCCGCCGGGCTGACGGCGGTGACGCTCGGGGTGGCGTCATAGGTGAAGTGGTCGGCCGAGCTGATTGTGCTCGTGCCTCCGGCGGTCGTGACGGTGAGGTCGACGACACCGGCGGACCCAGCCGGTGAGGTGGCGCTGCACGAGGTCGTCGAGGCACAGCTGACCGAGGTCCCGGCGCCGGCGCCGAAGGCGACCGTCGTCGAACCGACGACAAAGCCTGTGCCTGTGATGGTGACGACGTCGCCGCCGTTGGTGGTGCCCGCGGCCGGGCTGATCCCGGTGACGCTCGGGAGGGCCTCATAGCTGAAGTGGTCGGCCGAGCTCGTTGAAGACGAGCCGGTCTCGTTGGTGACGACGACGTCGGCGACGCCAGCCGCGTGAGCCGGCGAGGTGGCGGTTATGGAAGTGTCGGAGTTGATCGTGTAGCTGGTGGCGTTGTTGCCGGCGAAGGGGACCCCTGTGGTCGCGATCGAGTCCGCAAAGCCGGTGCCTGAGACGGTGACGACGGTCCCTCCGGCGATCGGCCCGGCCGCCGGGCTGACGGCGGTGACGCTCGGGGTGGCGTCATAGGTGAAGTGGTCGGCCGAGCTGATTGTGCTCGTGCCTCCGGCGGTCGTGACGGTGAGGTCGACGACACCGGCGGACCCAGCCGGTGAGGTGGCGCTGCACGAGGTCGTCGAGGTACAGCTGACCGAGGTCCCGGCGCCGGCGCCGAAGGCGACCGTCGTCGAACCGACGACAAAGCCGGTGCCTGTGATGGTGACGACGTCGCCGCCGTTGGTGGTGCCCGCGGCCGGGCTGATCCCGGTGACGCTCGGGAGGGCCTCATAGCTGAAGTGGTCGGCCGAGCTCGTTGAAGACGAGCCCGTCTCGTTGGTGACGACGACGTCGGCGACGCCAGCCGCGTGAGCCGGCGAGGTGGCGGTTATGGAAGTGTCGGAGTTGATCGTGTAGCTGGTGGCGTTGTTGCCGGCGAAGGTGACCCCTGTGGTCGCGATCGAGTCCGCAAAGCCGGTGCCTGAGACGGTGACGACGGTCCCTCCGGCGATCGGCCCGGCGTCCGGGCTGACGGCGGTGACGCTCGGGGTGGCGTCATAGGTGAAGTGGTCGGCCGAGCTGATTGTGCTCGTGCCTCCGGCGGTCGTGACGGTGAGGTCGACGACACCGGCGGACCCAGCCGGTGAGGTGGCGCTGCACGAGGTCGTCGAGGTGCAGCTGACCGAGGTCCCGGCGCCGGCGCCGAAGGCGACCGTCGTCGAACCGACGACAAAGCCGGTGCCTGTGATGGTGACGACGTCGCCGCCGTTGGTGGTGCCCGCGGCCGGGCTGATCCCGGTGACGCTCGGGAGGGCCTCATAGCTGAAGTGGTCGGCCGAGCTCGTTGAAGACGAGCCGGTCTCGTTGGTGACGACGACGTCGGCGACGCCAGCCGCGTGAGCCGGCGAGGTGGCGGTTATGGAAGTGTCGGAGTTGATCGTGTAGCTGGTGGCGTTGTTGCCGGCGAAGCGGACCCCTGTGGTCGCGATCGAGTCCGCAAAGCCGGTGCCTGAGACGGTGACGACGGTCCCTCCGGCGATCGGCCCGGCCGCCGGGCTGACGGCGGTGACGCTCGGGGTGGCGTCATAGGTGAAGTGGTCGGCCGAGCTGATTGTGCTCGTGCCTCCGGCGGTCGTGACGGTGAGGTCGACGACACCGGCGGACCCAGCCGGTGAGGTGGCGCTGCACGAGGTCGTCGAGGCACAGGTGACCGAGGTCCCGGCGCCGGCGCCGAAGGCGACCGTCGTCGAACCGACGACAAAGCCTGTGCCTGTGATGGTGACGACGTCGCCGCCGTTGGTGGTGCCCGCGGCCGGGCTGATCGCGGTGACGCTCGGGAGGGCCTCATAGCTGAAGTGGTCGGCCGAGCTCGTCGAAGACGAGCCGGTCTCGTTGGTGACGACGACGTCGGCGACGCCAGCCGCGTGAGCCGGCGAGGTGGCGGTTATGGAAGTGTCGGAGTTGATCGTGTAGCTGGTGGCGTTGTTGCCGGCGAAGGTGACCCCTGTGGTCGCGATCGAGTCCGCAAAGCCGGTGCCTGAGACGGTGACGACGGTCCCTCCGGCGATCGGCCCGGCGTTCGGGCTGACGGCGGTGACGCTCGGGGTGGCGTCATAGGTGAAGTGGTCGGCCGAGCTGATTGTGCTCGTGCCTCCGGCGGTCGTGACGGTGAGGTCGACGACACCGGCGGACCCAGCCGGTGAGGTGGCGCTGCACGAGGTCGTCGAGGTACAGGTGACCGAGGTCCCGGCGCCGGCGCCGAAGGCGACCGTCGTCGAACCGACGACAAAGCCTGTGCCTGTGATGGTGACGACGTCGCCGCCGTTGGTGGTGCCCGCGGCCGGGCTGATCCCGGTGACGCTCGGGAGGGCCTCATAGCTGAAGTGGTCGGCCGAGCTCGTCGAAGACGAGCCGGTCTCGTTGGTGACGACGACGTCGGCGACGCCAGCCGCGTGAGCCGGCGAGGTGGCGGTTATGGAAGTGTCGGAGTTGATCGTGTAGCTGGTGGCGTTGTTGCCGGCGAAGGTGACCCCTGTGGTCGCGATCGAGTCCGCAAAGCCGGTGCCTGAGACGGTGACGACGGTCCCTCCGGCGATCGGCCCGGCGTTCGGGCTGACGGCGGTGACGCTCGGGGTGGCGTCATAGGTGAAGTGGTCGGCCGAGCTGATTGTGCTCGTGCCTCCGGCGGTCGTGACGGTGAGGTCGACGACACCGGCGGACCCAGCCGGTGAGGTGGCGCTGCACGAGGTCGTCGAGGTGCAGCTGACCGAGGTCCCGGCGCCGGCGCCGAAGGCGACCGTCGTCGAACCGACGACAAAGCCTGTGCCTGTGATGGTGACGACGTCGCCGCCGTTGGTGGTGCCCGCGGCCGGGCTGATCCCGGTGACGCTCGGGAGGGCCTCATAGCTGAAGTGGTCGGCCGAGACTCGTTGAAGACGAGCCGGTCTCGTTGGTGACGACGACGTCGGCGACGCCAGCCGCGTGAGCCGGCGAGGTGGCGGTTATGGAAGTGTCGGAGTTGATCGTGTAGCTGGTGGCGTTGTTGCCGGCGAAGGTGACCCCTGTGGTCGCGATCGAGTCCGCAAAGCCGGTGCCGGTGACGGTGACGACGGTCCCTCCGGCGATCGGCCCGGCCGCCGGGCTGACGGCGGTGACGCTCGGGGTGGCGTCATAGGTGAAGTGGTCGGCCGAGCTGATTGTGCTCGTGCCTCCGGCGGTCGTGACGGTGAGGTCGACGACACCGGCGGACCCAGCCGGTGAGGTGGCGCTGCACGAGGTCGTCGAGGTGCAGCTGACCGAGGTCCCGGCGCCGGCGCCGAAGGCGACCGTCGTCGAACCGACGACAAAGCCGGTGCCTGTGATGGTGACGACGTCGCCGCCGTTGGTGGTGCCCGCGGCCGGGCTGATCCCGGTGACGCTCGGGAGGGCCTCATAGCTGAAGTGGTCGGCCGAGCTCGTTGAAGACGAGCCGGTCTCGTTGGTGACGACGACGTCGGCGACGCCAG